>NZ_WNXX01000010.1 GCF_009733795.1 Actinotalea caeni
GCGGCCCTCGGCACCCCCGGTCCGCACGTCGCACCGCGTGCCGCGGCGACCGCGGCGGCCCAGCTGGCCGCCGCGAGCGTTCCGGCGGGCGTGACGCCGGCGTCGACGCTGGTGACGGGCCCGGTGCTGCCGGATGAGGTGTCCGCTGCGGCCGACCGCAGCGCGCGGACCGCCGACGTGCTCCGGCGCCTCGACGAGGCCCAGGCCGGCCTGACCGCGCTGCGGCCCGGCCTGCCCGAGCCCGCCGTGCCGAGCGTCGACACGATCCTCACCGCGCTCGGGCGCGGCGGGGCGCCGGCGGCGACCGAGGCGCCGGCGACCGGTGGGGCGTCCGCGGCGGGGGAGCAGCAGCCCGCGGGGGAGACCGCCGCCGAGCCGGCCGCGGCCGAGGACGCGGAGCAGGAGCGGAGCCTGCCCGAGCTCCTGGCCGAGCTCGACGGTCTGGTCGGCCTCGCCCGCGTGAAGGCGGAGGTGCGCCGCCAGGTCGAGCTGCTGCGGGTCGAGAAGCTGCGGGTCGAGGCGGGCCTCACCCGCCCGACGCTGACGCGGCACCTCGTGTTCGTCGGCAACCCGGGGACCGGCAAGACGACGGTGGCCAGGCTCGTCTCCGGCATCTACCGCGCGCTCGGGCTGCTGAGCACCGGGCACCTCGTCGAGGTGGACCGCTCCGAGCTGGTCGCGGGGTACCTCGGCCAGACGGCGATCAAGACCGCCGAGCTGCTCGAGACCGCCGTCGGCGGCGTGCTGTTCGTCGACGAGGCGTACGCGCTGACGCAGTCGAGCACCGGGGCACCCGACAGCTACGGCCAGGAGGCGGTCAACACGCTCGTCAAGGAGATGGAGGACCACCGGGACGACCTCGTGGTCATCGTGGCCGGGTACCCGGTGCCGATGGCTGAGTTCGTCGCCGCCAACCCCGGTCTGCGGTCGCGCTTCTCCACGACGATCCACTTCGAGGACTACAGCGACGTCGAGCTGGCCGAGATCTTCGCGCTGATGGCGGACGCGGCGGACTTCACGCCGACGGCCGAGACGCTCGACCGCGTCGTCGAGATCTGCTCGGTGCAGCCGCGCGACGCGACCTTCGGCAACGCCCGGTTCGTGCGGAACCTGCTCGACGCCGCGATCGCTCGGCACGCGTGGCGGCTGCGCGACGTCGAGCAGCCCACGATCGAGGAGCTGCGCACGCTGCTCCCCGAGGACCTGGTCGCCGGCGACGAGGAGGCCGGCGACGTCGACCCGGTGGTCGTGACGGCGCAGCCCGCACCCGAGACCCGGACCGACCCGATCGCCCCCGAGGAGGACGTGTGACGTCGCCGACGCCAGCACCACCGGTGCCGCAGGCCCCGCCGCAGCCGGGGGCGCCCGCGCCCGTCCCGGTGCCGCAGGGCGCCGTGGTCGCGGCGCCGCAGCCGGCCCCGTCGGCACGGCGCACCGCCGACTCCGCGACCCGCGTGACGCGGCTCTCGCTCGCCGCGACGGTCGCCTGCCTGCTGGCCGCGCTGCTCGGGTTCCTCGGAGCGCAGCAGCAGGCGGGCGGCATGAGCCGCGCCGCCGACGGCGCCGACCGCGTGCTCGCCGTCATGGAGCTGCGGCAGGCGCTGCTGGAGGCCGACGGCGCCGCGACCAACGCGTTCCTCGTCGGCGGGCTGGAGCCGCTGGACCGCCGCGAGCGGTACGACGAGGCGATCGAGCGCGCGTCGGTGCTCGTCGTGGAGCTGTCGCAGGACGCCGGCCGCGACGCCCAGCTGATCGCCGGGCTCAACACCGACCTGGCGACGTACACGAGCCTCGTGGAGGCGGCCCGCGTCAACAACCGGCAGGGCTTCCCGGTGGGTGCGGCCTACCTCGACCAGGCGTCGACGCTGGTGCGGGAGCAGATGCTCGTCGACCTCGACACGGTGCTGGAGATGGCCGCCGACGACGCCGCGGGCGCGTTCCGCGCGGGCGGGTGGGCCGCCCTGGTGCTGGCGGCCGTCGTCGTCGGCGCGGTCGTGCTGGTGCTGGTGCAGGTGCGGCTGGCCGCCATGACGCGCCGTCGCCTCAACGCCGGGCTGGTCGTGGCGACGCTGCTGCTCGTCGTCGCCTTCGTGGGCGGGGCGATGGTGTCGCTGCGGGCCGCCGAGCACGCCGCCGACGTGCGCACCGACGTCTACCGGCCGACGCTGGCGGTCGCGCAGTCGGCCGTGCTCGCGGCGGAGGCGCGCACGCTCGAGTCGTTCACGCTGATCAAGCGGGGCTCGGGTGCGCCCTACGAGGCGCTGTTCGTCGAGCGGACGACGGCCGCCGCCGACCTGCTCGACCGCGAGCGGCAGCCCGGGCAGCGGCTGTCGGCGCTGCTGGAGGACTGGCTCGAGGGTCACGCCGAGATCCGGGCGCTCGACGACGGCGGCGACTGGGAGGAGGCCGTCGAGCTGGCGGTCACCGACGACGAGGGCGGTCCCAGTGCCGCCTACGCCGCGTTCGCCGAGGCGGCGGACGTCACGGTGGCCGAGGGCGCCGCGCAGGTGCGTGCCGAGGTCGGCGGGGCCGGCTCCGACGCGCGCCGGGCCGCGTGGCTGGCCGCGGCCGCCGGCCTGCTCGGTGCGGTCGTGGCGTGGCGGGGCACCGCGGCCCGCCGGGAGGAGTACCGATGAGCCGCCGTCCGCTGCGCAGCCGTCTGGCCCTCGCGCTCACGACCGTCGCGCTGGCGACGGGCCTGGTCGCCTGCTCGACCGGCTCCGGCGCCGACGACCTCGGTCTCGCGGCCGCGCCGAGCGAGGAGCCCACCGAGGAGCCGACCTCGGGGCCGACGGCGCCGCCCGTGGAGTGCGATGACGCGCTCGCCTCCTACGAGCCGTTCGAGACCCAGCCCGCTCCCGACGAGCTCCCGGCCGGCAGCACGATGGCCGAGATCCGCGAGCGCGGTGCGCTGGTCGTCGGGGTGTCCGGGGACACGCTGCTCATGAGCGCGCGCAACCCCGAGACCGGCGTCATCGAGGGCTTCGACATCGACATCCTGCGCGAGATCTCGCGCGCGATCTTCGACGACCCCGACCGCCTCCAGCTGCGCGTGATCACCTCCGCGCAGCGGCTCGAGGTGCTGGAGTCCGGCGAGGTCGACCTCGTCGCGCGTACCTTCACGATCACGTGCACGCGCTGGGAGAGCATCGCGTTCTCCGCCGAGTACCTGCACGCCGGGCAGAAGGTGCTCGTCGCCGAGGGCTCACCCGCGCAGGGCCTGGAGGACCTCGCGGGGCAGCGCGTGTGCGCGCCGCAGGCGACGACGACGCTCTCCCGGCTGGAGGAGTACCCGGTCGAGGCGGTCGCGGCCCCGACCCACAGCCAATGCCTGGCGCTGTTCCAGCAGGGCCGCGTCGACGCGATCACCGGTGACGACACGATCCTGGCGGGCTTCGCCGCCCAGGACCCCTACGCCGTCGTGGTGGGGGAGGCGATCTCCGACGAGCCCTACGGCATCGGCGTGCCTGCCGAGAACGTCGACATGGTGCGGTTCGTCAACGGCGTGCTCGAGGAGCTGGTCGCCGACGGCACCTGGCAGGAGCTGTACGAGACGTGGCTCGGCGTGCTCGGCCCGGCCCCGGAGCCGCCGACCCCGGTCTACGGGCGGGAGCCGTGACGGCGCCGCCCGCGGTGCCGCGGCCCGCCTCCGGTGCGTCCCCCGGTCTGCCGACGCCGCCCGGTCGGCTCGGGCAGGCGGCCGGGCGCGAGGAGCTGCTCGCGTTCCTCGCCGCGCTCGAGGAGTGGCTGGACCGCACGCGCGGCGAGCTCGACCGGCTGGATGACGTCGCGCAGCGCGCGACCGACGTCGCGGCCCACGCCGACGACGTCGTGCTGGCGATGGCGCTGTGGCAGGCGCTGCGCACCCGGACCGACGCGATCCTGCGCGAGTGGGACTCCGGTCGCGCCGACACCGCCGCGCGGGAACGGATCTCCGGGCTGATCTGGGGCCGCCTCGGCTCCGGTGCGCTCGACGTCACGCTCCCGGAGGGTGCGCGGCTGACCGGTGCGCTGATCTCCCAGCTGCGGGAGTGGCTGGCGATCGACCCCTCGACCGTCGAGATGGTCGCGCGGCTGCGTCGCGTGCAGGCGGACCTCGTGCGCTGCGAGGACCTCGCACGCGCGCTCGGCCGCCCCGAGGAGACCGAGCGGGTCGCGGCGCTGCTCGCCCGCCAGCAGCGGCTGCTCGGGGAGGCGTCGCGGGGCGCGGACGTCACCGGGCCGCTCGGCGAGATCGAGGCGGACGCCGCGCGCGCCCACCGGGACCTGCTCGTCGCGACGACGCGCTCGGGAGAGCTGCGACGCGACCGTGCCCGGGCGGCGGAGCTGCGCGACGCCCTCGCGGCGCGCCGCCCCGCGCTGCTGGCGCTGCAGAGCCGCTGCCGTCGGGAGATCCTGCACCCGCCGCGGCTCGCCGTGCCGGACCCGGACCGGCTCGGCGACGTGCCGCAGGACCGCGCGGGCGTCGACGCCTACCTGCACCGCCTCGACGCCGCGGCCCGCGCCGTCGACGCGGCCGAGGAGGCCTATGCGGCGCCGCTGCGTGAGCGGGCGTCGCTGCGCTACCGGCTCGCGCAGGCACAGGCGCTCGCGCAGGCCCACGGCCGCGACGCCTCGCCGACCGTGCGGGCCGGTTGGGCCGAGGCGTCGGAGGCCGTGACGACCACCCCGTGCGACGTCCCGCTGGCGCGCGCCCTGGTCGCGCAGTACGAACGGCTGGCCGCCCCGCTGGACCTCGGTCCGCGGCCGGGCGGCGGAGGGACATCGAGGGGAGAGACCCTGTGACGGCGTGCACCCAACCCGGCTGCACCGGCACGTACGAGGACGGCTGGTGCAACGTCTGCGGCTCGCCCGAGGGCGGTGGCGGCACCGCGACCGCGACACCCGCGGCGACGGGCGCGTCGCCGTCGGCGGTGCTCGGCGCGGGCGTGCCCGAGGCGCCGGGGTCCATGGCCACGCAGCCCGTGCGCGAGCTCCAGCGCGGCTCGACGCGCACCTCCTCGGCGCGGCTGGCGTCGGCGGCGATCGGCTCGGCGCGCACCGGGACCCGCCACACGCGGCGCGTCGGCACCGGCTCGACCCGGCTGCGCTCGCACCGCCTCGGCGCCGGCATCACCACGGTGCCGCCGGCCCCGGTGCCGGACCCGCTGCAGGCGATCATGACGGTGCCCGAGGTGCCGGAGCGCAAGCGCTTCTGCTCCTCCTGCGGCGGCCCGGTCGGGCGCTCGCGCGGCGACACGCCGGGCCGGACCTCGGGGTTCTGCCCGAAGTGCGGTGCGCGTTACGACTTCGAGCCGCGGCTGCACGCGGGCGACGTCATCGGCGGGCAGTACGAGGTCGTCGGCTGCCTCGCGCACGGCGGTCTGGGCTGGATCTACCTGGCGCGCGACCGCAACGTCTCCGGTCGCTGGGTGGTCCTCAAGGGCCTGCTCAACGCCGACGACCCGGACGCCGCCGCGGCGGCGATCGCCGAGCAGCGCTTCCTCGCCGAGGTCGAGCACCCGCTGATCGTCGAGATCTACAACTTCGTCGTGCACGACGGCGCCGGCTACACGGTCATGGAGTACGTGGGCGGCACCTCGCTCAAGGAGATCCTCACCGACCGGCGCGAGAAGAACGGTGGCGTCGTCGACCCGCTGCCGGTCGACCAGGCGCTGGCGTACGTCCTCGAGGTGCTGCCGGCGTTCGCCTACCTGCACGACCACAACCTGCTCTACTGCGACTTCAAGCCGGACAACGTGATCCAGCAGGGCGAGAGCGTCAAGCTGATCGACCTCGGTGGCGTGCGCCGCGTCGACGACGACACCTCGCCGATCTTCGGCACCGTCGGGTACCAGGCACCCGAGATCGCCGAGCTGGGCCCGTCGGTCGCGTCGGACATCTACACGATCGGCCGCACGCTCGCGACGCTCGTGCTCGACTTCCGCGGCAACACCACCACCTACGCGCACGCGCTGCCACCGGTCGCCGACACACCGGTGTTCGCACGCTACGACTCCTTCTACCGGCTGCTGGCGAAGGCCTGCGCACCCAACCCGGACGACCGGTTCGGCTCGGTCGACGAGCTGCGCGTGCAGATGCTGGGGGTGCTCCGCGAGGTCGTCGCGACCGACCGCGGCCCCGGCAGCCCCGCGACCACCTCGGCGGCCTCGGCGCTGTTCCAGGCGCCGACCGTCGACGTGCCCGAGCGGCCGCTGCGGTGGGACGAGCTGCCCCAGCTCGAGGTCGACCCCTCCGACCCGATGGCGAGCTTCCTCGCCGGCGTCAACGTGGCGGACCCGGTGGCGCGGGTGACGGCGCTCAACAAGGCGCCCGAGCGCACGGTCGAGGTGCGGCTGGCGCTGGCGGAGGCGGCCGTCGCCGCCGGCCGTGTCGACGTCGCCCGCAGCGTGATCGCGGAGATCCTCGCCGACGACCCCTGGGAGTGGCGGGCGGTGTGGGTCGGCGGCCTCGCCGACCTCGCCGCGGGCGACGCGAACGCCGCGGTCGCGTCGTTCAACGCCGTCTACGGCCAGGTGCCCGGCGAGCTGGCGCCGAAGCTCGCGCTCGCCACCGCGTGCGAGACCAGCGGCGAGCTCGACGTCGCTGAGTCCCTCTACGTCGTGTGCGCGCGCACCGACGCCAACTACACCGCGCCCGCCGCGTTCGGGCTGACCCGGATCCGCGAGCGGCGCGCCGACCTCGACGGCGTGCTCCGCGCGCTCGACCTCGTCGCACCGACCCGTGGCTCCTACCCGGTGGCACGGCTGCAGCGGGCCCGGGCGCTCACGGCCTCGGGCCGCGGGCTGCCCGCGCTCGACGACGCGCTGCGCAGCCTCGACGGCGTGCAGCTCGGACCGGCCGAGCAGCTCGAGCTGCGCATCCACGTGCTGCACGCGGCGCTCGACGCGGTGCAGCGCGGACCTGCGCCCGTGGGCGCGCACGTCGCGGAGGTGCCGGCCGACGAGCGGCATCTGCGCGACGCCCTGGAGACCGCCTACCGCGAGCGCGCCCGGCTCGCCTCGACGAGGCAGGAGCGGGTCGCGCTCGTCGACCGCGCCAACGCCGTACGGAACTGGACCCTGTGGTGACCGAGACGACCGACCCCGACCCGCGGCCCGTGCACGACGAGCAGGAGGACCCGCCGACCGTGCCGACGGCCCCGGTGCGGTCGGCGACCCACGACCGCGACGCGTCGTCCTCGGCGGCGGATGACGCCGACCCTGGCGGCGCCGAGGGCTCCGGGGACTCCGGGGCCGACGGCGATGCCGAGGGCACCGAGGGCACCGAGGACGCGGCCGACGTCGTGTGCCCCCGGTGCGGCGCCGCAGGCGCCGCCGGGTCCCGGTTCTGCGAGGAGTGCGGTGCCCCGATCGACGGCGAGCCCGACCCTGCAGCGCAGCCCGACGGCACGGGCGCGGCCGACGAGCTGCCCGAGACGCCCTCACGGCCGTGCGTGCGGTGCGGCGGCCGCGTCGCCGACGACGGCTACTGCGAGGAGTGCGGGGCACCCGCGGTCTCCGAGCGCGACCACTTCGAGGTGACGGCGAGCCCGACGGTGGGCGGCGTGTGCGACCGCGGCGTGGTGCACGCGCGCAACGAGGACGCGCTGGCGCTCGGCGAGGCCGGCGGTGTCGTCGCGCTCGTCGTGTGCGACGGGGTGTCGAGCGCGCCGGCCTCCGACGCGGCCAGCCTCGCAGCGAGCGAGGCGGCCCTCGCGACGCTGCTCGGCGGAGCGCCCGGCGGCGAGCGGGAGGTCGACGCCGAGGGCGCCGCGCGCACCAGCGCGTGGGCGGCGCTGCTCACCGAGGCCGCCGAGCGGGCCAACGAGGCGGTCGTGGCGGTGCCGACGACGCACGTCGACGACGCGCCGTCGTGCACCTACGTGGCGGCGGTGGTCGACGGCGCGCGCGTCGTCGTCGCGTCGGTGGGGGACTCGCGCGCGTACTGGCTGCCCGACCGCGCCCGGGCGGTCCGGTTGACCGTCGACGACTCCTGGGCCCAGGAGATGGCCGAGATGGGCGTGCACGTGAGCCAGGTCCGCGGCTCGGCCCACGCGCACGCGATCACGCGCTGGCTCGGTGCCGA
This sequence comes from Actinotalea caeni, assembly GCF_009733795.1. Taxonomy (GTDB): domain Bacteria; phylum Actinomycetota; class Actinomycetes; order Actinomycetales; family Beutenbergiaceae; genus Pseudactinotalea; species Pseudactinotalea caeni. The sequence continues at coordinate 8,068 of NZ_WNXX01000010.1, forward strand.
CGCACCCGAGCTGCGGCCGCGCCACGACACCGTCACGGTCGCCGAGCGCGGCTGGCTGCTGCTGTGCTCGGACGGTCTGTGGAACTACTGCGAGGACGCCGACGAGCTGGGCTCGCTCGTGCGCCGGCACGCCGCCGAGCACGACGGCGACGCGACCGCCACGGCCCGCGCGCTCGTCGAGTGGGCCAACGCCCAGGGCGGCCGCGACAACGTGACGGTCGCGCTGGCACGGCTGGGCGGGTGAGCGCCGCCGGTCCCCGCGACCGACCGGCTAGCCTGCCAGCAGACTCCAGACACCGAACAGGAGAGACGATGGCCCAGTTCACCGCCGAGGTGTTCCAGAACGAGTTCCTCGCCGAGGGGAGCACGGACGTCCACGCCATCGTGCGGATGACCGCCACCGGTGCAGGCACGCCGGAGGCCGGGCCGATCGACGCCGGCGAGGTGATCATGATCGACACCTCGGGCTCGATGGCGGGCGCGAGCTTCGCCGCGGCCCAGCACGCCGCCCAGGTCGCTCTCGACGTCATCGAGGACGGCACCTGGTTCGCCATCGTCGGCGGCAGCCACGTCGCCAACCGGGTCTTCCCGTACCCGAACGCACCCTCGTCGATGGTGCGCATGGAGCCCGCGGCGCGCGCCGAGGCGAAGCGCGCGATCGGGATGATGCGCGCCGGCGGCGGCACCGCGATGAGCACGTGGCTGCAGCTGGCCGACCAGCTGCTCGGCCTGCTGCCGCCCGGCACCAAGCGGCACGCGATCCTGCTCACCGACGGCAAGAACGAGTCCGAGCCCAAGCACCACCTGACCGCGACGCTGGAGCGCCTCCAAGGCCGGTTCCGTTGCGACGCCCGCGGCGTCGGGTCGCGCTACGAGGTGGCCGAGGTCCGCGAGATCGCCTCGGCGCTGCTGGGCTCGGACGAGCTGATCCGCGACCCCTCCCAGATCGCCGACAGCTTCCGGCAGATGCTCGGGGAGTCGATGGCCCGCGGCATCCCGGAGGCGCAGCTGCGGGTGTGGACACCGCAGGGCGCGCAGCTGCTGTTCGTGCGACAGGTCTCGCCCAAGCTCGACGACCTCACGCCCCGACGCACGGTCGTCAACCCGCTCACCGCCGGGTTCCCGACCGGCAGCTGGGGCGACGAGAGCCGCGAGTACCACGTGGCCGTGCGGGTGCCCTCGAAGCCGGTCGGGTCCGAGCAGCTCGCGGCGCGCGTGCAGATCGTCACCGGCGACCAGGTGCGGGCCTCGGGGCTCGTCAAGGCGATGTGGTCCAGCGATGCCAACCTCACCGCACGCATCAGCCCGGAGGTCGCTCACTACACCGGCCAGGCCGAGCTCGCCGAGGCGATCCAGCAGGGCCTCGCCGCCAAGGCGGCGGGCGACGAGGCGACGGCGACCGTCAAGCTCGGCCGCGCCGTCCAGCTCGCGCGCGAGACGGGGAACGAGGAGGCGACCACACGGCTGCGCAAGGTCGTCGACATCGAGAACGAGGAGCAGGGGACCGTGCGACTCAAGCGGCACACGGACAGGCTCGACGAGATGGCCCTGGACACCGTCTCGACCAAGACCACGCGGGTGCGGCGGTGAGCGCGGTCTGCCCCCAGGGGCACATGTCGCAGTCGGAGGACTACTGCGACACCTGCGGCGCGCCGATCGGGGCCGCGACGCCGACGGCCGCGCCCGCGGCGCCCCCGGAGCCGCCGGACCCGCCGCAGCCGCAGGAGTGCCCGCACTGCGGCGCGTCGAACGCCCCCAAGGCGCTGTTCTGCGAGAACTGCGGCTACGACTTCACCACCGGCACCGCGCCGCAGCCGCGCGAGGCCGACCCGCTCGACCTCGGCGCCCCCGGGCCGACGGCAGCACCGGCCGCGGCAGCCCCGGCCGCGGCGCCCGAGCCCGACCGTCCGGAGGAGTCCGCTGCGGCGGCACCGGTGCCAGGGTCGCCGGCCGAGGCTGTCGAGACCGATCCGCCCGAGGCCGGCGAGGAGGAGGCGGACCCGGGTGAGAGCCACTTGCCGACCCCCGCGACGCCGGGTCCCGACGCCTGGGTGGTCGAGGTCTGGGTCGACCCGGACTGGTACGCAGCGCAGAAGCCCGAGGACCTGATGCCGCCGCCGGGCTCGCCGCGCGTGGTACCGCTGCGCGAGGCGAGCGTGCTGGTCGGGCGGCCGTCGGCGTCGCGCAACATCCGGCCGCAGGTCGACGCCGGCGCCGACACCGGGGTGTCCCGGCGCCACTGCCAGCTGAGCACCGACGGGCAGCGCTGGTGGGTCGAGGACCTCGGCTCGGCCAACGGCACCTACGTCGGTGCGACCGGGGCGGCGCTGCCGACCGAGCCGCTCGAGGTCGGCGTCAGGCACGAGCTCGCCGACGACGAGCGCGTGTTCATCGGCGGGTGGACGCGCCTCGTGGTCCGCACCGCGCTGCCCGGCGAGGTCTGAGCGGCGTCAGCGAACCTGCCCGGTGGTGGCGGCCCAGTCGCTGCCGTAGGTGCAGAACAGCCGCGCCTGCTCGGGGTGGGCCGACGCCGCGGTGGCGCGGCTGAGCGCGTCCGCCGAGGACGCGCCGCCCGCGAGGTGGCGGTGGTACGCCGTCATCAGCTCCGCCGCGGCGTCGTCGGCGACCGGCGCGACCGCGGCCACGACGCTGCGCGCGCCGCACGCGAGCAGGCTCGACGTCAGCCCGACCGACTCGTCGCCGGGGCGCATCATCGCGCGACCGGTGTCGCACGCGGAGAGCACGACGTGCGACGCGCGGACCCCGCGCCGCTGCAGCTCGTAGGCGAACAGCGGGCCGTCGTGCATCGCGAGGGAGGAGAACAGGGCGTTCTGCTCGTGGTGGTGGCCGTGCGCGGCCGCGTGCACGACGTCGGCGTCGACGAGCGCGTCGACGAGGTCGGCGCCCGACGCCGGTGCCACGGCGCGCGCGCCGTCACCCCAGCTGCCGGCCACCGCCGCCGCCTCGGCGCCCGCTCGGTCCAGGTCGGGGCCGGCGAGCGCGACGACGGCCGGCGGCACCGCCGGCCGGGGAGCCTCGGCCAGCCACGCCGTCAGCGACGGCGTGACGACCACCGGGCGGTCGTCGAGGCCGGGGAGCAGCCGCCACGGCACCGACCGCAGCACGCGTGTGCCGACGACCAGCAGCCGTGAGCGTGTGCGGGGGACCGGGAGCAGGGCGCCGAGCTCGGCGGTGCGGCGCCGCAGCGAGCGGCGCACGACGGCGTCGAGCCCGCCGGGCAGCCGCCGCCCGGCCATCGCCAGGTCGGCGAGCAGCAGCCGGGTGTGCTCGGCGACCTCGGCGGCATCGGCGAGGTCGTGCAGCCGGGTGCCGTGGGCGTCGATCGTCACCGCGCGCAACCGGTCGTCGGTGGCGAGCAGGCTGAGCACGTCGGTGTCGGTCGCCGCGGCGTGCGCGGCGACCTCCGCGGCCAGGGCGGGCCGCCGGGGACGCACGTCGCGACCGAGGTCGGCGAGCTCCCACTCGCGGTGCCGGATGGCTCGCTCGAGGTCGGCGACCCGGGTGGCGAGCTCGTCGGTGCGGGCGTCGTCCGCGCTCGTGAGCAGCTGGGTGCGCAGGTCCCGCAGCCGTGTGAACAGGTCCTCCAGCTCGGAGTCCGCGTGGGGCACGAGGCTCGGCAGCCGGCTGGTCGCAGCGCGCCACCGCTCGGTGGCGGCGAGCACCTGCTGGGGCGAGCCCGCCTCGAGCGCCATCCCGACGTCGAGCCCGACCAGCCGCTGGGCGTGCAGCGCGAACGCTGTCCGGGCGTCGAGGCTGGCCGGCCTGTCCTGCTGGGCGGCGAGCCGGTCGGCCGCGCGCCTCAGCCGGCGCCGCGCGCTCGCCCGGTCGCCCGCGGCGAGGGCGAGCCGTGCCGCCAGCCAGTCCTGGCGCAACCGCCCCGACGGCGCCGCGGGCGCACGGCGGGCACGGGCGAACAGCTCGCGCGCACGGTCGAGGTCGCCACCGACCAGACTGGCCTCGGTGGCGACGAGCAACGCGTCGAGCCGCACCGACCGGGACTCGGTGGGCAGCCCCTCGAGCCGCTGGGCGAGCCGCCGGGCGGCTGCTGGCGTGGTGCCGCGCGCGAGCGCGGCCTCGGCGCGCAGGATCTCGCTCTGCACCCACCAGCCGTCGGCGCGGCGCCGCCGGAACAGCCGTGCCGCCCGGCTCGCGGCCTCGCGGGCGCGGTCCGGGCGGCCGCGCAGCAGCTCCAGCCGCGCGGTGTCGACCAGCACCTCGCCGACCTCGTGGCGCAGGCGGTGCTCCGACGCGATCGTCAGCGCCTCGTGCAGCAGCGGCGCGGCCTCGTCGGCGAGCCCGGACTCCAGCAGCACGCGCGCGTAGTCACGCTTGGCGGTCGCGCGCGCGACGTCGACGGCCATCCGGTCCGCCTCCGCCATCGTGCGCAGCGCGGTGGGGACGTCGCCGGTGAGGAAGTGGGAGTACCCGAGGTTGTGCCTGGCCTTGAACTCCAGGTCGGGGCAGTCGGCGGCGACCGCGAGCTCGATCGCGGTGCGCAGGTCGGCGATCGAGGCGCGGTGGTCGCCCAGGTACTGGCGCGCGGTGGCGCGGTTGAGGTGGACCGAGACCAGCTGGCGGCGCGTCAGCCACGGGTTGTGCCGGCCGATGGTCGCGAGCAGCTCGACCGCGACCCGCCACTCGCCACCGCGCGCGAGGAAGCCCGCCCGCTGCACCGCGCTGAGGGTGCGTACGCCCTCGCCCTCGGGTCCGTCGAGGAGGGCGTCGGCCTCGCCGAGCACCTCCAGGGCCGGGCCCAGGCCGTGGCGCTCGAACACCGGCGAGGAGAGCGCGACGACCGCGGCGCCGCGCAGCTGCCGCTCCTCGAGCGTCGCGCCCGGGCGGGAGAGCACCCGGATCGCACGCCGAAGCAGCTGCTCGGCGGTGGCCGGACGACCCATCGAGTTGGCCGCGCGGGCCTGCGCGATGAGGTCGGCGGCCGGGGTGTCGGCGGCCATCGGTGCCCTCGTCGTCGGGGTGGTGACGGGACCACCCTAGGCCGCCGGTCATGGCCGCGCAGGGGCGCGACGCGTGGCGTCCGGGCCGGCTGCGCGCGGCGCGACGGCGCGACTCAGACCTCCATCGACGGCGTGATGACGGGCTTCGCGTCGGCGTCCTCGCTGCGGAACACGAACTGCACGAGCCCACGGGGGACGCTCGGGAACGCGAAGCGGCCCTCGTCGTCGACGGCCGCGGTGGAGGAGCGGTCGCGCTCGCGCAGCTCGGCGGTCGTCGCGGGGCCGTCCACCCAGCCGTCGATGCGGGACGTCTCGGCGTCGAGGTGGGTGATCGTGACGACGACGGAGACCGACTCGCTCGTGAACGTGACCGTGTGCACGCGCGTGTAGTCACCGGAGCGGGCGCCGGCGAGCTCGGCGGGCAGCCGCTCCAGCTCGGCGATCTCGGCGCGCAGCGACTGCACGGTGAGCGCGAACTTCACGCGCTCGTCGAGGTCGGGCGGCATCGGGTCGGCGACCTCGAGCGCGCTGCGCAGGGTGTCGAGGATGGCGACGTCGACGTGGTCGAGAGGTGCGCCGAAGGACGAGGCGTTCATGACGGGGCTCCCCAGCTCGCGTCGGACAGCAGGGCCTTGCGGAGCGCGGCGAGGCAGCGGCCGCGCGTGGGTCCGATCGAGCCGACCGGCATCCCGAGCGCCGCGCTGATCGAGGCGTAGTCGGGCCGGTCGGCGAAGGCGATGACCTGCAGCAGGGTGCGGCAGCGGGCGGAGAGGCCGCTGACGTGCCGCCACAGCACCCGCTGGTCGTCGGACATCTCGGCCAGCCGCTCGGGCGAGAGGTCCGGCGCGGGGGTGTCCTCGTCGAGCTCGCTGGGGATCTCGCGGCGGTCGCGCGTGGTGCGGCGCCAGCACTCGCGCTTGACGGTGACCAGCAGCCACTGCAGCAGCGCCTGCGGGTCGGCCACGCGGTCGGCGTGCTCGACCAGCTTCAGCCAGGCGACCTGCACGACGTCGGCCGCGGTCTCCCGGTCCGCGCCTTGGCTGCGCGCGGTGCGCCACAGCAGCGGGTCGAGCAGCTCGACGACCTCGGCCATGCGGCCGACGTCGCCGTCCCGGTAGGCGCGGAACGCGCGTCCGGCGCGGACGGCGAGCGAGTCGGGCGAGGTGTGCGCGGTCATGGTGCCTCCTGCCGTCCGTCCAGCACGGCCGCGACGGCGGCGCGCGCGTGGTCGGGTCCGGTGCCGCCGGCGAGCCAGGCGTCGTCGGCGGCGAGCGCCGTCGCGATCTCGGCCGCGACGACGGGGGCGGCGAACGACGTGCCGCTCCAGATGGCGAACCCGGAGCTGAAGTCGTCGCGGTCGATCGTGCGGCGGTCGCCCACGACGACGGTCGGGGAGAGGCCGCCCTGCAGCGCCGTCGGCACGGTGCTGACGATCGCGGCGCCCGGCCGGTGGGTCGTCACCCACGGGCCGTCGTTGGTGAACAGCGCCACCGAGGTGTTGTCGGGGTTGCGGGCGCCGACGCTGACGATCGGTGGCGGCCCCGAGTCGGGCACGGCGGCGCCGCGGGGGAGCGCGAGCGCGGCCGGGTAGAACGGGTCGTCGACCGCGCTGTTGCCGGCCGCGGCGACCACGGCGACACCGGCCTCCGCGAGCGCGCGGAGCAGGCGGGCGAGCGGGCTGTCCGGCCGGCTGTCGTCGCCGTCCTCGTCGTAGTAGCCCATCGACAGGCACACGACGTCGACCAGGCTGTCGACGTCTCCGCTGCGCAGCGCCTCCTGCTGACGGTGCAGGATCCGGCGCAGCGCGGTGTGGACGAGGTACTCCTCGACGACGCCGTCGGCGCCCAGCACCGGGACCGACAGCAGCCGGGCGCGCGGGCTGCGCTGCCTGACGACGCCGGCGATGAACGTGCCGTGGCCGGCGAGCGGCCCGATCGCGCCGGTGAGCTCGTCGATCACGCCCGTGTCGCGGCCGTCGACGACGAGGTCGTCGAGCAGCGGCTCCCAGCGCTCGACGTCGGGGTCGTCCTCGGGGAACCACGGGTGCACGCCGATGCCGGTGTCGACGACCGCGACGACGGGTGCGCGCCGCGGCTGCGGGGCGTGCGTGCGCGGGTCGGGCGCCTGCCACACCACCGGGGTGCGGCCGCCGACGCCCGCCGACCCGTACTCGGCCAGCCCCTGGCCGCGCCCGCCGAAGGGCACCGGGTCCCAGTAGGGGACCGGGTCCCAGTACGGCACCGGGTCCCAGTACGGGACCGGGTCCCAGTAGGGGTCGGCCGCGGTCATGACGTGGTTGAGCCCGATGCGGCCCTCGAGGTCGGGGTGCTCGGAGAGGACGTGCTGGAGCACGCGCCAGGCGTCGACGCCACCGTCGACCCGGTCGTCGCACGGGGTGAGCGTGACGCGGGTGCTGCGGGGCGCGCGCGCCTCCTGCATGCCCTTGCGTCCGGCACCGCTGGGGGCGGCGGCCTGTTCGCTCGGCCCGTGGCACGAGCAGCTGACGTCGACCTTGCCGGCGAGGAGCCCGCGGAGCGCGACGACGGCGTCGTCCTCCTCGGGCGTGCGGGTCCCGGTGACCAGCAGCGAGTCGCCCACGTACGCCGTCGGGCGCAGCCGTCTGCTGCCGCGGCGCACGGCGCCGGCGGGGTCGAGCAGACGCACCCGGAGGCGCTGGCTCGCGGAGCGGCGCGGCCGGGGGAGCGGGGCTGAGTAGGTCGGGTCGGACATCGTTCTCCGGGTTGCTCGTGGTCCGGCGCCCGCGTGCGGCAGGGCGGCGGGTGACCCCGGCGGCGGGGTCCGTCGGTGAGGAGGAGCGGGTGCTGGTCTCGGTGATACACCAAAGATGCGCGGCGCGGGCTGTATCAGCGTCGCGGGTCGGTGCTCCTTGCCGTTCGAGACAGCAGGTCGGGGACTGTCGGGCCGGTGTGACGACCCGCAGCGACGTCGGGACACAGAGCCGGGGTCGGCACATCCATGGGGCGGGGCGCTCGGAGGGGGCGCCCCGCCCCCGGCACGACCGGGGCGCGTGCGGGTGCGTGCGGCGGGTCGGCCGCCGTCGCCGAGATCACGCGCGCGTGCGCGTGCCGAGGGCAGGAGCACCGCCTCCGCTGCGGTAGGCTCTTCGAGGCCTCACGGGGCCGACGGGCTGTGGCGCAGCTTGGTAGCGCACTTGACTGGGGGTCAAGGGGTCGCAGGTTCAAATCCTGTCAGCCCGACCGATCGGGCCCTGATCTGCTCTCGCAGGTCAGGGCCCGTTGTCGTGTCCGGGCTGGTGCCCCGCCCGGGCACGCCCGACGGACTCAGCCGGTGTACGCCGTCATGCGGATCGACACGAGGAGCCCGGGCACGTCCACGCCCAGCTTGACGCCGTACCGCGCGGGCGGGTCGGAGGGGAACCAGCGCGCCCACTCCTCGTTGAAGCCGGCGAAGTCGGCCGGGTCGGCGAGCAGCACGCCGACCTCGACGACGTCGTCGAGACCGGCGCCCGCCGCCCGCAGGATCGTCTCGCAGTTGGTGAGCGCCTGCCGGGTCTGCTCCTGGATGGTCTCTCCCGCCATGCTCCCGGTGCTCGGGTCGATGCCGACGGTGCCGGACACGAGGACGAACGGCCCCGCCGCGACCGCCTGGCTGAAGAGCGGCGAACCGGGTGCGTCCGGGGTGGCGATGATCTGGCGTGGCATGGGGTCCTCCTCGACCGGTGACAGCACCCCCGGGCAGCGCTCCCAGTCTGCCGCAGGTCCCGTCGGCGTGCCCCCTCCACGGGAAGGCGGCGTCGATCGTTCGGAGGCGGCTGCTCAGCGCTGCCCTCAGCCCGACGCAGGCCGGGAGTGCGGCACCGTCTCGACCGTGCGCCGGAAGGTCGGGACGGCCACCGCAGCGTCACCAGGTGCATGCCGCTGAGGGCGCTGGCTGTGATCACCATGCTGGCGACGGCACCGAGCGCCCAGAACGTCGATCTGGGCCCGGGTGGATCGATCACCGTCCGGCGCGCGCCCCGGACACTGCTGGACCAGCTCGACCTCGTCTGGCTCATCGCCTCGCCGCACGTGCCGCGGTGTGGCGCTGGTCGTAGCGGATCACGAGCAGGCCGTGGGCCGCGAGCGCCTCGCACAGCTCCGGGCGCCACCAGTCCACCGAGCAGGACGTGCCGGCCAGCAGCAGGAGCGGCTCACCGGCTCCGTACGGCTCGACGTCCAGCCGTGCTGGCCCGACGTCGACGAGCTGTGCCGTCCGGTCCATCCGTGCCTCCGCGCGCGTCATGAGCCGACGCGCGTCCGGCGCCGGCTCACCTCCTCCTCGCCACGCGAGGAGCGGGGCGCGGCGACGCGCAGGTGCCGGTCGTCACCTACCGGCGTCGAGATCCTCGGGACGGTCGGTGCCGGCGACGCCGCGCGCACGGCCGAGCAGCGCCGCGACGGCGCCTGCCACCGCACCGACCAGCGCACCGGTCGCGATGCTCGACAGCACGGCGAAGAACCGGATGACGCCCTCCTGCGTCGCCGGGTCGACGTCGGCGAGGTTGCCGCCCAGGCGCGGCGGGTCGCCCTCGAATGCCAGCGGCCACAGCGACTGGTGGATGATGGCCACATCGAGCCCGTAGCAGAGCCCGATCACGACCAGGGTGGCGAACGGACGACGGATCCGCGCGGCCAGCGCGACGACGACCCAGACCAGCGGTGGCACCGCGACCAGCAGCGCGTTGACGAGCGTGCCCTCCTGGACGAGGTCGAGGTCGTGCAGCACGGCCCGCGGCACCCCGAGGAAGGCGAGGCCGGCGATCGCCGCCCAGGACAGCCCGAGGCCGTCGGTCCGGGTACGTGGCGGCGTCGGGCGGTCCTGGGTCATGCGGCGACGGTAGGGGCGGCGGCTGCGGGGCACATCCGCCGGTGCACGACGTCCGGCTGTCGCCTCCTGACGAGCGGGGGCGACGTCGGGAGGCGACAGCGGCGCCGCCGGCCGCCGTCCGTGCCGCCCGTCGATCTCGGCCCCGGGCGGTGGGCGTAGGCGGTGGGCGCCGCAGCTCAGAACGCTGCCGGCGCGTGGTGCGCCGGGAGGCGGCCGATCGGCTCGGGCTCCACGGGCAGGCCGAACGCCCCCGCCACCACCGGCAGCGCGGCGCCGTCGTCGCGGCGCAGGCCGTCGAGGCAGATCGTGCGGCCGTAGCCCGGCACGTCGATCCAGAGCTGCGGGCGGGCGCGCGTGCCGCCCTCCCACGGCTCGTCCCAGACGACGTGGCGCGCCGTGGCCTGGTGGTAGCGGAATCCCGCGAGGCCGCCACGTGCCCGCTCGATCACGACGCCGTCGCTGAACAGGTGCACGCGCGCGCGCCCGTGCCGCGCCCGCGCGACCGCCGCGGCGACGCCGAGCACGCCGAGCACCGCGAAGGCCAGACCCATCACGCCCAGCAGGAGGAACGGGACGAGGTCGCCGTCGGGGCGCCACGGGGCGTGCTGGTACGCCGTCACCAGCGGCCAGGCGGCGGCCGGCAGCAGCGCCACGGCCGTGAGCGCGAAGGAGCGGTCGGCGCCGCCGTTCACCCGCAGCGACTCCCGGTGGCTGCCGTAACCCTGCGCCTCGGCGATGCGGGCGACCCGCGGTGTCAGCTCGGTGCGCCGTGGTGCCGTCATGCTCCTCCTCGCGTCGGCTGCTCCGCAGGCTAGACCAAGCCAAGGTCAAGCGTCTATCTTTGATCGTCCAAGTGCTGGGAGCTGGAAGGAGCCGCGCATGACCACGACGTGGCCCGGGAGCCCGCAGACGTGGTGGGACGACGTCGCCGACGTGCCCTCCGACAGGTGGGTCCCTGGCCCCGAGGACCTGCCGACCTGCCGCACCCCGGAGGAGGTCGGCCGGAGCTACGCGGTCGTCGCGCCGCTGGTGTCACGAGCGGCCATGCCGATCCTCGCCGCCTTCGTGCTCGGGGCGGCCGTGCCGGTGGCTCTCACCAGCCGCATCTGGTTCGACTGGGCGTCGGTCGGTGCCGTCCGCCAGACCGCGGGTGTGCTGCTCGTCGTCCTCCTCGCGCTCGCGACGGCGTACGCGGTCGCCGCCTTCGTCGTCGGCGAGGTACGGCTGCGCTGCGCGCGGCCGGAGACGTTGCGGCGCGTCGCGCGGCAGCTCGAGGGCGAGCGGCGTCCCGTGTGGGGCGTGCTCGCCCGCCGTGTCCGGGTCAGCCGGGGCACGAGCGGCTCCGACACCGGCCCGGACGACCTGCTCGTGGTGCTCGACCTCCGGGTGGCCCGACCGGTGCTGCAGCGCCAGCTCGCCACGGTCGAGGCCTGGCTGGACGCCGTGAGCGCGCAGCCGGCTGCCCCGACGGCCCTCGCCGCGGCGTTCTCCGGCCGCGACGCCGTCCACGCCGTCGAGGCGTTCGGCGAGCCGCTGCGGGGTGTGTGGCTGTGGCGCAAGCGCGCCGTGCTGCCGCGCGAGACGCTGGGGCTGGCGCTCGTGGACCCGCGCGAGGTCGCCGCGTTCACCCGCGACGACGCCGTCTTCCTCCGGCGGACCCCGCGGGAGGTGCTGCGCCGGTCGCGACTCGACCGCGACTGACCGGACCCGCGTGCCGGTGCGGCCCTTCCGAGCGCCGATACTGAGCACAGGTGGCCCGGCGACGCCGGGGCGGGAGGAGGTCGACATGTCGAGAGCCGCAAGCGAGGTGCCGGCGACCGCGCGCTCCCAGACCGACGTCGTCATCGACGCGATCAAGACGATGCTGCGCACGGGTGAGCTGCGACGCGGCTCCCGGCTGCCGATCGAGCGCGACCTCGCGAGCAGGTTCGGGGTCTCGCGCAGCTCGCTGCGCGAGGGTGTCCGCGCGCTGGCCGCGCTCGGGGTGCTCGAGGCCCGGCAGGGCGACGGCACCTATGTGACGTCGCTCGACCCGGCCACGATGCTGAGCCCGATCGGGTTCTTCGCCGAGCTGCACGAGGAGTCGAGCGCCCTCGAGCTGCTGGCGGTGCGCCGGGTGCTGGAGGCCGAGGGTGCGGCACTCGCGGCGACGCGGCTCGGCGAGCCGGAGCTCGCCGAGCTCGAGTCGATCCTTCGCCGTGTCGACGACATGCTGGCCGCCCCCGAGGGGCTCGACCCCGAGCGGACGATCGAGGCCGACGTCGCGTTCCACAGCGTCATCGCCCACGCCAGCGGCAACTCCGCGCTCGCCGGGCTGATCGACATGCTCTCCAGCCGGACCGTCCGCGCCCGGCTGTGGCGCTCGACCAACCACCCGGAGTCGATCCGGACGGCGCACCAGCAGCACCGCGGGATCCTCGCGTGCCTCGTGGCGCGTGACCCGCTCCGGTCCCGGATGCGCATGTCGACGCACCTGCTCGACGTCGAGGACTTCGTCGCCGCGCACCAGGCGGAGACCGAGGCCGCCCACCAGGCGGAGACCGAGGCCGCACCGGCGGGCGAGGATGCCGCTGCCGCCACGCCGGAGGGCGGACACCGCTAGCCCGCGACCTGCTCGGCGCGCGCGCCCGACCGCGCGGACAGCCACCACACGAGGGCGGCGAGGGCGCTGGCCACGGCACTGGTCAGCGGCACCGCGCCGGCGCCGGCCCGCTCGAGCGCGAGGCCGCACAGCAGCGGCCCCGCGACCGCGCCGACGTTGAGGGCCGCGGTCGCGAACGAGCCGCCCAGCGTCGCAGCGCCGTCCGCCTGCGCCATGACGCGTGCGATGAGGACGCTGCCGACACCGAACGACAGCGCGCCCAGGAGCGCGGTGAGCAGCCAGATCGCCACGCCGTCGGTGGACCCGGGCACCATCGCGAGCCACCCGACCACGAGCAGCGGCGTCCCGAGACCGACGGCGGTGCGTCCGTACCTGTCGCCCAGCCGGCCGGCCGCCGTGACGCCGCCGAACGCCCCGACGCCGAAGGCCGCCAGCAGACCCGGCGTGAGTGCCTCGGGCAGCCCGGCACGCGAGGTCGCCAGCACCGCGAGGAAGGTCAGGGTGCCGAAGGTCGCGCTGTTGACGAGGACGGCGAGCGCGAGCGTGACCTGCAGCCGCGGACGCCGCAGCACCGCCAGCTCATCGAGGGCGCGGGCGGGCTGCGCACCGTCCCCGGCGGGGCGGGTGGGGGTGCCGACGGCGACCGCCACCAGGGCGGGTGCGCTCACCGCCGCGATCGCCCACATCGTCGCGCGCCACCCGAGCTGACCGCCGAGGAGCGCGCCGGCCGGTGCGCCCGCGACGAGGGCGAGGGTGACGCCCGCCAGCACGACCGCGAGCCCGCGAGCGCGGCGCTCGGCGGGCACGACGGCCGCGACCGTGGAGAGCGCGACCGCGAGGAAGCCGGCGTTCGCGACCGCGGCCACGACGCGGGTGGTGAGCAGCACCGCGAACGCGTCGGTGACGGCGCCGACGACGTGGGCCAGGACGAACAGCAGGAGGAACGCCGTCAGCGCCCACCGAGGTGAGAGACGACGCGCGAGCGCCGCCATCACGGGCGCGCCGACGACCATGCCGAGCGCGTAGGCCGAGGTCAGGCCGCCGGCCTGGCCGAGTGGGACGCCGAGGTCGGCGGCGAGGGCCGGCAGCAGGCCGGCGAGGACGAACTCCGAGGTGCCTTGCGCGAAGACCGCGAGGGCGAGCAGGTAGAGAAGGACGGGCATGGTCGAGCTCCGGGACGACGAGGGGACGGGTGCGCGGTGGCACGCACGGCGCCTCGGGGCACACGTCGACGTCCCGTCGCGCTGGACGCGCTGGACGGGGGAGCGTGGCGTCGGGCTACCGGCGTGCCGGCAGCCCGCGATCGTCTGACTCGGGCGACCCCATGGGTCCGACCGTACCGAGGTCGTCACCCGAATTTCGCGGCCGTGCCCAGGCGGCGCCTGCCAGCGGCCGGCACCGACTAGTGTCGCGACATGTCGCAGCCGACGACCGTGCGGGTCCGACCGGCCGCGCCGGCGGACGTGGCCGAGATCGCGCGCATCTGGCACGAGGGTTGGGCCGACGGGCACGCCGGTCATGTGCCCGAACAGCTCTACCGGCACCGGACGGCGGCGAGCTACCCGCCGCGCGTGCAGCAGAGGCTGCCCACCACCTGGGTGCTCGAGGTCGACGGCGGCGTCCGGGGGTTCGTCGTCGTGGTCGACGACGAGGTCGAGCAGGTCTACGTCGACGCACCTGCGCGCGGCACCGGGGGAGCCGGGCTGCTGCTCGCCCACGCCGAGAGCGAGGTCGCGGCGGCCGGTCACACGCGCGCGTGGCTCGCGGTCGTCGCGGGCAACGCCCGCGCACGTGCGTTCTACGAGCGTTCCGGGTGGCTCGACGTCGGCCCGGTGGACTACCCGGCCGAGACGGCGACCGGCACGGTCGTCGTGCCCTGCCGCCGCTACGAGAAGACCCTGACAGCCTGACCGGGCGGGCTCAGGTCGCGAGCGTCAGCCCCAGCCAGCCGGCGGCCAGGCACACCAGCAGCATCCCGGCCGCGTGAGCGCCGGCGGCGCGGCCGCGGCCGTCGAGCAGCAGCCGCGCCGCCTCGACGCTCGCGGTCGAGAACGTCGAGTAGCCGCCGAAGAAGCCCACCCCCAGCACGGTGGCGAGCGGGCCGGCGTCGGCCGCCGCGCCGAGCCACCCGGTCAGCAGACCGATCGCGAGGCACGCCGTCACGTTGACCACCAGTGTGCCGACGGGGACCGACAGACGGCTGCGTCGCTCGATCGCCGAGTCGACGAGGAACCGCGCGGCGGCACCGAGGCCGCCGGCGAGCGCGAGCACCAGGACGATCACGACGGCCGCCCCCGCCGTGCGCGCCGCGCCGAGCCGATGCCGAGCACGGCGGCCGCCACCCCGACCGCGACCGACGCCAGCGCGTACGCGACCGCCGTCGGGACGGCGTCGGCGCCCGCCCGGGCGAGGGTCTCGAGCACGAACGTGCTGTAGCTGGTGAACCCGCCGAGCACACCGGTGCCCAGGAGGAGGCGGACGGTGCGGCGGCCCTGCTCGCCGAGATCGCTCAGCACCAGCGTCTCGAGGAGGGCGCCGAGCAGGAACGAGCCGAGCACGTTGATCGCGAACGTCGTCCACGGGAACCCACCGGGCGGGGGAGGTGCGGCGGTCTCGACGAGGGCGCGGACCGTGGTACCGACGACTCCGCCGGCGGCGACGAGCCCGGCCCGCGCGAGGATCGCGCGCGCTCCCGGTGCCGGCGCTCGCCCGGTCGTCGCGGTCATGCCACGTCCCTCCTCCGGAGCATCGGCCCGTGCCGGGTCGCGATCGTAGCGGGCGCACCGCGCGCCGCCGGCGGTGCGGTGCCGCGCCGCTGTGCTTGACTCCGCACGTGCAGCACCACGAGGACACGCTCGCCGCCTACGTGGCCGCGGTGTCCGCCTCGCCGGAGACGGTCGCGGTCGTCGCCACCGGCTCGGCGGCTCGCGGCACCGAGCGGCCGGACAGCGACGTCGACGTCTACCTGGTCGTCACCGAGCCGGCGTTCGCCCGGGCGGAGGCGGCCGAGCGGCTCAGCTACGTCGACGCCGAGGTCGCGACCTACGACGGCGGCTACGTCGACGTCAAGGTCGTCACGACCGACTACCTGCGCCGCGCGGCGGTCGACGGCGACGACCCGGTCCGTGCCTCGTTCCGCGGGGCCAGGGTGGTGTGGACGCGCGTGGCGGAGGTGCACGCGCTGGTCGCGGCGATCCCGGTGCTGCCCGAGGAGGTGTGGGAGGACCGGGCGGCGTCGTTCGTCGCGCAGATGCGGCTCTACGGCGGCTACTTCCTGCGGCAGGGTGAGCAGCTCGGGGAGACCTACCTGCGGCACTGGGCCGCGGTGCACCTGGTCGGCTCGGCGGGACGGGCGCTGCTCGCGCGCGGCCGGGTCCTGTTCCAGGGGCACAAGTACCTCACGACCCAGCTCGCGGCGCTGCCGGACCTGCCCGACGGCTACCTCGCCCTGGCCGAGCGCGTGCTCCACGAGCCGACGGCGGAGCACGGTCGCGCGCTCATGGACGCCGTCGAGGCGCACCACGCCTGGGCGGTCGGCCGCGAGCAGACCTTGTCCCGGTTCGTGCGCGAGAACGAGCTCGCCTGGCTCACGCGCGTGCCGCCGCCGGAGTTCCGCTGAGCCGCAGCACGCGGGCGCCGTCCCGCAGCGCGTCGCCCACCTCGCGCAGCAGCGCCGACGAGCGCCGCCACTGCTGCCAGTACAGCGGGACGTCGACGACGGCCCGCTCGTGCACGTGGACGAGGTCGCCCGCCCGGACCTCGGCGCCGCACTCGATCTCCGGCACCATGCCCCACCCCATGCCGAGCCGGATCGCCTCGGCGAACTCCGCCGAGGCCGGCACGTGGTGCACCGGTGGCTCGACCGCGGCGCGCGTGAGTCGGCGCAGGCACCGGGCCTGCAGGTCGTCCTTGCGGTCGAAGGCGACGAGCGGGGCGAGCGCGAGCGAGGTGGCGTCGACGCCGTCGGCGAACCATCGGCGCGCGTAGTCGGGGGCACAGACCGCGAGGTAGCGCATGACGCCGAGGCGCTCCACCGAGCACCCGGGCACCGCGGTCGGGTCGGTCGTGACCGCGCCGACCGCGACGCCGCGCCGCAGCAGCGCCAGCGAGTGCGCCTCGTCCTCGCGGAGCACCTCGAGCGCGACCCGGTCCGAGACGCCCACCAGCGGCCGGAGCGCCCAGGTGTGCAGGGAGTCGGCGTTGACCACGATCGTCAGCGGGAGCGGGCCCGTCGGCTCCGGCGCGAGCTCGGCGCGGAGGTCGGCGGCCAGCTGGTCGAGCTGACGTGCGAACCGCACCACGGCCTCGCCCGCCTCCGTGAGCTCGACCGGGCGGGTCCGGTGCAGCACGGGTCGCCCGATCTGCGTCTCCAGCGCGCGGACGCGCTGGCTGACCGCGGACGGCGTGACGTGCAGCCGGCGGGCGGCGGCGTCGAGCGTGCCGGTCTCCGCGACGGCGACGACGGTCCGCGCGAGCTCGGGGTCGATCTCCATGAGCGCTCCTTCACGTGCTGCAGGAGCATGAACTGTACTCACGCCCGTGTGGCACGTAGCGTGCTCGCGTGCTCGTCGCCTCCGTCTCCGGCCTCCTCGCGGGGCTCTCCCTCATCGTCGCCATCGGGGCGCAGAACGCGTTCGTGCTCCGTCAGGGGCTGGCACGGCGGCACGTCGGGCCGGTCGTGGCGATCTGTGCGTTCTCCGACGCGGTGCTCATCAGCGCCGGGGTCGCCGGGCTGGGCGCGCTCGTCACCGCGGCGCCCGCGGTGCTGACCGCGGTGCGGTGGTTCGGTGCCGCGTTCCTCCTCGGCTACGCCGTCGTCGCGGGGCGCCGTGCGGTGCGCGGCGTGGCGATGGAGCGTCCCGACGGCGGCGCCGTCTCCGGCCTGGCGCCGGTGCTGCTGACGACGCTCGCGCTCACCTGGCTGAACCCGCACGTCTACCTCGACACCGTGGTGCTGCTCGGCTCGATGGCCGCGACCCACGGTGCCGACCGGTGGTGGTTCGCCGCCGGCGCGATGCTGGGCAGCGTCGTCTGGTTCACGGCACTCGGCGTCGGGGCGCGGCTGCTGGTGCCGGTGTTCCGCCGACCGCGGGCGTGGCAGGTGCTCGACGGGCTGATCGCGCTGGTGATGCTGGCTCTCGCGGTCCAGCTGCTCGTCGGCTGACCCGGCACCTCGCCCGCCCCCGGCGGCCGCCTGCTCAGTGGCCGGCGGGCGCGTCCACCGGCGTCGGGGGCCGGCGCAGCAGGGCGCCGAGCGGGATGGCGAGCGCCGCGAGCACGGCGCCGGCCACCAGCGCGGTGCCCACACCGCCGGCCAGCGCGGCCTCCGCCGTCGCGCCCGAGTCGAGCAGGCTGGCCTGGCGCGTCACCATGAGCACGACGAAGGCGGCCGTCCCCGCCGCTCCGGCGAGCTGCTGCACGGTGCCGATCGTGGCCGAGCCGTGCGAGTACAGCCGCGGCTGCAGCGAGCCCAGGGCCGACGTGAACAGCGGCGTGAAGGTCAGCGCCAGCCCGATCGAGAGCACGACGTGCAGGAGCAGCACGGAGACGGGGGAGGAGCCCTCGTCCAGCCGCGACATCAGGGCCATCGCGGCGGCGACGAGCGTGCAGCCCGGCACGACCAGCGGGCGCGGGCCCCAGCGGTCGAACAGGCGGCCGACGAGCGGCCCGAGCAGACCCATGATCAGACCGCCGGGCACCAGCAGCAGCCCGGTGCTCAGGCTCGCCAGGTGCAGCGCCTCCTGCAGGTAGAGGGGCAGCAGGATGACCGTGCCGAAGAGCGCGCCCATGAGCACGAGCATGAGCATGATCGCCAGCGCGAAGGTGCGGCTGGTGAAGGTGCGCAGGTCGAGCAGGGCGTCGTCGGTGCGCTGCAGCTGCCGCTGCCGGAGCGCGAAGAGCAGGAGCGACACGGCGCCGACCGCGATCGGCACGCCCGGGGAGACCGCGGGCTGCTGGTGCACGGACTCACCGATCGAGGACAGCCCGTAGATGAGGCCGCCGAAGCCGAGCCCGGAGAGCACGACGGATCCGACGTCGAGCCGCAGCCGGCGCGGCTCGGTGACGTTCGGGACCCACCGCAGGCCGACGACCAGCATCGTCACCACGAGCGGCAGCACCACCCAGAACAGCCCGCGCCAGTCCAGCAGCGACAGGATCAGACCGGACACCGCCGGACCGATCGCGGGCGCCACCGCGATGACGATCGAGATGTTGCCCATCACGCGCCCGCGCATCGTCGCGGGCACGAGCTGCATGACCGTCGTCATGAGCAGCGGCATCATGATCGCGGTGCCGACCGCCTGCACGACGCGACCGGTGACGAGCACGGCGAAGGTCGGCGACACCGCGCACACGAGCGTCCCGAGCGTGAACGAGGTCATCGCGGTGAGGAACACGGCGCGCGTGGTCAGCCGCTGCAGCAAGAATCCCGTGACCGGGATGACGACGGCCATCGTGAGCATGAAGGCGGTCGTGAGCCACTGGCCCGCCGTCGCCTCGATGCCCAGGTTGTCCATGATCGGGGCGAGCGCGACGCCCATGATCGTCTCGTTGAGGATCAGCACGAACGCGCTCGCGAGCAGGAGCGCGATCACCAGCCGCGACGAGGCGGGCAGGCGCTCGACGTCGGGGTTCTGTGCGGGGGCGGTGGGCGTTGTCACGGCGGACGAGCCTACGTCCGGCAGGCCCGTCGTCCACCATGCAATATTCGGGTGCCCGCCGCGCGGGACGGCCGGGCCGCGCGGCTAGCGTCGAGGCATGGATCTCCCGGCCCGTGTGGCGCTGCTGCTCGCCGCCCTCGCCGTGGCGGCGGCGCTGTGGTCGCTGCGGCAGCGGGGGAGCGGTCGGGTGCGGGCGGTCGACGCCGGCACCACGCTGCCCAGCGCCTGGACGCCCCGGGACGGCGCCGACCTGACGCTCGTCCAGATCTCGAGCAGGTACTGCTCCTCGTGCGCGCGCAGCGCACGGGTGTGGACGGCCGCCGTCGCCGACCGGCCCGGGGTCGGGTTCGTCGAGGTCGACGCCGAGGACCACCTCGACGTCGTGCGCGGGCTCGGCGTGCTCACCACCCCCACGACCTTGATCGTCGACGCCGCCGGCGCCCTGGCCGGGCGCGTGAGCGGTGCACCCTCGCCGCGGCAGGCCGCCGAGGCGCTCGACCAGCCGATCGGAGCAGCACGATGAGCATCACGCACGGTGACCGGGCCGCGGACGTCGCACCCGCCTCGGGAGGGATCGACCCGCGCGGGCCGCGGTTCGGTGCGGCGCTGACCGCGGTGCTGCTCGTGCTGGCCGTCGTGCTCGGGCCCGGTGCGGGCACGACCGTGCTGGCGGTCGTGGTCGCCTCGTTCGCGCTCGGCGCGGTGCGTGGTGCGCAGGGCACCTGGCAGGGGTGGCTGTTCAAGCGGCTCGTGCAGCCGCGGCTCGCGCCGCCGGCCGAGCGGGAGGACCCGCGGCCACCGCGCTTCGCGCAGGCGGTCGGTCTCGTCATCACGGGTGCGGGTCTGCTGCTCACGGTGCTCGGCCTGCACTGGGCGCTGCCGGTGTTCGGCGTCCTCGCGCTGGTCGCGGCCGTGCTCAACGCGGTCGCCGGGTTCTGCCTCGGCTGCGAGATCTACCTGCTGCTGGCGCGGTTCCGGGGCGCCCGCTCCTGAGCGACCCGCTACCGTCGGCGCATGCGCGAGCGGGTCCAGCACTACGACCGGCTCGACGCGACCGCGGTGCTCGCGACCGTCGAGCGACTGCAGCGGCGTATCGCCGCGCGGTTCCCCGAGCGCAACCTGAGCCGGGTCGCCGAGGAGCTGCAGGCCGTCGTCGCCGACGTCACGGAGCGGGCCGAGTCGCCCGACCTGCTGCTGCGCTGGCTGCGCGTCGCGAGCCGGGTTGCCGTCGCCGGGCTGGTCGTGCTGACCGGGCTCGTGGTGGTCGTGCTCGTGCGCGACCTGCAGCGGGCGCCGGACGAGGTCGACGCGCTCGACTGGGTGCAGGGCCTGGAGGCCGGGATCAACGACGTCGTGCTCGCCGGCATCGCGGTCGGCTTCCTGTGGCTGGTGCCGTCGCGGATGGAGCGGTCCCGTGCGCTGCAGGTGCTCTACCGGCTGCGGTCGCTGGCTCACATCATCGACATGCACCAGCTGACCAAGGACCCCTAGCGGCTCAACGCCGACTTCCGGCGCACGCCCGCGAGCGTCGACACCCGGATGACGGCGATCGACATGGCCAACTACCTCGACTACTGCTCGGAGATGCTCTCGCTGGTCGGCAAGGCCGCCGCGCTGTTCGGCGACCGCACCACCGACTCGGCCGTGCTCGACACCGTCTCCGACGTCGAGAGCCTCACCGACAACATGTCGACGAAGATCTGGCAGAAGGTCGCGCTGCTGCCGCTGGACGACAGCTGGCGGCGTCCGGGGCCGATCCCCGGCCCGGCCAGCTGAGCGCGGCTAGATGAAGCTGCGCTCCCGCTTGCGCTGCCGCAGCCGCTGACGCACCCACATCCCCATCCCGACGAGGATGAGCAGGAACACGATGACGAGCACCGGCACGAGGATCGCGAGCACCGTCATCGTCAGCGACGAGACGTCCTCGACCGTCGAGACCACGGGTGCCCCGGTGCCGGCCGTCGAGAGGTTGACGACGGCCCGTGCGCTGGCCTTCGCGACGTGCGTCGACAGCGCCAGCACCACGCCGATGACGAAGGGCCACACGGCGCTGCTGGTGAAGAACGCGCCCGGGTCGGTGATCGCGGGGGTCTCCGACGTCGAGCCGGCCGCGAACACGATGCCGCCGGCGGTCGGGCGGACGAACGTCTGCACCACGTCGTTGACGTGGTCGACGGCGGGCACCTTGTCCGCCACGACGTCGAGCAGCAGCAGCACGCCGAGGACGACGAGCACCCACCCGTTCTCCAGCCACAGCCACTGCGCGGGCAGCTCGACCGTGTCGGTGTAGCGGGCCAGCAGCCCGATCGAGAGCATCGGGATGAACGCGTTGAGACCGGCCGACAGGGCGAGACCGGAGCCGGTGAGCAGCTCGAGCACGTGACCTCCACCCTCCGGCGGAGCCCCTGCGGCCTCCGCGGCAGCCCGATTGTCTCACCGGGCGGGCCGGTGCGGGCGGCGCCGGTGCCCCGGCGCGCGACGGGGCCCGCCTCGGTGCCGATCACCTACCCTGTGCGTGTGGCCGAGGCGGAGCGTGAGCAGATCGACACCGCACCCGACCGGGTGCTCACGATCCCGAACCTCATCTCGCTCGTGCGGCTGCTCATGGTGCCGGTGGTGCTGGCGCTCATCCTCACCGAGCGCGACGTCGCCGCCGTGGTCGTGCTCGTCGCCTCCGGCGTCAGCGACTGGGTCGATGGCGTCATCGCCCGCCGCTTCGACCAGTCGTCCCGGCTCGGCCGGTTCCTCGACCCCTCGGCAGACCGGTTGTTCATCGTCGTCACGCTCGTCGGGATGGCGGCTCGCGGCCTGATTCCGTGGTGGCTGGTGCTCGTCGTGTTCCTGCGCGACGTCGTCGTCGGCGCCCTGCTGCCGTTCATGGTGCGCCGCGGCTACCCGGGCTTCCCGGTCCACCTGGCCGGCAAGGCCGGCACGTTCGCGCTCATGTACGCCTTCCCGCTGCTGCTGCTCGCCCACCTCGACGGCGTGGTCGGCGAGGTCGCGTGGGTGGTCGGCTGGGCCGCGGCCGGTTGGGGCGTGTTCCTGTACTGGTGCGCCGCCGCGCTGTACATCGACCAGTTCCGCCAGGTGGTCGCGGCCGACGCGAGGGCGAGCACGGCGACGCGATGAGCGAGCGCATGCTCCCGACGGCGACCGTCGAGCCGCGGCCCGACGCGTCGATGACGCTGCTGCGCGAGGTCATGGAGCGCCCGCTCGACCCCGGCTACGACGACGCCGCGCGTCGGCGGGCGGCCGGTGGCGGCTCGCCCGTGCGGCCGGCACGACGGCTCGCGGGCCAGCTGCTCGTGCTGCTGCTCGCCGCGGCGATCGGGCTGGGCGGCGTGTGGGCGGCGCGGTCGCTGC
Source organism: Actinotalea caeni (assembly GCF_009733795.1). GTDB lineage: Bacteria > Actinomycetota > Actinomycetes > Actinomycetales > Beutenbergiaceae > Pseudactinotalea > Pseudactinotalea caeni. Next base: position 30,519 of record NZ_WNXX01000010.1, read on the forward strand.
GCAACCCGCTGCCCGAGCTCAACGCGCGACAGGTCCTCATCGAGCAGATCCGGGAGCGCACCGAGATCGGCGACGCGCTGGCGGAGGGCAACGCGGCCCTGCGCGAGGAGATCCAGGACCTGCAGGAGCAGGCGTTCGGCGACACTGCCGCCGCCGCGGTCGCCGAGGCCCGGCAGCTCGGGGTGTGGGCCGGCACGAGCGCCGTCGTCGGGCCGGGCGTCGTCATCACCATGCAGGACTCCGACCGCGCGCAGCGCGGCGAGCCCGGGACCGAGGAGGAGCGGGTCACCGACTTCGACCTGCAGGTCGTCGTCAACGCGCTGTGGGCGTCCGGGGCCGAGGCGATCGCGATCAACGGCATCCGGCTCACGGGGGCGACGGCGATCCGGTCGGCGGGCGACGCCGTCCTCGTCGACCTGCGGCCGCTCGTGACCCCGTACCGGATCGAGGCGATCGGCGACCCGGACGGCATGCGCACGCGCTTCGCCCAGACGTCGGCCGCGGGGCACCTCAGCTTCCTGAGCTCGCGGTGGCAGATCGGCAGCGAGATGGTCGTCGACCGCGACCTGTCGCTGCCGGCGGGCTCGTCGCCGCGGCTGACCGTGCTCCAGCCGTCGGAGGACGGGTGAGGGGCGCGGCGTATCGCGCGGGCGGGCGTCGGTGTGCGTGCGACACTGGCCGGGTCCGGCCCGTACCTGCGGCAGGGGAGGGGGTGCAGCGATGATCGCCGTCATCGGGCTCGCGATCGGGGTCGTGCTCGGTCTCGTGCTGCAGCCGAGCGTGCCCCCGGAGCTGCAGCCCTACCTGCCGATCGCGGTCGTGGCCGCGCTCGACGCGCTGTTCGGCGCCGTCCGGGCGCGGCTGGAGCAGAAGTTCGACGACCGCGTGTTCGTCACCTCGTTCCTGTTCAACGTGCTGGTGGCGGCCTTCATCGTGTTCCTCGGCGACCAGCTCGGCGTCGGCGCGCAGCTGAGCACCGCGGTCGTCGTCGTGCTCGGCATCAGGATCTTCTCCAACGCCGCCTCGATCCGACGGCACCTCCTCAAGGCATGAGCGAGCAGGAGCGCGCGCAGCCGCTCTCCGGGCCGGACGAGACGGCGCCGGACGGGACCCGCGCGTCCGAGCCGCCGCCGTCCGCCGCGGACGGCCCCGTCGCCGGCACCGACGGTGCCAGCGGAGCGGAGGGCGCCACCGCAGCGAGCGAGCCGACGGGCAACCGTGGCCGCGGCTGGCGCAGCCAGCTGCTGGTGGCGACGCTGTGCCTGCTGCTGGGGTTCGCGATCGTCGTCCAGGTGCGGCAGACGCAGGGCGACGAGCTCGCGGGCCTGCGCCAGAACGACCTCGTCCGGCTGCTCGACGAGATCACGCAGCGCAACGAGGCGCTGGCGCAGGAGGCGAGCGAGCTGCGCGAGGACCGCGCCGCCCTGCTGAGCGGCTCCGACGCGAGCCGCTCCGCCGAGGACTACCTCGAGGTGCAGCGGATCCTCGCGGGCACCGCGCCGGTCGAGGGACCGGGCGTCGTCGTCACGGTCGCAGGCACGGCGTCGCTCACCGCGCAGGAGATGGTGCACATGCTCGAGGAGCTGCGCAACGCCGGTGCCGAGGCGATCGAGCTGTCCGGCGTGCGCGTCGTGACGTCCAGCTGGTTCCTCGAGCAGGACGGCGCGCTGGTCGTCGACGGCACGACGCTGCCGACCACGCACGAGTGGCGTGTCATCGGCGACCCTGGCACCCTGGCAGGAGCCCTCGACATCCCGGGCGGAGCGCTGGCGGCGTTCCGCAGCAAGGGTGCCGAGGTCGAGGTCACCGAGCGGGAGCTGGTGCAGATCACGGCCATCCGCGAGGTGACCGTCCCCGAGTACGCGAGCCCTGCTCCCGAGGACGGCTGAGGACCTCCACCTCAGCCTCAACCGGAGGGTAAGGTTCTCGACACGAACCGATCGCCGTTGTCCCAACCCCTGAGGCCATCCCGATGAGTACCGAGGACCCCGACGCCTTCTCGCTCGGCCACACGACGGCGAGCTTCGACCGCATCGTGCCCGGCGAGCCCGAACCCGCTCGTGTCGGCATGGACGCGAGCGACCGTGCGGCCGTCGAGGCGCTGCCGCCGTCGTCCGCGCTGCTGATCGTCCAGCACGGGCCCAACGCCGGTGCGCGCTTCCTGCTCGACGCCGAGCGCGTCACCGCCGGTCGCGACACCAAGGCCGACATCTTCCTCGACGACGTCACGGTCTCCCGCAAGCACGCCGAGTTCCTGGTCGTCGACGGCGAGTTCACCGTCCGCGACGTCGGCAGCCTGAACGGCACCTACGTCAACCGGGAGCGCATCGACTCCGCGCGGCTCGTCGCCGGTGACGAGGTGCAGATCGGCAAGTACCGGCTGACCTTCCACCCGAGCCCGAACCGGCCCACCCCGAGCTCCCCGGCCGAGCCCGAGTCGTGAGCGTCACCCCCGCCCGGGAGCACCACGAGGAGGAGTGCTGGCCGTTCGGGGTGTCCCGGACCCCGACCATGAGCATCGGGTCGGCACTGGGTCTGCTGCAGCAGGAGTTCCCGGCCGTCACGATCTCCAAGATCCGGTTCCTCGAGGACCAGGGGATCGTCCGGCCGCACCGGACGCCGTCCGGCTACCGCACCTACAGCCAGGCCGACATCGAGCGGTTGCGGTTCGCGCTGGCGGCTCAGCGCGACTCCTACCTGCCGTGGGCGAAGATCCGCGAGCGGCTCGACGAGCTCGACGCCGGCGGCGCGGGCGTGCCGGCGCCCGGTGCGCGCGTGGTGACCGAGGACGGCGAGCTCACGCCGGCCGTCACGCGCAGCCGGATGACGGCGGCCCAGCTCGCCGAGGCGGCGAGCGCCGACCCGGCGCTCGTCGAGGAGCTCACCGATGCCGGGCTGCTGGTGACCGACGCGGGCAGCAAGTACCCGCCGGGCTCGGTCGAGGTCGTGCGCGCTGCCGTCGAGCTGGCCGAGCACGGTGTGCAGACGCGGCACCTGCGCGCGCTGCGGGCGGCCGCCGACCGGCAGATCGACCTCGTCGAGGCGATCGTGGCGCCGGTGCGCTCCCACCGCAGCGGGCCCGGCTCGGCCGGCTCGCGCGCGAAGGCCCACACGCTGGCGACCGACGTCTCCGAGAGCTTCGCTCGGCTGCACACGGCGCTGCTGCGCGCGGGTGTCGAGCGCATCGTCTGAGCAGCGGTCACGGTACGGTCACGATCAGCCGTCTGTCTCGATCGTCGGTCACGTTCCCGTGTGCCGAGCCGGTGCTCGGCGTAGCGTTGTCGCGTGCGGAAGATGGGCGTGCTGGGCGTCCGGGTGCGCGTCGCCGACCCGGACCACGACGTGCTCGTCGTGCTCTCGGAGGCCGAGGGCAACCTCTCGCTGCCCATCGTCATCGGGCCGCACGAGGGCGTCGCGATCGCGACCGCGCAGGCCGGCGTCACGATGCCGCGGCCGGGTCCGCACGACCTGCTGCTCACGACGCTGGAGGCGACCGGCGTCGGGCTGGAGTGCGTGACGATCTCCGAGCTCCGCGAGGGCACGTTCATCGCCGAGCTGGTGCTGACCAACGGCAAGCGCGTGGACGCCCGGGCCTCCGACGCGATCGCGCTGGCGCTGCGGGCGGCGGTCGACGTCTGGTGCGCCGACGACGTGCTCGAGCAGGCGGCCGTGGTGCTCACGGGTGAGGACGCCGACGGCGAGATGCACGTCGAGATCTCGCGCGAGGACCCCGAGGTCGAGGAGGACGCGGTCGAGCAGTTCCGGGAGTTCCTCGACCGCGTGGAGCCGGCCGACTTCGAGGACCCGGAGGAGCGTCGCGAGGGGTGACGACGCTGGTCCTGACACCGAGTCTCGACCTCAGGTCGAGGGTGAGACACACCTGCGCGACACGCCGACACGCTCCTGCGCCCGACGTCGTTGACCGACCCCCTCGGGGGCCCTACCGTGGTGCGCAGACGACAGGGGAGCCACCGGCGGGTCACCTGTGGCACAGCAGGGGCTGGGCGTAGAGTAGGCCCCGTTCGCACGAGGAGAGTAGGTAGGCGTGACCGGCACCGAGAACGCAGGCGCGGCCGGCGCCGCACAGGCCGCCCCCGGCGTCCCGCAGCGGGCGCAGGGCCTGCTGTTCGGGGACACCCTCCCCGACCTCGACACCGACACCGGCTACCGCGGCCCGACCGCGTGCCGCGCGGCCGGCATCACCTACCGGCAGCTCGACTACTGGGCGCGCACCGGGCTCGTCGAGCCCTCGATCCGCCCCGCGAGCGGCTCGGGCACGCAGCGTCTCTACAGCTTCCGCGACATCCTCGTGCTCAAGGTCGTCAAGCGCCTCCTCGACACCGGCGTCTCGCTGCAGCAGATCCGTTCCGCCGTCGAGCACCTGCGCGACCGCGGCGTGGACGACCTCGCCAACATCACGCTCATGAGCGACGGCGCCTCGGTGTACGAGTGCACCTCCGCCGACGAGGTCATCGACCTCGTGCAGGGCGGTCAGGGCGTCTTCGGCATCGCCGTCGGGCGGGTCTGGCGGGAGGTCGAGGGCAGCCTCGCCGAGTTCCCGACCGAGCGCGCCGCCGACGACGCGGCGCCGGCGAGCGAGGACGAGCTGGCGCAGCGCCGGCGCGCCCGCCGCATCGGCTGAGCCACCGCCTCGCCGATCACCTGAACGCGGCCGACGGTCGTTCTACGCTGGCCGCATGGCCAGGTACCTCGACGTCCACCCGGTCGACCCGCAGCTGCGCGCGATCGCGCAGGCCACCCAGATCCTGCGCGACGGCGGGCTGGTCGCCTACCCGACCGACTCCTGCTACGCGATCGGCTCCTCGCTCGACAACCGTGACGGCAAGGAGCGGATCCTCGCCCTGCGCGGTCTCGACGAGCGCCACCACTTCACGCTCGTGTGCGCCGACTTCGCGCAGCTGGGCCAGCTGGTGCACGTCGACAACGCGACGTTCCGCAGCATCCGTGCCGCGACACCGGGTTGCTACACGTTCATCCTGCCCGCCACCAAGGAGGTGCCGCGCCGCCTGCTGCACCCCAAGAAGAAGACGGTGGGGGTCCGGATCCCCGATCACCCGGTCGTCAAGGCCCTGCTCGCGGAGATGGGGGAGCCGATCCTGTCGAGCACGCTGCTGCTCCCTGGCGAGACGGAGCCGCTGACCGACGGCTGGGAGATCAAGGAGCGGCTCGACCACCAGCTCGACGCGGTCATCGACTCGGGCGAGTGCGGTGCGGAGCCGACGACGGTCGTCGACTTCTCCGACGGCGCGCCCGAGGTCGTGCGGGTGGGCGCGGGGGACCCGGCCCGGTTCGCCTGACCCCCGCGCCCCTGGCGTCAGCGAGCGAGGAACTCCAGCAGGGTCCGGTTGACGAGGTCGGTGTGGCTCGCGAGCAGGCCGTGCGGCCCGCCCTCGACGACGACCAGCTCGCTGCCGGCGACCTGCTCGTGCAAACGCTTGCCGGAGACCTCGAACGGGACGATCGCGTCGGAGTCGCCGTGCACGATCAGCGTCGGCACCGACAGCCGCGCGACGTCGTCGGTGAACCGCGACGTCCAGAGCACGATGCAGGCGGCCGCGGCGTCGCCGTTCGCCTGGGCCGCGAGCTCGAGCGCGCGCTGGCGCTGCTCCTCGGTGACGACCAGCTCGCCGTCGACCGAGAAGAATGTGGTGAGGAAGCCGTCGAGGAACGCCTCGCGGTCGGCGCGGAACGACGTCTGCATGCCGCGCGCCGTCTCCATGTCGAGGCCGCCGTCGGGGTTGTCGTCGCTCTTGAGCAGCCACGGCGGGATGGCGCCGATGAACGCGACGCTGCGCAGCCGGGACTCGCCGTGGCGGCCGACGTAGCGCGCCACCTCGCCGCCACCCATCGAGAACCCGACGAGTGTGACGTCGCTGAGGTCGAGCTCGTCGAGGAGCGCCGCGAGGTCGCCGGTGAGGAGGTCGTAGTCGTAGCCGCCGGCGTCCGACCAGCCGGAACGGCCGAAGCCACGGCGGTCGTAGGTGACGACCCGGTAGCCGGCGTCGCGCAGTGCCGGGACCGTGTCCTCCCAGGACTCGCCGGACAGTGGCCAGCCGTGCACCAGCACGACCGGGCGCCCGTCGCCGCCGTGGTCGGTGTAGTAGAGCTCGATGTCGTCGCGGGGCAGGGTCGCCATCGTGACTCCTCTCGGTGGTCGGGTCGAAGGGCCGTCGAGTCGACGCTAGCCGGGCGCACTGGTGCCTGCAGGGGATCGACCGCGCGGTCACGGCGTCGACGGCGCGCTCTCGACCACGACGGCCGGCTCCGCCATGCTGGGCCGGTGGCCGAGGTCGAGTTCAGCGGCGAGGTGGTCGAGTGGCGCGGCCCGGCGCCGTTCCACTTCCTGGTGGTGCCCGCGGAGGGCAGCGAGGTGCTGCGCCGCGAGAGCGCCGTCGTCAGCTACGGGTGGGGCATGATCCCGGCCGACTGCGAGATCGGCGAGGTGCGGTGGCGCACGTCGCTGTGGCCGAAGGACGGGCGCTACCTGATCCCGCTCAAGGACGCGGTCCGGCGGGCCGCAGGGATCGCGCTCGGCGACGAGGTCGAGGTCCGGGTGCGAACGGCGGGCCCGTGTGGTCCCGCCGACCGTGACGCGCTCGTCGCTCTGGTCCGGCGGATCCAGGCCGGCGAGGCGGCCACGGAGGCGGAGGAGGACTGGCTCGCCCGGCTCGAGCGGAGCTTGCCGGGTTCGCGCGTCGTCGACCTGGTGCTCCTCGGCGACCCGGAGCTGGGCGCGCTGACGCCCGAGCAGGTGGTCGACATCGCGACGGCGCGGCGCGCCGGGGGCTGACCCCGCGCGTCAGTCGGTGCGCGGGACGTCCTCGGCCGCCGCCGCGACCGGTGCGTCCTGCGGGTCGTCCAGGGTGACGTCCCGAGCGTCCGGGTCGCCGTCGTCGCCGCCGGCGTCCTCGGGCACCGCCGCGTCGGCCTTGCGGGTCGTCGCGGCCTTGGCGCTCGCCTCGGCGTCGGGCGAGATCTCGTAGCGCTTCATGTACAGCTCGAAGATCGTCGTGAGGGTGGCCGCGACGGGGACGGCGAGCAGACCGCCGGCGACGCCGAACAGCTGGGCGCCGAGCAGGACCGACGCGAACGAGACACCGGGGTGCACGTCGACCGCGCGCGAGCTGACCCGCGGGTCGAGGATGAGGTTCTCGAACTGCTGGTAGCCGATCGCGAAGGCGACGATGAGCACGCCGTCGAGCGGCTGGTCGCTGGTGAGGCCGACGAGGGCGGGCAGCACGATCGCGATGTAGGTACCGATCGTCGGCACGAACTGGGAGATGACGCCGACCCACAGGCCCAGCGCGAGCCAGTAGTCCATGCCGATCGCGACCATGAAGATCGAGTGCGCGGTGGCCGAGCAGAAGGCCATGATCAGGCGGGCGGTGACGTAGCCACCGACCTTGGTGACGAAGACCTCCCAGACCGTGAGCACCACCGACTGGCGGGTGGGCGTGAACAGCCCGGCGATCCAGTCGCGCAGCTTGGGCATCGAGGCCGACATGTAGGTCGTGAACAGCAGGATCGCGAAGGCGTTGAAGACGCCGCCGAGGATGCCGGTCAGGACGGCGAAGACGCCGCCGGAGACCTGGCTCGCCCAGGTGGCGACCCGGCTCGGCGTGAGCTCGAACTGGTCGAGCAGGTTGTCGGTGCTGTAGTCGGTGCCGAAGGTCGAGTTGGCCCACGCGACGGCCGACTCGATCGCGTCCGGCGCCGAGACGATGAGCAGCTGGATCTCGTTGACGAGCAGCCCGCCGAACGCGGCGACGAAGCCGGCGAAACCGAGGATCGCGCCGACGAGCACGATCGCGGTGGCGAGCCCGCGCCTCATGTAGCGGCTGAGGAGCTTGACGGCGGGCTCCATCGCGACGGCGAGGAAGGCCGAGATCACGAGGTTGAAGATCAGCCCCCCGCCACGCGTGACGACGAACCAGAGCATGAAGACGCACAGCCCGACGCCCACGAGGACCCAGCCCGCGCGCCACACCGAGCGCGGCGCCAGCGTCACCACGTCGGTGCTCGGCGCGGGGCCGGACCGCGCGACGAGGGTGGTGGTGAGGTCGGCACGATCGGATCGCTCGGCGGGGCGCGTCTTGCGGGGTCGCTTCATGCGGGAGAGCCTGCCACCTCGCGCGCCGCTCTCCTCACAGGGCGCGCGCGGGGGCGAGGGCTTCGAGCTCGAGCTCGTTGCCCTCCGGGTCGACGAGCGTGCGGTCGTCGAGGCGGCGACCGCCGTGGGCGAGCGCCGCGTCGACGCGCGCGGCCACGCCGTCGGCGGGCAGCCGGAGCAGGAGCCGGATGCGGTTGCGCTGGCGGCGACGCTCGGGCTCGTCGGCGAGGTCCTGCAGGAACACCACCGGGTCGAGGTCGTGCGGGTCGAGGAGGTCGGTGATGCGGGGGTCGGCGGCCTCGTCGTAGCCGAGCACGGCGCCCCAGAACGCCCGGACCGCGGCGATCTCGGCGGCGTCGAGGCCGACCTGCGTGAACCGCAGCCGGCCGGGTTCGGCGGTCAGCCCCAGCGCGCGGGCGGCCGCCTGCACGCGGGCGGCGAGCGGGAGGAAGCCGGGCTGCTCCCAGCGGTCCTTGCCGGAGTCGAGCACGACGCCGTCGGGCCGGACGTCCACCAGCAGCGGAAGACCGGCCTCCTCGGCGTGCGCCGCAGCCGCCTCCGCGAGCCGCGCCGCCTGCTCGGCGGTGGCGCCCAGGTAGCAGGTCATGCCGCCGAAGAGGGCACGCCAGTCGGCGACCTCGGGCGCGTCGTCGAGCGGACCGCCCGGCACGAGGTCGACCTCGTTGCCGTCCGGGTCGCCGATGGTCGAGTACCACTCGCACGCGAACCGCTCGGTGCCGCCGGTCGCGAGGGCGGAGGCGATCGCCTCGGTCACGGGCCCGGGGTGCCCGACGTCGAGGTGGAACCGGTCGCGCAGCGGCCCGACCTCGTCGTCGGACGCCAGCAGCAGGTCGGGACGGCGGGTGAGCGGGTCGGCGAGCCGGCGCCCGCCGCCGCGCAGGTCGTGGTGGAGCACGGTGCGCCAGAAGGGCGTGAGGCGGTCGGGGGAGCCGGACCGGACACGGACCGCGAGGGTGCGGGCGCCGTCGGGCGAGGGCACGAGCCCGAGGCCCCCGGCCGCCGTCGAGATCGTGCCGGCGAGACCGGCGGCGTCGGGTGTGTGGGCGGACAGCCGTACGCGCACCCCGGTCCGGCGGACGTCGAGGGCGGGCCACGGGTGGTCGCCTCCCGCGGCCTCGAGCGCAGGGGCCACGAGCGTCGCGGCGTGGGTGTGCGACGTCGCCGCGAACCACGCCAGCAGGCCGTCGCCGGAGTCGTACCAGCCGTCGAGCCCGGAGAGGCGTGTGCTCATCGGGTGAGCGTGGCACGGCTGCGTCGTTCGCGCCATGGGCACCCCGCGCACGTGTGCGGGACGCGAGAGGTCGGTCAGCGGGTCGCGTCGCGACGCTCGACGAGGAACGCGACCTCGGCGGCGTTGTCGGTGAGCCCGATCGCGGCGTCGTAGGCGGCTCGCGCCTCGTCGTCGCGGCCGAGTCGGCGCAGCAGGTCGGCGCGGGTGGCGTGGAACGCGCGGTAGCGGTCGAGAGCGTCCCGCAGCGGCTCGACCGCGGCGAGGGCGACCTGCGGTCCGTCCACCTCGGCGAGCGCCACCGCGCGGTTGAGGAGCACGACGGGGGAGCGGTCGATGCGCACGAGCTGGTCGTAGAGCGCGAGCACCTGTGCCCAGTCGGTGGCCTCGGCGCTGGGCGCCGACGTGTGGACCGCGTTGATCGCGGCGAGGACCTGGTAGCGGCCGGGCGGCTCCCCGGTGACGAGCCGCTCGCGCACCAGCTGGTGCCCCTCGGCGACGAGGCGTCGGTCCCAGCGGGTGCGGTCCTGCGCCGGGAGCGGCACGAGCCCGCCGTCCTCGTCGAGCCGGGCGAGGCGGCGGGCCTCGACGAGCAGCATGAGCGCGAGCAGCCCGGCGACCTCGCCGTCGTCGGGGAGGAGCTGGCGCAGCAGCCGCACGAGACGGATCGCCTCGCCGGTCAGCGCCGGCCGGATGGGCTGGGTGCCGTCGTCGGTGCTGCTGGCGAGGTAGCCCTCGTTGAAGATCAGGTAGAGGACCGCGAGGACGCCGTCGCGGCGGGCGGGCAGGTCCTGCGCCGTCGGCACCCGGTAGGGGATCCGGGCCTGTGCGATCTTCGCCTTGGCGCGCGTGATCCGCTGACCCATCGTGGTGGGCTGGACCATGAACGCGTGCGCGATCTCACCGACGGTGAGCCCGCCGACCATGCGCAGCGTCAGCGCGACGCGCGCGGGCATCGCCAGCGCCGGGTGGCAGCAGGTGAAGAGCAGCCGCAGCCGGTCGTCGTCGACGGCGCCCGTGGGTGCGGGTGGGCCGGCGTCGGTGAGCACGAGCGCCTCCCGGTGCTTGTCGTCGCGGACCCGCTCCCGCCGGAGCCGGTCGATGGCCTTGCGGTGTGCGGTGGTGGTGAGCCAGCCGCCCGGGGCGGGCGGGACGCCGTCGGCCGACCACCGCTCGACGGCGGTGGCGAACGCCTCCGCGGCCGCCTCCTCGGCGAGGTCGAGGTCGCCGTACCGGCGCGCGAGCGTGGCGACCACCCGCGCCCACTCCTCGCGGTGGGCCCGGGCGAGGGCCGTCGCGACCTCGTCGCCGGCCGCTCCCGTCACAGGAACGGGCGTACCTCGATCTTGCGGTGGCACGCCTTCGACGCCTCCCGGGCGAGCCGGAGCGCGACGTCGAGGTCGGGTGCCTCCAGGATCCAGAAGCCGACGACGAACTCCTTGGTCTCGACGAAGGGACCGTCGACGACGAGCCCGGCGTCGTCGCGGTTGTCGATCGTGGTGGCGACGTCGGGGCCGCCGAGCCCGCCCGCGAACACCCAGTGACCGTCGGCACGGAGCTGGTCGTTGAACGCGTCGATGGCGGCCATCTCGGCATCGGTCGCGAGGTCGGTGCCGTCGTGGATCACCGAGAGGAGGTACTGCATGGCGTCATCTCCTGACTGTCGGGACGCCCCCGGTGGGCGCCCTCCCGTCATCTCCACGAACGGGCGCGCCGGGTTTCGACACCGGTCACCATCGGTCGTGCACCTGTGGCCGGATCCGGGTGTCGTAGAGCTCGCGGACGGCGTCGAGGGTGGTCTGCGGCAGCGGGGCGAGGTCGGCGGCCGCGGCGTTGGCGCGTGCCTGCTCGGGGTTGCGGGCGCCGGGGATGACGGTGGTGACGCCAGGCTGCTGGAGGATCCAGCGCAGCGCGGTCTGCGCGGGGGTCGCGCCGGCGGGGGCGAGCGCGGCGAGCTCGGCCGCGGCCTCGACACCGGCGCGGAAGTCGACGCCGGAGAAGGTCTCGCCCTGGTCGAAGGCCTCGCCGTGCCGGTTGTAGGTGCGGTGGTCGTCCGCGGCGAAGGTCGTGTCGGCGGTGTAGCGCCCCGAGAGCAGCCCGCTCGCCAGCGGCACGCGGGCGATGATGCCGACGCCGGCCTCGGCCGCCGCCGGGAGCACCCGCTCGAGGGGCTTGAGCCGGAACGGGTTGAGGATGATCTGGACGCTGGCCACGCCGGGTCGGGCGATCGCCGTCAGGGCCTCGTCGCAGGTCTCGACGCTGACGCCGTAGCCGGCGATGCGCTGCTCCTCCACCAGGGTGTCGAGGGCGTCGAAGACGACGTCGGAGGAGTAGACGGGGGTCGGCGGGCAGTGCAGCTGCACGAGGTCGAGGCGGTCGACGCCGAGGTTGCGCCGGGACCGGTCGGTCCAGGCGCGGAAGCTCTCGAGCGTGTAGAGGGCGGGGTCGAGCGCGACGCGGCGACCCATCTTTGTGGCGACCAGGACGTCGAGGTCGGGGCGGTCGCGGAGGAAGGCGCCGATGACCTGCTCGCTGCGGCCGTCGCCGTAGACGTCGGCGGTGTCGAAGAAGGTGACGCCGGCGTCGGCCGCGGCCCCGAGGACGGCGCGGGCGTCGTCCTCGGGGACCTCGCCCCAGTCGGCGCCGAGCTGCCAGGTGCCGAGGCCGATCACCGAGACCTGGCGGTCGAGGCGGGGGAGGGGGCGCTGCTCCATGGGGTCCTCACGTCGTCGGGGCGGGTCTGGTCCGGAGCCCATCATGCCCCGCCGGTGACGCTCAGACCGTGACCGCGGGCTCGTCGGCGTAGGCGGCGTGCAGGAGCGGGACGAGGGTGTCCGCGGGGGCGAGCACATGCTCGCCGATCCGGGCGACGGCGACGGCGGGGCTCCAGGAGTTCATGACGACGGCCTGCATGTCGGCGGTGAGGTCGTCCTCACGGATCTCGCGGGTGCGCTGCGGGACGCCCTGCGCCTCCAGCCGGCGCGCCAGGACCTGCATGGTCACGCCCGCGAGGACGTCGGCCCGCGGCCAGAGCACGGTCTCGCCGTCCCAGAAGGCGAGGTTCCAGATGGTGGCCTCGCTCAGCCGGCCGGCGTCGTCGGCGAAGGCCGCGTCGTCGAACCCGCGGGCGACGGCGCCGCGTACGTAGAAGGCCTTGGCGGCCTCGCCGGTCTGCTTGACGGCGGCGAGGAAGCGCTGGTGCCGGACGACGTCGAGCGCCAGCGGGCCGGCCGGTGGGGTGGCGGCGTCGGTGACGCGGACGACGACGTCGATCTCGGGTCGGCCGAGGGGCGCGAACCCGGGGCCGGGCCGCGGCGCGAGGTAGCAGGTGAGAGAGGCGTCCGCCGGTGCGTCGCGCAGCGCCGCACGGAGATGGCCGCGGATCTCCTCGTCGGGGAGGTGGTGGTCGAACAGGATGTCGCTGGCCTGCCGCAGCCGCTGCAGATGGAGGTCCAGGCCACGGACGCGGTGGTCGCGGACCTGCATCGCGGTGAAGTGCGCGTAGCCGGCGAAGACGTGCGGAGCGAGCTGGTCGGCGGTCGCGGGGCTACCGTTGACGTGGGTGAGGCTGAGAGACGTCATGAGCGGCACGCTAGGAGCTGACACCAGTGGTAGATGCAAGTCCTGACGGCGCGAGGCTGCGCATCGGTGAGCTGGCGGCCCGCACCGGGGTCACGCCACGGCTGCTGCGGTACTACGAGAGCGTCGGGCTGCTGCGGGCGGAGCGGACCGCGGGTGGGCGGCGGCTGTTCGAGGAGTCGGCGGTCGAGCGCGTGCGGCACATCCGGATGCTGCTGGACGCGGGGCTGCCGACACGGGTGATCGCCGAGCTGGTGGACTGCGTCGAGGACACCGACCGGCTGGAGCCGTGCGCCGTGCCGACGCTCGTGGAGCACCTCGACGCCTACGACCGACGGATCGCGGGGCTGCTGGGCGTGCGCGCGGCGCTCCAGGGCCTGATCGACGCGGCGACGCCGCGCTCGGAGCCGGTCGCGGACGGCACGCGCTGACGGCGCCGGCGTGGGGTCGACGGCGGTGCCCGGCCGGCCTGACGGCGGCGTGTCTGGGACAGCGTGGGGGGGTGCGGTTCGGGGGACCGTGCGGACGTCGTCGTGCCGGATCTCGCGGAGGTGACGATCACGCCGGACGGCGACGGTCTCGCCGTCTCGATCGGGGTGCGGGTGGGCGTCGGCGGAGCCCCGGTCCGGCTCAGGTGGCGCGGACGTCGACGCCGCGCTCGGCGAAGGCCTGGAAGTCGCGCATGGCCTGCCTGGACTGGCGGCGGAAGGTGGTGCGCAGGAGGGGCCCGACGAAGCGCATCGGTCCGCCCCCGAAGCGGACCTCGTTCTCGCTCTCCCAGCGGGTGCTGGTCGGGCCGAAGTCCGTCAGGCGGTCGCGGACGGCGGTCCACATGCCGTCGGTGACGATCTCGCGCTCGTAGCGGACGACCACGTCAGGCGTGAGGGTGGACAGATCGGCCGGCTCGCGGCGGGTGATGGTCTCGACGCAGGTGACGCGCTGGCGTCCCGTCTCCAGGACGATCCGCGAGGCGGTGCCGACCTCGCCGGGGCGACCGTGCATCGGTTCGTGGAGGACGAGGCCACGGACCCAGCTGGGGAGGTGGGCAGGGTCGGTGGCGAGCTCGAGCACCGTCGCGCGGGGCAGGGCGATGTCGATCGAGACCGTGTACCTCACCAGCAGCACCCTCTCTCTCGGTGGACGAGGCGCAAGGTACTCGGCGCCGTCGGGCGACGCCAACGGGTTTGGTCCGGATCCGCGTCGGGCTGTGCCCGAGTCGGTATGCGATCGTGCCGGGGGCGCCGTACGGCCGTGGTTGTGGGAGGCGACGAGCTCGCACTGGCCGACGGCCGACCAGGCGCCGGATGTCACGCCCGCGCACGCCGAGCTCGCCCGGCGCTGGCGGGAGATGCCGAGGGTGGTGCTCTCCTCCTCGCCGGTGCCCGTCGACTGGAACACCCGCCTGCACAGCGGCGACGCGGTCGACGAGAGCCGTCGCCTCAAGGCGGCCGACGGCGGCCCCGCTGGCCGCCGCGGCGGTGCGCGCCGGCCTGGTGGACGAGTACGTGGTCGTCACCCACCCCGCGATCATCGGCGGGGGCACGCCGTTCTTCCCCCGCCTCGAGCGGTCGATCGAGCTGGACCTGGCCGAGACGCGGACGTTCCCCGGTGGGGTGGTGCTGACGCGGTACGTGACGAGAGCGTGACGTTGTCGGTCGCCAGCGGCCACGCACCGGGTGATCGGGCACGCCGGCGACCCGGCACGAGCGGGCCGGGTGCGGGGCGGGAGGAGTCAGGGTTCTGGTGCGGCGTCGTCGCCGCGCGCCCGGACATCGCGGTCGGCCAGGTCCGCCTGGCGAGGAGGCGTCATCGGGAGCCCGGCGACGTCGTCGGTCGTCCCTTCCGGGTTGCGTCGCACCCGCAGGCCGTGGGGCGTGCGCCAGAGGACCACGCCGGAGGCGAGCCGCGTGTAGCCGAAGCCGTGGTGGGTCTTCAGCGTGTGATGTCGCTGGCACAGGAGGGCCAGGTTCTCCGTGTGGGTCGGCCCGCCACGACTGGGGTCGCCATGGTCGTAGGGCTCGATGTGGTCGTCCTGGCAGTGCAGACCCGGTGCGCGGCAGCCCGGCAAGACGCACGTCCCGTCGCGCAGGCGGATCTGCTCGCGGAGCCGTTCGGGGACCTCGTAGGAGTCGGCGTGCAGCGAGGTGGCGAGATCGAGGACGGGCCGGGCCGAGAGCCTGGTGCTGCTGTCGCCGCACCACTCCCGGATCGTCTCGGCGGTGACGGGAGCGCCGGTGCTCTCCACACGCCCCACGTCGGTGTGCCTGCCGCCGCGGAGGTCGCTCTCACCGAGGTGGACGTAGAGCACGACCTGGCGGCGCGGCTTCACCTGCCACCGCGGGCCGGCGGCGGTGCGCGGGGCGTCGGCCTCGTCAGGGGACGACACCGAGCCCGATGCTGGGCCGCACGCGGGTTCTGCCGCCGGAGCCGACCGGTGTGCGGCACCGGTGCCGCCCGGATGCGCCATCCAGGTGTCTCCGATCCCCATGGGCGGTGTCTGCTCGCCGTACCAGGCGAGGTGCTGGCGGGCGAGGTCACCGAGGGCGCGGGCTCGCCGGACGTCGACGCTGTCGTCGCTGCCCCACGCGGCGGGCTGCTCGGCGGCGTGCGAGACCGCTGCCTCGAGGTCGAGCGCGTCGGGGAGGTCGATGCGTCCGGTGACCGGCGTGAGCCCGGACAGCGAGGTGTCGCGGACGTCGATGTGGAGGTGGCGAGCCTCGCGCCGCTCCTCGGCGAGGTGATGCGCTGCCACCGGGTCGTGCCGCACCCTCGCGGCATCGACCACGCGGTCGAGCTGAGCACCGCCCACCGGGTCCGCCACGGGCGCGACCTGACGGTCCACCGAGGCGGCGCCGACGTCAGGAAGAAGCCGGGTGGCCTGCGCGCCACGCCGCGCTCGCCACACCGCTACCTCGCCTGCGATCACGCGGGCCCAGAGCCCTGGCAGCCGGTGGGACATCTCGAGCGCGTCACCGATGAGCGCCTGTGCCCCCTGGGTCGAGCAGCCGAGGACGAGGCCGAGCTCGGCGACGGCATTACGGTCGACCTCGGGTACGCCGTCGGCCGAGAGCGGCATCTCCGCAGCGTGCGCACCCGTCGGCCAGGCACGCGTCCGACGGCGGCGTCGCGGGGAGCAGCGGCGGGTTCGCGAGCGCCCACTCGAGCGCCGCCCGGAGCACGCGCACCTCGGCAGCATCAGCCTCCTTGCGTGCGGTGCGCGCGGGCCCCCAAATGTTCACGAGTTGCATCTGTGATCCACGCCACTTCAATGCTACGTTCACGACAGCCGTGGTGCCTGACCGCGGCACAACTGATCGGGGATCACTGTGCGCGAGAGGATCGCAACCGTAGTCGCTCTCGCGGCAGCACTGGCCTTCGGCGGCACGTCAGCGTGAGCGGGCACGACGAACCAGAACTACAGCACCACCGTCGCGTCCTTGGGTGGCTACGGCTATACCGCGTTCCAGACCAAGGCCATCACCGGGACCGCGGGCTACCTGGGATCCGGCACCGTCGGCGGAAGCTACGTCGTGTCCGCCCGCACCAACTCGCCGTCAGGTGTCGGCACGTGGACGGGCTATGTGGTCAGCGACGGGACCACCCACTACCTATACAACTCCCTCGTCAAGGGCGCGGATGTCCGGGCGCAGTTCCGAAACCGGCCGCAGACGACCGTCCAGGTGCAGGTGTCCGGCTACTGGCGCAGCAACTGAATCGAACTTACTCGCATATCACCAAATGATCCACCAACTGCTTGACGAACTGCGGGCGTCGATCCGACGCCCGCAGTTCGTCGTCGTCGCCGCCCTCATCGTGATCGTGCCTCCCGTTTCGGGAGTCGCGTCCCTGTCCGGCTATGCGCTCGACCACTGGATGTCCTACGCCACGATCATGTTCGATGGCCTGGGGCTGCTCTTTCCACTCCTAGTTACACTCTTGACTCAGCCCCGACTCTTGGACGAATGGTCTAACACTTACGCGAATAGCGTGAGGACGCGGGTCGCCCCTGCCCAGTACTTCCGCACAAAGCTCGCGTCTTCGGCGATGCTCGCGGGAGCGGTCTTTCTGACCGCGACCGCCCTTTCTTTGTTGGTCGCGCGGCTGACCTACACGGACCACGGATACGGGGTTGCGTCCGCAGGACCAATCGAGACACGCTTTCCGCTATCTCAGCTCTGGGCCCTGTCACCAGCGCTCTACGTCATCGCATTTTGCCTATGGGTCGGCTTAGTCGCTGCGAGTGTCGGTATCTGGTGCACGCTTCTGACTGCGCTCGTCTCCAATAGATTCGTCGCGCTCGTGGCACCCTTGGTTCTGTGGACTGCCGTGCAGTTCGGCCTTGCGGTAATCGGACTCGAGGAGCTCTCGCTACCTCCTTTTAGGTTTCATTTGATTCAACAACCTATTTGGACCGAGTTTGTCGGCCTCATCGCCATCACCGTTGCCTCAGCCGCAATGCTCTACATCGTGCGCAAGAGTGACTACCAGAGTCCAGGAATCGTGAGGCCGTGAAGACTGCGTCGATAAGCGCCAAGACTTCATATCCGCCATGGATCTTCGTGCTGATCTACCTGACTGGCCTGGCCGGTCATGCCCTGTACACGCGCATGAATCTTTCGGACTTTGCCGGCGGACAGTTGCACGAGTTCGGCTACTGGGAGGTCGTGCTTGAGATCGCGGCCTCGGGCTATGCGTTCAGCTATTGGATCCTCCCGTGTGCACTTTGGTGCATGCTGCGCGACCTACGTGGGCACGCTCGCTACGATGTGCTGATCAGGTTCGGGGCCCGCACCGACTGGGCGCTAGCGCGATTACGGGCCGCGGGTCCGTGGATAGCGGTGCTCGTCGGCGGGCTCATGGTTGTCGCGCTCGTCGGCGGCATGGGGCAGTCTTTCAGCTGGCAGTGGCAGGCCGCCTCGATGGACCCCGTGGTTCTGTCTCACTTCAGCGGCCTGACGCGAACCTTCCCGGTTCCGGTCTTGAGCGCCCTCGTCCAGGGGGTCGCGCTTGCCGTCACCCTCGCCGTGCTGACTCTTTGTGTCGCTGCAAGCGGTGCTTTCCTGGCCCTGCCCTGGATCCCGCCTGTTACTGCCGTTCTACTGCTGATCTGGACGTGGTTTTCCTTCAGGTCAGAGGGTGTACTGACCGCGCTGCTAGGGCCGACGACCTACGTACTGCCCTGGCGAGCTGACTCCGTGCTTGGTCTTGGGCCGGGCGGTGGGGTCATGGTTGCGGTAGTGGCATCAATCCTCGCTATGTCGATCGCTCGTCGTCTTGAGATCAATCGCGCATTTGTTGCGGGTGTCCCCGTCCGAGGCGTCATTGTCGGGGCCGGAATACTCATAGTTGCCGCCTTGTGCTTCGGCACGGTGGATCCGAAATTGCCCTTGGAGTCACAAGCAATATTCCTGCTGCAAGGGGTGGGATTTGAAGCAACTTCGCTTATACATTTTCTCGCGAATGGTCTACTCGTAGCCCTTCCTTCGTTGGTGGTGTACCGGGAGATTGTGGCCGCACTCGATGGTCGCGGCTACGCAGAAATGATCCGCCTGGGGTCACCCACGCGCTGGTATCGCAGACGTCTGATACAGGCGGCGCAGTGGGCGATCGTCTACGCAGGTTTCGTTGGCTTGGCGGCTGGAGCATTGATAGCGCTCCGCACTGGCAGCCTGCCAGATCTCCGCGCCTGGAGAGACATCGGTGCGTGGGGGGTCGCCCTCGCCCTCCAAGTAATGGTGATGCTCCTCCTGCTGGTGCTCGCCGGAATCGTCACCCGCAGAATTGATAGCGCCGCTTACGCCACTGGTGCAGCGCTCGTGCTTGCGTGGCCAGTGGGGGCGCCATCGCGATGGTCACCAAGTGGCCAGGCGTCTCTGGCGCGCTTCGTAGACGACTCAGCTCCCCTTGCAACCACCCTAAATGTTCAGCCACTGTTTATCCTCTTGATCTGGCTCGCAGTCCTCACAACGATAGCTCTCGCTCTAGCAAACCGCAGCCGCGGTGAGCTCAACTAAATAGGGGGAAGGACCCTTCATGTCTGTCGTTCAACTAAAAGGCGTCGAGAAGTCCTACCACGGGCGCGCCTTGTTCACGGGAGTGGACCTCGACGTGCAGCCAGGATCGGCGGTCGGAATCCAGGGCGAGAACGGCTCTGGTAAATCGGTCCTGCTCAAGATCCTCACTCGGTTCACCTCGCCGGACGCCGGCTCGGTCGAGATCGACGAGAAGTACCTCTCCCGCGACCGAGTGTTTCCTGAGGGCTTCGGTGTGATGATTGACCGCCCCGGATACATCCCCAATCAGACGGGATTCGAAAACCTTCAGTCGCTAGCGAGCATCCGGAAGACCATTAGCGCCGAGAAGGTTCGGGACACGATGCTGCTGGTAGGATTAGACCCAGACCTTCCCCAGAAGGCCAAGCACTACTCTTTAGGGATGAAGCAGCGCCTGGGATTGGCACAGGCCATAATGGAAGACCAGCCTGTACTGATTCTCGACGAACCCTTGAACGCGTTGGATGAGGAGATGGCGACGACGATGCGGATGCTGCTGCGACGCTTGGTCGACGAAGGTAGGACATTGGTCATGACGAGCCACCAGCGCGAAGACATAGAGTTCATCTGCGATCACGTATATCGAATTCGTCAGCGCCGTCTGATTGCGGACGAGAAGACAAGCTAGGTCACTGACTCTCGGCCACCCCTTCAGCTATCGCAGCCGGTGCATCGCGACAAGGTGCCGGCGGAGTACGACGGCGTCGTCGGAGAGCGGCATCTCCACGGCGCGCGCACCCGTCGGGCCGGGCACGCGTTCGACGGCGGCATTGTGGGGAGCAGCGGCGGGTTCGCGAGCGCCCACTCGAGAGCCGCCCGGAGCACGCGCACCTCGGCAGCATCGGCATCGTGGCGTGCGGTGCGCGCGGCCGACAGCGCACACCGGGTATCGACCGTGGATGCCGGAGCCGCCGTCGTCGTCATGAGTCGAACATACGTGCGACCACCGACATCCGGGAGAGCCGACGACAGATCTGTGGACAACGCGACGATGGTCGACAGGGGAGAGTGGGCCGTGGACGCACATCCCAGGGGGAGGAGGGCGGAGCTGACCTACGAGCCAGGCGCGAAGGCGACCCCGGCGCTGCTGAGGCATGCTGGAGGGGCCGGTCGACCACCGTGGGTGCGCTCGGTGGGAACCGCGCGCTGACGTCGCCGCCGCGGCTGCGTCGTCCGCCGATCGTTCCGTCGCGTACGGCTACGCGAACGACGGCGGCATCGTCGTCCGGCGCGACGTCGAGCCATCTGAGAGCTGCGGACGTTCGGCGAGGCGACGGGATGGCGGGATGCTCTCAGTGAGCCCGAGTCCCGACGCAGTCGTGCCAGGGGGCTGCGGGGCAGCGTCCATGTCGCCGCCAGCCCTGGGTCGGCAGGTGTCGCCAAGGGGAGCGTCACAACATCGGAGTGGCGGGCCCGGCTCCATGGACTGGCAACGCAGAGTATTGGGCTGAGCATTAATCTCGGACCTGCGGCCGGCGGAACTGCGGCCGGTGTCGCGGTGGGAGGGCGAGCCGAGATCGAACTGGGCTGAGCTGAGAGGCTGCGGCCTGACGGAGGGCAGGACCTGGCGGTGGCGAACCTGGCGACGGCACCGAGGAACCCTGACCACGCCCAACACAGCGCCGAGCGCCGGCCAGGCGGTCGCCGAACCCAACGCGCTCGGAGGGGCGCCTATGGCCAGGCCGCCTCCGACCGGCTCGGCTCCGACATGTCCCCGGGTGCACCAGCCTGCTGCGCCATCAGGCGCTGCTGGCGACCGGCCCGCAAGTTCCGGAGCCGTGCAGCCGGTTGCTACTGGCCCTGGCCGACCCAGAAGGTGCCGATGCGGGTTACACCATCCAACTCGTAGACCGGCACACCTACTGGCCCCTTGTCGTTGGACGCGATCGCTTCTTCGGGTGACGACGGGTCGTCGTTCTCGGCTGCAAACAGCTCCTCGCTGTAGACGTAGCCCTGTTGGCCATCAGGCAACTCGACCAGAATCAAATCGGGAGCGAGGGCGTCCGAAGGTGCGTCTGCTAATGACCCGTAGCTCAGCCCGGAGTCGGAGACCGCGTACTCGGGGGCCTCGGCGGTTTCGCTGTCGGCCGGCTGGGCAAAGATCAGGCCAGAGGCAGAGGCCACGCCCGCGCCCGCCCCTATGCCCAGTGCCGCAGCCGCCACGGTGAGCAGGATGCGTTTGGGGGCGATTCGAGTCTTCATGATCTTCATCCCTCTCAGAAGTTCATCAGGCAGTCTGGTTCGGCGAACGCGGGGCAAAGTAGGCGTTGTACACAGATCCCGTCCAGCCCTTGGTCACACCGTATGAGTAGTAGGCGCTTCCAGAGGAGCCTGTGAAGTAGCAGTTGACCGCGTATCCCTGGGTGGCGTTTGCGTTGTAGTAGTAGCCAGCACTGCACACGAGAGGATCGGTTCCGGTCACGTCTCGATAGCCCCGAGCAAGAGCGCCCACGTACCCCGCTGGGACAAGCCCAGTGCGAGGGTTCTTCCAGACCTCGACGCGCGCGGTGTCGGTCGAACCTGTGGTGATGATTGACTGGTTCGCGTAGGAGTAGCCGCCCACGCTGTAGTAGCCCTTGTTGCCGCTGGCGGTGCCGGCTATTGCGGCGCCTGCGGAGACGGTTAGGCCGAACGCCACAAGGAAGGCTATCGCAGCTGAACGGAACCGGTTGGGACGACCTTCGGCCCGACGGGCGTGGAACTGACCCATCTGATGACCCCTTCGTTGGTGTCGCACCCGGTGAGCAGACGGTACACCTACCCGGGCTTCTCCGACAGAGATTCACCACTGCCGGAGGGATTGACATCAGGCGGCAGGGCGAGGTCCACTGATGCGCTGGCGTCCACGGGAGGATGTCTACTCGGGTTCTCTGGAAACGCCGATGTACTGCGCGTGAGGGGCTGCGATCGCCTGGGCGTGCTTGTTCGTGACCGCGTCGCTGTAGCCGAGCAGGTCTGCGACGATCTGAGCGGGGATCTCCATCACCAGGTCCTGGATGGCGCGATTTCGTGCTGCGAGGTTGCTGATCCCGAGGGCGCGTAGCCGCATGTGGACGGTGTTCGGGTGCAGGTGGCGGCCGGCGCGGGTGCTCGGGAACAGCCAGGGGCTGGCGTGGTTGGCGCCGCGTTGGTTGGGGCGATCTTGGACGTGAGAGATGAGCATCTGTGCGAACGGTTCGGGGATTGGGACGGGATCGGTGCCGAAGGTCAGCGACGGGCCGTCCGGGGTGATCGAGAGGTCGTCGGTGCGTAGCGTGACCAGGCGAGTGATCGGCTGTGCGTAGAGCAGTAGCAGTGTGCCGGTGATGCGGTAGGGCAGGCTCTCGGAGTCTCCGGTGAGGAGCTCGCGGATCCAGTTCAGCCGTTCCTGCTGGGTCAGGCGCGGCTGTCGGCGCGCCTGCCTGTGGGGAAGTGTGAGTCCGGTCTTGGTTCCGGTCTGATTGCACCAGACCAGGAAGGTGCGGAGGTTCATGCGGGTGCTCGGCCCGTCGGCGACGTATGACTCGACGTCGAGTTGGCTGCAGTCCTGCAGGTAGCGGTGGTGGGTGTCTCGGAGCCAGATGAGGAACCGGATCGTCTCTGTGATCTCTTGCTTCGCGCCGTGCACCGGACCGCGGCTGCCGGTTCCCGGCCTGCTAGCTCTGCGGATCCGGGCGAGGTGGTGCCAGCGGGCGAACTGCTCGGCGGGTTGACGGATCTTCGGGTCGTCGACGGCGCCCAGTTTCGCGGTCAGCCATCGCTCGAACAGGGCCAGGTGGTGGTCGCGCTGGGGGAGGAGTTCGTGTGCTTCGAGGATGCTGCGCATGTGCTCGATACGGTTGCTGCGCGGTTCGGCATCAAGGCCTTCGTGACTCAGCGGGATCGTGCCGGTGGCCAGCTGGCGCAGTAGATCGCGGACCTCCTGTGGTCGCATCCAGGTCAAGACGCTCTCGGGTCGCTCAGCGGCAGCGAGTACGTCGAGGAGTCGTCGCATGGCGTCGGGCTCGTTGGCTTGGTCCAGGAGCAGGGCTTGTAGGTCGCTGCGCAGGCAGCAGCGTGCGCAGTGGTCGCGCCGGTATGCTCGGCCTCGCTGCCGCAGCTGGCGCAGATGATCGAAGGTATGCCGGCGCACGGTGCGCAGATCGGCGAGGCGCTCAGCTCGTCGATGCCAGGCAGGAGCCGGTCGGTGTCGCAGTGTGCGCAGTTGCCGTGGGTGCGCATCGCGTTGTGGAAGCAGATTCCGCAGATCGGCCCTTCCGGCCAGCGGATCCGGTACTTTGCAGCGGCCCGGTAGCAGCGGGCGCAGACGCGGCTGCCGCTGGTGCGTGGGCGGCCTTGCACGGTGTTGCGTGGGTTGACCTCAATCACCATCGGGCACGATCCTGGCGCGGCGCGGTCGTGCGGTCTTGTCGAGGTCGACCACGTTCGGCCCCGCGGCGGCTCGACGCTTGGTCTGAGTGGCGGCGGTGTAGGTGATGAGGTCGTTCAGCTCGCAGTCGAAGATGTCGCAGATCGCGGCGAGGAACTGGATCGAGACGCGTTCGGGTCGGCCGGTCACCAGGCGGTAGGCCTGTGATGGGGACAGGTCGATGCCGCGCTCGAGAAGGTGGGGGAGTAGGTCCGTGCTGTTGTGCATGCCGGCCTTGGCCATCAGTTCGGCCAGGTGCCACTGATAGGTGATCGTCTTGCGCATCTTCTACTCGCTCTCGTAGCCGGCCAGGGCAGCCTTGAGGGTGCCATCCAAAGCGCGTCGCAGCGTCTTGACCCGGAAGTCGCTGGAGACGCAGGTGTAGATCGCCGTGGTCGAGGCGTGCTCGTGGCCGACCTGCTGCTGCACGAACAGCGCGTCCATCCCTGACTCGATCAGATGTGTGACGTAGCTGCGGCGCAGCGAGTGAAAGTCCAGTCCCGCCGCTAGTCCGAGCTCGTCGCAGTAGCGGCGAAACCGCGCCAGCAGCGCCGCCTCGGAGACCAGCGTGCCTCGCTCGGTCACGAACAGATCGAGCCCAGCGCCACTGCGCGGGTGACCGGTGGCCAACCAGTCTTCGATGACCTCTGGGGCCCAGTCGAAGACGGTCAGCACGCTGCGCCGTTTCGGGGGAGAGCCCTTCTTGGCCTTGCCCCAGCGGACCTGGAGGACTCCGTGTCGGCCGAACTCGGGCGCGTGCGGGTTGCGGGAGAAGTCGACCGTCTGCAGGTGTCTGGCCTCGTTTCGTCGCAGCCCCCAGGCGTAGGCGGTCTTGAAGATGACCGAGTCGCGGTAGGCCGCGAGCCAGCCCTTGCGGCCGCGGGCGGTGATGTCGACGACCTCGTCGTCTGCGCGGTCGAGGAACTGCTGCAACTCTGCTCTGGTGAACGCTCGCCGCGTGGGGTCGGACTCCTCGTCTTGTACGTGACGGGCCGTGTTCCACTCGAAACAGACCTGCGAGGGGTGGGTGCCGAAGAGCCGTTCGCACACCGATGGCCACCCGTAGTCGCTGGTGCTGACGTAGTCGCAGAACAGCCGCAGCGCGTTCTGATATCCGCGCACCGTGGAGCGCCGGACCTGCCTGATCGAACGGAGGTCGCCGAAGAACTCGTCCACGTGTGCCACGCTCCAGCGCCATGGGTACTCGTTCGTCGCTCCCACGAAGCGCTGGATGAACTGCTCTCGTGCCGTGATCGTGGCGTGCTGAAGGTTGCGGCTGAGCTGCTGATTGCGCCAACCATCGAGCATCTCCCTGAACACGTGCTCTTCCGGTCTCAGAGCCTGCAGACCAGCGACGTCCACGTACCGACCAACGGCATCAACGGCCATCTCGCACCCTTCACGTTCGCCCACCAGTTGCACGTATCATGCATCTGATGCACGATGACGCGCAACACCGCAGGTCAACGCGTCGTGGCGGATGCCCGGTGGCGATCCTAACGTGATCGAGGCTTGCCTCCAGTTGGTGTCCTGCAGCCTCAATCGAGGGTGGGACGCCCCAGGTCAGGAGGGTTGGGCTGGCCAGATCAACGGGGGAAGGGTGGAGGGGTGGAGGGAAGTCGCAATCGTGCATCCGTTGCAATAATGCTGGGTTGGAATGACATAATGTCCATTATCGGATACCGCCATGAGAGTCAGCAGGGCGTGAGGAGCCGACCCAGGCGGGAGGCTGTCGCACGCGTCCTCGCCCGCCTCGACGCCAGCGACGCGCAGACTGCAACGCCCTCAGACGCGTCGAAGGTGTACACGCTCGTGCTGAACGGCTCGACGACAGTCAGGAACCCACTGCTCGTGACGACGTCGTCGGCGCAGCCGATCCGTCCTGATGCGCCTGCCATCGGCGTAGTCCACCAGCGGGGTCCGGGTCTGCACGGCCGGGACCGCCGGCGCGTCGATCGGATCGGCCGAGCCGTCGGCATCGTCGGAGGTCGGTGAGGACGTCGCCGGGTCGCTCGGCTCGGGCTCGACGGCCTGGTGTCCCGTGCACGCCCCAAGGAGAAGCGCTCCGGCTGCCGCGAGTGTGGCGGCGGCCGTGCCGGCGCGGTTGATCGCTGACGCGCCTCCCCTGCGTCCCGTCCCCACCGCACTCCCCTTCTGACATAACTCACGACGTCGCGCACGCCGCCGGCACCGTGCACCTCAGCCCATCGACGTCGCCACCCGCGCCGAGCGCCCGTCCGACCCCTCGCCTCGGGACCCAGGGCCGGACAGCGCCGCACGCATCGCGGGACAGCGCTCCTCACGGAACCCGGCGCTGACGTACATCCCCCGCCCGAGCTCGGTCGCCATCAGCTCGGCGCGACCCACGCCCGTGCGGCGAGCCCACGCCATCACCGCGTCGAACGCCGCCTGGCCGTGCCCGTGCCCGCGGTGCGCGGGAGCCGTGCAGACGTTGCTGATGAGAACGTCACGCCCCTCGGGGACGCTCGGCGACGGCGCCGCGTCGCGGATCGCGCCCACGGCGCAGCTCACGACCTCGCCGTCCACCTCGACGACGACGAGGCGGTAGTCGGCGTCGTCGATCCTGTCGGCGAACCACCGGCGCGCGTGGGCCCGCCACTCGCCGCCCGTCTCGGGGACCCCCATCGCCGCGAACATCTCGGCGCGGAGCCGGACGAGAGCGTCGACATCGGGCAGCGTCGCCTGGCGAACCGTCCTGGTCATGGCCCCGAGGTTAGGGCAGCGGCGTCCGGAGCAGCGCCTCGTTTCCACCGTCCAGCCGGTCGGCGGCCTCCGGTGCCCGCTTGCGTCTCCCTCCTAGGCTGGCTCCGCATGGACGGGGTCGAGCAGTATCTCGAGCAGCTCGCGCAGGTGAACCGGCACGGCTTCGGGTTCCTGCTGGCGTACGGCACGACGTGGCTGGTGGTCGCACTCCTGTGGCGCGGGTTCGGTCCCCGTGTCGGCGGCTTCGCCATGGTCTTCCAAGGGAGCGTCGCGCTCCCGGCGGCACTCGCGCTGACCGCGCTGGCCGCCACCGGTCCGGCTCCCGAGCACCCGGCGCTGGAGAGTCTCTCCTCCTACCTCCTGCTCGGACAGATGGCGGCGATCCCCCTCGTCGTCGTGCTGCTGGTGCGTACCCGCTACCTCACCGCGGCCGTCGTCGTCACGATCGTCCTCGCGGCGCACTTCCTCCCCTACGCCTGGCTGTACTCGACGCTGCTCTACGCCGTCGTCGCGGGCCTCATGGCGCTCGCCGTCGCGGCGGTCGTGCTCGTCCAGGACCGGTGGGACGACGACGCCCCGCGCCTCGCCGGGTTCTGGATCGCCCTCGCCAACGGGCTCCTCCTGCTGCTCGGCGGGGTCGTCGCGCTCACGCTCTGACGGGCGTCAGCGGTTCGCTGCCGCCCGGCAGCCGTCCGAGACCACACGCTCCGTGCTCGCCGGGTACCGCTCCAGCAGCGACGCGGGCCGCACCGGTCGCCGCTCCAGTCCGCCCCCGCAGTTGGGGCAGGCCCGGTCGGGGAAGGTCGCGACGCACGCGGGGCACCACGTGCACTCGAACGTGCAGATGTAGGCCTCGTCGTCGACGGCGAGGTCACGGTCGCAGCACTCGCAGTTCGGGCGCAGCTCGAGCATGCCGGGAAGCGTAGGACCGCCGAGCCGCGCCCGCCAGACCCAGCCCCGCCGACGCCCGCCCGGTCAGCCGGCGTCCGCGAGGTCGAGGTCGACCATCAGCTCGTCGGCGATCGGCTCCAGCGCCTGTCGGACCACCTCGACCGGCAGCCCCTCCGGCAGCGTCACCACCGCCTCGGCCTCGAACAGCAGCCCGCCGCCCTGCGGCGCGGGGTGCGTCCAGGAGCGGAACGTCCGGATGCTCACGTGGTGCGCGGCGAGCGCCTCGGTCACCTGGCGCACCGTCCCGGGCCGGTCGAGACCGACGAGGTGCACCTGCACCTCGTGCCCCTCCCCTCCCCCGGTCCCCGCCGGGGTCGCCTCGACCTTCCAGCCGATCCGGTCCCGCAGCGCGCCTGCGGCGTCGGTGAACGCCGCCACCTGCTCGGCCGGCAGATCGACGAGCACGATCCCGGCGAACTTGCCCGCGAGCCGCGAGAACTGGCTGTCGAGCCAGTTGCCGCCGTGCTCGGCCACCACCTGCGACAGCGCCGACACCAGGCCCTCGCGGTCGTCCCCGACGGCGGTGAGCACGAGCTGCGTCATGAACGTCTCCTCTGCGGCTTCGACGGCGGGTTCACGCTAGCCGACGGCGCGCCCCGCGGTCCCGCGGACCCCCACCCCGCTCCCCCGCGACGCACCGGGTCGCCGGTAGCGTGGCGAGGGCACGCCGTCCGCGACGAGAGGCCCGACCCATGACCGAGAGCACCGACGTCACGTCCGTCCCGACCCTCGACCTCGACCGCTACCTGGGGCTCTGGTACGAGATCGCGCGGCTCCCGCTGCGCTACGAGGACGCCGAGGCCCGCGACGTCACCGCCCACTACTCGCTCGAGGACGACGGCGCGATCCGTGTCGACAACCGCTGCTACGACGCCGACGGCGAGCCCACCCAGGCGATCGGCCGCGCCACCCCCGCCGGCGACTCCCCCGCCCGCCTGGAGGTCACGTTCCTGCCCGAGGGGCTGCGCTGGATCCCGTTCACCAAGGGCGACTACTGGGTCCTCAGGATCGACGAGGGTTACCAGCACGCGCTCGTCGGCACGCCGGACCGCAAGAACCTCTGGTTGCTCGCCCGGACCCCGCAGGTCGACCCCGCGGTCGAGCAGGACTACCTCGCCGAGGCGACCCGTCAGGGCTTCGACCTCACCGACCTCATCCGGCCGGTGCAGGACGGCGACCGGGTCACCGACGACCAGCTCGGCTGACCCGGACCGGCCGCCGCCGGCTCGGGCTCCCGCGCTTCCCGACCACCGGCCACGGCGACCGCCGGCTCACCGGCGGTGCGCTCGCCTCCCGGCCCGGCCGCCATCCGCGCGTGGAAGCACACGTCAGGCCACGTACTCGGCGAGGTACCGGCCCGTGAGGGTCGCCCGCGAGGCGACGAGGTCGGCGGGCGTGCCCTCGAAGACCACCCGGCCGCCGTCGTGCCCGGCCCCGGGCCCGAGGTCGATGATCCAGTCCGCGTGCGCCATCACCGCCTGGTGGTGCTCGATGACGATGACCGACCGTCCGGAGTCGACCAGCCGGTCGAGCAGGCCGAGCAGCGCCTCGACGTCCGCGAGGTGCAGACCGGTCGTCGGCTCGTCGAGCACGTAGACCTGGGCGCTCCTGTCGCCCATCTGCGTGGCGAGCTTGAGCCGCTGCCGCTCGCCCCCGGAGAGCGTGGTGAGCGCCTGCCCCAGCGTGAGGTAGCCCAGCCCGACGTCGGCCAGCCGCTCCAGGATCGCCGTCGCGGCGGGCGTGCGCGCCTCGCCCTCGCCGAACAGCTGCAGTGCCTCGCCGACCGACATCTCGAGCACCTCGGCGATGTTCTTGCCGCCGAGCGTGTACTCGAGCACCTCGGCCTGGAACCGCCGCCCGCCGCACTCCTCGCACGTCGTCGTCACGCTCGCCATCGGGCCCAGGTCGGTCTCGATCGTGCCGGCACCGTTGCACACCGGGCAGGCGCCCTCGGAGTTCGCGCTGAACAGCGCCGGCTTGACGCCGTTGGCCTTCGCGAACGCCTTGCGGATCGGGTCGAGCAGCCCGGTGTACGTCGCGGGGTTGCTGCGCCGGGAGCCCTTGATGCCGCTCTGGTCGATGACCACGACGCCGTCGCGCCCGGCGACCGAGCCGTCGATCAACGAGCTCTTGCCCGAGCCCGCCACACCCGTGACCGCCACCAGCACGCCGAGCGGGATGTCGACGTCGACGTTGCGGAGGTTGTTCGCGCTCGCCCCTCGCACCTCGATCGCCCCGACGGCGGAGCGCACCGAGTCCTTCAGCCGCGCCCGGTCGTCGAGGTGGCGCCCGGTGACGGTGCCCGACGCCCGCAGCCCGGCCAGGTCGCCGGTGTAGGTGATCTCGCCGCCGGCGCTGCCGGCACCCGGGCCGAGGTCGACGACGTGGTCGGCGATCGCGATCATCTCGGGCTTGTGCTCCACCACCAGCACGGTGTTGCCCTTGTCGCGCAGCTGCAGCAGCAGCTCGTTCATGCGGGCGATGTCGTGCGGGTGCAGCCCGATCGAGGGCTCGTCGAAGACGTAGGTGACGTCGGTGAGCGCCGAGCCCAGGTGCCGGATCATCTTCGTGCGCTGGGCCTCGCCGCCGGACAGCGAGCCCGAGGGCCGCTCGAGCGAGAGGTAGCCCAGCCCGATGCGGACGAAGCTGTCGAGCAGGTCGCGCAGACCTTCCAGCAGCGGCGCCACCGAGGGCTCGTCGAGCTCGCGCACCCAGGCCGCCAGGTCGGTGATCTGCATGGCGCACAGGTCGGCGATGTTCTTGCCGCGGATCCGCGACGACCGCGCCTCCGGTGCCAGCCGCGTGCCCTCGCAGTCCGGGCAGGTGCCGAACGTGATCGCCCGCTCGACGAAGCGGCGCACGTGCGGCTGCATCGCCTCGACGTCCTTGGACAGGAACGACTTCTGGATCCGCGGGATCAGGCCCTCGAACGTGACGTTGACGCCCTCGGCCTTGATCTTGGTCGGCTCCTTGTAGAGCAGGTCGTGCAGCTGCCTCTTCGTGAAGTCCTTGATCGGCTTGTCGGCGGGGAAGAACTCGCCGCTGCCGAAGATGCGTGCGTACCAGGTGCCCGGGCCGTAGCCCGGCACCAGCAGCGCGCCCTCGGCGATGCTCTTCGTCTCGTCGAAGAGCGCCGTGAGGTCGAAGTCCGACACCGAGCCGCGGCCCTCGCACCGCGGGCACATGCCGCCCAGCTGGTGGAAGGTCGCCTTCTCCTTGACCGTGCGGCCGCCGCGCTCGACGGTGATCGCGCCGCTCGCGCTCACCGACGGCACGTTGAAGGAGAACGCGTTCGGCGAGCCGATGTGCGGCTCCCCGAGCCGGCTGAACAGGATCCGCAGCAACGCGTTCGCATCGGTCACCGTGCCGACGGTCGAGCGCGGGTTGGCCCCGAGCCGCTCCTGGTCGACGATGATCGCCGGCGTCAGCCCGTCGAGCGCGTCGACGTCGGGCCGCGACAGCGTCGGCATGAAGCCCTGCACGAACGCCGGGTAGGTCTCGTCGATCAGCCGCTTGGACTCCGCGGCGATCGTGTCGAAGACCAGCGAGCTCTTGCCCGAGCCCGACACCCCGGTGAAGACCGTCAGCCGTCGCTTGGGGATGTCGACGTCGACGTCCTTGAGGTTGTTCTCACGCGCACCCCGCACGCGGATCGTGTCGTAGCGGTCCGCCGCCGTCGGCGTGCTGGTCCGCTCTGCAGTGCTCGTGCTCGTCATCGCTCGTCCATGGTCTCGACGGTCCAGCGTCCGTCCCGCATGAGCTCGCGCCCGGCCAGCTCGTTCTCCTCGCGCCACGCCAGCACACGCTGCGGCGTGACGAGGTACCAGTGGTACGGCGTGCGCAGCCCACGCGGGTCGAACCCGGTGTGCTCGGCGAACGCGGTCGCCCGGGCGTCGTCGACGGCGTCCATCGGCAGCGTCTGCACCGTGCCCTCGACGAGGCACACGTCCCTGGTGTGCCCGGCCGCGAGCCGCACGGTCCCCGAGCGCGCGAGGTTGCGACCGGTCGGGCTGTCGGCGGCGGTGGCGAGCAGCAGCGTCTCGCCGTCCCAGTGGTGCGACAGCGGGATCAGGTGCGGGTCGCCGTCGGCGGAGGCGGTGGCGACCCACACGTCGACGTCGGTCGCCAGCCGGGCCTCGACGTCGCGACGGCGCTGGGCACGGTCGCGCGGTGCGGGCGCGCTCACCGCTGCTGGATCCGCAGCGTGTTGCCGGCAGGGTCACGGACGGCGCAGTCGCGCACGCCCCAGTCCTGGTCGGTCGGCTCCTGCATGATCTCCGCGTCGTGCTCGACGAGCCGCTGGAACGCGGCGTCGAGGTCGTCCGTCGCCAGCAGCAGGCTCGCGAACGTGCCCTTCGCCATCATCTCGCGGATGGTCCGCCGCTCGTCCTCGGTGATGTTCGGGTCCGCGCCCGGCGGGTGCAGCACGAGGTTCACGTCGGGCTGCCCGGGCGGGCCGACGGTGATCCAGTACATGTCGCCGTAGCCGACCTCCTGGCGCACCTCGAAGCCGAGGGCGCCGCTGTAGAAGGCCTTGGCGGCCTCCGGGTCGTCCTGCGGCAGGAACGCGGTGTGGATGGTGATGTCCATGGATCTCACGCTAGGCCCGAGGGCGGACGCGCCGCTTCTCGATTCCTGATCGGTCGGCTCACCCGCCGCAGGTCGCACCCGGGGATGCCCGCCAGGCCCTCGGCGCGCTCCTTGTACTCGCTGGGCGGCATCCCGACCAGCTCGGTGAAGCGCGTGCTGAACGTCCCCAGCGAGGAGCAGCCGACGGCGAAGCACACCTCGGTCACCGACAGCTCGCCGCGCCGCAGCAGGGTCATCGCACGCTCGATGCGGCGCGTCATGAGGTAGGAGTACGGCGACTCGCCGTAGGCCTCCTTGAACAGCCGGCTGAGGTGACCTGGCGACATGTGCACGCCCGCCGCCAGCGCGGCGACGTCGAGCGGCTGGGCGTGCTCGCGGTCCATCCGGTCCCGCACCCGCCGCAGCAGCCGCAGGTCGCGCAGCCGCTGGGACTCCGCGCTGCTCGCCATGGTTCCCGATCGTGCCACGCGGCCGTCGACGGCGCACTCCCCCTGCCGTGGATCGACACCGTCCCAGTGTTCGGGTGGGGCGGATCCGCAACGCGGACCCCGACCGTCCGGGTACCCGCCTACGGTCGCCGGCATGGACGAGATGCCTCCGTGGGAGCCACCCTTCGACGGCACCGAGGTCGAGCACCTCCTCGGCGCCCTGGACCGCCAGCGGGCGACGTTCCGCTGGAAGGTCGACGGCCTCGACGACGACGCTCTCGCGCGCACCGTCGGTGCCTCGAGCCTCACGCTCGGCGGTCTGATGAAGCACCTCGCGTGCGTCGAGGACGAGAAGTGGGGCCCGAACCTCTCCGGCGCGGGCTACGGACCGCCCTGGGCGGGCATGCCCGGCTACGCCGGCAGCCCGAAGGAGTACACCTTCGACACCACCGGCATGTCGGCGGCCGACCTCTACGCGACCTGGGACCGCAGCGTCGCGCGGTCGCGGCAGCGGCTCGCCGACGCCGTCGACGCCGGCGGTCTCGACCAGCAGGTCGCCCTCGGCGCCGACCAGGGTGTCGTGGTCAGCCTCCGACGGCTGGTGGTCGACCTCCTCGAGGAGTACGCCCGGCACACCGGCCACGCCGACCTGCTGCGGGAGGCCGTCGACGGTCGCGTCGGCGAGGACCCGCCGCCCGACTGGCGACTCCCCGCTCCCCCGCCCTGATCGGCCCGCACCGCGCCGCGCCGCAACCCTCCGGCACGGCGGCCGGCGTCCGGCGCGCCGGAGGGGTGCGGACGTTAGGCTTCCGCGTATGGGGCTCGACGGCGACAGCCCGACCTCGCGGGCGCTCAGCGCGCTCGCCGCGATCCAGGACGCCCCGGGCATCACGGCCGCCGAGCTCGGGCGCCGGCTGGGCGTCACCGACCGGGCCGCGCGCCGGTACGTGGCGATCCTGCGCGAGGCCGACATCCCGGTCGAGTCGACGCCGGGTCGCTACGGCGGCTACCGGATCGGGCGCGGGTTCCGACCGCCACCGCTCACGTTCACGATGTCGGAGGCCCTCGGCCTGACGATGGCCGCCGTCGAGAGCCACCACGGCGCGGACGACGCCGCCGGGCGGGCGCTGGCGAAGCTCACCCGGGTGCTGCCCGCCGAGCTCGCCGCCGCCGTGGAGGCGCTGCGCCAGGTGACGACGCCGCCCGAGGTGGAGGCCGACGTCGACCCGGTCGTGGTCGCGCGGCTGGCCGAGGCGGCCGCGACCCGGCGGCGGGTCTCGCTGCGCTACCGCGCGGGCAGCTCGTTCCGCACCACGGTGGACCCGTGGGCGGTCGTGCCGCGCCGCGGCTACTGGTACCTGCTGTGCTGGTCGCGCGACCGGGACGCGCGCCGGCTCTACCGCGTCGACCGGATCAGCGACGTGCGCCTCGAGGAGCACGGCGTCGAGGTCCCCGCGGGTCTCGACGCCGCCGCGACCGTCGAGGAGCACCTCTCGGAGGGCTGGGAGCTCGCCGTCGAGGTGGTCGTCGAGGCGCCGCTGGAGCAGGTGCGCTGGTGGCTGCCGCGCCAGCTCGGCCGCCTCGAGGAGGTGCCCGGGGGCACCCGGCTCGTCGGCACCACCAGCACCCCGGACTGGTACGCCGTCAAGCTCGCCGAGATCCGGGCGCCCTTCCGGGTCGTGTCGCCGCCCGAGCTCGCCGAGGAGGTGCGGGCGCTCGGCGAGCGGCTGCGCGCCGCGACGCGCTGACAGGCGCGTGGCGGCGGCTCACCGCGCCGCGGCGTCGGCAGCACCTGCACGCGCGGGCTCGCGCCGGGCGGCACCCGTGAGCCGCTGCTCGACCCACAGCCGCAGCGGGCGGTGCGTGCGCTCCTCGACGAGCCGGTGCAGCAGCCAGGCGAGGGCGACGCACACGGCGACCGCGAGCAGCAGCGTGAGCCAGCGACCGGCGCGCGGCGCCAGCACCTCGATGACCGCCCAGCCCACGTACTCGTGCGTGAGGTAGAGCGGGTAGGTCAGCGCGCCCAGCGCGGTCAGCCAGCGCCAGTCGAGGTCACGCACCCGCGGGACCAGCGCGACGACCGCCACGACCCCGACGACCGCGACCGCGATGCCACCGAGCAGCCACGGCTGGACCGTGCCGGTCGCGACCTGCTCGACCGCGTGCGCGACCCGCAGCGACGAGCGCGCCGCCGCCAGCGCGGCGCACAGCGCGACGACCGCCCAGCGCGACGCCGTCGACCCCTCGCGGTGGATGACGTAGAGGACCATGCCGGCGCCGAACAGCGGCGACCAGCCGAGCACGCTCACCCGGGCGTCGAGCTCGGGCAGCAGCAGCGACGCGGTCGTGAGCACCGTCGGCACCACGGCGGCGAGCACCACGACGCGGCGGGCGGTGACACCCCACAGCACCAGGCCCAGCACCAGCAGGTAGAACTGCATCTCGACCCAGAGCGTCCAGTACACGCCGTCGACGCTGGCCACGCCGAACGGCTCGTGCACCATCGTGAGGTTGGCGAGCACCTCGGTGGGGGTGGCCGCGCCGAAGCCGGGCCACCACCAGCGCAGGGTCGCCGAGAGCAGCACCGCCGCCCAGTACGCGGGGTAGAGCCGGCTGACGCGCGAGGCGACGAACTGCGGCACGGTGCGCCCCCACACCGACATGAGGATGACGAAGCCGCTGATGACGAAGAACAGGTGGACGCCGGCGTACCCGTAGCGCGTGACGTCGGCGACGCCTCCGAACACGTCGGCCGGCAGCACGTCCTCGCCCCAGCGTGCGTGGTCGCGCGCCGTGAAGTGGAACAGCATGACGGCGGCCGCGGCGAGCAGCCGCAAGGCGTCCATCGCGCGCAGCCGGGACGCCGCCGGGGCGCCCCGTCCGGTGCTCTGCGGGCGGGAGGGCATCTCGCCAGGCTAACCAGGGCGAGCGCGTGCACCCCGACCGACGGCGGGGGTCGCGCAGCCGTTGCGCGGGTCCGTCACATGATCGTCACATGCGCGGCGCACACTGGGGCGATGCACCTGCGCGAACCCGTGACGCTCACGATCGAGCGAGACGACCTGTCCCGCCCAGCCGTGCACCGGCTGCTGCAGGACCACCTCAGCGAGATGGCCGCCATGTCGCCGCCCGAGAGCATGCACGCGCTCGACCTGGAGGGTCTGCGCCGACCCGACGTCACCTTCTGGACGGCGTGGGACGGCGGCGAGCTCGCCGGCTGCTGCGCCCTCAAGGACCTCGGCGACGGGCACGGGGAGATCAAGTCGATGCGGACGGTGCCGTCGCTGCGCGGGCGCGGGGTCGCGGCGGCGATGCTCGAGCACCTGCTCGCCGAGGCCAGGGACAGGGGCTGGACGAGGCTCAGCCTCGAGACCGGCAGCCAGGACGGGTTCGCGCCCGCCCGCCGCCTCTACGCCCGCTACGGGTTCGTCGCGGGGCCGCCGTTCGCCGACTACCGTCCGGACCCCGCGAGCGTCTTCCTCACGCGCGACCTCGCCGGCTGAGCCGGCGCACCGTCACACCGGCTGCAGCGGCTCCTGCGCACCCTGCGGGATCTCGACCACGATCGCGTCCCCGGGGGCGATGTCGCCGCCCCGCTCGACGACCGCCATCACGCCGCAGCGCCGCACGACGCTGCCGTCGGGCCCGCGTCCGACGACGCGCGCGAGCAGCCCAGGCCTCGCGTCGTCGATCTGGCGGCACGGGTTGCGCAGCCCCGTCACGCGCAGCACGGCCTGACCGATCCGCAGCCGGGTGTCGCGCGGCAGCGCGAGCAGGTCGACGCCCCGGGTCAGCACGTTCTCGCCGAGCGTGCCCGGGGCGACCTCGTGGCCGTGGGCGTTGACCTCCTCCAGCAGCTCGGCGTGGATGAGGTGGACCTGGCGCAGGTTCGGCTGCGTGGGGTCGCGGCGCACCCGTGAGCGGTGCTGCACGGTCGCGCCCGCGTGCGCGTCGCCGGCAACCCCGAGGCCCTCGACCAGCGTGATCCGTGCCTGCGGCTCCTTGCTGAAGCGGTGCGTGGCGTCGGCGCTCACCGACACGACGACGCTCATGCGTCGGCGCCGGTGAGCGCGTCCAGCTCCGCGAGGTCGTCGACGCTCGGCTGCCAGCCCAGCGCCGCAGCGTTCGAGCGCACCTGCTCGGGGCGCGAGGCGCCGCAGATCACCGAGCCGACGACGTCCTGCGCCGCCAGCCAGCCGATCGCGACGGTCGCCATCGCCACCCCGCGGGCCTCGGCGAAGGCGGCGATCGCCTCGATCCGGTCGAAGTCCGCGGCGGCGAGCCGCTCCGGGCGCCTCGCGAGCCGGGTGCCCTCCGGCGCCTCCTCGCCGCGGCGGTACTTGCCGGTGAGGAGCCCCGAGGCGAGCGGGAAGTACGGCAGCATGCCCGCGCAGACGTGCTCGGCGGCCGGCACCACCTCGGCCTCGACACGGCGGTCGAGCAGCGAGTAGGCGTTCTGCACCGAGATCATCGGGGTGCCCCCGGCCGTGCGCGCGACCCAGTCGGCGTCGACGATCTGCCAGCCGGTGAAGTTCGACGAGCCCAGGTACCGCACCTTCCCCTCGGCGACGAGCTCCTGCAGCGCTGCGAGGGTCTCCTCGAGCGGCGTCACCGGGTCGTAGCGGTGCATCTGGTAGAGGTCGATGTGGTCGGTGCCGAGCCGCCGCAGCGACGCCTCGACGGCGCGGCGGATGTAGCGGCGCGAGCCGCGCACGCCCCAGTCCGGCCCGTTGGCGCCCTGCATGTCCATGCCGAACTTCGTCGCGACGACGACGTCGTCACGACGGCGACCCAGGGCCTTCCCGAGCAGCTCCTCGCTCTGCCCGGGTGTGCCGCCGTAGACGTCGGCGGTGTCGAAGAGCGTGATGCCCGCGTCGAGAGCGGCGTCGACGACCGCGGGGACGTCGTCCGGCGCGATCGTCTGACCCAGCGCGTTGCACCCCAGCCCGACGGTCGACACGGTGAGCCCGGAGCGGCCCAGCTGGCGGTAGGTCATCTCCATGGCAGCAGGCTAGGCCACCGTCCGGGGGCGAGATCTGCCCAGATCGGGTGGCAAGGCTTCACACCACCTTCACCACCTCGGTGGAACACCGCTGGATGATGGTTCGTTGAACCACATGTGCGGGTCGAGCACACCCACGCGTCCACCCGTGCACGAAGGAGGAGATCATGGCCGAGCGTTCCCTGCGAGGGATGAAGATCGGTGCGAACAGCCTGGAGTCGGAGGTCGGCGTCGAGCTCGCCCCCCGAGTCGAGGCGGTCTACGACTGCCCCGACGGCCGGGTCATCGTGATCCCGTTCGCCGCTGACGCGGAGATCCCGCCCGTCTGGGAGGCCCCCGGCGGCGGCGAGGCTCTGCTCCGCGACGCCACGCGCCCAGAGCCGAAGCCGACCAAGAAGCAGCGCACCCACTGGGACATGCTGCTCGAGCGCCGCACGATCGGCGAGCTCGAGGAGCTGCTGAACGAGCGGCTCGAGCTGCTGCGCAGCGGTCAGGCGCGGCGCCGCAGCGCCTGACGACCGACGAACCGGCGCCGCACGCGGCGCCACCGATCCTCGACACCCCATCTCGTGAGCCGGGTGATCGCCTCCCAGGCGATCGCCCGGCTCATCTTCGATCGCCCCTGGGTGCGCTCGACGAACGTGATCGGCACCTCGACGACCCGCCCGCCCGAGCGCTCCACGCGCCAGGTCATGTCGATCTGGAAGCAGTAGCCCTGCGACTCGACCTCCGCCAGCGGCAGCCGGCGCAGCGTCGCGGCGGGGTAGACCCGGAAGCCCGCGGTCGCGTCGCGCACCGTCAGCCGTAGCGCCAGCCGCGCGTAGGCGGTCCCCAGCCGGCTGATCAGCTGGCGCGTCCACGGCCAGTTCACCACGGCCCCGCCCGGCACCCAGCGCGACCCGATCACGAGGTCGGGAGAGACGCCGTCGGGACCCGGCCGGGCGGCGACGAGCAGCCGCGGGAGGTCCTCGGCGCGGTGCGACCCGTCGGCGTCCATCTCGACGACGGCGTCGTAGTCGCGCTCGAGCGCCCACCGGAAGCCGTCGAGGTAGGCGCGCCCGAGCCCCTCCTTGCCAGCCCGGTGCAGCACGTGCAGGCGCGGGTCGGACGCCGCTGCCTCCTCGGCCCACTCACCGGTGCCGTCGGGCGAGGCGTCGTCGACGACGAGCACGTCGACGTCGGGGACGCGCTCGCGCAGCGCGGCGAGCGTGGTGGGCAGCGACTCCCGCTCGTCGTACGTCGGGACGATGACGAGCGTCCTCACCGGCGCACGCGCCTGACCGTGCGCGGCGCGGTGGCGACACCGGCGAGGAACGCCAGCGCCGTCAGCAGCGTGAAGACGACCACCGGCGCGTCGCCGAGGCGGTCGCTGACCGTGATCTCGGTGCGCAGCGGCACCGAGGCCGCGAAGTGGTCCGCGGTGAACAGCTCGGTCGAGCTGAGCAGCACCCCGTTCGGTGCGATGACGCCGCTGACGCCGACCGTCGAGATCTGGATGGTCGCGCGGCCGTGCTCCACCGCGCGGAAGCGCGACATCGCGAGCTGCTGCTCGGACTCGGCGGTGTAGCCGAAGGAGGCGTTGTTCGTCGGGACGACGAGCACCTCGGCACCGCCGACCACGGCCTCCCGGATGAGGGCGTCATAGGCGACCTCGAAGCAGATCACCGTCCCGACCAGGACGTCGCGCTCGAGCGCCGCGACCGGTACCGGGACGACGGCGATCTCGGAGCCCGGCACCATGTCGACCGAGACGAGGTCGACCGCGTCGCTGAAGACGCGCGCGACGTCGCGCATCGGGATGTACTCGGCGAAGGCCGCCGGGATCTGCTTGGCGTAGGCGAAGGTCGCGCCCTCGCCCGGCATCCAGAGCACCATCTCGTTGTAGCGCTCGCGGATCTCGTCGCCGTCCTCGTAGCGGTCGGTCCCGATGAGGAGCGGCACCCCGGCGGCCTGGGAGGCCTGCTCGACCAGCGCCTGCGCGTCGGCGTTGACGCGCGGGTTGTAGTCGGAGGCGTTCTCGGGCCAGACGACGAGATCGAGGTCACCGCTGGTCGGGTCGGCCACGAGCGCCTCGGTGCCGGCCACGTGGTTGGAGAGCACCTCGTAGGCGTTCGCGAAGGCCCCCAACCCCGGTTCGGCCACGTTGCCCTGCACCGCGCCGATCCGCATGGTGCCGCCCGAGGCGTTGGTGCCGAGCGGCACCAGCAGGCTCGCCCCGAGGACGGCCGCGACGATCGCGGGCGCCAGCAGCCCGCGCAGCACCTCGGCCTCGCGGAGCAGCAGCACCCCCGTGACGAGCAGGGTACCGAGCGTCGCCACCACCGCCGAGACGAGCGGCGCGCCACCGAGGGACGCGAGCCGCAGCAGCGGCGACTCCGTCTGCGAGAACGCCAGCCGCCCCCACGGGAACCCGCCGAACGGCCAGACCTGCCGCACCTGCTCCCCCACCGCCCAGACGACGCCGAGCGTCGGCGCCTGCAGCAGCGGCCGCTCGCGCAGCGTGCTGCCACGCCGGGCCCACGCCCAGACCGCACAGGTCGCGGCCACGATGCCCGACTCGGCCACCGAGAGCGCGAGCCACGGGATCACACCGACCGCCTCGTTGGCGAACCAGATGTGCGGGAGGAAGAACGCCAGCCCCCAGCCGAAGCCGACCAGGGCAGCCCAGCGCGCCGAGTCGCGACGCATCGCGACGACGAGCAGCGCGAACCCGAGGATCGCCATCGGCCACCAGTTCCGCTGCGGGAAGGCCGTGTCCGTGAGGAGGCCACCGAGGATCGCGGCGACGACCGTGGTGAGCCGGCTCGGTGGCGACGTGGGCATGCCGGTCAGGATACGTTCCCGGAGCCGGGCCACCAGGCACCGACCGGCCCGCGCATCCTTCGGTCCGCTGCCCCACTGCTGGGACCCCGTTTTCTAGTGAACGCGCGGGCCTGGTCGGTGACTGCACGGGGCGAGGCCCCGCTGCAGTACAAGGAGCGAAGATACCGATGGCGGCCCGTCTCGCCAAGCCCGTGTCGCCGCAGGTCACGGGCGTCTGCGCAGGTCAGCGGCCTGCGGCGTGTCCAGGTATTTTCCGCGCCACCGGCGTGTCGGTCGGTGTGTCCGGGCCGGGTGTGGGTTAACAGGCTGCCCGGGTGACGGCCGGACGGGTGTCAGACGGTGCCGACGGCCACGATGCCGCGCCGAACGGCGTGCACGCCCGCCCGGGCGGTCTCGCGCAACCGGGCGGACGGCGCCGCGTCGGCGAGCTGGTCGAGCAGGTCGATGACCTGCTTGGCCCACCTCACGAAGTCACCGGCGGCCAGGTCGGCGTCGAGCACCTGCTCCAGCATCGCGCCGCGCGCCCAGCGCTCGACCGCGACGACGAGCCCCAGGTCCAGCGGCGGCCGCCCGGTCAGCCCGGCCTCGGCCTCGACGACCGCGAGCTCGCGCGCGACGCCCTCGGTGGCCGCGACCGCCTCGGCGAGCGCGCCGCTGCCCAGCCGCGGCCGCGGCGTCGGCTCGTCGGAGCGCGACTCGTACAGCACCGCCGCCACGACGCCGGCGAGCCCGGCCGGGTCCAGCCGGTCCCAGTGACCCTGCCGAAGGCACTCGACGACGAGCAGGTCCTGCTCGGAGTACACGCGACGCAGCCACTCCCCCTGCTCGGTCACCCGGGCCTCGGGGCCGGGCGCGGTCAGGTACCCCAGCTCGGCCAGCACGCCGCACACCTTGTCGAAGTCGCGCGCGATGGACGACGTGCGGTTCTCGATGCGCCGGACGAGCGCGTCGTGCTCGGCGCGCAGCCGCTGGTAGCGGTGCGCCCATCGCGCGTGCTCCTCGCGGTCCGCGCAGCCGTGGCAGGGGTGGGCGCGCAGCGCCGTGCGCAGCGCGGTCAGCCGGTCGTCGGTGCGGGGGTCCCCGGCGGGCCTGCGCACGCGCTCGGGCGTGCTGTCGGCCAGCGCGCCGAGCGCGTTGCGCATCGAGGAGCCGAGGTCGCGGCGGTCCTTGGGCCGCCGAGAGCTGAAGTCCTTGCGGATCTTCACACGGGTGACGGCGCGGGTGCCGTAGGGCACCTCGCCGCCGACGAGGCGACGCACCTGGCCGCCGTCGGTCAGCACGGTGACCGAACCGCCGTCGAGACCCGACGTCGGCGGCTCCAGGACGACGGCGTAGCCGGCCCGCCGCCCGCTCGGCACCTGGATGACGTCGCCGCGACGCAGCGCGGCGAGGGTCTCGGCGACCGCGTCGCGCTGCGCGCGCGAGCGGCTCCGCGACAGCTCGGCCTCGAGGTCGCCGATCTGGCGGCGCAGGTCCATGTACTCGCCGAAGTCGCCCAGGTGGCAGCTCATCGCCTCGGCATAGCCGCTCAGCGCCTCGGTGTGGCTGCGGGCCTGTCGCGCCAGCCCGACGACACCACGGTCGGCCTGGAACTGCGCGAACGAGGTCTCGAGCACCTCGCGCGCCCGCTCCCAGCCCGTCGTCGCGATGAGGTTGACCGCCATGTTGTAGGTCGGTCGGAACGCCGAGCGCAGCGGGTAGGTGCGGCGCGACGCGAGACCGGCGAGCGCGACCGGGTCGAGGCCGGAGGCGTAGAGCACGACGGCGTGGCCCTCGACGTCGATGCCGCGGCGGCCCGCACGGCCGGTCAGCTGGGTGTACTCCCCCGCCGTGATCGCGGCGTGCCCGCTGCCGTCCCACTTGACGAGCTTCTCCAGCACGACGGTGCGCGCGGGCATGTTGATGCCGAGCGCCAGCGTCTCGGTCGCGAACACGACCTTGACGAGCCCCTGCGCGAACAGCGTCTCGACGGTCTCCTTGAACGCGGGCAGCAGCCCGGCGTGGTGCGCCGCCACGCCGGCGAGCAGCGCGTGCTCCCAGGCGTCGAAACCCAGCACCGCCAGGTCCTCGGGCGGCAGCGTCGCGGTGCGTTCGGCGACGACGTCGGCGATCGCCCGACGCTCGGCGGGCGTGGTGAGCCGGATCCCGGAGTGCACCACCTGCGCGACCGCCGCGTCGCAGCCTGCGCGCGAGAAGATGAACACGATCGCCGGCAGCAGCCCGGCCCGGTCCAGGTGGGCCACCACCGCGCCCCGGGCGGGCGGCCGCACGAGCTGCCGCCGCTGGTGGTAGCGCCCCCGCCCGCGGCCGCGCGTCTCGCGGCTGCCGCGACGGCGGTCGCCGCTGCGCTCGAGCGAGCGGATCGCCTCGAGCAGCTCGTGCGAGATCGGCGGGTTGACGCCGGGGTCGGTCGGGTCGACGTCGGCCGAGTACAGGTCGTGCAGCTCGTGGCCGACCATGACGTGCTGCCACAGCGGCACCGGTCGGCGCTCGGACACGACGACCGTGCACGCGCCGCGCACCTCGGCGAGCCAGTCGCCGAACTCCTCGGCGTTGGAGACCGTCGCCGAGAGCGAGACGACCTGCACGTCCAGCGGCAGGTGCAGGATCACCTCCTCCCACACCGGGCCACGGAACCGGTCGGCGAGGTAGTGCACCTCGTCCATGACGACGTAGCCCAGCCCGTCCAGCGCCGGCGAGGACGCGTAGAGCATGTTGCGCAGCACCTCGGTCGTCATGACGACGACGGGCGCGTCGCCGTTGACCGCGGTGTCGCCCGTGAGCAGGCCGACGGACGCGGCGCCGTGGCGGCGCACCAGGTCGGCGTACTTCTGGTTGCTCAGGGCCTTGATCGGCGTCGTGTAGAAGGCCTTGCGCCCCTGGGCGAGCGCGAGGTGGACGGCGAACTCCCCCACCACGGTCTTGCCGGCGCCGGTCGGGGCCGCCACGAGCACGCCCTCGCCGGCCTCGACCGCCTCGCAGGCGCGCACCTGGAAGTCGTCGAGCTCGAACGGGAAGGTGGCCGCGAACCGCCCGACCTCGCTGCGCGCGCGCTGCTGCCGCAGCACCGCCGCGGCGTACCGCTCGGCCGGGGTCGTCATGACGCCAAC
The DNA here is from genome assembly GCF_009733795.1 of Actinotalea caeni. Lineage (GTDB taxonomy): Bacteria > Actinomycetota > Actinomycetes > Actinomycetales > Beutenbergiaceae > Pseudactinotalea > Pseudactinotalea caeni. The sequence continues at coordinate 73,546 of NZ_WNXX01000010.1, forward strand.
CTACGCGGGTGCGAGCAGCTGCACCGCACCGGCCTCGACCGTCACCGACAGCGGCAGCGCACCGACGAGCTCGCCGTCGCCGAACGCGTCGGGCGGCGGCGGGTGACCGGCGAGCGGCTCGACGACGACCTCGCGCGCCCGGACGATCTCGACGGCCGGGTGCTGCACGTGGGTCCCCGCGTAGATCTTCGGCAGCAGCCGCAGCAGCTGACCGGCGGTGACCTCGTGCCCGATGAGCACGTCGGCGAGACCGTCGTCGTTGCGGGCCTGCGGGACGATCTTCATGCCGCCGCCGAAGTAGGGACCGTTGGCGATCGCGACGAGCGTGCCGGCGAGCTCGCGGCGCTGCCCGTCGATCGTGATCGTGTAGCCGTACGGGCGGAAGCCCCGCAGCTCCGCGGCCACGGCGCGCAGGTACTTCCCGCCGCCGGGCGGGAACGTGTAGGTGTTCGCGCGGGCGTTGACGGCGGCGTCGAACCCGGCCGAGAGCACGCACGCGGTGCGGCGGGTGCCGTGCGCGCCGTCGGCCCGCAGCACGTCGATCGGCCGCGGTCCCTGCTCCAGCGCCGCCTCCAGCGCCCGCAGCGCGGCGCGGCCGTCGTGCGCGGGGAGCCCGACCGTGCGCGCGAAGTCGTTGCCGCTGCCGATCGCGATCAGGCCCAGCGGGACGCCCGTGCCGGCGACGGCGTTGACGCCCAGGTGCACCATCCCGTCGCCGCCCACGACGACGACGGCGTCGGGGCGCCGGCCGCCCTCGGTGCACACGGTCCGTGCCCGCAGCTGGGCCGCCTCGGCGGAGTCGGCGGAGAGGTCGATGACCTCGTGCCCGGCCGCCGTGAGCTCGCGCACCACCCCGGCGCCCGGGGCGGACCCGCGGTTGCCGTTGGCGGCAGGGTTGACGACGACCCCGAGGACGGCCATCAGGCGCGCCTCAGGCTGCCGCGCTGGAGGCACCGGCGAGCTCGGCGTCCTCCTGGGCGCGCCGCTTGGCGACCCGGTCGTCGTGGACGTGGCAGATGCCGACCGCGATGAAGTACAGGGCGAGGATCGGCATCGCGAGGAAGATCATCGCGGTCGGCTCGGGGTTGGGCGTGACGAACGCGCAGAACGTGAAGATGCCGACGACGGCCCACCGCCAGCCCTTGAGCCAGGTCGAGCCCTTGACGACCCCCATGAAGCTCATGGCCACCATGACCAGCGGCAGCAGGAAGGCCGCACCGCACGCGAGCACGAGCTGCATGACGAACTTGAGGTAGACGTCGGCCGCGAGCAGGTTCGTGGTGTTGTCGGGCGTGAACTGCCCGATGAGGATCTCCAGCGCCCGCGGCAGCACGGTCCAGGCGAGCAGCGCACCCGCCGCGAACAGCGGCACCGCGGCGCCGAGGAAGCCGAAGGTGTAGCGGCGCTCCTTGCTCGTCAGACCGGGCGAGACGAACGCCAGGATCTGGTAGATCCACCAGGGCGAGGTGAGCAGCAGACCGGTGAAGAACGCGATCCGCAGCTGCATGTCGAACGCGGTGCCGATGCCCTGGAAGTTGAGCGTGACCAGCTCGGGGCGCTTGCGCTGCAGCTGCTCGACGGGGTCCTGGAGCGTCTCGAACACCCCGGGCAGGTGCCAGGGGCCGAGGCCGACGCTGTCGAAGAGCATCGCCGGCCCGAGCACCTTGGTGACGCCGTCGGGTCCGGCGTCGAAGACGACGCTGCCGATGAACGTCGGGCTGTAGAGCAGCCAGCCGATGACGGCACCGACGAGGATTCCTGACACCGCGAGGATCACGCGGCGGCGGAGCTCCTTGAGGTGCTCCGCGAGCGCCATCCGCGCTTCCGGGTTGTCCTTCCGCGACCCAGTGACTCGGGCCACCGGCGCTTACCGTCCGGGCTGCGGAGGCACGTCGGAGGGCGCGCCGCCTCCGGGCGGCGTGACGCCGCGCTGCGCGTCGCTGGCCGTGGTGTCGACGGTGGTGTCGGCGCTGCTCGTGAGCGTCGGGTTCGGGTCGACGGCGTCCCGCACCGTGGTGCTGTCGTCGCGGAGGTCGCGGACCTCCTCCTTGAAGATCTTCATCGAGCGGCCGACGTTGCGAGTGATGTCAGGCAGCTTGCTGGCGCCGAACACCAGCAGGATGACCACGAGCAGCACGATGAGGTGCCAGGCCTGAGGGCGCATGATGTCTCCGCTTCGAGGGGGTCGAACCTGATCAGTCTAGGTCATCCGCGGGCGCGTGCACGCCGCGGGCACCGGCCGTGCGCCGGTCTCAGGAGGGCAGGCCCGCGTCGCGCCAGCGCGCGTAGGTCGCGGCACGCCGGCGGCGCCGCCGCTCCTCGCGACGCTCTCGGTTGGTGGCGCGCACCGCCCGCCACCGGGCGCGCTGCTCGTCGGTCGCGACCAGGTCCGGCACGGGGTCGGTCTCGGTCCGCGCCCGCTCGAGCTCGTCGATGCGGTCCTGCAGCCGGTCGAGCACCTCACCGGTCTCGTGCAGCTGGGCGAGCAGCGCCTTGCCGGAGCGCCACAGCCGCAGCCCGAGCAGCGCGGCGCCCGCCAGGGTGGCGAGCACCAGCGTCGTCCAGACCGCGAACCAGATCACCTCGCCAACCTACCGCTCGTAGGCCCGTCAGAGGAGGTCGAGCGCCGCGTACGCGGCCAGCGCGGACCGGGCGCGGTCGCGCAGCTGTGCGGCGACGTCGGGCGGCTCGACGGCGCGCACGTCGTCGCCCAGACCCATGAGCAGGTTGGCGAGCCAGGCCATGTCGACCACGCCGACCGTGATCGCGATCCAGCCGTCCACGAGGTCCTCGGTGCGGGCGCCGGGCAGCTGCTCGGCGAGCCACCGGGTGCGCGGGCTGATCTCGAACCGCACCTGCGTGGCGCGTGCGGTGTCGGGCTCGGGACGGCCGGTCAGCTCGACGTCGGGGTGCGGGTCGGCGGGGACGTCGAGCACCCGCAGCGTGAGGATGCGGTCGACCCGGAACTGCCGCACGTCCTGGGCGCGACGGCACCAGGCGAGCAGGTACCAGCGCTGGGAGTCGGTGAGCAGCTGCAGCGGGTCGACCTCGCGCTCGGTGATCTGGTCCGAGGCCGAGACGTAGCGCAGGTGCAGCCGGCGACCGCTGGTCAGCGCCTCGCGCACCTGCTGCACGCGCTCGTCGAGCGCCCGCCCGCCGCTGTGGAGCCGGATCGCGTCGGCGGCGACCGCCGCCTCCCCCGCCGCCGTGCGCAGCACGGCGATCGTCTCCTCCACCAGCTCGGCGTCGTCGGGGCCGAGCGTGGCCGCGAGCGACTGCAGCGCCACCAGCAGCGCCACCGCCTCGCCCGGGGAGAGGCGCAGCGGTCGGTCCATCTCGCGCGAGTCCAGCAGCGTGAGCACGCCGTGCTCCAGGTCGTCGCTGGAGAAGTCGATGAGGTCGCCGTGCATGTACCCGGGTGTGCCGGAGACCCACAGCGTGTTGACGTCGGCGAGCACCTGTCTCGGGGTGATGCCGAAGTGCTCGGCCACCTCGTCGACCGTGACGGCCGGGTGGTCGCGCAGGTAGGCGACCATCGCGAGCATCCGGGTGAGGCGCTCCGGTGCGGTCTCGGCCATCAGCCCTCCCCCAGCGCGGCGACGGCGCGCAGCCGCCGCAGCACGGACGCGCGCAGGTCCGGCGGGTCGAGCACCACGACCGTGTCGCCGTAGCCCGCGATCTCGTCGGCGAGGTAGGCGACGTCGCTCACCTCGAGCGCGAGCACGTCGCGCACGCCCGCCGGCGTCTCGATGCTGTCGACGACCTCACCGCGTGCGCGCAGCGCCGCGGCGCCCTCGGGGCGCACCGCGAGCCGGACGGGCACCCGGAACACGCGCTCCGGCGTCGGCACCCGTTCCTCGGGGATGACGACGCTGCCGGGCTCCCCCACGCGCTCGACCCGGCCGATGATCCGCGAGGTGCGGAACGAGCGCTGCGCGTCCCGGTCGCGGTCGTGACCGACGAGGTACCAGCCGCGGTCGCGCGCGTAGACGCGCCACGGCTCGACCGTGCGGACCGTGACCTCGCCGCTGTAGGCCGCGCGGTAGGAGAACCGCACGGGGGCGCGCTCGGCGATCGCCGCGAGCAGGTCGTCCATCGCCGGCTCCGGCCCGCGCACCCGCAGCGTGACGCCCGGTGCGGCGGCCGCGGAGCCGTCGGCGACCGCCTTGAGCTTGACGAGGCCGCGGCGCGCGGCGGAGGCGAACGTGGAGTCCTGCCACACCTCGGCGGCGAGCGAGAGCACGCCCATCTGGGCCGGCGACAGGTGGATCGGCGGCAGCGAGTACGCCGCGGTGTCGATGCGGTAGCCGACCTCGTCCTCGTGCACGGCGTCGGTGAGCGTGACGATCGGGATGCCGAGCTGCCGCAGGTGCTCCTTGTCGCGCTCGAACATCCTCTCGAACGCCTCGTCGGACGTGCTCGAGCCGTACCCGTTGACCTTGGCGCGGATCTCGGCCTTCGTCATGCGGTGCCGGGTGTGCGAGAGCGCGATGACGAGGTCGAGCATCCGCTCCGCCGCGTCGACCCGTTCGCTCATGCGGTCACGCTAGCGCGAGGACGCGCACGCGCCGCGCAGCGACCGCCGTCGCGTGGCCCGTCGTCGCCGCGGGCGTGCACCGGTGGTCGCCGTTAGGGTCGCAGCGTGATCACGTGGCGCGAGGGTGTCGTCGCCGCGCTGGGCCGGTCCTGGCCCGGCGCGCAGGAGCTGACCGCGACGGTCGACGGCGAGCCGGTGCGCGCGCTCGCCTACCCCGGGCTCGTGGGGGCGCCGCAGGTCGGCGACCGGGTGCTGCTCACCACGGCGGCGCTGCAGCGCGGGCTGGGCACCGGCGGCTACGCGTTCGTCGCGGCGCTGCCCGACCGGCTGCCTCCCGACCCGCCGGCCGCGCCCGGCCACCTCGTCAAGGCCAGGTACACGCCGTTGCAGACGCTCGTGCTCGGTGCCGACGAGCAGGAGTCGGAGCACCACGAGCTGCTGCGCGACGCCGACGACCTCGACGGCATGCCCGTCGTCGTCGCCGATCTCCACTCGGCGCTGCCGGCGGTCGTGGCCGGGGTGCGGGCACGCCGTCCGGAGGCGCGCGTCGGCTACCTGATGACCGACGGCGGCGCGCTGCCGCTGTGGTTCTCCCGAGCGGTCGCGGGGCTCCGGGAGGCCGGCTGGCTCGCCGCGTCGGTGACGGTCGGGCAGGCCTTCGGCGGCGACGTCGAGGCGGTCTCGCTGCACTCGGGGCTGCTGGCCGCACGGCTGGTGCTCGGCTGCGACGTCGTCGTCGTCAGCCAGGGACCGGGCAACCTCGGCACCGGGACCCGCTGGGGCTTCTCCGGCGTCGCCGCGGGCGACGCGGTCAACGCCGTCGCCACCCTCGGCGGTCGCGCGGTCGCCAGCCTGCGCGTCTCCGGGGCCGACCCGCGCGAGCGGCACCGAGGCATCTCCCACCACAGCCTCACCGCCTACGGCCGGGTGGCGCTGGCCCGCGCCGACGTCGTCGTGCCCGAGCTGCCGGGCGACCTGGGCCTGCTCGTCGCCGAGCAGGCGGAGGCGCTGCGCGAGCGTCACGACCTGCACCGGGTGCCCGTCGACGGCCTCGAGGACGCGCTGCGCGACTGCCCCGTGCCGCTGTCCACGATGGGCCGCGGGCTGGCCGACGACCCGGCCCCGTTCCTCGCCGCCGCGGCGGCCGGGGTGCACGCGACGACCTTGCTGGACCTGACGTAGGTTGGGGACCGTGGCAACCGGTCCAGGAGGCAAGCTCCCGATCATGATGCTGCACGACCGCGTGCTCGTGCAGATGTCCCCCGACGACGCCGAGCGCAGGTCGTCGGGCGGGCTCGTCATCCCCGCCACCGCCCAGATGGCCAAGCGCCTGCACTGGGCTGCGGTGCTCGGCGTGGGTCCCCACGTGCGCACGGTCAAGGTCGGCGACCGGGTGCTGTTCGGCGAGGAGCACCAGAACGAGGTCGAGATCCAGGGCGAGACCTACGTGATCCTGCGCGAGAAGGACCTGCACGCCGTCGCCGCCGAGCGCGTCGAGGTCTCGACGGGTCTCTACCTCTAGACCCGGCGGGGCCCCGACGCCCGCCTGGGCCGGCGGTCAGGTGGGCTCGCGGCCCTCGTGCTCGGCGACCCGGTCGCGCAGCCAGGCCGCGTCCCGACGTGCGCGGGCGCCGTCGGCCGCCTGGATCGCCATGAGCGCGCAGGTGGTGCCGTCGTCGAGGTCGAGCCGCACCCACGAGTCGTGCACGCCGAGGTGCACGGCGACGATCTGCGACCACGCGACGCGCCGCCGTCGGACAGGGTTGCGGATCTCCAGACCGTCGGCGTCGGCGACGGCCCGCACCCGCCCGAGCAGCGCCGTCACCACCACGACGATGCCGACCATGACGAGGATCGCGACGCGGTCGAAGCCGTAGCCGTCGAGCGAGACCAGCAGGAACGCGGCACCGCCCACGAACGCCGCGGCCAGCACGACGCAGACCGCCAGCGTGGCGCGCGGCCGGAAGACACGTCGCGCCGCCGCCATCGTCAGATCCGGCAGGCGTGGATCTGGGTGACGAGGATCGCCCGTGCCCCGACGTCGTAGAGCCGGTCCATCAGCTGGTTCGTCGCGTCCCGCTCGACCATCGCGCGGACCGCGACCCAGCCCTTCGTGTGCAGCGGCGACACCGTCGGCGACTCCAGCCCCGGCGTGATCGCGACGGCCCGCTCGACGGCGTAGTCCGGCACGTCGTAGTCCATGAGCACGTAGCGCCGCGCCACGAGCACGCTGTGCAGCCGGCGGTCGAGCACCGCGAGCTTCGGGTGCGGGTCGCCCGCCGGTCGGATCAGCACAGCCTCGGAGGTGAGGATCTCCTCGCCGAAGACCTCCAGTCCGGCAGCACGCAGCGTGGAGCCGGTCTCGACGACGTCGGCGACGAGGTCGGCGACGCCGAGCCGGACGGTCGACTCGATCGCGCCGTCGAGCCTGACCACCTCGGCCTCGATGCCGCGGTCGCGGAGGAACCCGCCGACCAGCACCGGGTAGGAGGTGGCCACGCGCTTGCCGGCGATGTCGGCGAGCGTCCGGACCGCCTCGGGCGGCCCGGCGAAGCGGAACGTCGACGTCGCGAAGCCCAGCGCGCGGTGCTCGACCGCGTCCACCCCGGAGTCGAGCAGCAGGTCGCGACCCGTGATGCCGGCGTCGACGGTGCCGGAGCCGACGTACACGGCGATGTCGCGCGGGCGCAGGAAGAAGAACTCGACGTCGTTGGCCTCGTCGGTGAGGACGAGCTCACGTCCGTCGCGGCGCTGACGGTAGCCGGCCTCGCGCAGCATGTCGCTGGCCGGCTCGGCGAGGGATCCCTTGTTCGGGACGGCGATGCGAAGCAACGGGTGCTCCTTCGGGTGATCGGGCGGTGCGGGGTCGGACGGAGCGCTCGGCTCAGAGATGCTCGTAGACGTCGTCGAGGGTGAGACCCGTCGCGACCATCAGCACCTGCAGGTGGTAGAGCAGCTGGGAGATCTCCAGCGCGGTCTGCTCCCGACCCTCGTGCTCGGCGGCCATCCAGACCTCGGCGGCCTCCTCGACGACCTTCTTCCCGATCGCGTGCACGCCGGCGTCCAGCGCCGCCACGGTGCCCGAGCCGGCCGGGCGCTCGCGCGCCTTCTCCGCCAGCTCCGCGTACAGCTCGTCGAAGGTCTTCACGGGTGGCCAGCCTACCGTTCGGGCGACCCGCGGCCGGACCGGCCGCGGGTCACGCGAACGGCTCAGGACCCGATGAAGGCGTCGGTGAAGGCCTCGCCGGCCTCGACCGGCTCCTCGATGAGCCCCAGCTCGAGCATCGTGCCCGCCATCGCCTCCCAGCGGGCGTCGTCGTGCTCGCCCCACGCACCGGTGAGGTCGCCGTAGAGCGGCACGGTCGCCTCGGCGACCGCGCCCATGATCTCGCGCTGCTCGTCGGTGATCGAGCCGGGGATCTCCTCCGCGGCCGCCTCGACGGCGAGCGAGGGGTCGGCGGCGATGTCGGCGACCGCGCGGCCGACCGCCGCGACCACCCCGGCGAGCGCCGCACCCTGGTGCTGCGTCATCCGGGAGGTCGTGCCCAGCCCGATGCCGACGAGCGGCACGTCACCGATCGGCACGGCCTCCACGGCGAGCCCGGTGGCGCGGAACTGCGGCACGTCGTTGTTGACGTAGCCCATGACCGCGTCGACGTGCCCGCCCGAGAGCGCGGCCTGCTGCGTGTAGCCGATCGTGGCGACCTCCACGTCGTCGGTCGTCAGCCCCGCCTCGTGCAGCATCGCCAGCAGCCCGAACCACGTCTCGCCGTAGGGCCCCGGCACACCGACCGTACGGCCGGCGAGGTCGGCCGGACCTGTGATGTCGCTGTCCTCGGGGACGATGAGCGCCACCGGGTACTCCTGGTAGAGCGTCGCGATGCTGACGACGTCCACGGCCTGCGAGCGGGCCTGCAGCATCTCGTCGCCGCCGGCGACCACGATCTGCTCGCGGCCCGCCGTCAGCGCCCCGAACAGGTCCTCGGACTCACCGTGGTGGCGCAGCGTCACGTCGACCCCGGCCTCGGCGAAGTACCCCCGCTGCTGCGCCAGGTAGAACGGCGCGAACTGCACGTTCGGCACGTACGTGAGCCCGATCGTCACGCGCGCGTCGGGCGCGCCCGGGGTCGGGTCCGTGCACGCCGTCGCCGTCAGGGCGGTCCCTGCTGCCGCCGCGGCGAGCAGCAGCGCCTGCCGTCTCGTCACCACCATCGAACTGTCCTCTCCAGGCCGCGCACGGCCAGATTGATGGCGACCGCCAGGGCCGCCATGACCACCAGCGTCGCCACCATGCCCTCGGTGTCGACGCGATCGCGGAAGACGGTCAGCAGCTCGCCGAGCCCACGACCGCCCATGACGAACTCCCCCACCACTGCACCGGTGATCGACAGCACGAACCCGTTGCGGACACCGGTGAGCACCGACGGCAGCGCCATCTGGCTCTGGATGTGCACGAGCAGCTGCCACCGGCCGGCGCCGTCGACCCGGGCGGCGTCGACGACGTCGCGGTCGATCGTCGTCAGCCCGAGCACGGTGTTGAGCAGGATGGGGAAGAACACGAGCAGCGCGCACAGCAGCGCCTTGGGGAACGGGCCGTAGCCGAACCACAGCGCGAGCAGCGGCGCGAACGCCACCGCCGGGATCGCCTGGGACGCCGCCAGGTACGGGCCCAGCGCCGCCGACGCGGTCGTCGAGCTCGCGAGCAGGTACCCCAGCGGCAGCGCGACGAGCAGCCCCAGGAGGCAGCCGAGGGCGCTGACGCCGAAGGTGCTCGCGGCACCGAGCAGCAGGTCGCCGTCGGCCACCTCGGCCACGAGGCGGACGGCGAGGTCCGCCGGTGACGGCACGAGCACGGGCCCGAGCGCCGCCGCCAGCAGCGCCCAGACGACCACGACCACGATCCCGAGGACGACCGGGGCGGAGATGGTGCGCTCAGGGCGCACGGCTGGTCCTGCGGACGTGGGGCGCGACCGTGCCGACGGTGCCGACTCAGCCGGCTGTGCCATCGCAGACGTCCTCTCCCCCGGCGCGTCCCGGGGTGAGAGGGGTGCATCGGGCACCCGCCTGTCGACGACGGCGCCCGGAGGCGTCGCCGTCGCGTGCTTCCTCCCATCCGGACTTTCACCGTCGGTCCTGGAGTTCCACCAGGTCAACCGCCACCGTCGGCCCGGGAGGGCCGCCGCTGTCGGGTCGCGGACTGTCACCGCCGGTTCGGACTTTCACCGACCCCGGAGCACGTCAAGCTCGCTGCGCAGTCTAGTACGGCGTGCGCGAAGCACCGGGCGCGCTCCCCCGCTGTTCACATGACGGGAAGCGCCCGCTGCCACTACGGTTGAACCGTCACGCACCCTGGCTCGGCCCCCGCCGGCCGGTTGCACGAGCTGATCCGTCGGGGGACGCAGGTGAGGACGACGCGGCGCACGCGCAGCAGCGGGCCGCTCCCCGTGCTGCGCTGGCTGCGCCGCTCCCTCCTGCTCGGGACGCTCGTCGGCGCCGGGCTCGCGCTGTCGGTCGCGTCGGCCGAGGAGGCGTCCGCCGGCCCGCTGGGCGACCTGCTGGACCCCCTCGTCGGCGATGTCGTGGTGCCGCTCGTCGAGGAGGTCACGGCGCCCGTCGCCCCGGTCGTGGACGCCGTCGTCTCGCCGGTCGCGGAGGTCGTGGGGACCGTCACCGAGCCGGTGCGACCGGCGGTGCCGGTCGTGGAGGACGTGATCGAGCCGCTCGCTCCCGTGATCGACGACGTCGTCGCCCCGGTCGCCGAGGTCGTCCAGACGGTCACCGAGCCGGTAGCGCCCGTCGTCGAGGAGGTGACGGCGCCGCTGGCACCCGTGGTCACCGACGTCGTCGCCTCGGTCGCCGGGGTCGTCGAGGACGTCGCGGAGCCGGTCGCGCCGGTGCTCGAGGAGACCGTCGCGCCGCTCGCGCCCGTGCTGGACGAGGTCCGCGACGTGGTGGCGCCGGTCGGGGTGGCGCTGGAGCCGCTGACCGGCCCGGTCGGAGGGCTGCTGACACCCGTGACGGGGTCGCTCGGGCCCGTCACCGACCTGCTGGAGCCCGTCGTCGGCGCCCTGCAACCCGTCACCGACGCCCTCGAGCCGGTCACCGGCGTGCTGGACCCCGTCCTCGTGCCCGGGCGGCCCGGCGCCGATCCGCTGCCCCCCGCGCCGGGCACGAGCCTGCCTGTGCCGGGCACCGACCCGCCCGCGCCCGGCACTCCCGCGCCCGAGGCGGGCACTCCCGTACCCGAGGCGGGCGCTTCCGCCCCCGGACGCCCCCCGCTGGTCCACGTCCTGGCCGCCGACGTCGCAGACGCCCCGTCGCCGGCTGCGCACGTCGACGCGCCACCGGCCGCCGGCACCGGGGCCGTGCTCGCACCTGTGCAGGCACCGAGCCCCGGCGTGGCCCCGTCCGGCGTCCTGCCCGCCACCACGGCGCCCGCCGAGGCAGCGAGCGCCGACGGCCACGACACGACCCCCGACCCCGCTGCGCCCTCGGCACCCCAGGGCCCCGCCGCGCCGTCGGGCGCCCCGGGTCAGCCGCAGCCCCGGACCCTCGGCAACGACGTCGCGGCTCCGGCCGCCCCGCTCGCGGCCGTCGCCGCCGCCTTCTGGACCACCGCGGAGCGCGAGGCGCGCGCCGCGCACCCGTCGACGTTCTTCGAGATCCCCGTCTCCCCTGGCTGAGGGGACCACGCCGGGCGCCGAGCCCGGCACGCGTTCTCGGCGTGCCCACGCACGCCACCACCTCAGTCACAGGAGAGACCACCCATGCACGTGTTCCTTCGGCGTGCGCTGCAGACAGCGCTCGTCACAGGAGGGCTGATCGCCCTCGGGGCCGGAGCGGCCCACGCTGCCGAGGACGACGGTCCCGGCCTTCTCGGGCTCGACCTCGAGCTCGACATCCCGCTCGGCGAGGTGTCCGAGGCCCTGCCCGACATCGACGTCGACATCCCCCTGACGCTCGACATCGCCGTCGCCGACGTGGCGCTGGGGCTGCTGGGCGAGGCGTCCACGACCCCCGACTCCTCCCCGGCGGAGGCTGTGCCGGCACCCGCGGCTCCGGAACCGCCTGGCGGCACCGTGGACGTCGACGTGCCGGTCACGATCGACGTCGACGTCACCGACATCGCCGTCGGGCTGCTCGGCGAGGCCAGCACCTCGGCGCCCGCGCAGCCCCCGGCCGAACCCTCTGACCTCGCCGAGCCCGCCGAGCCGGCCGAGCCCGCTGAGGCGGCGGAGCCCGCCGAGCCGGCCGGCGGCGGTGTCGACGTCGACGTCCCCATCGAGCTCGCGGTCGACATCTCCCACCTGGCCGTGGGCGTGCTCGGCGACGCGAGCACGTCCGGCGAGAGCGAACCGGAGGCCGGCACGCCCCAGCCGCAGGCCGCCGAGGCGGGCACGGTGGGCACTGTGGGCGCTGTGGGCGCGGCGGGCGGTGTGACCATCGGCGTCCCGGTGCGCGTACCGGTCAGCGTGACCTGCAACAGCCTGGCCGTCCTCGGTGACGCCGCGGCCGGCTGCGACGCTGGCGGTCCGACGGCGGTGTCCAGGCCCGCCGGCGGTGGCGGCGCCCTGGCGGTGTCCGCCCCGGTGACGGTCCCGGTCGAGGTCTCCTGCCTCGCCGCCGGCGTCCTGGGCGACGCGGCGGCGACCTGCCCGGCGGCGGCACCGCTGCCGGGCGACCCGGGCACGCCGCGGGCCGGCGGCATCGCCATCGACCTGCCGATCGCGATCCCGGTCGACGTCGGCTGCCTCGCGATCGGCGTCCTGGGCGACGCCGCGACGGCGTGCCCGGCGGCAGCACCGGTGCCGGGTGGCCCTGGCAACCCGGGTGACCCGGGCGATCCCGGTGACCCGGGCGACCCCGGTGACCCGGGCGACCCGGGCGACCCCGGTGACCCGGGCACGCCTGGTGGCCCGGGCGGGAACGGCACCACCGGGCGCGCACCGGTGGCGGCGGCACCGCCCGTGCTCCAGGTCGGGGCGGACGCCCCTGATGCCGCCGACGACCAGCTCCCGAGCACCGGAGCGGCCGGTCCGTCGGCGCTGGCGCTGGCCGCGCTGTTGATCGGCGTGGGCGTGCTCCTGCTCCGCAGGCGCGGACCTCTGGAGAGCTGAGAGCCGCGGGTGGTGCCGTCGCAGGGGCGGCACCGCCCGCTCGGTGCTCGGTCGGACCCTGGTCCGCGTGGCGTGGTCGCGTGGGCCGGCGGCGCTCGGCCGGGCCGCGGGTGGTGCCGTCGTCGGGGGCGGCACCGCCCGCTCGGTGCTCGGTCGGACCCTGGTCCGCGTGGCGTGGCTGCGTGGGCCGGCGGACTCGGCCGGGCGGCGGGTGGTGCCGAGGTCGGGGGCGGCACCACCCGCACCGCGGTCAGTCGGTCCAGGCCTGCGTCGCCAGCTCGCGGAGCACGGCGATCTCGGTCGCGGGGTCGTCCGCGCGGTACACGGCGGACCCGGCGACGAACACGTTGGCGCCGGCGGTCGCCGCCCGGGCGATCGTGTCGCGCGAGACGCCGCCGTCGACCTGGATCCAGATGTCGGCACCGAGCTCGTCGATCGCCGCGCGTGTGCGCCGGATCTTCGGGAGCACGCCGTCGATGAAGCTCTGCCCGCCGAAGCCGGGCTCGACGGTCATGACCAGCACCATGTCGAACTCGGGCAGCAGGTCGAGGTAGGCCTCCACGCCGGTGGCCGGTCGCAGCGCCAGCGCGGCGCGGGCTCCCTTGGCGCGCAGCTCGCGCGCCAGCTTGACCGGCGCGCGAGAGGCCTCGGCGTGGAACGTCACCGTGGCCGCGCCGGCCTCGGCGTAGCCGGGCGCCCAGGTGTCGGGGTCCTCGATCATCAGGTGGACGTCGGCGCGCATCGACGTGTGCTCGAGCAGGCTCGCGACCACCGGCAGGCCGAACGTCAGGTTCGGCACGAAGTGGTTGTCCATGACGTCGAGGTGCACGAGGTCCGCCGAGGCGATCCGGTCGACCTCCTGCGCCAGCCGGGCCAGGTCGGAGTCGAGGACGCTCGGCGAGATGAGGATCGGCGGGTGCAGCACGACCGCGAGCCTACCGATCAGGTGCGGCGCAGGAGCGCGAGGAACATCGCGTCGGTGCCGTGCCGGTGCGGCCAGAGCTGGAGGAACGGTCCCCGCTGGTCGTCCAGGGGCGCGAGCGCGACCTCGGCGACCGCCGCCGTCGCGTCGAGCACCTCCGCCGGCGCCTTCTTGACGACGTCCTCGACCACCAGCCGGGTCTCGGCCAGGTGGGGCGAGCAGGTGACGTAGCCGATCAGGCCGCCCGGGCGGGTGGCCGCTATCGCCGAGCGCAGCAGGTCGCGCTGCAGCGGTCCGAGCGCGGCGAGGTCCGACGGCGACCGGCGCCACCGGGACTCCGGGCGGCGCCGCAGCGCCCCCAGCCCCGTGCACGGGACGTCGACGAGCACCCGGTCGTAGCGCTCGGCCTCCTCGGCGCCGACCTCGCGGCCGTCGCCCACCCGCACCTCGACGCGCACGCGCTCCGCCGCCGCGCCGACCGCGCGCTCGACGAGACGGGCGCGGTGGGCCGAGACCTCGTTGGCGACCAGCTCGCCGTCGGGCGCACGCTCGGCGAGCAGGGCGGCGAGCAGCGCCGCCTTCCCGCCCGGCCCCGCGCACAGGTCGAGCCATCGCGTGTCGGTGCCCTCCAGCGGCGCGGAGGCCAGCGCCAGCGCCACCAGCTGGCTGCCCTCGTCCTGCACGCCGAGCCGGCCCTCGCGCACGCCGGGCAAGGCGCCGGGGTCGCCCGCGGCGAGGATGCGCGCGGTGCTCGCCCAGCGACCGGGCTCGGCGTCGGCGGGGACGTCGCCGTCGGCGACCAGTCCCGGGCGCGCGACCAGCGTCACCGCAGGAGCGGCGTTGTCGGCCTCGAGCAGCGCCGTCAGGTCGTCGGCCCCCGGCGGCGTCGCCGCCAGACCCTGCCGCAGCGCGCGCACCACCCAGCCGGGGTGCGAGTGCACGGCCGCGAGCCGCTCGACGTCGTCGGGCTGAGCGGCCGCGACCGCCTCGAGCCAGGCGTCCAGGTCCTGCTCGGCGACACGCCGCAGCACCGCGTTCACGAGCTGGCTGGGGCCCGTCCCGCACACCGACCGCGCGAGGCCGACGGTCTCCGAGACCGCGGCGTGGTCGGGCACGCGCATGCCCAGGATCTGGTGCACACCGAGCCGGAGCACGTCGAGCAGCGGCGCGTCGACGTCCTCGGGGCGCCGGTTGCCGGCCAGGGCGATCACCGCGTCGTAGCGCCCGCGCAGCCGCAGCGTGCCGTAGGCGAGCTCGGTCGCGAACGCCGCGTCCCGGCCACGGATGCCGCGCTCGGCGAGCATCGGCGGCAGCACCAGGTTCGCGTAGGAGTCGGAGTCGGCGACCGCCCGGAGCGTGTCGAACGCGGCGCGCCGTGCCGGGTCGGTGCCGCGCGACCGCTCGCTCGGCCGCGACCGGGACCCCCCGCGCGGACGGCTGTCGCGGCCCCCGTGGCTGCGCTCGCCGCCGGTCCCACGAGCGTGGCCGCCACGCTCCGGCGGACCACCACGGCCGCGCCGGTCCTCGTCGCCGCGTCGGCGGTCGTCCCGGCTGCCGTCGCCGCGGCCGTGCCTGTCGCGGTCAGCCATCGGTGTCCCCGTCCACGTCGAAGGTCCAGCCCGGGTCGAGACGGGCACCGCGCGCCCAGTCGGCGGCGCTCATCCAGGGTCGGCCCGGCGGTGCGATCTCGCCCAGCCGGACCGGCGCCGTCGCGGTGCCGACCAGCACGCCGTCCGACGTGGTGCGGACCGCGCCGGGCGGCACGAACATCCGCAGCACCGTCGGCGTCACCGGGCCGAGCTTGTAGCGGGCGCCATCGTGCGTCGTCCACGCGCCGGGCGCCGGCGTGACACCACGCACCCGGCGGTCGACCACCTCCGCCGGCAGCCGCCAGTCGACGCGCGCGTCCTCGCTGCGCAGCGTCGGCGCGTGGCTGACGCCGTCGGTGGCCTGGGGACGCGGCTCCGCGGTGCCGTCGGCGATCGCGTCGAGGGTCGCGACGAGCAGCGGCGCGCCCGCGTGCGCGAGCCGCTCGAGCAACGACCCCGCGGTGTCGTCCGGTCGGATCGCCTCGGTCATCGTGCCCAGCACCGGCCCCGTGTCGAGGCCGGCCTCGATGAGGAACGTCGTCGCGCCGGTGATGTCGTCACCGGCCATCAGCGCGTGCTGCACGGGGGCGGCGCCACGCCAGGCCGGCAGCAGCGAGAAGTGCAGGTTCACCCAGCCCTGCGGTGGCAGCGACAGCGCGGGCTCGCGCAACAGCGCGCCGTAGGCCACGACGGCGGCGCACTCGACGTCGAGCTCGGCCAGCCGGGCCAGCGTCTCCTCCTCGTGCGGGCGGTTCGCCGTGATCACCGGGAGCCCAGCGGCCTCGGCGCGCTGGTGCACCGGGCTGGGGGTCAGGACGCGCTTGCGTCCCACCGGTGCCGGCGGGCGCGTGAGCACGCCGACCACCTCGTGACGGGAGTCGAGCAGCGCCTCGAGGGACGGGACCGCGACGGCGGGAGTCCCCGCGAACAGCACACGCACGCGGGTCAGTCTAGGAACCGGCGGGCGCCACGCCGACACCGAGGTCGCGCAGCGCGGCCCGCAGGTCCTCGACGCCGGTGAAGAGGTGGGCGTGCAGGCCGGCGTCGTGCGCGGCCGCGACGTTCGCGCGGGTGTCATCGGTGAAGAACGTCCGCGCCGGGTCCAGCGCGTACCGCTCGACGAGCAGGGCGAAGATCTGCGGGTCGGGCTTGACCATCCCCTCGCGGCCGGAGACGAGGACGTCCTCGAGCATGCCGATCGCAGGAGCCACGACCGGCGCGTGGTGGAACGTCTCCGCGGACCAGTTGGTCAGCCCGAGCAGCCGCATCCCGAGGTCGCGCAGCTCGGCCACCAGCTCCGCGGAGCCCGGCACCGGCCCGGTGAGGGAACCGGCGAAGTCCTGCCAGTAGGCGTCGAGCGTCGCGACGTGGTGCGGCGCACGGGCCTCGAGCTGCGCCCTGGCCTCGGCGTAGGGCACGCCGCCGTCGAGGCTGCGGTTGAGCTCGTGGAAGCCGGACTCGTCGAGGAAGGCGTCGATCTCCGCGTCGCTGAGGCTCCTCGACCAGACCCGACGCGGGTCCCAGCCCACCAGCACGTTGCCGAGGTCGAAGACGACCGTGGTCACCTGTGTCACGGCCCTACCCCATCACACCCGTCGCGCGGCGTGCGACCGCGCGGCTCAGGCGGCGGGCGGGGCGCTGCTCTCGCGCACGACGAGCTCGGTCGCGAGCTCGACACGGCGCAGCGGCGGCTCCTGCCCACGCGCCAGCGCCACCAGCATCTGGGTGGCGGTGCGCGACATCGCCTGCAGCGGCTGGTCGACCGTCGTCAGCGCGGGGCCGACCCACTCGGTCAGCGGCAGGTTGTCGTAGCCGACGACCGACACGTCGCGCGGCACCTCCAGACCACGCTCGCGGGCCGCGCGCAGCACACCGAGCGCCTGCAGGTCGGAGCCCGCGAAGATCGCGGTCGGTCGCTCGGGCAGCGACAGCAGCGCGAGCCCGTGCTCGTAGCCGGCGGACACGCTGAAGTCGCCCCAGCGCACCAGGGCCGGGTCGGTCGCGACGCCGGCGTTGTCGTGCGCCGAGCGGTAGCCGTCGACCCGGGCGCGCGAGCACAGCACGTCGCTCGGCCCTGAGATCATCGCGATCCGCCGGTGGCCGAGCTCGATCAGGTGCGACGTCGCTGCCAGGCCGCCGTGCCAGTTGTTCGAGCCGACCGTCGGGACGTCCTTCGGGAGCTCGCCCTCGGTGTCGATCACGACGAACGGGATCGACCGCGACTCGAGCTGGTGCCGCTGGCCCGCGCTCAGGCTCGACTGCGCGAGCAGCACCCCGATCGGGCGGCGCGCCAGCACGGCGTCGAGCCAGGACTGCTCGGGGCGGTGCCGGCCGCCGAGCTCGCTGAGGACCACGCCGATGCCGTGCTCGGCGGCCGCGGCCTCGACACCGCGGATGATCTCGAGCGCCCAGTCGTTGTCGAACTCGTGGAAGCACAGGTCGAGCAGCGGCGGGCCGCTGCTCGCAGGACCCCGCCCCCGGCGGCGGTACTGGTGCCGCGCGAGCACCTCCTCGACGGTGGCACGGGTGCGCGGCGACACGTCGGGGCGCCCGTTGAGCACCTTCGACACGGTCGGCACCGAGACACCGGCCTCGGCCGCGATGACCGCGATCGTCGTCCGCCCGCTCGGCTGGCTCGCCATCCTGCTCTCCCTGCCCTGCCCGACGACGCCGACGACGCCGCAACTTTCGAGCACAGTAGCATCGTGCGATGCCCTGACCTGGCCACCTGCGGCCCTCGACACGCCGACGCCAGGCACGGGAGCGAACCGGACTGCAACTTTCGGCGCGTGATCCGAAATGTCGGTCAGGCCCCAGGGTCGATCTCCAGGCGCACAACGGGCTCCTTGTGCGCGCTGCGCACGGCCTGCGCGGCCTTGAGCGCCGCCGCCAGCGCGGCCCCGTCGGACCGGGGCACCCGCACCAGCGCCCGGGCGCGCTCCTCGCCCTGCTCGTCGAGCACGGGCTGCGGGCCCAGCACCTCCGCCGACGCCGGCAGCCGCGCACGCGCCAGCAGGTCGCGCACCGCTGCCCACTCCCCCGTGGCCGCCGCCATCCGCGCCACCGGTGGGAACCCCAGCTCCTCGCGCTCGCCGAGCTCGCGCTGCGCGTAGCCGCTCGGGTCCCAGCGCAGCAGCGCCTGTGCCGGCGCCTGGGGCGGCTGCCCGAGCAGCATCACCTGGCCGTCGGCCCGGACGAGCGCGGCCGCGTTGAACCAGCGGCGCAGCGCCTCCACCGAGGCGTCGAGGTCGTCGCGCGCGGCCATCAGACCGCCGTCGAGCAGGACGGCGGCACGGTAGCCCTCCGCCGCGACCGGCTCGGCGCCCGGTGTCGCGATCACCAGCCGCGGCCGCTCGTCGACCCCACCGCTCACGCCGCCGTCACGACCGGAGGTGAGCACGGGTACGCCGGGGAAGGCGCGGCCCAGCTCCTCCGCGGTGCGTCCGGCACCGACGCGCGCCGCGCGCACCTCGGTGGCGGCGCACTCGCTGCACGCCCACCCCGTGGCGCGCCGGCCGCACCAGCGGCACACAGGTGAGGCCGAGCGGCCCGGGAGGCCGAGCGGCCCGTGGCAGGCCGGGCAGCGCGCCGGCGCCCGGCAGCGGGCGCACGCCACCACCGGCAGGTAGCCCGCACGCGGCACCTGCACGAGCACCGGCCCGTGCTCGAGCGCGCGACGCACGAGCTCCCAGGCCGGCCGGGGGAACCGCGCGGCCGCGGCCGGGCCCTCCCGGGCCAGGTCGACGTCGCTGGGCACCACGACCCGGGGCGTGCGCTCGCGCACCACGGCCCGCTCCGACGCCAGCGACCGGGCCCAGCCGTCCACGACCAGCTGCTCGGCCGCCGGGGTGCGCGCGTAGCCGGCGAGCAGCACGGCGGCGCCCTCGAGCTCGGCGCGCTGGAGGAGGACCTCGCGAGCGTGCCAGTACGGCGCGCGCGGCTCGGCGTAGAGGTCGTCGCCGTCGTCCCAGCACACGAGCAGCCCCAGGTCGCGCACCGGCGCGAACACCGCCGACCGGGTGCCCACGACCACCTGGGTGCGACCCAGCAGTGCCAGCAGGAACCGGCGGTAGCGCGCCGAGCGGCCCAGCTCGGCGGTGAGCACGACGTGCTCGACGCCCGCCTGCTCGAGCGCGGCCGCGACCGTCTCGACGTCGCGCTGGTCGGGCGCCAGCACGACCGCTCCCCTGCCCGAGCGCCGCACCGCGCGCACCGCCGCGGCCACGGCGGCCGGCCAGGCACGGTCGGGCCCGGGCGCGGGCAGCGCCGACCACACCGCTCGCGGCGACTCCCCCGCCGTCAACCGGTGCAGGAACGCCGCGCCACCGGGCACGTCCGCCCAGGCCAGCAGGTCGCTCGGCTCCGGCTCGGGCTGTTCGCTCTGAGCGAACAGCCCGCCCGTGATGCGCGGTGTCGGCTCGCTCCCGGCCTCCTCGGACGCTGCCAGCACCGCGGCCTCGGCACCGGCGTGCCGGGGCGGCAGCGCCAGCCGGAGCACGTCGGAGGTCGTGCCCGCGTAGCGCTCGGCGACCGCACGAGCGAGCGCGAGCACCTGGGGCGCGAGCACCGGCACCGGCCCCGCGACCCGCCGGATCGGGGTCAGCTCACCCGCGTGGCTGCTCGCCGCCGTGCGCCCGACGACGTACCCGTCGCGCTCGCGCCCGGCGAACCGCAGCTTCACGCGCACGCCCACGCGCACGTCGTCGTCCAGCTCGCGCGGGATCCCGTAGTCGAAGGGGCGGTCGAGGTGCGGCAGCGGCACGTCGACGAGCACCTGCGCGACACCCGCCCAGCGCTGGGGCGACGGCGCGGGCTCGGCGCGCGGGTCGAGGAGGCTGGGCTGCTCGGTCACGCGTCGGTCAGCGCACCGCGTCCCGCAACGCGTCGACGCGGTCGGTGCGCTCCCACGTGAACTCGGGCAGCTCGCGCCCGAAGTGACCGTAGTTGGCGGTCTTGGCGTAGATCGGCCGCAGCAGGTCGAGCTCGGCGATGATCGCGGCCGGCCGCAGGTCGAACACCGTCTCGATCGCCCCGACGATACGGTCGACGGGCACGGTCTCGGTCCCGAACGTCTCCACGTGCACCGCGACCGGGTGGGCGCGCCCGATCGCGTACGACACCTGCAGCTCGCACCGGCGCGCGAGCCCGGCGGCCACGACGTTCTTGGCGACCCACCGCATCGCGTAGCTCGCCGACCGGTCGACCTTCGAGGGGTCCTTGCCGCTGAAGGCGCCACCGCCGTGACGTGCCGCGCCGCCGTAGGTGTCGACGATGATCTTCCGGCCGGTGAGCCCGGCGTCACCCATCGGTCCGCCGATGACGAACATCCCGGTGGGGTTGAGGATCAGCCGCGGCGAGGAGACGTCGATGCCGGTCTCCTCGGCGATCTGCCGCAGCACCGGCTCGATGACCGCCGAGCGCAGCGTCGGCGCGAGCGTGCGCTCGACGTCGACGGTCTCGTCGTGCTGGGCCGACATCACCACGGTGTGCACGGCGACCGGGCGGTCGTCCTCGTAGGCGATCGTCACCTGGGTCTTGCCGTCGGGCCGCAGGAACGGCACCTGCCCGTTCTTGCGCACCTCGGTCAGCCGCGCCGACAGACGGTGCGCCAGCAGGATCGGCAGCGGCATCAGCTGCCGCGTCTCGTCGGAGGCGTAGCCGAACATCAGGCCTTGGTCGCCGGCGCCCTGGAGGTCGTAGGGGTCCTGCTCGGAGGCGCCCTGGCGCACCTCGAGCGAGGTGTTCACGCCCTGGGCGATGTCGTCGGACTGCTGGCCGATCGAGATCGAGACGCCGCAGGAGTCGCCGTCGAACCCGACGCGGGAGGAGGTGTAGCCGATGCCGGTGACGACGTCGCGCACGATGCGCGGGATCTCGACGTAGCCGCTGGTCGTCACCTCGCCGGCGACGTGCACGAGGCCGGTCGTCACCATCGTCTCCACGGCGACCCGGGCGTGCGGGTCGTGGCGCAGCATCGCGTCGAGGATCGCGTCGGAGATCTGGTCGCAGATCTTGTCCGGATGACCCTCGGTGACGGACTCGGAGGTGAACAGGCGGGAGGTCACCGTGGCAGCGTAGTGGGCGCCGCCGACGTCTCCGGAGCAGCGCCGTCCGCGTCTCGTGCCAGCAGCGCGACGACGGCGTCCAGCAGCCCGCGCGCGACGTCCGCCTTGCTCCCGCTCGCCTCGGTGACGACCTCGCCGGCGGCGTCGAGCACGACGACCGCGTTCGGCACGTCGCCGAACCCGGTGCCGGCGCCGACGGCGTTGACGGCGAGCAGGTCCGCACCCTTGCGGCGCGCCTTGGCGCGGCCGTGGTCGAGCACGCTGCCGTGCTCGTCACCGGTCTCGGCCGCGAAGCCGACGACCACCTGGCCCGGCCGCGCCCCGGCGACGAGACCGGCGAGGACGTCCGGGTTCTCGACGAGGGAGATCGTCAGCCCGTCTCCCGACTTCTTGACCTTCGCGTCGGCGACGGCGGCGGGGCGGTAGTCCGCGACCGCGGCGGCCATGACGAGCACGTCGGCGGTCGAGGCGCGCTCGGTCATCGCCTCCTGGAGCTGCGCGGTCGTCTCGACCGTGACGACCTCGACGCCGTCGGGCAGCAGGGCCGCGTCGACGTTGGCGGCGACCAGGGTGACGTCGGCACCTCGGCGGGCGGCGTCGGTCGCGATCGCGACGCCCTGCCGGCCCGACGAGCGGTTGCCGAGGAACCGCACCGGGTCCAGCGGCTCGCGCGTGCCGCCCGCGCTGACGACGACGCGGCGGCCTGCGAGGTCCTGCGCCGCGGGCGGCTCGACCAGCGCGAGCGCAGCGGCGGCGATCGCCTCGGGCTCGGGGAGCCGGCCGGGGCCGGAGTCGGCGCCGGTGAGGCGGCCGTCGTCGGGGTCGAGCACGTGCACGCCGCGGTCGCGCAGCGTCGCGACGTTCGCGACGGTCGCGGGGTGGTGCCACATCTCCGTGTGCATCGCCGGCGCCATCAGCACCGGGCAGGTGGCGGTGAGCAGGGTCGCGGTGAGCAGGTCGTCCGCGAGGCCGGCGGCTGCGCGCGCCAGCAGGTCGGCCGTGGCCGGCGCGACGACGACAAGGTCGGCCTCGCGTCCGATGCGCACGTGCTCGACGGCGTCGGCGCCCTCGAAGACCGACGTGGTCACCGGTCGGCCCGACAGGGCCTCCCAGGTGACGGCGCCGACGAACTCCAGCGCGGCCGGCGTCGGGACGACGCGCACGTCGTGACCGGCCTCGCGCAGCAGCCGCAGCAGCAGCGCGGCCTTGTAGGCGGCGATGCCGCCCGCGACGCCCAGGACGATGCGCACGCCGAGGCCCCCTTCTCCGAGCTCGTCGACCGGTTCGCGCGGTGCGAGGAGGCTCAGTCCTCCTCGGGCTCCACGGTCAGCAGGCCGGCGCTGATCTCGCGCATCGCGATCGACAGCGGCTTCTCCTGCGGCTCGGTCTCGACGAGCGGGCCCACGTACTCGAGCAGACCCTCGTTGAGCTGCGCGTAGTAGGAGTTGATCTGGCGCGCGCGCTTGGCGGCCCAGATCACCAGGGCGTACTTGGAGTCGACGTGCTCGAGGAGGGTGTCGATCGGCGGATCGGTGATGCCCTCGGGCTGGGCGACGGTTCCGGACATGTCAAAGACCTCGCAGGGAGTGACGACGGTGGGCACGACCACGCGCCGGGTACCGGCGCGGCGCACAGGACGGCACGATGGCCGTGGGCCAGTCTACCCGTCCTCGCCCCGGATCAGGGCGACCAGCTCGTCGGTGGCGCGCGTCACGTCGTCGTTGACGATCGTGTGGTCGAACTCCGACACCGCCGCCATCTCGATCCGGGCGGTCGCGAGACGCCGCTCCCGCTCCTCGGGGGTCTCGGTGCCGCGCCCGACGAGCCGCCGCACGAGCTCCTCCCAGGTGGGCGGCGCGAGGAACACGAAGCGCGCCTCGGGCATCGTGATGCGCACCTGGCGCGCGCCCTGCAGGTCGATCTCCAGCAGCACCGGCCGGCCCTCGGCGAGCCGTTCCTCGACCGGGCCGCGCGGCGTGCCGTAGTGGTGGCGGCCGTGGACGACGGCGTGCTCGAGGAACTCCCCGCGCGCCACCATGTCGGCGAACTCCTCCGGGGAGAGGAACAGGTAGTGGACGCCGTCGATCTCGCCCGGCCGCGGCGGCCGCGTGGTCGCCGAGACCGAGAGCCAGATGTCGGGGTACCGCGCGCGGATGTCCGCCGAGACCGTGCCCTTGCCGACGGCGGTCGGGCCCGCCAGCACCGTCAGGCGGGCCGGGGCGGGCGTGTCGTCGGTCCGGCTCGCGGGAGCCGGCTCAGCCAAACTGCTCGACCAGCTTGGCGATCTGGTGCGGGCCGAGGCCACGCACCCGGCGCGACTCGGAGATCCCGATCTCGGTCATGATCTGCTTCGCGGTGACACGGCCGACGCCCGGCAGCGACTCCAGCAGCGAGAGCACCTTGAGCTTGCCGATCGCGTCGTCGGTCTTGCCCTGCTCGATCACCTCGGAGAGCTTGCCTCCGGAGTACTTGAGCCGGTTCTTCACCTCGGCACGGGTCGCACGCGCGGCAGCGGCCTTCTCGAGCGCTGCGGCTCGCTGCTCGGGCGTGAGGTTGGGAAGGGGCACGGTCTCACCTCGGGTCGGAAGGGCTTGGCATGCAACCTAGCGACGCGGACCCGGCGCGGCAACCGCGGCGGAGCGTCCCCGCCGAGATCGAGGGTTCGGGTCGAGATCGAGGGTCTGGATCCTCGATCTCGACCCGAACCTCGATCTCGCGGGGTGGGGGCTGCACGGTGGCGCCGCAGGTCGGGGCGCCGCGCGGGTGTCGTCCGCCGGTCAGGCGCGGCCGGTCGCGGCGGCGAGCTCGGCCGCCAACCGGCGGGTGCCCTCGACGAGGCGTGCCGGCGTCGGCCCGAGCCGCAGGATGCTGCGCGAGGCGGAGGCGAGGACGGCGGGCAGCGCGGCGCCGAACGTCGCGCGGAGGTCCGCCGGACGCCCGCCCTGCTCCCCGATGCCTGGCGCCAGCAGCGGCCCGTGCACGGCGGCGAGGTCGGCGCCGACCTGGCTCGCGGCACCACCGATCGTCGCGCCGGTGACGAGCCCGACGCTGCCCAGCCGCGCACCCACGGCGATCTCGGCGGCGTTGTCGGCGGCGGCGTGGGCGGCGATCGTGGCCGCGACGCTGGCGCCGCTCTCGTTGCGCGCGTGCTGCACCTCGGCGCCCTCGGGGTTGGACGTGAGCGCGAGCACGAACACCCCGCGCTGACTCGCCTGCGCGAGACGGACCGCAGGAGCCAGGGAGCCGTAGCCGAGGTAGGGCGAGACCGTCACGGCGTCGCCGGCGAGCGCCGACGCCGGGTCGAGGAAGGCGTCGGCGTAGCCCTCCATCGTCGAGCCGATGTCACCGCGCTTGGCGTCGACGATGCAGAGCACGTGGGCGGCCCGCGCGGTCGCGACGACCTCCTCGAGGACCGCCACGCCCTGGCTGCCCCACCGCTCGAAGAAGGCGGCCTGCGGCTTGACCGCGGCGACGTGGGGCCCGACGGCCTCCAGGGTGCGCAGCGCGAGCTCGCGCAGCCCGGGGACGCCGTCGGGCAGGCCCCACTCGTGCACGAGGGACGGGTGCGGGTCGATGCCGACGCAGAGCGGCCCATGGACGTCCATCGCGTCGGCGAGGCGCGTGCCGAAGGGCAGCGCCCGCACCTCGTGCGCCCCGGCGTCACCGTTCGTGGCCGCCGTGGACCCGCTGGATCCCGTGGCCGGGGTGCTGCTGGCGCCCGGTACCTCGGTCATGACGAGATCCTCTCAGCCCTCGCGGCGTCGTGGTCCTGCAGCGAGGTCACCTCGAACGGTCCGCGCCGCAGCGCCTCGAGCGCCTGCACGGCCGCGCTCAGCTGCTGCATCGTCGTGATGATCGCCTTGTCCGCCGCCGTCGTGGCCGCGCGGATGTCGTAGCCGTCCACGCGGGCGCCCTTGCTGCCCGGGGTGTTGACGACCATGTCGACCTCGCCGGCGTCGATGAGGTCGACGACGGTCGGCTCGCCCGCCGGGCCGCGTCCCTCGTAGCCCTTGCGCACGACGTCGGCGCTGATGCCGTTGCGGCGCAGCACGCTCGCGGTGCCCGCGGTCGCGATGATCCGGAAGCCGAGCTCGACCAGCCGCGCCGTCGGCAGCACGACCGAGCGCTTGTCGCGGTCGGCGACCGAGATGAACACCGTGCCCGACGTCGGCAGCCCGCCGAACGCGGCGGCCTGCGACTTGGCGAAGGCCAGCGGGAAGTCGACGTCGTAACCCATCACCTCGCCGGTCGAGCGCATCTCCGGGCCGAGGACGGTGTCGACGACGCTGCCCGAGGGGGTGCGGAACCGCTTGAACGGCAGCACCGCCTCCTTGACGGCGATCGGCGCGCCCGGGTCGCTGGCCGCGGCGTCGGTCTCCGGCAGGTGCCCGGCCGCCTTGAGCTCGGCGATGCTCATGCCGGCCATGAGGTGTGCGGCCGCCTTGGCGAGCGGCACCCCGGTCGCCTTGGAGACGAACGGCACCGTGCGGCTGGCGCGGGGGTTGGCCTCGAGCACGTAGAGCACGTCGGAGGACAGCGCGTACTGGATGTTGATGAGGCCGCGCACGCCGACGCCGCGGGCGATCGCCTCGGTCGAGGTGCGGATGCGCGCCGCCATCGCGTCGGACAGGGTCACCGGCGGCAGCACGCACGCGGAGTCGCCCGAGTGGATGCCGGCCTCCTCGATGTGCTCCATGATGCCGCCGAGGAAGAGCTCGGTGCCGTCGTAGAGCGCGTCGACGTCGATCTCGATCGCCTGGTCGAGGAAGCGGTCCACCAGCACCGGCGCGGGCAGCACGCCGTGGCCGTCGGCGCCGGGGCGGGCGCCGGTCGCACGGGTCACGTAGTCGACGAGCTGGGCGTCGTCGTAGACGATCTCCATGCCGCGGCCGCCGAGCACGTAGCTCGGGCGGACGAGCACCGGGTACCCGACCTGCTCGGCGATCTCGCGCGCCTGCGCGAGCGTGATCGCGGTGCCGAACGCGGGCGCGGGCAGGCCGGCGCTGACGAGCACCTGCCCGAACAGGCCGCGGTCCTCGGCTGCGTCGATCGCCTCGGGCGGGGTGCCGAGGATCGGGACCCCGGCGGCCTCCAGGCGCGCCGCGAGCGACAGCGGCGTCTGGCCGCCGAGCTGCACGATGACGCCGGCGACCGGGCCGACCGCCAGCTCGGCGAGGTAGACCTCGTAGACGTCCTCGAACGTCAGCGGCTCGAAGTAGAGCCGGTCCGCGGTGTCGTAGTCGGTCGAGACCGTCTCGGGGTTGCAGTTGACCATGACGGTCTCGTAGCTGTCGCGCAGCGCCATGACCGCGTGCACGCACGAGTAGTCGAACTCGATGCCCTGCCCGATCCGGTTGGGCCCGGAGCCGAGGATGATGACCGCGGGCCGCTCGCGCGGCTGCACCTCGGTCTCGGCGTCGTAGCTCGAGTAGTGGTAGGGCGTGCGCGCCTCGAACTCGGCGGCGCAGGTGTCGACGGTCTTGAACACCGGCCGCAGCCCGTAGGCGTGCCGCATCTGCAGCACCGTCTCCTCGCCGATGCCGCGGATCTCGGCGATCTGCGCGTCCGAGAAGCCGTGCCGCTTGGCCAGCCGCAGCGTGGCGGCGTCGAGCGTCGGGGCGTCGCGGACGGTCTCGGCGACCTCTTGCAGCAGGAACAGCTGGTCGACGAACCAGGGGTCGATGCCGGTGGCGGCGGTGATCTCCTCCAGCCGGGCGCCGCCGCGGATCGCCTGCTGCAGGTCGACGAGGCGGTGCTCGGTGGGGCGGCGGATCGACTCGACCAGCGCGGCGGTCGCCTCGGCGTCGGGTGCCTCGCCCCGCCAGTGGAAGGAGCTCGAGGTGGTGTCGAGGGAGCGCAGCGCCTTCTGCAGCGCCTCGGTGAAGCTGCGCCCGAGCGCCATCGCCTCCCCCACGCTCTTCATCGTCGTCGTGAGCGTCGGGTCGGCCGCCGGGAACTTCTCGAACGCGAACCGGGGCACCTTGACGACGACGTAGTCGAGCGTGGGCTCGAAGCTCGCCGGTGTCGAGCCGGTGATGTCGTTGGGGATCTCGTCGAGCGTGTAGCCGATCGCGAGCCGGGCGGCGATCTTCGCGATCGGGAACCCGGTCGCCTTCGACGCCAGCGCCGAGGAGCGCGACACCCGCGGGTTCATCTCGATGACGACGACGCGCCCGGTCTCCGGGTGCACCGCGAACTGGATGTTGCAGCCGCCGGTGTCGACGCCGACCTCGCGGATGACGGCGATGCCGACGTCACGCAGCTTCTGGTACTCGCGGTCGGTCAGCGTCAGCGCGGGAGCGACGGTGACCGAGTCGCCGGTGTGCACGCCGACCGGGTCGACGTTCTCGATCGAGCAGACGACGACGACGTTGTCGGCCTTGTCGCGCATCAGCTCCAGCTCGTACTCCTTCCACCCGAGGATCGACTCCTCCAGGAGCACCTCGGTGGTCGGTGAGTAGTGCAGGCCGGCGCCCGCGATCTGGCGCAGCTCGGTCTCGTCGAACGCGATGCCGGAGCCGAGCCCGCCCATCGTGAAGGACGGCCGCACGACCACCGGGTAGCCGAGGTCCTCGACCGCGGCGAGGCAGTCGTCCATCGAGTGGCAGATCGCCGACCGCGCCGACTCCGCGCCGCAGCGCTCGACGACGCCCTTGAACTCGTCGCGGTCCTCGGCGAGGTTGATCGCGTCGATGTTGGCGCCGATCAGCTCGACGCCGTAGCGCTCCAGCACGCCGCGCTCGTGCATCGCGATCGCGGTGTTGAGCGCCGTCTGGCCGCCGAGCGTCGGCAGCAGCGCGTCTGGGCGCTCCTTGGCGATGATCGCCTCGACGACGTCGGGCGTGATCGGCTCGACGTAGGTCGCGTCGGCGAACTCCGGGTCGGTCATGATCGTCGCCGGGTTGGAGTTGACGAGGATGACACGCAGGCCCTCCTCGCGCAGCACCCGGCAGGCCTGGGTGCCCGAGTAGTCGAACTCGGCGGCCTGCCCGATGACGATCGGGCCGGACCCGATGACGAGGACGCTCGAGATGTCGGTGCGGCGGGGCATCAGTGGCTGGTCCTGTCGGTGATGAGGGCGACGAAGCGGTCGAAGAGGTACGCGGCGTCGTGCGGGCCGGCCGCGGCCTCCGGGTGGTACTGGACGGAGAAGGCGGGGATGTCGAGGCAGCGCAGCCCCTCGACCACCTGGTCGTTGAGACCGACGTGCGAGACGACGACGCGGCCGTACCGACCACCGTCGTGCGGGGCGAGGAACTCCTCCCCGATCGGAGCGTCGACCGCGAACCCGTGGTTGTGCGAGGTGATCTCGACCTTGCCGGTCTCGACGTCCATGACCGGCTGGTTGATGCCGCGGTGCCCGAAGGTGAGCTTGTAGGTGCCCAGCCCCAGCGCGCGGCCCAGGATCTGGTTGCCGAAGCAGATCCCGAAGTACGGGATCTTCCGGTCGAGCACCGCACGCAGCAGCTCGACCTCGTGGACCGACGCCTCCGGGTCGCCCGGGCCGTTGGAGAAGAACACGCCGTCCGGCTGCACCGCGAGCACGTCGGAGATCGTCGACGTCGAGGGCAGCACGTGCACCTCGACACCGCGCTCGGCGAGCCGCTGCGGTGTCATCGCCTTGATGCCGAGGTCGATCGCCGCGACGCGCGCGAGCGGCGGCCGGTCCTCGAACTCGCCCGCGGGCGCGACGACGTAGGGCTGCTCCGTGGTCACCTCGCGCGCGAGGTCCGCGCCGACCATCTGCGGCGCGCTGCGCACCCGCTGGAGCAGCTCGGCCTCGCCGTGCGAGCCGGGCAGTTCGGGCAGGCTGTCGCCGGAGAAGATGCCGGCGCGCATGACGCCGCGGTCGCGCAGGTGCCGCGTGAGCGCCCGGGTGTCGACGTCGCAGATGCCGACCACGCCCTGAGCGGCGAGCTCGTCGTCCAGCTCGCGTGCCGAGCGCCAGCTCGAGGCGCGGCGCGCGGGATCCCGCACGACGTACCCGGCCACCCAGATGCGGCCCGACTCCGGGTCCTCGTCGTTGACGCCGGTGTTGCCGACGTGCGGCGCCGTCATGACGACGATCTGCCGGTGGTAGGAGGGGTCGGTGAGCGTCTCCTGGTAGCCGGTCATGCCGGTCGAGAAGACGATCTCGCCCAGCGTCTCGCCGCGCGCGCCGTAGGCGCGGCCGCGCAGCACGTAGCCGTCCTCGCAGACGAGCAGCGCCTCGTCGGCGTCCCGGCCGCCGGCGGCGGCGGGTGTCGTGGCGGTGAGAGTCATCGGGTCCCCCCGGGGTCGGTCAGGCCGCTGATGCGGTCGGTCAGTCGGTCACGTTCGGTGCGGTTGCGCGTGCGCAGCCCGGTCTCCAGCGCCTGCCCGCCGTGGTGCCAGCGGAGCACGACCATCGAGTCGGTCCGGCGGACGTCGTCGAGCTGGCGGGCGGGCACGAACAGGTCGGGTGCGCCGCGGCGGGCGAGCAGCAGGCCGTCGGTGCGGACGAGCGCGACGGCCTCGCAGCGCCGGCCCAGGCCGCGTGCGACGACACGCTGGGTGTGGTCGCCGGCGACGGTGGTGCCGACGTAGGTGGTGGTGACGCCGTGGTCCGCGCCCCCGGCCGGCACACGCGGCAGCGGCGGCAGCGCCGGCCCGCTGCGGGGCGCGGGCGCGAACCGGCTGCGCCGCACCGTGACGAGCACGAGCAGCGCGAGCGCGGCGAGCGCCAGCACCGGCCAGAGGAACCTCACGCCGTGCGCTCCTGCGGGACGCCGTCGAGCACGGTGGCGCGGCCGCCGTAGAAGGTCGCGACGACCCTGCCCGGCAGCTCGCGGCCCGCGAACGGGGTGTTGTCGCTGGCGGTGCGCAGCTCGCGGGGGACGACGGTCCAGCGCGCGTCGGGGTCGACGAGGGTCACGTGCGCGGGCTCGCCGACGGCGAGCGGCCGGCCCTGGTCGGCGACCCGCCCGATCGCGGCGGGCGCCGCCGACATCGTGCGCGCGACGTCGGCCCAGCCGAAGTCGACGTCGTCGGCCAGCACCATCGAGGAGATCACGACCGAGAGCGCGGTCTCGAGACCGGTCATGCCGAACGCGGCGGCGTCGAACTCGCAGTCCTTGTCCTCGACCGGGTGCGGCGCGTGGTCGGTCGCGACGATGTCGATCGTGCCGTCGGCCAGACCGGCGCGCACGGCCGCGACGTCCTCGGCGGTACGCAGCGGCGGGTTGACCTTGAACTGCGGGTCGTAGCCGCGCACGATCTCGTCGGTCAGCACCAGGTGGTGCGGGGTGACCTCGGCGGTGACCTGGATGCCGCGGCTCTTCGCCCACCGCACGATGTCGACCGAGCCCGCGGTCGACAGGTGGCAGATGTGCACGCGCGAGCCGACGTGCTCGGCGAGCAGCACGTCGCGCGCGACGATCGACTCCTCGGCGACCGCCGGCCAGCCGGTCAGCCCCAGCTCGGCCGACACGACGCCCTCGTTCATGACCGCGCCCTCGGTCAGCCGCGGCTCCTGCGCGTGCTGCGCGACGACGCCGTCGAAGGCCTTGACGTACTCGAGCGCGCGCCGCATGAGCACCGGGTCGGAGACGCAGACGCCGTCGTCGGAGAACACCCGCACGCGCGCGGCGGAGTCCGCCATCGCCCCGAGCTCGGCGAGCCGCTCCCCCGCCAGCCCCACCGTGACCGCCCCGACCGGGCGCACGTCGACCCAGCCGGCGTCACGGCCGAGCCGCCACACCTGCTCGACGACGCCCGCGGTGTCGGCGACCGGCTGCGTGTTCGCCATCGCGTGCACGCACGTGAAGCCGCCGACGGCGGCGGCACGGGTGCCCGACAGCACGGTCTCGGCGTCCTCGCGGCCGGGCTCGCGCAGGTGGGTGTGGAGGTCGACGAGGCCCGGCAGGACGACGAGCCCGGCGGCGTCGACGACCTGCGCGTCGCCCGCCTGGGCGGCGGCCTCCGCGCCGGTCGCGGCGATGACGCCGTCGGCCAGCAGCAGGTCGGTCGGGTCGCCGCCGAGCGGCGCGGCCCCTCGGATCAGGTAGCGGTGCGCGCTCACACGGAGTCCTTCACGAGCTCGGGGGTGCTGACACCGGCGCGGTCGTCCGCACCGGCGAGGAGGAGGTAGAGCACGGCCATGCGGACCGCGACGCCGTTGGTCACCTGCTCGAGGATGACGGCCTGCGCGGAGTCGGCCGCCTCGGCGGAGATCTCCAGGCCACGGTTCATCGGGCCGGGGTGCATGACGAGCGCGTCCGGGCCGAGCGCCCGCAGCCGGGCGCCGTCGAGGCCGTACTTGCGCGAGTACTCCTGCGGCGAGGGGAAGAACCCGCCGCCGGCGGAGCTCATCCGTTCCCGCTGCACGCGCAGCATCATGATCGCGTCCGGCCGGGCGGCGACGGCGGCGTCCAGGTCGTAGGACACCTCGCAGGGCCACGTCCCGACGCCGACCGGCAGCAGCGTCGGCGGGGCGACGAGCGTGACGTGGGCGCCCAGCGTGTGGAGCAGGTCGACGTTGGAGCGGGCGACGCGCGAGTGCAGCACGTCCCCGACGACCAGCACCCGGAAGCCGGCGAGGTCGCTGCCGATCGCGTCCTCCCCGCGCAGGTGGCGACGCATCGTGTAGGCGTCCAGCAGCGCCTGCGTCGGGTGCTGGTGCTTGCCGTCGCCCGCGTTGATGACCGGGGCGTCGATCCAGCCCGAGGTCGCGAGCCGGTGCGGCGCGCCGGAGGCGGCGTGGCGGATGACGACGGCGTCGGCACCCATCGCCTGCAGGGTCTGGGCGGTGTCCTTGAGCGACTCGCCCTTGGAGACGCTCGACCCCTTCGCGGAGAAGTTGATGACGTCGGCCGACAGCCGCTTGGCCGCCGCCTCGAACGAGATCCGGGTCCGCGTCGAGTCCTCGAAGAAGAGGTTGACGACCGTCTTGCCGCGCAGCGGCGGCAGCTTCTTCATCTCGCGCTGCTGCGTCGCGGCCATCGCGGCGGCCGTGTCGAGGATGAGCACGGCCTCCTCGCGGCTGAGGTCGTGCGCCGAGAGCAGGTGCCTCATCGGTCGCCCCCCTTCCCGATCGCGACCTCGTCGACGTCGTCGAGCTCGGAGAGTCGCACGCTCACGTGCTCCGACGCCGAGGTCGGCAGGTTCTTCCCGACGAAGTCCGCGCGGATCGGCAGCTCGCGGTGTCCGCGGTCGACGAGGACGGCGAGCTGCACCCGCCGCGGTCGCCCCAGGTCGGAGACCGCGTCGAGCGCGGCACGCACCGTGCGACCCGAGTAGAGGACGTCGTCGACCAGCACGACGACCTTGTCGTCGATGCCGCCCGCGGGGACCGTGGTCGGCTCGATCGCCCGGACCGGGCGCCGGCGCAGGTCGTCGCGGTGGAGCGTGATGTCGAGCGTGCCCACCAGCGTGTCGAGCGGGACGTCGCGCTCGTCGGCGCGCAGGACACGTTCGCCGAGGCGGCGGGCCAGGAAGGCGCCGCGTGTCGGGATGCCCAGGAGCACGACGTCGGAGGAGCCGAGGTTGCGCTCGATGATCTCGTGCGCGATGCGCGTGGTCGCGCGGGCGATGTCGCCGGCGTCGAGGACGACGCGCTCGCCGCCCGGTTCGGGACGTGGGCGTGCGGGGGTGCCAGAAGTCATCCGGCCAAGCCTCCTTCCCCGCCTCTCGGGACGGGCTTAAAGGTGTGCTGCCAGTCGACGACCCTACCGGACCGTGGTCCCCGGCGGCGCTGCCGACGGGCCGTGTGCGCCGTGTTCCTCGCCACGCGCGAGGGCGTGCGGTCCCGGCTGGCCCCGGTCGGGGTCGACGACGGCGGCCAGCAGCTGGGCGAGCAGCGCGGGCGAGTGCTCCCGCGGGAGCGCCTCCAGCGTCGCCATCACCGGGGCCAGCTCGGCGGGCAGCCCCTCGGCCGCGACGCGCTCGACCAGCGTGGGGTCGGGCTGCGGCGTCGGTCGGCCGCGCACCGCGGACGCGCCGGCGGCCAGCGCCGCCACGAGCTCCTCGGCGACCCCGAGGGTGACCGGCGTGAGCGTGAGGTGCGCCGAGCGGGGCACGACGGTGCCGTCGGGCTGCGGGAACGCCGGCTGGGCCTGCAGCAGGAACCCGCGGGCGCGCACCGCGTCGACGAGCAGGAACGGGTCGACGCGCATGTCCGGGCCGGCCTCCTCGTCCGCGACGACCGCCAGCAGCGGACCGACCGGGTCCCCGAGCACGCGGAGCCCGGGCACGTCGCGCAGGGCCGAGCGCACGTGGTCGGTGGCCTGCGCGGTGCGCGCGACGAGGTCGGCGTAGCCGTCCTCCCCCAGCGTGCGCACGACCGCCCAGGCCGCCGCCATGCCCACCGCGGACCGGCTGCCCAGCGCCGTCGGGTTCACCACCGGGTAGCCGGGCCAGGAGGACGTCGCGAAGTACTGGGCGAGGTGGCGGTCGCGGCCGCGGTACAGCACGAGCGAGGCACCCTTCGGCACGAACCCGTACTTGTGCAGGTCCGCCGACATCGAGGTGACGCCCGGGACCCGGAAGTCCCATGGCGGCAGGTCGTGCGGCCACCAGGGCAGCACCAGACCGCCGACGCACGCGTCGACGTGGAGGTCGACGCCGCGCGCGGCGCAGCCCACGGCGACGTCCTCGACCGGGTCGACGGCGCCGCTGGGGTAGCTGGGCGCGCTGACGACCGCGAGGGCGACCCGGCCGCCCGCCGCTGCGACGTCGTCGAGCGCGGCGAGCAGGTCGGGGGCGTGCACCGCACCGGTGCCCGGGTCGACCGGTACCTCGACGAGGTCGAGACCCAGGTAGGCGGCCGCCTTGCGGAAGGCCGGGTGCGCCGAGGTGGGCAGCACCAGGGCGAGACGTGCACCACCGCCGGTGGCGCGCGCACGGTCGCGGGCCGACTTCACGGCGAGCAGGCACGACTCGGTGCCGCCCGAGGTCACCGACCCGACGACGTCGGAGCCGCCGTGCAGCACCGACCGGCCGAAGGCGACGAGGTCGCGCTCGAGGACGCCGACCGAGGTGAAGGTCGTCGGGTCGAGCCCGTTGACCGGCAGGAACAGCTCGGCCGCCTCGGCGGCCACGCGGTCGAGGTCGGCGCGACCGCTGTCGTAGACGTAGGAGAGCACGCGGCCGCCGTGCGTGGGCGGGTCGGCCGCGCGCAGGGCGCGCAGGGTCGCGAGGACGTCCTCGGCGGGGTCGTTGTCGGTCATGGCGTGCGCCTGCGGGGGGCGGGCCGCGTCGTGCGCGACCCGCCCCCTCGGCTCATCCTCCTGCGATGGTGGAGCTGATCACCGAGTCGGCCATGAGGCCGAAGTCGTCGGTCAGCTGCTCGACGTCGGTGTGGTCGGGGTAGAAGAACACCGTCGCGAGCGACATCAGGTTGTCGGACTCCCGGATGGTGACGACCGTGGTGACCTGCATGAGGTACGACCCGCTGGAGTCGCTCACGGTCCACGAGGCGCTCTGGGCCACCGAGTCGGCGCCCGAGCCGACGTCGAGCGCCGTCGGCTCACCGAGCTGGGCGTCGGTGCTGTCCTCGGCCAGCCAGCTCAGGTAGGCCTCCGCCTCGTCGGCGGCACCGGAGCTGCTGGACAGGAAGAAGGCCTCGCCGTAGAAGGTCGAGACGCCGTCGTAGAGGACGACGTAGCCGTCGCCGCGCTCGACCTCGTCCCAGCCGTCGGCCGGCACGATCGACACGCCGTGGGCCACCTCCACCGCGTCACCGGTGGGCCCGTCGGGCCCGTCGGTGGCCGGGTCGTCGGGCTCGTCGGTGGCGGGGTCGTCCGGCTCGTCGGTCGCGGGGTCGTCGGGCTCGTCGGTCGCGGGGTCGTCCGGCTCGGTGGTCTCCGTGCCCGTGGGGGTGACGACCGGCGTGGGGTCGTCCCCGGGGCCCACGAGCCTCGTGATGCCCAGCACGAGCAGCACGACGAGCGCGAGCGCGCCGAGCGCGAGCCCGGCGATCTTGCCGTTGCTCATGCGCGGCCGCTGCGGCGGCTGACCGCCGCCGTAGCCGGGCCCGGGCTGCTGCGGGTAGCCACCGCCGTAGCCCGGCTGCGGCCCGGCCGGGTACCCCGGCTGCTGCGGCTGGCCGTAGCCCTGCCCCGGCACCGGACCCGGCTGCGCTGCCCAGCCCTGCGCGGGCTGGCCGTAGCCGGGCTGCTGCGGCGGCGCCGGCGGGGCCTGGTAGCCACCGGCCGCCTGGTAGCCGGCAGGCGGCTGCTGGTGAGGCTGCGGCACCGGCGCCCCGTAGCCGGGCTGCTGCGGCCCCTGGTACGCCTGCCCGGCGGGCGGCGCCTGTGGCGGCAGCGGCTGCTGGCCTGCCGGCTGCGCCGGGACCGACGCCGGCGGCGCGGCCTGCGCGGCGGGCGCGGTCGGGGCGGGCTGTGCCGATGCGGCCGGCTGAGCGTGCGGTGCTGCCTCTGCGGGTGCGACACCGGTCGGCTGCTGGGGCCCTGGCGCGTGCTCCGGCGTCGTGCCCGGCTCGGGCTGCGGCGGGCCGGCGTGCGGCTCGGGCTGCTGACCCTGCGGCTGCTGTCCCTGGTCGCTCATGCCTGCTCCCCCTGGCTCGGCCCGTCCTGGCGCGGTCCCGCCTCGGCGGCGACCTGTGGTTGCCCCGGCGGGGGCGGTGCGGCGGCACCCACGTGGTGCTCCTTGTGGCGCACCCGCGCGCTGGCTCCGCACGCGCTGCAGAAGCTCGCACCGACCAGCAGCGGCATCTCGCACTGGTGGCAGAACTCCTGCGCCTCCTGCGGGATCACCGCGCCGGCCGCCTCGGTCTGCGCCGCCTCCAGAGCGGCCTCCAGCAGCGCGACGTGCAGGATGCGGCGCATCCGGATGACGAGCGCGCCGAGGATCAGCAGACCCCAGACGATCGAGAGGACCACGCTCAGCGTCGGGTTCTCGATCCTGCTGAACAGGTGCACGCCGCCGAAGTACAGCGCGTTGGCGACCACGGCCTCGGCCACACCGCGGGCGTACCGCGACGTGAAGCCGTCGTAGCCGCGGCCGAGCCCGGAGAACTCGGCGCAGGCGATGCCGGTCGCGGTCCCGATGACCAGCGGCTTGACGAAGCCCTCCAGGAAGATGAGCGACATCCACAGCCCCGGGTCGATCTCGCGGGCGAATCCGCCGCTGAGCAGCGACCAGTGGCGCACGAGCGTGTCGGCCGTCGCGAACCCGACGCCCGAGACGACACCGAAGCTCGCGCCGTCGAGCAGGTCGTCGAACCGCGGCCGGCTGGCGAGGAAGACCGGGCCGATCTGACGGATCAGCTCACCGACCACCGGCACCAGCAGCACGGGCACGAGCAGCGAGCCGAGGCTGCCGAACCCCGCACCTGCCCCGGCACCGCCCGCGGTCGCCCCGCTCGGCGTCGGCGCGGCCAGACCCTGGAACCACAGCAGCGTGAAGCCGAGCCCGAGCACGAAGGTCAGCAGGAACGCCATCAGCGTCACCTGCACCGGGTGGTCGTCCCAGAGGTTCACGTCGTAGAGGTAGACGATGTAGGTCACCGGGATCGCGAACGCGGCGATGACGACCGCGAGCGGGACCGCGCCGAAGCACGCGGCCAGCAGCGCTGCGACGAGAGCGACGCCGAGAGTGATCTGGTACGTCCGTCCGCGCTCCCCTGCGCCGCGCGGCATGATCGTCGAGACCAGGGCGAACGAGGCGACCGGCTCGTCGGGCTTGACGGCGAAGTGGCGCTGCCTGGACTCGTCGTCGCTGCGGACGTCGCGTCCGCATCTGTGGCAGTAGTGGGCGACCTCGGGTATCGGGGCATGGCACTGCGGGCAACTCATGCGTACTCCTGTCGGTGCGGGACCGCATCGGCGGCGGCCAGGTCGTCCTGGCACCCGGCCCATCGTGGCGG
This sequence comes from Actinotalea caeni, assembly GCF_009733795.1. Classification (GTDB taxonomy): domain Bacteria; phylum Actinomycetota; class Actinomycetes; order Actinomycetales; family Beutenbergiaceae; genus Pseudactinotalea; species Pseudactinotalea caeni. The sequence continues at coordinate 110,620 of NZ_WNXX01000010.1, forward strand.
AGGGGCCCGGTCGCCGCAACGGCGAGAGGTCCCCGTCGTGCCAGGAACCTTCCGCGTCGCGGACCTGCTACGACTGCAGCCGGAACCGGGCGAGGGGCACCAGCGACAGCAGCGCGAGCACCGCGGGCAGCACGCTGAAGACGATGACGACGCCCCACAGCGCCGAGCCGGGCTGCTCGACGACGGCCTGCGACGTGCGCGAGGTGAAGCCGGTGAGCGCGAGCACACCGAGCGCGACGGCCGGACCCAGCGCGAGGCCGGCTGTCTCCCCCGCCGTCCACACCCCGGCGACGACGCCGGCCCGCTCGGCGCCGCGCCGGCGGGCGTCGTCGCCGATGACGTCGGGCAGCAGGGCGAGCGGGTACAGCTGCATCCCCGCGTAGGCCACGCCTGCGAGGGCCACGCACGCGTACACCCACGGCCCCGGCGCGACGCGCGCCGGCACCAGCAGCGCCGCCGCCACGGCGAACACCGTCGTGGCCGCGACGAGGGCGCGCAGCTTGCCGACGCGGTCGGCCAGCCGCCGCGCGAGCGGCATCACGAGCAGCGCGGGTGCCACCAGCGCGGCGAACAGGAACGTCACCGCGCTCTCGTCCCCGAGCGTGTAGGTGGCGACGTACTGCGCGGCGGCGAGCATCGCCCCGGTCGCCAGCGCCTGCAGCACGAACGCCGTCAGGAGGGCGCGCAGCGGTGCCGACTCGCGCAGGGCGAGCCACCCCGCGCGGTACCCCGCGCCTGCGGGCGACGGCGTACCGGCCGGGGCCTCGGCGTCACGGGCCGGGCGGGGCCCCGGACGGGTGGTCAGCAGCGCGGCGGCGGCCATGCCGGCGCCGATGAGCAGCGCGGTCACCACGCCCATCGCGAGGTAGCCCGGCCGGCCGCCCCCGGCGGCGTCGCGGATCGCCGGACCGCCCGCGCCGAACGCGAGGATCGCGACCGCCAGCACCGCGATGCGCGGCGCGACGAGCCGGGTGCGCGCCCGGGGTGTCTGCGCGAGCTCGGCCGGCAGCGCGATGTAGGGCACCTGGAACAGCGAGAACGCGGTCGTCGCGAGCAGGAACGCCGCGACCACCCACGCCGCGGCTGCCGCGCCCTGCACGGAGGTGGGGACCGCGAACAGCAGCGCGAAGCACACCGGCAGCGTCGCCGCCCCGGCGAGCAGGAAGGCTCGCCGAGAGCCGCGGCGTCGTGCGCTGACGTCGCTCGCCCGCCCGATCAGCGGGTCGACGACGACGTCCCAGATCTTCGGCAGCGTCACCGCCAGCCCCGCGAGCCCGGCCGCGACACCGAGGGTGTCGGTGAGGTAGTAGGCCAGCACGAGCCCCGGCAGCGTGCCGAACCCGCCCGTGCCGACCGACCCGAGCGCGTACCCGACCACCTCACGGCGCGCCGGCGCCTGCTCGACCTGCGTGCTCACGGGCCTCCTCGCGCGTGCCACCTCGACACGGCTGCCCGGTCAGTCGAGCAGCGTGTCCTTGAGGGTAGCGAGGCGGCCGAGCAGGCCGTTGACGAACGTCGGCGAGTCGTCGGTCGACAGCGAGCGGGCGAGCTCGACCGCCTCGTCGATCGCGACGGCGTCGGGCACGTCGTCGTTGTAGAGCAGCTCCCAGGTGCCGACGCGCAGCACGGCGCGGTCGACGGCGGGCATGCGGTCGATGGTCCAGCCCTGGGAGTAGGTGCTGAGCGCCTCGTCGATCGACGACAGCCGTGCCGTCACGCCCTCGACGACCTCGATCGTGTACTCCGGCAGCGACGTCTGCGTGCCTGGCTGGGCCACGCGCTCGGCGAGCACCGTCGGGAGGGCGCGGACGAGCGCCTCACCGCTGGTGAGGGCGCGCTGGTCGGCCTCGTAGACGACGTCGACGGCGCGCTTGCGCGCCTTGCTCCGGGCAGCCACGGGGTGCGGTCTCCTCCCCCGCCTCAGGCGCGGCCGAGGTAGTCACCCGTGCGGGTGTCGACCTTGACCTTCGTGCCGGTCTCGAGGAACAGCGGGACCTGGATCTCGTAGCCGGTCTCCAGCGTCGCGGGCTTGGTGCCGGCCGAGGAGCGGTCGCCCTGCAGACCCGGCTCGGTGTAGGTGATCTCGAGCACGACCGAGGCGGGCATCTCGACGTAGAGCGGGGTGCCCTCGTGGAGCGCGATGATGATCTGCTGGCCCTCGACGAGGAAGTTCGCGGCGGTGTCGACGACGTCGGCGCCGAGCGTGATCTGCTCGTAGTCGCTCACGTCCATGAAGACGAAGCCCTCGCCGTCGTTGTACAGGTACTGGTAGTCGCGACGGTCGACGTTCGCCGTGTCCACCTTGACGCCGGCGTTGAACGTCTTGGAGACGACCTTGCCGTTCGTAACGCCCTTCAGCTTGGTGCGCACGAAGGCCGGGCCCTTGCCGGGCTTGACGTGCTGGAACTCCACGACGGACCACAGCTGTCCGTCGATGTTGAGCACCATGCCGTTCTTGAGGTCGTTCGTGGTCGCCACGTGTCGTCGTCCTTCGCGTCGGGGGTCGAGCAGCGCGTCGCAGGTCCCAGAGCCCACCGAGCGCCCCGGAAACGGTACGCCATCGCGGCGCACGCGTCGAACAGGCGCGGGGTGGCGTCGCTCACCCGGTCCGGGTCAGCCGGCCGCGGCCCCGTGCGGACCGCCGCCCTGCAGCGCTGCCAGCGCGAGCCGGTAGCTGTCGGGGCCGAAGCCGGCCACGGTGCCGGTCGCGACCCCGGCGACGACCGAGGTGTGCCGGAACCGCTCCCGGGTGGCGGGGTTGGTCAGGTGCACCTCGACGAGCCGCAGCCCGGCGGTCGTCACCTGCGCGGCCGCGTCGCGCAGCGCGTAGGAGTAGTGGGTGAACGCTGCCGGGTTGAGCACGACGTCGCGTCGCGTGTCCACCGCCTCGTGCAGCCAGCCGACCAGTGTCGCCTCGTCATCGGTCTGCCGCACCTCGGCGGTGAGGCCGAGGTCCTCGGCCCAGCCGCGGATCGCGTCGGCCAGCCCGGGTGCGTCGAGCGCGCCGTAGACGTCGGGCTCGCGCGTGCCGAGCCGGCCGAGGTTCGGCCCGTTGATGACGAGGACGCTGGTGCCGTGGTCGCTCACGGCGCCCAGCCTAGAGCCGGTCAGGAGGATGCAGCGCGCTCGTCGCTGACGCGGGCGTAGGCCTCGACGAGCAGCGCCGGGTCGGGGCCCTCGAGCCGGGAGGGCTGCGCGACGCCGTCGAGCACGACGAACCGCAGCCGGTCGCCGCGGGTCTTCTTGTCGCGCCGCATCGCCTCGTACAGCCGCGGCCACCGGTCGCCCGGGTAGGTCATGGGCAGCCCGAGACCGCCGAGCAGCGCGCGGTGGCGGTCGACGACGTCGTCGGTCAGGCGGCCCGCGAGGCGGGCGAGCTCGGCCGCGAAGACCATGCCGACGGCGACCGCCTCGCCGTGCCGCCACTGGTAGTGCTCGGTGTGCTCGATCGCGTGCCCGAAGGTGTGGCCGTAGTTGAGGATCTCCCGTAGGTGGGACTCCTTGAGGTCGGCCGAGACGACGTCGGCCTTGACCTGGACGGCGCGCCGGACGAGCTCGGCGAGCGCGTCCGAGCCGGGGTCGAGCGCGGCGGCGGGGTCGCGCTCGAGCACGGCGAGGATCTCGGGGTCGGCGATCAGCCCGCACTTGACGACCTCCGCCATGCCGGCGACGAGGTCGGCGCGCGGGAGCGTGGCGAGCGTGTCGAGGTCGCAGACGACGCCCGCGGGCGAGTGGAACGCGCCGACGAGGTTCTTGCCCTCGGCGGTGTTGATCCCCGTCTTGCCGCCGACCGCCGCGTCGACCATCCCCAGCAGGGTCGTCGGCACCTGCACGACCCGCACGCCCCGCAGCCACGTCGCGGCGACGAAGCCCGCGAGGTCGGTGGTCGCGCCGCCGCCCAGCCCGACGACGACGTCCTCGCGCCCGAACGCGGCCTGGCCGAGCACGCTCCAGCAGTGGGTGAGCACCTGCGCGGTCTTCGCCGCCTCCGCGTCGGGGAGCTCGAGCGGCACCACCTCGAGCCCGTGCTCGCCCAGCGCCGCGGCGACCGTGGCCGCGGTGGCGGCGAGCGGGCGGGCGTGCACGAGCAGCACCCGGCGCGCCCGGTCGCCCACGAGCGTCGCCACCTCGCCGAGCAGCCCGTGCCCGACGAGGACGTCGTAGTCGTGCTCGGCCGCGACGGTGATCTGCGCGGTCATCGCGGCCCCAGCTGCTCGAGCACCTGCTGGGCCACCTGCTCGGGCGTGAGGTCGTCGGTCCGCACGGTCACGGTCGCCAGCGCCGCGTAGATCGGCTTGCGGGCCTCCGCCAGCGCGAGCCACTGCTTGCGGGGGCTGCCGACCAGCAGCGGCCGGCTCGCGCTCAGCCCGATGCGGGGCGAGGCCGCGGCCAGCGAGACCTCGAGGTGCACGACGGTGCGCCCCGCGAGATCGGTCTGCGTGCGCGGGTCGAGGACCGCACCGCCGCCGAGCGCGAGCACGCCCTCGTGCTCGGCCAGCGCCGCCACGACCGCCTCGCGCTCCAGGCGCCGGAAGTGCTCCTCGCCATGGCTGATGAAGATGTCGGAGATCGTCTCGCCGGTGCGCGCCTCGATGTCGTCGTCGGTGTCGCGGAACGTCACGCCCAGGGCATCGGCGAGCAGCCGCCCCACGGTGGACTTGCCGGCCCCGGGCAGCCCGATGACGACGGCGGCCGGGCCGCTGGTGGGGCCGCTCACGCCATCGTCTCCGGGATCGAGGCGAGGTAGCCGTCGAGGTTGCGGCGCACCTCAGCGAGGCTGTCGCCTCCGGTCTTCTCGAGCAGCGCCTGCGCGAGCACGAGCGCCACCATCGCCTCGGCGATGACGGCGGCCGGGGCCGCGGCGCAGACGTCGGAACGCTGGTGCAGCGCGGTCGCCGCCTCGCCGGTGCTGACGTCGACGGTCGCCAGCGCCCGCGGCACGGTCGAGATCGGCTTGAGCGCAGCACGCACGCGCAGCGGCTCACCGTTGCTCATGCCGCCCTCGACGCCGCCGGCCCGGTTGGTGACGCGGTGGATCCGGCCGTCGGCGCCCCGCACGATCTCGTCGTGGGCGGCGCTCCCGCGCCGGGTCGCGGTGAGGAAGCCGTCGCCGACTTCGACACCCTTGATCGCCTGGATGCCCATGAGCGCCGCCGCGAGCCGCGCGTCGAGCCGCCGGTCCGACTGCGCGTAGGACCCGAGACCCGGCGGCACGTCGTAGGCGATCACCTCGACGACGCCGCCCAGGGTGTCGCCGTCGCGGCGGGCCGCGTCGATCTCGGCGACCATCGCGGCCGAGGTCTCCGGGTGGAAGGAGCGGATCGGGTCGGCGTCGAGCGCGGCGACGTCGTCGGGCCCGGGCAGCGGTGCGTCGGCGGGCGTGGCGACGCCGCCGACCGAGACGACGTGCGAGACCAGCCGGGTGCCGGCGGACTGGGCGAGCAGCGCCGCGGCGACCGTGCCGAGCGCGACGCGCGCAGCGGTCTCGCGCGCCGAGGCCCGCTCGAGCACGGGCCGTGCGTCCTCGAGGTGGTACTTGACCATGCCGACGAGGTCGGCGTGGCCGGGACGGGGCCGGGTGAGCGGCTTGTTGCGGGCCTGCTCACGCTCGTCGCCGGTGCCGGCGTCGACGGCCAGCGCCGCCGGCGGCACCGGGTCCGGCGACATCACGGTCTCCCACTTCGGCCACTCCGAGTTGCCGATCTCGATCGCGACCGGGCCGCCCTGGGTGAGGCCGTGGCGGACGCCGCCCAGCAGCCTGACCTCGTCCTGCTCCCACTTCTGCCGGGAGCCGCGACCGTGGCCGAGCCGGCGCCGCGCGAGCGCGGCCTGGACGTCGGCGGTCGTCACCTCGACACCTGCGGGGACCCCCTCGAGGACACCCACGAGCGCCGCGCCGTGCGACTCCCCCGCCGTCAGCCATCTCAGCATGCCGTCATCCTGACACGTCCCGCGAGCGGCCTTCGACGGCGTTCAGGGAGTGAGCCCGCCGCTCGTGACGAGCGCGACACCGGCCGCCGCGCCGAGCACCAGGCACGGCCCGAACGCGAGCGGCGTGCGTCGGGTCGCCCGGCCGCTGACGAGCAGCACGATCGCCGCGGCACCGCCGACGACGAACGCGGCGACGACGCCCGCGAGCACGGCGTCCCAGCCGAACCAGCCGAGCAGCAGCCCGAGCAGCGCGGCCAGCTTGACGTCGCCCAGACCGATCGCGCGGGGCGAGGCCAGCGCGAGCAGCAGGAAGCCGGCCCCCACGGCCGCCCCACCGAGCACCGCACCAGCCAGCCGCGGCCACCCGGCGTCGAGGGCAGCGGCGGCCGCCAGGCCCGCCAGCAGCGCGACCGCCGTCGGCAGCGTGACGACGTCCGGGAGCCGGTGGCAGGCCAGGTCCACCGCGACGAGGACCGCGCAGCCCAGCGCGAGCGCTGCCAGCCCGAGCAGCTCGGCCGGGCTGCTCGCGACGGCGGCCGCACCTGCGCCGCCGAGGCCGGCCAGCACGGCGAGCGGCAGCCGCCCCGTCCAGGACGAGAGCTCGGCACCTGCCAGCGCGGCGGCCCACGGTGCGGCGGCGGCGCCGGCGACCGCGAGCAGCAGGGCGGTCGCACCGACGACCGCGACGCTCACGCCGGCGCGACGGCGGCCGTCAGCGCGGCACGCATCGCCGCCTCCGGGGCCTGCCGCCCGGTCATGAGCCGGACCTGCTCGCAGGCCTGGTGCAGCAGCATCAGCCAGCCCGGGGCGACCGAGCCGCCCGAGGCGAGCCACTGCTGCGGCAGCGGTGTGGGCCAGCCCTCGTAGACGACGTCGAGCAGCACCTGAGCGGCGTCGAGCCGGTGGTCGGCGACCAGCGGCGCCAGCGTCGTGGACGCGCCGCCGGGCACGGTGCTCACCACGATCTCGGCGTCGCGCAGCAGCCCGGTGGCGCGGTCGGTGCCCAGCGTCACGAGGTCGGGCTCGACCCCCATCGCAGCGGCGGCCCGCAGCACCGTGCCGGCACGACCGAGGCTGCGCACGGCCACGACCGGGCGCCGCACCCCCAGCTCGCCGAGCGCGGCGATCGCCGAGGCCGCGGTGGCGCCCCCGCCGACGATCACGCCACGGGTGCGCGGCCCGTCGACGCCCCGCGGCTCGGCCTCGCGCAGCGCCTGGACCAGCCCGTGGACGTCGGTGTTGGCACCGACGGTGAGGCCGCCGGGCTGCAGCAGCACCGTGTTGACGGCACCGACCGCCTCGGCGAGCGGCTGCACGACGTCGACCGCGCGCAGCGCCTCCTGCTTGAGAGGCATCGTCAGTGACAGCCCGGCCCAGGTCTCGTCCAGGGCGGCGAGGAACGGCACGAGCTCGTGGGTGTCGACGTCGTGCATCTCGTAGCGCCACCCGGCCAGACCGAGCGCGTCGTAGGCCGCGCGGTGCAGCACGGGCGAGAGCGAGTGCGCGACCGGGTGGCCGAGCACCGCGGCGCGCCGGGGCGCCGCACCGTCGGGAACCGCCATCAGCCCTCCCCCGCCGCGTCCCCCGCGGCCGCGGACTGCTCCTCGCGCCAGCGCTCCAGCCACTCGCGGTACTCCGCGCGGTTGAGCTCGTGCTCGGCCGGGTCGTCGGTGAACCGGGTCTCACCCGTCTCGAGGTTGACGGTGACGAAGTAGCACCAGTCGCCGGCGGGCGGGTCGAGCACGGCGTCGAGCGCCGTCGTGCCGGGCGAGTTGATCGGCGCCGGCGGCAGCCCCTCGAAGACGTAGGTGTTGAACGGCGTGCTGTCGTCATCGAGGTCGGCCAGGGTCAGGTCGGTGACGGCCTTGTCGAGCCCGTACGCGACCGTCGAGCTCATCTGGAGCAGCCGGCCCACGTCGGCGCAGCCCTCCAGCCGGTTGTCGAGCACGCGGGCCACGCGGCCGCGGTCCTCGGCGTCGGCGACCTCGGCCTCCACGATCGAGGCGCGGATGAGGGTCTCCTCCCGGTCCTCCGGAGCGACGCCGCGCTCGTCGAGCACCTCGACGGTGCGGTCGACCATCGCCTGCAGGGCGTCGAGCGGGGTCTGGCCCGGGCTGACGGTGTAGGAGTCGGCGTACAGCCAGCCCTCGAGGCTCGTGGCGCCCTCGGGCAGCTCGACCTGCTCGGCGGCCGCCTCGACGTCGGCGAGCGGGACGCCCATCACCTCCGCGACCTTCGCGGTGATCTGCGTCTCGCGCCAGCCCGCGGGGATCGTCAGCGTGCGGTCGGCCCGGTTCGCTGGGTCGAGGAGCGCGAGGACCGCGTCCGCGGCGCGCATCCGCTGCGGCAGCGTGTACGTCCCGGGAGCGATCGACGTCGCGTCGGGGTTGGCCGCGTAGGCGTCGACGAACGCCTGGCTGGTCGCGACGACGCCGGCCTCGGCGAGCGTCGTCCCGATCTCCTGCGCGGTCGGGTCGCTGATGACGACCGACACCTCGCCCGAGCCCGGGCCCGGGTAGTCGGTGACGGGGTCGTCGGCGTCGCGCAGCATCGGGATGACGAGCTGCCACGCCCCGGCGACCAGCAGCGCGAGCGCCACGACGAGCACCCCGAGGATCGTGAGGTTGCGGCGGGTGCGGGTGGGCGCGCCGGCGCGGCCGCTGTCGGGTGCGGACGCCCCGGAGTCGGGTGAGCGGTCGGTCATGCGAGTGCGGCGCTACCGGCCGTTCTCCTCCCGCCACTGCTGGTACTCCTCGCGGAACTCGAGGAACTCCTGGTAGTCGCCGGTGAACTTGGTCTCGCCGGTCTCGAGGTTGACGGTGACGAACCAGCAGAAGTCGCCCTCGGGCGGGTTCGCCGCGGCCGCGATCGCTGCCTCGCCGGGCGAGGCGATCGGCGTAGGCGGCAGACCGGTCACCTCCCGGGTGTTGTACGCCGTGGCGGTGTTCCACTCGGTCCCTGTGATCTCGCTGGCTGGCTTCTCGAGCTCGTAGACCAGCGTGCTGTCCATCCCGATCGTGCCGGTGCCGTCGCAGCCGGCGAGCCGGTTCTCGATCACCTGTGCGACGAGCGGACGGTCATCCGGTCGGGCGACCTCCTTCTCGACGATCGAGGCCGTGGTCAGCACCTCGTACCAGGTGTCACTCGGCACGTCGTTGCGCTCCAGCACGGTCACGGTCATGTCGACCATCTGCTGCAGGATCGACCGGGCGTCGGAGTCGGGGCCGATCGAGTACGTCGAGGGGAACAGCCAGCCCTCGATCTCGCCGCCGGCCTCCTCGGGGAGCGTGAGCTCGGCCGCGGCGTCCTCCACCTCGGCGACGTCGATCTCGAGGCGGTCGGCCACCCGGGCGTAGATCTGCGTCGCACGCATGCCCTCGGGGATCGTCACCGCGTCGTCGGTGCGGTTCGTCGGGTCGAGCAGCGCCTCGACGGCCTGCGCCGCCGGGATCTGCTGCACGAGCGTGTAGGAGCCGGGCTGGATGCCGGGGGCCTCGGCGTTGGCGTTGTAGGCGGCGACGAACGCCTCGACGCTCGCGACGACGTCGGCCTGGACGAGCGTCGAACCGATCGCGGCACCGCTGTCGCCCGGGTTGACGACGATCTCGGCGCTGCCGGAGCCCGGGCCCGGGTAGTCGTGCAGGCTGGGCGAGGGGTCGCCGCGGTCGGTGAGCAGCGGTCGGATGAACACCCAGGCGCCCGCCACCAGCAGGCCCAGGGCCACCACCATGACGACGAACGAGACGAGCGTGCGACGGCGCTGGGCGCGTCGCTGCTGCTGCCGACGACGCTCGGCGCGCGACTGACGCGACCGGGACCCGCTCTCGCCGACCTCGGGGTCGGAATCCTGGAACAGCTCCGTCACCGGATCTCATCTCCTTCCCCGGCTGCGGGCTCGACCAGCGTCCCCGCGGGCCGTCCCGTGCCGCGCTCGGTGTCGAGCGCGGTCTGCAGGATAAGCACCGCAGCCACCTGATCGACCACGGACCGGTGCGTTCGGCCGCTGCGCCCAGAGCGGCTGAGCGCCTGATGAGCCGTCACCGTCGTCAGTCGCTCGTCCACCACCCGGACCGGGATCGGCCGGACAACCTGTGCCAGCTTCGTAGCGTACGCCAGCACGTCCTCCGCGGCCCGGCCGTGGGCGCCCGACAGGCTGCGCGGGAGCCCGACGACGACCTCGATCGCCTCGTGCTCGCGCGCCAGGTCCGCGATCGCCGCGACCCGGTCGTCCGCGGCCGTCCGGCGCAGCGTCTCGACCGGGGTCGCCAGCAGTCCCGACGGGTCGCTGCGGGCGACCCCGATCCGCACCGAGCCGACGTCGACCCCCAGCCGGACGCCGGTCCGGGTGCCGTCAGGCACGCTCGATCTCGTCCGCGACGGCCCGCAGCGCCGTATCGACGGCGCTCGCGTCCGTGCCGCCGCCCTGCGCGATGTCGTCCTTGCCGCCACCGCCACCGCCGAGCGCGGTGGCCGCGGCACGCACGAGCACGCCCGCCCGGACGCCGGCCGCGCGCGCCGGCTCGTTGGTCGCGACGACCACCACCGGGCGCTCGCCGCTCACCGCGGTGAGCGCGACGACGGCGGGACCCGCGTTGCCGAGCCGCTCGCGCAGGTCGAGCACCAGGGTCCGCAGGTCGTCGGCCGAGCCCACGTCGCCGACGTGCTGCAGGACGGCACGCGTGCCGCCGATGTCGGTCGCCGACTCCGCGAGCCGGGCCGCACCGGCGAGCAGCTGCGCCTGGCGCACCTCGGCCAGCTGCTTCTCGGCGTCCTTGAGCTTGCTCAGCAGGTTCGAGATGCGATCCGGGAGCTCCTCGCTCCGGGCGCCGACGAGCTGCGAGATCTGGCCGACGAGGGCGTGCTCCTTCGCGGCGTGGGTGTAGGCGCCCTCGCCGACAAGGGCGTCGATGCGCCGGACGCCGGAGCCGATCGAGGCCTCGCCCAGCACCGTCACGAGACCGAGCCGGCCGGTGCGCTCGACGTGGGTGCCCGCGCAGAGCTCCTTGCTCCAGTCGCCGCCGATCGAGACGACGCGCACGTCGCGGCCGTACTTCTCGCCGAACAGCGCGATCGCACCGGCCGCACGGGCGTCGTCGATGTCCATGATCGTGTCGGTGACCTCGAGGTCGTCGGCGAGCTGGGTGTTCACCCGGCCCTCGATCTCCGACAGCACCGAGGCCGGCACCGAGCTGCCGTGCCGGAAGTCGAACCGCAGCCGGGACGGCGCGTTCTCCGACCCGGCCTGCGTCGCCTGGTCGCCGAGGTGCTCGTGCAGCGCCTTGTGCACCATGTGGGTCGCGGTGTGAGCGCGGGCGATCGCGAGCCGCCGGTCGCTGTCGATCGACGCGACCCCGGGCTCGTCGAGCGCGAGCGTGCCCTCGATCAGCCGGCCGCGGTGCACGTGCAGGCCCTTGACGGGCGACTGCACGTCGGCGACGTCGACGACGCCGCCCCCGGTGAAGCTGATCGTGCCCTGGTCGGCCAGCTGACCGCCTGCCTCGGCGTAGAACGGCGTCTGGTCGAGGATCACCTCGACGTCGGCGGGCGCCTGCGCGACCTGCGCGGGCGCGCCGTCGACCAGCAGGCCGACGAGACGTACCTGTGCGGTGTGGTCGGTGTAGCCCAGGAAGGTGTCCGAGCCGCCCAGCCGCGCCAGGATGTCGTTGTAGACGCTCGCGTCGACGTGGCCGCGCTTCTTGGCGAGCGCGTCCGCGCGCGCCCGGGAGCGCTGCTCGGCCATGAGGGACCGGAACCCGGCCTCGTCGACCTGCACGCCCTGCTCGGCCGCCATCTCCAGCGTGAGGTCGATCGGGAAGCCGTAGGTGTCGTGCAGCGCGAACGCGTCCGCGCCCGAGAGCACCGGGGTGCCGGACGCGGTCTTCGCGCGCGCCACCGCGGTGTCGAGGATCGTGGTGCCCGAGGAGAGGGTGCGCAGGAACGCGTTCTCCTCCTCGTAGGCCACCTGGGAGATCGCGTCGAACGCGGGCTCGAGCTCCGGGAAGGACTCGACCATCGCGTCCTTGGACACCGGCAGCAGGTGCGGCATCGTCGGCTCGTCGACTCCGAGCAGACGCATCGACCGCACCGCGCGCCGGATCAGCCGCCGGAGCACGTAGCCCCGGCCGTCGTTGCCCGGCCGGACGCCGTCGGCGATGAGCATCATCGACGAGCGGACGTGGTCGGCGACGACCCGCATCCGCACCTGGTCGGGCTCCGCGGAGTTCTCGCCGAGGCGGTACCGGGTGCCGGTCAGCTCCTCGACCCGCTGGATGACCGGGAAGGTCTGGTCGATCTCGAACATGTTCTCGCGGCCCTGCAGCAGGTACGCGAGGCGCTCGACGCCGAGCCCGGTGTCGACCGACTTGTGCTCGAGCTCGCCGAGCAGCGGGTAGTCCTTGCCCTGGCCCTCGCCGCGCAGGAACTCGTCGAAGACGTTGTTGTAGTACTCGAGGTAGCGGTCACCACCGGGGTCGACCGTGCCACCCTCGGCCTCCGGGCCGTACTCGGGGCCACGGTCGTAGTGGAACTCCGCGCACGGACCCGCCGGACCCGGCTGACCGGTGTCCCAGAAGTTCTCCTCCTTGGGCAGCCGGACGACGTGCCGCGGGTCGACGCCGATGTCCGCCAGCGCCTGCCACGCCTCGGCGTCGTGCTCCCAGATCGTCACCCAGATGCGGTCGCCGTCGAGCCCGAAGCCGCCGTCCTCGACCGAGCGCGTGCTGAGGTCCCAGGACCACTGGATCGACTCGCGCTTGAAGTAGTCGCCGAAGGAGAAGTTGCCGGCCATCTGGAAGAACGTGCCGTGCCGGGTGGTCCGGCCGACGTTCTCGATGTCGTTGGTGCGGATGCACTTCTGGATGCTGACGGCACGCGGCCACGGCGCCTTCTCGGTGCCCACGATGTAGGGGATGAAGGGGACCATCCCGGCGATCGTGAACAGGATCGAGGGGTCCGGGGAGACGAGCGGGACGCTGGGCACGATCGTGTGATCGCGCTCGGCGAAGTAGGTCAGCCAGCGCTGACGGATCTCTGCGGTGCGCATGGGTCCTAGGGCTTAGAAGTAGTCGGTGCCGTTGTCGGGGAAGACGTCGGTCTCGTCCAGGTCGGTCTCGTCCAGGTCGGGGGCGGCGTGACGGCCGCGGCGGGCGGCTCGCGTCTCGCGAGCTCGGGCGACGGTGTCCTCGTCGGGCAGCAGCGCGGCTCGCAGGGCGTCCTCGTGCTCGGCCATCGACGCCGAGAGCCGGCTGCCGAGGGTCGTGACGCTCTCGGCGAGCGAGGAGATCGACGCCGCGACGCCCGCGGGGCTGACGGCGCTCGCCACCTCGGACACCCGGTCGTTCACCTTGGCGACCTGCCGCAGCACGACGACCGTGACGACGACCCCGACACCGATCCAGACCAGGCGCCTCACGGGCGCTCGTCCTTGCTCGAGCCGTCACGCGAGAACAGGCCGCGCACGGCGAGCGAGAACGCCGCGACCTTGATGAGGGGCGCCCCGAGCGTGGCCGTGACGAGCGAGGTGAGGGCGGAGACGTTCTGCGAGGTCTCCGCCGCCGCGGTGGTGACCGTGTCGACCTTGGCCAGCTGCCCGTTGGTCGTCGTGATCGTCACGGCGGCCTCGTCGATCACCGGCAGCGTGTGCTCGGTGACCTGCTTGAGGCTCTCACGAGCCTCGTCGAGCACCCGGCCGAGCTTGACGAGCGGCACCGCGAGGGCACCGACGAGCAGCACGAACGCGATCGCCGCGACGAGTCCGGCTACGTCCCCGAGGTTCATCGATGCTCCTCCTGGTGCGGATGGGTCCAGACGCAGACGCGCCGCCGGCAGGTCCCGGCGAGAGCCGAGCCTACCGACGGCGCGAGGTGTCTGCGCCCGTGGGCGTCAGCGCGAGTAGTGCTCGACGACCAGCTGGACGTCGCAGGTCACCGGGACCTCGGCGCGCTTGGGGCGACGGACGAGCTGGAAGCGCAGCTTCTCGAGGTCGACGTCGAGGTACGGCGGCACGGCCGGGAGGACGTCCCGGTGAGCGCCGGCGGCGGCGACCTGGAACGGCACCGTCGTCTGGCTGCGCGGCTTGACCTGGACGACCTGGCCGACCTTCACGCGGAAGGAGGGGCGGTCGACGATCTTGCCGTCGACGAGGATGTGACGGTGCGTCACGGCCTGGCGGGCCTGGGCGATCGTGCGACCGAAGCCGGCGCGCAGCACGAGCGCGTCGAGGCGCATCTCGAGCAGCTCGACCAGCGACTCACCGGTCAGGTACGGCTCGCGGCGGGCCTCGTCGAACGCGCGGCGCAGCTGGGCCTCGCGCAGCCCGTACTGAGCGCGCAGACGCTGCTTCTCCTTGAGACGGACCGCGTAGTCGGACTCGTTGCGACGGCGGGCGCGGCCGTGCTCGCCCGGCGGGTAGGGGCGCTTCTCGAAGTACTTGACGGCCTTGGGCGTCAGCGGGAGGCCGAGGGCGCGGGACAGGCGCACCTGGCGGCGCGTCCGGTTGGTCGATGCGGGCATGCGGGTGGATCTCTTCCTGTCGTTTCTGCTGCTACGTCACAACCAGGCGCCCGGGGTGGGCGGTGGCTGTGGGGTCGACTCCACGGACCGGTGACCGGTCCGATCGGCTAGGACCCCAGGGGTGCCGTCACGGGCGAGCCGGACGGACAAACCACGACAGTCTAGCGCACTCAACGACCGCGCTTGCGGATGCCACCGCTCGAGCGCCGGGAGCTGCTCGAGCGCCGCGAGCTGCTGCCCGAGCGCCGTGAGCTGCCACCGGTCCGTCGGGTGCTCTTGGCGATCGAGGAGCTGCGGCGGCTGTACCCGCCCGAGGAGCCACCACCGGAGGACCTGTTGCTCGACCCCCAGCTGCGTCGGCGGCGGTTGCGGTAGCCGCTGTCGTAGCCGTCGTCGTAGCCGCCGCCGCTGCGGCGCAGCGCCGCGGCGATCAGCAAGACGGCGACCAGCACGATCACGGTGATGACGAGCGTGTCCATCCGTTCACCATGCCAGTCACTCGCCGGCACGCGCAGCCGTCGGACGGGGCAGACGTGCCCATCGCCCGTCGGTGGCGGCCGTCAGGCCTCGGCGCCCCCGTCGGCGCGACCCTGGCGGCCCCCGTCGGCGCGACCGAGGATGTCCCGGATGCGCTCCAGACGTTCCGCCAGGCTGCGCTCGTAGCCGCGGTCGGACGGGTCGTAGTAGCGCGCACCGGCCAGCTCCTCCGGCAGGTAGCGCTGAGCGGCCACGGCGTGGGGCGCGTCGTGCGAGTACTGGTAGCCGGCACCGTGGCCGAGGCGCGTGGCGCCCGCGTAGTGGGCGTCGCGCAGGTGCTCGGGCACGACGCCGATGCGGCCCGCCTCGACGTCGGCGATCGCCTTGCCGATGCCGAGGTAGGACCGGTTCGACTTCGGCGCGGTCGCGACGTGCACGACCGCCTGGGCCAGGATGATCCGCGCCTCGGGCATCCCGATGAGGGCGACCGCCTGCGCGGCGGCGACCGCCGTCTGCAGCGCGGTGGGATCGGCCATCCCGACGTCCTCGGCCGCGGCGATGACGATCCTGCGCGCGATGAACCGGGGGTCCTCGCCGGCGACGACCATGCGGGCGAGGTAGTGCAGGGCGGCGTCGACGTCGCTCCCGCGCATCGACTTGATGAAGGCGCTGATGACGTCGTAGTGCTGGTCTCCCGCGCGGTCGTACCGGACGGCGGCGACGTCGATGGCCTTGGACACCGCCTCGGTCGTGATGACCCGCTCCCCCACCTCGAGCGTCGTCCCGGCGGCCGCCTCCAGCGTGGTCAGCGTCTTGCGCGCGTCGCCGCCGGCCAGCCGCAGCAGCTGCTCCCGAGCGGCGTCGTCGAGCTCGACGCGCCCGGACAGCCCTCTCTCGTCGGTGAGGGCGCGGTCGACCAGGGCGTCGAGGTCCGCCGTCGTCAGCGGCCGCAGCGTCAGCATGATCGAGCGCGACAGCAGCGGCGAGATCACCGAGAAGCTCGGGTTCTCGGTGGTCGCCGCCATCAGCGTCACCCAGCGGTTCTCGACCGCGGGCAGCAGCGCGTCCTGCTGCGTCTTGGAGAACCGGTGCACCTCGTCGATGAACAGCACGGTCTCGCCGCCGCCCACCGCGAGCCGGCGGCGGGCCTCCTCGATGACGCCGCGGACGTCCTTGACCCCGGCCGTCACGGCGGACAGCTCGGTGAAGCGACGGCCGGAGGCGTGCGCGACCAGGTAGGCGAGCGTGGTCTTGCCGGTGCCGGGCGGCCCCCACAGCACGACCGAGGAGGGCGGCAGCGCGCCGGGCTCGGGCGGCGCGATCAGCCGGCGCAGCGGCGAGCCGGGCTCGAGCAGGTGCGCCTGCCCCACGACCTCCTCGACGCGCGCCGGTCGCATCCGCACCGCGAGCGGCGCGGACGGGTCGACGACCGGCACACCGGAGTCGTCGGTCGCCGCTGCCTCGAACAGGTCCACGGGCTCAGCCTAGGCACGACCGCCGACCGACCTCGCCGCCGCGTCTGGAAGGATCCGGACGGTGTCCGAGCCGTCGACGCCCGCGCGCCTCCCGCGCCGGCTCACCGTCGTGCTCGGCCTGGTCGTCGTGATCGCCTTCGGGTCCTGGTTCTACGGCTACGGCGTGCTCGTGCAACCGATCGTGTCCGAGGAGGGCTGGTCGGAGGCGACCCTGACCACCACCTACGGGCTGGGGATGCTGGCGAGCGGCGTCGGCGCGGTGCTGAGCGGGCGCCTCATCGACGGCCGGGGGCCGCGCCCGGTGTTCCTCGGCGCCGGGGGCGCGACCGCGGTCGGCACGCTCGTCACCGTGACCGCGACGTCGCCCGCGGTGTTCGCGGTCGCCGCCGTCCTCACGCAGGCAGCGGTCGGGTCGGCGGGCTACTACACGGCCGTGCACGCGACGATCGCGCGGCTCGCGCCGCGCGACCGGACCCGCGCGATCACGGTCAACACGCTGTGGGGTGCGTTCGCGAGCCCGGTGTTCCTGCCGCTGATGGCGCTGACCTCGCAGGCGTGGGGCTGGCGCGGCACGCTCGCCGCGGCGGGCGCCGCGGTGGTGGCGGTGATGCTGCTCGCCGGTCTGGTGGTGCCGCGACCCGCCGACGAGGCACCCGCGCGGCTCGGGCTGATCCGTGGGCTGAGTCGGGCGGTCGCCGACCCGACGGTCCGGCGCCTGCTGGTGACCGCGGCGTGCGGCGGCATCGCCTGCTCGGTGCTCTTCCTCTACCAGGTGCCCGCGATGGTGACCGCCGGGCTCGCGCTGGCGACGGCGTCGACGCTCGCGGGGCTGCGCGGCCTGTTCCAGCTCGCGGGCCGGCTGCCGCTCGCCTGGTTGCTGGCGCGGCTGCCGGCCGGTCCGCTGTTCCGGGGCTCGCTCGTGCTCGTCGGGCTGTCCACGCTGCTGCTTCTCGCGAGCGGCGAGATCGCGATCGCGGTCGTGTTCGCGGTGGCCGCCGGCGTCGCCGTCGGGATGTTCACCACGCTGGAGAGCGTCTACACCGCCGAGGTCGTCGACCTCCGCGTCGTCGGGCTGGCGCTCGGCGCCTACGCGACCGCGCGTGGTGTCGGGTCCGCGATCGGGCCCAGCGCCGCCGGGCTGCTCACCGAGGCGACGGGCAGCCGGTTGGTTGCGCTGCTGCTCGCCGCCGCGGTCGCGGTCGTGGGTGCGCTCAGCGTGCCGCGCCCTCGCACGGCACCCGGTGCGACGATGGAGGCGTGAGGCGGGGGTGCTGCCCGACACCGCTGCGCGAGGAGCGTCGGGCCTGGGCGAGGAGGACGCGATGAGCCACCCCCTGACGTACGCGGTCGTCGAGCGGGAGCGTCGGTTCCTGCTGCGGCGGCTGCCCGACGGCGTCGTGCGGACCTCCGCGATCACCGACCGCTACCTCCTCGGGACACGGCTGCGGCTGCGGGAGGTCGTCGGCGACGACGGCCACGTGGTGCGCAAGCTCGGCCACAAGGTGCGGCTGGGCGAGGGGCCGGCGGAGGTCGCGTGCACCTCGGTGTACCTGGACGAGGCCGAGTGGGCGCTGCTGCTGAGGCTGCCCGGCCACGTGCTCCGCAAGACCCGGCACCACGTCGAGCGGGACGGCCGCGCGGTCGCCGTCGACGAGCTCGAGGACGGCACCCTGCTCGCCGAGATCGACGACGGCGACCGGCCGCCGGCCCCGGCGCCCGGCTGGCTGGACGTCGTCCGCGACGTCTCCGCCGAGGAAGCCTGGACCGGTGCCGCGCTCGCGGCGCGTGCGGCCGAGGAGGCCTGACGCGCCGCTGGTCAGGCGTCGCGGGCCGGGTTGCTCGTCGACAGCTGCAGCCGGTTCCCGAACGGGTCGGTGACGGCGGCCCACCACCCGTACTCCTCGCTGATGAGCGAGCGTGGCAGCGTCACCGTGCCGCCCGCGGCCTCGACCGCCGCGAGGTCGGCCTCGAGGTCGTCGCTGTCGAAGGTCGGGCGGAAGAACCCGTCGGGCGGCGGCGCCTCGGCGACCTGCTCGATCGCGCCCACCGGGGCGCCGTCGGGCGTGCTCAGCAGCACCTGGTCCTCCCACGGCGTCGCCACCAGCCCGAGCACCCGCGTGTAGAAGGCGGCGGCCGTCACGGCGTCGGTGACGCGCAGCTCCCAGAACCCCACGGTCGGGCTCGCCACGTCGGTCTCCTCTCCGGGTGACCGCGCGGCCACCTCGTCTCGATGACGCGCGACGTGTCGCCAGATCGACAGTCAGATCGACAGCGCGCGAGGTTCACTCCCCCGGGTCGGGCTCGCCCTCCCGCTCGTCGCGCTCCGCCCACTCCAGCAGCGGCGCGATGTCGAAGACGTGGTCGTCGATGTCGGCGTGCAGGTCGCCGATCTCGGCGTAGCGCGCCGGCACGGTCGCCATCGTGAGGTCGCGCGGGTCGGCGTCGTCGATCTCGGCCCAGCGCAGCGGCGTCGACACCCGGGCGTCGGGGACGCCCCGCACCGAGTACGCCGACGCGATCGTGTGGTCGCGGGCGTTCTGGTTGTAGTCGACGAACACCAGCGCCGGGTCGCGGTCCTTGCGCCACCACGTCGTCGTGACGTCGTCGGGCGCGCGACGCTCGACCTCGCGCGCGAACGCCAGGGCCGCGCGCCGCACGTCGCCGAAGCCGTGCTCGGCAGCGATCCTCACGTACACGTGCAGGCCGGAGCCGCCCGAGGTCTTGGGGTACCCGACCGCGCCGAGCTCGTCGAGCACCTCGTGCGCGACGTGCGCCACGCGGCGCACGCGCGCGTAGTCGCACTCCTCGCCCGGGTCGAGGTCGATGCGCCACTCGTCGGGCTTCTCGACGTCGGCGCGCCGGCTGTTCCACGGGTGGAACTCCACCGTCGACATCTGGACCGCCCAGATCACGTGCGCCAGCTCGGTCACGCACAGCTCGTCGGCGGTGCGGTCGTAGCGCGGGAAGTGCACCCGCACCGTCTCCAGCCACGGCGGCGCACCCGCCGGCACCCGTTTCTGGTGCACCTTGTCGCCGGCCAGCCCGTCGGGGAACCGGTGCAGCATGCAGGGCCGCTCGCGCAGCGCGTTGACGATCCCGTCGCCGACCGACAGGTAGTACTGCGCCAGGTCGAGCTTCGTCGCCCCGGTCTCCGGGAAGTACACGCGGTCCGGCGAGCTCAGCCGGACCGTGTGCGGACCGACCTCCAGCTCGACCGGCGGCGTCGTGGCAGCGGCCATCCCGCCAGCGTAGAGGGCCGTCGTCGCGCTGTCCCGGAGCACGGCGAGCCACCTGCCACACTGTCCCCCGTGTTCCGCCGACTCGGGTCCACGGCCGCGCGCCACCCCCTCCTCGTCGTGCTCGTCTGGCTCGTGCTCGCCGCCGCCTGGTTCGCCGTCGCCGTCGTCGGGGTGACCGGCGAGGGGTTGTTCGACCGGCTGCACTCCGGCGAGCCGACCGTGCCCGGCTCGGAGAGCCGCGAGGGCCGGGAGCGCATCGAGGACGAGGCGACCACCGGCGAGACGATCACGCTCGCCGTCACCGACGTCGACCTCGCCGACCCCGAGGCGCTGGCCGCGAGCCAGCGCGCCCTCAACGCGCTGCGCCCGAACGCGCTCGGGGTCGACGGCGTGCTCGCCGTCACCGACCCGTTCCAGATGCCCGAGGGGCTCGCCGACCCGATGGCGGCCCCGCTGCTCGCGACGACGGGCGACGGCTTCGTGGTCAGCGTCGTGCTCGAGCCCGACCTCACCGAGTCGGAGCGTGCCGCCGCGCACGACGAGGCGGTGGCGCTGCTGCGCGAGCTCCCCGCCGACATCGGCCCCGACGCCGCCGGGATCGTCTCGAGCACCGATCTCGTCACCGACGCCGTCGTGCACCAGCTCGAGCAGGACCTGCAGCGCGGCGAGCTGGTCGCGCTGCCGCTGTCGCTGCTCATCATGGTCGTCGTGTTCGGCGGGTTCCTCGCCGCCGGCATCCCGGTGGCCGGCGCGCTGGTCTCGATCGCGGGCGGGCTCGGCGCGCTGTACGGTTTCAGCTTCGTGCTCGACCTCGACTCCTCGGTCGTCAACGTCGTCACGGTGATGGCGCTCGGCCTGTCGATCGACTACGGCCTGCTGATCGTGTCCCGGTACCGGGAGGAGGTCCGGAAGGCGCTCGAGCAGGAGACAGCGACCCCGAGCCGCCGGGGCCGGTCGCGCGCGCGCCGCGGCCGCGACCCCGTCGTCCGGGTCGCGCTCGAGCGCACGATGATGACGGCGGGACGCACGGTCGCCTTCTCCGGCGTCACGGTGGCGCTCTGCGTCGCGGGGCTGCTGCTCATGCGGGCCGACATCCTGCGCGCCGTGGGCGCGGCCGGCCTGTCGGTCGTGCTGATCGCCGTCGTCACCGCGATGTCGCTGGTGCCCTCGCTGCTCGGGCTGCTGGGCCGCCGGCTCACCCGCCGCAGCGTCATCGGCTCGGTGCCCGGGCTGCGGTGGCTGGTCGACAAGCTCGGCGACGTGCCACCCGAGCACGGCTTCTTCTCGCGGCTGGCCGGCGTCACCCAGCGACGCCCCTGGATCGTGGTGATCCTCTGCTCCGCGGCGCTGCTCGCGCTCGCGTCGCCGCTGCTGAGCGTGCACCTGCGCACCTCGACGGTCGAGATGGTGCCGGAGTCCTCCGACCAACGTGAGTTCCTCACCCTGGTCGCCGACGCCTACCCGGGCCTCGCCTCGCCGCCGGTCACGGTGCTCGCCGCGACCGCGGACGCCCCGGTGCTCGCCGAGCGGCTCGTCGAGGTCGACGGCGTGGCGGGCGTCGACCCGCCCGTCGCCGTCGGCGCGGACCACGTCAGTCTCGGCGTCCGGCTCGACACCGACGACCCCGGTGGCGCCGCGGCGACGCAGGCGGTCGCCGACATCCGCGAGGCGCGCGACGAGCTCGCCCTCGGCGAGTCCTGGGTCACCGGGCAGGCCGCCTCCCAGCTCGACTTCGTCGACTCGATGGCCGAGGGGGCACCGCTCGCGGGCGGGCTCGTGGTCCTCGCGATCTTCGTGCTGCTGTTCCTCATGAGCGGGTCGCTGCTCATCCCGCTCAAGGCGCTCGTCGTCAACACCGTCTCGCTCGCGGCGGGGATCGGTCTGACGGCGTGGGTGTTCGCCGAAGGCCACCTCGAGGACGTGCTCGGGTTCACCTCGACCGGCGGCCTGGAGTCCTATGTCGTCGCGATGGTCGCGGCCTTCGGGTTCGGCCTCGCGATGGACTACGAGGTGTTCCTGCTCGCGCGCATCAAGGAGCGCTACGACGCCGGCGACGACAACGACACCGCGGTCCGCAACGGGCTGCAGCGCACGGGTCGGATCATCACCTCCGCCGCGCTCGTCATGATCGTCGTCTTCGGGGGCTTCATGACCGGCGAGCTGCTCGTCATCAAGCAGGTCGGGTTCGCGCTGGCGGTGACCGTGCTCATCGACGCGACGGTCGTGCGGATGCTGCTGGTCCCCGCGACGATGACGTGGCTCGGCGAGGCCAACTGGTGGGCGCCGGGACCGCTGCGCCGGCTGCACCGCCGGTTCGCGATCCAGCACTGAGCGGACGGCGCCACGCGCCGTCGTCGGGCGACCGGGGTCGTCCCGGCCGCCCGACGGTCGCGGTCCTCAGGACTCGGTCGCGCCGGCCTTCTCGGGCAGGGCGTCGATCCCTGCCTCCTTGCGCTGCTCCGGCGTGATCGGGGCGGGCGCCTGCGTCAGCGGGTCGTAGCCGCCGCCGGACTTCGGGAACGCGATGACCTCGCGGATCGAGGGGCTGCCGGTCAGCAGCGCCACGATGCGGTCCCAGCCGAACGCGATGCCGCCGTGCGGCGGCGCGCCGTAGGCGAACGCGTCGAGGAGGAACCCGAACTTCTCCTGCGCCTCGGCCTCGGTGAGACCCATGACACGGAAGATCCGCTCCTGCACGTCGCGGCGGTGGATACGGATCGAGCCGCCGCCGATCTCGTTGCCGTTGCAGACGATGTCGTAGGCGTAGGACAGCGCGTTCGCCGGGTCGGACTCGAACCGGTCGATCCAGTCGGGACGCGGCGAGGTGAAGGCGTGGTGCACCGCCGTCCAGGCGCCACCGCCGACGGCGACGTCGTCGTCCTCACCCACGGCCTTGAACAACGGCGCGTCGACGACCCACACGAACGACCACTCGTCCTCGTCGATCAGCTCGCAGCGGCGCCCGATCTCCAGGCGGACCGCGCCCAGCAGGGCGCGGGAGCTGCTCGCGGGGCCGGCGGCGAAGAAGATGCAGTCGCCGGGAGCGGCGCCCGTGGCGTCGAGCAGGCCGTCGCGCTCGGCGTCCGAGAGGTTCTTCGCGACCGGGCCGCCGAGCTCGGCGTTGTCGCTCACGGTCACGTACGCGAGGCCCTTCGCGCCCCGCTGGCGCGCGAAGTCCTGCCACGCGTCGAGGGTGCGACGCGGCTGGTTGCCGCCGCCCGGCATGACGACGGCGCCGACGTAGGGCGCCTGGAACACCCGGAACGGGGTGCTCGCGAAGTACTGGGTGAGGTCGACGAGCTCGACGCCGAACCGCAGGTCCGGCTTGTCGGTGCCGTACCGGGTCATCGCGTCGGCGTAGCTCATCCGGGCGATCGGGCGCGGGATCTCGACGTCGATGAGCGACCAGAGGGCGGCGAGCACGTCCTCGGCCACCTCGATGACGTCGTCCTGCTCGACGAAGCTCATCTCGACGTCGAGCTGGGTGAACTCGGGCTGCCGGTCGGCGCGGAAGTCCTCGTCGCGGTAGCAGCGGGCGATCTGGTAGTAGCGCTCGAGGCCGCCGACCATCAGCAGCTGCTTGAACAGCTGCGGGCTCTGCGGCAGCGCGTACCAGGAGCCCGGGGACAGCCGCGCGGGCACGAGGAAGTCACGCGCGCCCTCGGGCGTCGAGCGGGTCAGCGTCGGCGTCTCGACCTCGACGAAACCGCGCTCGTCGAGCACGCGCCGCGCGGCCTGGTTCACCTTCGCGCGGAGCCGGATCGCGTGGGCCGGGGCCGGCCGCCGCAGGTCGAGGTAGCGGTACTTGAGCCGCGTCTCCTCGCCGACCTGGCCGCCCTCCTCGGGCGCACCGGTCGAGACCTGGAACGGCAGCGGCGCCGAGGCGTTGAGCACCTCGACCTCGGACGCGATCACCTCGATCTCGCCGGTCGCCAGCGCCGGGTTCTCGTTGCCCTCGGGGCGCGCCTGCACGGTGCCGACGACGCGCAGCACGAACTCCGACCGCAGCGGGTGCGCCACCTCCTCGTCGCGGATGACGACCTGGGCGATGCCGGAGGCGTCGCGCAGGTCGACGAACGCCACCCCACCGTGATCCCGCCGGCGGTCCACCCACCCGGTGAGGGTCACGGTGGAGCCGATGTCGGCGGCGCGGAGCTCGCCGGCGTTGTGGGTGCGGAGCACGGAGGAGGTCCCTTCGACGGTGCGTGGCGCTGGGTTCTCAGCGACCGCCCATGCTACGGCCTCCCACCTGGCGCCCGCGCCCCCGCCGCGACGGGCTGGTCCGGGTGCCGGCCTACCCGCGGGCCGCCCGGACGCCGTCGGCGAACGCGCGCGCCGTGGCGGCGCGTGCGGCGACCTCGGCCAGCACCCCGGTGCGCGCGGTCTCGGTGATCGAGCGGCGCAGCGCGGTGCGCGTGCGCGCGGCCCGCCGTCGGGCGCCCAGCGCCGCCGCGGCGCGCGAGAGCAGCGCGACCAGCAGGCCGAGCACGGCGCCGCCGACCAGCAGCACGGTCGGCCACGGGATCGCGGGCAGCGCGGGCAGCGGCGGGTCGGCCGGGACCGGACCGACCTGCGGCACCCAGCCGATCTCGATGCGCAGGTACCCGAGCACGGCGTAGACGCCCAGCCACAGCACGCCCGCGGCGAACACCGCGAACACCAGCCACTGCAGCACGCCCACGAGCCCGAACCAGCGCCCGTCGCGGTCGTCGAGCCGGGTGCGGAGCACCGCCTGGTCGAGCTCGTCCGGCACCGTCGCGGCCCGCGACGTCGCCCCGGCCCGCAGGTACGAGCGCCAGGGGTCGCGCGAGCCGCCCGCCGCCACGTCGCCGAGCGAGCGCAGCGCGGTGTGCACCTGGGCGCGCTCGACGGGCGAGGCCGCGGGCACCGACGTGATCGTCGTCACCGGTGCGTCCGGGTCGACCGGGCCGGCCGGGCCGGCACGACCCAGGCCCAGCCGCCGCAGGGGGTCGGCGCGGAACCGCCCCAGCCAGCGCAGCAGCGGCCACCCGGTGCGTCGGCCGGCGCGGTAGCGGTAGGAGCCCGCGACCGCCTCGGCCACGCGGTCCACGCCTGCGGCGCTCGCCAGCGCGGTGACGAGCGTGCGCTCGGTCGGTGCCGGCAGCTCGCGGGGCACGTCGGCGTGGTAGGCGTCGTCCAGCGCCTCGGCCACGGTCGCCACGTCGGCCGCCAGCCGGGCCTGAGCGGCCTGCCGGCGCCGCACCAGGTCGGCGATCACCTCGCGCACCCGGTCGACGCCCTCGCCGGTGCGCGCCGACGTCGTGAGGACCGTCGCGTCGCGCAGCCCGTCCTCGACGAGCCGCTCACGCAGGTCGGCGAGCACCGCGGGCCGGTCGGCCTCGGCGAGCGTGTCGACCTGGTTGAGGACGACGACGGTCACCTCGGCGTAGCGGGCCATCGGACGCAGGAACTCGGTGTGCACGACGGCGTCGGCGTACTTCTGCGGGTCGAGCACCCAGACGAGGGCGTCGACGGTCCGGGCCAGCCGCTCGGCGCGCCGCCGGTGCTCCACCTGCACCGAGTCGATGTCGGGCAGGTCGAGGAGCACCAGCCCCGCGACCGCGTCGGGGTCGACCCAGCCCCCGGTGCCCGCGGGGACCTCGTGGGTGCGGCCAACCTCGAGCCACTCCAGCAGCGGGCGCGCCGCCGCCGGGTCGACCTCGGTGCCGGTCCACAGCACCGCGAGCGGGTGCGCCGTCGTCGGCCGTCGCGCGCCGACGGTCGCGGCGTCGACACCGGCCAGCGCGTTGAGGAGCGAGGACTTGCCGCTGCCGGTCGCACCGGCCAGCGCGACGACCGTGTGGTCGCCCGAGAGCTCCCGCCGCCGCCCGACGTTGCCCAGCACCTCGCGTGCTCGTTCGAGCGGCGCGGTCGTCCCGAGCATCTCGGCGGGGACCTGCGACAGCGCGTCGACCGCCTCCCGCAGCCCGGCCAGCCGGGCGTCGAGGCCCTGGCGCGCCCTCACGCGGCCGTCACCCGGTCGAGCACCGCCCGCGCGCTCGCGCGCAGGTCGTCCGCGCCCGCGCCCTCCTCGACCAGCAGGTCGAGGAACCGCTGCCGCTCCGAGGCGAGCAGCCGGTCCACGCGTGCGAGCAGGTCCTCGCGCGCCGTCCGCGCGAGCCGCCGGACCCCTTCCTCGCCGAAGATCGCCTCGAGCAGCCTCTGCGCGACGACGGCGGTGCCGCCGGCGATCGCGATCTCGGCGCCCATCAGGCCGCCGGTCGCGGAGAACGCGAGGATCATCAGCACGACGCCGACGCCGTTGACCCCGAACGCCAGCACCCGCGCGCCGGTGCGGCGGGTGCGGCCCTCGGTCCGCACGAGGTCGACGATGAACGTCTGCCAGTCCCGGATCGTCGTCGCGGCGCGGTCCTCGAAGCCGTCGGTGGCACGCGTCCAGTCGCGGCCCGCGAGCAGCGCGCGCCCTGCGGTGTCGGCGCGCAGCGCCGTCTGGGCCCGCTCCGCGGCCTCGTCGGCGGCCGCCACCAGCACCGCGTGCAGACCCTCGCCGATCGCCTGCTGCACCTGCTCCTCCGGCTGCGGGCGCCCGGTGACGAACGCCCCGAGCTTGTCGCGCAGTCGCCCGATACCGGCCTCGAGGCTGCGGAACAGCTCGCCGGTGCCCACGAAGTCCTGCCACCGAGCCAGCACCTCGCCCCGCAGCAGCGAGCCGTCGCCGAGCGCGTCGGCGACCGCCTCGGTCGTGTAGGCCCGCTCGACCCGCGTCCGGAGGTCCGCGCGGGTCGCGGCCTGCTCGTCGAGCGCGTCGGCGAGATCGAGCACGTGCTCGGCGGCGCGGCGGGTCGCGCCCGCGAGCGTCTGCCGCACGACGGCGGAGCGCGTCACGGCGTCGAAGGTGAGCGTGTCGAGCCAGCCGCGGAGCCCGGCGACGGACTCGGCCGGCAGCATCCCGTCGGGTCCGAGCGGCTGCTCCGGCAGCAGGAACAGCGGCGCCCGCGCCAGCCCCTCGGTACCGAGCATCTGGTAGAGGTCGTAGGCGACCTCGTCCATCACGCCCGCCGGGATCCGGTCGAGCACGATCGCGACGACCACGTCGCGCGCGCTGGCGTCGCGCAGCAGCTCCCAGGGCACCGCGTCGGCGTAGCGGTTGGCGGTCGTCACGAAGATCCACAGGTCGGCGGCAGCGAGCAGCTGAGCGGCGAGGTGCCGGTTGCTGTCGACCACGGAGTCGACGTCGGGCGCGTCGAGCAGGCCGAGCCCCTGCCGCACGCCCAGGTGCGCGACGAGCCGCAGCGCGGACCCGGCGTCGGCGTCCGCGGCCGGTGACGCCGCCGGCGCGGTGCCGTCGCCGTGCACCCGCGGCAGCCCGGGCAGGATGCGCTGGCCCTCGAACCAGCGAGCGTCCTCGGGGTGGTGGATGAGCACCGGGTCGCGCGTCGTCGGGCGCAGCGCGCCCGGCCGCGTGACGACGTCGCCCACGAGCGCGTTGACGAGCGTCGACTTCCCCGCCCCGGTGGAGCCGCCGACGACCGCGAGCAGCGGTGCGTCGAGCTGGGCGAAGCGCGGCACGACGTAGTCGTCGAGCTGGTTGAGCACCGCGTCCCGCAGCCGCCGCGCCTCGGCGGCTCCGGGCGCCTCGAGCAGGTAGCGCGCGCTCTCGACGGCGGAGCGCATCGCGAGCAGCTCCGTCTCCATGAGCGCGATCATGCCAGCCGGACCAGCTCCCGCAGCAGCGACGCGGTGGCGGGCACCGAATCCGCGCCGTCACGGAGCACCGCGGCGAGCCGCCTCGACCCGTACCCCGGCAGCGTCCGCACGCGCGGGTGGCGGTAGGCGGCCAGCGCCGAGCGCGGCAGCAGCGTGACGCCGAGGCCGAGCGCGACGAGGTTCTGAACGACGACGTAGTCGTCGCTCACGTGCCGCACACGAGGTCGGAAACCGGCCTCGTCGCACCGTTGCAGGGTGTGCGCGCGGCACCGCTCGCAGCCGACGACCCAGTCCTCCTCGGCGAGCCGGGCGAGGCCCAGCCCGGCAGCGGCGGTCCCACCGCTGCCGTCGGTGCCCTCGGTCTCGCCGGTGCCGTCCGTGCCGATCGTGCCGTCCGTGTCGGTGGAGGCGACGAGCGGATGGTCCTCCGGCAGCACCAGCAGCACCGGCTCCTCCCCCAGCGGCAGCCGACGCTGCCCGGGCGCGGTCTCCGGCTCGGGGCCGTAGGAGAAGGTCAGCGCGACGTCGACGTCGCCCGCGGCGAGCAGCGCCAGCGCCTCGGGGGGCTCCGCCTCGGTGAGCTCGACGTCGATGTCGGGGTGCGCGGTCCGCAGCCGCGCCAGCACGGCGGGCACGAGCGTGGCCGCGGCCGACGGGTAGGCGGCCAGCCGCACCCGTCCGCGGCGCAGCGCGGTCAGCTCGGCCATCTCCTCGGTGGCCATGTGCAGCTGCGCCGCGACGGCGTCGGCCCGCGCCAGCAGCACCCGGCCCGGCTCGGTGAGCTCGACGCCGCCTGCGCCGCGCAGCAGCAGCGCCGCCCCGACCGAGCGCTCCAGCGCGCGCAGGTGCTGCGAGACCGCGGGCTGGGTCCACCCCAGCGCACGGGCCGCCGCGCTGATGGAGCCCGCCCGCGCGACCTCCCGAAAGATGAGCAGTCGCCGCGCGTCCACGACCCGACCATAACGTCTGCTTATGGCGTCTCACAGCAACACCGGGCTTCCTTGGAGGCGGGCAGGAGCGCAGGATCGCCGCATGCGCACCATCGGTCTCGTCGGCGGCATGAGCTGGTACTCGACCGCGGAGTACTACCGGGTGATCAACACCCGGGTCCAGGAACGCCTCGGCGGGCACGCCTCGGCGCCGCTGGTGCTCGTGTCGCTCGACTTCGCAGAGATCCGCGCCTGCCAGGTCTCCGGCGACTGGGAGCGCGCCGCCGAGCTGCTGACCGACGCGGCCCGTCGCTGCGAGCAGGCGGGCGCCGAGTCCGTGCTCATCTGCACCAACCTCATGCACAGGGTCGCCGAGGCGGTGCAGGCGAGCATCGAGGTGCCGCTGCTCCACATCGGTGACGCGATCGCGGCCCGTGCGCGCTCGCAGGGCTGGCACACCCTCGGTCTGCTCGGCACCCGGTGGGTGATGGAGGAGGACTTCTACGTCGACCGGCTGCACGACCACGGCCTCGACGTCGTCGTCCCGGGCACCGACGACCGCGCCGAGGTCGACCGGGTGATCTTCGACGAGCTCACGCAAGGCCTCGTCACGCCCACCTCGCGCGAGCGCTACCTCCGGGTCGTCGCCGACCTCGCCGCGCGCGGCGCGCAGGCGGTCGTGCTCGGTTGCACCGAGATCGAGATGCTCGTCTCCCCCGACGACGTCGCGATCGGCGTCCTCGACTCGATGACCGTGCACGCCGAGGCGGCGGCCGACCTCGTCCTCGCGCGCTGACCGCTCCGCCGGGGACCGTCCCCGCCGGCACGGCGACTGCGTCGCGCGTCACAGCGCCGCCACCTCCCGCGGCGGGCCGTGCGCCGATAGACTGAGGGCTCCTGCGGTCGCCTGCTCGTGTGCGCCGCCGCTGCTCTGCCGCACCACCTGTCACGCTCCACGAGGCGCACGGACAGCTCTCGCGGCCCGTCCGCCACGAAAGCGTGCTCCTGTGTCCTCACCTCTGCCCTCCTTCCTCGACCTCGGTCTCCCCGAGCCGCTCCTCGAGCGGATCGCCGCGCTCGGGTTCGTCCAGCCCACCGAGATCCAGGCGGCCTCGATCCCCGCGCTGCTGAGCGGTCGCGACCTCGTCGGCGTCGCCCAGACCGGCACCGGCAAGACCGCCGCGTTCGGGCTGCCGCTGCTCGCCCGGCTGCAGCCGCGCACCGAGCGCGGCGCCGGCGTGCAAGCGCTCGTGCTCACCCCGACACGCGAGCTCGCGCTGCAGGTGAGCGAGGCGCTGCGGACGATGGCGCCACTGCGGATCCGCACCCTTGCGATCTACGGCGGCGCGCCGTTCGGCCCGCAGCTGCGTGCACTGGCCGACGGCGTCGACGTCGTCGTCGGCACCCCCGGCCGGGTCATCGACCTCATCGGCAAGGGCTCGCTCGACGTCTCCGGCGTGCGGACCCTCGTGCTCGACGAGGCCGACGAGATGCTGCGCATGGGCTTCGCCGAGGAGGTCGCGACCATCCTCGAGAGCACACCTGCCGAGCGGCAGACGGCGCTCTTCTCCGCGACGATGCCCGGCGAGATCCGCCGCGTGGCTCGCACGCACATGACCGACCCCGTCGAGGTCTCGATGACGCCGTCGGAGCCGACCACGTCGGCGATCGAGCAGACCTACGCCGTCGTGCCGCTGCGGCACAAGACCGGCGCGCTCGCACGCGTGCTGGCCACGACCGACGCCGAGGCCGCGATCGTCTTCGTCCGCACCCGGCAGACCGCCGAGGACCTGGGCGCCGACCTGGTGGCGCGCGGCATCAACGCCGCCACCATCAGCGGCGACGTGCCGCAGAACGAGCGCGAGCGGATCGTCCAGCGGCTGCGCGCCGGGACGCTCTCGGTCCTGGTCGCGACAGACGTCGCCGCCCGCGGGCTCGACGTCGACCGGATCGGCCTCGTCGTCAACTTCGACGTGCCGCGCGAGACCGAGGCCTATGTGCACCGCATCGGTCGCACCGGCCGCGCCGGTCGCACCGGCACCGCGCTCACGTTCCTCACCCCCAAGGAGCGGTACCGCCTGCGCACGATCGAGCAGGCGACGCGCTCGACGCTCACCGAGGTCGCGATCCCGACGCCCGCCGACGTCAGCGCCCACCGCGCCGACGCGCTGCTCGCCGAGCTCCCGGCCCGGCTCGAGCGCGGTCGCCTCGAGCTGTACCGCGAGCGGGTCGCGATCATGCTCGCCCAGCACGGCGGCGACCCGCTCGACGTCGCGTCCGCGCTGCTGGCGCTCGGTGTCGGCGACACGGGACCGCAGCCCCGCGACGAGGACGCGCCGCGCCCCGAGGAGACCCGGTTCGTCGAGGACTCCCCCGCGCGCGCCGCGCGTCGCGCGTCCATGGGTCGCGACGACGCCGCTCAGTCGCACCGGCACTCCCCCAGCCGCGGCGAGCACGGCCGCCCTCGGGGCAACGTCTACCGCGTCGACGTCGGCCGCAACCACGGCGCTCGCCCCAACGCGATCGTCGGCGCGCTGACGGGCGAGGGCGGCCTGCACGGCTCCGACGTCGGCAAGATCGAGATCTTCTCCTCGTTCTCGCTCGTCGAGCTGTCCTCGCCGCTGTCGCCGGAGTCGAGCAAGCGCATCGGGACCGCGCGCGTCGCGGGTCAGGCGCTCAAGATCCGCCCGGACGGCGGCCGTCCCGGTCGCCCGCACCGCAAGGGGTCCGGCGACGCGCGGTTCGCTGACGCCCCCCGCGGCAAGCGGTTCGACCGGTCGCACGGCGACCGTCGCACGGCGCCGCGCCGCGACCGCGACTGAGGCTCAGCCGGTCGGGAGCACCTGCGGGCGCAGGTCCTGCGCCGGCGGCTGCCAGGTGTCGGCGTCGGCCGGGGCCTGGTCGCCGCTGCGGATGTCCTTGACCTCGCCGTCGCCGTCCTCGCCCGGGAACCAGACGTAGGGGATGCCCCGGCGGTCGGCGTGGCGGATCTGCTTGCCGAACTTCGCGGCGGTCGGCGCGACCTCGGTGGGGATGCCGCGCGCACGCAGCCGCGCCGCGATCGCGTCGCTCGCCGCCCGCGTGCCCTCGTCGACGACGGCGACCAGCACGGCGGTGGGGACGCTCCGGCTGGCGCGCACGAGGTCCTCGCGCAGCAGCCGCGACACCAGCCGGCTGACCCCGACCGACATGCCGACGCCCGGGTAGGTGTGGCTGCCGTCGGAGACGAGCGAGTCGTACCGCCCGCCCGAGCAGATCGAGCCCAGCGACTCGTGACCGAGCAGCGTCGTCTCGTAGACGCTGCCCGTGTAGTAGTCGAGGCCGCGCGCGATCTTGAGGTCGGCGACCACGACGCCCGGCACCTGGGCGTGGGCCGACTCGAGCAGCCGCACGAGCTCCTCGAGCCCCTGCTCGAGCAGCGGGGTGCGCACCCCCAGCGCGGTCACCGCATCGGCCACCGATGCGTCCGAGCCGCTGATCGAGGCCAGCTCCAGGCACGCGCGCGCCTGGCGCTCGTCGGCGCCGATCTCCTCCTGCAGGGCTCGCAGGACGCCGTCGGCGCCGATCTTGTCGAGCTTGTCGATCACACGCAGGGTGCCGTCGACGTCGGCGATCCCCAGCCCCTCGTAGAAGCCCTGGGCGACACGACGGTTGTTGACCGAGATCCGCACCGGCGGCACGCCGACGGCGCGGAGCCGCTCGAAGGCGGCGGCCATCACGACCGGGACCTCGACCTCGTAGTGGGCGGGCAGCGCGTCGGGCGCGACGACGTCGATGTCGGCCTGGGTGAACTCGCGGAAGCGGCCGTCCTGCGGACGCTCGCCGCGCCACACCTTCTGCACCTGGTAGCGCTTGAAGGGGAACGTCAGCCTGCCGGCGTGCTCGGCGACGTAGCGCGCGAACGGCACGGTCAGGTCGAAGTGCAGGCCGAGCTGGTCCGACGCCGCTGCTGCCTCGTCCGGGTCCGCCTGCAGCCGGCGCAGCAGGTAGACCTCCTTGGACGTCTCGCCCTTGCTGAGCAGCGACTCCAGCGGCTCGACCGCGCGGGTCTCGATGCCGGCGTACCCGTAGAGCTCGAAGGTGCTGGTGAGGACGTCGAGCACATGGGTCTCGACGGTCCTGCCCTCGGGGAGCCACTCGGGGAAGCCTGACAGCGGTGCGGGGCGAGCCATGCCCGTCATCCTGCCACCCCGACCCACGCCGTCCGGACGCCGGGCGAGGGCCGGGACGGCGGCCCGGGGCCCGGTCACCCACGGCGCCCGGACGCGTCCCGGCGGGCCTCGTCGGGCTCCGCCGCGGGCCCGGTTGTGACCACACCGTGACCTGCGCGGGCGCTCCCAGGCGGGGCGGGCGCGCACGCCTTGCCTAGACTGTGGCCGGGTTTCGGCTCACCGCCGGCCCACAGGAGCGCCCCGCGAGGGGGCGCCGGCGAGGAGGTCAGGTGCCGAGCAAGCGCGAGCGCGAGTATGCGCGACGACGCTATGAGAAGTCGGCAGCCCGGGCAGCTCGCGCTGCTCGGCTGCGGCGAGAACGACGACTGGTCATCCTCTTCACGGTGCTGGGGTTCGCCGCGCTGATCGGCGCGATCGTGCTGCTGGACCGCGGAGCGGAGCCCGAGGCGAGCCCGACCGACGGCACCTCGACCACCGATCCCGCCGCCGACGCCACGCTCGACCCGCTCCCGACGACGATCCCGGAGCAGTACGCGGCGCCGCCACCGGCCAGCGACTCGCTCGACCGCGACTGGGACGTCACGCTCACGACCAACGTCGGCGACATCACGATGGTGCTGCACGGCGCCGACGCGCCGCAGGCGGTCGCCAACTTCGTGTTCCTGGCGCGCGAGGGCTTCTACGACGGCACCGCGTGCCACCGGCTGATGCCCGGGGCGCTGCTCCAGTGCGGCGACCCGACGGCGACCGGCACCGGTGGCCCCGGCTACACCTGGGGCCCGATCGAGAACGCTCCCGAGGACGACCTCTACCCCGCCGGCACCGTCGCGATGGCGCGCGCCGGCAACGACGGCGAGAGCATGGGCTCCCAGTTCTTCCTCGTCTACGCCGACGTGCCGCTGCCCTCGGACGAGGCGGGCGGCTACTCGGTGTTCGGCGAGATCACCGGCGGGATGGACATCCTGCAGCAGATCGGCGCCGGCGGCGTCGACCCGAACAGCGTGGGAGCGGACGGCACCGGTCGTCCCGCCTCCGACGTGATCATCACCGGCGTGGAGGTCGAGTGAGCGAGCAGTCAAGCCCCGAGTTCGAGACGCTGATCCGCACGCACGCCGGGCCGCTCCCGCTGGAGCCGCGCGCCGCCGTCGCGGACGCAGAGCCGACGCAGCCGCCCGCACCGGTCGCGGACGACGCAGCGGCCGAGCCGACGGCGCAGCCCGAGCCGGCAGCCGACGCGCCGGCCACGCGGGCCGGCGAGACCGCCGCGGAGACGAGCGAGGCCGCAGCCCA
>NZ_WNXX01000011.1 GCF_009733795.1 Actinotalea caeni
CAGCGCCGGCGCTCGGCCAGCCGGGCGGCCGGCGGGCGGTCGGGGGGCGGCGCCGGCGGCGCTCCGGGCGCGATCGCCGCGAGGCCCGCGGCCTGGAGCGACAGCCCCAGGTCCGCGGCCTCGATCGGGTCGCCGCCCGGCGCGACGCGGTCGATCATGCCGGTGCCGCCGGGTCCTGCGCAGAGGAGGCGTCGGCCGGGGCGAGGGACCGTCCGGCCGGGGTGAACGCCGCGCGAGCAGCCTGCGCCGCGACCCGCTGCAGCACCTCCGGCGCGAGGCCCGCCTCGCGCTCCGCGCGACGGTACTCCTCGCTCAGCCGCGTGCGGCTCGGTGTGGGGTTGTCGGTGCTCAGCGCGACCGGGACCCCGGCCGCGAGCAGGTCGTGGACCTGGTGCGTGCGGAACCCGGTGGCGGCGCGGGTCTGGACGTTGCTGGTGAGCGCCACCTCGAGCGTGACGTCGCGCTCGCGCAGCCGGTCCAGCAGTCGCGGGTCCTCGGCGGCGCGCACGCCGTGCCCGACGCGCTCGGCGCCCAGGAGGTCGACGGCGTCGGCGACGCTGCGCG
Organism: Actinotalea caeni; assembly: GCF_009733795.1. GTDB lineage: Bacteria > Actinomycetota > Actinomycetes > Actinomycetales > Beutenbergiaceae > Pseudactinotalea > Pseudactinotalea caeni. Next base: position 565 of record NZ_WNXX01000011.1, read on the forward strand.
GGCCTGCGGCCTCGCCCGCGTGCACGGTCACGTGCAGGCCTGCGTCGCGCGCCCGGGCGAAGGTGGGGGCGAACTCGACGCAGGGCACGCCCGCCTCGTCCCCGGCGAGGTCGACGGCGCACCAGACGTCCCTCGTCTCGAGGACGGTGCCGAGCTGCTGCTCGGCGGACGCGGGGCCGAGGTCGCGCACGACGATCGCGATCAGCCCGACCGGCAGCCCGGTCCGCGCGGACGCCGCTGCGACGCCCTCGGCGACGGCGTCGACGACGGCACGCGGGTGCAGCCCGGCCTGCCGGGCGACGAACCACGGGGACAGGCGCAGCTCGACGTAGTCGAGGCCGTCGTCGTAGGCGTCCTCGACCGCGTGCGCACCGGCGCGCTCCCAGTCCTCCGCACGGGTGAGAAGGGCAGTCGCGTGGTCGATGCGGCGCAGGTAGGAGACCAGGCTGTCGACGGTCTCGTCGGCAGCCACGTCGTCACGCAGACGGCGGATCGCCTCGGGGTCGTGCCGGTCGCGCGCGAGCGCCTCGACCAGCTGGCTGGGGCGCAGCGCACCCTCGAGATGGCGATGAAGATCGATCATCGGCGTCATGTGCGGCCCTCCCGACCGGGGCTCGGACGCCCGGTCATTGCATGCAATAGGTGACATTGTATGCAATAGTTCCCCGCGTGACGGTGTACGAGTCGCTGCGGGCGATGGTGATGGGGGGTGACATCCCCGAGCACGAGCGGGTGGCGGAGTCACAGCTCGCCGCCCGGCTCGGCGTCAGCCGCACGCCGGTGCGCGAGGCGTTGCAGCGCCTCGAGGGAGACGGGCTGGTGCGGGCGCAGGGCCGCGGCGTCCGGCTGCGCACCCTCGGCACCGACGAGCTCGCACACCTCCACGCCGCGCGCGCGGGCCTCGAAGGCTGGGCCGCGGCCGAGGCCGCGCGGCGCGTGGCGAGCGGCGAGGTCGCCCCCGCCCGGCTCGCGGGGCTCGAGCAGCTGGCCGAGGAGACGCATCGCCTCACGCTCTCCGGCGACCTCGGCCGCGCCGTCGAGGCCAACCGTGCGTTCCACGAGGCCGTGGCGGCGCTCGCCGACAACCCGGTCATCAGCAGCACGCTGGCCCAGTGGTGGGACCAGATCGTCATCAGCACCCGGCGCAGCCTGCACGCACCCGAGCGGCCGCAGGCCGTGCACGACGAGCACGGCGCGATCCTGCGCGCCGTGGGCAGCGGCGACGCCGACGCGGCACGCGCCGCCGTGGAGACCCATGCGCTCGCGACGCGTGACGCGCTCGACGAGCACCGCACCGAGACGAGGAGGACGCCGTGACCGTGCACACCTACGAGATCGGGCTGAGCTGGACCGGCAACACCGGTGCCGGGACCAGCTCCTACCGGGCCTACACGCGCGACCACGAGGTGACCGCGCCCGGCCGGCCACCGCTGCTCGGGTCGTCGGACCCCACCTTCCGCGGCGAGGCCACCCGGTGGAACCCCGAGCAGCTCTACGTCGCCTCGATCGCGCAGTGCCACATGCTCTGGTACCTCCACCTGGCCGCTCAGGCGGGCGTGACCGTGACCGCGTACGAGGACCGGCCCACCGCCGTCATGGTCGAGGAGGCCGGCGGTGCCGGCCGCTTCGAGAGCGTCACTCTCCGCCCGTCGGTGACGATCGCCCCCGGCAGCGACCCGAAGACGGCGGCAGCGCTGCACGACCAGGTGGGTGACTACTGCTTCATCGCCCGCTCGATCCGGACGCCGATCCACCACGAGGTCGAGATCCGCGTCGAGGATCCCGTCGCGGGCTGACACCTGCGACACCTCGCGCCCCGGTGCCACCCTCTCGCGGCGCCCGCGGTTGAGACCGCGAGGCCGTTGTGGGAACGTTGTCAGCCGGAGGTGCACGATGGCGACACTCGAGGCGATCGCCCGCCCGTCGGGCGGTCTCGCGATGGTGGCGATGGACCAGCGCGAGAGCCTGCGGCACATGTTCGACCAGGTCGGTGCCGGCCGGCCCGCGGACGAGGTGCTGGTCCGCTTCAAGCGCGACGTCGCGGTCGCGCTCGGCGGGCTGGCCTCGGCGTTCCTCGTCGACGCCGACCTCGGCGGGCTCGACATCCTGGCCGACGCCCTGCTGCCGAAGGACTGCGGGTTCATCCTCGCCGTCGACGCGCTCGACCAGCAGCCGGGCGGGCCGGTCGAGGAGACCGGCCTGGACCCTGCTGCGGTCGCGGCGATCCGCGAGGGCGTGGATGCGATCAAGCTGCTGCTGATCTGGCGCCGCGACGCGCGCCGCGAGCAGCGGGTCGCGCTGGCGCAGCGCTTCGTCGAGACCGCCGCCGAGCACGGCGTGCTGTCGGTGCTCGAGCCGGTGGTACGACCGACGCCCGAGGAGGTGACGGCGGGCACGTGGGACCTCGACGCGGCGATCCGGGAGGCTGCCGCCGAGCTGAGCCCGCTCCGACCCTCGCTCACCAAGGTCCAGGTCCCGATGGCCGGGGCCGGCTCCCCGGCGGAGCAGCTGGCCGCGAGCGAGCGGCTCGCCGCCGTCGTCCGCGGGCCCTGGGTGGTGCTGTCGCAGGGCGTGCCGCTGGACCGCTTCGCCGACGCCGTCGAGGCCGCCTGCCGCGCCGGCGCCAGCGGGTTCCTCGCCGGTCGGGCGCTGTGGAGCGATGTCGTGGGCGCGGACGACGTGCCCGCCGCCCTGGCGCAGCGCTCCCGACCCCGGCTGGAGCGGCTCGCCGCGATCGTCGACGCCCACGCCCGCCCCTGGCAGGAGGCCTGACGTGCGGATCGGGTTCGTGCACACGGTGCCGGCGCTCGCCGCGACGTTCGAGGCCGACCTCCAGCAGCGGGTGCCCGGCGCCGCCGCGGTGCACGTGGTCGACGCCGACCTGCTCGCCCGCGCTCGCGCAGGCGGGGTCGACGAGGTGGTGCAGCAGCGCCTCGACGCCCACGTGGCGGCGCTGCGCGCGCGGGGCGTGGACGCCGTCCTCGTCACCTGCTCGACGCTGGGCGACGCGACCGAGCGGGCCGGCATGGGGCCGGGCGCGCCGGTCGTGCGGGTCGACGCGGCGATGGCGGAGGAGGCCGTCGCGCTCGCGCAGCAGCGTGGCAGCGGGGCCCCGCGCGTGACCGTGCTGGCGACCGAGCGGGCCACGGTGGACCCGACCACGGGCGTGCTGCACCGCGCGGCGGCCGCGCGCGAGGTCGCGATGACGGTCGAGGCGATCGTCCTCGACGAGGCGCTGACCGCGCGAGCGGCCGGCGAGCAGGACCGCCACGACGCCCTCGTCGCCGAGGCGGTCGTGACGGCCGCGCGTCATGCCGACGTCGTCGTGCTCGCGCAGGCGTCGATGGCCGCCGCGGCGGCGACCGTCCAGGTCGACGTCCCGGTGCTGTCCTCACCCACGTCGGCGCTGGCACGGGTCGTCGAGGCCGCCCGCGGCACCGGGGGCTGAGGCCGGGACGTCCCGACCGCGACGCGGTCCGGCGTGAGGGGCCGTGGTCGAGGTGCCGGTGTGCGGCACCGCGGCAGCCGTCGAGCGAGGTACCGGGCGGGCACGGCGCGGACGACCTCGTCGGGCTCCACGCGCCGCCCGACACACGCTGCCGCGAGGTGGCGCGCACCCATGAGCGCATGGGATCGTTGTCACAGCAGAGGAGGGTGTCAAGATGGCGGCATCCACCGAGGGGCTCGCTCTGACCTGCCAGGTGGAGCCGGACCTGCAGGTGAACGCGGCCGGCTACCGAGCAGAGGTGGCCGGCGGCGTCGACGCGCTGCGCGCACGGCCCTACGTCGACATCCACGACACCGCGGGGCGTCGCTGGCTGCGCCTGTGCCTGCTCGCGGGCGCCGACAGCGCCGACGTGCGCGACGAGACGTGGCTGGTCGAGACCGCCACCCTCGCGCACGAGGCCGGCGCCGTCCTGCTCCGCGTCGAGCTCGCCAGCACCGCGTGGGAGCACAAGGAGGTCGAGCTGCGTCTGACGCCGACCGGTGTCGAGCTGCAGCTGCACCTCACGGGGACCGGCAGGCTCGGCCGCGTGACCTTGGGCGGAGGCACCGGCGCGCTGCCCACCGGTGCGTCCGGGCTGTTCCGCTCCGGCTACGACGCGGGTGTGCTCGCGGTCCCGGTGCCGACCGAGCCCGTCGCCTTCCTCCGCTCGCCGCACCTGCCCGCGCAGCTCGGCGTCGTCGGCGACGCCGACCCCGGGCGGCTGCACGGCATCTTCTCGCCTCCGCCGCTCGTGCTGACGCTCGGTCGCGGGGAGGTCGCCTCGCCCGTCCAGAGCCCACCCGGGGACTGGCTCGCGCTGCAGCTGCGCGCCGCGCCGACCGACTGCGGCTTCACGCAGGTGCGCTGGTCGCCGATGGACGGCGGGACGCTGCTCGAGCTCGACCACGAGGAGCAGACCGTCGTCGACGGCGCGTGGTCGTCGCCCGTGCTGGTCGTCCGGCCGGTGGCCGGCCCCGCCGCCGCCGTGCGCGACCACGCCGCGGACCTGGTCGCGCACGGCATGGCACCGGCGGGACCGCCGCGACCCGCTCGCGCCTGGTGGCACGAGCCGCTGTTCTGCGGCTGGGGCGCCCAGGTCGAGCAGGGCGACGCCGCGCGACGGTCCGCGCGTTCGACCTACGACACCTGGCTCGCCGCGCTCGCCGACGCCGGGCTGCACCCCGGCACGGTCGTCGTCGACGACCGCTGGGAGGAGACCTACGGGTCGGGTGTGCCCGACCCGGACCGGTGGCCCGACATGCGCGCCTGGGTGGCCGCCCAGCACGACGCCGGCCGGCGCGTGCTGCTGTGGTGGAAGTGCTGGGACCCCTCCGCCGCCCCCGTCGAGGAGTGCATCACGACGCCCGACGGCGCCCCGCTCGCCGTCGACCCCGCGAGCCCCGCCTACCGCGCCCGGCTGCGCACGCTCGTCGCGGCGATGCTCGGCCCGGAGGGCCTCGACGCCGACGGGCTCAAGGTCGACTTCAGCCAGCGTGCCCCCAGCGGTGCGACGCTGCGCCGAGCGCCCGACGCCGACTCGGACGCCTGGGGCGTCGCGGCCCTGCACCTGCTGCTGCGCGAGCTGTACGACGCGGCCGTGGCCGCCAAGCCGGACGCGCTCGTCGTCACGCACGCCGTCCACCCCGGGTTCGGCGACTGCGCCGACATGATCCGCACCAACGATGTCCTCGAGCGGGACCTCCGTGGCCGGCCGGTCCCGGTGGCCGACCAGCTGCGCAGCCGCACCGCGATCGTGCGGGCCGCGCTCCCCCGCCACCTCGTCGACACCGACCAGTGGCCGATGCCGAGCCGTGACGAGTGGCTCGCCTACGCCGACGCGCAGGTCGATCTCGGTGTGCCCGCGCTGTACTACGTCGACACCGTCCAGGGCGAGCCGGTCACGACCGACGACCTGCACGCCGTCGCCGCCGGCTGGCGCCGCTACCGGGAGCGGGTGGCGCGATGATCGAGGTCGCCGAGGGCGTCTACCGGGTGGCCGACACCTGCCACGTGTACCTGATCCGCAGCGACACCGACCCGACGAGCGGCATCTGCATCGACTTCGGCTCCGGCGAGGTGCTCGACCACCTGCCCGAGGTCGGCATCGAGCGCATCACCGACGTGCTCATGACCCACCACCACCGGGACCAGGGTCAGGGGCTGCCGCGCGCCGTCGCCCACGGCGCCCGCGTCCACGTGCCGCCCGTCGAGGTGGAGCTGTTCGCGGCCGTCGAGGAGATGTGGCAGACCCGGCAGCTCGACAACGACTACAACCTGCGGCAGGACTGGTTCTCGCTCACCGCCTCGGTGCCGGTCGCGGGCACGGTGCCCGAGTACCGCACCGCCGACTACGGCGGCGTCGCGGTGACCACGATCCCGACGCCGGGGCACACGGTGGGATCGGTGACCTACCTCGTCGAGCGGGCCGGCCGCCGTCTGGCGTTCTCGGGCGACCTGATCTACGCGCCCGGCAAGGTCTGGTCCCTCGCCGCGACGCAGTGGACCTACACCGGGCGCGAGGGCCCCAGCTATCTCGCGGTCAGCGCGGTGCTGCTCGCCCGCCGCGAGCCCGACCTGCTGCTGCCGTCGCACGGCGAGCCCATCGACGACCCCCAGCCCGCGCTCGCGCTGCTCGCCGTCCGGATGGCGCACTACGCCGACACGCGCAGCGAGCACGCCTTCGACGGTCTCGACCGGCTCGACGACCCGTTCGTCCCCATCACCGAGCACCTGCTGCTCAACCGCTCGTCGTGGATGTCCTCGAGCTATGTGCTGCTCTCGGAGAGCGGTGAGGCGCTGCTGGTCGACTACGGCTACGACATGTTCTTCGGCAGCGCGTGGGGCAACGACCGCGCCTCCCGCCGCCCCTGGCTCGAGTCGCTGCCCGCGCTGCGCGAGAGGTACGGCGTCACGCGGGTCACCGTCGCGGTCCCGACCCACTACCACGACGACCACGTCGCCGGCATGCCGCTGCTGCGCGACGTCGAGGGCACCGAGCTGTGGATCCCCGCCTCGGTCGCCGAGGTGCTCGCCGACCCGTGGGCGCACGACCTCCCGTGCCAGTGGTACGACCCGATCCTCGCCGACCGGGTGCTGCCCGACGACGGCACCTTCACGTGGAACGAGTACACGATCGGCGTCCACCCGCAGCCCGGCCACACGCTCTACGCGGTCGCCTACAGCGTGCAGGTCGACGGCCTGCACGTCGTCTTCACGGGCGACCAGCAGGAAGGCGTCGGCGGCCCCGACGGCGACCGCGGGCCGCACGGCCGCGACGTCCTCAACTACCAGTACCGCAACCGGTTCCGGCTGGGCGACTACCCCGCGTCCGCGCGGCTGTACCGCCGGCTGGCGCCCGGCCTGCTCGCCAGCGGGCACTGGCGGCCCCGGAAGGTGACCACCGCCTACCTGGACTACCTCGCGGAGGAGGGCGATCGGCTCGACACCCTGCACCGCGACCTGCTGCCGCTCGACGACATCGACCTCGGGGCCGACGGCGTCGCCGTCCGCGTCAGCCCGTACCGGGCACGCGTCCGCACCGGTGAACCGCTCTCGATCCGCGCCCGCGTGCGCAACCCGTTCACACGCTGGGCGGCCGTGCTGGTGCGGGTGGTGCCGCCACTAGGATGGCGCGTCGTCGAGGGCGAGCAGAAGCTCGAGCTCGACGGCGGCCAGGAGGGCGACGCGGTCCTCACGGTCATGGGGGAGGTCGCAGGGCGACGGCAACCTCTCGCCGTCGACATCACGATCGGCGAGATCAAGCTGGGTCAGCAGGCCCACGTGGTGGTCGACGTCGAGGAGGGGGTCAGGTGAGCACCACGGAGAGCACCGCGCGGCGCGCCACCATCAAGGAGGTCGCCGAGGCGGCGGGGGTCTCGCGCTCGACGGCGTCGCGCGCGCTCTCGGGCACCGGGTACGTCGCGGAGAACGTCCGCGCCCGGGTGCGCGCCGCGGCGAAGGAGCTGGGCTACGTCGTCGACGCCACCGCGCGCAGCCTCAAGCAGCAGTCGAGCCGGCTGGTCGGTGTCGTCGTCAGCGACCTGCGCAACGCGTTCTACTCGGCGTTCGCCGCGGGCGCCGCGCACGCGTGCCGCACGGCGGGCTACACGATGGTGCTGCTGGACGACCGCGGCCACACCGAGGACGAGACCGCCGCCGCCGAGACGTTCGTGGCGCTGCGGGTGGCCGGCGTGGTGGGGACGCCGGTGTCGGCGTCGCTGTCGGCGTTCCTGGCCCGGCACCGTGTCCCGGTCGTCGAGGCCGACCGCCGGTTCGCCGAGGACAGCGTCTCCGCCGTGGTCGTCGACAACCGCGCCGCCGCGCGTTCCACGACCGAGCACCTGCTCGCGCTGGGGCACCGCCGGATCGCGCTGCTGCTCGACGAGACCGACTGGACGACCGGCCGCGACCGCGCCGCCGGCTACGCCGACGCGCTGCGCGCGGCCGGGCTGCCGGAGGACCCGAGCCTCAAGGTGCCGACGGGCTGGGACGCCGAGGCCGCCCGCGCCGCCGCGGTGTCGCTGCTGCAGCGCCCCGACCGCCCCACCGCGCTGTTCGCCGGCAACAACCTCCTCGCCGAGGGTGCCTGGCGGGCGGCGGCGGACCTCGGCCTGTCGATCCCCGACGACGTCTCGCTCGTCGCGTTCGACGACGCCCCGTGGATGTCGATGGTCACGCCCGGCGTCACCGCCGTCCGGCAGGACCCCGAGGCGATCGGCCGCGCCGCCGTCACCACCCTCGTCGCCGAGCTCGCCGGCGAGCAGCGCGGCCCTTCGACCGTCGTCGTCCCGACGACGATGATCCACCGCGGCTCCACCGCCCGCCCCACTCAGCCCGCCTGACGGCGAGTCCCCTCCCGCTTGACCGCGCACCCCGACCCACGCTGCGCAACACCGGGTTCTCACCACACTTCTTGCCACCCGTCGGCCTCGCCGCGGGCGGCAAGACGGGCGGTTAAGAGCGGGGGGCGGGGGCACGGCGGGCGGTTGACCGGTGTCGGCACGGTCTCTACGATGTGGGAACGATGTCACAGCAGTGTGGCGTGACCTTCGAGAGGCGAGATGGACGACGACACCGCGGTGCTGGGCCTCGACATCGGCGGCACGAAGCTCGCGGCAGGCGTCGTCGACACGCGGGGTGGCGTGCACTCCATGGTGGTCGCCCCCACCGCGCGCGACCAGGGCAAGGACGACGTCATCATGCGGCTGCTGGCGCTCGGCGACCGCGCGGTCGCGGAGGCGGGGCGGCCGGTCCGCGCCGTCGGGATCGCCTCCGGCGGGCCGCTCGACGCCGCCACCGGGGTGCTCCAGCAGCCGCTGCACCTGCCCGGCTGGACCGACGTACCGATCGCGTCGATCGTCGCCGAGCACTACGGCGTGCGCGCCCTCGTTGAGAACGATGCCACCCTCGGGATGCTCGGCGAGCACACCTTCGGCGCCGCCCGGGGTGCGCGCACCGCGCTCTACCTCACCGTCTCGACCGGGGTCGGGGGCGGCGCCGTCGTCCACGGCCGGCTGCACGCCGGTGCCACCGGCAACGGCGGCGAGTTCGGGCACATCACGGTCCGCCCCGGTGGCCGGCCCTGCTCGTGCGGGCGCAGCGGTTGCCTCGAGGCCTACGTCTCCGGCACGTCGATCGCGGAGCGCGCCCGTGAGGCGCTCGGAAGCGAGCCGAGCTCGCTCGACGCGCGGCCCGAGGTCCGCGCCGAGCACGTCGTCGAGCACGCCGCGGCCGGCGACCCGGTGGCGGCGCGGGTCTGGGCGGAGACCGTGGCCGTGCTCGGCCAGGCCGTGACCGACCTCGTCAACGCCTTCGAGCCCGAGGTCGTGGTGCTCGGCGGCGGCGTCACCCGTGCGGGCGCCGCGCTGCTGGACCCCGTCGCGCGCACCGTCGCCGCCGAGGCGATGACGCCGGTGGCCCAGACCTGCCGTGTCGAGCTCGCCGCGCTCGGGGACGCCGTCTGCGTCGTCGGCGCCGCCGCACGTGCCCTGCTCAGCCTGGAGGAGGACGTCCGTGCCGGCACCTGAGACCCCCGTCGACGCACCCGCCTGGATGCGCGACCAGCTCGAGGACCACCGTGAGACCGCCGCCCGCGCGGCAGCCCTGCTGCCGATCGCCTACGAGGTCGGACGGCGGCTCGTCGCCTGCTTCGAGGGCGGCGGCACGCTGTGGACGTTCGGCAACGGCGGCAGCGCCGCCGACGCCCAGCACCTCACCGGCGAGCTGATCGGCCACTACCGCCGCGACCGCCGGCCGCTGCCCGCCGTCACGCTGACCACCGACGCCACGGTGACCAGCTGCATCGCCAACGACTACGCCTGGGACGAGGTGTTCGCCCGGCAGCTGCGTGCGCTCGCCCGCCCGACCGACGTCGTCGCGGCCTTCTCCACCAGCGGCCGCAGCCCGAACGTCGTCGCCGGTCTGCGTGCCGCCCGCGCCAACGGCGCCACCACCGTGCTCTTCGGGGGCGCCGACGGCGGCCCCGCCGCCGGGTACGCCGACCTCGCCCTCGTGGTCCCCTCCGACCGCACGCCCCGGATCCAGGAGGTGCACACCTTCCTGCTGCACGCGATCTCCGAGATGCTGGACGCCTGGGCCGACGTCGACGTCGAGCCGAGTCCCTGACCCCGTCACCCCCGAGCCGCGAGGACGCTGCCTTGACGACGCCCGCTCCCCTGTCGAACGCCCCGTCGGGCCCGCAGCCCGACGGCCTGCCGCGCGACGTGCGCCCGGCGGCGACACCGGACCGCACCCTCCACATGATCGGCAACGCCCACCTCGACCCGGTGTGGCTGTGGCCCTGGCAGGAGGGGTACGCCGAGGCGCGCGCGACGTTCGCCTCCGCGATCGACCGCATGGAGGAGTACCCCGACTTCGTCTTCACGTGCGACCAGATCGTGCTGCTGTCGTGGGTCGAGGAGTCCGACCCCGCGCTGTTCGAGCGCATCCGGGAGCGGGTGGCCGAGGGCCGCTGGGTCAACGTCGGCGGCTGGTGGGTCGAGCCCGACTGCAACATGCCGATGGGCGAGTCGTTCGCGCGCCAGGGTCTCGTCGGGCAGCGCTACCTGGCCTCCCGGTTCGGCCGGATGGCCGACGTCGGGATGAACGTCGACCCGTTCGGGCACCACGCGATGCTGCCGCAGGTGCTGCGGCTGCAGCGCATGGACGCCTACACGTTCATGCGCCCGGGGCCGCACGAGGCCGACGGCTCGGCGCCCACGCTGTTCTGGTGGGAGTCCCCGGACGGCTCGCGCGTGCTGACCTACCGCATCCCGTTCGAGTACTGCAGCCCGCCCGGTGACGTCTCCGGCCAGACCGAGAAGTCGATCGCGCAGCTCGACCGCGGCCTCGGCGAGGCGATGGTCTTCTACGGCGTCGGCAACCACGGCGGCGGCCCCACCAGGGCGAACATCGACTCGATCCACCGGTACGACCGGATGGGGTCCTTCGGGAGGATGGTCATGTCGCACCCGCGTGCGTACTTCGACGAGATGACGGCGCGCGGCGAGCGCTTCCTGGAGTCGCTGCCGGTGCGGCGCGACGACCTGCAGCACCACGCGCCCGGCTGCTACTCGGCGCACTCGGGCATCAAGGCCTGGCAGCGCAAGGCGCAGCAGACGCTGCTGTCCGCGGAGCGCTGGGCGGCCGTCGTCGCGCTCCACGACGACCTGCCGTACCCGCGCGCCGAGCTCGAGCACGCGTGGAAGCAGGTGCTGTTCAACCAGTTCCACGACGTGCTGCCCGGCTCGGCGATCGAGTCCGCCTACGACGACGCGCGCGACCAGCTCGGCGAGGCGATCGCGATCTCCAAGCGGATCATCACGCGCGCCCACAACGTGCTCGCCCGGCAGCTCCCGATCCCGCTGGTCGAGGGCACCCAGCCCGTCGTCGTCTTCAACCCGCACCCGTGGCCGGTGCGCGCCGACATCGAGCTCCAGTACGGGGTGCAGCCCACGGGCGTGCACCTCGTGGCGGAGGGCCCCGAGGATGGAGTCAGCACCCAGGTCGCCTCGCAGACGACCCAGTCGGTCGCGACGACGGCGGACAAGGGCCGCGGCGCCGTCGTCTTCCGCGCCGAGGTGCCCGCGCTGGGCTACCGCACCTACCGGATGCGCTCCGGTCCGGGCACGCCCCCGGCGACCGGGCCGCTGACGGCGACCGAGACGCTGCTCGAGAACGACCACCTGCGCGTCGAGCTCGACCCGACCACCGGTGACGTGGTCTCGCTGCTCGACAAGCGCACCGGTGTCGACGTCGCCGGCCGCGGGCCGCACACGCAGGTGTGCGAGGACCCCACCGACACCTGGGGCCACCGGGTGATCTCCTACGCGTGGGAAGGCGCACCGATGGCGCTCGACCGCGTCGTCGTGCGCGAGCAGGGGCCGCTGCGCGCCCGGGTGCGCGTCGAGCGGACGTGGGGCTCCTCGCGGCTGGTCGAGGAGCTGCTGCTCGGACACGACGCCACCATGCTGCGGGTCGACGTCACGCTGGACTGGCGCGAGCAGGCGCACCTCCTCAAGCTGCGGTTCCCGACCGCGCTCGCCGACCCGCACGCGACCTTCGAGATCCCGTACGGCGAGCTCGAGCGCCCGGTCGACGGCGCCGAGGAACCCGCGCAGACCTGGGTGGACCTCACGGGCACGGTCGACGGCGCACCCGCCGGCCTGACGGTGATCGCGACGAACAAGCACGGCTGGGACGCCTCGCCCGACGGCACGATCGGCATCACCGCCGTCCGCAGCCCGGTGTACTCCTGGCACGACCCGCGCCTGCTGGACGCCGAGGGCCACTACTCCTACCAGGACCAGGGCATCCAGCGGTTCAGCTACCTCATGGCCCCGCACGCGGGTGACCACCACGAGGTGGAGCCGACGCGACGCGGCCTGGAGCTGGGGCACGCGCCGCGCGCGATGCTCGAGTCCTCCCACGACGGCCAGCTGCCGCTGGCGCACTCGTTCGTCGACGACGGCGGTGGCGCCGTCATGGTGACCGCGGTCAAGGGCTCGGAGGACCCCAGCGACGAGAGCGGCACCGGCGGCGCCGACCTGATCGTGCGGGCGGTCGAGACCCGCGGCCTCGCGACCCGGGCGAGCATCGCGCTGCCGCTTCTCGGCCGCACCTTGGAGGCCGACTGGGGCCCCTACCAGCTGCGCACGTTCCGAGTGCCTCGCGACGGCGAGCCCGTCGAGGTCGACCTGCTCGAGCTGCCGCTGCCGTGACCGACCGGCCGGCCCTGCTCGTCGAGGTCCTCGACGCCGATCCCGGCGCGCTGGCGACGTCCCAGCACTGGCGCGAGGTCGCGGGCGGCTGGGCGGTCGAGATCGAGGTGACGGCACGGCGGGCGGTGAGCGCCGCCGTCCGGCTGGCCGTCGAGATGCCTGCGCCCGAGCCGTACGTGCTGGTGCCGGGCGCGTTCTACGGCGAGAACCGCCCCGCGGGCAACGACCGGGTGTTCCCCCGCTTCGAGCCCGGCGCGTCCACGCCGGCGCACCACGCCGCGCTGGTGAGCGACGAGTGGCACCTGCGCGCCGACCGCGCCGCGACGCCCGCGGTGATGGTGTGGGCAGGCCCGGGCCGGGGCGGGTGGGCGCTCGTCGTCGACGAGGTGGGCGCGCTCGGCGAGCAGGCGATCGGGTTCGCGGCGCGCGACGGCGTCGCGCGCCTCTCCCTCACTGCACCGATGCGCGAGCACCCCGTCCGCTACCTGGGCGACGGCGTGCCGCACGAGCCCGAGGTGCGGCGCCACGCGTTCACCGCCGACGAGCGGGCGGTCCTGCACGCGCGGCTGTACCCGCTGGCCGCGGACCGGCACGACTACGACCGCCTGCTGCGGCTGCTGCACGACGGCGTCGAGCCGCCCGAGCCGTGGGCGGACGCCGCGGAGGCGGCGGCGGTCGCCGCCGAGGGTCTCGTGCGGTGGCACTTCGACCCCGACCCTGGGGTGCTGCTGGAGACGGTCGCGTTCGATCGCGGCATCGCCGGGCCCGACGGCCACGCCGTCGACAGGCAGGCGATGCACGTCGGCTGGGTGAGCGGCATCCCGTGGGCCTACGCGCTGCTGGCGCACGCGGCGCGCACCGGTGACGCGGCGGCCGAGCGCGCCGGTCGTGCGGTGATCGACCACTGCTGCGCCGAGCTGTCGCCGTCGGGCACGTTCTGGGGCGTCTGGTACCGCGGCCGCGGCTGGACGCAGAGCTGGACGCGGCTGCGGCACGGGCTGCACGCGCGCACGCTGGGCGAGGCGACCGACTTCCTGCTGCGGGCGCTCGCGCTCCACGACGTGCCGGCCTGGCGTGCGGCGGCGCGCTCCAACCTCGACGCGGTGGTGGCGCGGCAGCGCGCCGACGGCAACCTCGGGCTGGTGCACCACGCCGAGACCGGCGAGGTGCTGTCGTGGGCGGGGTCGGCGGCGCTCGCCTGGGTGCCGGCGCTGCTGGCGGCCCGCGGCTGGGACGACCGCTACCTCGACGCCGCGGTGCGGGCGGGCGAGCACTACGCGTCGTTCGTCGAGCAGGAGGCGCTGCACGGCGCACCGGAGGATGTCGACCTGGCGCCCACGAGCGAGGACGGCTACGTCGCGGTGATGGCCTACACCGCGCTGCACCGGGTCACCGGCGAGCGGCGCTGGCTCGACCTCGCGCGGCGCGCCGCCGAGTGGACGTTCACGTTCCGGTACTCCTACGACGTCGCGTTCGGGGCGCGCACGACGCTGGGCGTGCACGGGTTCCGCAGCACGGGCGCCGACCAGGCCAGCTCGTCCAACCAGCACCTGCACGCCTACGGTCTGATCTGCACCGAGGAGCTCCTCGAGCTCAGCGAGGTGACCGGCGACGACTGGTACCGGCGGCGCGCGCTGGAGTCGTTCGCCTGCTTCCGACAGCTGCTGCCGCTCGCCGACGGCGACCTCAACGCCTACCGCGGGATGATCCCGGAGCGCTACTACCAGACCGACTGCTTCCAGCCGAAGGGCATGGTGCTCGGGCTCTCGCACGCCTGGAGCGCGGGCGTGCTGCTGCTCGCCTGCGAGCAGGCGATCGCACGCGGGCTCAACTGACCGCCCCTTCGTCCACAGGTGCCGCCCGTTGCACCCTCGTCCACAGCAGGGGTGCCCGACGGCGGCGGTCCGGGCCGCGGGCGGGTCACCCTCGGGGCGTGCCGACCCGGGTGAGACGACCGATCGCGCTGCTCGTCGTGCTCGCGCTCGCGACGGCCGTCGCGTGCGTGGTGCCGCTGTGGTGGGCGCGCGTGCGCCCGGTCGCACCCACCCCGGTCGACCCCGGGCGGGTCGAGGCCGCCCGGGCCGCGCTGGCAGCGCTCCGCATCACCGAGCCGCTGCCCGTCGAGGGCTACCGGCGCGAGTTCTTCGGCGAGCCGTGGGCCGACGTCGACGGCAACGGCTGCGACACCCGCAACGACGTGCTCGCGGCCTGGCTCACCGATGTCCGGCTCGACCCCGCGCGCCCCTGCCTGGTGGTCTCCGGCACGCTGCGCGACCCCTACACCGGGCACCTCGTCGAGTTCGTGCGCGGCCCCGACACCAGCGCGGAGGTGCAGATCGACCACGTGGTCGCGCTCGCCGACGCCTGGCGCAAGGGCGCCTCGTCGTGGCCGCCGCACCTGGCGCTGGCCTTCGCCAACGACCCCGCCAACCTCGTCCCGACCAGCGCCGCCACCAACCAGGACAAGGGCGCCGACGACGCCGCGCGCTGGCTGCCGCCCAACGCCGGCTACCACTGCGCCTACGCGGTGCAGCAGGTGCAGGTGAAGGCGGCCTACGACGTCGGGGTCACGAGCGAGGAGCACGCCGCGCTGCGCGAGGCGCTCGCCGGGTGCCGCGGCGCGCGTGGTCGGCCGGTGTCGGGCCCGGCGGTTAGCCTCGCACCAGAGCGAGGACCAGGGCGCAGCCCGGACGGACGAGAGGCGGTGGGTCGTGTTCGCACTCGACGGCACCGTGATCCTCTCGGCGACCGACCTGACCGTCGCTCTCACCTGCGAGTACGCGCTGCTGCGCCGTCTCGACGAGGTGCTGGAGCGGGCGCCCCGGCTGGAGGTCGTCGACCTGGTCCGCGAGCGCGCGGCAGCCCTGGGTGACGCGCACGAGCTCCGCGTGCTCGAGGGCTACCGGGAGCGGTTCGGCGACGCGGTCGTCGAGATCGAGCCCGTCTCCGACTGGACCCGCGACGAGCTCGTCGCCGCCCACGAGCGGACGGTCGCCGCGCTGGCCGCCGGGGCGCCGGTCGTCGCGCAGGCGAGCTTCTTCGACGGGCGCCTGCACGGGCGGGCCGACTTCCTCGTCCGCGAGGGCGAGGTCGACGGCGTGCCGCGCTACGCGGTCGTCGACGCCAAGCTCGCGCGCCGGGCGCGCGCCACCGCGATCCTGCAGCTCGCGGTCTACGCCGACCAGGTCGAGCGTGCCGGGATCGCCGTCGCGCCGACCACGCACCTGCACCTGGGCAACGACGTCGTCACCCGGCACGACACCGCCGACAGCCTGGTCGTCACGCGCGGCATCCGCGCCCACGTGCAGCGCCTCGTCGACCGGCACGTCGACGAGCCGCCGGTCGCGTGGGGCGACGAGCGCATCACCGCGTGCGGCTGGTGCGAGCACTGCCGCGCGGCGATCGAGCCCGCGCGCGACCTGCGGCTGGTGTGGGGGCTGCGCGACCGGCACCGCGAGACGCTGCGCGACGCGGGGATCACGACGATCGACGCGCTCGCCGCCTCCGACGGCGAGATCCGCGGCATGAACCCGCACGCGCTGGAGCGGCTGCGCACCCAGGCACGGCTGCAGCTGCGGCAGGAGCGGGCCGCCGAGGCTGGCCAGACGCCGTCGGTGTTCGCGCAGGTCCACACCCTCGACGCGCTCGACGAGCTGCCGCCACCCGACCCCGGCGACGTGTTCTTCGACTTCGAGGGCGACCCGATGTGGGTCGACGACGACCGGTCCACGTGGGGTCTGGAGTACCTGTTCGGGCTCCTCGAGGCCCCGACGCCGGAGCACCCCGAGGGCCGCTACGTCACCTTCTGGGCGCACGACCGGGCGCAGGAGCGGCGGGCGTTCCTCGACTTCCTCGACTACCTGCGGCAGCGCCGGGCCGAGCACCCCGGCATGCACGTCTACCACTACGCGTTCTACGAGCCCGCGGCGCTGCGCCAGCTCGCCGCGCGGCACGGCGTCGGGCGCGAAGAGGTCGAGGAGCTCCTCGGCGCGGGTGTCTTCGTCGACCTCTACGAGACGGTCAAGCGCGGCGTGCACGTCTCGCAGCGCTCGTACTCGATCAAGAAGCTCGAGCCGCTCTACATGGGCGACCGGCTGCGCGACGCCGACGGCGTCACCGACGGCGGTGCCTCCGTCGTCGCCTACGCGGAGGCCGCAGCGATGCGCGCGGCGGGCGACGAGGCCGGCTGGGCGGAGCGGATGGCGGCGCTCGCCGACTACAACCGCTACGACTGCGAGTCGACGTGGCGGCTGCGCGACTGGCTGCTCGCGCTGCGCGCCGACGCCCACCGCGAGCGTCTCGACGAGGTCGTCGCGCACGCGGCGGCGGCGCTCGGCGCCGAGCCGGTGGCGGAGCTGCAGCCGGAGCTCGTCACGGGGCTGGAGGAGGTCCGCCGCAGCGGCACCCGGGTGCGCGAGCACGAGCTGCTCGTACGCCGGCTGCTCGCCCGCGACGACCCCGACCCGGCGGTGCCGCTGGTCGCGGCCGCGCTCGGCTACCACGACGCCGAGGACGAGGCCTTCTGGTCCAGCCACCGCGCCCGGCTGCAGGCGGCAGCGCCGGACTGGGCCGACGAGAAGGACGTGCTCGACGTCCACCACGCCGAGGCCGAGCCGTGGGGCGAGCCGACCGCGCGGGGACGGATGCGACGCCACCTCGTCGTCGAGGGGCGGCTCGGGCCGGGCAGCACGATCGAGCCGGGGGCGGACGTGTTCTGCGTGTACCGGCCACCGCTGCCGATCGGGATGCAGCCCCGCGCCGGTCAGGTGCGCGGCACCAGCCGCGCGACCGTCCTCGCCCGGACGACGACCACCGACGGCCTCGACCGGCTCGAGCTGCGCGAGCGGCTCGACGAGGGCGTGCAGCCCCACAGCGAGACCCCGATGCTCGTCGCACCCGGCCCGCCGCCGCGCAGCCGCACCCTGGTGTCGGCGATCGGTGAGGTGGCCCGCGGCCTGCTCGGCGACACCGCGCCCGTCGCCGGCGCGGCGCTCGACGTGCTGCGCCGCACCCCGCCGCGGCAGCGGTCCGGGGCGCTGCCGGTGGCGGCCGAGGGCGCGAGCGACGCGCTCGCGACCACCGTGACCGCTGCCCTGCTGGACTCCGACGACTCCTACCTCGCGGTCCAGGGCCCGCCCGGCACCGGCAAGACCTGGCTCAGCGCCGCCGTCGTGGCCCGGCTGGTCCGCGACCACGGCTGGCGGGTGGGCGTCGTCGCGCAGTCGCACGCCGTGGTCGAGCACCTCCTCGACGGCGTCGTCGCCGCGGGTGTGCCGGTCGGCGCGGTCGCCAAGCGCGGCGGCGACGGCGGCTGGCGGCGGCTCGGCGGCGCCGGGCACCACCGCTTCCTCGATCGCGCCGACGGAGGCTGCGTGCTCGGCGGCACGTCCTGGGACTTCGCCAACCGCAACCGCGTCGCGGCGGGCTCGCTCGACCTGCTGGTGGTCGAGGAGGCCGGCCAGCTGTCGCTCGCGAACCTGCTCGCCACCGCGACCGCGGCGCGCCGGCTGCTGCTCGTGGGCGACCCGCAGCAGCTGCCGCAGGTCAGCCAGGCGCGCCACGACGCCCCGGTCGACACGTCCGCGCTGGGGTGGCTGATGCGCGGCCACGACGTGCTGCCGGACGAGCTCGGCTACTTCCTCGACCGCACCTGGCGCATGCACCCGAGCCTGTGCCAAGCCGTCTCCCAGCTCGCCTACGACGACCGGCTCGGCAGCGCCCCACCGGCGGCCGCCCGCCACCTGGAGGGCGTCGAGCCGGGCGTGCACGAGGTGCTGGTCGAGCACCGCCGCAACGTCGCCCGCTCGCCCGAGGAAGCCGCGGAGGTCGTCGCCCAGGTCGAGCGGCTGCTCGGGCGCACGTGGTCCGACGAGCACGGCACCCGGCCGCTGACCGAGGCCGACGTCGTCGTCGTCGCGCCGTACAACGCGCAGGTGCAGGCGATCGACGAGGCGCTCGCCGGCGCGGGGCTCGGCGGGGTGCGCGTGGGCACGGTCGACCGTTTCCAGGGGCAGGAGGCGGTCGTCGCGGTGCTCTCGCTCGCAGCGTCCACGGCACGCGACGCCGCGCGCGGGCTCGGCTTCCTGCTCGACCGTCACCGGATCAACGTCGCGCTGTCACGAGCGCGATGGGCAGCGATCGTCGTGCGCTCCACCGCCCTCACGCGCACGATGCCCACCCGTGCCGACGAGCTCGCCGACCTCGCGGCCTTCCTGCGCGTCTCCGGCCGCGCCCACGAGCACCGGCCGCGGGCGAGCCGACCGGTCGCGGCTGCGGCCGCCGGCTAGGAGCGGACCGGGACGGTCAGGACTCCGAGGCCCGGTCCGTCAGTGCCCGGCTCCCGGTCAGACGCCGACAACCCGGTCGGGAGTCCACCACCCGGCCGGCACTCCGACACCCGGTCAGGACTCCGGCAGCCCGGTCAGGACTCCGAGACCCGCTCGCCGACGTCGTCGCTGCCGACCTCGCCGGAGGCCTGCTCGTAGCCGTTGTGCGACCGGACCCCGCGCATCACCAGGTAGAGCACGGCGCCGATCGCGAGCAGGACACCGCCGAGGAGCCACACCGGCCCCGACTGCTGCGTCGCGAGCACGATGCAGCTGATCACACCCAGCACCGGCACGACCGCGGGGACGTGGAAGTGCTTGTGCTCCACACGGTCCTTGCGCAGCACCAGCGCGGCCGCGTTCGTCGACACGAACACGACGAGCAGGAACAGCACGACGGTCTCGGCCAGCGTCTGCAGGGACCCGATGATCGCGAGCAGGATCGACAGCCCGGTCGTCGCGACGATGGCGACCCACGGTGTGCGCCGCCCCGGCAGCAGCCGGGACAGCACGGTCGGCAGCAGCCGCTGGTCGGCCATGCCGTACGCGAGCCGGGAGCTCATGATCGACGTGAGCAGCGCGCCGTTGGCGATCGCGACGAGCGCGACGAGCGAGAACGCCCAGCCGGGGACCGCGACGCCCGAGGCGCGCACGACGTCGAGCAAGGGGCCGCTCGAGTCCGCGAGCTCCTCCGGCGCCAGCAGCGCCGAGGAGCCGAGCGCGACGAGCAGGTACACCGCTCCGGCCGCGAGGAGGGCGCCGAACAGCGCCCGCGGGTAGACGCGCGAGACGTCCTTGACCTCCTCCGCCACGTTCGCGGAGGTCTCGAAGCCGACGAAGCTGTAGAAGGCGAGCAGCGCGGCACCGAGCAGGGCGAGCACGGGCGCGTCGACCGCCGGCGCCTCCATGACCCGCCCGATGTCGCCGGTGCCGCCGGCCAGCGCGACCGCCGCCACGACCACGACGAGCACGAGGCCGGTGACCTCGATGGCGGTCATGACCAGGTTGGAGCGCACCGACTCCTTGATGCCCCGCAGGTTGAGCGCGGCGACCAGCGCGAGGAACACCGCCGCCACCAGCGATACCGGGAGCGCCACGAAGGTCGCGAGGTAGTCGCCCGCGAAGGCGACCGCCAGGCCCGCGACCGAGACGATGCCGGCGCAGAGCATGCAGTAGCCGACGAGGAACGCCACCACCGGGCTCTTGAACGCCCGCTGCGCGAACACCGCAGCCCCGCCGGCCTTCGGGTACTTCGTGACCAGCTCGGCGTAGGAGCCCGCCGTGAGCAGCGCCATGACGAGCGCCACCAGGATGGGCACCCACGTCATGCCGCCGGCCTCACCCGCCAGCTCTCCCATGAGCGCGTAGACACCCGCGCCCAGCACGTCGCCGAGGATGAAGACGAGCAGCAGCCCGCCTCCGATGCCCCGCTTGAGGGTCGTCGTCGAGTCGGCCGCCACGCCTCAGAGCCTCGTGGCGCGGATCACATCCGCACCCAGTCGGGCCCGGGTCGAGCGAATCAGGTCGATCGCCTCCGCCGAGACCGCGTCCGCGAGGCCCTGGTGCGAGCCCAGGAACGTGGGCGGCAGACCGGGCACCGTCCAGGGCCGGAGGATCTCCAGCGCGTGCGACACCGCGCCCCGCACCGCGACGGGGTCGGCGCCCGGCGGGAGCGGCGCGATGATCGACAGCAGCCAGCGCGCCCCGGAGACGTCGACGACGCTGCCGCGGCGCGGGTCGTCGAGCGCGCCGCCGAGCCGCCGCGCGCCCAGCAGCACCGCCGCCCGACCGGCGTCGCTCGCGTGCCAGGCGAGCAGCTGCTCGATCGCCTCGTCCGGCAGCTCGGTGAGCAGCGCCGAGACGCCGGTGCTCGCGCCCGGCTCGCGCGGGTCGTTGGTCAGGCCCGCGATGCCGCTCGCGTCCATCGGCGCGAACGCGCTCGCCGTCGCGCCGGCCGTCACGCCCGGGTCGAGCGCGGAGAGGTCGCCGTCGACGCTGAGCGCCTGCACGGCGAACCAGTCGCGACCGCGCACCTCCTCGGGGAGGAACGGCACGTCCGGCATCCGCACGGAGCTGACGAAGACGTTGAGGGAGTCCGGCAGCGGGGCGTCGCGCAGCGCACGCCAGGTCGCGGCACCGGCCTCGGCCGGGAAGGTCGCGGTGCCGCCGGTGAGCGCGGGAGCCCGGAGCAGGTCGACCTCGACCGCGGTCACGATCCCCACGACGCCACCGGCGCCGCGCAGCACGCGCATGAGGTCGGGGTCGCTGGTGTCGTCGACCCAGCCGTGCTCGCCGTCGGGCCGCAGCAGCTCGACGCGGCGCACGGTCTGCGCCGACAGGCCCACCTGGCGGGCGATCCAGCCGTGCCCGCCGGCCAGCACGAGCGGCACGAGCGAGACGTCGGGGCTGGTCCCGACGGCGGGCACGAGGTCGGTGCCGGCGAGCCGGGTCGTGAGAGCGCCGGCGGTGACCCCGGCGCCGACGACCGCGGTGGCGGCCGCCTCGTCGACCTCGATGCGGTCGAAGGCGCCGAGACGCACGAGGATCGAGCCCTCGAGGTCCTCGCTGGCGCCGTGCCCGAGCGCCTGCGTGGCGACCGTGAGGCCGCTGGCGCGGGCGGCTGCGAGAACCGCGCGCAGGTCGTCGACCGACGTGGCGTCGACGACGGCGGCGGGGCGCTGCCGCACCGCGAGCTGGTGGGCCTGGCTGTGCTCGTCGTAGCCCGGGTCGGCGGGCAGCAGGACGCGGCCGGCAACGGATGACAGATCGGGGGTCACCTGAGTCATGGCGTCACGCTAGACCTGCCCTCCGACAGGGAGAAGGGGGTGTGTCCGGACGTCTCAGCGACGGTGTGAGGGTGACCTCTACGCTTCCCGGGTGACGACCCACACCCTCACGCCGTCGGGCTGGCCGACGCCGCTGCGCCGACCCGCGATGGCGAACGTCGAGGACCCTCGGCCCGGTCTGGAGCTCACCAACCGCCACCTCGTGCTCGACGGCGCCCCGACCGTCCCCGTGAGCGGCGAGATCCACTACTCGCGGGTGCCGCGAGCACGCTGGCGGGAGCGGCTGGAGCTGATGCGCTCGGGCGGTGTGACGATCGCGTCGACATATGTGATCTGGGCCCACCACGTACCGGTGCGCGGCGAGCCGGACTTCGCCGGCGGTCTGGACGTCGGGGCGTTCGTCGACGCCTGTGCCGACGCCGGCCTCGCGGTCGTGCTGCGCGTCGGACCGTGGTGCCACGGCGAGGTGCGCAACGGCGGCTTCCCCGACTGGGTGCAGCAGGCCGACGTCGGCCACCGCACCGACGACCCTCGCTACCTGGCGCTGGTGCGCGAGTGGTACGCGCAGGTCGCGGCCGCCGTCGCCGACCGCTGCGGCCCGGACGGCCCGGTGCTGGGCATCCAGCTCGACAACGAGCTCTACGACCAGCCCGGCCACCTCGCGACCCTCAAGCGGCTGGCGCGCGAGGCCGGTCTGCACGCGCCGCTGTGGACCGCGACCGCGTGGGGCGGCGCGCAGCTGCCGCTGCCGGAGGTGATGCCGGTCTTCGGCGGCTACGGGGACGGCTTCTGGGTCGACTCCGACGAGGGCTGGCACCCGACGTTCCGCGCCCACTACGCGTTCAGTCGCGCCTGGGACGACCCCGGCATCGGGGCCGACCTGCGCACCGCGCCGCCCGGCTCGGCGGCCGCGAGCGAGCCGGGCACCTGGTTCCCGCCCGCCACGTGCGAGCTGGGCGGCGGCATGGCGACCACCTACCACCGCCGCAACCACCCGACCGCGCTCGACGTGGCCGCCGTCGCGCACACGAAGATCGGCAACGGGTCCGCGTGGCAGGGCTACTACATGTACGTCGGCGGCACGAACCCGCGGCCCGGGCTGCAGGAGTCGCACGCGACCGGCTACCCCAACGACCTGCCGCCGCTGTCCTACGACTTCCACGCACCGGTCGGCGAGGCGGGTCTGCTCGCCCCGAGCCACGCCGAGCTGCGCCGTCAGCACGCGTTCCTCGCGGCGTTCGGGCACCGGCTCGCGACGTGGCCGAGCACGCTGCCCGAGGTGCTGCCGAGCGGTCCGGACGACGTGACGACACCGCGCTGGGCCTACCGCGGCGACGGCCGCGAGGGGGTGCTGCTCGTCGCGTGGCACCAGCCGCACCACCAGCCGCTGCGGTCGACCGAGCCGCTCCGGTTCCGCGTCGCGCACACGGCCGGCGAGGTCGTCCTGCCCTCCCGACCGGTCACGATCCCGCCCGGCACGCTCGCGCGCTGGCCGGTCGGTCTGGACGTCGGCGGCGTCGTGGTCGAGCACGCGACGGCGTCCCTGCTCACCGTCCTCGACGCTCCCGGGCCCGACGGCGTGCCGACCCTCGTGCTGACCGCCGACCCGGGCGTCCCGGTCGAGGTCGCCGTCGGGGGCACCGTGCACGCGCTGGCGCCGGCACGCGTCCCGCACCGGCTGGGCGACGACCGCGCTCTCGACGTGCTCGTGCTCCCCGAGAGCGACCTGCCGCACGTCTGGGTGCGCGAGTCGCCCGGCCGCACGCTGCTCCTCAGCGAGGCGACGTTGCGCTGGGGTGCGGGCGAGGACCTGCTCGCGACCGGTGCGGAGGCGGCGGTGCTGCGCTACGACGTCGCCGCCCGCGGCTTCGTCGAGGTCCCGCTCGTCCCGCGCGGCCCCGGCGCGGTGTCCGCGGCGGTCGCGGCGTCGCGGCTGCGCGACGCCGTCGGGCCCGTGCCGGCGGGGCACGGCCGCTCCGGCGGCCGCGAGTCGGCGCCCGCACGCGCCGTCCTCGACCACCACGCGGCGGTGTGGCGCCTCGAGCTGCCGGCGTGGGCGTCCGAGTCGGCGCGGCTGACGTACCTGCGTGTGGAGTGGGCGGGCGACGTCGGCGAGCTGCGCGTCGACGGCCGCACCGTCGCCGACCGGTTCTGGGACGGCTCGACGTGGTGGGTGAACCTCGCCGACTCCGGCCTCCTCGACGGCGAGCTGACGCTGCACCTGCTGCCCCTGTCGCCGTCCTCGACGGTCGCGCTGCCGCCGGAGGCGCAGGCGCGTCGGGGCGTGGACGACCTGCTCGCGCTCGACGCCGTCACGCTGGTGCGGCACGAGGAGCGCGCCGCACGCTGAGGCGCCTCAGCGCTGCGGGGTGTCCCAGGCGCTGCTCGGGCCGTTCGACGCCTCGTCGGAGCCGCCGGACGGGCGGGAGGAGGAGCCGGTGAACTTCTCCTTGACCATGTTCGCGACCTGGTCGGTGACCTTGGCGCCCTGCTCGCGCACGACGTCGGTGATCGCGCTCTCGGCCTGCGCCACCTTGTCCTTGACGACGGGGTGGTCGAGGGCGGAGCGCGCGCCGGACTTGATCTTCTCGTACTGCTCACGACCCGCGCGGGTGCCGAGCACGTAGCCGAGCGCGGCCCCGGCGATGAATGCGACCTTGCCGTTCATGTGAACCTCCCGGGTCGAGTCTGGCGAGTCGTCAGTCTCGCACGACCGCGACGCAGGTCAGCGGGTGTCGGCGGGGACCGGGCGCAACCCGGCCTCGGCGAGGACGTCGAGCGCGGGGCCCGCGGTGTTGAAGGTGTAGACGTGCAGCCCCGGCGCCCCGGCCGCGAGCACGCCGTGCACGAGGTCGACGCTCGCGGTGAGGCCGCGCCGGTAGCGCTCCTCGGGCGTGGGGGCCTCGTCGAGCGCAGCCAGCAGCGCCGGCGGCACCGGCACCCCGGTGAGGGTCTCCAGCCGGCGCAGCCGCCTGGGATCGGTGAGCGGGATGATCCCCGGCACGATCGGCAGGTGCACACCGGCGGCGCGGGCCGCCGCGACGAACGCCGCGTAGCTCGCCGGGTCGTAGAACACCTGCGTGATCGCGTAGTCGGCGCCCGCCTCCTGCTTGGCGAGCAGCGCCTGCACGGTCGTGGGATCGACGACCGGGACGCCATCGGCGTCGAAGGTGCCGCCGGGGTAGGCGGCGACGGCGATGCTCAGCGGGCGGGGGCCGTCGCCGTCGGGCGTGCCGAACCGCTGCGCCTCGACGCGGCGGAGCAGCTGCACGAGCTCGCTCGCGGTCGTGTAGCCCTGCGGGTGCGGGCGCCAGTCCGGCTCGCCCTCGGGCGGGTCGCCGCGCAGCGCGAGGACGTCGCGCACGCCGATGTCGAGCAGCCGGCGGACGACGCCGTCGAGGTCCCCCTCGGACGCACCGACGCAGGTGAGGTGCGCGATCGCGGGCACGTCGGTGCGGGTGAGGATGTGCTCCAGCAGCGCCCCGGAGCTCTCGCGCGTGCGGCCGCTCGCGCCGTAGGTCACCGAGAAGAAGTCGGGGTCGACGGCGGCCAGCGCCGCGACCGTCCCAGGGAGCTCGCGCTCCCCCTTCGGGGTGCGCGGCGGGTACAGCTCGAACGAGATCGTCGGGCTGTCGGCGGGCACGCTGAAGAGGCTAGCCGTGCTCATCGGAGCCCGCGGGAGGTGGTGGCCATGATCGCTCCATCGACACCTGGCGTGAGCACCCTTCCCTCGGCAGGCCTGCCACTGGGGGGTTGCTGCGGCGTCGTCGAGCCAGGACTCTCGGCCGCTCTGGATGGGTCCCGGCAAGGATAGGAGGGGTTCGAGCGGTGGTCACGCGCTCTCAGCATGTGGGATCCGGAGACGGGGACGAGGCACGCCGTCCCGCTCGGCGCGCCACGCAGCGGCTGCGCGGACGGCGCGGCGGTGCTTGACTCGAGACGATGACCGAGCGCGTCGACGCCGCCTTCGCAGCCGCGCCGCGGGAGTGGTTCCTGCCGCGGGCCGCGCGCCCGCGCGCGGGGCACGACGGGCCGATCCAGATCGGCCGTGGGCAGACGAACTCTCAGCCGCGCACCGTGCGGGACATGCTCGAGCTGCTCGACGTCCGGCCGGGGCAGCGGGTGCTCGACGTCGGCGCGGGGTCGGGGTGGTCGACGGCGCTGCTCGCCGAGCTGGTCGGGCCCGAGGGCACAGTGCACGGCGTCGAGCTCGAGCCCGACCTGGTCGCGTTCGGGTCGGCCAACCTCGCCCAAGGGCCGTGGCGGTGGGCGTCGATCGCGCCCGCCACGCCCGGCGTGCTCGGCGATCCGGCCCACGCGCCCTATGACCGGGTGCTCGTCTCGGCCGAGGCCCGCGAGCTGCCGGCCGAGCTGCTCGCGCAGCTCGCCGACCCCGGTCGCATGGTGATCCCTGTGCGCGGCACGATGACGCTGGTCGAGCGCAGCGACGGCGTCGACCGCGTCACCGAGCACGGCGGCTACCGGTTCGTGCCGCTGCGCTGACGGCTCAGCCCCGCACCATCCCGATCAGCCGGTCGAGCACCTCCTCGCCGGCGACGCGCAGCGCGTTGTGCAGGTGGTCGTTCACCCACAGCCGCGCGTCGGGGAGCAGCGCCGCGGTCTCCTCGGAGAACGTGCGGTCGACGTAGGGGTCGTCGGCGTAGACGGCCGCGGCGACAGGGACGTCGGCGGCGGCGAGCGCATCGGGGTCGTAGAGCCGCGGCCAGGGGTGGTCGGCCAGGATCTGCGCGACCTCGCGGTAGGGGGCGAGGTCGGGGCAGTCGGCGAAGTGCCACGCGAACACGTGCTCGCCGGTGAGCAGCGTCGGGTCGGCGCGAACGTCGTCGGGCATCGTGCGGTCGCCCGCCCAGCGTGTCGCGTGGCCGTCGGCGTAGCTCGACTCGTGGATGACGGCGTAGAGCGGGTTGCGGCCGGAGAACGGCAGCAGGTCGTGCAGGTCGGCGGCGAACGCCGGCGAGGCCGGGTCGCGCTCGAGCAGGTAGTGCAGCGCCAGCGAGCCGCCGTCCATGCCGAGCTGGTAGCCGAGGCCCTGCAGCCGGCGCGGCGCGACCGGGGTGCCGTCGAGCAGCCGCACCTCGCCTCGCTCCGCGCGCTCGACGACGGCGCGCAGCCGGGCGCGGTCGTCGGGGAACGTCGCGTAGTGCCGCTCCACCAGCGTGCGCATGCGCGCGTGTGTGGCGGCGTAGACATCCTCCGGCGGGCGCCCGACCGGCGGCAGGCCGCCGGTCACGTACACCTCGGTGAGGCCGCCCGCCGCGGTCGACAGGTAGTGCAGCGAGCAGAACCCGCCGAAGGACTGGCCCAGCAGGCTCCACCGCTGTACGCCGAGCGCCTCGCGCAGCAGCTCGGCGTCGCGCACGATCGCGTCGGCGCGGAACCGGGTGAGGTAGGCGGCGTCGGCGGCCGGGTCGGTCACGGTGCCGCCGTACGGTGTCGAGCGACCGGTGCCGCGCTGGTCGAGCAGCACGACCCGGTAGTCGCGCAGGGCGCGGTTCAGCCACGCCGGTCCCGACGGCGTCACGCTCGGCCGCGGCGACTCCTGGCCCGGGCCTCCCTGCAGGAAGACGAGGTACGGGCGGTCGCGACCGTCGTCGGCCGCGACCACGCGCGCGAACACCTCGATCGTGCGGCCGTCGGGGTCGTCGTGGTCCCACGGCACGTCGAGGAGATGGTCGGTGAGCTCGAGCCCGTCGAGGTGCCAGGTGGAGGTGCGGTGCGCCATCCGGCCAGGGTAGGAGCCACCCCAGACCACCGGCGACCGGTCGGGGCTCAGCCGCGGACGAGGTCCTCGTAGCCGGCCACCGGCACCACCCCGGCGGCGGTGCGCGCGAGGTCGGCGTCGAGGGTGACGAACGCGTCGGCCTGCAGCCGGGTCACTGCCAGGTACTCCGCGGTCGTGGTGTCCTCCCAGCCGAGCTCCTCGGCGAGCTGCCACGCGACCGCGCGCGAGACCCGGTCGCCGAGCAGCCGGATCTTCGTCGTCGTCACGTGGTCGAGGATCGCGCGCGCCTCCAGACCGGTCATCTCGCCGGCTCGCACCGCGCGGTAGGTGCGCGAGAGCACCTGCGAGCGCAGCAGGTTCGGCGCCACCAGCCGGTGGTGCTCGTCGGGTCGCAGGCCCTCGCGCGCGAACCGGATCGCGACGTCGGCATCGATGACGAACCTCATCGACGCATCGTGGCACCGCCGCCTCGTGCGGTCGAGGGCAACCGGACGATTCGCCTGCCGAACGCCTGCGCGCCACTTATTTCGACCCTTAGAGTAACTCCCGCTGCCTCGCCCTGCTCGACGTGGAACGGAGACACCGATGAGACCGTCCGGAGCCCGGCGAACCCTCGCGCTCGCCGCCCTCGCAGCCCTCGCGCTGACCGCCACCGCGGCGGCCGCACCGCCCGACGCGCTCGCCGAGCCGAACGGCGGCCGCGGCACGAGCGAGTTCCGGGGCGTCAACTGGGCCGACCCACGCGACAACTTCGCCTCCGACGAGGTGGTGCCCTCGGGGTTGAGCACCGACGACGACTACGCCACCACCTACGACGTCGCGACCGGGATCCTGTCCGAGTTCCGCACCGAGCTCGGCGCGAACACGGTCCGGCTGCCGATCAACCCCTGGACCGTCGGCACCGACTGGTGGGAGTCCTACACAGGTGCGATCGACGCCGCGACCGACCTGGGGATGAAGGTGATCCTCAGCTACTGGGAGGCCGACGACGCCAAGGACGGTCGCGTCGACGACATGGCCGCGTTCCACCAGATGTGGACGACCGTGGCCCAGGAGTACGGCCGCAACCGGTTCGTCTACGCCGAGCCGATGAACGAGCCGTTCGGCTACTCGCTCGAGGAGTGGGTGGACCTCACGTCGCAGTTCCTCGCCGACCACCGCCGCGAGATCCCCCGCAGCCGGGTGGTGATCTCCGGGACCGGCTACAACGACGACGTCACCGGCGTCGGCGCCGCGCCCGAGCTGCGCGGCACCCTGCTCTCGCTGCACTTCTACGGGTTCTGGGCCGACCACACGACCGAGGCGGAGTGGCTGGCGAACCTGCTGCCCCGCATCAGCCCGTACGCGCACCGCACGATCGTCGACGAGGCGGGCGCACCGATGACGATCGGGCTGAACTACGGCAACCACGAGGGCAACACCTCGACGGCCTACCTCGGTGCGCTCACCCGGGTCGCCCGCGAGAACGCGATGGGCATCGTCTACTGGCCCGGGCTGCGCAACGGCGACTCCTACTCGCTGACCGAGCTCGTCGGCCCCGGCGACCTCGCCGTCACGAGCGAGAGCGGCCTCGCCCAGCTCCGGTGGGGGTGGGGCCTGCTCGACACCGAGCCGGTCAACGACGACCCGCCGGCCCCGCCGGGCGCCCCCGTGCAGGGGGTCGCGAGCGGTCGCTGCCTCGACGTGCCCGGCTGGTCGACGACGCCCGGCACGGCGCTCGACCTGTGGGACTGCAACGGCGGCGGCAACCAGAGCTGGGACGTGCGCGCCGACGGCACGGTCACCGTCTACGCCGACATGTGCCTGACGGCGTCCGGTGCCGCCGGCAGCGCCGCCGTCATCGCCGACTGCGACTCCTCAGCGGCCCAGCGGTGGACGCTCGCCGGCGACGGCACGATCACGACCGCCACCACGGGGTTGTGCCTGACCGCGGCCGGCACCGGCAACGGCTCCGCCGTGCGGATCGAGCCCTGTGCGGGTACCGACCACCAGCGGTGGCTGGTCGGCTGACCCGCACCCACAGGCCCGACGGCCCGACGGCCTGACTCGTCGTCGAGACCGAGCGTCGGCGTCGAGACCGAGCGGTGCGCCGCTCGTGCTCGACGGCGGGGCTCGGTCTCGCGCGCGGCGCTCCGGAGCCGTCGGGGAGGCATCGATCGCGGCCCACGGACGGGCACCACCACCTAGGGTGTGGCTTGAGACGCCCCACGGAGGAGAGGTACCGATGCCCCAGACCGTCACCGGCGTGATCGCCCGCTCGAAGGACGCCCCGGTCGAGCTCGTCCCGGTCGTGGTCCCCGACCCCGGGCCGGGCGAGGTGGTGGTCGACGTCCAGGCCTGCGGCGTCTGCCACACCGACATGCACTACCGCGACGGCGGCATCAACGACGACTTCCCGTTCCTGCTCGGGCACGAGGCGGCCGGCGTCGTCGAGCAGGTGGGTGAGGGCGTCACCGAGGTCGCGGTCGGCGACTACGTGATCCTCAACTGGCGCGCCGTCTGCGGGCAGTGCCGCGCGTGCCTGCGCGGGCGGCCCTGGTACTGCTTCGCCACCCACAACGCGTCGCAGCGGATGACGCTGGAGGACGGCACCGAGCTCACCGCGGCGCTCGGCATCGGTGCGTTCGTCGAGAAGACGCTCGTGCACGCCGGGCAGTGCACGAAGGTCGACGCGGCCGCGCCGCCGGAGGTGGCCGGGCTGCTGGGCTGCGGCGTCATGGCGGGCATCGGCGCCGCGATCAACACCGGTGGCGTCGGCCGCGGCGACGCGGTCGCGGTGATCGGCTGCGGCGGTGTCGGCGACGCCGCGATCATGGGCTCCCGGCTGGCGGGCGCCGCGCGGATCATCGCGGTCGACGTCGACGACACCAAGCTCGAGTGGGCCACCGGCATGGGCGCGACCCACACGATCAACTCGCGCAGCACCGACCCGGTCGAGGCGATCCGCGAGCTGACCGGCGGCCACGGCGCCGATGTCGTGATCGACGCCGTCGGCACGCCGACGACCTACGAGCAGGCGTTCTACGCGCGCGACCTCGCCGGCACCGTCGTGCTGGTCGGGGTGCCCAACCCGTCGATGCGGATCGAGCTGCCGCTGCTCGACGTGTTCGGCCGCGGGGGCGCCCTGAAGTCGTCCTGGTACGGCGACTGCCTGCCGAGCCGGGACTTCCCGATGCTCATCGACCTGTACCTGCAGGGCAGGCTGGACCTGGAGGCGTTCGTGACCGAGAGGATCGGTCTCGGCGACGTCGAGGCGGCGTTCACCAAGATGCACGAGGGCTCGGTGCTGCGATCGGTGGTGGTGCTCCGATGACGCTGCGGGTGGAACGGGTCGTCACCTCCGGCACCTTCTCGCTCGACGGCGGCACCTGGGAGGTCGACAACAACGTCTGGGTCGTCGGCGACGAGACCGAGTGCGTCGTCATCGACGCCGCGCACGACGCGACGCCGATCCTCGCCGCGGTCGGCGACCGGGACGTCGTCGCGATCCTGCTCACCCACGCCCACGACGACCACATCCGTGTCGCGCCGGAGCTGGCCGAGACGACCGAGGCCGAGGTGTGGCTGCACCCCGACGACCGGGTGCTGTGGGACGCCGTGCACGACCAGGCACCGGACGGCGAGCTCGCCGACGGGCAGCGGTTCGCGGTCGGCGGCGAGGAGCTGGAGGTGCTGCACACCCCGGGCCACAGCCCTGGCGCGGTGTGCTTCCACCTGCCGGCGCTGCGCCGCGTGTTCACCGGCGACACCCTGTTCCAGGGCGGCCCGGGCGCGACCGGGCGCTCCTACTCCGACTTCGGCACGATCATCGACTCGATCACCGACCGGCTGCTGGTGCTGCCGCCCGAGACCGTCGTGCACACCGGGCACGGCGACGACACCTCGATCGGCGCCGAGGCGCCGCACCGCCAGGAGTGGATCGACCGCGGCCACTGACGCCGACCGGCGGGCGGCGCGCTAGTCGTCGTCCGACCGGGCGGCCGCCCGGCGGGCCTCCTGCCAGCGACGTCGCATCGCGTCGAGGTCGCCGACCGGGCCGAGGTGGGCCAGCTTCTCGGGCGAGGTGACCGAGCGGATCCCGACGACCTGGCCGTCGAGGATCTCCAGCGACCAGGTGCCGAGCACGCGGTCCTCGGGGTCGAGGATGACGGCGCCGGGCTGACCGTTGACCTCGCGGCGCTGCAGCGAGGCACCCGCGGCCAGCAGCGTCGGGATGGTCGCGACCAGGATGCGCGCCGCCTGCAGCGCACCGAACGTGCCGCCGGTGCCACCGGCGACGCCGCCGCTGTCGTTGACCGCGTGCACGTCGGCGGCCAGCAGCGACCGGAGCGCGTCGACCTCGCCGCCCGCGAGCGCGGCGAAGAACCGGTCGGCCAGCTCCTCGCGCTTGCGTCTGTCGGCCTCGAACCGGGTGCGCCCCTCGGCCATGTGCCTGCGCGCGCGCGTGCCGAGCTGCCGGCAGGCCGCCTCGGACCGGCCGACCGCGGTCGCGACGTCGGCGTAGGAGAAGCCGAACACCTCGTGCATGACGAACACGGCCCGCTCGAGCGGGCTGAGCCGTTCGAGCAGCAGCAGCGCCGCCATCGAGACCGAGTCGGCGAGCTCGGCCGCGCGCACCGGGTCGCCCTCGAGCACGGCCGGCTCCTCGGCGAGCTCGTCGGTGAGCAGCGGCTCCGGGAACCAGGGGCCGACGTAGGCCTCGCGCCGCGCCCGCGCGGAGCGCAGCACGTCGATCGAGATCCTCGTGACGACGGTCGCCAGCCAGGAGCGCAACGACTCCGGCTCGACGTCGGCCGCCTCGTAGCGCAGCCACGTCTCCTGCACCGCGTCCTCGGCCTCGCTGACGCTGCCCAGGATCCGGTAGGAGATCGAGAACAGGAGCCCCCGGAGCTTCTCGAACGCGTGCGGGTCGGCCATCGCGACCACCTCCTCGGCACCTGGGACGAGACAGCGCTCGCGGATGTGACATCGGGCGGCGATGTCACGTCCGGGTGCCGCTGTCTCGTCCTCGATCACACCACACCCCGCGCAGCCGCCGGGGTGGCGGTCGAACGAAGGAGGTCCTATGAACACCGCCCTGTGGATCGCCACCGTGATCCTCTGCCTGGCGTACGGGGCCGGCGGCGTGGCGATGCTGGTCATGAGCCGCGAGCGGTTCCGGAACATCTCCACCGGCCAGCACTACGTCGACGACCTGCCGCAGCACACCCTCACGGTGCTCGGCGTCATGAAGCTGCTCGCGGTGGCCGGGATGCTGCTGCCCGCGCTGCTCGGTGTGGCGACCTGGCTCGTGCCGCTCGCGGCGCTCGGGCTGGTGCTCCTCATGACCGGCGCCGCGACCATCCGCATGGTGCGGCGCGAGTGGGGGGCGTTCGTCGGCGACGTCGCCTACCTGTCGCTCGCGGCGTTCGTCGCGTGGGGACGGTTCGTCGCGGTGCCGCTGGGCTGATCGGTGCCCCGGCGTGGGACGGTGTCCAGACGCGGGCGGCAGGAGACCGCTAGCCTCCAGGGCGCGCTGTTCAACTTCGCGTTCTACGGCGTGCTGTTCGCGATGAGCCTGCTGCTGCAGCAGGGCCGCGGCCTCAGCGCGGTCACCAGCGGCCTGCTGTTCCTGCCGCTGACCGGCTGATCTCCGTCGGGACGCTCGCCGCCGCGCCTGCTGCTCGGCGATGGGGCCGCCGCGCGGTCCTCGGCGCCGCCCAGGGTGCTCTCGCCCTCACGCTCCTCGGTGCGGCGTGGGCGAGCACGTCCGCGTCGCTGGTGCCCCTCGTCCTCGCGCTCGCCCCGGCCGGGCTGGTCTCAGGTGTGCTGGTCTCGACGATGACCGCCCAGTCGATCGCCACGGTCGAGCCGGGTCTGCACGGCGCCGCCTCCTCGGTGCTCAACACCTCGCGCCAGCTCGGCTCCGCCGTCGGTGTCGCGGTCGTCGGGCCCCTCCTCGGAGCCGCCCACGATCTCGACCGCGGGTTCATCGCCTGCCTCGGCGCTGGTGCCGGCGCCGTGGTGGTCGCGCTGGCTCTCACGCTGCTCGGCCGCCGTCGCGCGGTCCAGGTGCGGCTCGCCTGACCGCGGCCTCCCCAGCGCGCCGCGCTCCCGGCGTGGCCGCTGGTGCCGGAGACGACGACCGCGTCAGGCGCGCTGGACCGCACCCGCGGCTGACCGCCGAGCCACCCCGGCGGCCCGGGCGGTGGCGAGGACCCTGCGGACGTCTCCCCGCGTCGCCCAACCGCGCCACGATGGACTCATGGACGCCGTCGTCACCTGGGTGGCCGGTTGGTTCTGGGCCACCGATCACGAGGTCTCGAGGTTCGTGCTGCAGCGCGGCGTCGCGCTCGTCTACGCGATCGCGTTCGTGGCGGTGCTGCAGCAGTTCCGGCCCCTGCTCGGCGAGCGCGGGCTGCTGCCGGTGCCGCGGTACCTGGAGCGGATGGGCCCCGCCGTCGGGCCGACGCTGTTCCGGTGGCGCTACTCCGACCGGTTGCTGGCGGCGGTGGCGTGGGCCGGGCTGGCGGTGGCGCTCGCCCTGGTCGTGGGGCTGCCGCAGACCGGGCCGCCCTGGCTGCCGATGCTCGCGTTCGCCGCGCTCTACCTGCTGTACCTGTCGGTGGTCAACGTCGGGCAGGTGTTCTACGGCTTCGGCTGGGAGTCGCTGCTGCTGGAGGCCGGCTTCCTCGCGGCGTTCCTGGGCTCCGACGGCGTCGGGGTGCCGACGCTGGTGCTGCTCGCCTTCTGCTGGCTGCTGCTGCGGGTCGAGCTCGGCGCGGGGCTGATCAAGATGCGCGGCGACCCGTGCTGGCGCGACCTCACGTGCCTGTACTACCACCACGAGACCCAGCCGATGCCGGGCCCGTTCTCGGCCTTCTTCCACGCGCTGCCGAAGCCGTTGCACAAGGTGGAGGTCGCCGCGAACCACGTCGTGCAGCTCGTCGTACCGTTCCTGCTCTTCGCACCGCAACCGGTCGCCTCGGTGGCGGCGGGGCTCGTGGTCGTGACGCAGCTGTGGCTGGTCGCGTCGGGCAACTTCGCGTGGCTGAACTGGCTGACGATGCTGCTCGCGTTCGCGGCGGTCTCCGACGACGTGCTGCGTGCGGTGCTGCCGGGCCTGCCGGTGACGCCGCCGAGCGCGTCGGGCCCGGGGTGGTTCGCCGTCGTCGTGGGCGCGGTGACGCTGCTCGTGCTCGCGCTGTCGTACCGGCCGGCGCGCAACCTCGTGTCGCGGCGCCAGAAGATGAACGCCGCCTTCAACCGGTGGCACCTCGTAGGCGCCTACGGCGCGTTCGGCTCGATCACGCGTCGCCGCGACGAGGTCGTCGTCGAGGGCAGCGCGGCCGACGACCCCGGCGACGAGAGCGCCTGGCGGGAGTACGTGTTCAAGGGCAAGCCGGGCCCGGTCGACCGCCGGCCGCGGCAGTGGGCGCCGTACCACCTGCGGCTGGACTGGGGCATGTGGTTCCTCGCGCTCGGCTCGGTCGCGCAGCACGTGTGGTTCGAGCGGTTCCTGCTGCGGCTGCTGGAGGCGGACCCGGCGGTGCTGCGGCTGCTGCACCACGACCCGTTCGACGGCGAGCGACCCCGGTGGGTGCGCGCCCGGGTGTTCCGGTACCGCTACGCGACGCGTGCCGAGCGTCGCCGCGACGGCGTCTGGTGGGTCCGCGACGACCGCGGGCTGCTCGTCGACCCCGAGATGCTCGACCGGGTGGCACGGGCGCGGTAGCCGCGTGCCGAGCGCGCCCCCGGGCCCGTCAGCGCAGCGCGACCGGGAACAGCTCGGTGCGGGCGACGACGCGGTCGCGCGTCTGCGCCTGCGCGAGCCGCCGCGGGTCGGCGAGATAGGCGTCGAGCGCCGCGCGGCCGGGGAACCGGTACAGCTGGACCTCGTGCGGTGCGCCGTCCGCCCCGTCCCCGACGGCGCGGCTCACCACCTCGGCACCGTGCTCCGGCAGCAGCGCGAGCACCTCGTCCTCGTACGCGGTCATCGCCTCCTCCTGCCCCGGCACGGCCCAGAGCAGGCAGCAGAGGGTGAGGGTGTCGGTCATGGCAGCAGTCTCGTGCAGGGCCGCGACCCGGCGCGAGACCCGGTGCGGCGTCCACGCTGTCGCGAGGTCCGGCCTGGCGTCAGTCCGTCGCGACGAGGTCGCGCAGCGGTCCGGCCGGGTAGTGGATCCAGCCCTCGCGCGCGGCCATCCGGGTGCCGGGCGGGGCGGTCCGCCCGAGGGCGACGGCGCGCGCGACGAGCGCGCCGACGACGGCGTCGAGCGCGTGGTCGCTCGCGCGCACGGTGGGCTCGTGGTCGCCGAGGTCGAGCCACGGCGCCGCCTCCTGCAGCGCGGTCACGAGCGCGGCGCGGGCGGCCGTCAGGGCGCGCCCCTTGTACCCGCGGTGCGGCAGCCCCCACTGCTTGAGGGCCGCGGCCGGGTAGACCTCCGCGACCGTGCCCGCGCCGTCGCGCCGCACGTCGACGCCACGCACCCGGGCCTGCGCCAGCACCGTCGCGCACCGCAGCGCGGTGTGGCCGATGAGGTCGGCCGAGACGCTCAGCGGGACCAGCCCGACCTGCTGCCGCACGTGGAGGTCGGTGGCGCGGTTGACCAGCGGCACCTTCCACCTCGGCTGCTCGGCGGCGTCGAACGGCACCTCGTCCTGGTGGTGGGCCGTCACGAACGCGACGAAGTCGCTCGGCCACCCCAGCGGGCTGTCGATGCCGACCTTGGTGGCCGGCCCCCGCAGCACCGCGACCAGCGCGTCGTCGTCGGCGCCGACGACGACGTCGGTCACCACCGCCGGCCCCGCGCGCCAGTCGACGTGCGCGACGGCCGTGCCGCGCGGCGCGGCCGCGAGGTCGATCCCGGCGGTGATCACCGGGTCAGCCTGCCACCGCGGCAGGCTCGCTCACGCCGTCGAGCACGCCCGAGATCGAACGGTGCGACCGGGACCGGACGCTGCGGCGTCCGGTCCCGGGTCACGGAGCCGATCCCGGCTAGCCCCGCTCAGGACCGGCGGCTCACCAGGTGGGCTTGGCTGGGCCCTCGCCCAGGTCGGGGATCGGGAGGCGCGCGCCGCCCTGCTTGGCGGACTCGTACGCGATGACGCCCGGCAGCGTGAAGCGGGCCGCCGTCCAGGCGTTGACCGGCGGCTGGGTGCTCGTCGTCACCGCGCGCACGAAGTCGTCGGCGAGGAAGTGGTGCGAGCCCTCGTGGCCGTTGTGGGCGCCGTCGAACTCCTTCGGCAGCCGGCTGCGGTCGTGGACCTTCGCCAGCCCGGAGCTGAAGCTCTGCATGAGGGCGGGGTCGACGTCGCCGAAGCCCTCGGGCACCTGGCCGGCGTGGGTGTAGAAGAGGTCGCTGATGTCGAGCGTGTCGCCCTTGGCGTAGTCCTCGCCCTCGGTCTTGATGCTCAGCGTCGCGCCGTGGCCGGTCTGCTCCATGACCGCCTCGGTGCCGTAGAACCGGAACCGCGACTCGTGGCCCTTCCAGTAGCCGACGCGACGGAACTCGTTGGTGCGCATCGCGCCGCCGTCGGCCAGCTCGAACAGCGCGGTCATGTTGGAGAACGTGTTGCCCCACCGCGACACCTGGGCGTCGAACACGCCGTCGCCGCGATCGTCGGGGATGCCGATGCAGCTGACGCTGGTCGCGTAGGTGGGCAGCGCGCCGAGCACGCCGCCGATCGCGTGCGTCGGGTAGAGCATGGGCGGGAAGCTCGCGGTCGACTTCCAGTCGTCGCCGCCGCTGTAGCGGTAGGCGGCGTAGAAGCCGTTGTCCATGTCGTGCACGTAGTCGCCCTCGGAGTAGAAGACGCGGCCCAGCTCGCCCGCGGCGACCTTCTCGCGGGCCCACACGACGGCGGGGTTGTAGTAGCTGGTCTCGCCCATCATGTAGATGAGCCCGGTGCGCTCGACCTCGCGCACGATCGCGGTGATCTCCTCGGACGTGATCGCCATCGGGACCGACGAGTAGACGTGCTTGCCGGCTGCGAGCGCCTGCAGCACCAGCTCGCCGTGGGTCCACCGCTGCGTCATCACCGCGACGGCGTCGACGTCGGAGGCGAGCAGCTCCTCCGCCGAGGCGAACGAGCCCGCGAGCCCGTACTTCTCGACGTGCTCGGCGGCCCGCTCCGGGACGAGGTCGGTGACGTAGACCGCCTCGACGTCCGGGTGGAGCTGCCACAGCGAGATGAAGCTGCGCGCGAACTGACCTGTTCCGATGACACCGATCTTCATGCCGACCACGCTACTGGACACAACCGGTTACTCGTGTCACCTCGGCGTTCTCGGCATCTGTTCTCAGGTGGTGAGACCTCCCGGAGGCAGATGCCTACCGCTCGCGTCCCTACCGGACGCCGAACGTCCGCGATCCGCTCTACCGTGCAGCCCAGCGGCTGCCCGATCACCGCATCACCTGCATCCTGGTCGAGCGCGGCCTGCGCCGCGGCGGCCTGGCCGCGGCGGCCCTCCACGGCGCCGTCGAGCTGATCGCCCAGGCCGGCGGCGGCCTGGTCGAGGGTTACCCGCACGACACCGGCGGCGTCCGCAAGAAGAACTCCTCGTTCCTCTACAACGGCACGCGCGCCATGTACGAGCGCGAGGGCTTCACCTACGACAGGCCCAAGGGCCTCGGCAACTGCGTGATGGTGCGCGAGGTGGCCGCGAGCGCGCCTGCGCACCCGCTCACGCGCTCGCGCGCAGGTAGCGACCGAAGTGCGGCACCGTGAACGCGATCTTGCCGCGCTCGCCGGAGTAGATCAGACCCTTCTTGAGCAGCGCGTCCCGCGCCGGCGACAGCGACTGCGGCGTGCGGTCGAGCAGCCGGGCGACGGCGGCCGTCGGGACCGCGTCGACCTCGCCGTCACCTCCACCGGCCTCGAGCGCGACGTCGGCCATCGCCCGCAGGTACTCGCGCTCGGCCGGTGTCGCCCGCTCGTAGCGGGACCCGAAGAACCCGACCGCGAGCTCGGCCTCCGCCTCGGGTGCGGCGACCGTGACGTCGTCGGCCGTGATCGGCGAGCGCGGCGCGACGTCCCAGGCGACCTTGCCGTACGCCTGCACGAAGTACGGGTAGCCGGCGGTGCGCTCGTAGAGCGCGGCGAGCGCGTCGTCGTCGAACTCGGCACCCTCCTCCGCCGCCGGCACCGTGAGCGCGAGGTCGGCGGCGGCGCGGTCGAGCCGGTCGATGCGGGTGTAGCGGAACAGCCGCTCGCTGTAGGACTTCGAGGCCGAGAGCACCGCGGGCAGGTGCGGCAGCCCGGCGCCGACGACGATGAGCGGCAGCCCCGACTGCGAGATCTCGTGGCACGCCGCGCACAGCGCGGAGACGTCCTCGGGCAGCAGGTCCTGCATCTCGTCGATGAACACCGCCACCCCGCTGCCCGCGTCCGCGGCCAGCCCGCCGACATCGGTGAGCAGCTCGACGAGGTCGATCTCGATGTCGCCGGAGTCGGCCCGCCCCGTCGTCGCCGGGACGTCGATGCCCGGGCTCCAGCGGTCCCGCATGCTCGCCTTCGCGGGCGCCGCCCGCAGCGCGAACGCCTTGATCGTGCCGAGGACTGCGTCGGCGTCCCCGGGGCGCCCCAGCTCACGCACCGCGGTGTGCAGGGCGGCCGACAGCGGACGCCGCAGCGACTGGTCGGGCCGTGCCTCGAGCTTGCCGGTCCCCCACCCCGCCCGCACCGCGGCCGACCGCAGCGCGTTGAGCAGCACGGTCTTGCCGACCCCGCGCAGCCCGGTGAGCACGATCGAGCGCTCGGGCCGCCCGCGCGCCACCCGTTCGAGCACGACGTCGAAGGTGTCGAGCTCGCTGTCGCGGCCGGCGAGCTCGGGCGGGCGCTGCCCCGCGCCGGGCGCGTACGGGTTCCTGATCGGGTCCACGCTCGGACAGTATCCGCATGTCTAGCGAGAACCGCAGATTGGCCCAGACAGCGCAATGGTGTGTCGGCGCACGGCTCGATGTGGTTGTCTCGTGCTGTCTAGCGAGAGCCCTAGACCCACGCAGACTCTCCACGACACCTCCCGTCCACCCGCGGGGCGCCTCCCCGCACATCCGGCTTGACCCTCACGCGACGTGAGGCCCGATGCTCGAGGACATGACTGCCATGACCACCGAGAACGACGTGTCGCTGACCGTCGGACAGGCGGCGGAGCAGACCGGCGTCACGGTCCGGACCCTGCACCACTACGACGAGATCGGCCTGCTCCGGCCGAGCGGGCGCACCGCGTCCGGCTACCGGCTGTACACGGCGGCCGACCTGGAGCGCATGCAGCAGATCGTCGTCTACCGCCGGCTGGGGTTCTCGCTGGAGGAGGTGGCCGAGCTGCTCGCGGACAGCGACGCGGTCGCCCACCTGCAGCGTCAGCGGCAGACCGTGATGGCCCGGATGGCCGAGCTCGGCGACCTCGTCGAGTCCATCGATCGTGCACTGGAGGCCGAGATGAGCGGAACCACCCTGACCGCGGCCGAGCGCCGCGAGCTCTTCGGAGAGAGCTTCGACGAGGAGCAGCGCGAGGCCCAGGAGCGCTGGGGCGACACCGCGCAGTGGAAGCAGTCCGCCGCGCGCACCAAGCGCTACACCAAGGAGGACTGGGAGCGGCTGAAGGCCGAGCAGCGGGGCATCTTCGACCGGATCGTCGCGACCTTCCGCAGCGGCGCCGCACCGGAGCGGACCGAGGCGATGGACGCCGTCGAGGAGCACCGGGTGTTCATCGACCGGTGGTTCTACGACTGCCCGCGCGAGTTCCAGGTGAAGCTCGGCGAGCTGTACGTCGCCGACCCGCGCTACGGCGAGGGGATCGCCGGCGAGGCGCTCGAGGGCCTCGGCAACTGGATCCGCGACGCGATCGTCGCCAACGCCGCACGCGAGGGCTGACGCCCGCCGCGCCGAGAAGGATCGGCTGCGGGCGAGGTCGGGCGGTGGCCGCTCAGCGCAGCCGCCGCTCGACCTCCTCGACGACGTCCTTCGCCTCCTTCAGACCGGAGCCGGTCTGCTCCCGGTGCACCTTGATCGCCTCGATCTTCTTGCCCCGGCGCAGCAGGTCGACGATCTGCGGCCACGGCGGCACCGACCACGGGTCGACGGCGTCGCCCGCGCCGGCGGCGGGCTGGGCCGCCTGCGCGGCGGCGCCCTCGAGCGCCGCCACCCGGCGCTGCAGATCGGCGATCGTGCGCTCGGCGGCGGCGAGACGCGCCTCGAGGGATGACTGGTCCGGTTGCCACTGCATCCACCCATCGTGGCGCACGGCGCCGCGGCGGCGGGCGACCGCGGCCGGCGTGCGGCCGTGACGGCGGTTCGCCCGCACCGTCCCATCGCGCCTGGGCCGAGCACGAAATCCGTGCCGAGGCCGCCGCGTGTCCAGGGACAATGGTGCGTCGTGACCGACAACGCCCGAACCCCGCAGGCCGAGACCGGCCCGCGGTCGGGCGACCCCGGACGGCGGTCGGGCCGCCGTCGTCGCGGTGGTGGGCGCCGCCCGGGCGGGCCGCGCCGCGACACCTGGACGCCGCCGTCGCCGGAGCTGCTCGAGCGCCGCCGTGCCGCGGTCCCGGCCATCCGCTACCCCGAGGAGCTGCCGGTCTCCGCCCGCCGCGACGACATCGCGGCGGCGATCCGCGACCACCAGGTCGTCGTCGTCGCCGGCGAGACCGGCTCCGGCAAGACCACCCAGATCCCCAAGATCTGCCTCGAGCTCGGCTACGGCGTCGAGGGCACGATCGGGCACACCCAGCCGCGGCGGATCGCCGCGCGCACGGTCGCCGAGCGCATCGCCGAGGAGCTGGAGGTCCCGCTCGGCTCGGCCGTCGGCTACCAGGTGCGGTTCACCGACGTCGTCAGCGACACCACGCTCGTCAAGCTGATGACCGACGGCATCCTGCTCGCCGAGATCCAGCGCGACCCGCTGCTGCGCCGCTACCAGGTGATCGTCGTCGACGAGGCGCACGAGCGCTCCCTCAACATCGACTTCATCCTCGGCTACCTCAAGCGGCTGCTGCCGCAGCGGCCGGACCTCAAGGTCGTCATCACCTCCGCGACGATCGACAGCGAGCGGTTCGCCGAGCACTTCGGGTCCGACGGCGCACCCGCCCCGGTCATCGAGGTCACCGGCCGCACCTACCCCGTCGAGATCCGCTACCGCCCGCTGGTGCCGGACCTGCCCGACTCCGACACCGACGCCGGCCCCGACGACCTCGAGACCGACGCCCCGCGCCGCGAGGCGATCGACCAGCCCACCGGCATCGTGCTCGCGTGCGAGGAGCTGATGCGGGAGGGCTCGGGCGACATCCTCGTGTTCTGCTCCGGCGAGCGCGAGATCAGGGACGCCGCGGAGGCCCTCGCCGACCACCTCGGGCCGCGCTACACGCGGCCGGGCGAGCGCACCACGGTGCCGGGCGCCGTCGAGGTGCTGCCGCTGTACGCGCGGCTGTCCGCCGCCGAGCAGCACCGGGTGTTCGAGCCGCACCAGCACCGCCGCATCGTGCTCGCGACCAACGTCGCCGAGACGTCGCTGACGGTGCCGGGCATCCGGTACGTCGTCGACCCGGGCACCGCGCGCATCTCGCGCTACTCCAACCGCACCAAGGTGCAGCGGCTGCCGATCGAGGCGATCTCGCAGGCGAGCGCCAACCAGCGCGCCGGGCGCTGCGGCCGCGTGGCCGAGGGCATCTGCATCCGGCTCTACTC
Source organism: Actinotalea caeni (assembly GCF_009733795.1). Lineage (GTDB taxonomy): Bacteria > Actinomycetota > Actinomycetes > Actinomycetales > Beutenbergiaceae > Pseudactinotalea > Pseudactinotalea caeni. Next base: position 42,792 of record NZ_WNXX01000011.1, read on the forward strand.
CGAGCGCGACTTCGAGGCCCGCCCGGAGTACACCGAACCGGAGATCCTGCGCACCTCGCTCGCGAGCGTCATCCTGCAGATGACCGCTCTGGGGCTGGGCGACGTCGGCGCGTTCCCGTTCGTCGACCCGCCGGACGGCCGCGCGGTGCGCGACGGCATGCAGCTGCTCACCGAGCTGCACGCGCTGGAGACGACGGCCGCCGCCCGCCGCGGCGGCGACGCCTCCGGCAACCGGCTCACCGACATCGGCCGCAAGCTGGCGCAGCTGCCGATCGACCCGAGGCTGGGGCGGATGCTGCTCGAGGCCGACCGGCTCGGCTGCGTGCGCGAGGTGATGGTGATCGTGGCCGCGCTCAGCGTGCAGGACGTGCGCGAGCGGCCCGCGGACGCCCAGCAGCAGGCCGATGAGAAGCATCGACGGTTCGTCGACCCGACCAGCGACTTCCTCACGCTGCTCAACCTGTGGGAGTACCTGCGCGAGCAGCAGAACGAGCTCTCCGGCAACGCGTTCCGACGGCTCTGCAAGGCGGAGTACCTCCACTACCTGCGGGTGCGCGAGTGGCAGGACGTGCACGCCCAGCTGCGCCAGCTCGCCAAGCCGCTCGGGCTGCGGGTGCGCCCGCGCGACGGCGCCGCCACCGACCCGGACGCCGTCCACCAGGCGCTGCTCGCGGGCCTGCTGAGCCACATCGGCACCTACGACGAGCGCAAGCGCGACTACCTCGGGGCGCGCGGCACCCGGTTCGTCATCTTCCCCGGCAGCGGGCTCGCCAGGAAGAACCCGGCGTGGGTGATGGCCGCCGAGCTGGTGGAGACCTCACGGCTGTTCGCACGGACCGTCGCACGGATCCAGCCCGAGTGGGTGGAGCCGCTCGCGGGGCACCTCGTCAAGCGCACCTACTCCGAGCCGCACTGGTCGGCCAAGCAGGGCGCGGCGATGGTCCGCGAGAAGGTGCTGCTCTACGGCATGCCGGTCGTGGCCGAGCGCACAGTGCCGTACACGCGGGTCGACCCCGTCGACGCCCGCGACCTGTTCATCCGGCACGCCCTCGTCGAGGGCGACTGGCGCACGCACCACCGGTTCGTCAAGGACAACGAGAAGGTCCGCGCCGAGGCCGAGGAGCTCGAGGCGCGAACGCGCCGGCGCGACCTCGTGGTCGACGACGAGGCGCTCGTCGCGTTCTACGACGCGCGCATCCCGGCGTCGGTCACCGGCGCCCGCGCCTTCGACGCGTGGTGGAAGACCGCGCGTCACGAGACGCCCGACCTGCTCACGCTGACGCTGGCCGACCTCGTCCCCGACGCCGGCAGCGCCACCGACCCGACCCAGTTCCCCGACACCTGGCGGCAGGGGGACCTCGAGCTGCCGCTCACCTACCAGTTCGCGCCCGGCGACGACGCCGACGGCGTGACCGTGCACGTGCCGATCGCGGTGCTGCCGCGGCTGCGCCCGGACGGCTTCGACTGGTTGGTGCCCGGGCTGGCCGACGAGCTCGCGGTCGCCACCATCCGGGCACTGCCCAAGCCGGTACGGGTGCAGCTCGTGCCGGCGCCCGACGTCGCCGCCGCGATCCGGGACCGGCTGCCCGCCTGGGCGAGCGTCGCCCCGGCGCCGGAGGGCGCGCCGTCCTACGCCGAGGCGTTCGCCGACGCCGCGCGGCGGCTGCGCGGCGTCGAGATCCCCGCCGACGCCTGGGACCCCGAGCGCCTGCCGCCGCACCTGCGCATGACGTTCCGCGTGCACGGCGAGCGCGGTGCGGTGCTCGGCGAGGGCAAGGACCTCGTCGAGCTGCAGCGTCGGCTCGCCCGGCACTCCGGCGAGGCCGTGCAGCAGGCGGTGCGCGCGGCGGTACGACGCGCGGGCAAGGGCTCCGGCCGTGCGGGCGCGCAGCAGGCCGCGGCCCCGCAGGACGGTCGGCCGCTCACCGGCGACTGGGTCGTCGAGACCGAGGTGGCGGGCAGCTCCCAGGGCCTGGACGTCGTCGGCTACCCCGCGCTCGTCGCCGAGCGCGAGCGCGTCACGATCCAGGTGCTCGCGACCGCCGACGAGCAGGCCGACAGGCACCCCGAGGGCGTGCGCCAGCTGCTCGCCGACGCGCTCGCGCTCCCGGTGGGACGGGTCACCAGCCGGTGGTCGACGGCGGAGACGCTCGCGCTGGCGGCGAGCCCGTACCGCAGCACCGAGGCGCTCGTGGCCGACCTCCAGCTCGCGGCCGTGGCATCGCTGACGGCGTCGCGCGACCTCACCACGGTGCGCTCGCGCGCCGACGTCGAGGCGCTGGCCCGCGCGCTGCGGGAGCGGTTCGAGGACGAGGTGCTGCAGGTGGCGCGCCGGGTCGCGGCCACGCTCACCGCGTCCCGCGAGGTCGACGCCGAGGTGCGGCGCGCGACGTCGATGGCGCTGCTCGCGACGCTGGAGGACGTCCGCGCGCACCAGGGATCGCTGGTCGGCGAGGGGTTCGTGTCGCGGACGCCGCCCGACCAGCTGGTGCACCTGCCCCGCTACCTGCGCGCCGACGTCGTGCGGATCGGCAAGGCCGAGGAGAACCCGGCGCGCGACGACCGGCTCGCGTGGCAGGTCCGCGAGCTCACCGACGCGTGGTGGGCCGCGACCTCGGCGGCCGAGCACGCGCCGCTGGCGCGGCGGCGCAACCTCGCCCGGGTGCGCTGGCTGCTCGAGGAGCTGCGCGTGAGCCTGTTCGCGCAGCAGCTGGGCACCGCGGTCACCGTCAGCGAGAAGCGCATCCGCAAGGCACTCGCGGAGGCCTGACCGCCGCCGTCGCAGCCGGCCTCGCTTTCGTACGCAACCGCGACGGTTGCGATTCGGTCACGACCACTTGCGGAACCACTTTCGAATCCGTACTGTCCGGTGCCATCAGCGGACGAAGGAGACGCTGTGGCCAGTCGTGAGGCTTGGATTCTCGCCACTCTCGGGGCTCGAGGCTCCGTGCAGGTGGCCGAGCTCGCCCGCGAGCTGTCCGTGTCCGAGGTGACGATCCGCAAGGACCTGGACGCGCTCGCGCGGCGCCAGCTGCTGCGGCGCACGCGCGGCGGCGCGGTGGCGTCGGACCGCGGCGGCGAGGGCGCCTTCGCCGACCGGCTGCAGCGTGCGGCCGCCGCCAAGCAGGCGATCGCCGCCGCGGCAGCGGAGCTGGTGTCCGACGGCGACGTCGTCGCGCTCGACACCTCGAGCACCGCGCACCACCTCGCGCTCGACCTCGTGCACCGGCACGGGCTCGTCGTCATCACCTCGTCGCTGCCGACCGCGACCGTGCTCATGGAGCGCTCCGACGCGCGGATCATCATGCCGGGCGGCACCGTGCGCCGGGAGAGCTCCGGGCTGGTCGGCCCGGTCTCGGGCTCGCTGCTCGCGAGCGGCCGGATCCACAAGGCGTTCGTCGGGCTGGCAGGGCTCGCGCCGCAGCGAGGGCTGCTCGAGCTCGCCACCGACGAGGCGGTGTCGAAGACCGCGCTCGTCGCCGCGAGCGACGAGGTGCACGGGCTCTTCGACTCCAGCAAGGTCGACGGGCTCGCGCTGCACGCGTTCGCGACACCCGAGCAGGTGACGAGCCTCATCACGGACGCGGGCGCGTCCGACGACATGGTCGAGGAGTGGGCGGCCGTCGGCGTGCCCGTCACGCGCGTGCCGCTCCCCGACACCCAGACGACCGGCAGCACGCCGGTTCCGGCGCGGGCTGACACCGCATCCCGTCGCCTCTCCCGGAAGGAGCATCGATGACAATCCGACGCACGCTCAGGGGCGTGCTGGCGCTGTCGGCGGCCGCGGCCGTCGCCCTCGCCGGCTGCACCTCGCGCAACGACCCGGGCCAGGACCCCGAGCCCGGCGACGACACCGGCGGCGCCGCCGTCGAGGACCTCACGATCGCGTTCGTGCCCAAGCTGCAGGGCATCCCCTACTTCGAGGCCATGAACACCGGCGGTCAGCAGGCCGCCGAGGAGCTGGGCTTCGAGTGGCTCTACCAGGGCCCGACGACCGCCGACGCGGCCGCCCAGGCCGACATCGTGCGCTCGTTCATCCAGCAGGGCGTCGACGTGCTGTTCGTCGCGCCGAACGACCCGAACTCGATGGCACCGCTGCTGGAGGAGGCCCAGAACGCGGGCGTCCACGTCGCGACGACCGACACCGACGCACCGGACTCGGTGCGCGAGGTGTTCGTCAACCAGGCCTCGGTCGAGGGCATCGGGCAGGCGCTCACCGACGCGCTCATGGAGGCCATGGGCGGGTCGGGCCAGTACGCGATCGTCTCCTGCGGCGAGACCGCGGCCAACCTCAACGCCTGGATCGAGGTGCAGGAGGCCTACACCGCCTCCGAGTACCCCGAGGCCGAGATCGTCGACATCGTCTACGCCGGCGAGGACCAGGCGATGGCGACGCAGATGGCCACCGACCTCATGAACAGCCACCCCGACCTCACCGGTCTGGTCGGCGAGTGCACCTCGAGCGCGCCGGGCGTCGCCCAGGCCGTCGAGGACGCCGGCCGCATCGGCGAGGTGTTCACGGTCGGCCTCGGCACGCCGCAGTCGATGCTGCCGTACCTGGAGTCCGGGGCGTCGAGCGGCTCGATCCTGTGGGACGTCGAGGCGCTGGGCTACCTGACCGGCTGGGCGGGCGTGCAGCTCGCCACCGGCGGCGACCTCGGCGACACGAGCAGCCTCACCGACGACTCGCTCTCCGAGGTCTCCTACGACGAGGCGTCGGGCGAGCTGCTGCTGGGCCCGCCGACGATCTTCACCGCCGAGAACGCGGGCGACTACGACTACTGACCGCCCGGCCGGTGCGGTGCCGGGTCCGTCACGGGTCCGGCGCCGCACCGGCGCACCTCCTCGCCCCACCCCGACCGCCCCACGGTGTCGCGGCGCCACGGCGTCCCGGCACCGACGAGGAGCACCATGACCGACACCGCCGAGCAGGCTCGCCCGACCCCCGGCCCCGGCGCCACGCCCCGGCTCCAGATGCGCGACATCTCCAAGCGCTACGGCGGCGTGCGCGCGATCCGGCACGCCGACCTCACCGTCGCGCCCGGCACCGTGCACGCCCTCGTCGGCGAGAACGGGGCCGGCAAGTCGACGCTCATCAAGATCCTCTCCGGCGCCGAGCAGGCGGACACCGGCACCATCGCGATCGACGGCCGGGTCGTCACGATCGGCTCGACGTCGGACGCGATCGCGCTCGGCGTCCAGACCGTGTACCAGGAGCCGCAACTGTTCGCCGAGCTCACGGTCGCGGAGAACTTCTTCGTCGGGCGCGAGATCACGCGCGGACCCGTCGTCGACTGGCGGGCGCAGGCGCCGCGGATGCTCGCGCTGCTCGACACCGTCGGGCTGGACCGCGGCGTCGCGGCGCGGCCGCTCGGCTCGCTCTCGATCGCCCAGCAGCAGCAGGTCTCGATCGCCAAGGCGCTGCTGGAGCAGGCGAGCATCCTCATCCTCGACGAGCCGAGCGCGATCCTCACCGACGCCGAGATCGACGTGTTGTTCGACGTCGTGCGGCGGCTCGCGTCCGAGGGCGTCTCGATCGTCTACATCAGCCACAGGCTCGACGAGCTGTTCCGGATCGCCGACGAGGTGACGATCATGCGCGACGGCGAGACGGTCTCGTCGCAGCCGATCGGCGAGCTCACGGTCCGCGAGATCGCCGAGCGCATGGTCGGCGGCGCCATCGCGGAGGGCCACCGCGCACCCGCCGAGCACGGCGACGTCGTCCTCGAGCTCGACGGCCTCACGCTCGCCGGCGCGTTCGAGGACGTCTCGTTCGAGCTGCGGGCCGGCGAGGTCCTCGGTCTCTACGGCCTGGTCGGCGCGGGCGCGGCCGAGGTGGGCGAGGTCGTCTACGGCATGCGCCGCGCCACCGGCGGGCGGATGCGGCTCGTGGGCAGCGACCGGCCGGTCGCCAGCCCGTCCGACGCCAAGCGTCGCGGCGTCCGGATGGTGCCCGCCAACCGTTCGACGCAGGGATCGTTCTCGTTCCAGAGCATCGCCTTCAACATCACGATCGGCTCGCTCGGGCTGCTGGGCCGGCTGCCCGCCTGGGTGTCGCCGCCGACCGAGCGCCGCATCGCCGACGACCTCATCCGGCGGCTGGCGGTGAAGACGCCGTCCGCGCGGCAGCCGCTGGCCGCGATGTCGGGCGGCAACGCCCAGAAGGTCGTGCTCGCACGCCAGCTGGTCGAGCGGCCCGAGCTGCTCGTGCTCGCCGAGCCGACGCAGGGCGTCGACGTCGGCGCGAAGGAGGAGATCCACAGGATCGTCGCCGACCTCGCGGCCGCCGGGACGGCGGTGCTCGTGGTCACGACCGATCTCGCCGAGGTGCAGCGCATCGCCGACCGCATCCTCGTCTTCCGCGCCGGACGCGTCGCCCGGGAGCTGCCGCCCACGGCGAGCCAGGCCGAGCTGCTCGCGGCGGCCGCTGGCGCCGAGGACGAGCCCGTCAGGCAGGAGGAGGACCGATGACCGTCACGGACGCACGCGCCCCGGAGGAGGTGAGCCTGCGCCGGATCCTCCCGCCGGTCGTCACCGGGCAGGAGGTCGTGCTGCTCGCCGTCCTCGCGGTGCTGTGGGTGCTGCTGGGGATCTTCACGCCCGCGTTCCTCACGGCCGGCTCGATCGGCCCGCTGCTCGTGCAGGTCGCGCCGATCGCGCTCATCGGCGTCGGCATGACCTTCGTCATCATCACCGCCGGCATCGACGTCTCGGTCGCCGGGATGATCATGGTCTGCGCCGTCGTCACCGCCCGCACCCTGGTGGGCGCCGACGTCCCCGCGGTCGTGGCGGTCGCGCTCGCGGTCGCGCTCGGCGCGGTGCTCGGCTCGGTCAACGGCCTGCTGATCGCCTACGGCCGCGTGCACCCGATCATCATCACGTTCGGCACCGCGAACGTCTTCACGTGGCTGGGCCTGAGGGTGTTCGACTCCTCGACGGTCAACAACATCCCGGGCACGCTGTCGTTCCTCGGGCGCGGTGCGGCGGGCTCGACGCTCGGGGTGCCGCACTCGTTCGCGCTCACGCTGGTGGCGGTCGCCGTCGCCTGGTGGTTCCTGCGCTACACCCGCGCCGGGCGCAACCTGTACGCGATCGGCGGCAACCAGAACGCCGCGCGGCTCGCGGGCATCAAGGTCCAGCCGCGGCTGGTCTCCGTCTACCTCGTCACGGGGGCGCTCGCCGGCCTCGCCGCGTGCATGATCATCGCGACCGGCACCTCGACGCTCGACCAGTCGGTCGGCGCCGGCAAGGAGCTGCAGGTGATCGCCGCCGTCGTCATCGGCGGCACCTCGATCCTCGGCGGCCGCGGCAGCGTCGTCGGCACCCTGCTGGGGGCGCTGCTGGTGCAGACGGTCGTCTCCGGCGTCACCCAGCTGGGGTGGCCCACGCAGCTCGGCTTCCTGTTCGTCGGCGTCTTCATCCTGGTCGCCGTCGGCACCGACCTCATCCGCGAGCGAGCGAGGAGGCGCGCATGACCGCCACCACCAACCCCGCCGGCGAGCGCGGCCCGCAGCCCTGCTCGCGCCGCCCCGCGTGGCTCACGCCCGGACTGCTGCGCGACCGCACGGTGCTGCTGCTCGTGCTCGTCGTCGTGCTGGTCGTCGTCGTCACCGTCCTCGACGCGGTGGGGCTGACCAGCGGCCGGTTCACGACCGACTACCTCGCGGCGGCGCTCATCGGGTACGTGCCGCTCGCGCTGCTGGCCCTCGCCGAGCTGTTCGTCATCACCTCGGGGCGCGGCGGCATCGACCTCTCGGTGGGGTCGATGGTGTCGCTGACCGGCGTCGTCTTCGGGATGCTGTTCCAGCAGCAGGGCCTGCCGCTGGTCGTCTCGATCGTCCTCGCGGTCGCGTTCGGCGCGCTGCTCGGCGCCGTCAACGGCGTCATCACGGCGTACTTCGGCTTCCCCGCGCTCATCACGACGCTCGCGACCTACTACGCCTACCGCTCGATCGCGCTCGTCATCAGCGACCAGAAGCCGATCTCCGGTCCGGAGATCTCGGAGTTCTACGGCGCCGCGAAGTCGGTCGAGCTGCCGCTGATCGGCCACCTCGTGCCGCTCGTGCCGCTCGGGGTGTTCACGTTCCTGCTGCCGGTCGCCGTGCTCGCGTGGTTCGTGCTCAACCGCACCACCTACGGCCGCAAGCTGTACGCGATCGGCACCAACGACACCGCCGCGCTGTGGTCGGGCATCGAGACCCGCCGCACCCGCATGCTCGCCTACGTCACCGCCGGCGCGGTCTCCGGGCTGGTCGGGGTCTACACGGTCGCGCAGTTCGCCTCGGCGCGGCCCGACGCCGGCACGAGCGGCAGCGGCATGGCGCTGCCCGCGATCACGATCGCGGTGCTCGGCGGCGTCGCGATCACCGGCGGCATCGGACGGCTGAGCGGGATCCTGCTGTCGGCGCTGCTCATCGTCTGGCTGAACGCCTCGATCCTGCTGGTGGTGCCCGGCAACGAGGGCGCGCAGGCGCAGCTGCTGGCGCTCGGCGTGGTGCTGCTGGGCGCCTCGCTGCTGTCCAACGCGACGATCCGACGGCGACAGGCCGGCGGCTCCGGACGTCGCGAGGTCCCCGGATCGGTGTCGGGGACCGCCACCTGAGCCACCATGACGGCGGGACCGGCCCGCCGTCGTCCGCCCGACGAGAAGGGAGCAGCGCATGCAGATCGGTGTGCACGGCCTGGTCTTCACCGGGACGTTCGACGAGTCAGGCCTCCGGACGGCGATCGCCGGCACCAAGGAGGCGGGCTTCGACCTGCTCGAGCTGCCGCTCATGGACCCGTTCGCCGTCGACGGCGCGCTCGTGCGGCGCATGCTCGACGACCACGGCCTCACGATGACCGCGAGCCTCGGGCTGGACGCCGCCCACGACCTCTCGAGCGAGGACCCGGCGACGAGCCGCGCCGGCGAGACGCTGCTGGAGCGCGCCGTCGACGTCGTCGCCGAGGCCGGCGGGCGGCACCTGTGCGGGGTCATCTACTCGGCGATGCAGAAGTACGCCGCGCCCGCGACACCCGCCGGCCGGGCGGCGTCCGCGGCGGCGCTGCGCCGGCTCGCCGACCGTGCGGCGGCGGCCGGCGTCACGCTCTCGCTGGAGGTCGTCAACCGCTACGAGACCAACGTGATCAACACCGCGCGGGCGGGGCTGCGCTTCCTCGAGGAGGTCGGCCACGACAACGTGCACCTGCACCTCGACACCTACCACATGAACATCGAGGAGTCCGGGATGCTCGAGCCGGTCCTCGACGCCGGCGACCGGCTCCGGTACGTGCACATCGGCGAGAGCCACCGCGGCTACCTCGGCACCGGGTCGGTGGACTTCGGCTCGTTCTTCCGCGGTCTCGCCCGCATCGGCTACGACGGCCCGGTGGTGTTCGAGTCGTTCTCCAGCGCGGTCGTCTCGGCGTCGCTGTCGAACACCCTCGGCATCTGGCGCAACCTGTGGGACGACTCCGCGGGCCTCGCCGCGCACGCCAACCGCTTCATCCGCGACCGGCTGCGCGCCGTCGAGACGATCGCGCTGCACTGACCTCCGGACGGTCGGCGCGGCGGGGACGCGAGCGGCTCAGCGCTCCTGCCACGCCAGCAGCGCGCGGCGCACGAGCGAGACGATCAGGTCGACCTCGGCGGCGTCCAGCGCGAACCGCGGCGTGAACCGCAGCGAGTTCTCGCCGCCGTGGATGACGCCGAGCCCGTGCTCGCGCAGCCACTCCTCGACCGACCCGGCGCCGTAGGCCTTGATGCCGTCGGCGAGCGCGCACGAGAACAGCAGCCCGGTGCCCTGCACGTGGGTGATCGCACCGCCGAGCTCGTCCTGCAGCCGCCGCAGCGACTCCACGGCGTAGGCGCCCTGGGTACGGATGTTCTCCCGCAGCTGCGGGGTGAGCTGTCCGAGGACGGCGCACGCGACGTCGAGCGCGCGGGGGTTCGCCGTCATCGTGTTGCCGTAGGTGCCGCGGCGGTAGATCGCGGCGGCGCGCTCGGTCAGCGCGAGCACCGAGAGCGGGTACTGGCCGGCGTTGAGCGCCTTGGAGTAGGTCTCCATGTCGGGGGCCTGCTGCCCCTCGAAGCCCGGGTAGTCGACGATCGAGAGCGTGCCGGTGGCCCGCAGCCCCGCCTGGATCGAGTCGACCAGCAGCAGCGAGCCGTGCTCGGCCGTGAGCTCGCGCGCGACCGCGTAGTACTCCGGCGGCACGCTGCGGCCGGGGTCGCCCTCGCCCATGACCGGCTCGAGGAACATCGCCTCGACGAACCAGCCGTGCCGCTCGGCGTCGGCGAAGACCTGGCGCAGCGCGTCGGCGTCGTAGGGCTCGACGGCGATGACCGAGTCCTCGTGCCGGTAGCTGGCGAGCGTCTGCTCGTAGGTGGCGCGCGTCGAGTCGGAGTACAGCGCCGGGCGCTCCGTGCGGCCGTGGAAGCTGCCCTTGACGACGAGCCGCTTGATCTCGCGACCCTCGTAGCGGGCACCGGGGTCGGTCAGCGTCTTCGCGTGGGTGTCGACGATGCGCGCGGCGAGCGAGACCGACTCCGAGCCGGAGTTGAGGAACATGAAGCTCGCGTAGGGGCACGCGCCGCGGGTGTGGCCGATCTCGGCGCGCATCGCCCGCTGCACCCGCAGCTGCGACACGCTGGGGGTCATGACGTTGGCCATCGCCTGCGGCTTCGCCATCGCGTCGAGCACCGCCTGCGGGGCGTGGCCGAGGCCGAGCATCCCGTAGCCGCCGGTGTCGTAGAGCACCGCACCGCCGAGCGTGACCACCCAGGGGCCGCGCGCCGTGAGCGCGACGTAGGGGTTGACGCCGTCCTGCGGGTAGAAGTTGACGATCCCGGCCTGGACCGCCGCGACCTGCTCGTCCTCGTCGAGGTCCAGCAGGTCGGCGAGCGCGGTGCGCACCTCGGCGTACTCGGTCACCGCGGCCTCGACAGCCGCCTCCAGCTCGGGGTGGGTGGCGGCGAACCGCAGCAGGGTCTCGTCGTCGAGGCCCTGGGTGCGCCGACGGCCGCCGTGCGCGCGCAGCGGCGCCAGCTTCTCGACGACGGTGGCCGTCGTGACATCGGTGCGGGTCATCGCACTCCTCCTCGTCCGTGCCTCCCCAGCAGACGTCGGGGCTGTGCGTCCCATGATGCGGGACGGGTTCGGCGGTTGGTACGGTCGATCTGCGCAATTTCGCGCGCGATTTCGGCAGATCGCCGAGAATCGGCTGGCCGAGCCAGAAGGAGCGTGACGTGCGACTCACCCCGACCGACGAGCAGCTGCTGTCGATCCTGCGCGAGGACGCCCGCACGCCCACCGCCGAGATCGCGCGACGGCTGCGGCTGTCCCGCACGACCGTGCAGAGCCGCATCCGGCGCCTGGAGCGCGAGGGCGTGATCCGCGGCTACACCGTGCGTGTCGGCGAGGACGTCGAGCAGGACCGCATCCGCGCCCACATCCTCATCACCGTGACCACGCGGCGCACGAGCGCCGTGGTGCGCGCGCTGCACGAGATGCCGGAGGTGCGCAGCCTGCACTCGGTGAGCGGCAACCACGACCTGGTCGCGATCGTCGTGGCCGACGGCGTCCAGGCGATCGACCTGCTCACCGACCGCATCGGTGACCTGGAGGGTGTCGAGCGGACGACGACGTCGATCATCCTGTCGACGAAGTTCGAGCGCTGACCGCCGCGTCGGCGACCGCCGTCCGCCCGCCCGCCTGCCCTGCCCGCGGCGAGCTCGTACGCCCGCGCCCACCTCGTACGGTGCACCGTACGAGCTCGGCACGCCGCTACGAGTTGGCGGGCGCTCCGGGCGGGAGGGCTCGACGCCCGGTGGGATCCGCCGCGCAGCGCCGGGCGTGTCACCTCCCGCGCCGATTTCGTACATCCGCGCCCACCTCGTACGGTGCACCGTACGAGGTCGGTACGGCGCTACGAGCTCGCGGGGTCGTCCGGGCGCGGCTGGTCGCGGAAGCGCTGGCTGTCGTCCAGCCGGCGGGGCGGCTCCGTCTGCTCGGGCTGGGCCTGCGCGCCCGGCGACGCCTCGGGGCCGGGCTCGGGCTGCAGACCCTCGACACCCTCGCTCATCGACGCGGAGGCGGCGGGCGGCGGCGCGGCGGGGTAGCCGGGCGCGTCCGCGCCGTACGGCCCGCGGTCGGCGGGCGGGCGCGGCTGCCCGGTCGGCTCCGCCCAGTCGTGGCGACGTCGGCCCACCAGCAGCGCGATCACGACGCCCGCGCCGACGAGCACCGCGAGCGCCACGACCAGGATCGTGCCTGTCACCACCATCGACATGAGCCACTCCTCACCGAGCCGGTCCGGCCATCGTAGGCAGCCCGACCCTTCGTCGGGCGCCGAAGCGTCCCGCTGCCACGCTGCCGCCATGACGACGCACCACTACCGCACCGAGATCACCTGGACCGGTTCCACCGCGACCGGCTACCGCGGCTACGACCGCACCCACACCGCGATCGTGGGCACGGCGACACCGCTCCCGCTGAGCGCCGACCCCGTCTTCGGCGGCGACCCCGAGATCGCCAACCCCGAGCAGCTGCTCGCGGTGGCGGCGTCCTCGTGCCAGCTGCTGTCCTTCCTCGCGGCCGCGGCGCGTCGCGGCATCGACGTGCGCGACTACGCCGACACCGCGACCGCCACGATGGACGACGCCGCGACCCCCGCCCGGGTCGACGCCGTCGCGCTCGCCCCGGTCATCGGCGTGACCGCCGGCACCGACCACGCGGCGGTCCTCGACGCCGTCGCCGCCGCGCACGAGCGGTGCTTCGTCGCGGCATCGCTCGTCGCCGAGGTCACCGTCGACGCCCGGGTGGAGGACCGCTGATGCTCGGCGACATCGAGGTCGGGCTGCCGTCCGCGACCGAGGGCCTGGCCGCGCTCGCGTCGGCGACCGGTCGTGCCGGCGTGAGCCTGGAGGGCGGCGGCATGAGCGTGGTCGACGGCGTGCCGCTCGCCCACTTCCTGGTCGACGACGCCGCGGCCGCGTGCGCGGCGCTCAGCGCGGCCGGTCTCGGCTGCCGCGTCAACGAGGTCGCGATGCTGCACCTCGCCCAGGACGTGCCGGGCCAGCTCGCCGCGTGCCTCGCCGCCGTCGCGGGCGCGGGCGTGACGCTCCGCGCGCAGTACAGCGACCACGCGGGCGCCCTGGTGCTGGTGCCGGAGCCGGAGCACCTGCACGCCGCCCGCGAGGTCGCTCGTCGCTGGGAGCAGGAGCGCGCCGGCGCGGCGGCGCGCAGCACGGTCAGCCGAGCACCTCGGCCGGCACACCCCACACGTCGGCGAAGCCGTCGCGCCCCGCTGGTGTGAGCCGCAGCGCGCGCGACCCGGGCCGCCGGGTCACCCAGCCCGCCTCGAGCGCGCAGGTGGCGACCGCGGCACCCAGCGCGCCCGCGAGGTGCGGGCGCCGCTGGGTCCAGTCGAGGCACGAACGCACCAGCGGCCGCCTGCCCGTCAGCCCCGCCACGTCGAGCCCGCGCTCGCTCAGCGCGGCGTGCCCGGCGTCGGTGAGGGTCGGGGTGCGCAGGTCGAGCCAGCCCCGCTCGGTCATGCTCTCGGCGACCGCGACGCCGAGCCGGCCGGCCAGGTGGTCGTAGCAGAGCCGGGCGTGCTCGAGCGCGGCCGCCTCGCGAGACTGCCGGTAGGAGCGCACCGGGGTCACGGGGCACAGCCTGCCCAGGCGCTCGAGCGCGTCGGCCACGCCGTCGTCGGCGATGCGGTAGTAGCGGTGCCGGCCGTGCGCGGCGACCTCGAGGAGCCCGCTGCCGACGAGCACCGCCAGGTGCTCGCTCGCGGTCGAGGGCCGCACCCCGGCGGCCGCGGCCAGCTCGCTCGCCGGCCGGGACGAGCCGTCCATGAGCGCCGAGAGCATCGCCGACCGGGCCGGCGCCGCGAGCGCCGCCCCGACGGCGGAGAAGTCGATCGCCATCCCCCGAGGGTGGCACGGACACGCTTCGGTGGCGGCCGAAACATGCCGGCGGCCGGTACGCCCCGAGCGCCACGACGGCCGGGTGACCGGCGTCGCACCCCGCCGGCCCCTCGAGCGGCGCGCGGTGCCGGAGAATGGGTGGATGGTCGAGGTCGGGAGCGGGCGCAGCACGCTCGGCGACCTCGCGCGCGCGTCGCTCGAGGTCCGCGGACCGCGGTGGGCGCGACGGCTCGCCGACGCCGCCACCGGGCTGGCCGTGCTCAGCCTCGCCGCCGGCCTGTGGTGGGGACCGGTCGCGGTCGCGCTCGTCGCGCTCGTGCTGCTCGGCGTCGTCGCGGTGCGGCTGGCCGACCTGCCCGGCCCGGTGCAGGCCACCGGCCTGGTGGCGCTGCTCGCGTCGGCGTGGGCGGCGCTGCTGGAGGGCTATCAGACGATCGGTTGGCTCGACGTCGTCGCGCACGCGGTGATCACGGGGCTGCTGGCCGCGGTCGCGACCGCGCTGCTCACCGGCCCGCCGCTGCGCCCCGCCCGCACCGCACCCGGCAGCCGCGCCGACGCCGTCCTCGGCACGACCGCGATCGGCGCGCTGCTCGCGGTCGTCTGGGAGGTCGGCGAGTGGGTCGGGCACACCTACCTGGACCCGGCGATCCACGTCGGCTACGACGACACGGTCGGCGACCTCGCCGTCGGTGTGCTCGGGTCGCTGGTCGCGGGGGTGCTGGTGGCGCGCGCCCGGCGCCGGGACCGCACGCCGTGACGCGTGTGAGCGTCGTCGTCCCGGTGCGCGACGACGCCGAGCAGCTCGCCGGCTGCCTCGCCGCGCTCGCCCGGCAGACCGTGCCGCCGCACGAGGTCGTCGTCGTCGACAACGCCTCCGCGGAGCCGCTCGACGCGCTCGTCGCCGCGCACGGCGCCCGGCTCGTCCACGAGCCGGTCGTCGGGATCTCCCCCGCGGCCGCGACCGGCTACGACGCCGCGACCGGCGACGTCGTCGCTCGCCTCGACGCCGACTCCCGGCCGCCGGAGACCTGGGTGGCCGACCTCCTCGCCGCGCTCGCGCGCCATCCCGAGGCCGACGCCGTCACGGGCCGCGGCGTGTTCCACGACCTGGCGCCGGGGCTCGGTCGGGCCGTCGCGGGCCTCTACCTCGGCGCCTACCACCTGCTCGGCCACGCCGCGGTCGCCAACCCCGTGCTGTGGGGCTCGAACATGGCGGTGCGGCGCGAGGCGTGGCTGCGGGTGCGGGGCCGGGTGCACCGCTGGGACCCCGAGATCCACGACGACATGGACCTCTCGTTCGCGCTCGGCGACGCCCGCGTCGTGCGGGTCCGCTCCCTCGTCGTCGAGGTGTCCGGGCGCTCGGTGCGCGGCGCCGCGCAGATGCGGCGCCGGTTCCGCCGCGCGTTCCGCACGCTGCGGCTCGGCTGGGAAGACGCCCCGCCCTGGGAGCGGTGGCGCGCCCGGCTCTCGCGCCGCTAGCCCGCGACCTCGGCGAGCAGGTCGAGCACGTGCCGGTAGTCGTGCTCGGTCGCGCGGCTCATCCCGATCTCGCAGGTGCGGTTGGCGCTGACGTAGGCGTCGACCGGTCCCGCCGCGGCGATCGCGGCGACCTCGCGCGCCTCGTCGCGCGTGGCGCCCGCGGTCAGCTCCGGGTGCAGCATCCCGCGGTCGCCCGCGAAGCCGCAGCAGCCCCACGCCGTCGGCACGACGACCTCGCGCGCCGCGGCCTGCGCGACCGCCACCAGGTCGGCCGTGGCGCCCAGGTGCTCGGTGCCGCACGTCGGGTGGACGACGACGCGCCCCAGCAGCCGCTCGGCCGGGACCTCCAGGTGGGGCAGCACGTGCCGCCGCACCCACGTGACGGCGTCGAGCACCGGGACCTGCGCGAACCGCTGAGCGGTCTCGCCGTCGAGCACGGCGCCGAGACCCTCGAGGCCGTGCGTGCACGAGGCGGCGTCCATGACGACGGGGAGCTCGCCGCCGCGGCTCGCCCGCCACAGCGCGTCGGCGACGCGCGCCCCCATCGCCCGGTGGCCGTCGGTGAAGCCCTTCGACGACCAGGGCGTGCCGCAGCACAGCGCGTCCACCTGCTCGGGCAGCGCGACCGCGAGCCCAGCCGCGCGCGCGAGCGCGAGCAGCGACGACGCCGGCCCGCCGAACAGCGCACCGGTGCAGCTCGGCAGCAGCACGACGTCGGCCGTGTCGGGGCCGACCACCCCGGTCAGCTGCGAGCGCGGGCGGCCCGGTGCGGGAAGGTCCGGCCCGACCTCCGGCACGACCTCGGTGGGGAGCACGCGGCGGGCGAGCCGGCTCGCGACGGCGGCCACGGCGTCGGGCAGCACGTCCGCGACGCCCAGCCCGAGCCGGGCGAGCCCCTCGACCTGCTGCCACCGCTCGGCGGCGACGACGCCGCCGCGCTGCGCGAGCCGCCCGTGGCCGGCGGCGCGCTGCCGCTTCATCACCGCGCCGGTGTCGATCGAGACCGGGCACGAGCGCACGCACAGCGAGTCCGCGGCGCAGGTCTGCACGGCCTCGTAGCCGAAGTCCCGCTCCAGCTGCGCCGCGTCGTCGGCACGGCCCTCGGCGCGGGCGCGGCCGATCTCACGCATCAGCACGATCCGCTGCCGTGGCGTGGTGGTCGTGCGGCGCGACGGGCACGCGGGCTCGCAGTACCCGCACTCGACGCAGGTGTCGACGGCCGCGTCGACCGTCGGGAACGTCTTGAGGTGCGCGACGTGGGCGTGCGGGTCGTCGTCGATGACGACGCCGGGCGCGAGGATCCCGTGCGGGTCGCACAGCCGCTTGACCTCGCGCATCACCTCGTACAGCTCGTCGCCGTACTGCCGCCGCACGTACGGCGACATCATGCGGCCGGTGCCGTGCTCGGCCTTGAGGGTGCCGCCCTCCCCGAGCACGAGCTCGACGAGGTCCTCGGTGAAGGCCTCGTAGGTCGCGAGCTCGCGGCGGTCGTCGAGCCGCGGCGTGATCATGAAGTGCAGGTTCGCGTCGCGCGCGTGGCCGAACGTGACGGCCTCGTCGTAGCCGTACCGCTCGAGCAGCGCGCCGAGACCGGCGACGCCGGCGCGCAACCGGTCGGCAGGGAACGCGATGTCCTCGAGCAGGTTCGTGGTGCCCGCGGGCCGCGCCGCCGCCACCGCGGCGTAGAGGCCCTTGCGCACCGCCCACATCGCGGCGCGCGCCGCCGCGTCGGTCGCGAGCGCGGTCGGCATCGACAGCGGGAGCGCGCCGATCGTCGTCGACAGCCGGGCCGAGGCCTCCAGCAGCTCGGCCTCGGTGGCGGCCTGCGCCTCGACCAGCAGCGCCGTGTGGCGCTCGACGGCGATCGCGCTCATGGCCTCCGGCGCCGCCGCCAGCCCCTGGGCGACCCGCAGCGCGGGCGGGTCCATCAGCTCGACGGCGACCGCACCGGCCTCGAGCAGACCGGGCACCGCGGCGGCGGCCTCGTCGATGCCGTCGAACACCGCGAGCGCGGTGGCGACGTGCGGCAGCGCCGGCACGGTGTCGAGCACGACCGACGCGACGTAGCCGAGCGTGCCCTCGGAGCCGACCATGAGGTGGGCGAGGATCTCTGCCGGGTCGTCGTGGTCGAGGAACGCGTTGAGCCCGTAGCCCATCGTGTTCTTCATCGAGAACTGGTGCTCGACGATCCGGCGGAGCCGGGCGTCGCCGCGCAGCCGGTCGCGGATCGCCACCAGGCCGGCGACGAGGTCGGGCTCGGCGGCCGCGAGGCGGGCGGTGGCGTCGGGCTCGGCGGTGTCGACCGTCGTGCCGCTCGGCAGCACGAACCGCATCGAGCGCAGGGTCCGGTAGGCGGTCGCCGTGAACGACGACGTCATGCCGGAGGAGTTGTTCGCGACGACGCCGCCGATCGTGCAGGCGATCTCGCTCGCCGGGTCGGGGCCGAGCCGCCGCCCGTACCGGGCGAGGAGCGCGTTGACGCGGCGCAGCACGGCGCCGGGCTCGCAGCGGACCCGGGCCCCGCCGTCGAGCACCTCGACGCCGGTGAACGCGTGCCGGGTGTCGACGAGGACGCCGTCGGTGCCCGCCTGGCCGGAGAGGCTGGTGCCGCCGGAGCGGAACGTCACCGGGACCCGGGCGCGGTGCGCGGCGACCAGGGCACCGGTCAGTTCGCGCAGGTCGCGCGGCGTCACGACGGCGGCCGGGGTCAGCAGGTAGTGGGAGGCGTCGTGGGCCGCGGCCGTGCGGTCCACGAGCCGGGTCGACCAGGAGTCGGCGGCGACGGCCTCGCGCAGCGGGTCCAGCGTGGCGGCGGCGATCACACGGTCAACCTAGTGCGCCGCCGGCCCTCGGCGTGTCTGGGACCTCCGACCCGCTCCGGACGGCGGTGCGCGGCCCTAGGCTCGGGGCCACCCGCGCGGAAGGACCCAGCGATGAGCACGCAGCCACCGTACGGACGGCCCAACGAGCAGCAGCCCTACGGGCCGCCGAGCTACGGCCAGCCCGGGTTCGGTCCCGCTCCCGTCATGCCCGGTGCGCCCTGGCCGTCCGTGCCGACGCGCCGCCCCGGCACCGTCACCGCCGGTGCGGTGATGGCGTTCATCGGCGGCGCCTTCATGGTCGTCGTCGGCCTGGTGCTCGCCGTCCTGAGCGGCAGCGCCGAGATGACCGAGGCGATCACGCAGACCTACGGCCCCGGGATGGGGTCCGCCGCGACGATCCTCGGCGTGGCGCTGGCGGTCGTCGGCGCGTTGATCATCGTCTTCGGCGCTATGGCGTTCACGGGTCGGCAGTGGGGAGCCGTGGCGCTCGCCGTCATCACCGGGCTGTCGCTCGTCGGCACGATCACCGACATCGCGAGCGGCACCGGCGGCAGCGTCGTCGGGCTCGGCTGGAGCATCGTGGCGACCGCGCTGCTGCTGTCGTCCGGCTCGCGAGCGTGGTACCGCACCCAGCAGCGGTGAGGCATAGGCTTCCCGCACCGGGTCGGGAGGTCGGATGAACGCGAGGCAGCGAGCCGAGGCACGTGCCGGCTACCTGCTGCTCGTGCCGAGCTTCGTGGGCGTGGGCGTGTTCCTGCTGCTGCCCGTGCTCATCGTGCTCGCGCTGAGCTTCACGCGGTACAACCTGCTGAGCGCGCCGCAGTGGGCGGGGCTGGACAACTTCGTCTACCTGCTCGGCTGGGAGCGGTTCCGCAACTCGCTGTGGGTGACGACGCTGTTCACGCTGATGACGATCCCCACCTCGATCGTGCTGGGGCTGCTGCTGGCGGTGGCGATCAACCGCCGGCTGCCGGGCACGAGCTGGCTGCGGGTGCTGTACGTGCTGCCGTGGGTGTGCGCGCCGCTCGCGCTCGGCGTGGTGTGGCGGTGGATCTTCGACCCTACCAACGGTGCGCTCAACGCCTTGCTGGGCCGCCGCATCGAGTGGCTGGCCGACGTCGACCTCGCGCTGCCCTCGGTCGCGTTCGTGCAGGTGTGGTCCAGCGTCGGCTACATCTCGCTGTTCTTCCTCGCCGGGCTGCAGCAGATCCCGGTCTCGGTCTACGAGGCGGCGAAGCTCGACGGCGCCGGACCGGTGCGCACGCTGTGGTCGATCACGCTGCCGCTGCTGCGGCCGACGATGTTCTTCGTCACCGTCACCTCGATCATCTCCAGCTTCCAGGTGTTCGACACCGTGTATGCGATGACCGGTGGCGGGCCCCGGTTCACCACCGACGTCATCGCCGCCCGCATCTACGACGAGGCGTTCGTCGCGCTGCGGCTCGGGCGCGCCGCCGCGATGGCGCTCGTGCTGTTCCTGCTGCTGGTCGCCGTCACGCTCGTGCAGCAGCGCTACTTCCGCCGTCGCATCACCTACGACATGTCATGACCGACGCCACGACCCGCACCCCGACCCGGGCACGCGCGCCGCGCTCGGCCGGCAGCGCGCGCCTGCTCGCGAACCTGCTCACCTACGCGTTCCTGCTCGCGGGCGCGCTGCTCATGGTCGCGCCGTTCCTGTTCTCGGTGATGACCTCGCTCAAGACGCCGCGGCAGTTCAACACCAGCTCCCCGCTGACGACGCCGGACCCGGTGACCACCGAGAACTACGTCTCGCTGTTCGGGGAGCGGTACGACTTCGTCGTCCCGATCGCGGTGACGGCGCAGGTCGTGCTCGTGCTCGTCGTCGGGCAGATGCTCACGTCGATCCTCGCCGCCTACGCGTTCGCGCAGCTGCGCTTCCCGGGCCGGGACGCGATCTTCTGGGTGTACCTGTCGACGCTGATGATCCCCGCCGTCGTCACGATCATCCCGCTCTACGCGATGATGACGTCGCTTGGGCTCAAGAACAGC
Source organism: Actinotalea caeni (assembly GCF_009733795.1). Classification (GTDB taxonomy): domain Bacteria; phylum Actinomycetota; class Actinomycetes; order Actinomycetales; family Beutenbergiaceae; genus Pseudactinotalea; species Pseudactinotalea caeni. The sequence continues at coordinate 63,021 of NZ_WNXX01000011.1, forward strand.
TTCGCCGGGCTGGTGGTGCCGTTCATGTTCGGCTCGCCCTACGCGATCTTCCTGCTGCGGGAGAACTTCCGGTCGACGCCGTCGGACGTGCTCGACGCCGCCCGGATCGACGGCGCCGGCGTGATGCGGCGGCTGTGGCAGGTGATGGTGCCGATGAACAAGCCGATCCTCGCCACGCTGCTGCTCATCACGGTCGTCAGCCAGTGGAACAACTTCATGTGGCCGCTGGTCATCGCGCCGCGGCCGGAGTGGCACGTCATCACGGTCGCGACGGCGGCGCTGCAGACCCAGTACAACGGCAACTGGACGCTCGTGATGGCCGCGACGACGATCGCGCTGGCCCCGCTGGTGGTGCTGTTCCTGATCTTCCAGAAGCAGATCACCTCCAGCCTCGGGGTGACCGGGGTGCGCTGAGCCGCGGAGGTCAGCGCCGCGTGGTCGCCGCCTCCGGCGCACCCTCCAGCTCGCTGCGCAGCCGGGAGAGGATGCGGCTGAGCCAGCGGCTCACCTGCATCTGGGCGACGCCGAGGACCTCGCCGATCTCGCGCTGGGTCTGCTCCTCGACGAACCGCATGTGCAGGATGCGCCGCTCGCGCTCGTCGAGACGGCGCAGCAGCGGACCGAGCGTCACCCGCGCCTCGACCGACCCGAACGGGTCGACGTCGTCGGCGACGACGTCGCCGAGCGTGGAGCCCACGACGTCGTCGAGCGGCTGGTCGAGCGAGGTCGGGTCGAAGCAGCCGTAGGCCTGCAGCGCCTCGTCGTGCTCGGCGCGCGTGATGCCGAGCTCCTCGCAGACCTCGCCGACCGCCGGCGGCCGGCCGAGCTCGAGCGTGAGGTGGTCGCGGACCGCCGCCAGCCGCCACTGCAGGTCCTGCACCCGCCGCGGCGGGTGCACCATCCAGCTGCGGTCGCGGAAGTACCGCAGCACCTCGCCGCGGATCGTCGGCACCGCGTAGCTGAGCAGGTCGTGGCGCAGGGTGGGGTCGAAGCGGTGCACGGCCTTGGTGAGGCCCTCGCAGGCGACCTGCTCGAGGTCCTCCAGCGGCACGCCGCGGCCCCGGTACCGCGCGGCGACGGCGCGCGCGACCCGGATGTTCAGCGCGATCAGCCGCTCGAGGGCGGCGCGCCGCTCCTCGGGGTCCTGCGTCTCGTGGGCCAGGCGCGCGAGCCGGTCGGTCTCGGCTGCGCGCTCGTCGCGGGTGAGGTCGTGCTCGGCACGGGCAAGGGGTCGGACTGGCGTGGCCATGGTCTCCGACTTCCGTCAGGAGTGGCTCGCCGTGGTCTCCAGCGAGGACGTCTCCCTATGAACGTACGCGCTTCAACGCCGTTCCGCTACGTGTGCGAGACGTCTGAGCGATTCCACGTTGCGCCAGGCGATCAGCGGCGCCCGCACCGGCTTCGGCATCAGCCGACCCGGGCCCTTGACGGCGTCCTCCTCGATCTCGACGAGGGTGCCGCCGTCCTGGGGCGTCAGCGTGATGACGACGTCCGCCTCGCCGGCGGGCCAGCCGCGCGCCCGCAGCCGCAGCATCCGGCCGGGCTCGCACGCCCGCACAACCGTCTCGTCGTCGATGAGCGCCGGCCACAGGCCGACGCTGTGGTGCAGCTTCGAGCCGGGCGCGGGCCAGGTGTCGTCCACCTCGCGCATACGGGCCGCGCCGACCACCCAGAGCGGATACATCCAGCCGTCGGCGAGCACCTCCCAGACCTGCTCCGGCGGGACCTTCACCAGGCGGCGGGTGCGGCTCACGGTCGGACCCCTCGAGCGTTGTCGGCCATGTCCTTCAGGTTCCCACGCAGCGCGGATGCATGCACCGCGGACGGGGCGGGCAGTGGGACCGAGGTCCGGCGGAACGTGTGGTGAGACCTGGGGGCGGCAGGAAGTGTGGTGAGACCCGGAGGCGGCACACAGTGCGGTGGAACCCGGAGGCGGCACGAAGTGCGGTGAAACCTGGAGGCGGCGGGTTCCGGGCGCTCGATCGCGCGACAACCGGTTGCGACCACCCTCCTGCGCGATCGAGCGACGGGTGTCCGCCGTCGCCCGACCCCGCGTGTGGCTCGGCAGGGAGGCGCGCGCCCACCCGCCGACCGCGCGGGTGGGTGACCGCGCGCGGTTCGGGGTACCGGGAGCAGGACCCGGACCACGAGCACGAGGAGATCCCATGAAGGCCGTGACCTGGCAAGGCCGTCGCGACATGCAGGTGACCGACGTCCCCGACCCGCGCATCGAGGAGCCGACCGACGCCGTCGTGCGGATCACCTCGACCGGGCTGTGCGGCTCCGACCTGCACCTGTACGACCCGTTCACCCCGTTCATGGAGCCCGGCGACGTCGTCGGCCACGAACCCATGGGCGTCGTCGAGGAGGTCGGCGCCGAGGTGAGCCGTCTCAAGCCGGGCGACCGCGTCGTCGTCCCGTTCAACGTCAGCTGCGGCACCTGCTGGACGTGCTCGCGCGGGCTGCACAGCCAGTGCGAGACCACCCAGAACCGCGACCAGGGCACCGGCGCGAGCCTGTTCGGCTACAGCAAGCTCTACGGCCAGGTGCCTGGCGGGCAGGCGGAGGCGATGCGGGTGCCGTTCGCCGACACGCTGCCGATCGTGGTGCCCGACGGCCCGCCGGACGACCGGTTCCTCTACCTGTCCGACGTGCTCCCGACGGCGTGGCAGGCGGTCGAGTACGCGGGCGTGCCCGACGGCGGCTCGCTCCTCGTGCTCGGCGCCGGCCCGATCGGCGACATGACCGCCCGCATCGCGGCACGCCGCGGGCTGCGCGTCATCGTCGTGGACCGGGTCGCGGAGCGGCTGCAGCGCGTGACGGCGCGCGGCGGCACCGCGATCGACCTCGACGAGGTGGGGGCCGACCAGCTGGCCGAGCAGGTGCGCGACCTCACGGACGGCCGCGGCACCGACGCGGTGGTCGACGCCGTCGGCATGGAGGCGCACGGCTCGCCGGTCGCCGAGACGATGCAGAAGGCGCTCGCCGTGCTGCCCAAGGCGGCGGAGGCGGCGGTGCTCAAGAACGCCGGCCTCGACCGGCTCGCGGCCCTGCACCAGGCGATCGAGTGCGTGCGGCGCGGTGGCACGATCTCGATCGTCGGCGTCTACGGGGGTGCCGCGGACCCGCTGCCGATGATGCAGATGTTCGACAAGCAGGTCACGGTCCGGATGGGGCAGGCGAACGTGCGCCGCTGGAGCGACGACATCCTCGACCTGCTGCGGCAGGACGAGGACGTGCTCGGCGTCGAGTCCTTCGCCACCCACCACCTCCCGCTCGAGAAGGCCCCGTGGGCCTACTCGACGTTCCGCGACAAGGGCGACGGGATGGTCAAGGCGGTCTTCACGCTCTGAGCGGTCGTCCCGCCCGGACCTCGGGGCCGGGCGGGACGGGCGGCGCGTGCGGCACCTCTGTGTCGCACGCGCTCGCATCAGGCGTGCAGCACCCCGCGACGCCGCGCACGTCAGACCCGGCGCAGCCCGCAGGTGGCGGGGGCGTCGAGGACCGAGCCGTCCTCGGCGAACCGGGAGCCGTGCAGCGGGCAGTCCCAGCTGCGCTCGGCGTCGTTCCAGCGCACCGCTCCGCCGAGGTGGGTGCACACGCGCGAGACGTCGTGACGCGGCTCCGCGCCGGCGTCGGGGCCGCCGAGCAACGGGCGCAGCCAGCCCCCGACCAGGTGCACGCCGACGGTGGCGTTGAGCCGGAGCGCCTCGCCCGCGCCCGCGAGCTCGCGGCCCCGCCAGGGCTCCAGCAGGTCGACCCAGCCCGGCTGCCGCCCCGTCAGCCGGCCGGCGAGCGCCATCGCGGCCGCCACCCCGTTGGTGAAGCCCCACTTCGAGTAGCCGCCGGCGACCAGCAGGTGCTCGGCGCCAGGCAGCAGCGGCCCCGCGAACGGCAGCCCGTGGGCGGTGCCGTGGTCCTGCGCCGACCAGGCGTGCGTCTCCAGCGCTCCTGGCCAGTGCCGCGCGGTCCAGTCCCGCAGCCGGTCCAGGTGGGTGCTCTCGGCGGCGCCGCGGCCGGTCACGTGGCCCTCGCCGCCCACCAGCAGCAGCGGCTCGCCGTCGCGCTCCGCGGCCCGCAGCGACCGCGAGGGCTGGTCCGCCGAGAGGAACATCCCGTCGGGCGGCAGGACGCCGCGGAAGGAGACGAGGTAGGAGCGCCGCGGCTCCATCCGCGTGAAGAACCCGCCGCGGTCGAGGATCGGCATCCCGGTCGCGAGCACCACGGTGCCCGCGGTCACCTCGCCGGCGTCGGTCCGCAGCCGCACGGGGCCGGACCCGGACGCCCCGAGCACCCGCACCCCCTCGTGCACGGTCGCGCCCTGCGCGCGGGCCGCGTCGGTCAGCGCCGTCGTCAGCGCGACGGGGTCGGTCTGCACCTGGTCGTCGAGCCGCACGCCGCCACGCGTCGGGAACGGCAGCCCGACGTCGGGCTCCCACCGCACCGGCAGCCCCGCGGCGCGCGCGGCCTCGAGCTCCTCGCGCGCCGTCGACCCCCCGACGCCCCGACCGCGAACGTGAGGGCGGGCACGCGCTGCAGCGGCACGCCCCGGCTCTCGCACAGCTCGACGAGCCAGGCCTGGGCGTCGCGATTCGCGTCGACGTAGCGTCGCACCGCCTCCTGCGGCTGCCGCTGCCCGATCGTCGAGAGCCTGGTGCCCTGCAGCAGGCTGATCTTCGCGGTGCTGGCCCCGGTGGTGCCCGCGCTCACCGTGCGCCCCTCGAGCACCGCCACCGAGACCCCGGCGCGGGCGAGCAGCACCGCGGTGGTCAGGCCGGTCAGCCCGGCGCCGACGACCGCCACGTCCACCGTGTCCGGCGGCGCCGGTCCGTCGGTCTGCGGCCCCGGGGCCCCGTCACGCCACATCGACAACGCAGTCATGCGTCCCGGTACCCCCTGCCCTCGTCCTCACACCGCCGGTGGGTCCGGCCGCGCCACCCCGACGGCGTCCGCGATCGCCATCGCGTCGCCCGGTGCGTGCACCTTCGCGTCGTTGTCGAGGTAGACGAGCACCTGCTCGACGTCGTCGCGCGCCGCCCAGTCCCGGATCCGCTGCGCCCACGCCGCGATCTCCTCGGGCCGGTACCCGCTGGTGTAGAGCTCGTCGCCGCCGTGCAGCCGCACGTAGACGTGGTCGGCCGTGACGGCGTCGATCGTCGGCCACAGCCCGGCGCCGTCGGAGACCACGACGGCCACCCGGTGCTCGCGGCACAGCGCGAGGAAGGCCTCGTCCTGGTACGACGGGTGCCGCACCTCGATCGCGTGCCGCAGCGGGCGGTCGGCGCGGCGCGCCCGGGTCCAGGGCGTGAGGCCGTTCTTGAGGAGCGGGTCGAGCCGGCCCGCCCGCGCCAGCCGCGCGGCGTCGCCCTCGGTGCGCGGCAGCTGCGCGAAGAACGCCGCGAGCCGGTCCGGCTCGAACGTGTCGCGCGCCGGCAGCTGCCACAGGAACGGGCCGAGCCGGTCGCCCAGCAGCAGCGGACCGCTGGCGAAGAAGGTGCCGAGCGCGGCCCCGGGGTCGCGCAGCCGCTTCATGTGGGTGACGAACCGCGGTCCCTTGACCGCCATCACGGTGTCGGCCGGCACCTGCTCGGCCCAGGCCAGCCAGCTCGACGGGCGCTGCAGCGAGTAGAACGAGCCGTTGACCTCGATCGTGCGCATGCGGGCCGCCAGGTACGGCAGCTCGAGCCGCTGCGGCAGGCCGCGCGGGTAGAAGGTGCCGCGCCAGCCGGGGTACCGCCACCCCGAGACCCCGATCCGCACGTCGGTCACACCGGCACCTCCCGCTCCCGATGCTGGGCCCTGCCGCCTGGCCGCGCAAGGTACCGGGCGGGGGTCGGGCGGCGCGCGTCGTCGGCACCCGCGCCGGCTCGGTACCGTGCCGGGGTGGCCGCACCCGTCCCGACGATCCGCCCCACGGGCCCCGAGGACGCGCACGCCTGGTGCGCGTTCGTCGCGCGCGAGCAGACCCGGACCTACCGCGACGTGATGCCGCCGGACTTCGGGACGCACCGGCTCGCGCAGGTCGAGGCCGACGCCGTCGAGCTCGCCGCCGAGATCGCGACCGGGCGGCAGCGCGTCGTCCAGGCGGAGGTCGACGGCGAGATCGTCGGCGCCGCGAAGGCCGGCCGGGCGCCGGCGGCGTGGGAGATCGCCGAGGGCTTCGTGCCGGTGCCGGCGGACCAGCAGCTCGACCGGCTCTACCTGCACCCCGACCACCACGGCACCGGGCTGGCGGACCGGCTGCTGGCCGAGGTGGTGCTGCCCGGCCCGGTGTACCTGTGGCTGATCCACGGCAACACGCGCGCCGAGCGCTTCTACGCCCGCCGCGGCTTCCGCATGCTGCCGGAGGACTTCGTCTCCGGCCCCACCTGGGGCAACGTCGTCATGCGCCGCATGCTGCGCGACTGACGGCGGAGGTCAGGCGGTCGCGGCGTCCGACGGCGCGGGCTCGGTCGGGCTCGCGCAGTAGAACAGCGGCTCCTCGCCCTTGCCGTGGTAGACGTACGGCTCGCCGTCGACCGTGAGCACGAGGCGCGCGCCGGGCACGAGCGCCTGCGTGTAGTGCTGCCCGGGCTGCGGGCAGCCGATCGAGCCGTCGGACCACGTGACCTCCTCGAGCGGCCCCACCTCGATCGCCTCGGGGTCGACGCCCAGCCGCTCGGCGAGGTCCTCGACCGCGGCCTGGGCGCGCTCGTCGAGGGGCCCGGACGGCGTGGGGTCGGTCTCGGGGTCCGTGGTCGGCTCCTCGGTCTCGGGGGTGAGCGTGGTGACGCCCTCGCCGGGCGTCGGGTCGTCGTCGGGCGGCGTCGGCTGGCACGCGCCGAGCGCGGCGGCTGCGAGCGCGACCGTCGCGAGCAGTCCGAGCACCCCGCGGTTGCGCATGCCTCACTGTAGGCAGATCGGGTGCGCCGTCGCCCGACCCTTGGGGCAGCCGTGACGCAACCGTTGCCTAGCGCGAGCGCGCGAGACCCTCGCGCGCCGACGGCCACCCGGCGAGCACGGCCCGCACCTCGTTGTCGCGCTCCTCGGCGAGCGCGGTCGCCCACGCCTCCTCGAGCAGGTCGGCGATCCGCACCCGCTGCCCGGACTCCGCCGAGCGCACGGCCGCCTCGACCATCGCGAGGCTGTGCACGTTGTCGGCGACCTCGCACATGACCGGCGCACCGCGCATCCCGGAGACGAACGCCGCCAGCGAGCCCGCGAGCTCGCGACCCGGGTCCTCGACGGCCTCGACCTCGACCGGCTCGACCGCGGTGGTCACGGCCTCGCCCTCGCCGTCCCAGGTGGCCGTGCCGCGCTCGGCCGAGAGCCGCCACTGCCCGTTCCACGAGGTCTCCGCGCCCGGTGCGCACCAGGACCCGGAGTAGACGAACCGCGAGCCGTCGCTCATCTCGAACGTCGCCACCGCGTTGGCGTGGCCCGCGTACCAGCTCCACGGCGGGTTGAACGACTCCGCGTAGACGGTGACGGGGTCGGCGTCGAGCACGAAGCGGGCGAGGTCGAGCTGGTGGATCGCCATGTCGACGAGCAGCGGCTGCGGCATCGCCTCGCGGAAGCCGCCGAAGTGCGGCGCCTTGAAGAAGTCGACGGCGAGGGTGCCCTTGGCGCCCAGCGCGCGCGCCGCGGCGCGCAGCTGGAAGGCGCCGTGCACGTACCGGCGCGACTGGCTGACGACGAACCGGCGCCCGGTCAGCTGCGTCGCTGCGACGAGCGAGAGCGCCTGCGGCAGCGTGTCGGTGACCGGCTTCTCGCCGAGCACGTCGAGACCCGCGAGCAGCGCCGCCGTCGTCACCGCGTGGTGGGCAGCGGGCACCGTGACGTCGACGACGGCGGTCGCACCGGCCGCGCGCGCCACCTCGACGACGTCGGTCCCCAGCACGACGTCGCCGCTCGCCAGCCCCTCGGGTGCCTCGGCGAGCGCAGCGGCCGCCAGGTCGAGGTCGAGGTCGACCAGTCCGACGAGCTCGGTGTCGGGGTTCGCGGCGATCGTCGCGAGCCAGGCGCGGCCCATCGCGCCGGCGCCGACCTGGACGAGTCGCAGCGGGCCGTCGGCGCTCACGCGTCGCCCGCGGGCGTGGAGCCCTGCCCGGCCGCGGCGGCCGCGGCCTCGTCCGACAGCGGGCCCTCGTAGCCGTGGCCGCGGTAGAAGTCCTCGGTCTCGTAGCGCAGCAGCGTCGGCACCGCGCGCTCCGGGCGCACGGTCACCGCCCACTCGACGGCGTTGGAGATCACCCGGCGGACGCCGTCGTGGAAGTACGTGGGGTACTCCTGGTCGCCCGGGCGGAAGTAGAAGATCTTGCCGTGCCCGCGCCGGAAGGTGCAGCCGGAGCGGAACACCTCGCCGCCGCTGAACGAGGAGATGAAGACGAGCTCGTCGGGCGTGGGGATGTCGAAGAACTCCCCGTACATCTCGTCCTCGTCGATGATCATCGGGTGCGGGATGCCGCGCGCGATCGGGTGCGTCGGGTCCACGGTCCACACGAGCTCGCGGTCGTGCTCGGCGCGCCAGCGCAGCGTGCACGTGGTGCCCATGAGCGAGGTGAAGAGTTTCGACCAGTGGCCCGAGTGCAGCACGATCAGCCCCATGCCGGCCAGCACGTGCCGACGCGCGCGCTCGACCACCTCGTCGGCGACCTCGTCGTGAGCGGCGTGGCCCCACCAGATCAGCACGTCGGTGTCGGCGAGCACCTCCTCGGTGAGCCCGTGCTCGGGCTCGTCCAGCGTGGTGGTGCGCACGCGGGCACGGTCACCCAGGTGCGCCTCGATGCCCTGCGCGATCGCGCCGTGCATGCCGTCCGGGTAGCGCTCGGCCACCGAGGGCTCGAGCTGCTCGTGGCGGTTCTCGCCCCAGACGAGGACGCGGATCTGGTCGGACATGGGTTGTTCTCCTTCGTGGTGGTGGGTGGGGTCAGGCCTTGACCGCGCCGCCGGTGACGCCTGCGGCAACGTAGCGCTGGGCGACGACGAGCAGCGCGATGGCCGGGAGCGAGGACAGCACGGCGGTCGCCATGATCGGGGACCAGTCGTTGATGAAGCCCCCGATGTAGCTGTACAGGCCGAGCGTGATCGGGCGCATGCTCTCGGTCGTGGTCAGCGTGAGCGCGAACAGGAAGTCTCCCCACGCGAACAGGAACGTGAACAGCGCCGAGGTGATGAGAGCGTTCCTGCTGATGGGCAGCACGACCGCGAGGAAGGCACGGAGCGGGCCGGCGCCGTCGACGTAGGCCGCCTCGACGATCGAGGCCGGGATGCTCGTCATGAACGCTCGCATGAGGATGATCGAGAACGGGATGCCGGCCGCAGAGTCGGCGAGGATCAAGCCGGCGTAGGAGTTGAGGAGGCCGAGGTCGCTGTAGGCGCTGTAGAGCGCGTTGGCGACGACGATGCCCGGCACCATCTGGGTGGTCAGCACCCCGAACAGGATCACCGACACCCACCGGCCGAGGCGAAACCGTGCCAACGCGTAGGCCGCCGGCGTCGCGATCAGCAGGCTCAGCACCACTGCGCCCAGGCTGACGACCAGGCTGGTGACGAGGTTGCCGCCCTGCTCGGCGATCGCGATCTCGTAGCCGCGCAACGACAGGTCGAACGGCAACCACGGGGTGGCGGCTGCGTTGCCCGCCGGCTGCAACGACACGTTGACCATCCAGTACAGCGGGAAGAGCATGATGGCGATGACCGCGACACCGATGACGGTGTGCCGCAGACCTCGCGAGCCGGTGGCCCGCGGGCGCGACCCGAGCGTCGGCGCGCCCCGCCTGCGGATCGGGACGGAGTGACCCATGGCAGCCCCTCTCACTCGTCGACCGCGCGCCGGTTGAGGCGCAGGTACGCGACGGCGAACACGAGCGAGATCAGGATGAGGATGTTGCCGAGAGCGGCCCCCATCCCGAAGTCGAACTCGCGGAACGACAGGTGGTACGACAGCGTCGCCACGGTCTGGGTCGCGTTCGCCGGACCGCCGTTGGTCAGGCCCAGGATGACGTCGAGCACCTTCAGCGTGTAGACGACACCCAGCACCAGCACGACCGTGACGACGCCACGCAGCATCGGCATCGTGATGCTCCAGAAGGCCCTCGCCCCGGTCGCGCCGTCGAGCGCCCCCGCCTCGTAGAGCTCGTCGGGTATCTCCTGCAACCCGCCGTAGAGGATGGTCGCGTTGAACGGGATCCCGAGCCAGATGTTGACGATGACGACGGCGAGAAGCGCGAGCGACGTCGATGTCAGCCAGGCGGGCCGGCCGTCGACGAACGGCAGCAGGCCCAGCGCCCGGTTGAGCACGCCGTTGTCGGTGTCCAGGATCCACCGCCACACCGCCGAGGCCGCGATCATCGGGATCAACCACGGGAGCAGCAGCAGTGAGCGCAGCACGCCGGACAGCGGGAACCGCTTGTGGAAGAACAGGGCGATCGCCAGTCCGAGGGTGAACTGCCCGGCGATCGAGCCGACCGTGAACAGCCCGGTGTTCATCAGTGCCCTGCTGAAGACCGGGTCGTCGATCACCGCGGCGTAGTTGGCCCAGCCGACCCAGGGAGCCTCGCCGGTGTAGAACGTCGCCGTCGTGTACTCCTGGAACGCCATGACGACGTTCTTCACCACGGGATAGCCGAAGAACAGCAGCAGGTACAGCAGCGCCGGCACGAGGAAGGCCAGGTGCACGGCCCGACGTCGCAGTGCATGCCGCCCCGGGGGCCGGCCGGCCCTCGACGGGACCCGCCCGCCGAGGACCGACCGACCGGGGAGGGCGGTCGCGCCGTCAACCATCCTGTGCCTGCGCGAGCGCGTCCTGCGGGGTCATCCCGCCGACGAGCGCGTTCTGGACGGCCTCGTAGATCGCGGTCGCCTGGCCGGGCCAGTCGGGACCGAGCTGCCCGGTGCGCGCCCGCAGGTTCGGCACCTGCTCGGCGAAGGAAGCCAGCTGGGGCACCTGCTCGACGACGGCGGGAGCCAGCGCCGGATCCGTCGGCACCGTGTGGGTACCCACCGCGGCGGCGGTCACGGCCGCCTCGCCCGTGAGGCACTGGACGAACTCCGCCGCGAGGGCGGTGCGGGCGTCGTCGCCCGTCCGCGGTATCACCCAGCCCTCGCCGCCGAACGGCGAGACGACGTCTGCACCGGATGTCGGGGCGGGGATGGGGACGATGTCGTACTCGAGCCCGTCGACCGCCTCCAGCGTGCCGAGGTTCCACGGCCCGTTCACCATCATCGCGGCGTTCCCGGCCGCGAACTGGTCGGCGACGTCACCCTGCGACCACGTCACGACCGACTGCGACATCGAGCCGGCGTCCAGCAGGTCCTTCCACAGCTGCAGCGCCTCCGCAACCTCCGGCGTGGCGATGTCGACCTCGTCCCCGCCGTTGGACCACATGAACGGCAGGAACTGCCAGGTCCCCTCGTAGGTGTTGATGGCCGACAGCGCCAACCCGTAGCGGTCACCCTCGGTGAGGTCTGCCGCGGCCTGCTTCAGCTCCTCCCACGTCGTCGGGGGCTCGACACCCGCCTCGGCGAGGATCTCGGTGTTGTAGAACAGCGCCAGCGTGTTGGTGACGGGCTGCAACGCGTACAGCTGACCCTCATACATCGACGCGGCCAGCACCCCCTCACTGATGCCGCCCGGGTCGAGCCCGAACTCGTCGAGCGGGGTGAGCGCACCACTGGCGGCGATCTGCTGGACGTCCGGGTTGTCGAGCATCAGCACGTCGGGCAGCGTTCGCGAGGAGCTCATCTGCAGCACCTTCGCGATCAGGTCGCCGCCCGGCACGGTCTCCCGGCGCAGCGCGACCCCGACCTCGTCGGCGCAGCCCTCGAGGACCTCCTGCCACACGCTCTTGTTCGGGTCGTTGTTGTAGTAGTCGACGACGTGCAGCTCGGTCACTGCGCCGTCGGTGTCGTCGGTGCCGCCGCTGCCGCCACAGGCGCTGACGAGCAGCAGCGGACCGAGGGCCGCGGCCGCCAGGGCGGTGCGCGACCGGTGCGTCCTGGACATCGGTCTTCTCCTCTCCCACCCACGAGTGCGGGCGTGGACGTGTCGACATCGGTGTCGATACGTATCGATGCAGACGGTTGATGTGTGGGGATATGTGCGTCGGACCGGCGGTCAGCCGGGCCGTCGGACGGAACCGCGCCGGGTCAGGCGCGCCTCCACGAGGCGGAGCTCGGCAGGGGTGTCGTTGCCGTTGTCGAGCAGCTCGAGCAGCCAGGTCATGGCCAGCCTCGACACGTCGCGCGGCTGAGGCGAGACCGCGGTCGGCGGGACGGGTTGCACCTCGGCGTCGTCGTCGGTGCACAGGGACACCAGGTCGAGGTCGCGGCCGGGGACGAGCCCGCGCTGCTGCAGCGCAGCACCGAGGTCGTGCGGGCTGTGCAGCGCCAGCAGGCCCGGGGGCTCACCTGCACCGAGCACGGCGTCGAGATAGGTCTCGACACCGGCGCGGTCGTGGCTGGTGCTGACCCAGCGCAGACGCACGCCCCGCTCCGCGGCGCGCGCCGCGGCTCGCTCCCGGAACCGAGGGATGTAGTTGATGCCGAGGGCGGCCCGCTCCTGCGCCCAACCGAGCACGGCGACCTCCCGGCACCCGGCGTCGGCGAGCTCGTCGACGAGGAGCTGAGCGGCGCTCTCGAAGTCGAAGTCGACGCAGTGCAATCCCTCGTGCCTGGCCGGGACCCCGATGAGGATCACCGGCATCGTGAGCTCACGGGCGAGCTCGGCGCGGGGGTCCTCGGTGGCGATCTCCATCGCGATGACCGCGTCGCACATCGCGCGGCGCTCCACGCGAGCAAGACCCGATGGCCCCTCCGCGGCCGTCAGCATGAGGACGTCGTGGTCGTGGGCGCGGGCGACGACGGCGATCTCCTCGGCGAACGCCATCAGCCCGCTCGCTGCGTCCGCGGTGTGGAACGGCACCATGAGACCGATGACGTTCGTCCGCCGGCCCGCAAGCGCTCGCGCCCCCGCGTGCGGCTCGTAGGTGAGCTCCTCGATCGCGTCGAGCACGAGCCGACGCGTCCGCTCCGAGATCGGCCGCTTGCCGCTCATCACGTACGAGACGGTGCTCTGCGACACCCCGGCGACGCGCGCGACGTCCTTGCTCGTGGGAGCGATGCGACGGGTGCGACCCGTCGCGCCACGGGCGGCTCCGGGTCCCGAGGACCCGGAGAGACGATCGTCGTCGATGCGCATCGACGCTGACGGTAGACCACCCGGCCTCGACCGGCAACCCCCGGCTGCTCGCGGACCTGCCCGCGAGGGCGGCGGTCGGATTGGGGCTCAGACCGTCGCGCCCTGAGGAGCCGCGTCCGGGTCGGCGGTCACGTCGTGGTCGAGGTCGCCGGTGAGGTGAGCACCGCCGATCGGGTGCTCGGTCCAGGTCGCGACCTGCCAGCCGCTGTCGAGGTCACCGGTGAGCACCACCATGCCGGTGTTGGGCAGCCGCATCGTCTCGACCGTGGCGGGCTCGAGGTCGCCCGCGAGCGCGGCGTAGACGCGGATCGCGGCAGCGTGGCTGAACACGGCGACGGTTGCGTCGGTGCCGTGCGTGGCCTGCACGTCGCGCAGCGCCGCCTCGTAGCGGCGGCGGAACCGGTGCCCGTCCTCGCCGCCCGGCAGCCGGACGTCGAGGTCGCCGTGGCCCCAGCGCACCGCGCACTCCTGGTAGGCCAGCACGGCGCCCGGGTCGGTGCGCCCCTCCATGTCGCCGGCCGAGATCTCGTCCAGCCCCCCGTGCCGGCTCGGCGTCATCCCGAGGGCGTCCGCGAGCGGCGCCGCGGTGAGGTGGGTGCGCAGCAGCCCGGACACGTAGATGCCGCTGATCTCCTCCTCCGCCAGCGCCGCCGGCACCGCCTCGGCCTGCCGGTGCCCGAGGGTCGTCAGGCCCGGTCCGGGTGCCGCGGTGTCGAGGGTCCCGCCGACGTTGCTCGGGGTCTGACCGTGGCGGATGAGGAGCAGGCGCATGCCTCGACCCTAGGCCGAGCCGCCGACGCCGCAGCACCGGCAGCCGCTCCCGGCGGCCGTCCTGCGCGAGATGTTCACGAACCGTTCCGCCGGCCGCCACCGGGCGCGCCCGTCAGGGCGTGCAGCCGCAGCTGCGCCGCACGACCAGTCGCGCGGGCAGCTCGAGCTGGCCCGGCTCGCGCGCGACCAGCCGGTCGACGGCGATGCGCACCATCTCCTCCGACGGCTGTGCCGCCGTCGTCAGCGGCGGCCAGCAGTAGGCGCTCTCCTGCGACCCGTCGAAGGAGGCGATCGCGACGTCCTCCGGCACCCGCACACCGGCCTCGTGCAGCGCCAGCAGCACGCCGATCGCCTGGTCGTCGGAGGTGACGAACACCGCGCTCGGTCGGTCCGGCATCGCGGCGAGCGCGCGACCGGCCCGGTAGCCCTCGCCGCGCGTGAACTCCGCGGCGACGAGCGGCTCGGCGGCCACGCCTGCGGCGGCGAGGGCGTCGGTCCAGGCCTGCCGACGTCGCCCGGGCTCGTCGGGCCCGACGAACCCCACCCGGCGGTGGCCGTGCCCGAGCAGGTGCTCGACGGCGTCGCGCGCCCCCTGGTAGCGGTCCACCCCGATGCTCGTCACGCCCTCGACGACGTGGTCGAGGACGGCCGCGGGGATGCCTGCGCCGGCCAGCGGGGCGAGGTCGGCGGCGGTGACACCGGTGGCGACCAGCACGCCGTCGACCTGCCGGGAAGCGAGCCGGCCGATCGCCGGCCCGACGCCGTCGCGCGCGCTCGTGACGACGAGGGCGAGGCCGTGCGTGGCGGCCGCCCGCTCGGCGAGGTCGGTGAGCTCGGCGAAGAACCGGTTGAGCACCCCGGGCACGACGAGCCCGAGCTGGGCCGCGCTGCCGAGCTTGAGCGCGCGAGCGGCCGCGTTCGGGCGGTACCCGAGCTCGGCGACGGCGGCGAGCACCCGGGCGCGGGTGGCCTCGGACACCTTCGCCGAGCCGTTGAGCACGTAGCTGACCGCCGCGGTGCTCACGCCGGCGCGGCGAGCCACGTCGGCGCGGGTCACCCGCCGCGGGCCGCTCGTCTCAGGCTCGCTCATCCCTCACCGCCCGACGGCGTAGCCCTGCATGCCGCGCGGGTTCGCCGCCGCCTGCAGCATGCCGTCGGCGCGGGTGCCGGCGGCGCTGATGCGGCCGAGCGACCACGACCCGGTGACCGTGACCTCGTGGCCGCGGCGGCGCAGGTCCGCGACCACCTCCGCACCCAGTCGCTCCTCGGCCCGGACCCCCAGCACCTCGGCCACGCGGGGCGCGAACGAGCTGGGCGCGTGCGTCGTGTGCCACGACGGCGCATCGATCGAGGCCTGCAGGTCGGCGCCGTGGGCGAGGTGGTGCAGCAGGAACGGCACGGTCCACTGGTCCTGCTGGTCGCCGCCGGGCGTGCCGAACCCCAGCACGGAGCCGTCGGCTCGCATCACCATGCCCGGGCTCAGCGTCGTGCGCGGGCGCGTGCCCGGCACGAGCGAGGCGGGCAGCCCAGGCTCGAGGCGGAACATCTGCGCGCGGGTGCCGAGCGCGAACCCGAGCGCGGGGATCGTCGGAGAGCTCTGCAGCCACGCGCCGCTGGGGGTCGCGGCGACGACGTTGCCCCAGCGGTCGACGACGTCGAGGTGGCAGGTATCGCCGCGCGGCACCGTCGGCTCGCCCTGGCTGCCCGCGATCGGGGTGGCGAGGCCGTCGGGCCACGCACCGCCGTCGGCCATCGCCTGCGCGGCGGCGACGGGCAGGCGCGGTGCCCGGCCACCCGGCGCACCGGGCCGCAGCGTCGCGTCGGCGGTCGCGCCGACCAGCCGCGCGCGCTCGGCCGCGTAGCCGGGGTCGAGCAGGTCGCGCAGCAGCGCCGCGGCGTCCTCGGTGCCGGCGTCGCCGTACCAGGCCTCGCGATCGGCGAGCGCGAGCTTCGCGACCTCGACGACCGTGTGCACGAGGTCGCCGGAGCCGGGGTCGAGCTCGTGCGCGCCGAGCGCCTCGAGCATCTGCAGCTGCTGCAGCAGCACCGGGCCCTGGCCCCATGCGGCGGTCTTGAGCACTCGGTGCCCGAGCACCTCGACGGCGGCGGGCTCCTCCTCGGTGACCGCCCAGGCGTCGAGGTCGGCGGCGGTGAGCAGCCCGGCGTGCGGCTCGGACCCGCCGTCCCAGTGGGGGGTGCGCACGTGCTCCTCGATCGCCTCCGCGACGAACCCGGAGTAGAAGGCGCGACGCGCGGCCTCGATCCGGTTCTCGCGGCTGCCGCCGGCGGCCTCACCCTCGGCGACCAGCCGCTCGAGCGTGTCGGCGAGCGCGGGGTTGCGGAACCGCGTGCCGGGTGCGGGCGCGTCGCCGTCGGGCAGGTAGAGCGCCGCGGAACCGTGCCAGTGCTCGCGGAAGGTGGGCTCGAGGGTGCGGATCGTGGCGGCCGCCGTCGGCAGCAGCGGGTAGCCGTCCCGGGCGTAGCCGATCGCGTACCGGGCGACGTCGCGCAGCTCGAGCGTGCCGTAGCGGCCGAGCAGGTGCATCCAGGCGCCCCACGAGCCGGGCACGGTCGCGGCGAGGAGCCCGGCGCCGGGGATCTCGGTGATCCCGCGCTGCTCGAGCGCCTCGATCGTCGCGGCCTGCGGCGCCACGCCCTGGCCGCACATGACGAAGCTGCGTCCCGACGCCGCGTCGTGGGCGATCACCGGGACCTCGCCCGCGACCCCGTTGAGGTGCGGCTCGACGACGTGCAGCACGAGCCCGGTGGCGACCGCGGCGTCGTAGGCGTTGCCGCCGGCCTCCAGCACCGCCATGCCTGCGGCGGAGGCGAGCCAGTGCGTCGAGGCGACCATGCCGAACGTGCCGGTCAGCTCCGGACGGGTCGTGAACGTCATCGGCCCAGTCTCCCCGATCCGCCGACGCCGTCGACGATGTGAGACGACCCCGGCCCCCGGCACGACGGCGTGCGCGGCCGCGACTACCGTTGACCACGGCACAGGGCCACCCGAAGGGGATGCAGATCATGAGCACACGTCGCGGACGCCGTCTCGCACCGATCGTCGCCGTCGCCGGAGCACTCGCGCTGACCGCGTGCTCCCCGGGCAGCAGCGGCGGTGGCGGTGGCGGCACCGACGACGAGGGCGTCACGACCGTGACCTTCCGGCTCTGGGACGAAGCCGCGGCCGCCGCGTACGAGGAGTCGTTCGCCGCGTTCACCGAGCAGCACCCGGAGATCCGCGTCGAGATCGAGCAGGTGCCCTGGGCGAACTACTGGGAGCAGCTGCCGCTGGACCTGCAGGCCGGCGAGATGGCCGACATCTTCTGGACCAACACCTCCAACTTCGGCCGCTACGCCGACGCGGGCAACCTCCTCGACATCACCGAGGTGCTGGGCGAGGACCACGACGAGTGGAACCCGGCCGCCGTCGAGCTCTACGAGCGCAACGGGTCGCTGTGGGGCGTGCCGCAGCTGAGCGACTCGATCGCGCTGCTCTACAACAAGACGCTGCTCGACGAGGCCGGCATCGACCCGACGACGCTCGCGTGGAGCCCCAACCCCGACGAGGACACGCTGCTGCCGGCGCTGCAGCAGCTGACGACCGACTCCGCGGGCGTCACGGCGGCCGAGGAGGGCTTCGACCCCGACGACGTCGCGGTGTGGGGCTTCAACGCCCAGAACGACCTGCAGGCGATCTGGCTGGACTTCCTCGCGCAGAACGGCGGGGTGTTCCAGGACGGCGACAGCTACGCGTTCAGCAGCCCCGAGGGCGTGGAGGCGTTCACCTACCTCGTCGACCTCATCAACACCCACCACGTCGCGCCGCCTGCGGCGGACACCAACGCCAACGGCGACCTGTCGCGCGAGCTGTTCGTGCAGGGCAAGCTGGCGCTGTTCCAGACCGGCCAGTACTCGCTACCGTTCACCGCCGACATCGGCGACAGCTTCGAGTGGGGCGTCGCGCCGATGATCGCCGGGCCCGAGGGCCGCATCGGCGTCGTGCACGCGGTCGCCGCGCTCGGCAACGCCGACACCGAGCACCCCGACGAGGTCGCCGAGGTGCTGCGCTGGATCGGCTCGGCGGAGGCCCAGTCGTTCCTCGCCGAGAGCGGCGCCGCGTTCCCGGCCGCCGTCGAGGCGCAGCAGACGTTCACCGACTACTGGAACGAGCAGGGCGTCGACACCACGCCGTTCCTCGAGCAGGCCGCCGGCCCGTCGGTCTCCGCACCGCTCGGCCCGAACTCCAACGCCGGTCTCGAGGCCCTCGGCGGCTACTTCCCCGACATGTTCGCCGGCCTCATCCCCGTCGCCGACGCCCTCGCGCAGGCGCAGGACGCCGCCAACGAGGCGATCGCCGAGTAGCGAGGCCCGCGCCCGGGCCTGCACAGCCCGGGCGCGGCCTGGCCTGGATCCGGCCTGACCCGGCCTGGATCCGCCGTGGATCCGACGAGGCCGCGAACTCGTAGCGCCGTACCGAGCTCGTACGGTGCACCGTACGAGCTGGGCGCGGTTGTACGAGTTCGCCAGACGCGGCTGCGGCGGCGCCGGGGCTTGACCGGTTTCCGGAGCCCTGGTGCCCCATCCCGGGCCGGCGCGCCCGGCCGGCGCATCCCCGGGCCAGCGCCCCCCGCCCGCACGCCCGCCCTCGCCACCACCCACGCCGACGAACTCGTAGCCCCGTACCGAGCTCGTACAGTGCACCGTACGAGGTGGGCGCCGCTGTACGAGTTCGCCGGGCCCGGGCTGCGCAAGCGCCGCCGACCCCCGACCGGCGCCCCGCGCCGGCGCCCGGCCCGCACGGTCGCCCTCGCCGCTACCCACGGTGACCAACTCGTAGCCTCGTACCGACCTCGTACGGTGCACCGTACGAGTTGGGCGCGGTTGTACGAGTTCGCCGGGCGGCGGACCTGGTCGCACAGGCCGTGCTCGCCTACCTGGTCGAGCTCCCGACCAAGGGCCTGGAGCCGGCGCCGACCGCGGCGGTCGCCGCGGCGAGGCGGGAGGCCGCCGAGCTGCTCGCCGGGTCCTGAGTCAGCCGAGCCGCTCCCGCAGCCACGCGATGTCGGCCCCCTGCTCGACCTCGGCGCCCGGGGTCTCGACGACGGCCGGGGCACCGGCGTCGCGGACCACCGCGAGGAGGTCGTCGGCGGGGATGTGGCCCTGACCGAGGTTGGCGTGCCGGTCGGCACCGGAGTCGAACGCGTCGCGGCTGTCGTTGACGTGCACGAGGTCGATGCGCCCGGTCGCGGCCCGGACGCGGTCGGCGAGACCGACGAGGGTCTCGCCGCTGGCCCACGCGTGGCAGGTGTCGAGGCAGAAGCCGACGTCGTCGCCGCCGCCGGCCCGCACGGCCTCCCACAGCCGGGCGATCCGGTCGACGCCGCGGGCCATCGCGTTGTCGCCACCGGCGGTGTTCTCGATGAGCACCGGCACCGGCCGCTCGAGGCGCTCGATGCACTTGCGCCAGTTGTCGAACCCGACCTCGGGGTCGTCACCGGCCTGCACGTGCCCGCCGTGCACGACGATCCCGATCGCGCCGATCTCCGCGGCGGCGTTCACCTGCTTCTGCAGCAGGGTGCGGCTGGGGATGCGGATCCGGTTGTTCGTGCTGGCCACGTTGATCCGGTACGGCGCGTGCACGACGATCGGCAGGTCCGCCGCCGCAGCGGCCTCCCGCAGCGCCTGCGCTCCCCCGGGGTAGCGCACCTCCGGGTCCTTCCAGGCCTGGGGCTCGCCGAGGAAGATCTGCACGACGTCGGCGCCGCGCGCCTGCGCTCCCGCGAGGGGGTCTTCCTGGGCGACGTGAGATCCGATCCGCATGCGGGCCAGGCTACGGCCCCCGGCCGACACCCGCGCGCCCCGGGGCGACGGACGGCAGCGGGCGACCTCGGCGGCGTCGCGCCGACGCCGGGCGTCGGACGCGGCCGGGTCCGTGATCGGGCACGATGGCCCCGTGCACGACGAGGCCTCGGCCGAGGCCGACCCGACCCTCGACGCCGCCCAGGAGCAGGCGCCCGAGGCGGTCGCGCCGCCGTCGGCCCGGCTGCTGGCCGACTTCCTGTCGGCCGAGAAGGACCGCGTCCTCGCAGCGATGTGGGCGGTCTACGCGACCCGCGACGACGAGATCCTCCTCCCGCTCGCACGCCAGGTGAGCCAGATCCGGCGCGCGACCGCGGACATCGACCTGGGCGGCATCGTCGCCTCGCACCGCTCCAACCTCGAGCACGCCCTGGACCGGCTGACGCTCGCCGGCTCCGGCCGGTGCCTGTGCGGCGCCTACCCCTCGCACCCGATGTACAACCCGGTCAAGGAGGAGGCGAAGCAGCACGTGCGCATCGTGGGCACCGAGCCCAACCCGCGGCAGTGGGAGGCCGACCGCATCTGCGAGTGCTGCGACTGCGGGCGCCGGTTCCAGGTCGAGCAGGGCGAGTACCACTACACCTGGTGGGGGTGGCGCCCGATCGACGCCGAGCCGGGCCGCGCCCGCCGCTGACCTGCTGCGCCCCAGCCGCGTCCGCACCAGCGCGACAGCGACGCCTCAGCAGCACCCGCTCCACGCCGGGAAGGTCGGGGCCGGCAGCTCGCCCCACGTGGCCCGCAGCGCGGCTGCGGCGGACGCCGTGACCGTCGCGGTCTCCGGCAGCGTCGCCGCGGCCTCGCGCTCGACCCAGTCGAGCCGGAGCAGCAGCAGCTCGCGCATGGTGAGCGCCGGGGCGTCGGTCGGTCCCATCCGGCGTGACGCGTCGTCGGTGTAGCGCAGCAGCACGCCCGCCATGCCGAGCGCCCACGCGGCCGCGGCGACGACCACCGTCTCCCGCCACTGCTCCCCGAGCAGCTCCGGCGCGAGCGAGCGCACGCCGTGGGCGAAGGCGTCGAGCATGGCCTCGGTGAGCCCGGGTGGCGGCGCGTACACGCACCAGCAGGTCGCGAACGGCAGCGCCGCGTAGGCAGCGTCGAACGCGGCCGGCCGTACGTCGGTCGCCTCGAGGTCGACGAACACCGGCCCTCGTGCGGTCATCAGCACGTTGTCCGGGCAGGTGTCGCCCGGGCTGAGCACGTCCACCTCGGCCGCCGCGAGCGCACCGAGCGCCGTCGTGATCTCGGCCGCGGCGCCGTTCGCCGGGACGCCGGTCGCGTGCGCGAGCGCCGCGAGGCCGGCCCGCGCGTGCTCGGCCCTCTCGACGCTCGACCGGTCCCGCGCGCCGCCGAGCCGGACCCGTGCCCGCTCGACGGCGTCCCGCCCGTCCGCGACCAGCGCACCGAGGGCACCTGCCCAGGCGAGCGCGCCCTGCCAGGCCGCGTCGGGGTCGTCTCCGCGGAGCAGGTCGGCGAGCGTGGCGTGGTCGCCCACGTCGGACATCACGAGCAGCCGGTGCGCGGGGTCGGTCGCGAGCAGCGCCGGTGTCCCGTCGAGCAGCTCCAGCCCGACGACCTCGCGAGCGAACCCGCCGGTCGCCTGCTCCTCTCCGCGGGGGTAGCGCTTGACGACCACGGTGCCGCCGCCGGCCCGTGACGCCCGGAGCACGAGCGAGCGTCGCGACCCGCCCAGCGCCACGCCGTCGTGCAGGGGCTCGCCGAGCGCGGCGCCCGCGAACGCGAGCGTGTCGGCGGTGTCGAGCGGGCCGGGTGCGTCCGTCGTCATCGGGCCATCCTGCCCGGGGGAATAGATCGCCCTCGCCGACGTTGATTAGTTCAGATTTGAACTACCTGTGAGAGGATCGACCCATGAGCAGCATGCAGTTCGGCATCTTCACCGTCGGCGACGTCACCCCCGACCCCACCACCGGCACCACGCCGACCGAGGCCGAGCGCATCCAGGCGATGCTCTCCTACGCCCTCAAGGCGGAGGAGGTGGGCCTCGACGTCTTCGCCACCGGCGAGCACCACAACCCGCCGTTCGTGCCGTCGAGCCCGACGACGATGCTCGGCTGGGTCGCGGCGAGGACCGAGCGCCTGATCCTGTCCACCGCGACCACCCTGATCACCACCAACGACCCGGTGAAGATCGCCGAGGACTTCGCGATGCTGCAGCACGTCGCCGGCGGTCGCGTCGACCTCACGCTCGGCCGTGGCAACACCGGCCCGGTGTACCCGTGGTTCGGCAAGGACATCCGCGACGGCATCGAGCTCGCCGTCGAGAACTACGCGCTGCTGCGCCGGCTGTGGCGCGAGCCGGTCGTCGACTGGTCGGGCAAGCACCGCACCCCGCTGCAGGGCTTCACCTCCACGCCGGCCCCGCTCGACGGCGTCCCCCCGTTCGTCTGGCACGGCTCGATCCGCTCGCCGCAGATCGCCGAGCAGGCCGCGTATTACGGCGACGGCTTCTTCCACAACAACATCTTCTGGAACAAGGAGCACGTCGAGCAGATGGTGCGGCTGTACCGGCAGCGGTTCGCCCACTACGGCCACGGCGCCCCCGAGCAGGCGATCGTCGGGCTCGGCGGTCAGGTCTACATGGCCGAGACGCAGGCGCAGGCGATCAAGGAGTTCCGACCCTACTTCGACGTCGCGCCGGTCTACGGCCACGGCCCGAGCCTGGAGGACTTCATGGAGATGACGCCGCTGACCGTGGGTACGCCCGAGCAGGTCATCGAGCGCACGCTCGGCTTCCGCGAGTACGCGGGCGACTACCAGCGCCAGCTGTTCCTCATCGACCACGCCGGGCTGCCGCAGCAGGCGGTGCTCGAGCAGATCGAGATCCTCGGCACCGAGGTGGTGCCGGTGCTGCGCCGCGAGTTCGACCGGCTGCGCGCGCCGGGCGTCCCCGACGCCCCGACCCACGCGTCGTTGCTCGCCGCCGCCCGCCCGGAGGAGGCCGCCGCCCGCCCGGCCGAGCGCGACGACGTCGACACCGCCGCCGCGATCGCTCCCGAGGAGGTCTGAGCCGTGCGGATCACCGTTCTCGCCGCCGGGCTGAGCGAGCCGTCGTCGACCCGGCTGCTCGCCGACCGGCTCACCGCCGCCACGACCGCCGCGCTGCGCGAGCGCGGTGCCTCGGTCGAGACGGCGGTCGTCGAGGTGCGCACGCTCGCGCACGACGTCGTCGACCTGCTGCTCACCCGCGTCGCCACACCCGAGCTGGAGGCGGCCCGCAAGGCCGTGGCCGACGCCGACGCGCTCGTCGCCGTCAGCCCCACCTTCTCGATGTCGTACTCGGGGCTGTTCAAGTCGTTCGTCGACACCCTGGAGGAGGGCACGCTCGCCGGCATGCCGGTGCTGCTCGCGGCGACCGGCGGCACCCCGCGCCACTCGATGGTGCTCGACACCGCGCTGCGGCCGCTGTTCTCCCACCTCAAGGCGCTCACGGCACCGACCGCGGTCTACGCGGCGGCGGAGGACTGGGGCAGCCCGGGCCTGGACGCCCGCATCGAGCGCGCGGGCCGCGAGCTCGCCGACCTGGTGATGGCGCTGCCCAGCCGACGCCGCAGCGACCCGTTCGACAGCGACGACCCCGGGTTCGTCAGCTTCGAGGAGATGCTGGGCCGATGACCGCCGCCCACGACGTGCGCGACCGGGCGGCGCTGCGCCGCGACGCGTGGCGCGCCTACTTCGAGACGACCGCGCTGCTGACGGCGGAGATCGAGCGGCACCTCAAGGCCGACTCCGGGCTGGACATCGGCGACTTCAACATCCTGCTCGTGCTCTCCGAGGCCCCGGGCGAGCGGCTGCGGCTGCGCGACCTCGCCCGCGCGGTGGCGTTCGGCCCGAACCGGCTGACGTACCGGCTGGACGCGCTCGAGCGTCGCGGCTGGGTGCGCCGCGAGCGCTGCCCGGACGACCGGCGCGGCCTCGAGGCGGTGCTGACGCCCGCGGGGCACCGGGCCATCCGTGCCGCGCGGCCGCAGCACGCCCGCCGCGTCAACGAGCTGCTGCTCGACCACCTGGACGACGACCAGGCGCGCACGCTGCTGGAGATCTTCGCGCCGCTGCGCGCGCGGCTGACCTCCGACCGCCCCGGGGAGCCCGCGCCCGCACGGTGACGCTGCCTCGCGACGGCGCCCACCGTCGGCCGCCTGGCGCGCCCCGCCCCCGGTGCCGACCCGTGCGCGACGGTCTACCGTGCTGGCGTGGAGATCCTCGACGAGCGGACCTGGCGGGCGCGTGCCGACGCGCACGCCGCGCGCGTCGACGCTCTCGTGGCCGACCACCTCCAGCGCCGACGCGACGGCGTCACGCACCCGGTCCACGACTTCCTCTTCACCTACTACGCCCACAAGCCCAGCCAGCTGCGTCGCTGGCACCCCGGGTTCGGCGTCGGGCTGGAGCACGCCCACGAGTACGCCGACCGGCGCGGCTACGAGGTGGTCGACGGCGTCGCGCGCGTCTCGCACGACCTCCTCGCCGAGCGCCGCGACCTGGTCGCCGGCACCCACGCGCTGCTGGTCGCCACGGCGTCGCGCCGGCCGCACACCGGCTGCTTCGGCATGCACGAGTGGGCGATGGTCTACCGCGCCGACGAGACCCGGCACCCGGTGCCGCTGCGGCTCGGCCGCGAGGGCACCGACCGCGTGGTCGAGTCGCACCGGATCAGGTGCAGCCACTTCGACGCCTACCGGTTCTTCACGCCGGCCGCGCGTGACCGCAACACGCTGCGGCCCGGCCCCGGCGACCGGCCCGCGTTCGAGCAGCCCGGCTGCCTGCACGCCAACATGGACCTCTACAAGCACGCGTTCCGGCTCTCGCCGCTCGTGCCCTCGGAGCTGGTCGCGGACTGCTTCGAGCTCGCGCGCGACATCCGCGTGCTCGACATGCGTGCCGCGCCGTACGACCTGAGCGACCTCGGGTTCGAGCCGGTGCGCGTCGAGACCGCCGAGGGCAAGCGCGCCTACGCCGCGGCCCAGACAGCGTTCGCCGAGCGCGCCGCACCGCTGCGCGCCCGGCTCGTCGAGGCCTGCGAGACCGTGCTCGCGGCCTCCGGCGCAGCGCTCGCGGGGTAGCGGTCTCAGCGCACCCGCGGCACGTGCGCCCAGTAGGTCTCCCACTCGAGCCCCTCGTCGCCGTTGGCGTCGGAGATCTCGTCGTACTCCTCGAGGAGCGCGTTCATGCGTGACACCAGCTCGGTGCTCTGCTCGGGGGTGAGCCGGAGCACCTCGGTCGAGACCGCGCCCTGCCGGCCGGCGCCGTCGGTCACCCAGCGCTCGACGGCGCGGGTGAGGGTGTCGAGCCAGATCCCCACGGTCGTGCGCAGCTGGACCCGTGAGGCGCCGCTGCCCCGCGACCCCTGGCGGACCTGGAACGAGCGCGCCGCACGCCGGTAGCGGCGCTCGCGGCCGTCGGCCGCCTCGGCCGCGAGCACCACGCCCGCCTTCTCGAGCATCCGCAGGTGGTAGCTCATGGCCGACGGCGTGAGGCCGCACACCTGCGCCGCCTCGGTCGCGGTGAGCTCGCGGCCCTCGTAGATCTCGGCGATGACGCGCTGCCGCGCCTCGTGCGCGAGCAGGCGCAGGGCCTGGGGGCCCTCGAGCACCAGCACCTTCGGGAGATCAGCCTCTTGACGCGCCACGTTGTGAAGTATACCTTTCAGATTTATGAAGCGACTCTTTCAGATTGGGACGGGCGTGTGGGCCCACCGCGACATGCGGCTGATCCTCCCGGCGCGCACGATCGCGCTCGCCGGCAACGCGATGGCGATCGTCACGCTGCTGCTGCAGGCGCACGACCGTGGCGTCGGCACGATCGGCGTGGCCGCCCTGCTCGTCGGTCTGGCGCTGCCGCCGATCGCGATGATGGGTGCCGCCGGCCGGCTGGCCGACACGCACGACTCGCGGCTGCTGCTCTCGGCCGGGATCGGCGTCCAGGTGCTGGCGCTCGTGGTGCTGGCGTGGAGCCCGGGGTTCGTGGCGACGCTGGCCGGCGTGCTGCTGCTCGAGCTCGGGCAGGCCGTCATCGGACCGGTGTGGACCGCGCTGCTGCCGCGTGTCGTCGGCGAGGAGCACGTCGGCGCCGCGATCGCCTGGCAGCAGGGGCTCGGGGCCGTCGCGGCGCCGGTCGGGGCCGCGCTGGGCGGCATCCTCTTCGGCGCCTACGGCGCCGCACCTGCGCTGCTGGCGGCCGCCGGCGCCTTCGTGGCGCTGTGGCTCGCCGTGCAGGCGATCCGCACGCGGCGCCACCTCGCCGGCCAGTCGCCGACGTCGTCACCCGGCTCCAGCCGGCTCCTCGCCGGCGTCGCGCTGCTCCGGGCCGACCGCGTCGTGTGGCCGACCTTCCTCGCGCTGCTCCCGATGGTGGTCATGGTCGAGGGCGTGAACGCGGTCGAGGTGTTCCTCGCGCGGGACACCCTGGGCGCGACGCCCGCGCAGTACGGGCTCGGTGAGCTCGCGGCGGGCGCGGGCGGGGTGCTCGGCGCCGCCGTCGCCGGTCGGCTCTCCGGGGGGCGTGCGTGGGTGCGCGGCACGATCGGGGGCTTCGCGGTGGGCTGCGGCGCGCTCGCGGTCGCCGGGGCCGCGCCGTCCTTCTGGGTCTACCTCGTGCTGATGGTGGTCGTCGCCGGCGCGGCCGGCGTCGGCAACGCCGCCAACGGCGCGCTGGTGATCACGCGCACGCCGGACACCCAGCGCGGCACCGTCGGCGCTGCGCTCAGCGGTATCGCGCGCACCGGGTCGGTGCTCGCGCTGGCGCTGGGTGGTCTGCTGGGCACGCTGCTGTCACCGCGCGCGGTCTTCATCGGCGGTGGCGTGCTCGGGCTGGTGGTCGTGCTGGCGCTCGGATGGCGCGCCGTCACGGCGGCCGGCGCGGAGGAGCGCGCGGCCGGCGCGACGCCCGCACCCGGCACCGAGCCCGCACCCGGCACCGAGCCCGCGGCCGGGCCGGAGCCGACGATCACCGAGACGGTCGCCGTCGACCTCCCGGCCCCGCCGGTGGCCTCATCGGCTAGCGCCGGTACCGCTCCCAGCTGACGATCTCCTCGATCGGCTTGCGACCGGACAGCTCGGGCGCAGCCTGCCGCTGCGAGGTGTCGGTCCAGCCGAGCCCGATCGCGGACCACGGCTCCAGCTCGGCCGGCATGCCGAGGAGGTCCCGCACCTGCTGCCGCGACTCGGGCGTGCCGAACCACGCGGTGCCCGAGCCCAGCCCGAGCGCGGCGGCGGCGAGCATGACCCGCTCCTGCAGCCTGCCGTCGTCGTAGGCCACCGAGCGGCCCGTGCCCTCGAGCGCCACGACGATCGAGGCGGCGACCCCGGACAGGAAGCCCGTGAAGGCGCCGTAGCCCGCGAGCGCCTCGTTGGTCTCCCGCTCGGTCACGACGACGAGGTGCCACGGCTGGCTGTTCTTGGCGCTGCCGGTCCAGCGTGCCACCTCGAGGAGCTTCTCGAGGTCCTCGCGCGGCACGGGCCGGTCGAGGAAGCGCCGGGACTGCCGCAGCCGGCGCAGCGAGGCGAGGTAGGCGTCGGGGTCGAGTGCGTCGCTCATCCCCCCATGGTGGCCCAGCGCGGGACCTGCGGGCCGGTCGGGGCCCGGGGTCCCACGCCGGGAGACGGCGCTCAGGCCTTGCGGCCGTCGACGAGCAGGCGCGTCTTGGTCTTGTTGCGCGCGGGCCGCGCCGGGACGTCGGTGCGCCACGCCATGCCGTTGATCGTGGTGCCGGTGTCCATGACGTAGCTGCGCGCGTCGGAGAACGTCAGCTCGACGTAGGCGTCGGCACCGGCGATGCTCCCGGTCGAGGAGCGCCAGATGCAGACCGCCGCCGGTGCCGCACCACCCTGGAGCAGCAGCCGCACGGCCCCGGTCTGCGGGGTCGCCGTCACCACCGGGCTGAGCGCGGTCAGCTCTCCCGAGGCGTCCCGGAACGCGCACGCGTAGGCGTAGGTGGTGCTGTTGCTCAGCGCGCCGGTCGGCTGCCCGGCCGTGGCCGCCTCGAGCGGACCGGGGTCGGGCAGCTCGCGCACCAGCCGCAGCCCCTGCACCCCGGGCGGGTCGACCACCCAGCCGTCGGTGCCGTGGTGGAGGTCGAAGTCGCCGGAGGCGAGCTGTGCGAGCCCGGCCGCCGAGGTCGCCGCGGCGTCGAGCGGGGCGACGCCCGAGCGCACGTCGAACCCCGCCGTCGGGCGCCAGATGCCCGCATTGGCCGAGCCGAACGAGGCGAGCTTGTTCTTGACGCCGAAGCCGCGCACGCGGGTGCTGCTGTAGCCGGAGGCGTTGCTCGCGGCCTCCACGTAGACGTGCGCGCCGAGCGCCGGGTCGGCGGGTGTCTGCCGGACGAGCGTGGCGAACAGCGTGCCGTGGAAGTCGACCTGGGACGCGCGCTCGGCGTGCGTGTCGAGGATCGTGACCGCACCGACGTCGGTCGAGACCTTCGGACGGTACAGCACGCCGCCGTTGACGGTGACGGTCGAGCCGATCACCTCGACGTTGGGCGCGTAGCCGGCGTAGCTGTCGGCCTCCTGGTGCAGGCCGTTGATCGTGATGCCCTCGCAATGGGTGAAGCGGAGCTTGGTGGTGATGTTCGCGTCGATGACCGCACCACGGCACATCGTGAGGCTGACGCCACCCACCGCGCCCGAGCACTTCATGCCCTGCACGTAGACGCCGTCGCCCTCCTGCGTGCCGTGCACGTAGAAGGCGCCCTCGACCTGGCCGTTGTCGGTGCCCTGCGTGCGGAAGTAGATCTCGCGGTAGACGTGCGGCTCGGCGTAGGAGAACCACGTGGACCCGACGCGGCCGCCGGTCATCGTGATGTTCTCGTGGATCACGCCGCACCGGTTGTCGAAGCAGATGCCGTAGTCGGGCATCTGACCGGTGACCTCGACGTTGCGCAGCACGAAGGCGGTGAAGCAGCCCGTGCTGCCGGTCGCACGGGTCGCGTTGGAGACGGTGACGACGCCGCCGGACAGGGCGCTGCGCAGCGTGTTCGGGTAGAACATGAACGCCGTCGTGCCGGCGCCGAAGCTCGGCGTGGTCGGCAGGTTCGCGCCCGCGACCAGCTCGGCGCCGCCGCCGTCGATCTCGAACGTCGGCATGATGACGCCCTCGTCGAAGAACACCGGGGTGTCGATGAGGTAGCGGCCGCGGGTGTCCGGGAAGAGCACTTGCTGCCCCGCGTCGTAGGCCGCCTGGATCAGCGGCCCGTTGTCGGTGGTGCCGTCGCCGACGAGCTCGACGGCGGCGCTCGGGTTGGCCGCCGCCGGTGCCGGCGAACGGGCGAGCAGGCCGACCGCCGTGCCCGCGCCGGCGAGGCCGAGCAGGCCGCGGCGGGTGGTGTCGACGGGGCTGCGTCGGGGTGAGGTGGTGCCGCTGGTCATGCCGTCTCTCCTTCGAGTGGTGCCGATGACTAAACGATTAATCACACGCTCGCGAAGGACCCTAGCGGCTCGGTCCCGAGCGCGCCACCGCTTCGATGTATCCATTTATCATCAAGTGTGGCCCACTCCCCCGCCCCGGACGCCGACCGCGACGCCGTGCTCACCGAGGCGCGCCGCCTGCGCGTCGCGCGGCCGCCGTCGATCCTCGACCGGGCGCCGTCCTCCTGGACAGGGCCGGCGCGGGCCTACTACTCGATCGGCAAGTACGCCTGGCCCGACCCCGACGCCCCCGACGGGCTGCCCTACCGACGCCACGACTGCGAGGTGAACCCGGCCGCGGCCGGGCCGGCGTACGACCGCACCCGGCTCGCGACGCTCGTGCGGGAGTGCCGCACGCTCGCGCTCGCGTGGCTGCTGCAGCCCGACCCCGCGACCGCCGACGCGCTCGCGGCGCGGCTGCGGACGTGGTTCGTCGACCCCGCGACCGCGATGGAGCCGCACCTGCGGCACGCGGCCGCGCTACCGGGCGTCCACGACGGCTCCTGGCTCGGCCTCATCGAGGGTGCGCGGCTGATCGGCCTCGTCGACGACCTCGACCTCGTGGCCGCACGCGAGCCGACCCCGAGCCTGCGGCAGGCGCTCGCGGGCACCCGGGCGTGGATGGCGCGGTTCGCCGACTGGTACCGCACGAGCGAGCAGGGCCGCCGCGACGCCGCCGCCACCAACAACCACGGCCTCTGGTACCACCTGCAGACGCTCGCCTGGGCGGCCTTCGCCGACCCCGCCGACGGCGACCTCCCGCTGCTGCGAGAGCGACTGACGGCGTCCGCACTCGCGCAGGTCGGCCCGGCGGGCACGCTGCCGCAGGAGCTCGCCCGCCCCAACGCGCTGGGCTACGTCGTGTTCACGCTGCTCGCGCTCGCCGCGGCGACCGAGCGGCTCGAGCCGCACGGCACGCGGCTGCTGGAGGAGACGGCACCCTCGGGCGCCCGCGTCGGGAAGGCCTTCACGTGGCTCGCCGAGCACGCCCACGGGCTCGACGGCGACCCCGACGAGGGCGGCGAGCCCGGTCGGCGGGCAGTGCTGGCCTGGTGGGTCGCCGAGCGCTACCCGGACCACACCGGCGCGGCGGCACTCGCGCAGGCGTGGTCGGGGACGGCCACCACCGAGCAGCGGGTGCGCCGCACGCTCGGGCTGCGCGACTGGACCTGAGGTCAGACCGGCGCGGGCTGCACGAGCCGGCGCGCAGCGGTCCGACCGCTGCGCAGCAGCTGCCCGAGCACCTCGGGGTCGGGCGCCTCGACCGACGGCGCGTCGGCGAGCGTCGCGCCCGCGTGGGCGAGCCCGCGGGGGAGCGCCCGCGTGCGCAGCCGCCGGCCGCCGCGGTCCGGCGCGAGCGGCTCGTCGGCGGGCAGCGCCAGCCGCGCCCCGTGCAGCGCAGGGACGCGCCGGACCGCCTCCTCGAAGACGTCGAGCACCGTCGCGAGCAGCCCACCGGGCCCGACGGCGGCGACCGGCACCAGCACGCGCAGGTTCGCCCAGCCCGGCGGGGCCGCGGGCACGAGCACGACGTCGGAGCCGTCGAGCGACCAGCGCCGGGGGGTGTCGGCCACGCCCTCGACCAGCAGCACGACCCCGGTGCGGTCGTCGCGCCCGACCTCCTCCGCCCACGGCTGCACGACCCGACCGCCGGCGGTCGCGTCGACGACCGCGCGCGCCCGCACCGTCAGCGGACCCGCCACGGTCGTGACGGCGAGCCCGGTCACCGCCCCGTCGGCTGCGAGCGCGTCGCCGGGCGTCGCGTGAAGCAGCACCTCGATGCCCGCCTGCGCGCACAGGGCGTCGAGCGCGACCGCGGTCGCGGGTGCGTCCAGGTGGCCGTCGACGACGCAGCCGCGCTCGCGCAGCGCCTCGAGCAGCGGGTCGTCCGCCGCGCCGGTCGCCGTGCGTCGCGCGGCGGTCACCTCTCGACCGAGCACCGGGCCGTGCTCGACCAGCAGCACGCGCGCGCCGGAGCCCGCGGCCTCGAGCGCGGCCGCGACACCCGCGAGACCGCCGCCGGCGACGACGACGTCGACCCGGCGGTCCGGCAGCGGGCGCAGCCGCTCGGGGTCGACCGGCGCCTCGAGGTGTCGCACGAACCGCCGGGCGGCGCCCTGCTCGTCGTCGCGCCAGCGGTCGCGCAGCCCGCGCCCGTCGCCGCCGAGCGCATCCAGCGCCGCCGACGCCGTCAGCTCGATGTTCCAGCGGATCGAGGTCAGCGTCGCCTCGCGGGTGTCGGTGCGCTCGGAGCTCTGGACGGCGAAGTCCTCGCCCAGCCCGGGCCGCTCCAGCGCCCGCTCGACGGCGTCCCGCGCCCGGGCGCGCTGCGCGTCGGTGAGGTCGAAGGCCAGGCCGTGCAGGTGGTGCAGCAGGTAGAGCGTGGTCGCGGAGTCCCGGCCGGCGGCGAGCCGCTCGATGGCGACGTCGACCACGCCGGTGTCGCGCGCGAGCCGCAGCAGCACCAGTGCCGCGACCCAGCGCGGCGCCGCCAGGTCGAGGCGCGGGTCGCCCGGTGCGTCGTCGTCCCCGGCCAGCACGACCTCGCGCAGCACCGGCAGCGCCGCGTCGTCGCCGAGCAGCGCGAGCGCGAACGCCGCGCCGCGGCGCCGCCGGTGGTCCGTCCCAGCGAGCGCCGCGTGCAGCCCGTCGCGCGGCGCACCCGGGTGCTCACGGAACCACCAGAGCGCGTCGGACTCGTCCTCGCCGCCGAGGAGCGCGAGCGCGTCGTCGACGGTGCGCGGCCCGGTCGGCACCGACTCCGGCGCGAGGTCCTCCAGCACGCCGCGGTCGCGCAGGTGCGCCTGCAGCCGCTCGACCGGGACCTCGTGCGGCGCGACCCCGAGCGCCACCGCGAGGCCCGCCGCGACCCCGGCCGCCTCCCCGAGCCTGTGCATGTCGCGCTGCATCCGCACACCGGCCGCGACGTCCTGGTCGCCGGAGAAGGCGCGGCAGCCGATCAGCAGGCCGTCGACGCCGTCGGCGAGCAGCGCACCGTACGGGACGTCGCCGCGGAAGCCGCGCCGTCGCCACCCCAGCACGGGCACCCACAGCTGCGCGAGGTCGCTCTCGTTGGCGTAGTCGCGCGCGTGGGTGTCGTGGTGGGTGCGGCACCGCATCACGACGTCGTCGCGCGCGACCTCGGCGAGCACGTCCGCCTGCCGCAGGGTGGCGCGGCCGACGACGCGGCGGCCCTCGCGGACGCCCAGCTGGGGCCCGAGGGTCAGCAGCGTGTGCCCCTGCTGGGCGCGCACCCGCGCCAGCCCCACCGCCCGGCCGTGGACCAGCGCGCGCGAGACGTCGTCGGGATCGGTGCTGTCGAGCCAGCCGCAGTCGTAGTTGGCGAACGTCAGCCGCCCGTCCGCGTCGAGGTAGCGCGGCACGTAGGAGTAGGTGTTCATCACCTGGTCCCAGGCGCGGCCGACGCGGTAGCGGGCACCGGCCAGCGCGGCCACGTCCCCGTTGCCGGTCGCGTCGACGAGCACCCGGGTCCGCACCGTCGTCCGGCCCTCGGGGCCCTCGACGTCGACGGCGGCCACACGTCCGTCGACGACGTGGACCCGCCCGACCACGGCCTCGGCGACCACCTGCACGCCCGCCGCGGCGAGGCGGCTCTCGACCGTCACCTGCTTCGCGACGGGGTGGAAGCCCCGCACCGCGCCCCAGCTCTCGGGCGTCGCGGCACGCACCTCCTTGTCGAGGGCGTCCTGCAGGCCGCCGCGCCGGCCCCAGTAGTAGAAGTGCACACCGGCCCGGGTCCCGACGCCGCCGAGACCGGTGTCGCGCTCGACGACGAGCACCCGCGCCCCGAGCTCGGCCGCGGCGAGGGCGGCGGTGGCGCCGCCGGTGCCGCCGCCGGCGACGACGACGTCGACCTCGGCATCGACCTCGGCATCGAGCTGGGCGTCCACCGGCGCCGGGGCGACCTCGTGTGCGCTCGCGTCGCTCTCGGCCGGTCCGGCAGGTGCGGGGGGCTGCGGCATTCCCATGTGATGTAACAATACATCTGGCGACATCGTGCCGATCTCGTCACGCCGACACACCGCCCAGGAGGCCCTCCGTGAACCCGTCGACGCCGCAGCCGGTCGCGGTCACCGTCCTCACGCACGACACCGAGCCCGGCCGCACCGCCCGGCCCGGCCCGTCGGGCTGGCACGCCGGCGACGTGCTCGTGGCGACCGCACCCGACGGCGACGGCCTCGCCGTCACCGTGCAGGCCGACGGCCCGGTGGCGCGCGTCGCGCTGCGGTTCGAGCGCCGGCTCCCCGAGCGCGCGCTCGTCACCGGCGACGCCTGGGAGCGCGCCTACGGCGACCTGCACTGGGGCCCGCAGCGCCCGGAGCGTGTGCTGCCCTGGTACTGGGCCTGGTACGACGAGGCGCGCGGCCACGGCGGCGGCATGGGCGTGCGACTGCGACCCGGCGCGTTCTGCGCCTGGACGGTCGACGGCACCGGCGCGACCTTGTGGCTCGACCTCCACAACGGCGGCGAACCGGTGCTGCTGGGCGGTCGCGCGCTCGCGGCCGCGACCGTGGTCACGACGAGCACCGACGGCACCCCGTACGACGTCGTCGCCGACCTGTGCACGGCGGTCGCGGGCGACCTGCGGCCGCGCGACGTCGGCCCGGTCGTCGGCGCGAACAACTGGTACCACGCCTACGGCGAGGGCTTCGACCCCGACGCCGTCGTGCGCGACGCCGACACGATCGCCGACCTCAGCCCCGACGACGTGCGGCCGTTCAGCGTCGTCGACGCCGGGTGGGCGCGCGGCGGCGCGGCGCACGGCGGGCCGTGGACGACCGGCATCCCGGGTCTCTTCGACGACATGGGCGGGCTCGCGACCCGGGTGACCGAGGCCGGCTGCCGGCCGGGCCTGTGGCTGCGACCGGCGGCGCTGTCGCTGCCGTACCCGGGGCTGGTCGAGCGACCCGGGCCGCGCCCCAGCGCCGCGCACCGGCCCCTCGACCTCACGGTCGAGGAGAACCTCGTCGCGGTCGAGACGGCGATCGCGACGATCACCGGGCCGTGGGGGTACCGGCTGATCAAGCACGACTTCACGTTCTTCGACCTCCTCGGCCGGCACGGCAAGCAGCTCGACGGCGTCGTCCTCACCGAACCGGGCTGGCACCACGCCGACCGCTCGGTCACCAACGCGGAGATCCTCCGCTCGCTCTACGACCGCATCCGGGCAGCGGCCGGCGACGCCGTCGTGCTCGGCTGCGGCACGCCCGGCCACCTGGCGGCGGGTGCGGTCGACGTGCAGCGCACCGGCTGCGACACCTCGGGGGTCGCGTGGGAGCGCAGCCGGCGCATGGGTGTCAACGCGCTCGCGTTCCGCCAGCCGCAGGACCGCCGGTTCTTCGTGTGCGACCCCGACTGCGTGCCGAGCACGCCCGCCACCCCGTGGGAGAAGAACCGCCAGCTCCTCGACGCGGTGGCACGCGCGGGCGCGGCGCTGTTCGTCTCGATCGACCCGGGCACCCGCACGTCGGCGGTCGACGCCGACATCCGGCTCGCGGTCGAGCGCTCGCTCGCGGTGCAGCGCGACCTCGCGACGGCGGCGCGCGCGCAGGACACCCTCCACACCTCCTCGCCGCGGACCTGGCGCGACCGCTCCGGCGCGACGACGTCCTACGACTGGCTCGAGCCGATCGGTGCCTGGCCGCTGCCGGTGCGCTGACCCGGCGCCATGCCGCCGGATTTGATTAATCCATTAATCCGCGCCACGATGGACGCCACGGCCGCCCGGGACCGGGCCGGTGCGAACCGACGTGGGGGCGCTCGGACGTCCCGCGGGAGGAGTCCTCGGTTGAGCAGACGAACGGACCTCGGGCGGGTGCTGCTGGTCTCCGGCTGGCAGACGGTCAACATCGGCGACGTCGCCCACACCCCGGGCACCGTGCGCGCCCTGCACGAGCTCGGCGGCGCCGAGGTCGTGCTGTGGCCGCGCCGCCTCGGAGCCCGCGAGCGCACGATGCTGAAGGAACGGTTCCCCGCGCTGCGCATCCTCGGCGACGCGCGCGACAGCGCCCCGGACGAGCTCACCGACGAGGTCCGCGAGGCGATCGGTTGGGCCGACGTCTGCGTGCACGCCTCCGGACCCTCGCTCGTCGGCGCCGAGCAGATCGACCTCTGGCGCGCCCACACCGACAAGCCCTACGGCTTCTTCGGCATCACGGTCGACCCGCTGTCCCCCTACGCCGACTCCCTCGAGCGCTCCGGCCGGATCATCCGCGCGATCGACGGCGACCTGCTCGCGCCCGAGGACCGGGCGCGGCTGGCCGAGGCCGCGTTCGTGTGGTGCCGCGACTCGCTGACCGCGGAGTTCCTCGCGACCCAGGGCCTCGACCGCGGCGTGGCGTTCGGGCCCGACGCGACCGTCGTCGTCGACGTCGAGGACGAGGCGGCGGCCGACCGGTTCGTCACCGAGACCGGTGTGCGGCCCGGGCGCTTCGTGTGCGTCGTGCCGCGGCTGCGCTACACGCCCTACCACGAGCTGCGCGACGACGGCCGGTCGCCCTCGGAGGTGCGCCGCGACGCGATCAACGCCGGCTGGGTCGACCGCGACCTCGGGCTGCTGCGCGACGTCGTCACCGCCTACGTGCGCCGCACCGACGACGACGTCGTCGTCGTCCCGGAGATGTCCTACGCCGTCGCGCTCGCGCAGCAGCGGTTGGCCGACTGGCCGGCCGACGTCGCGCACCGCGTCCACGTCCTGCCCCGCTTCTGGGAGCTCGGCGAGGCGGCCTCGGTCTACCGCCGGGCGACCGCGGTGCTCAGCATGGAGTGCCACTCCCCGCTCATCGCGCTCGCGCAGGGCACCCCGGCGCTCTACCTGCGGCAGTCGACCGACACCGTCAAGGGCCAGATGTACGCCGACCTCGGCGCAGCCGACCGGATCCGCGAGCTCGACGACGCCGAGCCCGGCGAGGTGCTGACCGCGCTGCTGGCGCTGCGCGGCGAGGAGGCGCGAGCCCGCACCCGCACGCTGGCGCAGGACGCCCGGGAGCGCGTGGCCCGCATGGTCGACGCCGTCCCGCGGCCGACGCGCGCGCCCGCCTGACCCCGGTCGTCGGCAGGTAGGGTCGCGCCATGGTCACGCTGCGGGACGTCGCGGAGCGCGCCGGTGTCTCGCCGGCGGTCGTCTCCGCCGCGATCTCCGGCCGCTCGGGGAACGTGCGGATGTCGGAGGCGACGCGGCAGCGCGTCAACGAGGCGATCCGTGAGACCGGCTACCGGGTCAACCACGCCGCGCGCTCGCTGCGCACCGCCCGCACCGGCGTCGTGAGCGCCGTCGTGCCCAAGCTGTCGAACCCGGTCTTCGAGCACGTGATCCGCGGCATCCAGGACCAGGTCTCCAGCGACGGCGGCGTGCTCATGCTCGCCGACGCCGAGTGGCTCACGCCCGACAGCCACCTGCTCACGCGGCTCGCCGCGCGCGGCATGACCGACGGCTTCCTCGTGCGCCGCGCCCAGCTCGGCGACGACACGATCGACGCGCTCGAGGCGATGCAGGTCCCGTGCGTCGTGCTCGCCGGCCCCGATGGCACCCACCCCTCGGTCTGGGTCGACGACCGCGCCGGCATCCGCTGCGCGACCAGTCACCTGCTGGCGCTCGGCCACCGGCGCATCGCGCTCGTCGGCGGTCTGCAGCTGCCCGCGGGCCGCTCGGACAGCCGGCTGCTCGGCTTCCACGACGCGTTCGCGGAGGCCGGCGTCGCCGCCAGCGCCGACCTGCACCGCCCGGTCGGGTACGCCCACCCCGACATCCGCCGCGCGGTCACCGAGCTGCTCGCCACCGAGCAGCCGCCGACGGCGATCGTCGCCGACAACGTCACGGTCGCCCCGGCGGTCTACTTCGCGCTCGCCGAGGCCGGCCTGCGGGTGCCCGAGGACGTCTCGGTGGTCGCGTACCACGACATCGCGACGGTCGACATGATGTGGCCGCCGCTGACGACCGTGCGGATGCCGCTGCGCGAGGCCGGGGCCCAAGCCGCCAGGATGCTCACGACGCTCATCGAGGGCGAGAGGGCAGGCGGCACGATCCTCGAGGGCGGCGCCGAGCTGGTGGCCCGGTCCTCGACCGCGCCGCCCGCCTGAGCGCACCGCCCCACCGGGCGGCACCGGCCGCCGTCGTACGATCGCCGGGGACGAGGCGAGGAGGGCCGATGCCGGGCGGCTCCCGAGGGCGCGGGGCGGACGAGACGGGCGCGGGGCGCCCCGTGACGCTGCGGGTGCTCGCGGAGCGCGCGGGCGTCTCGGTCGCGGTGGTCTCCGCCGTCCTCAACGACAGCCCCTACGTGCGGATGAGCCCCGCGACCCGCGAGCGCGTGCTCGCCGAGATCGAGCGCGCGGCCTACGTCCCCAACCAGGCGGCGCGCAGCCTGCGGCTGCAGCGGTCCCGCACGATCGCCGTCGTGCTGCCCGCGCTGCACAACCCGATCTTCCAGCCGGCGCTCGCGGGCATCTACGAGGAGGCCCAGCGCCGCGGCTACGCGATCATGCTCGGCGAGGCGCAGCACCTGGCGTCGGGCTCCCAGCTGATGGAGCGGGTGGTCGCCCGCGGCGGCGTCGACGGCCTGCTGGTCCGCACCACGTCGAGCCTGCGGGAGGAGGCGCTCGCCCACGTGCTCGCCGCGCGCACGCCGGTCGTGTCGCTCGAGCCGCACCCCGCTGGCCTCGTCCCCTCGGTCGCGATCGACGAGGCCGCCGGCGTCGCGACGGCGACGCGGCACCTGCTGGCGCACGGCCACCGGCGCATCGGGCTGTACGGCGGCGAACCGGGCTACCGAGGCACGCAGGTGCGCACCGACGCCTTCCGGGCGGCGCTGCA
This sequence comes from Actinotalea caeni, assembly GCF_009733795.1. GTDB lineage: Bacteria > Actinomycetota > Actinomycetes > Actinomycetales > Beutenbergiaceae > Pseudactinotalea > Pseudactinotalea caeni. The sequence goes on from NZ_WNXX01000011.1 coordinate 101,083, forward strand.
CGACGCCGGCGTACCGGTCGACGACGACGCCGTCGAGCCCGGGCCGCAGGAGCCCACCGAGGCCTACGCACCCGCGCGCCGGTTCCTCGAGCGCCGGCGCGACCTCACCGGCGTGGTGTGCAACAACGTCACGACCGCGTTCGCGGTGTCCGCGGCCGCGCACGACCTCGGGATCGCGGTCCCGCTCGAGCTGTCGCTCGTCGCGTTCCACGACGTCCCCGACGCCGAGGTGCTCCGGCCGGCGATCACCGCGGTCCGGATGCCGATGCGCGCGCTCGGCGAGGCCGGGGTGCGGGCGCTGCTGCGCGCCGTCGACGGCCACCCGGTGACCGACGAGCTGGTCGAGGGTGAGCCGGAGCTCGTCGAGCGTGCCTCGGTGGCCCCGCCCCGGCCCTGACGCCGAGGTCGGCACCGTGGGCACCGTGGGCACCGGACAGCGAGCACCGCGGGTACGGCGGGCCCATCCGCAGCGCCCGCGGACGCACCGGGTCCCGGCTCGTCCGCACCGGAGCGGGCCGCAGGGTTGCGGACCTCACGTGCGCGTGTGTACCGTACCGATTAATCGTTCTATCAATGAGGATGTCGGAGCACCATGACCGCCACCACCCCGCGCGCCGCAGCCCCCGTCGCGTCGCAGCACGGCGACCCGCGGTGACGGCGACGCCCACGGCCCGCCGCGAGCAGGCCGCGCCACCGGTCGCCCGCACCGACGCGCCGGCGACCGAGCGTCCCGCGGCGCAGCGCCGCCGCGCCCGCCGCAGCTGGGTGCTGCTCGCCTTCGCACTGCCGGGCATGGCGGTCGTGCTCGCCTTCCACTACTACCCGCTGCTCGGCAACGTCATCGCGTGGAAGGACTACCTGCCGTTCATCGGCGTGTGGGAGTCCGAGTGGGTCGGCTGGGACAACTTCGCCGTCATCTGGGAGGGCGACCCGCGCTTCCTCAACGCGCTCAAGAACACGCTGGTCATCACCGCGGTGCAGACCGTCGTCGTGTTCCCGCTGCCGATCGTGCTGGCGCTGCTGCTCAACTCGCTGCTGTCGGAGCGCGTCAAGCGCGTGGTGCAGTCGATCACCTATCTGCCGCACTTCCTGTCGTGGGTGATCGTCGTCGCGCTGTTCCAGACGATCCTCGGCGCGACCGGCTCGATCAGCTCGTGGCTGCGCGCGCAGGGCCTCGAGGGGCTCGACATCATCGGCAACGCCGACGTGTTCATCGCCCTCATCACCTCGCAGGTGATGTGGAAGGACACCGGCTGGGCCGCGATCCTGTTCCTCGCGGCGCTGTCGCAGATCGACACCGAGCTCTACGAGGCGTCCGCCGTCGACGGCGCGAGCCGCTGGCGCCAGCTGTGGCACGTGACGCTGCCCGGCATGCGCAGCATCGTCATCCTGCTGTTCATCCTGCAGCTGGGCAGCTCGCTGACCGTCGGCTTCGAGCAGATCATCCTGCAGCAGGGCATGGTCGGGCTGCGGGCGTCGGAGGTGCTCGACACCTTCGTCTACAACCAGGGCATCGTCGCCGGGCGCTGGGGCGAGGCCACCGCCGTCGGGCTGGTGAAGGGGGTCATCGGCGTGGCGCTGGTGCTCACCGCGAACAAGGTCGCGCACATGTTCGGCGAGGCGGGGGTGTACCAGCGATGAGCACGACGAGCCCGAGCGTCCGGAACGACCGGAGCACACCCGTGGGCCAGCAGCGCCCGCGCGGCCCGCACCTGAAGAACGGGCAGCCGCGCCCCCACCCGGCGATGCAGGTGGTCAAGGGCGTCGCGGTCGCACTGATCTGCGCCGTCATCGTGATGCCGTTCGTCGGCATCGTCGCGACGTCGGTGGCGCCGCCGGCCCAGGTGAGCGCTGCAGGCGGTTTCGTGTTCTGGCCCGAGGGCATCGACCTCACCGCCTACCGCTCGATCCTCTCGGGCGGCGTCGTCACACGGTCGATCCAGGTCTCGCTGTTCGTCACGCTGGTCGGCACCGCGCTGGCCCTGACGACGACGGCGCTGCTCGCCTACGCGCTGTCCCGGCCCTCGATGCCGTTCCGCGGGTTCGCGCTCGGGCTGGTGCTGCTCACCCTGCTGTTCCACCCGGGCATGATCCCGATGTACCTCGCGGTCAAGGACTTCGGGCTGCTCGACACCGTGTGGGCGATGATCGTGCCGTCGATGATCAGCGGCTTCAACGTCATCGTCATGCGCGCGTTCTTCATGAACGTGCCGGGCGAGCTCACCGACGCCGCCCGCATCGACGGCGCGGGCGAGCTGCAGATCTTCACCCGGATCATGCTGCCGCTGTCCAAGGCGATCCTCGCCGTCATCGGGCTCTTCTACGCCGTCGCGTACTGGAACTCGTTCTTCTCCGCGCTGCTCTACCTCAAGGACAGCTCGCTGTGGCCGCTGCAGCTCGTGCTGCGGACCTACGTCGTCAACAACACCGCGCTCGCGAGCGCCGAGCTCAACGTCGACGTCGTGCCACCGCAGGCGTCGATCCAGATGGCCGTGCTGGTCGTCGCGCTCGTCCCGATCCTCGTCGTCTACCCGTTCCTGCAGAAGCACTTCGCCAAGGGCGTGCTCACCGGAGCCGTCAAGGGCTGATCCACCCCCTCCCCCGCCTCGACCTCGAAGGAGAGATCTGATGTCACGATTTACCACGGCGAGCCGTCGCCAGTTCCTGCTCGGCGGCGCCGCGCTCGGCGCGACCGGGTTCCTGGCCGCGTGCGGCGGGGGCAACGGTGGCACGGGTGCCGGCCCGACCGACGGCGGCGGCAACGAGCCCTCCGGGTGGGACTGGCCGGCGTACCAGGCGTTCACCGGTCCGCAGCCCGACCTGCCCGGCACCCAGGACGGCGTCAACGCCGGCTTCCTCGCCTACCCGGCTCTCGCCGACCTCGTCGACACCGTTAGCGAGGCGCCCGGCGACGGCCAACCCGTCACCGCGATGACGCCGAACTACAACCGGCAGCCGCTCGACATGGACCGCAACCCGTTCTGGCAGGGCCTCAACGAGCGGCTCGGCTCGGTCCTCGACGTGCGGATGGTGCCGGGCGCCGACTACTCGAACGTCTTCGCGACCACGGTCGCCAGCGGCGAGATGCCCGACCTGTTCACGCTGTACGCCTCGCCGCGGCTGCCGGAGTTCCTGCAGTCGCAGGCCCTCGACCTCACCGACCACCTGGCGGGCGACGCGATCCTCGCCTACCCGAACCTCGCGGCGATCCCGACCTCGGCCTGGCAGTACTCGGTCTTCGGCGGCCGGATCTACACGATCCCGCTGTTCCGCGGGCTGCGCACGTCGTGGGCGCTGATCCAGCGGTCGGACCTCATGGAGCAGATGGGGCTCAACCCCGAGCCGCAGAGCTTCGAGGAGCTGCTGGAGGTCGCGAAGGAGTTCACCGACCCCTCCCAGAACCGGTGGGCGTTCTCCGACTTCCCGGCCGACTTCCTGCGGCAGACCCTCGGCATCCCGAACGGCTGGGGCCTCGAGGGCGACACGATCACCTCGGCACTGACCGACGAGCGGCAGATGGACTTCTTCGAGGCCGGGCTGCGGCTGATGGAGGCGGGCGTCGTGCACCCGGAGGCGTTCGACGACTCCGGTCGCAAGTCCCGGCTGTCGGAGGGTCAGGCACTGTTCGCGCAGGACGGCCTCGGCGGCTGGAACGCGTTCTACTCCACGGCGACGAACAACTTCCCGGAGATCGCCGAGACGTTCGACATCGACGGCACCAAGATGTTCGACTTCGCCGACGGCTACACCGGCCGCCCGTGGCGCGCGGCCGACGTGCTCGAGCAGTGCGTCGTCGGCGCGAGCGCGGAGTCGCGCATCGAGGCCGTGCTGGGCGTCGCGAACTGGCTGGCCGCGCCGATCGGGTCGACCGAGAAGTTGTACCAGACCTACGGCGTCGAGGGCGAGCAGTTCGAGATGGTCGACGGCGCGCCCAAGCGCACCGAGGCCGGCGGCGACCAGTGGCTGAACCTGCAGCTGCTGGTGTCGGCACCGTTCGCGGTCGAGGACGCGCTGCACCCGCACGCCGTCGAGCGGCTGCACGCGTTCCAGACCTACCTGGCCGAGAACGCGATCCGCAGCGCGGCCGACGGGCTCTACTCCGAGACCCTCGTCTCCGACGGCGGCGTCGCGGAGACGACCTTCAAGGACCTCACGAACGACATCGTGCAGGGCCGCCGCAGCGTCGACGAGTGGACCCGCGAGGTCGACGACTTCATGCTCTCCACCGGTCAGCAGATCATCGACGAGCTGACGCAGGCCCGCGAGGAGGCCGCCGACGCCTGAGCCGTCCGCGTCGCACGCGCGGGCTCCCTGCGACGGGCGGGTGCCGCCACCGACCATCCCGGTGGTGGCGCCCGCCCGTCGTCGTGTCGGCGACGGCGCCTAGGGTGCGGCCATGACCTTCCGCTGCTTCGGCACCGGCGACCCCCTGTACGAGACGTACCACGACACCGAGTGGGGCGTGCCGCCCGAGCCCACGCCCGACGAGCGCGAGCTGTTCGAGCGCGTCAGCCTCGAGGCCTTCCAGTCCGGGCTGTCGTGGATCACGATCCTGCGCAAGCGCGAGGCGTTCCGGGCCGGGTTCGCCGGGTTCGACCCGGAGGCGGTCGCGAGCTTCGGCGATGCCGACGTCGAGCGGCTGCTCGCCGACGCCGGCATCGTGCGCAACCGCGCGAAGATCGAGGCGACGATCGCCAACGCCCGGGCGCTGCGAGCGATGCACGAGCGCGGCGAGCGGCTGGCGGACGTGTTCGAGGCGCACCGGCCCGCACCCCGCGCGCAGCGGCTCAGCCGGCTCGACGCGCTGCCGGCCTCGACGCCGGAGTCGACCGCCCTCGCGAAGGACCTGCGGCGGCGCGGCTTCCGTTTCGTGGGGCCGACGACGGCCTACGCCGCGATGCAGGCACTGGGCTACGTCGACGACCACCTGGCCGAGTGCGTCGTGGTCGTCGGACGGTAGCGGCCGACGGACCGAAGTCCCGGACCGCCGTGGCACCGATGCCCTAGCCTTCGAGACCTCCCCTTCGTCGAGTCGTGGTGGGCTGGGCATGGACGCTGTCAGCACGGAACGGATCCGGGACGTCGCGCTGCTGGGGCACGGCGGCGTGGGCAAGACGACGCTGGTGGAGGCGCTGCTGCACCGCGCCGGGGTGATCGGGCGGATGGGCCGTGTCGAGGACGGCACGACGACGTGCGACACCGAGCCGGAGGCCCAGCGACGGTGCATGTCGCTCGGGGTCGCGGTCGCGCCCTTCGACTGGGCCGTCGACGGCGTCGCGCACCGCGTCAACCTGCTCGACACCCCCGGTCACGACGACTTCGTGGCCGCGGCGACGTCCGCGCTGGACGTCGTCGATCTCGCGCTGCTGGTCGTCAGCGCGACCGACGGCGTCGAGCCGGGCACCGAGCGCGCGTGGGCGGCGTGCGAGGCGGCCGGTGTGCCGCGGCTGGTGTTCGTCACCAAGGAGGACAAGCAGAACGCCGACTTCCACGCCGTGCTGGACCAGCTGCGCGACCGCTTCGGTGCGGCCGTGCACGCGCTCGAGCTGCCGATCGGTGAGGAGTCCGCGTTCCACGGCGTCGCCGACCTGCTCACCGACACCGACACCGCCTACGACGACGACGGCACCACCCACCCGATCGAGCCGCCGGCCGACCTCGCCTCGGAGCAGCACGAGCTCCACGACGCGCTGGTCGAGGACGTCGTCACCGACGACGACGACCAGCTGGAGCGGTACCTCGCGGGCGACGTCCCCGCGCCCCCGGAGCTGGAGCGCACGCTCGCGCACGAGGTGCTGACCGGGGCGATCGTGCCGGTGCTCGTCGGCTCGGCGGTCACCGGCGTGGGTGTCGACAAGCTCGCGGACGCGATCGTGCGCCTCGGGCCCCCGCCCCGACCGGCACGGATCCTGGTGGGCGGTCAGGAGACCGAGGTGCCGGCCGACCCCGCCGGCGAGCCGCTCGTGCACGTGTTCCGCACGATCGCCGAGGAGTTCGTCGGCCAGATCTCGCTGCTCAAGGTGCTCTCGGGCACGCTGCGACCCGACGACCGCCTCACCAACGCCGCCACTGGCGCCGAGGAGCGGCTGCACGGGCCGTTCCGGCTGCGCGGCAAGGAGCACCTCGTCGCGAGCGCGGCACCCGCGGGCGACCTGGTCGCGGTCGCGAAGCTGACCGGCTCCCCCGCGGGCACGCTGCTCGCACGCCCGGGTCGGCCGGTCGCGCTGCCCGGCGCGCCGCCGCCCCCGCCCGCCTACACGATCGCCGTCCGGGCGGCGAGCCCGTCGGACGAGGACAAGCTGTCCGACGCGCTGCGCCGGCTCGTCGCGGAGGACACCGCGCTGCGGGTGGAGACGCAGCCCGAGACCGGGCAGGTGCTGCTGCACGGCAGCGGCGACACCCACGTCCAGGTCGCGATCGAGCGGCTGTCGCGCAAGTTCGGCGTCGCCGTCGAGCCCGAAGAGGTCCGGATCCCGTACCGGGAGACGATCAAGGCACCCGCGAGCGCCGAGGGCAAGCTGAAGAAGCAGTCGGGCGGCCACGGCCAGTTCGCCGTCGCGCAGCTGCGGGTCTCCCCCGCGCCGCGCGGCAGCGGGTTCACCTTCGTCGACAAGATCGTGGGGGGCGCGATCCCGCGCAACTACCTCCCCGCCGTCGAGAAGGGCATCGAGGAGGCGATGCGTGCCGGTGGCCCGCACGGGCACCCGGTGGTCGACGTCCAGGTCGAGTGCGTCGACGGCAAGTACCACTCCGTCGACTCCTCCGACATGGCGTTCCGCACCGCGGCCGCGCTCGGGCTCAAGGAGGCGCTCGCCGCCGCCGGGACCGTGGTGCTCGAGCCGATCTCGGCGCTGGTCGTGCGGGTGCCCGAGGGGCACCAGGGCGACGTGCTGGCCGACCTGGCGGCGCGGCGCGGGCGGGTGCAGCGCACCGACATGCTCGACGACGGCACCCACGAGATCGAGGCGCTCGTGCCCGCGTCGGAGCTGCGGCGCTACGTCATCGACCTGCGCTCGCTCACCGGCGGCCGCGGGACCTTCACGGTGACCCACGACCACTACGACGTGCTGCCCGACCACCTGCTGCCGGCCTGAGAGCGGTCGCGGCGGAGACATCTCCCCATCACCCGGCCGCGACGCGGCCCCGGCCGGTGTGCTAGTCCTGTCGGGTACGCCGCCCGCTGCGCCCGGAGAACCATGACACCCGTCCGCGTCACCGCCCACACGATGGGTGCCACCGTCTTCCAGATCACGCCCGCCACGCTCGAGTGGACGCCGCAGGGGACTCTCCGCGTCACGCAGACACCGCCGGGCCAGCCGCCCGTCGTCGTGCTCGACACGCCGCCCGCCGGGCTGCGGGCGGTCACCAGCTACACGGCCAACCAGGCGAGCTTGGTGATCAAGCCGGTCGAGGGCAAGCCCGTGAAGCTGTCGCTGCTGGGCAGCATGCTGGCGCCCGAGCCGCACGAGTCCGCCGACGCCTACGCCCGCCGCGCGGCGGCGACCGGTGTGCCGCCGCAGCAGTGGTGGGAGGAGAGCCTCGCCGCCAGCGGCGTGAAGATCGCTCGGTGGGGGTGGGGCAAGACCTGGGCGATCGCGGGTGGCATCGTCGGCGGCATCATCGTCCTCGCCGCCGTCATCGCGCTGCTCGACCTCGTCTGACGGGGGGCGCCGAGGAGGCGCTCGCCGCGCCGCGGACCGCTGCACCGGCCGGGCACGAGGCTCGGTCACGATCACGAGGGGGAGATCGATGAGACGACCGGTCGTCGCCGCGCTCGCGGCGCTCGCCACCCTGCTGACGACGGCATCGGCGTGCCGGCCGGAGGACCCGGAGCCCACCGGCGCCGAGCCCACGGCGGAGCCGACCGGGCCCACCGAGACCGAGGAGCCCACCACGCCCGAGCCGCTCGACCCGACGACGGTCGACCTCGGCAACCGGGTGTGGACCTACGAGGACGCCTGGACGGCGCCGTTCGAGGTGCCGCTGGAGGACGGCGTCGCCGAGGGCGAGTGGGACCTCGCGGGCGAGGGGCCGATGGTCTACGACGAGGCCCAGCGTGTCGTCGTCGACATGGACGGCGACGACGACCTGGACGTCGTCGCGCCGCTGACGTATCAGGAGCAGCTCGGCGGCTACCCCTGGACGAGCTGGTTCGTGTGGCTCAACGACGGCACGGACCTCGTCCAGATGCCGTACGCGATCGCGCACCAGGCGCGCTGCGTCGCGACCGTCGAGGCGGTCGAGCCGGCGGGCGACGGCCCCGGCGTGCGCATCGACCGGCTGATCATGGACCTCGGGGCGGAGTGCGCCGCGACGCCGACCGTCGAGGCCGACCGCACGGTGGTCGTCGAGCACGACGAGAACGGCGACCCGTGGCCGGTGCAGATCGACCCGGGCCGGTTCTGGGGCGGGCTGTGCGTCGGCATCGGCAGCGAGAGCTCCGAGGGCGAGCACGAGCAGGACGTGCAGGACAACGGGCCGTTCCCGCTGGACGAGGCGGTGGTGGCACCCGGTCTGGGGCCGGTCGAGCCGCCGGCCTCGGAGGAGACGATCGACCTCCTCAGCAGCGACAGCGACGCCTGGTACGGCGACCTCGACGGCTGGCGGTTCGCGGGGATCACCTTCCTGCGGGACGGCGCGCTGAGCACCTCGGCGGCCGACGAGCACTGCGCCTGGGCCCCGCAGGGCTGACACGGCGGAACCTTCCACCCGGCCACGGCTTCTCCATCGCCGTCCGGGCGCCGACGATGGCGGCACCCGGACGAGGAGGAGACCATGACCGCGGTGACCCACGGCGCCGACCCTGACGCCCTGCGGCTGCTCGCCGAGGAGATGCTGACCCTCGCCGAGGTCACGCTCGGCACCGGGCTGCGCACCCAGCAGCGCCTCGCCGAGCTGGGCTGGCACGGCCCGGACGCCGACCGTGCCCGGCAGCGGTGGGAGGTCGCCGAGCTCGCGCACGTGCGGGCGACGTCGCGCGCGCTCGCCGAGGCCGCCGGCCACGTGCTCGAGCAGGCGCGCGAGCAGGAGCAGGCGAGCGAGGCCACAGCGGCAGCGCCAGCGGTATCGGCCCCCGCCGCCCCGGCTGCCGCCCCGGCGGCGGGCACCGAGCGCTCGCTCGGCGAGCGGGCGCGCCTCCTCCTCGACGTGCTGGCGAACGGGCTGGAGCTGGCGCAGGTGGCGGCCGTCGCCGCCGCCGGCGGTCGACCCGCGCTGTCGATGACGCGCGGCCAGTACGAGCTGGTGAGCTCGCTCGTCGGCGCTGCCCGGCCGGGCGTCGGCGCCGTCGTCGGCACGGCCCGCACGCTCGGGTCGGCCCTCAACGTCTACGACACCGCGGCCGGCCTCGTGCGCGGCGACCCGGTGCAGGCGACCGGTGGCGCCGGCGGGCTCGCGGCCGGAGCGCTCGGCCCCGCCGTCGGCGCGGCCTGGGGTGTCGGGTGGACGGCCGGCGGCCTCGCCTACGAGGGCATGCAGGGCACCCGCTACGGCGACGCCGTCGAGCGCCGCAACGACGAGGCCTTCCGCACCCTGGGGGCGTTCGGGATGGCGCTCGTGCCGGGGAACCTCGCGCTCGGCGCGTGGGACGTGCTTACCGGCGGCGACGAGGACCCCGACGGCGGCGGCCGCTGAGCCCCACCCGGTTTCACCGCACTTTGGAACACCCCCCACATTCACCGCACTTTGGAACACGCCCCGCTTTCACCGCACTTCGGAACACCCCCCACTTTCACCGCACTTCTTGCCACGCCGCGGTTTCACCGCTGTTCGTGCCACCCAACGGTTTCACCGCTGTTCGTGCCACCCCACGGTTCCACCGCACGTCGTGCCGCGGCGGCCGCCGCACGCCGCGCTGCCGGCGCGAGGGCTCCGACGGGACGCCGCGGCTCAAACCCGTTGCGGTGCGGGCGGGCGGCAGCGACGATCTGAACCGGTGGCGTCGTGCGGCACGTCGCCACCGCGGCAGCCCGGCGCTGCCATACCGTTGGCGAGCGGAGGGAGGTGCGGCATGGCCGCGATGGTCCTCATCTACAACGCGGGCGGCGTCGAGGTGCACGACGTCAAGCCGTTGCGCCACGTGATCACGATGCTGCACCGCGGCGTGGCCCGGGTGCTCGAGGCCGTCGACGGCGAGGCGTTCGGCCCGTACCAGCGGCCCCGCTCGGTGGAGCTCGTCCGCTACGTCTACGCCCGCTGGCGCTACGAGCGCACCGTCCCCGCCACGTACTCCTTCAAGGGTGTGCTGCGCCGCGACGGTTACACCTGCGCGTACTGCGGCGGCCCTGCCACCACGATCGACCACGTGGTGCCCCGCTGCCAGCAGGGCCCGTCGACCTGGACGAACTCGGTCGCCGCATGCCGCACGTGCAACGAGCGCAAGGGCGGTCGCACCCCGGAGGAGGCGGGCATGCCGCTGCTGTGGGCGCCGACGCAGCCCGGCGCGCGCACCGTGCACAGGCGGCACGCGGTCGCCTAGCGCCGCTGCGCCCTCCCGCGCCCGTCCCGGCTCCGCTAGCCTGCCAGCACCGACGACGGGGGAGGCCGGGTGCTCAGGGTGACGCTGCGCGGCCGCGGTGTGCCCACGGTCGTGCTCGGCAGCGGCGAGTCGATGCTGTTCGGGCGGGCGCCCGACGTGGCGCTGCCGGACGTCGACGCCCAGCTGCGGACCACCGCGCTGGCGCTGCCGCGGGCCGCGGCGCACGTCTCGCGCCTGGTCGGCGAGCTCGCGGTCGGCGAGGAGGTGGCGCGGCTGCGCTGGCACGGCTCGACGGGTGCCCAGCTGTCGAGCCTCTTCGACGCCCCGGGCGGCGCCCGCCGCGTCGCGCTCGCCACCGGGATGGCGGCGCTGCTCGACGAGGGCGAGAACCACCTGCTGCTGCTGCGCGGCCGCGAGGAGGCCGCCGGGTTCGCGGACCTCGTGCTGGTCCTCGACGTCGAGGAGGTGCGCGAGGGCGCGGACGTCGCACCGGTGACGTTCGCGCCCGACCAGGACCCCGACGGCGACCCCACCACCGACGCCCCGCACCTCGAGCGGTGGTCCCGCGAGTGGTACGTCGCGCTCGCGCTCGCCGAGCCGTGGCTGAGCGGCGCCGACGACTACCCGCGACCGCCGTCGAACCGGGAGATCTACGAGCGCGTGCTGGCGTGGCGCGGGCACGCGTGGAACCTCGAGCGCGCGCAACGTGTCGACGACGCGATCCGCGCGATCGCCCGGCTCGCCTTCGGACCCGCCGACGACCCGTTCACGGTGACGCAGGGCCGGGTCCAGAACGTCCGGTTCGCCGTCGGGCGCCGCGCCGCGGAGACGTCGCTCGTCACGACCGAGGACCTCGAGGCCGTCCTCGACGCCCAGGCCCGCGGCGCGGGCCTCAACCCCACCGCCTGAGGCGGGCTCGCGCACCCCGGCCGCGGACGACGGCGTGGGGTCGCGGGGCATTCGTGCCGTTGCGGTCAGTTCGGTACGCCCGGGAGGCCTCCGCGCGGGGCATTCGTGCCGCTGAGGTCACTTCTGTACGCCGGGGAGGAGAACGCGGGGCCGTTCGTGCCGCGACACTGGGGGGCGGTAGCTCAGCGAGTGGCGTCCGCGGGCATTCGCGCCCTTGTGGTCACTTTGGTACGCCCGGGAGGCCTCCGCGCGGAGCATTCGTGCCGCTGGGGTCACTTCTGTACGCCGGGGAGGCCTCCGCGCGGGGCGTTCGTGCCGTTGCGGTCACGTCCGCACGCCGGCGACTGGCGCCGACGTGCCGGAACCTTCCACCCCCGGCGCGGTGGTGCTGGGAGTCGTGCGGTGCCTAGCGTCCGAGCCATCGCACGGACCGAGGAGGACGCGATGACCCAGAGCTACGACCGCGCCACGTTCTACGGGCTCGACACCACCGAGACCCGCACCCAGGCGCAGCAGATGGACGCCAACGCCGAGAACCTGGGCGCGCTGGTGAACGACATCGGGGCGCTGATGGAGTCGGTGCTGTGGCTGGGCCCGGGCGCCCAGCGCTTCAAGGCCGACTGGGACGGCTCGATGCGGCCCCAGATCCAGGAGGCGTCGGACACGCTGCGCGGCAACGCGGCCGAGATGCGGCGCCGCGCCGACCTGCAGGACCAGGCCTCCGCCTAGCCCGGTCGGCGGAACCTTCCACCCCCGCGGGGCTGGAGCCGCCGGCCGACCCGTCCCTAGCGTCGACGCCACGTCGACCCCGACGGCAGCACGAACAGCACGACCGACACGAGAACGAAGGAGGTGGGGCAGGTGTCGTTCCACGGCGCAGACGTCGACGGCCTCGACAGGACCGCGAACCGGTGCATGGAGGGTGCGGACTTCGCCGACAACGTCGCCCGGGCACTCGAGGCGCTGGTCGCGGCCCTGGAGGCGATGAGCTGGACCGGGTTCGCCGCGGCGCTCGCGGCGTACCTCAAGGCCGTCGTCATCCCCTGGGTGAAGTACATCGCGAGGTGCCTGCGGATCTTCGGCGGCCTGCTCCAGCTCGCCTCGCGCAAGCAGAAGGACGCGTCCGAGGACGCCCCGCCGGTCTCGATCCCCGCGACGGCGTGGAACCCGCCACCGGCGCCGGCACCCGTGCCGGTGCTGCCGCCCCGGCTCGACTGCCCCGACCCGGCGATCCACCGGACCGACCCGGGCACCGGCGCCGAGGTGGGCGGCGGCAGCGCGACGGCGCCCAGCACGCCGGTCACGCGAACCGAGCCGGGCGGCACCGGCACCGGCGGCGGCACCTCGGTGGCCCCGACGACGCCGATCACCCGCACCGATCCCGGGTCGACGGCGCCGCTCACCGGCGGCGGGACCGTCACCACGGTCACCGGCATCGGGGCGGACGGCCGGCTCTGGACGCGCACCTCGATCGGCGACGCACCCACCGGCGGCGGCACCGCCACGGGCGTGGGCACCGGCAGCCTCGGCACCGGCGCCCTCGGCTCGAGCGGCGCGACGACGCCGGCGTCCGGCGGCACGCCCGTCGGCGGCTCGGGCGGCGGCTCCGGCGGCCCGACCGGCGGCTCTCTCGGCTCCGGCGGCGGCTCTCCCGGCTCGACCGCCGGTACACCCGAGGGCGGTGCGACGTCGTCGCACGGCACGGTGCACAGCTCCCCGCTCGGCTCGCGGCCCGTGTCGTCGCTGCCGACCGGCGGGGTGGGCACCGGCTCGGTGGCAGCCGTCGAGCCCCTGGCGGCCGGCGCCGCCGGCGGTCCCGGCGCGGCGATGCTCGCCGCCCCGCTCGGCCTCGCGGGGGTCGGCACGGCCGCCCTCGCCGCGCTCCGCGCCACGGGCCTGCAGCCCGACGACGAGGAGGAGGTGCCGGACGACGCGCTCTGACCCTCGCCCGGGACCGGCCCGCCGGTCCCGCCCCACGACCCGACAGCACCACCGAACCCCGCTGCACCCGCAGCACCGACCGAGAGGAACGACAGCATGACCACCGCGAACGTCTACGGGATGGACATCCAGGCCGGCCGCGACCTCGCTGCCCGCATGGACGGCGACGCCACCGAGATCGAGACCCTCACGACCCGGCTCACCGGGATGCTCGAGAGCACGCCCTGGTACGGCCCGGACGCCACCCGCTTCAAGGGCGACTGGAGCGGCCAGTACGTGCCTGCCCTGCAGTCCGTGGTCGCGGCGCTGCGTGAGAACAGCGTCCAGATCTACGCGCAGGCGCAGTCGCAGGAGGACGCCTCCAGCTGACGCCACCCCGACGCACGGCCCGGCCCTCCCCAGGGTCGGGCCGTTCGTCGTGCCGGCCACCGTCCCGCCGGTCACGCGGCGGAACCTTCCACCCCGCACGCCCTGGCCCGTGCGGCCGCGGCCGCCTAGCGTCGGCAGCACCGACGAGGAGGAGGACCGAGGATGTGGCGACTGAGCGTGCTGCCGACGCCGGAGAGCCGGCTGGCGCCGGTCGACGTCGTCGTCGACGCGGGCGAGGGCTCGACGGTCGCCGACCTCGCCGCCGGCCTCGGTGAGCACCTCGGCGGCCAGGGCCTGCTGCTGGCCCCGACCACCGACGGTCGCAGCTGGCCGGCCGACACCCCGCTCGCCGAGGCGGGCCTGCGCGACGGCGACGTGCTCGAGGTGGCCTCGGTGCCCGCCGACTGGCGGACGCGGCCAGGACCGCGCCGCCGCCCGCGCGCGACCGTGCACGTCGTCGCCGGCCCCGACGCCGGTGCGGTCGCCGACATCACCGGCGACTCCCTCACGATCGGGCGCGGCCCCACCGCCGGGCTGCGGCTGCGCGACCCGCTGGTCAGCCGCAGCCACGCACGCGTGCTGCTCGCCGAGACGCCGGTCGTGCTCGACGTCGGCTCCGCTCACGGCACCGTGGTCGGCGGCCGCACGATCACCCGCTCGACGCCGGTCGCCTGGGGTGAGCGGATCACGCTCGGCAGCACCGTCGTCGTCCTCCACCCCGGCGACGGCGAGGCGGCCCGCGAGCGGGGCGTGCTCCGGCCGCCGCGGTTCGGCGAGGCGGTCGCCGAGGCCGAGCTCGACGTGCCGCAGCCGCCGGGCTCGCCGCGCCCGACCCCGCTGTCGTGGCCGATGATGCTGATGCCGGTGATCATGGGCGGCGCGATGTTCGCGTGGACCCGCAGCCCGCTGTCGCTGGTGTTCATGCTCGGCTTCCCCTCGATGATGCTGCTCACCTGGGTGATGCAGCGGCGCACCGTGCGACGCGACTTCGCCCGCGAGACGGCGATCTGGCGCGAGGACGTCCGCGCGGTGCTCGCGACCCTCGACACCGCCGCGACCCACCAGCGCGCCCACGCCGAGGAGGACGAGCCCGACCTCGACGTCGTGCTCTCGCGCGCGGTCGCGCGCGACCACCGGCTGTGGGTGCGCCGCCCCGACAGCGAGGACTTCCTCGCCGTGCGCGCCGGCCGCGGTCCCCGGCCGGCGCTCGTGACGGCGAAGCCCGTCACGCACGGCGACCGTGTGCTGCGCGCCGAGCTCGCGCGCGCGACCTCCGAGCGTGCGACGCTCGCCGACATGCCGGTGCCGCTGCGGCTCGCGGAGACCGGCCTGGCCGCGGTCACCGGCGACGCCGACGCCGTCGACGCGTGGGTGCGGGCGACCGTGCTGCGGCTCGCCGTCACCCACTCCCCGACCGACCTGCAGCTCGCGGCCGCGCTCGGCCCGGACCGCGCCCACGTCGAGTCCTGGTTGCGGTGGCTGCCGCACGCCACCCCGCGCAACGGCGGCCTCGCCTGCGTCGGCGTCGGGGCCGGCGAGGGTCAGGCCCTGCTGGAGGAGCTCGCGAGCGCCGACGGCGGCACCGCCCACACGCTCGTGCTCGTCGACGAGAGCGCCGGGCTGCCGCGGCGGCTGGTCGAGGCGGTCGCGGCCGACGCCGTCGAGCGTCGGCTGCACCTGCTGTGGATCGGGTCCGACGTCGAGACGGTGCCGTCGGCGACCGTCACCGCCGTCGACCTGCGCGGCGGCGAGATCAAGCACCGCGACCGCGGCGGCGTCGAGGAGCTGACGAGCACCGACGCGCTCGGTCTCACCGAGGTGTGGCGGGCGGCCCGCGCGCTGTCGGGCTACCGCGACGAGGCGGCCGTGCTGGCGGCGGAGTCGATGCTGCCGGGGGTCGTGAGGCTGCCCGGCCTCTCGGGGGACCTGGCCGACCCCGACGACGTCGAGCGCCTGCTCGAGCGGTGGGCGACGTCGACGGGGCTGCGCGCCCAGCTGGGTGTCGGCGGCGAGGGCGTCGTGACGATCGACCTGCGCGAGGACGGCCCGCACGGTCTGGTCGCGGGCACCACGGGCGCCGGCAAGTCCGAGCTGCTGCAGTCGCTGCTGTGCTCGCTCGCGACCAACAACCCGCCGTCGCGGATCACCTTCCTGCTGGTCGACTACAAGGGTGGGGCCGCGTTCCGCGAGGTCGCGGAGCTGCCGCACGCCGTCGGCCTGATCACCGACCTCACGCCGGCGCTCGTGCAGCGCTGCCTGACCTCGCTGCACGCCGAGCTCACGGCGCGCGAGCACCTGCTGGCCCGGTACGGCGCCAAGGACCTGCTCGCGCTCGAGCGCAGCCACCCGGAGGCGGCGCCGCCGAGCATGCTCATCTGCGTCGACGAGTTCGCCGCGCTGCTGGCCGAGGTGCCGGAGTTCGTCGAGGGCATGGTCTCGATCGCGCAGCGCGGCCGCTCCCTCGGCATGCACATGCTGCTCGCGACGCAGCGTCCCGCGGGTGTCGTGACGCCGCAGATCAAGGCCAACACCGACCTGCGGATCGCGCTGCGGGTCGCCGCCCCGGAGGACTCGGTCGACGTCATCGACGCCCCGGACGCCGCGCACATCTCGCGCCGGACGCCCGGCCGCGCGTGGCTGCGCCGCACCGGGCACGGCACGCGCGAGCTCGTGCAGGTCGCGTGGGTGGGCGCCCACGAGGAGGTCCACGCCGACGGCGGCCGGGTCCGCATCACGCCGTTCACGGCGCGCGAGCTCGCGCACGCCGGGGCCACCGCCCGGGTGCACCCGCGCAGCGACCTCGAACGCATCGTCGACACGGCCTCGACGGCGTTCCTGCGCAGCGGCCGCCCGGCGCCCAGGAAGCCGTGGCTGCCGCCGCTGCCGGACGAGGTCCCGATGGTCTGCGCGGCACCCGGCCGGCTGGTGCTCGGCGAGGGCGCGCGCGACGAGGCGCTCGTGGCGGGCACCCGCTCCGAGTCGCACACGGTCGAGCCCGGCGGCGGCCGGCTCGCGCTGGGGCTCGTGGACCGGCCGGCCGAGCAGAGCCAGCTGCCGTGGGTCGTCGACTACGCCCGCGGCGGGCACCTGCTCGTCTACGGCGCCTCGGGATCGGGCAAGTCGGAGCTGCTGCGGACGGTCGCCGCGGCCGCCACGGCCACCGGTGGCACCGCCGGGGCCGACGTCCCCGACGTGCCCGAGTGCGTCTACGCCATCGACGCCGGCGGCGGTGCGCTGACCGTGCTGGAGCGGATGCCCTCGGTCGGGTCGGTCGTGCCGGAGCAGCAGGAGGAGCGGATGCTCCGGCTGCTGCGGATGCTCGCCCGCGCGGTCACCGACCGCAACGCGCTGCTCGCCTCCCGCGGCGCCGCCGACGTCGACGCGCTGGCCGCGCTCGGCGTCCCGCTGCAGCGCATCCACCTGCTGATCGACAACCTGCCGGCGGTCCTCGACACCCTCGACGGCGGCGGGCCGGTCCGCCGTCAGCACGCCGAGCACCTCGTGACGATCCTGCAGGAGGGCCGCCGCTGCGGCATCCACGTCACCGCCACGAGCCCGCAGCGCACCGGCATCACGTCGCCGATCCAGGCGACGTTCGGGCAGCGGCTGGTGCTCCGGATGACCGTGCCGGACGACTACGCGATGCTCGGCGTCCCCGCCGTGCTCGACGGCGACACCGTCCCCGGTCGCGGGCTGGTCGGCAAGGACGAGGTGCAGGTCGCGACGGTGGGTGGCGCCGGCACACCGCTGCAGGCGCAACGGCTCGACGAGCTGTGCGCGGTCGTCGCCGACCGCTACGGCGAGCCGGTCGCACCGGTGCCGGCGATGCCGACCCGGGTGCCGCAGCACCTGGCGCCGGCGCCCGAGCGCGACGACGTGTGCGTCGGCGTCGAGGACGGGTACGTCGGCGCGGTGACGCTGTCGCTGCTCGACGGGCCGCTGCTGATCGCCGGCCGCGCCCGCACCGGCCGCACCTCGACGCTGCTCGGGCTGGGCCAGGTCGCCCGTCGCTCCGCCCGCCCGCCCGCGCGGGTGACGCTGGTCGCGCCGCGCGCGGGCGCCGTCGTCGGGCCGGACGGGCTCGTGGAGCCCGAGCAGGTCGCCGACGAGGTCGTCACGGACCCGGCGGCCGCGACCGCCTGGGCGCAGGCGCTCATCCCGCCCGGCGACGAGGACTGGCACCTGGTGCTCGTCGACGACATCCACGAGTGGGAGCGCGCATGGGAGCGCAACGGCGAGGAGCGCGCCGCGATCGAGGCGCTGGCGGCGGCGCTCACCGCGACGCCCCGGGTCGCGGTCGTCGGCGTCACCGACTCCGACGACGCCCGCACCCGGCAGCACGTGCCCGGCCTGACCCAGGCGCTGCGGCGCGGCCGCCGTGTCGCGCTCGTCGCCCCCGAGATGTCGGACGGGTCGCTGGCGTCGGTGACGGTGCCGATGCACTCCGCGGAGCCGTTGACCGGCATGGGCAGAGCTCTCCTCGTGACCGGTGGGGCCACGAACGTCGTCCAACTACTATCGGCGAGTCACGCAGGGGGTGTGCAGTGAGCGCCAAGAGGACGCCGTGGTGGCGCCGCCGGCTGAGCCGCGCGGGCCGCGAGCGCGGCATGGTCGAGGCCGGCGTCGCCGCGGCGGGCGGCCTGCTCGTGGTGGGCGCCGTCGTCGGCAACGGGGTCGCGGCGTCGGTCATGGACATGTCCGACGGGCAGACCTGGCTCCCCGAGAACGACGGCACCGTCGTGCAGATCAACCCCGCGACCGGGCAGCCGGAGGTCCGGCTCGTCGTCGACACCGACGGCGGCCGCACCGAGGTGACGCAGGCCGACGGGTTCCTCGTGGTGACCAACCTCGACACCGGCGTCGTCACACCGATCGACCTCGCGGGCCTGCTGGTGGGGCAGGGCCGCCAGACCCAGGGCGAGACGGTCGTGCTCATCGGTGGCGAGCGGGTGCTGCTCGCCGAGCTCTCGCCTGGCCTGGTGCAGGTCGTCGACCCGCTGACGCTCGCGAGCCTGGGCTCCCCCTACCGGGCGGGCGAGGACCTCAGCGACGTCGTCGTCGACGCCGACGGCACGGTGTGGCTGGTGACGACCTCGGGCACGCTCCGCGAGCTCGACTGGGTCGACGGCGCCGGCGAGTTCTCGGTCTCGCTGGAGCGTCCGATCGCCGCGGCGGGCCCCGGCACCCGGCTGGTGCCGCACCGCAGCGGGGTCACGGTCTTCGCGCCCGACGGCGGAGCGGTGCTCCAGGTCGGCGCGGGCGCCGACGTCGTGCAGCAGGTGCCGGCGCTGCAGGGCCAGGTGATGGCGGCGGCGTCCTCGCCGGCCGACCTCGCGCCGGCGTCGGCGGCCGATCACGGTCTCGTCGTCATGATCAGCGGCCGCGAGCTGCTGACGGTCGACGTCGGCGGGCTGTCGTGCGCCCGCCCGCTGGAGCCTGCGGTGTTCGAGCGGCGCGTCTACGTGCCGTGCGGCGGCGAGGGCCGCGTGCTCGTGCTCGACGAGCGCGGCGCGACGGCGGCGCCGGACATCGTCGTGCCGGGCGGCGGCGACCCGGTGCTCGTGGTCGACGACGGGCGGCTGGTCGTGCACGACCCCGACGACGGCCGGATCGTGCTCGTGCAGCAGGACGGCAGCACGCAGGTGACCGACCTCGGCGGCGCCGAGGTGCCCACCGTCGAGCCGGGCGACGAGCAGCAGCCGCTGCCGCCGATCTCGGTGTCCGGCCCCAGCACACCGGTGACGCCGCCGACGCAGGACCCGATCCAGGTCCAGCAGCCGGACCCGCCGTCGGTCGACCCGGGCGCGACGCCGTCGGGCGGTTCGACCCCCGACGCCACCGACCGGCCCACCGGCTCGGGCGAGCAGCCCGGCGGCGGCGAGCCGACGGCGCCGGCGACCGGGGCGTCCGACGACCCCTCGGGCGGCACCCCGGGCGGTGGCGACACGGCCGACCCGGACCTCGCCCCGACCGTGGTGCGGGCGCAGCTGCAGCAGGACGGCCGTGTCGAGGTGCGCTGGCGGGCTCCCGTGCAGCCCCCGACGGGCTACCTGGTCAGCACCTCCGACGGCGTCGACCAGCGCGTCCCGGCCGACGCCGACCGCGTGACGCTGAGCCTGACCTGCGGCGCGACGGTCACCGTCACCGTCTACGCCGAGCACGACGGCCGCCTGGTCGGCAGCACGGCGACGGTCGACACCGCGGCGTGCGTCGACCCGCCGGCGGCAGAGCAGCTCACCCCCAGCGGCGTCACGGCCGAGCGCGACGGCGACGACGTGGCGGTGGCGTGGACGGCGCCGGAGATCGCCCCGGAGCGCTACGTCGTCACCGGCATGGGCCGCAGCGTCACGCTCGCCGGCTCGGTCACCACCGCGGTGCTGCCCGACGTCGCGTGCGGCGACCCGATCGAGGTCGAGGTGACAGCGGTCCACCCCGACGCGGGTGAGCACACGGCGACGTCGGCGCGGGTGGCGGACGCGTGCCCGACGCCCGACCCGACCACCCCGCCCACGACCACGGACCCGCCGACCACGACCGACCCGACGACGACCACCGCGACGCTGGTCGCGCCGTCGGGCGTCACGGCCACCAAGGTCGACGGCGACACCGTGCGCGTGACGTGGGCGCCGTCCGCACCGGCGGCCGAGGAGTACGTCGTCACGCCCTCGCCGGGCGGTGGGACGGTCTCGACGAGCGGCACGAGCGTCGACGTCGACGTGACGCCGGGCGCGAGCTACACGTTCACGGTCGAGGCGCGCTGGCAGGGGCAGTCGGCGACGTCGGCCCCGAGCAACGCCGTCGTCATGGCGACCGCGCCGAGCGCGCCGACGAACCTGCAGGCCACCACCACCCAGTCGCCGCCGTTCGTCACCAACACCGTGACCTGGACGGCCCCCGCCGACGGCGGTTCCCCGCTCACCGGCTACCAGCTGGTCTGGGACGGCCGTGTGATCAGCGTGGGCCCGGGGCAGACCTCGTGGACCGAGACGGTGAGCTGCGACCCCTGCCAGGAGGTCATCACCGTCCCCGACTTCGACGTGAGCCTCAGCGCGACCAACGCGATCGGCCAGGGCCCGGCGGCCACCACCGTCCCGTCCGCGGGCGGCACCCCGGCGGTGCCGCAGCCGCAGGAGGGGGCCGCCGTGCTGCGCGTCGACTGGAGCGCACCGAACCTCTACGACCGCGAGATCCCCATGACGGTCACCTACGCACCGGCGTCCGGGTGGGGCACCTACGACGGGACCTGCACCCTGTACAGCCGTCTCGGGAGCGGCGCCTGGGACACCCGCACGATCTCCTGCTCGGCGGGCGGGTCCGTCGCGTTCTACGCCGCGCCGGAGGGGCGCACGGTGAGCGCCTACATGACCGCGACGGGCGGCACCGGCTCCGCCACCTCGGCGACCGCCAGCGAGCAGGCGCCGCCCCGCAACCAGTGGGGCTACTGCGAGAGCCCCGGCGGCATCTGCTACGACCCGGTCTCGCTGCCCACCGACCCCGACGTCGACGTCGAACCGCTGCCGTGGACGCCGCCGGAGGTCCCGAACCCGCCCGTGCTCGTCGCGGGGGTCGGGATGCTGCTCGGCGCCGGCACGATGCGCGCGCTGCGCGAGCTGCGCCGCCGGGGCGTGCTCGAGACGCCCCGTGACGCCACCGCACCCACCCCGTACGCCACCACCGAGAGGGACGGCCGCCGATGAGCACCCCCACCCCCGAGCAGGTCGCCGAGGTGCGGCTGCTGCACACCGACGTCGTCGACGCCGTCAGCGAGGCGGTCCAGGGCAAGCGCGCGGTCGTCGAGCTGGTGGTCACGTGCCTGCTCGCGGGCGGTCACGTGCTGCTCGAGGACGTGCCCGGGACGGGCAAGACGACGCTGGCCCGCTCGATCGCGGCGGCGGTCGGCGGCAGCTCGCGCCGCATCCAGTTCACGCCCGACCTGCTGCCCGCCGACATCACCGGCACCGCGGTCTTCGAGCCCGCCAGCGGGGAGATCACGTTCCGCCCCGGACCGGTGTTCACGAACGTGCTGCTCGCCGACGAGATCAACCGCGCAGCCGCGAAGACCCAGTCGGCGCTGCTGGAGGTGATGGCGGAGCGCACGGTCACCGTCGACGGCGTCGGTCACGCGGTCCCCGACCCGTTCGTCGTCATCGCGACCCAGAACCCCGTCGACCTCGACGGCACCTACCGGCTCCCGGAGGCTCAGCTCGACCGCTTCCTCATGCGAGTCACGCTCGGCTACCCGGACCCCGAGCACGAGATCGAGGTGCTCCGCCCCGGCAGCGGTGCCGGCGTCGTCGAGAAGGTCCGCGAGGTCACCGACCCCGACCGGGTGGCCGCGGTGCGCTCGGCGCTACGGCACATCCACGTCGCCGACCCGCTGCTGGGCTACGTCCGCGCGATCGGCGCGGCCACCCGCACCGAGGAGCGGCTGCGGCTCGGCGCCAGCACCCGCGCGCTGCGCGGTCTGGTCGCCGCCGCGCAGGCCTTCGCGGCGGCGCAGGGGCGGCACTACGTGGTGCCGTCGGACGTGCAGCGCCTCGCCGAGCCGGTGCTCGCGCACCGCCTCATCCCCACCCGCGACGCGCTGCTCGCCGGCGAGGACCCCGCGCGGATCGTCGCCGACGTCGTCGAGAGCGTCGAGGCGCCCCGCCCGGTCCCGGCATGAGCCGCCGGACGACGGCCGCGGCCGAGGGCTGACCGTGGGTGCGCTCGCCGGGCTGCGGCTGACGCGCCGCGGCGTCGCGGTGCTCGTGTGCGCGGTCGCGCTGCTGGCCCTCGGCGGCTGGGCGTCCTACCCGGGTCTGGTCGGGCTGGGGGTGGCGCTCGCCCTCGCGCTGCTCGCGGCCCTCGTCGGCGTCGCGGTGCCGGTGCCGGTCTCGGTGCGCCGCACCGTGCGGCCGCTGCGGGTGCCGCGGCTCGCGGACTGCTCCGCGACGATCGTCGTCCGCAACACCTCGACCTGGCTGCCGGTCACCGCGGCCGGGCACGACCGGGTCGGCGGCGAGGAGCTTCCCTTCGACCTGCCGCGGCTCGTACCCGGCGCGACCGAGACCACCGACCTGCCGATCCCCACCCAGCGGCGAGGCGAGATCTCGTTCGGGCCGCTGACGCTCCACCGGTTCGCGCTCGCCGACCTCGCCGAGGTGCGCCAGACCTACGGCGACACCACCACCGTGCTGGTCGAGCCCCGCGTGCTCGACGCGCTCGGCCTGCCCGCCGGCACCCGCCGCGGGCAGGTCGGCGCCGACGAGCGCATCGCCCACGGCGGCA
Organism: Actinotalea caeni; assembly: GCF_009733795.1. GTDB lineage: Bacteria > Actinomycetota > Actinomycetes > Actinomycetales > Beutenbergiaceae > Pseudactinotalea > Pseudactinotalea caeni. Next base: position 124,049 of record NZ_WNXX01000011.1, read on the forward strand.
CCGACCTCACCGGGCTGCGCGAGTACCTCCCGGGCGACGACCTGCGCCGGCTGCACTGGGCGACGTCGGCCCGCCGCGGCACCCTCATGGTCCGCGAGGACGCCGACCCCTCCGCGCCGCACCTCACGGTCGTCCTCGACGACCGCGCCGACTCCTACGACGGCGACGGCTTCGAGGAGGCGGTCGACGTCGCCGCCTCGCTGGTGGCGACGGCTGCCGAGAGCCGCAGCCCCAGCCGCGTCGTGACGACCAGCGGCAGCCTCGACGTCGCGACCGCCGTGCCGGCGACCGCCGTCGTCGGCATCGACCCCGAGCTGCTCGGCCGGCTGTCCCGCACCGAGCCGACGACCGGGCCCGGCACCGGCGCGCACCTGCTCAGCGGGGCGCCCGACATCCTCGTCGTCATCAGCGGGGCGCGTGCCGCGCTGGCGCCGCTGCTGTCCGACGCCGCGGCCGCGCCGGTCGGGGTCGTCGCGGTCGTCGACCCCGCGCCCGAGCAGCTCGTCGGTGCCTCCCGCGGCGTGACGGTGCTGCGCGGTCCCCGCGCCGAGGACCTCGTGCACGCCTGGCGCTCGGCGGTGGCCCGGTGAGCCGCGCCGCGCGCTCCGTCGCGCCCGTGCTGTGGGCCGCCCTCGTGCTGCTCACCGCGCTGCCGCCGCTGGCGGCCGGCTACGCCGCGGCGTGGGCGCTGCCGGTGCTCGCCGCCTGCGTGGTGCTGCCGTTCGGGCTCGCTGCCCTCGGTGCCGCGGTCCGGGTGCCGCGCTGGAGCGTGGCGACGGCGGGGGTCGCCGTGGGCGCCGTGGTCGCGCTGACGTTCGCCGATCGCGTCGACCCGGTGAGCGGCGCGCTGCCCGCGTGGCGCTCGAGCCCGGGTCTGACGCTCCTCGGTCCGCTGGTCGACGCGGTGCCCCGGCTGCTCACCGCGCCGCGCCCGGCGCCCGCCGACCCGTCGCTGCTCGTGCCGGCGGCGCTGCTCGTGTGGCTCGTCGCGCTCGCGGTCGCGGTGGCCGTGACCCGCTCGCCACGCGCGGGTGTCGCTCCGCTGCTCGGGGCGGTCGTCCTGCACGCCGCGGGCGCGCTGCTGACGGCGGGACGCGGCGACGCCCTCGGGACCGCGGCGGTCGCGACCGCGCTCGCGGTGCTGCTGGGCTGGGTGCTGCTGCCAGCCGGTCGCCCCCGACCGGCGCCCACCACGGGTGCCGCGACCGCCCGGCGCACGCGGTCGTCACGCTCGCGCCGTGGCGTGCTGCTGCCCGCCGTCGCCGCAGCGGTCGTCGCGACGTTCGCGCTCTGCGCGGTGGTGGTGCCGACGGCGCGGTCCTTCGAGCCCCGCACCCTCGTGCCGCCTCCGCAGCTGCCCGCCGACGCCGCCAACCCCGTGCCGCAGGCGGCCGTGTGGGCGCAACGCCCCACCGAGGAGATGATGACCGTGACGGCGGTCGCGGGCGACCTGCCGGAGCGGCTCGCGCTCGCGGTGCTCCCCGACTACACGGGCGTCGCGTGGACGCTCGACGCCGAGCTCCGCCCGGTCGGCGTCGTCGCCACCCCCGACACCCCACCGGCGACCGCGACCCGCACGGCGACCTACGCCGTCACCCCGCACGGCTACGGCGAGGCCTGGCTGCCGGCCGCGGGTGCCGTCACCGCCGTCGAGGGTGCGCAGGCGCTGCTCGACCTCGACAGCGGCACCCTCGTGCTCCCCGCCGGCTGGGCCGGCGCCGACCCCGCCGACCCTCCGACGGTCACGATCACGAGCGCGATCAACGCGGCGTCACCCGAGGCGATCGGGCGGGCGAGCGTGCCCGAGGCGGCCGAGATGGAGCGCTACCTCGCGCTGCCGCGGGTGCACCCGGGCCTGGCCGAGCTGGCGCAGGCGGTGACCGCCGGCGTGTCCAACCGGTGGGAGCAGGTCTCCCGGCTGGCGGACGCGGTGCGCACCGACCAGCAGCGCGTCGGCGCGACGGGCGCCGAGCGCGTGCTCGACCACGGCGCCCGCTCCGGCTCCTCCTCGGCGCGGCTCGTGCAGTTCCTCGCCGCCGACCCCTCCGACGGCGGCCAGGTCGGCACGAGCGAGCAGTTCGCGGCCGCGTTCGCGGTGCTGGCCCGCACCGTCGGCATCCCGACGCGGCTCGTCGTCGGGTTCCAGCTGCCCGACGACGAGGGCACCGGCTCCGTCGTCGTCCACGGCGACGACGCGCGCGTGTGGGCCGAGGTCTACCTGTCGCGGATCGGATGGGTCGCCGTCGACCCCAGCCCGGACGCGGCGACGTCCACCGACCTGCCCACCCCCGAGGCCGGCGGCGAGAGCGGCGACGACCCGGAGCCCGACCCCGGCATCGAGGAGGACCGCGAGGTCGTGGAGCCGCAGCAGGAGGCGGCGACCGGGTCACCCGTGCCGGCCGCGCTCGCATGGGCGCTGCTCGCGCTGGCCGTGCTCGGGGTGGTGGGTCTCGGCGTCGCGCGTGCGGCGCGCGCCGCCCGCTGGCGCGCGGCCGGGCACCCGGGTGCGTGGGCGCACGTCGAGGACGCGATGCGCCTCGCCGGACGACCGCCCGCGCCCGGCCGCACCGCCACCGCGCTCGCCGCATCGCTGCCCGACGACGTCGCCTCCGCTGCGGTGGCTCTGGCCGAGCGCGCGGAGGCGAGCGCGTTCGCGCCGCCCGGCGCCGCCTCGGACGGCGACGCCCGGTCCGCCTGGGCGAGCGGCCGCTCCGTGGCCGCGGGCCTGCGCCGGCAGGCGCCGCGGGTGCGGCGGCTGCTGTGGTGGGTCTCGCCCGGGGTGTGGCGCCGCTGACCCCTCAGCGGCAGACGATCTCCGAGACCCCGGTCTCACGCTCGTCCAGCGCCATGCCGATGACGGCGAAGCAGTCCGAGCCGTCGGGGTCGAGGCCCTCGATCGTGGTCTGCGTGAGCGGCGGGCGGACGTGACCCAGCTCCTCCGGCGTGCCGACCTCGTCCGCGCTCTCCGGCCGCACGACGACGTAGAGGTCGACCGGCTGCTCGGGCTCGGTCCAGGAGAGCTCGACCGAGGTCCCGTGGTCACGGTCGATGACGAGCTGACGCGGCGAGCGGGCGGGCGCGACGACCTGCACGTCCGGAGGGTCGGACGGCATGTCGCCGGTGTGCTGCGGCACCGGCCCGCTGTCCTGCGTGGCCGGCGGCGCCGGGTCGTCGTCCCCGCGCTGGAGGAACGCCGACCCCACCCCGATCGCGGCGCCGACGAGCAGCGCCCCGCCGATGAAGGCCGCCACCCGGCGCCACGTGCCGCCGCCGGGCTCCTCGGCCTCGGCGGCAGCGCGGCCGGGCGCGCGGCCCTCCGGCCCGTCGGGCTCGGGAGCGACGCCGGTGTGGTCGGCGTCGGCGGGCGCGGGCGCAGGCTCCGAGTCGCCTCGGGACGCGACGTGCGCGAGCACCGACGGCGCGACCGCGGCG
>NZ_WNXX01000012.1 GCF_009733795.1 Actinotalea caeni
CGTGCGCGCCGGCGGCCGCGCACCGCGCCGCGACCGCCCGACCCACGCCGCGGGACGCACCGGTCACCACGACCGTGCGGCCGCCGACCCGGCGCCGCAGCGCCGCGCCGTCGACCCGGTGCGGCCGCACGCCCACGAGGGTCGCGAGCGGCGGGTTCATGCGCACATCTTGGCGCATCCAGGGCGTCGCGGTGGACGGACGCCGGGCGGCCGCGCCGGACGTCACTAGCATGGGCGGCTGGCGAGAGGGAGACGCGATGAAGGTTCTGATCACCGGCGGCGCCGGGTACATCGGGAGCACGGTCGGCCTGGCCTGCCGCGACAAGGGGTGGGACGTCGTCGTCCTCGACGACCTGTCGACCGGTCGCGCGGAGTTCACCGACGGCACGGCGTTCTACCAGGGCGACATCGCCGACCACGCGCTGGTCGCGCGGATCTTCGAGGAGCACCCCGACATCGCCGCGACCGTGCACTGCGCGGCCAAGATCGTCGTGCCCGAGTCGGTCGCCGACCCGATCGGCTACTACCGCAACAACGTCGCCAAGACGATCGAGCTGCTCGACTCGTTGCGGCGCGCGGGCTGCACCCGGCTGCTGTTCAGCTCCTCGGCCTCGATGTACGAGCCGGAGCCCGACCTCACGGTGAGCGAGACGTCGGCGCTGAACCCGCAGAGCCCCTACGCGGCGTCGAAGATGCTGTGCGAGCGGATCATGGCCGACGTGGCCGCCGCCACCGACCTGCGCACGCTCTCGCTGCGCTACTTCAACCCGGTCGGCGGCGACCCGCGGCTGCGCACCGGGCTGCAGAACCCGAAGCCGACGCACGCGCTCGGCAAGCTCGTCGACGCCTACACCTACGGCGACGTGTTCACGATCACCGGGGTCGACTGGCCGACGCGGGACGGCTCGGCGATCCGCGACTACATCCACGTGTGGGACCTCGCGCAGGCGCACGTCGCCGCGCTCGAGCACTTCGACGAGGTGTGCACGCCGGAGGAGCCCTACGTCGTGCTCAACGTCGGCACGGGCACCGGCACGACGGTCCGCGAGCTGGTCGCGGCGTTCACCGAGGTCGTCGGCGAGGGCAACCTCAAGGTCGTCGAGGGTCCGCCGCGGCCGGGCGACGTCATCGGCTGCTACACGACCTCCGGGCGGGCGGAGCAGCTGCTCGGCTGGAAGGCCGAGCTGACGATCGCCGACGCGATCCGGCACGCGCTGGAGTGGGCGAAGGTGCGGCCGGAGCGCCTCGGCGCCTGACGGGTCAGCCCGCCGGCTCGAGCCGACGCTGCACGAGCCACCGCACCCGGCCGCCGGAGTGCGCGGTGGTCTCCAGCACACGCTCGAACCCCGCGCGCTCGAAGAGCGCGACCGTGCCGACGTAGCCCGAGATGATGTCGACCCTGCCGGGCTCGTCGGAGGAGATCGGGTACCCCTCGACGACGCGGGCGCCGTGCGCCCGCGCGTGCTCGACGGCGCCCGCGAGCAGGGCGTGCATGAGGCCGCGGCGGCGGAACCGCGGGCGGACGACGAAGCACACGACCGACCACGCATCGGGGTCGGGGACCGGGATCGTGCGCGAGCGCATCAGCCGCCGGTAGCTCGCGCGCGGCGCGACCGAGCACCAGCCGGCAGGCTCGCCGTCGACGTAGGCCAGCACGCCGGGGCCCGGCTCGGTCGCGCACTCGCGCTGCATGTAGCCGGCCCGGTCGGTCACCGAGGAGTCGCGGTAGCTCATGCACCAGCAGCCCCGGCCGCCCGGCTTCTTGACGCCGACGACCTCGTAGAACCCGTCGTAGCGCCCGACGGCGCTCACGACCTCGACGCCGGCGGTGCCGATCTGCTCGTGGCTGGTCTGCTCGTGGCTGGTCTGCTCGTCCACGTGCCCACGCTAGGGCTCAGGTGCGACGCCGCGCCCGCAACCAGAACCGCGTCATCGTCAGCGCGACCGGTCCGCCGCCGGTGCGCCGGTGCAGCTCGAGCAGCCGGTCGGCGTAGCGGTCGACGGTGAAGTCCTCGGGCACCTGCCACGGCACGCGCTGCAGGTAGGCGACGAGCGCGGCCACGTCGACGAACGTGTAGCGACCGACGTGCTCGGCGCCGTCGGTGACCTCCAGCCCCGCGTCGAGCAGCGCCTGCCGGAACGGCGCGTAGCGCACGTGCGGCGCCGCCGGCTCGTGGCCCAGCAGGTCGCGCAGCTCCCCCAGCTCGTCCCCGCCGACCTGCTGGGTGAGGAACGTGCCACCGGGTGCGAGCACGCGCGCCACCTCGACCGGGTGGTAGGACTCGTGGCGGTCGAGGACGAGGTCGAACGTGCCGTCGCCGAAGGGCATCGGTGCCGGCGCGGGATCGTCGTCCGGCTGGCCGAACGCGACGACGTCGATGCCGTGCGGCGCGAGCGCGGCCCGGGCCACCGGGACGTTGGCGGGCCAGCCCTCGGTCGCGGTGATGCTCGCCGGCAGCGGACCGCCCTCGGCGAGCGCACGGTCGCGCAGCGCGAGCAGCGTCTCGCCGCCCCCGGTCCCCATGTCGAGCACCCGCTGCGCCGCGCGCAGCGCCGTCGCGCAGGTGGCGGCGAAGTCCCACGGCGTCGCGTCGGTCGTCATCCCGGCCCTCGAGGTCGGCGAAGCTCCACCCCGAGGGCTGCTCGCGCTCCTCCGCCCGCCAGCGGCCGATCAGCTCCTCGTCGGTCACGTCTCGATGCTGGCACGCGCGAGCACCGCGCGCGCCTGGGCCAGGAGCGGCTCGTCGATCATCTCGCCGTCGACGGCGACGACGCCCTGCCCGGCCGCGGCGTCGAGCACGCGCCGCGCCCAGGCCACGCGCGAGGCGGGCGGGCGGTAGGCGTCGCGCACGACCGGCACCTGCCGGGGGTGCAGGCAGGCGGTCGCCCCGAACCCGGAGGCTGCGGCGTCCTCGGCCTCCGCGCGCAGCCCGTCGAGGTCGTCGAGGTCGGTGTGCACGGCGTCGATCGCGATCCGGCCGTGCGCCCCCGCCGCGAGCAGCACGGTGCTGCGCGCGTGCCGGGCGACGTCGCGGTAGCGACCGTCCGGCCGGCGGCTGGCGGACCCGCCCAGCGACGCGACGAGATCCTCCGCGCCCCACATGAGCCCGACGACGCCGTCGGCCGCCGCGATCTCCGACGCCGCCAGCACGCCCCGGGCGGTCTCGACGAGCGCGACGACCGCGAGCCCCGCGAGCGCCGCGACGTCCGCCGCGCTCTCGGTCTTGGCGAGCACGACCGTGCGGTACGGGGTGCCCGCGAGCGCCTCGAGGTCGGCCTCGAGCTCGCCGGAGCGGACCCCGTTGACGCGCACGACCGTGCGCTCGGGGTCGAGCGGGTGGGCGGCCAGCGCCGCACGGGCCGCCTGCTTGTCCGCGGGCGCGACCGCGTCCTCGAGGTCGAGGATCACGCCGTCGGACCGCGCGGCGGCCTTGGCGTAGCGGTCGGGCCGGTCCGCCGGGCAGAACAGCAGCGCCGGTCCCCGCAGCAGCGGGTCGCTCACCGGTGCCCGGCCTCGTGCGCGAGGTGGTCGGCCTCGCTCAGCCACATGAGCACGTGCCGGGTCGCGACCGCGACGACGACGTCGTCCTGGTTGCGCCCGGTGTGCTCGAAGGTGGCCACGCCCTGACCGGGCCGCGACGCCGAGGGCCGCTTCGCCGTCAGCACGGTCTGGGCGTAAAGGGTGTCGCCGTGGAACAGCGGCGCCGGGAACCGGACGTCCTCGAACCCGAGGTTCGCGACGATCGTGCCCTGCGTGAGGTGCCCGACCGACAGCCCGACGAGCGTCGCGAGCGTGAGCATCGAGTTGACCAGCCGCTGCCCGAACGGCTGGCCCGCGCTGTAGGCGGCGTCGAGGTGCAGCGCCTGCGGGTTCATCGACAGCGTCGAGAACAGCACGTTGTCGGCCTCGGTGATCGTGCGCCCCGGCGCGTGCCGGTACACCACGCCCTCGGTGATCTCGTCGAGGTAGAACCCGCGCTGCTGCACCTGCTCCATGCCGCCTCCCCTACAGGCCGCCGCCGGTGAGCCCGAGCTCGCGGGAGATCACCATCAGCTGCACCTCGGTGGTGCCCTCGCCGACCTCGAGCACCTTGCTGTCACGGTAGTGACGGCCGACGACGCTGGTGTTGAGGAAGCCGTAGCCGCCCATGATCTGCGACGCGTCGTGCGCGCACGCGACCGCGGCCTCGCTCGCGATCACCTTGGCCATCGAGGCGGCCTGCTTGAACGGCTCGCCCTCGGCCATGAGCCGCGCCGCCTCGACCCACGCGAGACGGGCCGCGTGCACCCGGGTGGCCATGCGTGCGATCGTGAACGCGACGTGCTGGCGCGACTCCAGCGGCCGCCCGAAGACGACGCGCTCCTTGCTGTGGCGGATCGCCTCCTCGAGGCAGCCCTGCGCCGCCCCGGTCGCGAGCGCCGCGAACGCGATCCGACCCTCGTCGAGGCACGCGACGGCGTAGGCGAACCCGCGCCCCCGCTCGCCCAGCAGGTTCTCGGCGGGCACGCGCACGTCGGTGAGCGTGAGCGGGTGGGTGTCGGAGGTGTGCCAGCCGATCTTGTCGTAGGAGGGCCCGACCTCCAGGCCCTCGCTCGGCACCGGCACGAGGAACGCGCTCAGCTCCGGCGCCCGCGTCCCGTCGGGTCGCACGACCTCGCCGGTGACCGCGGTGACCGTGAGCAGCCGCGTGATGTCGGTGCCCGAGTTGGTGATGAACTGCTTGGAGCCGTTGATGACCCAGTGGTCGCCGTCGCGGACCGCGGTCGTCCGCGTCGCACCGGCGTCGGAGCCGGCACCGGCCTCGGTGAGCCCGAACGCGCCGAGCGCCTCGCCCGCGGCGAGCTGCGGCAGCCAGCCCTCCTTCTGCTCCTGCGAGCCGAACCGCAGGATCGGCACCGCGCCGAGACCGATGCCGGCTTCGAGGGTGACGCCGAGCGACTGGTCGACGCGTGCGATCTGCTCGACCGCGAGGCAGAAGGCGGTGTAGTCGCCGTGCGGCGTGGAGCCGCCGTAGCGCTCCGGGAACGGCAGCGCGAACAGGCCCATCTCGCCCATCTGGCGGATGATCCCGTAGGGGAGCGTCTGCTTGCTGTCGTACTCGTAGGAGGCCGGCGCGACGACCGTGTCGGCGAACTCCTTGACCTGCTCGGCCAGCTCGAGCTGCGCGGGGGTGAACCCGTAGCCCATCGATGACTCCTTCGTCGGATCTCGTGGATCAGTGCGAGACCGCCCCCGTGTCTTGTGGACCGTGGGGGTCGGCATGGATGGTGGCGAGGAGCTGGTCGGCTGTGACCACGTCGCCCTGCCTGACGGCGAGATCGAGGATACCCGGCACCGGCGCCGTCACCGGGTTCTCCATCTTCATGGCCTCGACGACCGCGACGACGTCGCCCGGTGCGACGCGCTCGCCGGGTGGCACCGGCAGCGCGACGACGGTGCCCGGCATCGGGGTGCGCAGCTGCGGGTCGGGCGCCGCGCCCTGCCGCTGCCGACGCGACCGCTCGACCCGCTCGGCGCGGCTCAGCGCACGGAGCTCCCACACCTGGCCGTCGCGCCAGACCCACACGGCGCCCCGGTCGTGCTCGACGGCGGTGCGCAGCCCGGCGGGCGGGGCGAGCGGCACCTCGACCTCGTGGACGTCCTCGCCGGCTCGCAGGTGCACGCGCGGGCGCCGGTGCTCGCCGACGCGCCAGCCGCTGCGGGACCCCCACAGCCCGTCCTCCGCCGGCTCCGCGAGCGCGGCGGCCGCGGCCGCGAGCACGTCCGTGTCGGGTGCGGCGGGCGCCGGCGGCTCGAAGCCGTCGAGGAACGCGGTGTCGGCGCGCGCCTGCCGCACCGCGGGCGTGGCGAGCAGCCGTCGCAGGTAGTCGATGTTCGTGTGCACGCCGAGCACGACCGTCTGCGCGAGGGCGGCGTCGAGGCGGTCGAGCGCCTGCTCGCGGGTGGGCGCCGAGGCGACCACCTTGAGCAGCATCGGGTCGTAGTCGGTCGTGACGCGCGAGCAGGTGGCGACCCCGGAGTCGACCCGCACGCCGGTGGGCTCGACGACCTCGAGCAGCACCCCGGTGCTCGGCAGGAAGCCGCGCTCCGGCCGTTCGGCGTAGACCCGCGCCTCGACCGCGTGGCCGCGCTCGGCGACCGCGGTGCCCGGCAGCGGCTCGCCCGTCGCCACGCGCAGCTGCGCCTCGACGAGGTCGAGGCCGGTGACCTCCTCGGTGACCGGATGCTCGACCTGCAGCCGGGTGTTCATCTCGAGGAAGTACCAGGCCTCGGGGTCCTCCCCCGAGACCAGCAGCTCCACCGTGCCGGCGCCCACGTAGTCGACGCTGCGGGCGATGCGCACCGCCGCGACGCCGAGCATCTCGCGGACCCGCCCGTGCGGGAACGGCGCCGGCGCCTCCTCGACGACCTTCTGGTGCCGCCGCTGCAACGAGCACTCGCGCAGCCCGACCAGCTCGACGGTGCCGTCGGTGTCGCCGAGCACCTGCGCCTCGACGTGGCGGGGCGCGGGCACGTAGCGCTCGAGCAGCAGGGTGTCGTCCCCGAACGCCGCCGCCGCGACCCGGCGCGCGGCAATGATCGCCTCGGCGAGCGCCGCCGGCTCGCGCACCACCTGCATGCCCTTGCCGCCGCCGCCCGCGCTGGGCTTGACGACGAGCGGGTAGCCGACCTCGTCGGCCCGCGCCGCGAGCACGGCGTCCCGCTCCCCCGCCGCGGCCCCGTCCTCGCCGACGCCCGGCACGACCGGGACCCCGAGCGCGGCAACGTGCGCCTTGGCCGCGATCTTGTCGCCCATCAGCTCCAGCACCGCCGGGCCGGGACCGACCCACGCCAGCCCGGCGTCGAGACAGGCGCGCGCGAGCACCGGGCTCTCGGCGAGGAACCCGTAGCCGGGGTGCACCGCCTCGGCGCCCGTGCGCAGGGCCGCCGCCACGATCGCCTCGGCGTCGAGGTAGGAGCCGACGGCGACCGCGAGGTCGGCCTCGCGGACGTGCCGTGCGCCGTCGTCGGCCGGCGTGTGCACGGCGACCGAGGCGATGCCGAGCCGCCGCAGCGTGCGGGTGACACGGACCGCGACCTCGCCGCGGTTGGCGACGAGGACGCGGCTGAACGGGGCGGTCCGGGTCATCGCGCTCACATCCGGAACAGCCCGAGCCGGGGCTCGGGCAGCGGGGTGCGGGAGACGACGTCGAGCGCGAGCCCGAGCACGGTACGGGTGTCGGCGGGGTCGATGATGCCGTCGTCCCACAGCCGCGCGGTCGCGTGGTACGGGTTGCCCTCGGCCTCGTAGCGCTCCCGGATCGGTGCCGCGAACGCCTCCTCATCGGCGTCGGACCACTCCTCGCCCCGGGCCGCGAGCTGGTCGCGCCGCACGGTCGAGAGCACCGAGGCGGCCTGCCGGCCGCCCATGACCGAGATCCGCGCACCCGGCCAGGTCCACAGGAACCGCGGCCCGTAGGCGCGCCCGCACATCGCGTAGTTCCCCGCGCCGAAGGAGCCACCGATGATCACCGTCAGCTTCGGCACCCGGGTCGTCGCGACCGCGGTGACCATCTTCGCGCCGTCCTTCGCGATGCCGCCCGCCTCCGCCTGCGACCCGACCATGAAGCCGGAGATGTTCTGCAGGAACACCAGCGGGATGCCGCGCTGGTCGCACAGCTCGATGAAGTGGGCGCCCTTGAGGGCGCTCGCGCTCAGCAGCACCCCGTTGTTCGCGAGGATGCCGACCGGGTGGCCGTGGATGCGCGCGAAGCCGGTGACGAGCGTCGTGCCGTACTCGGGCTTGAACTCGACGAGCTCGCTGCCGTCGACGACCCGCGCGATCACCTCGCGCGCCTCGTAGGGCTGGTTGACGTCGACCGGGACCACGCCGTAGAGCTCGCCGGGGTCGACGACCGGCTCGCGGCTCGGGAGCACCTCCCACGCGGGCTCGGCCGGTCGCGGCAGCGTCGCGACGGCGTCGCGCAGGATCGCCAGCGCGTGCGCGTCGGAGTCCGCGAGGTGGTCGACCACGCCGCTGACCCGCGCGTGGACGTCGCCGCCGCCGAGCTCCTCGGCGCTGACCTCCTCGCCGATCGCGGCCTTCACCAGCGGCGGCCCGCCGAGGAAGATCGTGCCCTGCCCTGCGACGATCACCGACTCGTCGGCCATCGCGGGCACGTACGCACCGCCCGCGGTGCACGAGCCGAGCACGGCGGCGAGCTGCGGGATGCCGGCGGCGCTCATGCGGGCCTGGTTGGCGAAGATGCGCCCGAAGTGGTGCGCGTCGGGGAACACCTCGTCCTGGCGCTCCAGGTTCGCGCCGCCGGAGTCGACGAGGTACAGGCAGGGCAGCCGGTTCTCCTCGGCGATCTGCTGGGCCCGCAGGTGCTTCTTCACCGTCATCGGGAAGTACGCGCCGCCCTTGACCGTCGCGTCGTTGCTGACGACCATCACCTGCCGGCCCGCGACCCGCCCGATGCCGGCGACGATGCCGGCGCCGGGGCACTCGTCGTCGTACATGCCCCACGCGGCGAGCGGCGCGACCTCCAGGAACGGGCTGCCCTCGTCGAGCAGCTCCTCGACCCGTTGCCGCGGCAGCAGCTTGCCGCGCGCCAGGTGGCGCTCGCGCGACCGCTCGGGGCCGCCGCGCGCGGTCCGCGCGAGCCGCTCGCGCAGCTCGGCGACGAGGGCGCGCTGGCTCTCGGCGTTGGTCCGGTACGCCTCGCTCGCCGGGTCGACGGCGCTGGTCAGCGTGGTCATCGTCGTCATCGACGCTCCTCATCCGCGGGGATCGCCCGCTGCGGGCAAGGATGGCACGGACCCGTGCGGCCCGCCTCCGTCAGAGGACGCCGCAGGCGGAGCCCCACGCGGTGTAGTGGTTGAGCGCCACGTACCGCCACACGTAGGAGGAGAACGCACCGGAGGAGGGCGCGTAGACCGACAGGCTGCGCTGCGTGCCGTTGCTGTAGCTCGCGGTCGAGCTGGTCGCGAGCGTCGTGCCGGTCGGGCAGCCGGAGGCGCTGGAGGAGATCTTGTAGATCCGCAGGTACGCCTTGACCGTGCCGGAGCCGTTGTAGCGGAAGCTGGTCGTCACGTAGCTGCCCGACCGCGAGATGCACAGCGTGCCGGGCCCGGACGTCGTCGAGCAGTCGCTGCCGGGCGCGACGGTCGTCCGCAGCCCGCTGCCGGCGACCATGCTGGAGTCGAGCCCGCCGCACCGCTCCTCGCGCTCGACCACGGGGACGGCCAGGTCCGCGGGGGCGCCGATCGCCGCGTTCAGCTCGGGGTCGACGACCTCGGTCACCTCGACGTCGACCAGCCGGCAGCCCTGCTGCGCCGAGATCGCGGCCCAGTCGGTAGCCTCGATCTCGGCGACGGCGTCGTCGGCCGCCTCGTACCACTCGGCGGCACCGATCTCGTCGGCACGCGTGCCCGCGCTCGCGGGAGCGGCCGCGACCCCGAGCACCAGGAGCCCGAGCACACCGATGCACGCCGACACCCGACGAACGACACCTCGAGACATCCGACCTTGATACACCACGGTAGGCACCCCTTCCCTGCGACGTGATCCACGTCACATGTAATCAGATGCAGTGGAGCGGACATCGACACACGTGAGGCGGGACGGGACGACGGATGAAGGCCGGCAAGCGGGCGCGGTTCGAGGAGCTGTACTGGCGCCACCACCGCGAGCTGGCCGCCTTCATCCGTCGCCGGGTCCCACCCGACGCGGTCGAAGACGTCCTGGCGGAGGTCTTCGTCGTGGCATGGCGGAGGTTGAGCGACATCCCCGTGGAGGCACGTGCGTGGCTGTACGGGGTGGCGCGCAACGTCATCAGGAACACCTACAGGGCGGAGGCGAGGCAGCGTGCCTTGCACGTACGGATCGCCGAGGAGGCCGGTAGCGCGCCCGCGCACACCGACGGCTTCGACGACGCGATCGCCTCGCGGACCGATCTGGGGCGGGCCTGGAACCAGCTGTCCGAGACGGAGCAGGAGGTGATCGCGCTGGTGGCATGGGACGGACTGAGCAACGCCGAGTCCGCCCAGGTGCTCGGTGTCACCACCTCGGCGTTCGCCGTGCGCCTGTTCCGGGCTCGGCGACGACTGCTCCATCTCCTCGAGCGCAGCACGGGGGGTGCTCGATGAGGCAGCCGCTGCTGGACGCCGTGCGCGGCCTCGATCCCGCGGCCGACGGCCCGGAGATCGACGGCGAGGCGATGCTCGCCCGCATCCGGGAGGAGGTGCACAGCGCGGCCCAGGCCGACGTGACGCACCTCCTCCCGCCGCGTCGCTCGCGCCCGGCGCAGCGCCTGGCGATGGGCGCGGCCGCGCTGACCGTGGTCGTCGCCGTCGCGATCGCGCTGGTGCTGACCTCCTCGGGCCCGCGCGCCTACGCGACGTGGGCTGCGGAGCCGACGCTCGTGCCGGTCGCCGAGGCGGCCGCCGAGTGCCCGGACACCGAGCCGGGCACGCCGCCGGTGCCGGTCGAGCCGGTGCTCGCCGAGCAGCGCGGGTCCTACACGTTCGTCGTGCTGAGCGGCGAGGGCGTGTTCGTCCGGTGCCTGGCCTCGACGGCGGGCGAGGAGAGGTTCGTGGTCGCCGAGGGTGCCCGCACGCCGTCGCCGTCCGACCTCGAGCTCGGCACCGCGCCGGTGCTCGTGCTCGACCCGGGCGCGGTCTGGGCACGCGAGGCCGGCGAGGGGCCGATCACCACGGTGGTGGGCCTGGCGGCCGACGACGTCACCGCGGTCGAGGTCTCGACGGTCGACGGCGTGACGGCCGAGGCCTCGCTCGACGACGGCTGGTGGTCGGTGTGGTTCCCGGGCGACGTCGAGATCGCCGACGGGCTCCTCGTCACCACGCCCGACGGCGAGAGCACGTTGAGCCTGGCCGGTCTGATCGCGCCGGGGCTCGGCTGAGCCGGGTGTCCGCGGGCTGAGCGCCCGCGCCCGCCCGTGCGTGCCCGGGCCACCGATGCGTACCATGGTGCACGCGGACACCGAGGCCGATCTGCCTCGGCGCTCCCGGCTGGGTCTTGGCCGGGCGTCCCCGGCCACGTCGCCGGATGCCCTCCCCTGCCCGGACCGCCTGGAGCACGATGTCTGCACCCTCCCTCCTCCGCGCCCCCGCTGGTGCGCACCCGTCGCGTCCGCGTGCCGCGTCGCTCGTCGTCGCGGCGGCGCTGCTGCTCGCCGGCTGCGCCGGTGGCGGTGACGCCGCCGGCCCGACCGAGGCGGCGCCCCCACCCGGCGCGGACGACGGCTACCCCGTCACGGTCGACAACTGCGGCACCGAGGTGACGCTCGAGGCACCGCCCGAGCGGATCGTCACCGTCAAGTCCTCGACGACCGAGCTCGTGCTCGCGCTCGGGGCGGCCGACCGGCTCGTCGGGGCCGCCTTCCTCGACGGCCCGTTCCCGCCCGACCTGGCCGAGGCCGGTGCCGACGTCCCGATCCTCTCCGAGCGGGCGCCGTCGGCGGAGGTCGTGCTCGCGGCCGAGCCCGACCTGGTCTTCGCGGGCTGGGAGTCGCACTTCGCGGCCGACACCATCGGCGACCGGGCCGAGCTCGCCGATCTCGGCGTCGCCACCTACGTCGCGCCGGCCGCGTGCCAGGGCGACGGGTACCGGCCGGACCCGCTGACCTTCGACGACGTGTTCGCGCACGTGCTGGAGGCCGGCGAGCTGCTGGGCGCCCGCGAGGAGGCCGCCGCGCTCGTCGAGGAGCAGCGTGCCGCGCTCGCCGAGGTCCAGCCCTCGACCGCCGGTCTCACCGCGCTGTGGTACTCCTCCGGGTCCGACACCCCGTTCGTCGGCGGTGGCAGCGGCGCGCCGCAGATGATCATGGACGCCGTCGGGCTGGAGAACATCGCCGCCGACATCGACGCCGGCTGGGGCTCGATCGGGTGGGAGACCGTCGCCGCCGCCGAGCCCGACGTCGTCGTGCTGGTCGACTCGGCGTGGAACACCGCCGAGCACAAGATCGAGGTGCTGGAGTCGAACCCGGTGACGGCGGCGCTGCCCGCGGTCGCCGAGGGCCGGTACCTGGTGGTGGAGTTCGCGGCCACCGAGGCCGGCGTCCGCAACGTCGACGCGGTGGCGTCGCTCGCGCAGCAGCTCGTGGAGGTGCCGCTGCCGTGACCACCGTCCGCGTCCCCACCGCGGCGTCGGCCGCGCGCACCGGCGTGGTCGCGCGGCCGCGCGGGAGTCGGGTGCCGTGGCTGCTCGTGGGGCTGGCGGTGCTGGTCGTGTCGCTGCTGCTCGCGCTCGTCGTGGGTCCCGCCTCGGTGGCGGGTCCCGCCCCGATCACGCCGGGCGACGTGCTCGCCTCGGGCTGGCACCACGTCTCGGCGTGGCTCGCCGAGCGCGGCCTGCCGGTCGCGGTGGCGGAGAACCCGCTGAGCCGGGTGCGCGACGCGATCATCTGGGAGGGCCGCGCACCGCGGGCGGTCGCCGCGGTGCTCGTCGGCGCGGGGCTGGCGCTGTGCGGCGTCGTGCTGCAGGCCGCGACGCGCAACCCGCTCGCCGACCCCTACCTGCTCGGCATCTCCTCCGGGGCGGCGCTCGGCGCGGTGGCGGTGCTCGTGCTCGGGGTGGCGGTGCCGCTGCCGGTCGCGGCGTTCGCGGGGGCCGTGCTCGCGCTGCTGGCGACGCTGGGGCTGGCGGGGATCGGCGGCCGGCTCACCGCGACCCGCGCCGTGCTCGCGGGTGTCGCCGTCGGCCAGGCGGCCGCCGCGGGCGTCTCGTTCGTGATCTTCTCCACGGCGCAGGGCGACTCCTACCGCGACATCCTCGGCTGGCTGATGGGGACCTTCGGCGCGGTGAGCTGGAGCTCGGTGCTGATCGCCGCGGTGGCGGTCGTCGTCCTGGGTGGGGCGCTGCTCGGTTTCGGCCGCACGCTGGACGCGTTCTCGTTCGGCGACGTCGCGGCGACGGCGCTCGGCGTGCACGTCGTGCGCACCCGCTGGCTGCTGCTGGTGCTGAGCGCGCTGCTCACCGGTGCGCTGGTGAGCGTGAGCGGCGCGATCGGCTTCGTCGGGCTCACCGTCCCGCACGTGGTGCGGCTGCTGCTGGGGCCCGGCCGCTCCGGCAACGCGGCCGTCGCGCGCACGAGCGCCGCGGTCGGCGGGGTGTTCCTGCTGTGGGCCGACACGGTCGCCCGCACCGCGTTCGCGCCGCTCGACGTCCCGGTCGGGGTGCTCACCGCGCTGCTCGGCGCCCCGGTGTTCGCGATCCTCCTCATGCGCAGCCGACGGCGGGGCGAGGCATGACGCTGCTGGCGACCGACCTGACTGCCGAGGGTCTCGGCTACCGCGTCGACGGGCTGGAGCTGCTGCGCGGCGCGTCGCTGCACCTGCGCGCCGGTACGGTCACCGGTCTGCTCGGGCCCAACGGCTCCGGCAAGTCGACGTTGCTGCGCGTGGTCGTCGGCGCGCTGCCCGCGAGCGCGGGCACGCTCGCGGTCACCGAGGACGGGCTCGCGCACGACCTGACCGCGATGCGTCGCCGGGACCGGGCGCAGCGGCTCGCGCTCGTCGAGCAGGACGCCCACGCCGAGGTGCCGCTGCGGGTGCGCGACGTCGTCGCGCTCGGGCGGATCCCGCACGAGCGCCGGTTCGGCGCCGCGGACGGGGCCGCGGACGCCGTCGTGCACGAGGCGATCGAGCGCGCGGGCGTCGCCGACCTGGCCGACCGGTCGTTCGACACGCTCTCGGGCGGCGAGCGGCAGCGCGTCCAGCTGGCGCGCGCGCTCGCGCAGCAGCCGCGGGTGCTGCTGCTGGACGAGCCGACCAACCACCTCGACCTCGCCGCGCAGCTCGACATGGTGCGGCTGGTGCGCGAGGTGGCCGACGCGGGCGTCGCGGTGCTGGTCGCGCTGCACGACCTCGCGCAGGCGGCGTCGCTGTGCGACGAGGTGGTCGTGCTGCACGGCGGCGAGGTGGCCGCGGTCGGCGAGCCGGTCGCGGTGCTCTCCCCCGCGCTGCTGGCCGAGGTGTGGCGCGTGCGCGGCGAGTGGGTCACGGGCGAGCGCGGCCGCGCGCTCGTGGTCTCGCCGCTCTAGCCCGACCGGGCGGGGCGTGCCCGGCTCGCCGCGCACCAGTCGCTGCAGGTGCGCGTGGTGCTCCGCCATGCCGGGGTGGCCGATCCTAGGGTCGTCGGAGTCGCCGCGGGTCATGAGGTCGTCGAGGTAGCGCCGGTCGGCGTCGAGCCGGGCGAGCGGGTCGTGGGTCGGGTGGCCGTGGCCCGGCACGAGCACCTCGGCGCGCGCGACCCAGGGTGCGAGCGCGTCGAGCCCGGCGAGGTAGGCGGGCAGGTCGTCGGGTCCACACGGCAGCGGCAGCTCGACGTCGGAGAGCATGTCGCCGGCGAGCAGGACACCGCGGTCGGCCAGCCGCACCGCGGTGTGCCCGGGCGCGTGGCCGTCGTGCACGACGATCTCGACCGCCTCCCACGGCGCGGGCAGCCGGTCGCCGTCGACCGCCTCGACGGCTCCGAGCAGCGCGAGCAGCTCGGGCGGCCAGCCGGGGCCCATCTGGTCGAGCAGGGTGGCGCGCTCGCTCGCCGCGAGCGCGGCCGTGCGCGGCGACGCCCACCGCGGCGCGGCGCCGAACCGCGGGTGCCAGAGCAGGTGGTCGTGGTGGGCGTGCGTGCTGAACCCGGCGGTCACCGTCAGCCCGCGCTCGTCGAGCAGGTCGGCCAGCCGTGCCAGCTCGCTGGGCCGCCAGGCGGGGTCGACGAGGAGCGCGTGCTCGCCGTCGACGACGACGGTCGACGTCGTCGTGTCGATCGCGCTGGTCGTCACCAGCACGCCGGGTGCGACCTCGACGGCGGTCACGAGGGGTCCCGGGTGGCGGCCACGTGGGCCAGGTACGCCTCGCCGCGCGGCGAGACCCGGTAGCCGACGGGGAAGCTGAGCGTGAGACCCAGGCCCTTGAGCTTGCGCACGTCGAGCTTGAACGGGTCGCGCTCGCGCCCGACCATCGCGGCGAGGTCGGGCGCGCGCCGCTCGGGGTGGGCCGCGATCAGCTCGAGCGTCTGCCGGGTCCAGGGGCCGATCGCCGACGCGCGGTCGAGCCGGTCCAGCCGTCGGGTGATCGCCTCGACGTCGGCCGGTGCGAGGTCGTCGTCGTGCGCGAGCTGGTCCCGCTCGTCGGGGCCGTCGTGCAGGTGGAAGGCGATCCGGTGGATCGGCAGCGTCTCCTCGCCCGGCAGCTCCCGCAGCAGCGCGGCCACGCTCGGGTAGCCGGCACGCACGGCGTCCGCGCGCGTGATCGCGCGGGCCGGCACCACCTCGACCGAGTCGATCGCGAGCCGGCCGACGACCGTGCGGTAGAGCCGGCCCGCGACCACCTGCGGCCGGCGCCACCGCCGGAACGTCAGCGTCAGCTCACCGGCCTCGACGGCCGCCTTGTCGCGCATCAGCATCCGCACGCGACCCATCCTCCCCGACGGTGGCCGCGGTCAGCCCCCGGTCCGGAACAGGTCCTCCTCGGGGCTGCGGATCGCGGCACGCGCGCCCGGTCCGTCCTCGGGCGTGATCCTCGCACCCGAGCCGCGCACGACGGCGACCGGTCGCCCAGCGACCTTGCCCTTGACGAGGTCGGCGGCCGCGGCGATCTCGTCGGCGATCGCGACGGTCGTCGCCTGCAGCTCGCGGCCGTGGGAGTCACGGGTGCCGCGCAGGTCGGCGATCGGGTGGAAGCCGGCGACGCCGATCGCGATGTCGGCGATGCCGCGCCGCCAGGGCCGACCGACGGTGTCGGTGACGACGACGCCGGGGCGCACGCCCAGCCGTGCGTTCAGGCCGCGCCGCAGCCGCCGCGCCGACTCGTCGGGGTCCTCGGGGAGCAGCAGCACGGTGCCGTTCGGGACGTTGCTGGCGTCGATGCCGGCGGCGGCGAGCACGAGCCCGTGGTGGGTCTCGACGATGCGCATGACCGAGCCGTCGGGGTTCTCGCGGCGCGCGACCTCGCGCACCGACTCGGCGTCGATCAGGGCCTCCCGGTCGGCGGCCCGGGCGAGCCGGCCCTCGGCCTTGGCGACGATCTTCGACGCGACCACGACGACGTCGTCGCCCGTGATGCCCTCGGAGCCGTCGGGCCACACGAGACCCGCGAGCAGCGGCGTCAGCACGGCCGCGAGGTCGGTGCCGGAGGTGATCTGGGGCAGCCCGTCGGGGGCCTGGGCGAGCAGCAAACGAGCTCCTTTGTCAGCGGGTGAGCGCGGGCAGCACGTCGCGACCGAAGACCTCGATCCACTCGCGCTGGTTGCGCCCGACGTTGTGCAGGTAGACGCGGTCGAAGCCGAGGTCGAGGTAGCGCTGGATCTCCGCGCGGTGCAGGTCGGGGTCGGAGGAGATCACCATCGTCCCCGCGAAGTCCTCGGGCCGGACGGTCCGGGCGATCTGGGCGAGCACGAACGGGCTGCGGATGTCGCCACCGGAGAACCGCATGGCGCCGTGCGGCCACTCACGCATCGCGTTGGCCATCGCCTCCTCGTCGGTCTCGGCCCAGGACAGGTGCAGCTGCAGCACCCTCGTCATCGTCGCGGGGTCCTTGCCCGCGTCGCGGGCGCCCGCGGCGAAGCGCGAGAGCAGGGTGGCGATCTTGTCGGTCGGGGCGCCCGTCGTGATGAGGCCGTCGGCCAGCCGGCCCGCGCGGCGCGCGGTGACCGGGCCCGCGGTGGCGACGAGGATCTCGGGCGGCACCTCCGGCATCGTCCACAGCCGGGTCGACTCCAGCTTGAAGTGCTCGCCGCTGTGCTTGTGGTCCTTGCCCTGCAGGCTCGCGGTGAAGAGCTTGTGGATGATGTCGACCGCCTCGAACATCCGGTTGATCCGCTCGGCGGCCTCGGGCCAGTAGGGCGCGACGACGTGCTCGTTGATCGCCTCGCCGGAGCCGACGCCCAGCCAGTGCCGGCCCGGGTACATCGCCGCCAGCGTCGCGCTCGCCTGCGCGACGACCGCGGGGTGGTACCGGAACGTGGGCGCGGTGACGCCGGTGCCGAGGTCGCCGGTGGTGCGCTCGCCCGCGGCCGCCAGCACGTTCCAGACGAACGAGGCCTGGCCCTGCTGCGGCAGCCACGGCTGGAAGTGGTCGGCGGCCATGACGCCCGAGAAGCCGTGCCGCTCGGCGTGCTCGCAGTACTCGAGGACCTCGCGCGGGTGGAACTGCGCGAGCATCGCGGCGTACCCGATCGTGGCGCTCACCCGGCCTCCTCCTGCTGCGGCGACGGCGTTCGCACGTGCCGATCCTGCCAGGCCGCACCGGCGCGGCTCACCACCGGTTGTGCACGTCCTCGGCCCAGCCGACGACGTCGGCGACCCGCACCCAGGCGCCGGACCGCTCGCGCACCCGCCCGTGCCAGGTGCCGAAGCACTGGTGCGTGACCGACGCGAAGACCGCGAGATCGGTCACCGACTCCTTGAGGTGGAACGGCTCGAAGGTGAGGTCGACGGTCTCGCCGGTCACGCGCCAGGGCGCCATCCAGTCCGCGGTGTCGTAGCTCCAGGTCAGCTCCTCGCTGATCTTGGTGAGCCGGCCGTCGACCACCAGGGCGTTCTCGGTCGACCCGGTGCCGTCGGTCCAGCGGCCGCCGACCTGGACGCCGATCACCCGTCCGTCGGTGCGACCGGACCCCGCGCCCCAGCACCACGCGACGTCGTAGGGCCAGCGGCCGCGGCCGTGGTCGAGCACCGCCCAGGACTCGCCCGTCGGGACGGCGTGCGGGACACCGTCGACGACGACGGTGCCGGAGGCGGGCCGGGCGACGTCCTTGACCGTGTACTGGAACAGCCGGTCGCTCCACGGGACGACGACGCCGAGGCTCTCGTGCCCGGGCGGCCGGTGCGCGACGACGTCGACCCGCACGCGTGCCCCGACGGCGCGCAGCCGGGTGCCGCCGTCGACCTCGTCGATCGCGATCCGCACCTGCCGGGTGCGGGTGCGCACCGGACCCTCGCCGAGCGTGCCGGGCAGCGCGACCCGGGGCAGCCCGAGCGCGAGGGCGTCGTGGGAGATCGTCTCGCCGGTGCGGCGGTCGAGCAGCCAGATGCCGTGCACGCCGGCGTAGTCGATGTCGGAGGTGACGAGCGCGACGACGTGCGTGGGCGTGGTGACCGCCCAGTACTCCCACCGCTTGTTGCGGCCGCGGCCGAGCAGGCCGCGGCCGATGCCGTCGGTGCGGACCAGCGGGGTGCGGGTCCAGCCGACGGCGTCGGGGTTGAGGCGTCCGTCCGGGAGCGTGAGCGCGACCGGGGTGGTGATCTCGCGCTCGTGCACCGCTCGCGAGGGCCGTGTGCCGGTGCCGGTCACGGCCGGACGAGGACGTCGCGCAGCAGCGGCTCCGCGGCGAGGTAGCCGTCGAGCAGGCGCCGCCCGAGGTCGGGCGAGGCGACGAGCGGGTGGCCCGCGAACGCTCGCCACGCCAGCTCGCGCGAGCCGGTGCGGGCGGCCTCGATCGCGAGGCGCTCGCTGCCCTTGACCCCGGCGACCAGGCCGAGCTGGTGCAACGTGAGCGGGCGGTGCGGGCCGTCGGGGCGAGCGCCATCGGCGTCGACGCGGGCCGAGACCTCGATGACGGCGTCGTCCGGGAGAGCGGGGATCACGCCGTCGTTGGCGAGGTTGAGGATCATCCACGCGGGCGTGCCGGTGAGCAGCGCGGCCATGAGGTCGACGGCGACCTCGTGGTAGCCGCCGCCCTGCCGCTGGCCGCCGTCGAGGTCGGTGTGCTCGCGGGTGCGGGCGTCGGCCATGTAGGTGTTCTCGCGCTCGGCGAGCGTGGCCAGCCAGCGGTCGTGCGCGCCCGGGCCGGGGCCTGCGTCGAAGAACGCGGCCTGCTGGCGGGCGAGGAACGCGGCACGGCCCGGGCCGGCGTGCGGCTCCGGCGGGGTCTCGTAGTAGTGCAGGTACTCCCCCGGCAGCGCGCCGGTCGCGCGGAGCCAGTCGACGTCGAACAGCGCGGCCTCGTCGAGGCGCAGCAGCAGCTCGCGGTCGGCCAGCAGGGAGGGCATGTGGTCGGTGCCGGCGTGCACGAGGGTGCGCAGCCAGCCGAGGTGGTTGAGGCCGAGGTAGTCGCCGGTGACCTCGCGCGCGGGCAGCCGCAGCGCTCGGGCGGCGCTGCGCAGCAGCCCGATCGGGGTGTCGCAGATGCCGACGACCCGGTCGCCCAGGTGGGCGCGCATCGCCTCGGTGACCAGCCCGGCCGGGTTGGTGAAGGAGACGACCCACGCCTGCGGTGCGACGTCGGCGATGGTGCGCGCGACGTCGTCGACCACCGGGACGGTGCGCAGCGCGTAGGCCAGACCGCCCGGGCCGACGGTCTCCTGGCCGAGCAGCCCGAGATCGCGCGCGACCTGCTCGTCGCGCACCCGGCCCTCGGTGCCGCCGACCCGGATCGCGGAGAACACGACGTCGGCGCCCTCGACGGCGCGGCGCAGGTCGGTCTCGACCCGCACCCGCGGCGCGTCGTCGCGGCCGGCGAGCTGCTCGCCGACGACCGCCTGCACGACCGCGAGCCGGGCGGCGTCGAGGTCCTGCAGCACGATCTCGTCGATGTCCACGCGGTCGCGCGCGCCCGCGACGGCGCCCACCACCAGCGGGACACGGAACCCGCCACCACCGAGGATCGTCAGCCGCACGTGGCCACGCTAGTGGTCGCGATGGAAGACTCTCGACCATGACGGCCGAACCGGAGCTCGACCTGCTGCTGGCGGGCACGGTGTTCTTCGACATCGTGTTCACCGGGTTCCCGCAGCCGCCGCGGCCCGGCACCGAGGTGTGGACCGACGGCATGGGCTCCGCGCCCGGCGGCATCGCCAACCTGGCCGTCGCGGCCGCCCGGCTGGGGCTGCGGACGTCGCTGGCGTCGTCCTTCGGCGACGACCTCTACGCGGACTGGTTGTGGCGGGTGCTGCGCGACCAGGAGCACATCGACCTCACCTGGTCGCGGCGGCACCCGCACCACCACACGCCGGTGACGGTGGCGCTCAGCTACGAGGAGGACCGCGCGTTCGTCACGCACGGGCACCCCTGGCCGACCTCGGCGTCGGAGATGCTGGCCGACCCGCCGCGGGCCGGTGCGGTGCTGGTGGACCTGGGCGACCCGGCGGTGCGGTCGCAGGGCTGGTGGCGGCGCAGCGCGGAGGCGGGCGCGCTGGTGTTCGCGACCGCCGGCTGGGACCCCGAGCAGGTGTGGGACACGCGGATCCTCGACGAGCTGGCCGGCTGCCACGCGTTCATCCCGAACGCCGAGGAGGCGATGGCGTACACGCGCACGTCGACCGTCGACGACGCGCTGGCGGCGCTGTCGCAGATCGTGCCGCTCGCGGTGGTGACGATGGGCCGCGACGGCGTGGCCGCGATCGACAGCAGCACCGGCGAGCACGCACGCGTGCCGGCGATCCCGGTGACCGCGATCGACACGACCGGGGCGGGCGACGTGCTGGCCGCCGCGATCGTGCTCGGCACGCTGCGGGGCTGGCCGCTGGCGAAGCGGCTGAAGTTCGCGGCGCTGTGCTCGGGCCTGGCGGTCACCCAGGTGGGCGGCTCGCTCGCTGCGCCCGGCTGGGGCGACGTCGCGGACTGGTGGCGCGAGCGGCGCGCCGAGGCCGAGGCGGGCGACGGCGCCGCGATCGAGCTCGTCGAGCGGTACGCGTTCCTGCCGGACTGCCTGCGCGGCGTCGAGACGCCGCGGGTGCGGCGGGCCGAGGCGACGATCGCCCGCTTCTCCGACGCCGACCGGGGGCGCCACGTCCCGCGATGGAGGCCGCATGACCGGTTCCGCTGACCAGGACGCCCGGGAGCGGCTGCGCGCCCGGGTGCGCGAGGTGCTCGGTGCGCTGCTGGGCGACGACCCGGGCGACGTCGTCGAGAAGCGGATGTTCGGTGGGGTCGCGCTGATGGTGCGCGGCGACCTGCTGCTGTCCGCCGGCGGGGACGGCAGGCTGCTCGTCCGCGTGGCCGACGAGCGGTCGGAGGAGCTGCAGCGGCGCCCGGGTGTTGAGATCGGGACGAAGGGCGGCCGCACGATGGGGCCGCGGTGGCTGGAGGTGGCCGCCGACGTCGTCGCCGACGACGAGGAGCTGCGGTTCTGGGTCGGCGAGGCGCTCGCCGGGCAGGCGCGCCGCGCCGGTGGGGCGCGATGAGCGGGCCGACGAGTGGGACGACGGGCGGGACGACGGGCGCGACACGCTGGAACGAGCGGCCGCTGGACGTGGCCGAGGTCGACCTCGGCCCCGGGGTGCGCGCCGGGTTCTCGAGCCGGGCGGGCGGGGTGTCGACCGGGCCGTGGGCGGCGCTCAACCTCGGCTACCACGTCGACGACGACTGGGACCGTGCGTACGCGAACCGCAGCATCCTCGGCCGCTGGCTGGGCGCCCCGATCACGATGACGAGCCAGGTGCACGGCAGCACGGTCGCCGAGGTGACCCGCTACCAGCCGAACACCCGACGCAAGGCCGACGCGATGGTGAGCACGGCGCGCGAGGTCGGGCTGGGTGTCATGGTCGCCGACTGCGTGCCGGTGCTGCTCGCCGACGCCGAGGCCGGCGTGGTCGCGACCGCGCACGCCGGGCGCGGCGGCCTCGTCGCGGGCGTGGTGCCTAACGCCGTCGCCGCCATGCTCGAGCGCGGTGCGCGGCCGGGCGCGATCCGCGCTGCCGTGGGCCCGAGCATCTGCGGTCGCTGCTACGAGGTGCCGCCCGGCATGCGCGACGACGTCGAGGCGGCGGTGCCAGGCACCGGCGGCACCACGAGCTGGGGCACGCCCTCGGTCGACATCGCCCGCGGCGTGCTCGCCCAGCTCGCCGAGGCGGGGGTCGAGCACGTCGAGCACGTCGACCGCTGCACTTACGAGGACGAGCGCTACTTCTCCTACCGCCGCGACGGCGTCACCGGGAGGTTCGCGGGGGTCGTCGCGCTGGTGGGGTGAGGGAACGACGCCTCCTCGCGCCGGCGGGGTGAGGGCTGGGCGGCTCCCCACTCGTGCACGCCGTCCGGAGGACAGGGTGACCGAACGGGCCGAGCGCGACGTGTGACACCCGCGGCCTCGCGGGCCAGGGCGCAGTGGCGCCCCATGCCCGCGTCTCGGGCTGCGTGAGGGGGCGGGTTGGGGCGCGGCCGCCAGTCGCGCCCTGGTGCCGGGGATCCCACCGGCCTTCGACTGCGTGAGGCCGGAGCGTCCCCTGAGCCAATGGCGCGCGCGTGCCGTCGGTGCGATGCGGTCAGCGCCCAGCGGACCCCCACCGCGTCGCATGCGACAGCAGATGGCCGAGGCACGACAGCCGTTGTCAGTGGTCGCACGTATGTTCTACTCATGAGCACGGCGACGCAGACCCGGGTGGCGCGGCCCCCGGCCGAGGTGCGCGACCCTGCCGCCGTGCTCGCGTCGGCTCGTGAGGCACGCGCCCGCGCCGAGGCCGCCGAGGTGCAGGTGCTCGTCGACGCGGTCGACTGGGTGGTCGCGAACCCGCCTCTGCTCGGGCGTGACGCGGCGTCCTGGTACTCGCCGACGTCCGCGGGTGCGGCTCCCGAGCGCCACGACCTCACCGCCGAGGGTGTGCCCGACGTCGACCGGGCCGCCGTCGCCGAGCTCGGACTGGCGCTCCGCACCAGCACGCAGGCGGCGACCGCGCTGGTCGCCGACGCGCTCGAGCTCGCCTACCGGCTGCCCGCGCTCTGGACTCGCGTGGTCGCGGGCGAGGTCGCACCATGGCGTGCCCGTCGGGTCGCACAGGCCACCCGACCGCTGTCGCGGCTAGGGGCCGGCTACGTCGACCGCGCCGTCGCGCCGCTGGCCGACCGGGTCACGGGGCCGCAGCTGGAGGGCCTCGTCGAGACCGCGATGGCGCGGCACGACCGCGAGCTCGCCGAGGCGGTCGCCGCCCGGCGCGCCGAGGCTCGCGGTCTGGAGATCCGCCTCGCCGACACCGGGCTGGACGGGCTCACCGAGGTCCGCGGCTGCCTCGACCTGCCCGATGCGCAGGACCTCGAGGCGGCCGTGGCCCACGGCGCCGCCCAGCAGGCGCTGTGGGGCTCGGCCGACCCGCTCGGCGTCCGCCGCGCGCGTGCGCTCGGCGATCTCGCCCGCGACTACCTGACGATGACCGGGGAGCCTGACGGCGAGCACGGGCCTGGCGGTGGCCCGAGCGTCGACGAGCCGGACGCAACGCTGCGCGCCCGGGGCGGGCGGCGGATGCCGCCGAGGCGGCAGGTGATGCTCTACGTGCACCTCACCGACGGCGCGATCACCGGCGCTCACGGGAGCGGCGGCTGCGGCACGGCCGTCGGGCGGGTGGAGAGCACAGGCACGCCCGTCACGGCCGAGACGATCCGCGAGTGGGTCGGCGACCAGGCGACGACCGTGACGGTGCGCCCGGTCCTCGACCTGGCCGAGCACCTGCACGCAGGCGCCTACGAGGTGCCGACGCGGCTCAAGGAGCAGGTGCGGCTGCGCGACGGCACCTGCGTCTTCCCGGGCTGCCACGCACCCGGGCTGCGGTGCCAGGCCGATCACGTCGTGCCCTACGACCACACCCGCCCGGACCTCGGCGGGCCCACCAGCAGCGACAACCTCGCACTGCTGTGCCAGCACCACCACACGCTCAAGACCCACCACGGGTTCCGCTACGCCGTGCTCGCGAGCGGCGCGGTGCTCTGGCGGGCGCCGCACGGGCTGACGGTCCGCCGCAACCGCGACGGCACCGTCGACGACCTGACGGCGCCCGGTCGCGGCAGCGCCGCCGACGACCTCACCCGCTCGCCCCGCGGCCGGCCCGACCGCCGCGCCCGTGCCGGGACGCCACCCGAGACCTGAGGATCCCGCCCCGGACCCCGCCACCCGGCGGGGTCGTAGGCGTGCCCTGCCTGGCGACGCGGGCCTCGACCCGCCAGGACTCGGTCCCTGGTGGCGTGCCACGGACTCGCGTCCTCGGCGAGCCGCGTGGATCTGGCCGTCCACCGCAGACCTGGCCACCGGTTCGCTGCAGCTGCGCACGGACGGCCACTGCGCGCGGCCGGTGACTCCGGGCGCATGCTCGCCTGCCCCGCCCAGCAATCACCAATCACCCACCGTCACCGCCACCGCAACCGCCACGACCCGAGCCCGGCACCACCCCCGCCACCAGCCACCCGCCCGAACCGGCCACCACCCGCGACGTGCAGCCGCGACGCGCCACGCCTTACGCGGGCCGCTGCTCGACCAGCGGCCCGTGTCCGCCTCGCGCACCCCAGGCGCGCCGCACACCCGCCTGCGAGCGCGCGCCGGCTACGTTCGTGACACCGGCCGCCCCGGCCGCGCCGGTGCGGCCACGCTCCGGCACGGCCACGCCCGGCACCGCGGCGCCCGGCACCGCCGCGCCCGTGACTCGACCCGACGACCCGAGGACCCAGTGACCGACGCCGCCGACGCCGCGCTCCCCGCGCTGCTCACCCGCACCGGACGACCCGCCACCGAGCTGTGGCCCGACTCCGGCCTGCTGCACCTCAACCACGGCTCCTACGGGCGCGTGCCGATAGCGGCCACCGACCACCAGCAGCG
Organism: Actinotalea caeni; assembly: GCF_009733795.1. GTDB lineage: Bacteria > Actinomycetota > Actinomycetes > Actinomycetales > Beutenbergiaceae > Pseudactinotalea > Pseudactinotalea caeni. Next base: position 24,522 of record NZ_WNXX01000012.1, read on the forward strand.
CCTGCAGCGTGAGATGGAGGCCGCGCCGATGCGGTTCATGGCGGCGGCGCCCGCCGGCATCGCACAGGCGCGCGAGCAGATCGCCCGGTTCCTGCGCACCGACCCCGACCGGCTGGCGCTGGTGCCCAACGCCAGCGCGGGCGTCAGCACCGCGCTGCGGTCGCTGCCGCTGCCCGCCGGCTCCGAGGTCGTCCTCACCGACCACACCTACGGCGCGGTGCGCATGGGCGTCGAACGAGCCGCCCGCGAGGCCGGCGCCCACGTCCGGACGGTCCACGTACCGCTCGCCGCCGGCGACGACGAGGCCGCCGAGGCGATCTGGGCCGGCGTCACCGAGCGCACCGCGATGCTCGTGCTCGACCACGTCACCTCGGTCACCGCCCGGCGCATGCCGGTGGGCACCGTCTGCGCCCGCGCCCGCGAGCGCGGCATCCTCACGATCGTCGACGGCGCGCACGCCCCGCTGCTGCTCACCGACCCGGTGAGCGAGGCCGACGCCGACGTCTGGGTCGGCAACCTCCACAAGTTCGCGTCCACCCCGCGCGGCACCGCGGTCCTGGTCGCACACCCCGACGTGGCGCAGCGGCTCGTGCCGCTCATCGACTCCTGGGGTGCGCCCGACCCGTTCCCCCGCCGCTTCGACTGGCAGGCCAGCGCCGACTACACCGCCTGGCTCACCGCGCCGGTGTCGCTGCAGCACCTGGAGGACGAGATCGGCTGGGACCGCGTGCGCGACCACGCGACCGCGGCGGCGGCCCACGCCGTCGACCGCATCGGCGCGGCCCTGGCCGAACGCTGGGGCGAGGACACCGCCGTCGACCTCGGCATGCCGGTCGGCCCGATCCGGCTGCTCGCGCTCCCGGCAGCGGTCACCACCGACGCGACCGCGCTGCGGCGCCGCCTCGGCGACGCCGGGATCGAGGCCCAGATCACCGCGTTCGGCGACCAGCACTACTGGCGCCTCGCGATGCACGCCTACAGCACCGCCGAGGACGTCGACGCCGCGATCGAGCGGGCGCTGCCGCTGCTCGCCGCCGCCTGACCGCTCGGATGGTCACCCGGCCGCGGCACCGGTCCCGCTAGCCTGACCGCGTGCCCGCGACGCCGTCCGTGATCAGCAGCGACCCCCTCGACCTCGACCCCGCGCCCGGCCACGAGGACGCGTTCGCCGCGCTGTTCCCGCCCGACGCCACGCTCGACCTGCTCGCGACCGGCGGCACCTGGTTCGAGGGGCCGGCCTGGACCGGGCCCGAGGAGATCGTCTGGAGCGACGTCGTCGGGAACCGGCTGCTCGTGTGGACGCCCGAGCACGGCGCCGGCATCCTCCTCGAGCCCTCGCACCACCAGAACGGGCACACCCTCGACGCGCAGGGTCGGTTGCTGGCCGCCTCCCACGGCGAGCGAGCCGTCGTCCGCCGCGAGGCCGACGGCGCCTGGATGACGCTCACCAACAGCCACGACGGCCGCCGCTACAACTCCCCCAACGACCTCGTCACCGCACCCGACGGCGCGGTGTGGTTCACCGACCCGCGCTACGGCATCGACAAGCCCGAGGAGGGCTACGGCGGTACGGTCGAGATGGACGGCTGCTACGTCTACCGCCTCGGCACCGACGGCGTCACGACCGTCGTCAGCGGCCCGCACCCCGGCCCGAACGGCCTGGCCTTCTCCCCTGACGCCTCGGTGCTCTACCTCGCCGACTCCGAGGTGGGCCACGTCCTCGCCCTCCCCGTGCTCGACGGCGGCACCCGCCTCGGCGAGCCCGTCGTCTTCGCCCACCTCGACCCCGGCCCGCCCGACGGGATCCGCGTCGACACCGAGGGCCGGCTGTGGAGCTCGTGCGCCTCCGGCATCCAGGTCTACGCGCCCGCTGCCCCGGGCGAGCCGGGCGTGCGGCTGGGCTCGGTCCGGGTGCCGCTGCGCGTGGCCAACCTCGCCTTCGGCGGCCCGGAGCGGGACACGCTCGCGGTCACCGCGACGTCGAACCTGTACCGGGTGCGGACCCGGGCGCGCGGCGCCGCGGCCTGACCTGCTGTGGCCCGCCGACGCGGGTCCGAGTACCCTGTGCCCGTGACCTCGTTCCTCCTGGCCGGCCCGTCGGTGGTGCTGGCGCGCGTCGAGGTACCCGTACGAGTATCCGTACCCCTCGCCTGAGCGTTCGGGCCGTCGGCCACGCTCGCGACCGCAGGACACCCCTGCCCCCGATCCCCCACGCGGGCGACCATGCCCGCCGACCCGGAGAGACCAGGACATGACCAGCACCGATTCGCACCAGCCGGACGCCGCGCCCACCCGCCGCGCACAGGTCCCGGACAAGGTGAGCCTCGAGGGCCTCGAGCAGCGCTGGGGCCAGCGCTGGAGCGAGCAGGGCACCTACGCCTTCGACCGCACCCGCCCGCGCGAGGACGTCTTCTCGATCGACACCCCGCCGCCGACCGTCAGCGGCTCGCTGCACATCGGGCACGTGTTCTCCTACACCCACACCGACGTCGTCGCGCGCTTCCAGCGGATGCGCGGCCGCGAGGTGTTCTACCCGATGGGCTGGGACGACAACGGCCTGCCGACCGAGCGCCGCGTGCAGAACTACTACGGCGTGCGCTGCGACCCGTCGCTGCCATACGTCGAGAACTTCGAGCCGCCCTTCACCGGCGGCGTCACCGAGACCGGCAAGGCGATCAAGCCCGCCGACCAGGTGCCGATCTCGCGCCGCAACTTCATCGAGCTGTGCGAGCGCCTGACGGCGGAGGACGAGCAGCAGTTCGAGGCCCTGTGGCGCCACCTCGGGCTGTCGGTCGACTGGTCGCAGACCTACCAGACGATCGGCCCGCGCGCGCAGAAGGTCGCGCAGGTCGCGTTCCTGCGCAACCTCGCCCGCGGCGAGGCCTACCAGGCCGACGCGCCCGGGCTGTGGGACGTCACGTTCCAGACGGCGGTCGCGCAGGCCGAGCTGGAGGCCCGCGACTACCCCGGGCACTTCCACGAGCTCGCGTTCCACAAGCCCGACGGCGGCCACGTGGTCATCGAGACCACCCGCCCCGAGCTGCTGCCCGCCTGCGTCGCGCTGATCGCGCACCCCGACGACGAGCGCTACCAGCCGCTCTTCGGCACCACGGTGACCACGCCGGTCTTCGGCGTCGAGGTCCCGGTGCTCGCGCACCCCGACGCCGAGATGGACAAGGGCTCCGGCATCGCGATGTGCTGCACCTTCGGCGACCTCACCGACGTCACCTGGTGGCGCGAGCTCGACCTGCCGACCCGCTCCGTCGTCGGCCGCGACGGCCGTCTGCTGCCCGAGACGCCCGACTGGATCACGAGCGAGACCGGGCGCACCGCCTACGCCGAGCTCGCCGGCAAGACGACGTTCTCGGCGCGCGCCGCCGTCGTCGACGCGCTGCGCGCCAGCGGCGACCTGCTCGCCGACCCCAAGCCCACCCAGCGCAAGGCGAACTTCTACGAGAAGGGCGACAAGCCGCTCGAGATCGTCACCAGCCGGCAGTGGTACATCCGCAACGGTGGTCGCGAGGCCCCGGGCCGCAACCTGCGCGGGGAGCTGCTCGGCCGCGGCGAGGAGCTGCAGTTCCACCCGGACTTCATGCGGGTCCGCTACGCGAACTGGGTCAACGGTCTCAACGGTGACTGGCTGATCAGCCGGCAGCGCTTCTTCGGCGTGCCGATCCCGCTCTGGTACCGGCTCGACGCCGACGGCGAGCCCGACTACGACGACCCGATCCAGCCCACCGAGGACGAGCTGCCGATCGACCCCAGCTCGCAGGCGCCCGCGGGCTACACCGAGGACCAGCGCGGCGTGCCGGGCGGGTTCATCGGTGACGCCGACATCATGGACACCTGGGCCACCAGCTCGCTGACGCCGCAGATCGTCTCGGGCTGGCTGGACGACGAGGACCTGTTCTCGCGGCTGTTCCCGTTCGACGTGCGCCCGCAGGGCCAGGACATCATCCGGACCTGGCTGTTCTCGACCGTGCTGCGCAGCCACCTCGAGCACGGCTCGCTGCCGTGGGCGCACGCCGCGATCTCGGGCTGGATCCTCGACCCCGATCGCAAGAAGATGAGCAAGTCCAAGGGGAACGTCATCACCCCGATGGACCTGCTCGAGCAGCACAGCTCCGACGCGGTCCGGTACTGGGCGGCCTCGGCGCGGCTCGGCACCGACGCGGCCTTCGACCCGCAGCAGCCGACCCAGATGAAGATCGGTCGCCGGCTCGCGATCAAGGTCCTCAACGCGAGCAAGTTCGCGCTGTCCTTCGGGGGCGACGAGCCGGTCTCGCTCGACCCGGCCGCGGTCGCGGAGCCGATCGACAAGGCGGTGCTCGCCGCGCTCGCCGACGTCGTCGACGAGGCCACCGAGGCGCTCGAGGGCTACGACCACACGCGTGCGCTCGAGGTGACGGAGACGTTCTTCTGGACCCTCTGCGACGACTACCTCGAGCTGGTCAAGGACCGCGCCTACGGCCGCGACGGCTCGGGCATCGCCCCGGCCGCCGTCGCCTCGGCGCGCGCGACGCTGGGCATCGCGCTCGACGTCGTGCTGCGGCTGCTCGCTCCCGTGCTGCCGTTCGCGACCGAGGAGGTCTGGTCGTGGTGGCGCGAGGGCTCGATCCACCGCGCCCCGTGGCCGACCTCGGCGCCGCTGCGCGAGGCCGCCGGTGACGGCGACCCCGCGCTGCTGAGCGCGGCGGGCGCCGCCCTCGCGGCGCTGCGCAAGGTCAAGAGCGAGGCGAAGGTGAGCCAGAAGACCCGCTTCGCCGACGCCGTCGTGCACGCCCCCGAGGCCGACGTGGCGCTGCTGCCGGCGGTGCTGGACGACCTGCGCGCCGTGGGCGGCGTCGACGGCGAGCTCACGTTCGTCGCCGGTGCCGAGCACCGCGCCGAGGGCGAGCTGGTGCTGGAGTCCTGAGACGACCCTGAGGTCACCTGGGACGACGCCGTGACGGCGCCGGGGCTCAGCCCTGGCGCCGCGCGGTGCTCGCCCGGTAGTGGGCGAGCAGCACGGAGCCGTTGCGGTAGGCGAACCACGCCGCGAGCAGGCCCAGGAGCAGCGCCAGCCAGCTCCCCCGCGTCGCGGACGTGAAGTTCACCGCCATCACGACCAGCGAGAGCACGAACCAGAACAGGGTCGAGCCCACCGAGCCCGTCGAGCTGGTCCGCTGCTGCTGCATGCACGTGCTCCTCGTCGTCCTCGCGGCCGGTCGGCCGCCAGTCCAGCCTACGGTCCCGAGTTGACCGCGGGCGCCGCGGCCGTGTTGGCTGCCGAGGTGTGACGGCGCACACCTCCTGGTTCACCCACGACCGCTTCGGCATGTTCGTCCACTGGGGTCTGTACGCGCTCCCCGCGCGGCACGAGTGGGTGAAGAGCCTCGAGCTGACGCCCGAGGCGGACTACGACCGCTACCTCGCGCGGTTCGAGGCCGACCTCTTCGACCCGGCCGGCTGGGCCCGCGCCGCCCGGGAGGCGGGCATGCGCTACGTGGTGCTGACGACCAAGCACCACGACGGGTTCTGCCTGTGGGACTCCGACCTCACCGACTACACGAGCGTGCACACCCCGTTCGGGCGCGACGCCGTCGCCGAGTTCGTCGAGGCGGTCCGCGCCGAGGGCCTGCGCGTGGGCTTCTACCACTCGCTGCTCGACTGGCACCACCCCGACTACGTCGTCGACGGCCACCACCCGCGGCGCGGCGACGACGTCGAGGCGCTCAACGCCGGTCGCGACATGGCGCGCTACCGCGCCTACCTGCACGGCCAGGTGCGCGAGCTGCTCACCCGGTACGGCCGCATCGACTACCTGTTCTTCGACTTCACGTTCCCCGAGGAGCGCAACGGCCTGCCGGGCAAGGGCCCGGAGGACTGGGGCGCCGAGGAGCTGCTGGCCACGGTGCGCGAGCTGCAGCCCGGCATCGTCGTCAACGACCGCCTCGGCCTGCCGGGCGACGTGGCCACGCCCGAGCAGCACCAGCCCAGCGGGCAGGTGCTCGTCGACGGCGAGCCGGTGGTGTGGGAGGCGTGCCAGACGATCAACGGCTCCTGGGGCTACCACCGCGACAACCACGACCACAAGGCGCCCGAGCTGCTGGTGCGGATGCTGGTCGACGGCGTCTCCAAGGGCGGCAACCTGCTGCTCAACGTCGGCCCCACCGGCCGCGGCGACCTCGACCCGGTGGCGCGCCGCACGCTCGCCGAGATCGGCGCGTGGACCGCGGTGCACGAGCGGTCCTTCCGCGGCGCCGGACCGGCACCGTTCGCTCCCCCGCCCGACGCCCGCTACACGCTGCGCGGCGACCGGCTCTACCTGCACCTGTTCGCGTGGCCGATGAACCACGTGCACCTGCCGGGGCTGCGCGGCCGCATCGCCTACGCCCAGCTGCTGCACGACGCCTCGGAGGTCCGCGTCAGCGAGCCCGAGCCGCACGACCCGCACGGCCACATGACCCCCGACGTCCCGCTCGACAGCGCCACCCTCCACCTGCCCGCCCGCAGGCCGGACGTCGCCGTCCCTGTGGTCGAGATCGTCCTCGAGGAGGCGCCGTGACGCCGACGACGATCCGCACCTGGAGCACCGACCTCACCGACCCGGGCGAGCGGGGCGAGGCCTACGGGCGGGCCTGGCGCGACCAGGTACGCACGACGCTCGCCGAGTACGACACCCTGTTCGCCGGCCGCGGAGTCGACCCCGCGACCGTCCGCGCGATCGCCGAGGAGTCGCGCGCCGTCGTGGACCGGCACGCGCCCGAGCTGCTCGCCGAGATCGACGGCGTGGCCCGTGGCGCGGGCCGGCAGCCGTGGCAGGCGATGGCGATCAACGCCCGCACGGAGATCCTCGCGCGCGCGGCGGCTGTCGAGGAGTGCTCGACGGCCGTGGTGCTGCCGGCCGACGGCGGCACCCCGCGCACGATCCAGACGTGGGACTGGTACGCGCAGATGGCGCACGAGACCGTCGTGCGCTCGCTCCCCACCGCCGACGGCGCCCGTGTGGTCGCCTTCGGCGAGCACGGGCAGGTCGCCAAGATCGGCGTGAGCTCGCGCGGCGTCGGCGTGCACCTCAACATCCTCCAGCACACGACCGACGGCTCCCAGGTCGGGGTCCCCGTGCACGTCGTCGCACGCATGATCCTCGACCGCGCCGGGACGCTCGCCGACGCGCTCGCGGTGGTCGACGGCGTCCCGCTCGGCGCCTCGACCGTCCTCACCGTGGTGACCGCCGAGCCGGCCGCGGCGTGCGTCGAGCTCAGCCCCGCCGGCTGGGCGGCGCTGCGCGCGACCCCCGGTGAGCCGCTGCTGCACACCAACCACTTCCTCGACCCCGGCCTCGCGGCCGGCGAGGCGGCCGCGAACCCCTACAGCACCACGCGCGAGCGGCTGGCGTTCCTGGGCGCCCGCGCGGACGCCTTCGCGGCCGTGGACCCGCTCGCACGGGTCGCGGCGCTGGCGTCGGACGAGCCGGGCTCGGTCTGCGTCGACCCCGACCCGCGGCGCGCGCCCGACGACCGCCCGCAGACCAAGGCGACGCTCACGATCGACGTCGGGCGCCCCGCGCTGGGTCTCGCCGCGTCGCACCCCCGCGACATCACCCCGCAGGAGTGGCTCACCGTCCCCGCGTGACATCCGTCAGCCAGGACCGGTGACGGCATCCCGTGGACCGGTGAGCCCCCGCACTACCGACGGCGCCGTGTCGCGCCGAGGCTGGAGGCACCCCACCCGGAAGGTGCCCCATGCTCGATCTGCTCGCCTCCGTGCAGGTGACCGCCTCGGTGCCCCCGGTGCTGCGCTGGCTGGGCGGGGTGCTCGCCACCGCGTGGACGGCCGTGGAGACGCAGGGCGGCGCCGTGCTCGGTGCCGCCGCCGGGTCCCACCCGGTCGTCACCGCGCCGGCGGCGCTCGGCGTCGGTGTCGTGGTCGCCCTCGTGGTGCGACGCTCGCCACCCGGCTGCTAGTCCCGGCGCTCGCTCACCCACTGCCCGACCAGCCCGCGGACGTGCGCCACGAACCGGTCGTGCTCGTGCTCGGGGTAGGTCGCGCGGACGGTCTCCACGAGGAGTGCGTCGAAGTCCGGCGAGGCCACCCAGTCGAGCACGCGCGCGTCGAGGTCGCCGAGGTGCTCGGCGCACCACGTCCAGTAGCGCTCGGTCTCGAAGTACTCGTCCGCGAGCCTCCGGTAGCGCTCCATCTTCTCCTCGTAGGTGAGCGAGGCGGCGTCGGCGACCTCGAGGTAGCGCTCCACGCCTCGCTCCAGACCGACCCGGCGTCCGGTGGCGAGGCAGTACACGGTCCACCGCACGAGCGCGGTCATCGCCCAGGGGAAGTAGTAGTGCAGCGACGTCAGCGCCACGTCCGGGCAGGCGTTGGCGTAGTCGATCGGGTACACCTCGTCGCCCGCGACCAGCATCTCGGCGGAGTTGAACTCCCAGCCGAAGAACGCGTTGACGAGGCGACTCACCGTGACCGCCTCGGCGCCCGCACCCGGTGACAGGAAGCCGTGGCTCACCTGGTAGCGCTCGTGCATCGGCAGCTCGGGCCGGAAGTCCATGACCATCGTCTCGGGACCGATCGACAGCGCCCGCGCGAACGCCTCGTGCTCGACGGTCGCCTGCAGGTGCATGAGCATCCCACCCGACGCGTCGTACGCGGCGTGCAGCTCCTCGGGGTTCTCGATCCGGGACACGCCCCGCCAGGCACCGCCGTCGAACGGCTTCATGTAGAGCGGGTAGCCCAGGTCGGCCGCGATCTCGTCGAGGTCGAAGGGGTCGTTGTACGTGGCCGAGGTGTACGCCCAGCGCGCGTTGTCGACGGGGTTCTTGTAGGGCACCAGCACGGTCCGCGGCACCTTGAGACCCAGCCGGAGCATCGCGCAGTAGGCGCTGTGCTTCTCCATCGCCTGGAACGTGAACGGCGAGTTGAGCAGGTAGGTGCCGTCGACCAGCGCGGCCTTCTTCAGCCACTCGCGCGGGTGGTAGTACCAGTGCGCGAGCCGGTCGATCACCAGCCCGGGGCGCACAGGGTCCATGAGGTCGAACGGCGAGATCCGCAGCCGCTCGGTCGCGAACGTGTGCCGCACGCCGTCGGCCGTCGTCACCCCGCCGACCCGGCGCAGGATCTCCTCGAAGGCCCGCGGCCAGTCCTCCTCGGTGCCGAGCAGCAGCCCGACGAGGTGTCGCGACTCCGCCATGAGCCCTCCCGTCCTCGACGGGAACGCTACCGCGCCGGCGGACCGATCACCCCGTCGCCGACCACCCTGCGGCGGCGAGGTCGGAGGTGACGCCGCGGCGCGTGGACTGGGTGCGGACCGCGCCGAGCGCCGCGGACATGCGCCACCGGGTCCACCAGGCCGCCTGCGTGACGCGCAGCAGCGAGGAGGACAGCTCGTTCGCCGTGCCGAGGACGCCGCCGCCCGCATCGTCGAGGCGACGCTCGCCCTGCTCGGCGAGGCGCCGATGGCGCGAACCGCCTAGGGCGCGTCGCTCACGCAGCCGCCACGAGCAGGTCGCGCAGACCGGGGTGCAGCGCGTCGCGCCACGCCCTCATCGTGTGGAGACCGCCGGTCTCGATGTGTGTCGTCGCGACACCGACCTCCGCCAGCCGCCGCGCGAGCAGCCGGTTGTTCGCAGCGTTCTCCTCGTGCGCGCCGCAGGTGACCACGGTCGGCGGCAGGTCGGCCGCACGGTCGTCCTCCCCCACCTCCGCGACCAGTCCGGTGACGGCGTCCCACGCCGGGAACCCGCGCTCCTGCGGGTCGGTCGCGGGCGTGAAGAACGCCCCCGACTGCAGCAGCATCGCGCCGAAGGTGCCCGGGTGGCGCCACTCGGCGTGCAGCACCGCGAGCGCGCCGAGGCTCGCGCCGAGGCCGACCACCGCCGTCGTCGGGGCGTGCTCGTTCGCCCGCGGCAGCACCGCGGCGACCAGCGCCTGCGCGTACTCGTCGCACGCGCCGTACAACCGGTCGCGCGGGTCCGCCGTGAGCGCCAGCACCCGGGTCGGCGGCGCCTCGCCGTCGGCCGCGAGCACGCTCAGGTAGCGCACCAGCGCCGCGTGCTCGAGGTAGTCCGGCCCGTCGTGCACCACCAGCAGCGGCGCGGCCGCGGCGCCGTCGAGCCCGGCGGGCGACCACAGCCGCGCGGTCACGCCCGCGACGTCGAGCGGCAACGGTGCGACCGCGCCGTCCGGCACCTCGCGACCGCACCACGCGGGCGGTGCGTAGCCGTGTCGCTCCAGCACCCCGCCCGGGACGACGGCGGGTGCCGGTTGCCCGGCCGTCGTCACCTCGAACGCGTACTCGACCCGGTCGACGGGCGGCAGCGCGGCGCAGACCGACCAGACGCCGTCGGACCAGGAGAGGTCGGGCCGGGGGTCGAGGGTGCCGAGACCGGCGAGCAGCCGCACCCGCTGGTGGCGGTGCGCGGGGTCGGGCAGCCGCAGCAGCACGCGCCCGTCCGGGAGGACCTCCGGGTCGTCGGCGTGCGCGCTCACCCCGCGAGGGTAGCCGCGGCGCGTTCCAGCACGATCTCGACGAGCTCGGGGGGTGCGGGGGCGTCGGGCACGAGCAAGGGGTCGCTGACGACGTCGGCGCCTGCCTGCCGGGTCAGGTCGAGGAAGTACCCGGGCGCGAGGAGGTAGGTGGCGACGACGACGCGACGCCCGCTCGCGCGCGCGTCCGCGACGGCACGTGGCAGCGCCGGCGTCGCGGCGGACAGGTAGCCGACGACGACGTCGCGGCCCAGCGTCTCGGCGAGCATGGCGCCGGCGCGGCCGCAATCGACGACGGCGCGCGCGTCGGAGGACCCGGCCGCGGCGAGCACCACCGCGTCGTCGTCGCGCAGGCCAGCCTCGTGCAGCCGCCGCACGAGCACCGCGACGAGCCGCGGGTCCGGGCCGAGCGCCCCGGTGAGCCGCGCCGTCGGGAAAGCGTCCGTCGCCTCGGTGAGGTCGACGTGCACGTGGTAGCCCGCGGACAGCAGCAGCGGCACCACGACCGGCGTCGCCCCGTCGGCCACCAGCCGGTCCAGCGCCGTCGGGACGTCGGGCTGCTCGACGTCGACGAACGCCGCCGCGACGGGCGTCGAGGCGGCCTCGGCGACCGCGGACACCAGCCCGGCGACGGCCCGCCGGCCCCCGGGGTCGGAGGTGCCGTGGGACGACAGCAGCAGCGTCGTCATGCGACCGCCAGCCGGTAGCCGCGCTTGACGACCGTGCGCACGAGCTCGCGCCCCACCGACTCCCGCACGCGTGCGACCGCGACCTCGGCCGCGTGCGGGTCCTGCGAGTCGCCCGGCAGCACCGCGAGGACCTGGGCGCGCGTGACGACGCCGCCCGCCGCCGAGGCCAGCAGCCGCAGCACCTCCACACCGCTCGGCGACAGCGGCAGCACCTCGCCGTCGAGCAGCGCCACCCGCGACCGCACGCACAGCCGCCCGCGCACCGTGTCGACCGCGAGGTGCTCGGCGTGCGTGAAGTGCTCGACCAGCGCCCGCACGAGCGCACCGAGCCGCCCGCGCTCCGGCTGCAGCGGCGTGACACCGAGCCGGACCAGCGGCCGCGCCGTCACCGGCCCGACGGCCGCGGCGACGGTGCCGTCGTCGAACCGCTCGCGCAGCGCCGGCAGCACGCCCACCTCGTCGGCGGCGGACAGCCACGCCTCCGCGCCGGGGGCGGAGGTGAAGACGACGGCGTCGAACTCCCCCGCCGCGGCCGCGACCACCGAGCGCCGCAGCGCCTCGGGGTCCGGCGGCGGGCCCCAGCGGTACACGACGAGCGGCACCACCTGCGCCCCGGCGGCGGTCAGCAGGCCGTCGAGACCGTCGGAGCCGGCGCCGTGGTGCTGCACCGCCACCCGCAGCCCCTCGACGCCCTCCCCGAGCAGCAGCTCCCCGACCTCGGCGGCCGTCTCCGACTCGGCGACCCAGTCCGGCGTCAGGCCCGCGGCCTGGATCGCGCCGCGGGCCTTCGGGCCGCGAGCGACGATGCGCGCCTGCGCCAGCGTCGCGTGCAACGCGTCCCCGAGGCCGTGCGAGTCGGCCGCCTCCACCCAGGAGCGGAACCCGATGCCGGTCGTCACGACCAGCACGTCCACGCCGTGCTCGACCAGGTCGGCGGTCGCCGCCAGCAGCGCGGCGTCGTCGACCGCGTTCGTGATCGACAGCGCGGGCGCGTGGTGCACGACCGCGCCCCGGCGCGCCAGCGCGGTGCCCAGCTCGGCGGCGCGGCGGTCGGCGGTGACCAGCACCGAGCAGCCCGCCATCACCTGCTGCAGGCCCTGCTCGCGGCGCGTCACGCTCACGCGTCCGCCAGCAGGCCCGGGTCGGCGACGGCGCCGACGACGACGACCGCCGGGGCGCGCACCCGCGCCACCGCGGCCTGCGCCACGATCTCCGCCAGCGGCGCCCGCGTGACGCGCTGCTCCGGCGTCGAGCCGCGCTCGACGATCGCCACCGGGGTGTCGGCGGGCGCCCCCGCCGCGAGCGCCTGCTCGACGATCAGGCCGAGGTTGGACACCCCCATGAGCACGACGACGGTCGCGGAGCCGTCGCGCACGCACGCCTGCGCGGCCGGGTCCAGGCCCTCGTGGCCGCTCGTGACGTGGAACGCCGCGACGACGCCCCGCTGCGTGAGCGGGATGCCCGCCAGCTCGGGCACCGCGATCGCGCTGCTGATGCCCGGCACGACCGTCACCGGTACGCCCGCGGCCCGGCAGGCCTGCACCTCCTCGCCACCCCGGCCGAACACGAACGGGTCGCCGCCCTTGAGCCGCACCACCGCCTGCCCGCGACGCGCCCGCTCGACGAGGATCGCGTTGATCTCGTGCTGCGGCACCGGGTGGTGACCGGGGGTCTTGCCGACGTCGATCACCTCGACGCCGGGCCGCACGTGCCGCAGCACGCTGCGCGGGCCCAGCCGGTCGGTGACGACGACGTCGGCCTCGGCGAGCGCCCGCCGGCCCTGCACGGTGATGAGCTCGGGCGAGCCCGGGCCACCACCGATCAGGGTGACGCGGCCGGCCGCGGCCGGGTCGCCCCGCAGGTCCAGCCGCCCCTCGTCGAGGAGGTCCGCGATGCCCGAGCCGACGGCGGCGGCCCGGCGCGGGTCGTCGGCGAGCACGCCGATCCGCACGCCCGCGACGTCGGTGGTCTCCGCGAGCGCGGCCGTGCCGTCGGGGTCGAGGCACCAGACGCACCGCTGCTCCGCCCAGGCGCGGACGCGCGCCCGCTCGGACGGGCCGTCGTCGGCCGACGCCACCAGCCAGACGTCGTCGAGGTCGCTCGCGAGAGCGTCCCGCTCGACGAGGTCGACGGCGGCCTCGGCGGCGAGGTCGCGCAGGTCCTCGCAGACGAGCGCGGCGACCACCCGGACGCGTGCGCCGGTCGCGCGCAGCCGCGCGGCCACGTCGGCCGCGCGCGGCCCGCCGCCGGTGACGAGCACCTGGCGGCCGGCCAGCCGCAGCCCGAGGACCTCCACGTCAGCCCTCCCCGGTGGTCGGCTCGAGCCAGACGTCGCCGTCGACGACCCGGGCGCGCCACACGGGCAGGTCCGGGTCGGCGCCACCGACCGGCTCGTAGCCGAGCGTGTCGAGGCACCGGCCGGTGTCGAGCGAGAACACCTGCTTGTACATGGGCGAGGCCACCGTCGGCTCGCCCTGGCGGGTGCCGACGATCCCCCGCGACATGACGTTCGCACCGCTGAACGGGTCTCGCTGCCCGACCGCCCGCACGGTGTCGTCGAGGAGCCGGAACACCGCCACCTGCACGCCGTCGACCAGCGCCGCCGCGCCCCGCTCCGGCAGCAGGTCGGCGAGCGCGCACACCCGCACGCCCGTCGCCGTCGGTGCTGCGGTCACGAGCGCACCGCCAGCGTCGGGCCCGCGATGAGGGTCGCACCCGCGCTCCGCTCCGCGTCGGTCGCGGGTCGCCGCTGCCCGCGCTCGGCCACGTAGGCGAGATCGGGGTCGGCGACGTCCGGCGCGTTCACGAACGAGCCGAACCGACGCAGCTTGTCGGGATCGGTGAGCACGGCCTTCCATTCGTCGGTGTAGCTGTCGACGTGGGCCTGCATCGCGGCGTCCAGGTCCGCGCAGATGCCCAGGGTGTCGTCCATGATGACCGCGCGGACGCCGTCGAGACCGCCCTCGACCTCTTCCATCCACCTGGCGGAACGCTGCAGCCAGTCGGCGGTGCGGATGTAGTACATGAGGAAGCGGTCGATCGTGCGGACCAGGGTCTCGTCGTCGAGGTCCTCGGCGAGCAGCTGCGCGTGCCGCGGCGCGAACCCGCCGTTGCCGCCCACGTAGACGTTCCACCCCTTCTCGGTCGCGATGACGCCGACGTCCTTGCTGCGCGCCTCGGCGCACTCGCGCGCACACCCTGAGACCCCCAGCTTGATCTTGTGGGGCGAGCGCAGGCCCCGGTAGCGCAGCTCCAGCCGCACGGCCATGCCGACCGAGTCCTGCACGCCGTAGCGGCACCAGGTGGACCCGACGCACGACTTCACGGTGCGCAGCGACTTGCCGTAGGCGTGCCCCGACTCGAAGCCCGCCTCGACGAGCCGCGCCCAGATCTGCGGCAGCTGCTCGATGCGAGCGCCGAACATGTCGATGCGCTGGCCACCGGTGATCTTCGTGTACAGCCCGAACTCCTGCGCGACCTGCCCGATGACCACGAGCCCCTCGGGCGTGATCTCGCCGCCGGGGATGCGGGGCACCACCGAGTAGGTGCCGTCCTTCTGGATGTTGGCCAGCACGTGGTCGTTGGTGTCCTGCAGCGTGGCCTGCTCGCCGTCGAGGATGTGGCCGTTGCCGAGGGAGGCCAGGATCGAGGCGATCACCGGCTTGCAGATGTCGCACCCGCGCGCCGGCCCGCTCTCGCCCGCCGGCACGGTCCCGAACCGCTCGATGATCTCGCTGAACGTGTGCAGGTCGGCGACCCGGACGGCGTCGAACAGCTGGGCGCGGGAGAGCGCGATGTGCTCGCACAGCGCCGTCGAGACGGCGATCCCGGCCCGCTCCAGCTCGGTGCCGACGATCGTCTTGACCAGCGGGAGGCAGGACCCGCAGCTGGTGCCGGCGCGGGTGCAGGCCTTCACGCCGGCGAGGTCGGTGCAGCCCTGCTCGGTCACGGCCGCGCGCACCGTTCCCGCGGAGACGTTGTTGCACGAGCAGACCGCGGCGTCGTCGGGCAGCTCGACCGACGGCGCTCCCCCACCGCCCTCGGGCAGCAGGAACGCCCCGGGCTCCGCCGGCAGCGCCGTCCCGACGAGCGGGCGCAGCGTCGCGTAGGCGGAGGCGTCGCCGACGAGCACCCCGCCCAGCAGGGTGCGGGCGTCGTCGGAGAGCACGAGCTTCTTGTAGACGCCGCCGACCGGGTCGGCCCAGACGACCTCCATCGCGCCCTCGGACGCGGCGAACGCGTCACCGAAGCTCGCGACGTCGACGCCATGGAACTTCAGCTTGGTCGCGGTGTCGGCGCCGGGGAACGTCGCGTCGCCGCCGAGCAGCCGGTCGACGACGACCTCGGCCATCGCGTAGCCGGGCGCGACCAGCCCGAGGCAGCGTCCCTCGATGCAGGCGACCTCGCCGACCGCCCACACGTGCGGCGCCGACGTGCGGCACGCGAGGTCGACGACGGCCCCGCCACGGTCGGCGACCTCCAGCCCGGCCGCGCGCGCGAGCTCGTCGCGCGGGCGGACACCGGTCGCGAGGACCACGACGTCGGCGTCGAGACGGCCGCCGTCGGCGAAGTCCAGGCGCCCGACGGCTCTGGTGCGCCGCGAGGGCCGGATCTGCGTGGTCGCGGTGCTGGTCCGGACCGCGATCCCCTGCGCGTTCATCAGCCGCGTGAGCGCCTGCGCGCCACCGAGGTCGATCTGGGCGTCCATGAGGTGCGTACCGAACTGCACCACCGTCGCCTGCGCACCCAGCGCCGTCAGGGCGCCGGCGGCCTCGAGGCCGAGCAGGCCGCCACCGATGACGGCACCCCGCAGCGGGCGGGCGCGCGGCCCCCGCCCCTGGTCCTCCCGCAGCCCCTCGACCCACCCGCGCAGCGCGGCGACGTCGTCGATCGTGCGGTAGACGAAGACGCCCGGCAGGTCGGTGCCCGGGATCGGCGGCACGGCCGCGCGCGACCCGGTGGCGAGCACCAGCTCGTCGTAGCGGTGCACGGTGCCGAGCCGGTCGGTCACCTCGCGCCGCTGCGGGTCGATCGCGGTGACGGCGCGGTCCCGGTGCAGCGTGACCAGCTCGTCCTCCCACAGCGCCGGGTCGCCGAGCGTGAGCTCGCTGACGTCACGGGCGCCGAAGTAGGAGGTGAGCGCGACGCGGTCGTAGGGGGCGAGCGGCTCCTCGGCGAGCACGGTGACGCGCCACGTGCCGGCCTCGTCGCGGGCACGCAGCGCCTCGACGAGTCGTTGCGCGACCATGCCGCCTCCGACGACGACGAGGTGACGCGGGTGCTGCGCGGTCATCGGGCCTCCCGGGAGGGTCGCGTGCTCGGTGACGACGACGCTAACCAGGGCGCGTTTCACGGCCGTTCGACGGCCGTTGCCCAGCCGTAACACCGGTCTCACGCCGGCCGGGCGCGGACCGTGAGATCCCGCAGGACCTAGGAGCGCGTGGAGCCCGCGATGTCCTCGTGGTGCCGGATCACCTCGGCGACGATGAACGCGAGGAACTTCTCGGCGAAGACGGGGTCGAGACCGGCCTCCTCGGCGAGCGCGCGCAGCCGCGCGATCTGGACCGCCTCGCGCGCCGGGTCCGACGGCGGCAGCCCCAGCTCGGCCTTGAGCCGGCCCACCTGCTGGGTGCACTTGAACCGCTCGGCCAGCAGGTGCACGAGGGCGGCGTCGATGTTGTCGATGCTGCCGCGGAGCCGGACGAGCTCGGGCGGCACGCCGCCGGGTGCGTCGGCGTCAGGCACTCTTCTCCCGCGGCGTCCGCTTGGCGCGCGTGGTCTCACGCGGCACGAGGGTCGGGTTGACGTTCTCGAGCACGACCTCGCGGGTGATGACCACGCGGGCGACGTCGTCGCGCGAGGGGACGTCGAACATCACCGACTGCAGGACCTCCTCGAGGATCGCCCGCAGCGCCCGCGCGCCGGTGCCGCGCAGGATCGCCTGGTCGGCGACGGCCGCGACGGCGTCGTCGGTGAACTCCAGCTCGACGCCGTCGAGCTCGAACATCTTCTGGTACTGCTTGATGAGCGCGTTCTTCGGCTCGGTGAGGATCCGGCCCAGCGCCTCGGCGTCGAGCGGGGCCACGGTGGTGACGACCGGCAGACGGCCGATGAACTCGGGGATCAGCCCGAACTTCAGCAGGTCCTCGGGCATCACGTCGGCGATCGCGTCGGTGTCCTCGGCCGAGCGCAGCGGCGCCCCGAACCCGATGCCGGCGCGGCCGGCGCGACCCGCGATGATCTCCTCCAGGCCCGCGAACGCGCCCGCCACGATGAACAGCACCTTGGTGGTGTCGATCGTGATGAACTCCTGGTGCGGGTGCTTGCGCCCACCCTGCGGCGGCACCGACGCGGTCGTGCCCTCGAGGATCTTCAGCAGCGCCTGCTGCACGCCCTCGCCGGACACGTCGCGCGTGATCGACGGGTTCTCGCTCTTGCGGGCGATCTTGTCGATCTCGTCGATGTAGATGATGCCGGTCTCGGCCTTCTTGACGTCGAAGTCCGCCGCCTGCAGCAGCTTGAGCAGGATGTTCTCGACGTCCTCGCCGACGTAGCCGGCCTCGGTGAGCGCGGTGGCGTCCGCGATCGCGAACGGCACGTTGAGCATCTTCGCCAACGTCTGCGCGAAGTAGGTCTTGCCGCAGCCGGTGGGGCCGATGAGGAGGATGTTCGACTTGGCGAGCTCGACGTCGTCGCCCTCGCCGCCGCCGAAGGCGGTGCCGCCCTGCTCGCTGGCCTGGACGCGCTTGTAGTGGTTGTAGACCGCGACCGCGAGCGAGCGCTTGGCGCTCTCCTGGCCGACGATGTAGGAGTCGAGGAACTCGAAGATCTCACGCGGCTTGGGGAGCTCGACGAGCCCCAGCTCGCTCGCCTCGGCGAGCTCCTCCTCGATGATCTCGTTGCAGAGCTCGATGCACTCGTCGCAGATGTAGACGCCGGGGCCGGCGATCAGCTTCTTGACCTGCTTCTGGCTCTTGCCGCAGAACGAGCACTTGAGCAGGTCGGCACCTTCTCCTACGCGCGCCATCGGTACCTCCTGCTCGTCTGGGTTCTTGCTGGGTGCGCGGCGGCCGGCCGACCCGGGCGCACAGCACCATTGCACACTATGTCGCCCCGGTGACGCACGTGCGAATACCGGCCGCGTGTCGGCAGCACGGTGCTCGCACGGAGGTCCCCGGACACGCGCGCGGGGCCCCGCCCGGCCTGCTGCGGCCGGTGCGGAGCCCCGTGCGTGGTCAGTGGTCTCAGCCCGCGGTGACGGCGGGCGCCTTGCGGCTCTCGAGCACCTGGTCGACCAGGCCGTACTCCTTGGCCGCCTCCGCCGAGAGGATCTTGTCCCGCTCGATGTCGTTGCGGACCTCTTCGACGTCCTTGCCCGAGTGCTGCGCCAGTGTGTTCTCCAGCCACTCGCGCATACGGATCATCTCGTTGGCGTGGATCTCGATGTCCGACGCCTGCGCGTAGCCGCCCTCCATCGCGGGCTGGTGGATCAGCACGCGCGCGTTCGGCAGCGCCAGGCGCTTGCCGGGCGAGCCGGCGGCGAGCAGGACCGCCGCGGCCGAGGCCGCCTGCCCGAGGCAGACGGTCTGGATCTGCGGCTTGATGTACTGCATCGTGTCGTAGATCGCCGTCATCGCGGTGAACGAGCCACCGGGGCTGTTGATGTACAGCGTGATGAGGCCGTCAGGGTCCTGGCTCTCCAGCACGAGGAGCTGGGCCATGATGTCGTCCGCGGAGGCGTCGTCCACCTGCACGCCGAGGAAGATGATGCGGTCCTCGAACAGCTTGGTGTAGGGGTCCTGGCGCTTGAAGCCGTAGGCGGTGCGCTCCTCGAACTGCGGGAGGATGTAGCGCGCCGAGGGCGTCTGCGGTGCGCGACCGCCGGCGAGGCCGAGGGTGGGGTCGTAGTTCATGTCTGCTGTCTCCCTGTCCTGACCGGCCGGCTCAGTCCGACGTCCCGCCGCCGCCGCGCACGGAGCTGGCGTGCGTGACGACGTGGTCGATGAACCCGTACTCGAGCGCCTCGTCGGCGGTGAACCAGCGGTCGCGGTCCGCGTCGCGGAGGATCTCGTCGACGGTCTTGCCGGTCTGCTCGGCGGTGATCTCCGCCAGCACCCGCTTCATGTGCAGGATCAGCTCGGCGTTGATCTTGATGTCGGTGGTCGTGCCGCCGATGCCGCCCGAGGGCTGGTGCATCATCACCCGCGTGTGCGGGGTGGCGTAGCGCTTGCCCTTGGCGCCCGAGGAGAGCAGGAACTGGCCCATCGAGGCGGCCATGCCCATGCCGACGGTCGCGACGTCGGGCTGCACGTACTGCATGGTGTCGTAGATCGCCATGCCGGCGGTCACCGAGCCACCGGGCGAGTTGATGTACAGCCAGATGTCCTTCTCGCTGTCCTCGGCGGCGAGCAGGAGCATCTGCGCGCAGATCTGGTTCGCGTTGTCGTCGCGCACCTCGGAGCCCAGCCAGATGATGCGCTCCTGGAGGAGCCGGTTGTAGATGCTGTCGCCGAGCGTCAGACCCTTGGTGTCGGGGCCCGCCGCCTGCGGGAGGTCGATCATGTGCTGACTCACGTGTGCCGCCGTTTCTGCTCGGTTCGAGGTGGTCTTCGCTCGCCGCGGTCCCCGCCGGGGAGCCGCCTTGCATGGGAGGCTAACGCCGCCCTCCGGCGGGTCATGCCCGCGCCCGGCGGGGTTTCGCTGCCAGCGCACACGGGGCGCCGGCAGCGAGACTCCCTCAGGACTGCTGGGTGTCGCCGTCCTCGGCCTCGGCCGCCTCGTCCGCCTCGGGCTCGTCGGCCTCGACCTCGACGGTCTCGGTCGTGGTCGCCGCGGCGTCCTCGTCCTCGTCACCGATGAACTCGGTGAGGTCGACGGCGTTGCCCGCCTCGTCGACGACGGTGACGTCGCGCAGCGCGACCGCGAGCGACTTGTTGCGCGCGAGCTCGGCCATGTAGAGCGGCATCTGGTTGTTCGCCGCCGCGCTCTGGATGAACTCGTTCGGGTCCATCCGGTACTGCTGGGCGGTCCGCAGCATGAACTCGACCATCTCGCCCTGCTCGACCTGCACCTTGACCTTCTCGGCCAGCGCGTCGAGCAGCAGCTGACGGCGGAGCGCGTCGGTGGCCTGCTCGCGCACCTCCTCGCGGTGCTCGTCGTCGTCGAGGCGGCCCTCGCCCTCGAGGTGGCGGTGGATCTCGTCCTCGATGACGCCCTGCGGCAGCGGGAACTCGGTGTTCTCGAGCAGGTGCTCGAGCAGCCGGTCACGCGCCTGCACGGCCTGGTTGTTGACCTTGGCGTCGGCGACCTGCGTGCGCAGGTTCTCGCGGAGCTCGTCGATCGTGTCGACCTCGGACGCCATCTGGGCGAAGTCGTCGTCGACCTCGGGGAGCTCCTGCTCCTTGACCGAGACGACGGTGACGGTGACCTGGGCCTCCTCGCCGGCGTGCTCGCCACCGGCGAGCGGGGCGGAGAACGTCGCGGTCTCGCCGGCCGACAGGCCGATGACGGCCTCGTCGATGCCGGGCAGCAGGTTGCCGGAGCCGACCTGGTAGGAGACGCCGCTCGCGGTGTCGATCTCCTCGTCGCCGATCGCGGCGCGCAGGTCGATGCTGAGGAAGTCGCCGTCGGCGACCGGGCGGTCGACGCCGACGAGGCTGGCGTAGCGCTGACGCAGCGTCGTGAGGCTCTCCTCGACGTCCTCGTCGGTCACCTCGACCGAGTCGACGGTCAGGGTGACGCCGGACAGGTCGGGCAGCTCGATCTCGGGACGCACGTCGAGCTCGGCGGTGAAGACGAGGTCGTCGCCGTCGTCCTCGCCGGTGAGGCCGGGGATCGTGGTGACGTCGATCTTCGGCTGGCCGATCGGCTTGATGTCGGCCTCGGTGACGGCGCGGCGGTACAGCTCCGGCATCGCCTCGTTGATCGCCTGCTCCAGCACCACGGGCTTGCCGACCCGCTGGTCGATGATCCGCGGCGGCACCTTGCCCTTGCGGAAGCCCGGGATCGTGACCTGCTGCGCGATCTCCTTGTAGGCCTTGTCGACGTTGGGCTGCAGCTCGACCATCGGGACCTCGACGGTCAGCTTGACCCGGGTCTCGTCGACGGTCTCGACGGCGCTCTTCACGGCATGCACTCCTGAACGTGGTACTCGGGGGTCTCCGCCCGGGCGCTCGCACATGGATGGCACCGGCTCGGAGGTGGTCTGTAGCCCGGCGCAGGAGGTCGATCAGGCGCCGACGGGCCGTCCAATCCTACGGCACCGCCGTCCCCGCCACGGACGCGGGGGCAGGGGCCGCCGACGGCCCCTCCCAGCATGCGCCGGTCCCACCGCGACCCGGGCGCCGTGCGGTCGCCGTCGGGACGGCAGGAACTGCTGGTCGCCGCGTCCACGGTCGCCGCAGAGAGGGCCACGCGTCGGGATGGAGGAGCCACCGGGCCGACGCTCCGGCGGCGGGATGACAGGAACCGCCGGTCGCGCCGCTCCTTCGTCGCAGCGCGATCGGCTCCCAGCATCTGTCCATCCCGTCACGGCCGGGCTGCCGCCCGGCCGATGTCGGGATGACAGGATTTGAACCTGCGACCTTCCGCTCCCAAAGCGGACGCGCTACCAACCTGCGCCACATCCCGTGCTGCGCGAACGGCGGCTCGCGCACGAAACGACCCGCCGGCGGCATGTACCCTCGTGGGGCACGACCAGCGGGTGTAGCTCAATGGTAGAGCCTCTGCCTTCCAAGCAGATGGTGCGGGTTCGATTCCCGTCACCCGCTCCGCACGACGAGGCCGCCCGACGCAGTCGAGGCGGCCTCCGTCATGAGGCCCGCGCCGGCCACGGCCACGGTGAGGCGCCACCCCACGCGGCCCTGCCGTCGCCCCTCTGGCCACCCCATGGGTCGAGTTCGTGCGTGGCCGCCAAGTTCGTGCCGCGCCCGGCACGAACTCGGGGCGCAGGCACGAACTCGGCGCCGATCGGAGGCATGGGCCGGCAGCCGCTGACGACCACCAGCGAACTCGTAGCGCCGCGCCCAGCTCGTAGCGTGCACCGTACGAGTTGGGCACGCAGGTACGAGTTCGCGGCAGCGTCCACGCCGCTGCGGCCCGCACCCAGCCCGAGCCGCGTCCGCCCGCGCCCCGGCGTCGGCGTCGCCGGGTGCCCCCTGCTGCAGCCTGTCCGCGTCCGGGTCCGTGCCGAGGTCGTGCTCCCGGGCGGAGTTCGTGCCGTGCCCGGCACGAACTCGGCACGGGGGCACGAACTCGGCGTGGGTGTGCGGAGAACGCTGGGGCGAGGCCCGCGCCCACGCCCGCGCCTACGCCTACGCCTACGCCCCTACCCGCACCGGCCCCACCCGGGCAACGACGAAGGCCGCCCCGCGGTGCGGGACGGCCTGTCGTGGACGCGTCGGTACGCCGACGCGGGGGTCTCAGTCCTCCGGGACGTAGAGACCGCGCTCGACCGCCTTGGCCAGGCGGCGGGGCACGCGGACCTCACGGCCGCCGACGCGGACGGGCACGAGGTCGGTGACCTGCGCCTTCCACTGCGAGCGGCGGGCGCGGGTGTTGCTGCGCGAGAGCTTGCGCTTGGGGACGGCCATCGATGTCTCCTAGGTCTGGTGATGAGAGCCGGGCCGTCAGGCCTGCGACTCGCCCTTGGCTGCGTAGCGGCGGCGGAACTTCTCCACGCGACCCGCGGTGTCGAGGATCTTCTGCTTGCCCGTGTAGAACGGGTGCGAGGCCGAGGAGATGTCGACGTCGACCACCGGGTAGGTGTTGCCGTCCTCCCACTCGACGGTCTGCGTCGAGGTCAGCGTGGACCGCGTCAGGATCGCGAAGTCCGCGGAGATGTCGCGGAACACGACCGGCGCGTACTCCGGGTGGATGTCCTTCTTCATGGCTGTCGCTTCCTTGGTTCGTGACGGGGGCGGCACACATCGACACCGTTCCCGAGGGGCGGCGCGCGGACCAGGGACTGAGGGCGCGCCAGGGTGCAGCCCGGGAGCCGCAACCGGACGATCATACCCGTAATCGGTGGCCGCTCGCACATCCGCGAGAGCGACCCACGACACACTACGGTGACCCCGCCCCACGGGCCGCGCTCACCGACCCAGCACCGACACAGGAGACCGGCGATGCTCGACGACCACCCCTGGGTGGGGCTGCTGCTCGGCGCCCTGGCGATGACGCCCTTCGTCGTGCAGGTCGCCCTGGTCATGCGCACGCAGCTGCGCGAGCGTGCCTGGACCCGCACCACCGGGGTCGTCCTGCACACGCACGCCTCGACGGCGTCCGACGGCGTGACCCGCTCCTACCGCGCCTCCTACTCCTACACCGCCGGCGGCCGGGTGCGCAGCGGGTCCGGGCCGATCACCTTCCACGCCACGAACGGCACCGAGATCCCGGTCGTCGTCGACCCGCACGACCCCGCGCGCAGCCAGCCGCGACGACGCCTGGGCGCCCCGCACTGGCTCGCGGGCGCCGTCGGGCTCCTGGCGTTCACGGTCGGGGTCGCGATCGTCGTGCTCACCGTCCAGACGCTCGCGGGCACCGCCTGAGCTCCCGCCCACTACTTGTGATGCTTGGGCTATCACAAGTAGCATAGTTGTGTGCTGATCGCCATCGACCCCGCGTCGCCGCGGCCGCTCTTCGAGCAGGTCGCCGCGGCGGTGCGGCTCGCCGTCGTGCGGGGCGAGGCGTCGCCGGGCGAGCGGCTGCCCGCCGCGCGCGACCTCGCCGAGGCGCTCGACCTCAACGTCAACACGGTGCTGCACGCCTACCGCGACCTGCGCGACGAGGGCCTGCTCGACCTGCACCGCGGCCGCGGCGCCACGGTAAGCCCCTCGGCCGCCCGCGACTACGCCCGGCTGCGCGAGCTGGTCGCCGCCACCCGCGCCGAGGCCGAGCGCCTCGGCATCCAGCCCGCCACCCTCGCCGCCCTGCTCACCGAGGAGACCACGTGACCCTCCGCACCCGCGCCGTCCTGCTCGGCGCCGTCCTCCCCGCCGTCGTCCTGGGGGCGGCGGTGTCGCTGGTGCTCTCCTGGCGCCCGCGGTTGCCCGACCCGCTGGCGCTGCACTGGGGTGTCGACGGCGTCGACCGGGTCGGCTCGTTCGGCGACCACCTGCTGCCGCTGGCGGTCATGAGCGCCGCGATCTGCCTCCCGGCCGTCGTGCTGGCGGTCGTCGTGCGCGGCGCCGCACGCCGCGGCATGGTCGGCCTCTCGGCCGGCATGGCCACGATGATGGCGGGCCTGGTCGTCGGCATCACCGCCGTCCAGCTCGACGCCACCGACGCCACCGCCGTCGGCACCCCCGGCGCCCCGATCGCACTGGCGGTGCTGGCCTCGGTCGTCGTCGGCGGGCTGGCGACGTGGCTGGCCGGGGCCGATGCCCCCGCCCCGGCGACCGACGCCGTCCCTGCCGACGCGCCCCGGCTGTCGCTGCCCGAGGGCGGCGAGGCCGTGTGGACGGCGCCGCTCCCCTCGATCCCCGTCGCGGTGCCGATCGCGGTGATCGCGCTGCTGCTGGGTGTCACGGTGCCCGTGGGGCTGCTCACCGGCGACTGGTGGACGCTGGTGTTCCCGGTCCTCATCGGCGCGCTGCTGCTCGTCATGTCCGGCTGGCGCGTCCAGGTCGACGCCGGCGGGCTCACGCTGCGCGGCGGGCTCGGCTGGCCGCGCTACCACGTGCCCGCCGCCGAGGTCGTGCGCGCCGACGTCACCGAGGTGAGGCCGATGCACGACTTCGGGGGCTGGGGCGTGCGCGTGTCGTTCACGGGCGCGCTCGGCTTCGTCACCCGCGCGGGCGAGGGCCTGGAGGTCGAGCGCACCGCGGGCCGCCGCGTGGTCGTCACGGTCGACCGTGCAACCCAGGCGGCGGCCCTGCTCAACACGGTCGCCGACCGCGCCCGGCAGCCCACCCCCGACGACGCCTCCTGAGCCCGTCGAGGACCCCGTCCGCCGCCCGTCTGCGGGCTGAGACGGCCCCCGACGGCGAGCGGGCACCGACCCGCTCGTGCGACCCTTGCCCCGTATCGGTCCCAGCAGCAGAAGGAACCCCATGGCCCGCATCTACGACGACGCGACCCAGCTCATCGGCAACACGCCCCTCGTGCGCCTCAACAAGGTGACCGACGGCGCCGAGGCGACCGTGCTCGCCAAGCTCGAGTTCTACAACCCGGCCAACAGCGTCAAGGACCGCATCGGCGTCGCGATCATCGACGCCGCCGAGGCCTCCGGCGAGCTGAAGCCGGGCGGCACCATCGTCGAGGCCACCTCGGGCAACACCGGCATCGCGCTCGCGTTCGTCGGCGCGGCGCGCGGCTACGACGTCGTGCTCACGATGCCGGAGACGATGTCGAACGAGCGCAAGATGCTGCTGCGCGCCTTCGGCGCCGAACTCGTGCTCACCCCGGGCTCGGAGGGTATGAAGGGCGCCGTCAACCGCGCCAACGAGATCGCCGCCGAGCGGCCCGGCGCGGTGCTGGCCCGCCAGTTCGCCAACGAGGCCAACCCGGAGATCCACCGCAAGACCACCGCCGAGGAGATCTGGAACGACACCGACGGCGGTGTCGACATCGTCGTGGCCGGCATCGGCACCGGCGGCACGATCACCGGCGTCGGCCAGGTGCTCAAGTCGCGCAAGCCCGAGGTCAAGATCATCGCGGTCGAGCCCGAGGAGTCCCCGATCCTCAACGGCGGCCAGCCCGGCCCGCACAAGATCCAGGGCATCGGCGCGAACTTCGTGCCGGAGATCCTCGACACCTCCGTCTACGACGAGGTCATCGACGTCAACGCCGAGACCGCGGTGAAGACCGCGCGCCGCACCGCGGCCGAGGAGGGTCTGCTGGTCGGCATCTCCTCCGGCGCCGCGATCCACGCTGCGGTGCAGGTGGCGAAGCGTCCGGAGAACGCCGGCAAGACGATCGTCGTCATCGTGCCGAGCTTCGGCGAGCGCTACCTGTCGACGATCCTGTTCGCCGACCTCGCCGAGGCCTGAGCCGCACAGCATGAGCGCGACCCACCACCTCCCCCTGCTCTGGCTGGTCCGGGAGGATCTCGAGACGGCCCGACGGCGTGACCCCGCCGCGCGGACGCTGCTGGAGGTCGCGCTGCTCTACCCCGGTGTGCACGCCCTGTGGGCGCACCGGCTGGCGCACCGGCTCTGGGTCACCTCGCCGCTGCTGCGGCTCCCGGCGCGCGTCATCTCGCAGGTCGTCCGGCTGGTCACCGGGGTGGAGATCCACCCCGGTGCCCAGCTCGGGCGGCGCTTCTTCATCGACCACGGCATGGGCGTCGTCATCGGTGAGACCGCCGTCGTGGGCGACGACGTGCTGATGTTCCACACCTCGACGCTCGGCGGCCGCTCGATGAGCAAGGGCAAGCGCCACCCGACGATCGGCGACCGGGTGGTCATCGGCGCCGGCGCGAAGGTGCTCGGCCCGATCACGGTCGGCGACGACGTGCAGATCGGTGCCAACGCCGTCGTCGTCAAGGACGTCCCCGACGGCCTCGTGGTCGTGGGGGTGCCGGGCAAGCCGAAGAAGGTGGCGGCCGCCGCGCGCGACGACCTCACCGACCCGGCGATCTACATCTGAGGCGTCACAGCCCCGGCGGCGACGGCTGCCACGCGGCCCGCCGCATGTCGACGCGGTCGCGCGTGAACGGCACGTCCTCGGCGCGCAGCCGGGCCCGCTGCTCGCCCGCCACCCGCTCGGCGAGCGCGCCCGACGCCGTCACCACGCGCCACCAGCACACCTCGCTGCCGTAGCGGGCCATCACGCGCCCGACGACGCGGGCGCTCCCCCTGCCCGTGACCTCGCGCACGGCGGCCGCGACCGCGCCGTAGCTGGCGACCCGCCCCTCGGGGATCGTCGCGACGGTGTCCAGCACGAGCTCGGCGTAGTCGTCGGGCGGCGGCAGCACCCACCTATGATCGCTTGTCGTGGCCGAGGCGAAGAAGAGCACCGCGACAGCTGCCGGGACGGCGGCGGAGACCCCGTACGTCTGCGAGCACTGCGACGACTCGGTGCCCCACAGCCACGTCGACGAGAAGCCGCTGGTCGACGCCTACCGGCGCGAGCTGCTGGGTGCCCTCGTGGCCGTCGCGGCGCTGGCCGTGCTGTGGCTGGCCGCCACGCTGCTGCTCGCGCGCGAGGCCGCGTTCGCGACGGTGCTCGGCGCCGCGTCCTGGGTGCTGGCGACCGCCCTCGGGCTGGTGGCCTTCGCGCTGACCCGGCGGTCGCGCCCCGGTGCGGCCGCGGTGATCGTCGGCGCCGTCACGACGGCGGCCGTCACCCCCCTGCTGGCACTGCTCGTCGCGCTGCTCACGCCCGGTGGCGTCGCGGCCCGCGCGGCCGCCGCCGGCCTGGGGTGGCTGGTGGCCTCGGCGGTGGTCACCGGCGTGCGCACGGTGCGGCTGCGCGAGGTGCTGGTGGCCGACACGCGGGAGGGCGAGGCCGCCCGCTCGGGGGTCGTGCGCACCGCCGGCCGGCCGAGCCCCTACGTCGAGGCGGGCTGGCTGGTCCTCACCGCCGTCGTCACCGCGCTGTGCGTCGCCGCGACCGCGCTGATGCCGGTCGTCGTGGTGGTGCTCGTGCCGCTCAACGCGGCGCTGGCCGTGCTGACGCGGCGGCAGCAGGCGCGCGCCGCGGCCCGCGCTCAGCGCGACTCGTAGGCCCCGACCTCGTCGATGCGGCGCTGGTGCCGCTCGTCACCGGAGAAGGGCTCGGCGACGAACGCGTCGACGATCGCGAGGGCCTCCTCCTGGCTGTGCTGACGGGCGCCGATGCCGACGACGTTGGCGTCGTTGTGCTGGCGCGCCAGCTGGGCCGTGGCGACGTTCCAGGCGAGCGCGCAGCGCACGCCGCGCACCTTGTTCGCGGCGATCTGCTCGCCGTTGCCGCTGCCACCGATGACGATCCCGAGCGAACCGGGCTCGGCGACGACGGCCTCGGCGGCCGCGAAGCAGAACGCCGGGTAGTCGTCGGCGGGGTCGTAGGTGTGGGCGCCGTGGTCGACGACGTCGTGGCCGGCCGAGCGGAGGTGCTCGACGAGGGCGGTCTTGAGCTCGAAGCCCGCGTGGTCGGCGGCGATGTGCAGACGCATGGGCGTCATCATGCCGCATCGCGAGGGCTCGTCCCGCGGTCCCCCGGCGGCGTCCGGCCCAGGGGCGCGCCGCCGGGTGATACTGCTCCGATGAGCTCACCCCACGTCGACCTCATCCCCCGCGACGCGCTGTTCGGCAACCCCGAGCGCGCCGCCGTCCGGCTCAGCCCGGACGGCCGCCACCTGTCCTGGCTGGCCCCGCTGGACGGCGTCCTCAACGTCTGGGTGGCCCCGGCCGACGACCCCGCCGCGGCGCGGCCGGTCACGCGCGACGCCGCGCGGGGCATCCGTGCGTTCTTCTGGTCCTACCGCCCCGACGTGCTGCTGTACCTGCGCGACACCGGCGGCGACGAGGACTTCCACCTGTTCCGGGTCGACGTCACCGGCGGCGAGCCGCTCGACCTGACGGCGTACGAGCACACGCGCGCCGACGTCGTCCACCTCAGCCAGCGGGTGCCGGACGAGGTGCTCGTCGGCATGAACGACCGCGACGCCGAGCTGCACGACGTCTACCGCGTCGACCTCGTCACCGGCGAGCGCACGCTCGTCGAGGAGAACACCGAGGGCTTCGCGGGCTACCTCGCCGACGACGACTACCGGCTGCGGTACGCGGTGCGGCAGCGCCCGGACGCCGGCACCGACCTGCTCGCGCGCACCGAGGACGGCTGGCGGCTGAGCGAGGAGATCGGGTTCGAGGACTCGCTGACGACGGCGCCGCTGGGGCTGACCGCCGACGGCCGGGTGCTGTACATGCTCGACTCGCGCGACCGCGACACCGCGGCGCTGCTCGCGGTCGACCAGGGCTCGGGCGAGCGCACCCTGCTGCACGCCGACCCGCGCGCCGACGTCGGCGGCGACCTGCTCGTGCACCCGACCACCGGCGAGGTGCAGGCGGTCGCCGTCACCTACCTCGAGCAGACCTGGACCGTCCTGGACGACGCCGTCCGCGCCGACCTCGACCGGCTCGCCGAGCTCGGGCCGGGCGACGTCGTCGTCACCTCCCGCACGCTCGACGACGCCACCTGGGTGATCGCCCGCACCGCGCCGGAGGAGCCGATCACCTACTACCGCTACCACCGTGCCGAGGGCCGTCTCGAGCACCTGTTCAGCGGCCGGCCCGCGCTCGACGGCGCACCGCTGGTCCCGATGCACGGGGTCGAGATCGCCGCGCGCGACGGCCTGACGCTGCCGAGCTACCTCACGCTGCCGGCGGGTGTCGAGCTGCGCGACGGCCTCGCCACCGCGGCGGTGCCGCTCGTGCTGAGCGTGCACGGCGGGCCGTGGGCGCGTGACGCCCTCGGCTACGACCCGTACGCGCAGTGGCTGGCCAACCGCGGCTACGCCGTCCTGCAGGTGAACTACCGCGGCTCGACGGGCTTCGGGAAGGCCTTCACCAACGCGGGCGACCGCGAGTGGGCGGCCGCGATGCACGACGACCTCCTCGACGCGGTCGCCTGGGCGGTCGAGCACGGCGTCACCACGCCGGACCGGGTCGCGATCATGGGCGGCAGCTACGGCGGCTACGCGACGCTCGTCGGGCTGACGTTCACGCCCGAGACGTTCGTGTGCGGTGTCGACATCGTCGGGCCGTCGAACCTGCACACGCTCCTCGCGACGATCCCGCCGTACTGGAAGCCGATGTTCGAGTCGCTGGCGCGCCGCGTCGGCGACCCCCGCACCGAGGACGGCCAGGCGCTGCTCACCGAGCGGTCGCCGCTGACGCACGCCGGGCGGATCGTGCGACCGCTGCTGATCGGCCAGGGCGCCAACGACCCGCGCGTCAAGCAGGCGGAGAGCGACCAGATCGTCGAGGCGATGACCAGCAACGGCATCCCGGTCACCTACGCGCTGTTCCCCGACGAGGGCCACGGCTTCCACCGGCCGGAGAACAGCAAGGCGTTCAACGCGGTCACCGAGCACTTCCTCGCGGCGCACCTGGGCGGCCGCGCGGAGCCGATCGGTGGCGACCTGTCCGGGTCCAGCCTCGAGGTGCCGGTGGGCGCGGACGGCGTGCCTGGCCTGGCCGAGGCGCTCGCCGAGCACGAGCAGGTCGTGCGGGCGTAGCGCTCAGCCGCGCCCCAGCACGGTGCCGCCGTTGACCTGCAGGATCTGGCCGGTGGTCCAGCCGGCCTGCGGCGAGGCGAGGTAGGCGACGGCCTCCGCGACCTCCTCGGGGGTGCCAGGGCGCCCCATCGGGATCTGCGCGACCCGGGAGTCCCAGACTCCCGGGTCGGCCTCGATGCGGGGCCGCCAGAAGTCGGTGTCCGGCACGAACCCGGGCGCGACGGCGTTGACCGTCACCCCCTCGGTGGCGAGCGCGCTCGCCTCGGACCACACCCACGCGTTGATCGCGGCCTTCGCGGCGCCGTAGGAGCCGGAGCCGCGGATCCCGGCGACCGAGCTCATCGCGACGACCCGCGCTCCCGGGCGGGTCAGGTGCGGCCGCAGCGCGTGCGCGAGCAGCACCGTGGTGAGCACGTTGCCCTCGAAGTCGGCCCGCCAGGCCTCGGCGACCGAGCCGAGGTCGCTCCCGGCGCCGACGCCGAAGTTCCCGCCCGCGTTGAGCACGAGCACGTCGACGGAGCCCCCGAGGGTGATCTCCGCCGCGGCGTTGTGGACGGCCACCGGGTCGGCGAGGTCGGCGCTGTGCAGCGTGACCTCGACGTCGGGGTTCGTCTCGCGCAGCTCGGCCGCGGTCTCCTCCAGCGCCGAGAGCCGTCGCCCGACCAGCGCGAACGAGGGGGTCTCAGCGAGCAGTCGGTGCGCGACGGCGCGGCCCAGGCCGCTGCCGCCGCCGGTGATGACGATGCGTCGGGTCATGCCAGGTGTCTACGCGCGCCCGCTCCCGCCGCGCAAGTCGGTGCGCGGACGTCTCGGCCGTGGCCCGCTCAGGAGGCGACCGGCAGCCCGGCGGCGCGCCAGCCCGCGAAGCCTCCGGCGACGGCCGCGAGCCGCGGCCCGGCGCTCGCGGCCAGCCGCCCGGCGCGGTCGCCGTCGTCGTCGAGGAGCAGCACGCGTGCGGCGAGCGACTCCCGCAGCCACACGCCGAGCTCGAGGCGGTCGACGACGGCGACCGACAGGCCGGCGGGCAGCTCGCCGTCGTGGGAGCGGCGTCGGGCGCTGCGCAGGTCGACGAGGACCGCCCGGTCGTAGAGCGCCGCCTGGTACGCGGCACGGGCGCTCACGCTGCCGTGCGGGTCGAGGCGGGTGGTGGGCTCGTCGTTGAGGAGGATGTCCCAGGTGGTGCCGGTGGTGACGGCCATGTCGTGCTCCGAGGGGTCTGCGGATGTGGTGGTCTGCTGGTCAGGAGCAGGGACACATCTCGCAGAGACGCATGCGACGCATCGCGTGCCCGGCGCGGGGCGCGGGCACGCTCGCCACGGGCGTGGCGGTGCGTGCGGTCTCGGCGGTCACGGTGCGATTCCACCACCGCCGCGGCCGCCGCGGACGCCCGGGCGCGGGAGTCCCGGATCGTGAGATCAGAACCGGGTCGCCTCGGCGCGGCGCACCGAGAAGCCCGACCCGGTCGTGATGTTGGTGCAGGTGACGCCCGTTCTCGTGACCTCGCACATGTAGTCGCCCACGTGCGTGGTCTGTCCGTAGTCGAGCACCTCGCGGTCGTCGGGGTCGGCCCCAGGGATCGAGCCGTCGGGGCACGGGAACTCGGCACCGTCGGGACCGACGACGAGCACGCGCCCGAGCAGGTCGTTGTCGTCACAGCCCTCGATCTGCGGCGGCGCGTACTCGATCGTGTCGATCTGGCAGGCGGCCGAGTCGTCGCCGATCGTGCACCAGATGTTGCCGCTCGGCGTCGCGAACTCCGCGAGGTCGACGGCATCGGCGGGGACCGTGACGACCTGCGCCGAGGTCGGGTCCTCGGTCACCGTGGCGGACGGGTCGGCGGTCGCGGCGGTCGACGACGGGTCGTCACCCGCCCGGTCGTCGGGTCCGTCGGGCGCCGTGACCAGCAGGACCACGAGCACACCGATGAGGATCGCGTCGACCACGATGAGCGTGATCTCCAGCGGTCCGAGGCGGCGTGACGACATGGGCGGGCTCCCTCTCCTCCGTGGCGAGCACGCCCTAAGGTACGCGACCGGGTTGAGGACCCGTCAGTCGAAGATCGGTCCCTGCGTCCGGGTGCGCTTGATCTCGTAGAAGCCCGGGTAGCTCGCGACCAGCACCGCGCCGTCCCACAGGCGGCCAGCCTCCTCGCCCTTCGGTGCGGGGGTGATGACCGGCCCGAAGAAGGCGGTGCCGTTGAAGGCGACGATCGGCGTGCCGACGTCCTCGCCGACGAGCCCGATGCCCTCGGCGTGCGAGGCGCGCAGCTTCTCGTCGACCTCGTCGGTGTCGTAGACGTCGATGAGGTCGGCCGGCAGCCCGACCTCCTCCAGGGCCTCGACGACCAGCGGCCGCAGCCCGGCCTCGCCGCGCCGACCCTGCGGGTGGATACGGGTGCCGATCGCGTCGTAGAGCTTCTTGACGTACTCCTCGCCGTGGCGCTCCTGCGCGGCGATGATCACACGCACCGGGCCCCAGGCGTCCTCGAGGCCCTTGCGGTAGTCCTCGGGCAGGTCGCGGCCCTCGTTGAGCACCGCGAGGCTCATGACGTGCCAGCGGACCGTGATGTCTCGGACCTTCTCGACCTCGCCGATCCAGCGGGACGTCATCCACGCCCAGGGACAGATCGGGTCGAACCAGAAGTCGGCGACGGCGGTCTGGGGCGTGGCGGTGGTCATGGAAGCGCGTCCTCTCGGTCGGTGGTCCCTGCCCCCGATCCAACCACCGGCGAGGGCGATCCTGTTCCCGCGCGGCCGCGCTGCTCGCGATGCGGGTGTGATTCGGTTCGCCGATCACGCCGCCCGGCGCCTATCGTCGACGCGTCCGCCCGCGCGCGCCGCTCGCGCCCGCCGTGGCAGGATCGCTGAACCCGTCATCCCGAAGGAGCCCACCCGTGCCCGGAGAGAACCTCACCCGCCTCGAGGCGGCCGAGCGCGCCGCGACCGTGCGGACGCACAGCTACGAGGTCGAGCTCGACCTCACCCGCGGCAGCGAGGTGTTCGGGTCGAGGACCCGCGTGCTGTTCGACGCCGAGCCCGGCGCGTCGACGTTCATCGACCTCATCGCGCCTGTCGTCCACGAGGTGGTCCTCAACGGCACGTCGCTCGACCCGGTCGAGGTGTTCGGGAACTCCCGCGTGCAGCTGCCCGACCTGCAGGCCAGCAACGAGCTCGTCGTCGTCGCCGACTGCGCGTACATGAACACCGGCGAGGGCCTGCACCGGTTCGTCGACCCCGTCGACGACGAGGTGTACCTGTACTCGCAGTTCGAGGTCGCCGACACCCGGCGCATGTTCGCCGTCTTCGAGCAGCCCGACCTCAAGGCGACGTTCACGTTCACCGTGACCGCGCCCGACCACTGGCAGGTCGTGTCCAACGCGCCGACGCCCGAGCCTGTGCCGGCCGGCGAGGACCGCCCCGGCAGCGCCGTCTGGGCCTTCCCGGCGACCGACCGGCTGCCCTGCTACGTCACGGCGCTGGTCGCCGGCCCGTACCACCGCGAGACCGGCTCGCTCACGAGCGTCGACGGCCGCGAGATCCCGCTCGGTGTGTTCTGCCGCGCCTCGCTCGCCGAGCACCTCGACGCCGACGAGATCATGGACATCACGCGCGCGGGCTTCGCCTTCTTCGAGAAGGCGTTCGACATGCCCTACCCGTACGCGAAGTACGACCAGCTGTTCGTGCCGGAGTTCAACGCGGGCGCGATGGAGAACGCCGGCGCGGTGACGTTCCTCGAGAACTACGTGTTCCGGTCCAAGCCGACCCAGGCGATCGTGGAGCGCCGCGCCGTCACGATCCTCCACGAGCTCGCGCACATGTGGTTCGGCGACCTCGTGACGATGCGCTGGTGGAACGACCTGTGGCTCAACGAGTCGTTCGCCGAGTACGCGTCCACCCTCGCGACCGCCGAGGCGACCCGCTGGACCCAGGCCTGGACGACGTTCTCCTCGCTCGAGAAGTCCTGGGCCTACCGGCAGGACCAGCTGCCCTCGACGCACCCGATCGTCGCCGAGATCAACGACCTCGAGGACGTCGAGGTCAACTTCGACGGCATCACCTACGCCAAGGGCGCCTCGGTCCTCAAGCAGCTCGTCGCCTGGGTGGGGCGCGACGCGTTCCTCGCGGGCGTGCAGCAGTACTTCAAGAAGCACGCGTGGGGCAACACCGAGCTGCGAGACCTGCTGGTCGAGCTCGAGGCCACGAGCGGGCGCGACCTGTCGCGCTGGTCGCAGGTGTGGCTCGAGGAGGCCGGTGTCACGCTGCTGCGGCCGGAGATCGAGAGCGACAGCCAGGGCCGCATCACCAGCTTCGTCATCCGGCAGGAGACGCCGCAGGAGATGTCCTCGCTGCGCCCGCACCGGCTCGCGGTCGGCGGCTACGACATCGATGCCGAGGGCAACCTCGTGCGCACGCAGCGGGTCGAGCTCGACATCGACGGCGACGCGACCCCGGTCCCCGAGCTCGTCGGCCTCGACCGACCCGCGATCGTCATCGTCAACGACGACGACCTCGCCTACGCCAAGGTCCGCATGGACGCCGAGTCGCTCGCCGCGGCGACCGAGCACCTGTCGCGGTTCACCGACTCGCTGCCGCGCACGCTCGTGTGGGCGTCCGCGTGGGACATGACGCGCGACGGCGAGACGCCCGGTCGTCAGTTCGTCGAGCTCGTGCTCAACAACATCGCGTCCGAGACCGACTCCTCGGTCGTCATGGTGCTGCTGCGCCAGCTGGCGACGACGATCGACTTCTACGTCGACCCGCGGGTGCGCGAGGAGGTGTCCGGTCAGGCGGCCGCGCGGCTGTGGCAGCTCGCGACGACGGCGGAGCCCGGCTCGGACAGCCAGCTCCAGTTCGTCCGGGCGTTCGCGGCGCGCGCCGCGGGCGAGGAGCAGGTCGCGCAGCTGCGCGGGCTGCTGGAGGGCGGCGACGCGGTGCCGGGACTCGTGGTCGACACCGACCTGCGCTGGGACCTGCTGCGCGGCCTCGCCGCGGCGGGTGCCGCGAGCGCCGAGGAGATCGACGCCGAGCTCGAGCGCGACAGCACCGCGGCAGGTCAGCGCGCCGCGGCCGAGGCCCGTGCCTCGATGCCGACCGCCGAGGCCAAGGAGGCGGTGTGGCGCGACGTCGTCGAGGGCGACTCGCTGCCCAACGCGGTGCAGGCCGCGGTGATCGCCGGCTTCGGCCGCGCGAAGGACCGCGAGCTGCTCGTGCCGTTCGTCGAGCGCTACTTCGACGCGATCGAGAAGGTCTGGGACCACCGCACCAACGAGATCGCTCAGAACATCGTCGTCGGCCTCTACCCGACGCAGCTGGCCGACATCGACGAGGCCTACGGCGTCGACGTCCTCGCCGCGACCGACGAGTTCCTCGAGGCGCTCGCCGACAGGGTCCCGGCGCTGCGCCGGCTGGTCGTCGAGAACCGCGACGGCGTGCGCCGCGCCCTGCAGGCGCAGCGCGCCGACCGCGCCGCGGCACAGGCCTGACGCCACGACGCCCGCCCCCGTGCGGGGCGGGCGTCGTCATGCGCGGGCGCGCCACTCCTCGGCGAGGATCGCGTAGCCGAGGCCGTCCATCCACTCCCCCGACCGGTGCAGGCTCTCGCGCACCGTGTGGGTCTCGCGCCGCATCCCCACGCGCTCCATCAGCCGCCACGACGGCTCGTTGGCGGCGAAGCACAGCGCCACGACACGGCGCAGGCCGAGGTCGTCGAAGCACAGCCGCAGCAGCTCGCGCACGGCCTCGGTCGCGTACCCGTGACCCTGGTGCGCCGGGTCGAGCGCCCAGCCGATCTCGGCCTGCGTGCCCGCCGCCTGCGCGGCGACCTCGGTCTGCGCCCAGGCGTCGTCGACGCGCACCATGAGGTCGCCGACCAGGGTGCCGTCGACCAGCTCGACGACGAGGGTGCGGCCCAGCCGGTCGGGCTCGGTGAACGTCGTGCGGAAGTCCTCCAGCGGGCCGGGCAGCGCCGTCATGAAGCGCGCGACCGGCTCCAGTCGCCGGTAGGCCCAGATCGCGGCGGCGTCCTCGGGCCGGGCGCGGCGGATCGTCAGGCGCTGCGTGCGCAGCGGGAACGCGACGTCGTCCAGGGTGCGCGGCACGCCGTCGACCCTAGGGCACGGCTCAGCCGACGGGCCGGACCTCCACCCCACCACCCTGCCGCAGGATCGGGTTGCGGCTCGCGATCGCGACCGCGGCGTCGAGGTCGGGCGCCTCGACGACGTACACCCCGACCACCGCCTCGGCCGACTCCAGGTACGGGCCCTCGGTGGAGCCGTCGGCGCGCAGCGAACGGGCCTGGCGCGGGTCGGCGAGCCCGCGGGCGAACACCAGCTCGCCGGAGGTCTCCATCGACCGCGCGTAGGCGTCGTGCGGGGCGCGGTCCGTCGGTTCGCCCTCGCCGGGCCGCGGGTGGTACATGAGGACGGCGTACTCGGGCATCACGGGCTCCTCGGCCTCGGGGACGGTGTCACCTCGATGACGTCCGAGCGGCGCCCGGATCGACGGCGCCGGCGGGGTCAGGGCTGCGCGTGCCAGTCGAACAGGTGGTCGCCGGCCTCGACGTCGCCGCTGCCGAGGTCGAGCATCGCGGGGTCCGCCGCGAGCGCGATGACCGGCACGAGCGCGCTCATGCCGCGCGCGACGACGTCGTCGGGCGACCACCGCACGACAGGCTGCCGCGCGGCCACCTCCTCCCCGAGCTCGGCGAGCAGCTCGAAGCCGCGACCCTTGAGCTGCACGGTGTCGATGCCGAGGTGCACGAGCACACCGCGCTCGCCCGCGCCCGGGCCCGCGATGACGAACGCGTGCGGGTGGATCGCGGCGACGACGCCCCCGACCGGCGCGAGCGCCTCGACGACGGCCGTGCCCAGCACGGGTGCGATCGCCAGCCCCGGCCCCACCATGCCGGCGGCGAAGACCGGGTCGGGCACCTCGTCGAGGGTCGTCACCCGGCCGGCGACCGGGGCGAGCACGGACAGGTTAGTGAGCGGCATGCGACCTCAGCTCCGAGACGAGAGCGGTGACCAGCGAGCCCAGGCGCGCGTTGCCCGGGAGGTCCTCGACCAGCACGCAGCGCTCGGCGCCGTCGGCCAGCGGGATGCGCCAGTTCGGGTACTCGTCGTTGGTGCCCGGCTGGTTCTGGGTGCGCCGCTCCCCCACCGCGTCGGCGAGCGAGACGCCCACGAGCGCCGCCGGCGTCTGCGCGACGTAGGCGTGCAGCGCCTCGACGACCTGCCGCTCGGTCGGGTCGTCGGGCAGCAGCCCGCGCGCGGCGAGCGCCGCGAGCATCCGCTCCCGCTCGAGGCGGGCGGCGAGCCGCACCTGCGCCACCGGCTCGGTGAGCAGCCCGAGCCGGTGCCGGAGGTCGACGTGCTCCTCGGCGAGGTAGCCCGCGGTCGGCGGCAGGTCGTGCGTGGTCACGGTGGCGAGCACGAGCCTGCGGTAGTCCTCGGGCGGCTTCGGGTGACCGTCCTCGGTGCTCTCGAACCACAGCACCGAGGTGCCGAGGATGCCCCGGCGGTCGAGGTAGTCGCGGACCCACGGCTCGACCGTGCCCAGGTCCTCGCCGATGACGACGGCGCCCGCGCGGTGGGCCTCGAGCGCCAGCACCCCGATCATCGCCTCGTGGTCGTAGCGCACGTAGGTGCCCTCGGCCGGGCCGGCGCCCTCCGGGATCCACCACAGCCGGAAGAACCCGATGATGTGGTCGACCCGCAGCGCGCCCGCGTGGCGCAGCACGGTGCGGACCATGTCGCGCAGGGCGGCGTAGCCGGTCTCGGCGAGCGCGTCGGGGCGCAGCGGCGGCTGGCTCCAGTCCTGGCCCTGCTGGTTGTAGAAGTCCGGCGGCGCGCCGACGGTGATGCCGCGCGCGAGCACGTCGCGCAGCGACCAGGCGTCGGCGCCCTCGGGGTGCACGCCGACGGCGAGGTCGTGCATGATCCCCAGCCGCATGCCGTTGTCGCGCGCGGCCTTCTGGGCGCGCGCCAGCTGGGCGTCGGCCACCCACTGCAGCCACACGTGGAAGTCGATGCGGTCGGCGAGCTCGCGGCGCAGCTGGGCGAGCGTGCCCGGCGTGAGGTTCTCGACGGCGAGCGGCCACGACTGCTCGTCGTAGCGCTCGTGCACCGCGCACCACAGCGCGAAGTCCTCCAGGCCCTGGCCCTGCTCGCGCCGGAACGCGTCGAGCTCGCGCTGCCGCGAGCGCGACCGCCCGACGCCGTAGATCGTCTCGAGCGCCGGTCGCTTCGCGTCCCAGACGGCGTCCCGGTCGATCGGGCCGGCGTCGGTGTTCATCGGGGCGACGCCCTCGAAGCCCCACTCGATGAGCGTGCGCTGGCTGGTCGGCAGGTACCCGATCTCGGGGATCTCCTCCGGCCGGATGTAGAGCGGGTTGACGAACCTGCGGGTCGCCGGCAGGTAGGGCGACGGCGTGATCGGCGTCGTCGGCTCGGCCGCGTGCAGCGGGTTGACGAGCAGGAAGTCGGCCCCGAGCTCGCCCCCGATCGTCGTCAGCTCCGCGAGGTCGGCGAGGTCGCCGAAGCCCCAGGAGCGCGAGGAGCGCACCGAGTACAGCTGGGTCATGAGCCCCCACGCCCGGTCGCCGAGCTCGGGCCGCAGCGGCGGCAGCTCCAGCCGGGCGGGCGTGACCGCGAGCACGGCGGTCGCGGTCTCCTCGCCGCTGCGGGCGTGCAGCGTGTGCCAGCCCAGCGGCAGCGTCGTGGGCAGCTCGAAGGTGGCGCGGCCGATCATCCGGCCGTCGACCTCGCGCGGCGGCACCCAGTCGTCGACCTGCGCGAGCTCGACCTCGCCGCCGTCCTCCAGCTCGACGCGGACCTCGACGGAGGCGCCGTCGGGCACGTGGACGCCGATGGTGCGCGCCTCGCCCTCGGTGGTGACGACGCTCGGCGGGAGCATGCGCCGCCACGGCGCCAGCTCGGCCGCGGCCAGCGAGCGCGCGACCTGCTCGGAGGTCTCGGCGGGCACGTCCAGCGCGGCGAGGACCGCGCGGATCGTGCGCTCCGAGACGTGGCGCTGGACGCCGTCGATGTCCCAGTACTCCGTGGCCACCCCGTGGGCGCGCGCGAGCGCCCGGAGTTCGTCGTCCACCGGCTGACCGGCGGCGTCCTCGGTGGTCTCGGTCACAGCGACTGGAGCTCCCACGTGTCTCGGCCCCCCGCCCACCGGGGAGCGTGATCGATCTTGCCAGACACCGGGTGCCGCTGCCGTCGCGCCACGGGGTGTTGCCCGCGCCTGTCGCGCGCGAGTTCGTGAGGCGCCGTCAGCCGCGCAGCGCGGCGACGGCCTCGTCGTAGACGGCCTCGAGGTCCGCGGTCCCGTCGGAGGCGACCGCGACCGAGCTCAACGACGTCGTCGGCACCGAGGACGCCACGGCCGGTGCCCGCAAGCGCAGCCCGGAGGACGTCGTCGCGACGGCGCTGGCGCACCTCGCCTCCCGCGACCCCGGCCCCAGCGTGGTCGACGGCGCGGGCAACCGCGCCTCCGCCGTCGCCGCCCGGGTGCTCGGCCGCCGCGCGACCGTCACGCTCATGGAGCGGATCACCGACCCCGCCCGTCGCGCGGCCCAGCCCGCGGCCGCCGGCTGACGGCGCTCCACCGTCCTGGGGCGACGACGCCGGGCGGGCGGTCGCGTCGTTAGGCTGGCGGCGTGCGGGTGACAGCTGAGGGCGTGGTGAGCACCGTCGTCGCGGCAGCACCCGCGCGCATCGCCGCGATCGCCGTCGTCGCCGTCCTGCTCACGGTGCTGCTGCGGTTCGTCGTGGGACGCGTCGTGCGCCGTCTGTCCAGGCTGCCGGCGCGAGCGGCCTCCGTGAGCGACCGCGCGAAGGTCGTCATCGGCGACCCGAACCGCGCCGGTCAGCGGCTGCGGACGTTCCAGTCGGTGCTGAACTCGACGGTCGCGATCGTCATCGGCACGGTCGCGCTGGTCATGGTGCTGAGCGAGCTCGACGTCAACGTCGCCCCGCTCCTCGCCTCGGCCGGCGTCGTGGGCGTCGCGCTGGCGTTCGGTGCGCAGTCGCTGGTGCGGGACGTCATCAGCGGCATCTTCATGCTGGTCGAGGACCAGTACGGCGTCGGCGACCGGGTCGAGCTCGGCGCCGTCGGGGTCATCATGGCCAGCGGCACCGTCGAGCGGGTGGCGCTGCGCATCACGACGATCCGTGACGACGACGGCCGCGTCTGGCACGTGCGCAACGGCGAGGTGCTGCGGGTCGCCAACGAGTCCCAGGGCTGGTCGCAGGCGGTGGCCCAGGTGCGCGTCCTGCCCGACGCCGACGTCGAGGCCGCGCGCGAGGCGATGACCGCGGTGACGCAGGCGCTGCGCAGCGGCCCGCTCGGCGACGCGATCATGGGCGACGCCGAGGTGCTCGTCGAGGACGTCGCCGGCTCCGGCATCACGCTGCGCTGGATCGTGCGCACGCGGTCCGGGCGTCAGTGGCAGGTCGCGAGCGCCATGCGCCGCGAGCTGCCCGCCGCCCTCGCGGGGCGCGGCGTCACGCTCGCCGACTGACCGTCGCGCGCAGCGGGGCGCGGCCGGCACCTTGGTCAGGAGCTGCGGATCTGCTCCATCGCGGCGGCGAGGTCGTCGGCCTCGGGACCGACGACGACCTGCACGACCCGACCCGAGCGGACGACGCCGAACGCGCCGTGCTCACGGAGGGTGTCCTCGTCGACGAGAGCCGGGTCGGAGACCTCGACGCGCAGCCGCGTGATGCACGGCTCCAGGTCCACGACGTTGTCGTTGCCACCGAGCGCCGCCAGGAAGTCCTCGGCCTTGCCCACTGTCGCTCCTCGCATCCCGCGCGCCGGCGTCTCCGGCGAGCCGTCACCAGTCTACGCAGCCCGGTCCGGAAGGGGCGAGCGCGCGGGTGGCGCCGTCGGAAGATCTAGGCTGCTGCCGTGACGGCAACACCCTCCGAGCCCACCCCGGCCGGCGCGGCGATCCCGCTGCGGGCCGCCGGCGCGACGCAGGCGCGCGCCGCTTCCTTCTACGACGCGATCGGCGGCGAGGCGACCTTCCGCAGGATCGTGCACCGGTTCTACGAGCTGGTCGCCACCGACGACCTGCTGCGCCCGATGTACCCCGAGGAGGACCTCGGGCTCGCCGAGGACCGGCTGCGGATGTTCCTCGAGCAGTACTGGGGCGGCCCGACCACGTACTCCGAGCAGCGCGGGCACCCGCGGCTGCGGATGCGTCACGCGCCCTACCCGGTGGGCCCCGCCGCGCGGGACCGGTGGCTGGCGCACATGCGGGTCGCGGTCGAGGACGCCGGGCTCGCACCGATGCACCAGGCGACGCTGTGGGACTACCTCGAGCGCGCGGCGCACTCGCTGGTGAACACCTTCGAGGAGCCCGGGGCATGACGCAGGCCCACGAGGAGGTGCCGTCGCTCGCGGCCGTCCTCGACGTGCTCGACCTGCGCGAGGCGGGCGAGGACACCTTCGTGGGCGACTCGTTGCCGCAGCTGCACGGCCGGGTCTACGGCGGCCAGGTGCTCGCGCAGGCCGTGGTGGCGGCGCAGCGCACGCTCGAGGGCGACCTCGCGCGCCGGCTGGTCCACTCGTTGCACGGGTACTTCCTGCGGCCCGGCGACCTCGACGAGCCGATCACGTTCGCCGTCGAGCGGCTGCGTGACGGCGGCTCGTTCAGCGCGCGCCGCACGCACGCGCTGCAGAGGGGCATGCCGATCCTGTCGATGATCGCCTCGTTCCAGGAGGTGCAGGACGGCGTCGAGCACACCGAGCGGATGCCGGACGTGCCCGGTCCCGAGGAGCTGCCGAGCTCGGTGGAGCTGTTCGGCTCGCTCGACGACCCGACCGCCCGGTTCCTGCACCGCAACGGCGCCTTCGACATCCGTCACGTCAACGGCTCGCTGTTCGTCGGGCCCGCGCCCGACGCCGAGCCGGCGCAGGCGCTGTGGATGCGTGCGCGCGCCCCGATCCCCGGCGGCCAGCCCGCGCAGCGGGCCGTGCTGGCGTTCGCGTGCGACCAGGTGATGCTCGAGCCCGCGCTGCGCGCCCACGGCGTGTCCTGGCGCAGCCGCGGCATCAGCATCGCCTCGCTCGACCACGCGATGTGGTGGCACCGCGACCTCCGGCTCGACGACTGGCTGCTCTACGTGCAGGAGTCGCCGACCGCGCAGGGCGGCCGCGGGCTCGGCGTCGCCAAGGTGTTCTCCTCCGACGGCCGGCTCGTCGCGACGATGGCGCAGGAGGGCATGCTGCGCCTGCCCGCAGAGGGCTAGGGGCTTTGGGCCAGGGGCTCCGGGCTGGGCGCCAGGGGCCCTAGGCGCCGGCGCGCGCCGCCGCGATCGCGGGGCGCAGCCCGCCGGGGTCGCCGGCGCGTGCCGGGTCGGGCGGGTGCGCCGCGACGGCCTCGCGCGCGACGCCGAGCGGCGCGTCCGCGGCGAGCATGACCAGCGCCGTGCGGATGTCGCCGGCCTCGGCGAGCGCGGCCGCGGCGTCGGCGACCTCGGTGCCGGTCGCCTGCACCAGCATCCGCACGCAGCGGGCCCGCAGCTTGTCGTTGGTCGGGGCGACGTCGACCATGAGGTTGCCGTAGGTCTTGCCGAGGCGCACCATCACCGCCGTCGAGAACGCGTTGATCGCCATCTTGGTGGCGGTGCCGGCCTTCATCCGCGTCGACCCGGTGACGACCTCGGGCCCGGTGTCGAGCAGCACCGCGACGTCGACCTCGGTAGCGAGGGTCGCGTGCGGGTTGTTCGAGATCAACCCGGTCGCGGCGCCTGCTGCGCGGGCGGCGGCGAGCGCGCCGCCGACGAACGGCGTGCGGCCGCTCGCAGCCACCCCGACGACGAGGTCGCGCGGACCGACGCCCGCGACGGCGGCGGCACCGGCCTCGCTGTCGTCCTCGGCGCCCTCGACGGCCCGCAGCATCGCCGCTGGGCCGCCCGCGAGGTGGGCGACGAACCCCTCGGTCCCGACGCCGTAGGTCGGCAGCAGCTCGGCGGCGTCGAGCGCCCCCAGCCGGCCGGAGGTGCCCGCGCCGACGTAGTGCACGCGGCCGCCGGCGGCGAGCGCGGCGACACCGGCGTCGACCAGCCGCGCGAGCGCGTCGGCCTGCGCGGCGACCGCTGCGGCGACGGTCGCGTCCTCGGCGAGCACGGTGGCGACGACGCCTGCCGAGTCGAGGGTGTCGAGCTCGAGGCTGCGCGGGTTGCGCTCCTCGGTCGGCGCCTGCAGGCCGACCAGGTCGCGCCAGTCCTCGCGCGGCGCGCAGCGGCGAGCCGCCTCCTCCGCGCTGGCGCGCCCGGCGCCGTGCACGAGCACCCG
This sequence comes from Actinotalea caeni, assembly GCF_009733795.1. Taxonomy (GTDB): domain Bacteria; phylum Actinomycetota; class Actinomycetes; order Actinomycetales; family Beutenbergiaceae; genus Pseudactinotalea; species Pseudactinotalea caeni. Next base: position 68,159 of record NZ_WNXX01000012.1, read on the forward strand.
GTTGGCGGCCTCGGGTGCGGCGGTCGGGAAGCCGACGTGCACGACGACGGCGTCGGGGCGCCGCGCGAGCAGCTCGGCGACCTCGGGGCTGCGGTCCTTGGTGAGGACGGCGAGCCGGCGCCCCGCGGGCTCGCCCGCGACGAGACCGAGCCGCTCGGTCAGCACGCGCGGCGCGACGTCGTGCGTGGAGCTGGCGGCGTAGGCGGCGCGGAAGCGCAGGTCCAGCAGCCCGTCGCCGGGTCGCAGCGTGACGTCGCCGCGTGCCTCGGACGCGCGCCGGGCCGCCTCGGCGCCGACCTCGGCGAGCGCGGCGAGCGCGCCGTCGAGGGTCGGGACCGGGCCCTCGTGCCGACGACGGAGCCGGGCGACCCGGGTCGCGGCCTCGGTGAGCCGCTCGCGCGGCAGCCGACCGCTCTCGACCGCGGCGGCGAGCGTGGCGACGACGTGACGGAACGTGCCCTCGTCGACGTGGGCCGGCGAGCCGAGGCAGAGCAGGTCGGCGCCGGCGAGCAGCGCCTGCACGGCGGCCTCGCCGATGTCGCCGGTGCGCTCCAGGACGGCGCCCATGTCGAGGGCGTCGGTGAGGACCGCTCCCGTGAACCCGGCCTCGCGCAGCAGCCGCGTCGTGGCCGGCTGCAGCGAGGTCAGCCCGTCCCCCAGGGCCGGCACCACGAGGTGGGCGAGCATGATCGCGTCCACCCCGGCGTCCGCGAGGGCACGGAAGGGCGCGAGGTCGCGCGCCTGCAGCGTGGCGAGATCGACGTCGAGCACCGGCACGCCGAGGTGGGAGTCGACCGCGGTGTCCCCGTGCCCGGGGGCGTGCTTGGCACAGCCGCCCACGCCGGCCTCGTGCAGGCCGGCGAGGAGCGCGGCGCCGTGCCGGGCGACGACGTCGGGCTCGGACCCGATCGCACGCGACCCGAGCACGACGTTGTCCGGGTCGGAGGCGACGTCGACGACCGGCGCGAGCGTGAGGTCGATGTCGCAGGCCCGCAGCAGGTCGCCGAGGGCGCGACCGGCTCGCCGGGTGAGGTCGACGTCGTCGACGGTGCCGAACGCGCTCGCGCCCGGCAGCGCCGAGCCGGTGGCCGCCTCGATGCGTGTGACGTCGCCGCCCTCCTCGTCGAGCGTCACGACGAGGTCGGGGTGGGCCGCGCGCAGGTCGGCCACCAGCCGGGCGGTCGTGGCGGCGTCGGGGGTGTTGGTCCCGAACAGGCACACCCCGCCGAGGCCCTCGGCGTCACGGATCCAGGCGGGCACGTCGGTGCCGTCGAAGGCGGCGAGCAGCACGCCGTGGACGGCGCGCAGGAGGTCGGTGTCGGTCACGAGGCACAGTCAACACGCTTCTGCGGGCCAGGCGTGCGGCTCACCGCGAGGTCACGCCCCGGACGTCACGGCGGTACTGGCCGGGCGCACGTCCGGTGGCACGCTTGAACGCCACGCTCATGTACTCGCTGTGCTTGAACCCGAGCCGTTCCGCCACCTGCGGCAGCGTCAGGTCGGTCGTCGCGAGCAGGTCGGCGACGTGCGCCATGCGGACCCGCGTGATCTCGGCGTGGACCGTGCGGCCGAGGTGCTTGACGAAGCGCAGGTCCAGCGCGCGCCGGGACGACCCGACGTGCCTCAGCACGTCGTCGACCCTGATTTCCCGCAGGCCGCGGTCGCGGATGAACCGCAGCGCGGCCACGACCTGCGAGTCCTCGACCGAGAGGATCTCCGAGGACTGCCGCGGCACGACGCGGACCGGCGGGATGTGGCGCAGCCCCGGCGGCACGGCCTCCCCGGCCATCAGCCTGTCGAGCATCTGCGCTGCCAGGTAACCGGTGCGTCGGGTGTCGGGCTCGATGCTCGACAGCGGCGGGGAGGTCAGGGTGCCGATCAGGTCGTCGTTGTCCACGCCGAGCACCGCGACCGCGTCGGGCACGGGGATGCCTGCGATCGTGCACGCCTCGAGGACCTCCTGGCCGGCGATGTCATAGCACGCGAGCACGCCGACCGGTTTCGGCAACCCCTGCAGCCACTCCGCGAGGCGCTGCCGGTCGCGCGAGCGCATACCCGAGCGCTGCATCGCGAACATCTGCGCCCCGTGCCCTCTGGCCTGCACGTGGTGGAGGAAGCGCTCGCCCCGCGTGCGTGACCACTCGAAGCGCTCGTCACCGCAGAAGGCGAAGTGGCGCAGCCCTCGGTCCGCGAGGTGCTCGACGGCGAGCCGGGCGATCGCGTCGTCGTCGGTCTCCACCCCGGGGAGCTCGGGCACCAGGCGCGCCGCCGAGAGATCGACGGTCGGCAGTCCGAGCCGCCTCACCAGCGCTGCGGTCTCCGAGGTCTCCACACGCGCGATCAGACCGTGACCGTGCCACCCGTCGAGCCACGAGAAGTCGGTCTCGTGACGGCTGTGCTCAGCGACGTACAGCGCCCACCCGGGGTGCTCGCGCACGTAGGCGTGGATGCCACCGAGCAGGCCGCGTGCGTACGCGTTCGACGTCTCGACGAGGAGTGCGACGTGGCGGGCGGGGCGGTCGAGGGGCACGTCATAGATCTTATGAACCATGCTGGATAACGCATGGTTCGACGACCGCCACCTTCCTAGATTCGTCGGGACGGAGGAGGTCATAGATGACTGAGAAGGTCCGGGTGGGCGTCGTCGGCCTCGGCTTCGGTGCCGAGTTCATCCCCATCTACCAGGCACATCCCGACGCGGAGATGCTCGCGGTGTGCCAGCGCACCCGGTCGGCGCTGGACCGCACCGCCGAGCAGTTCGGGGTGCCGCGCCGCTACACCGACATCACCGACCTCCTCGCCGACCCGGAGATCGACGCCGTCCACATCAACACCCCGATCCCGGACCACGCGGCGCAGTCGATCGCCGCTCTGGAGGCGGGCAAGCACGTCGCCTGCACGGTGCCGATGGCGACGACGCTGGAGGAGATCGAGGCCGTCGTGACCGCCGCACGGCGCTCCGGCCGCAACTACATGATGATGGAGACCGTCGTCTACTCCCGCGAGTTCCTGCACGTGCAGTCGCTCGTGGCGGACGGGACCATCGGCCGCATCCAGTTCCTGCGCGGCGCCCATCACCAGGAGATGGCCGGCTGGCCCGGCTACTGGGAGGGGCTGCCGCCGATGCACTACGCCACGCACGCGGTGAGCCCCGTGCTGGCGCTGGCGGGCTCGCTGGCCGAGAGCGTGGTCTGCCTCGGGTCGGGCCGCATCTCCGAGGACCTGAGCGCGCGCTACGGCTCGCCGTTCGCGGTCGAGACGGCGTTGATCACCACGCGTGACGGCATCGTGCACGCCGAGGTGGCCCGTTCGCTCTTCGAGACCGCGCGCGAGTACGTCGAGAGCTTCACGGTCTTCGGCGACCGCGCGACGTTCGAGTGGGAGCAGACCCAGGGCGCCGGTCACGTGCTGCACGTGGGCGAGCAGCCGCAGCGCATCGAGGTGCGCGACTTCGCCGACCGGCTGCCCGCTGAGATCGCCCCGTTCACCACCCGCGGTGTCTACGGCGACGACAACGAGCATCTCTCCTTCGTGCAGGGTGCCGGCCACGGCGGCTCCCACCCGCACCTGGCGCACGAGTTCCTCAGGAGCATCGTCGAGCACCGCGCGCCGGCCATCGACGCGGAGACGGCCGCGAACTGGACCGCGGTGGGCATCTGCGCCCACGAGTCGGCGATGGCGGACGGCGCGCGCGTCCGCATCCCCGACTTCACCGGAGCAGGGTCATGACCCGCGGCGCGACGCTGTCGGTCGCGACGATCTGCTTCGACGGCTTCGGCGACGAGGACTTCGTCCCCACCTTCGAGCTCGCACCCCGGCTCGGCGTGCGCGACCTCGAGATCAACGCGTGGTACGGGCGGAACCTGACCCCGGCAGGTGTCGACGGCCTGCTCGGCCGCTGCCGGCACGCCGGGCTGCGCCCCGCCACGCTGCAGGTCTCGCCGTTCGACCCCGGACCCGAGAGCGCCGACCTGGCGCGCGAGGTCGCGCGCTGGCTGTGGCTGTTCGAGGTCGCCCATCGCCTCGGTGTCGACGTCATCAAGGCCACCGGCGCTCGCCGGGACACCCGCGGCGGGCTCGCGGCCGTCATCGAGCTGCTGGGCCACGTCGTCCCGGTCGCCGAGCAGCACGGTCTCACCATCGCGGTGGAGAACCACGTCGGCAACGTCCTCGAGCACCCCGAGGACTACCGGCGGATCTTCGAGGAGGTGCCCTCGGGCGCCGTCGGGATGTGCCTGGACACCGGGCACTTCGTCGCCTCCGGCCACGACCCGGCCGCGGTCGCGCGCGAGTTCGCCGACCGCGTCGTGCACATCGACCTCAAGGACTGCACCGGACCCGGCCCTGGCCGCTTCGTCCGGTTCGGCGAGGGCGTCGTCGACTTCGACGCCGTCCTCGCCCAAGCGATCACACCCGCGTTCGGCGGGTACGTCGTCGTCGAGCTGCCGCTCGTCGACCGGGCGACCGTGATCGCCGACCTCCAGGCGGGCGTGCGGATCGCGTCCCGCCACCTCTCGCCGCAACCCTCGCACGAGCACTAAGGAGAACCATGTCCTACGCAGGCAGAGTCGCCGCGCGTCCTTCCCGCCCCCGGCGCCGCTATGCGGCGGCGCCCGTCGCCGCCCTGGCAGTCGGCCTCGTCGTCGCCGCGTGCGGCGGCGACGAGGGCGACGCCCCCGGCGGTGACGAGCTCTCCGCAGAGGGCCCGCTGACGATCGCGTGGTACGGGTCCGACGCCCGCAACGCCGCTGTCCAGGAGGTCGTGGACATCTTCGGCGGCCAGAACCCTGACCTGGTGATCGAGACCCAGCCCACGACGTTCGACGGGCACTGGGACCGGCTGTCGGTGCAGGCCTCGGCGAACAACCTGCCGTGCGTGCCCGCGATGCAGTCCCGCTACCAGACCCGCTACGAGGACCGCGGCTCCCTGATGCCGCTGGAAGGTCTGATCGAGGACGGCACCATCGACGTCTCCGGCATCCCGGAGGAGGTCGTGGAGAGCAACCGCAACGCCGACGGCCACATCTACTCCATCCCCTACGGGATCTGGTACGAGGGTGCCGTGCTCAACCTGCCCGCGCTGGAGAGCGCCGGTGTCGAGGCCCCCGACGCCGGCAACGACTGGAGCGGCTACGTCGACTGGGCGATCGCCGCCCAGCCCGACCTCGGCGACTCCTTCGCGCTGGCCTCCCAGGGCGGCAGCATCACACAGTTCCAGATGTGGGCGCTCAGCCAGGGCGAGGACCTCTTCGCCGACGACGCCGCCGGCTTCAGCAAGGAGACGCTCGTCGCGTGGTACGAGCTCTGGCTCGGGGCGATCGAGTCGGGCGCCACGCCGCCGCCGGAGATCGCAGCCGAGTTCGCCGGCGTGCCGACCTCCGAGAGCATGATGGCGGTCGGGCTGACGCTGGTCAGCGCGACCGGTGACAACAACGCCTCCGACATGCAGATCACGCTCGACCAGAACGGATTGGGCGCGGTCTCGATGGCGCTGGCCCCCACGGGCGGCAAGCCCCAGGTGGTGGGCGCCAACTCCTGGGCCATCTCGGAGAACTGCACCAACGTCGCCGCCGCCGCCGAGTTCATCAACTTCTTCATCAGCTCCTCGGAGGGTGCGTTCATCCTGCAGACCCAGACCGGTCTGCCGCCGGCCACCGCGGTCGCCGAGGAGATGCTCGCCTCCGCCGACGTCGCGGACTCGATCAAGGAGCGCATCGCCCTCTACAACGAGATCCTCGCCGCCGGCGGCTACGTCGACATCTGGCCCGACGGCACCCAGGCGCTGGTCGGCCAGTTCACGACCAGCTGGGAAGAGGTGATGTTCGGTCAGACGGCGCCCGACGCCGCAGCCGACGCGTTCATCACCCAGGTGGAGACCGCGCTCTCCGGGTTCTGACCGAGGTGGTGGGCAAGCTCGCGCGGCGTGCCCACCACCCCCAGAAGGGGCATCTCATGGCTGTCACCACCGCACGAGCCCACCAGCGGCGGCGTCGTCCGGCCGGGTCCGGCGCCGGCGCCGTCGCCGGTGGCGGGAGCCACCAGCGACGGCCCGACCAGGGCTGGACCGAGACCAGACGAGCCACGCTGGCCGGGTACCTGTTCCTGTCACCGTGGCTGCTCGGCTTCTTCGGCATCACGGCGCTGCCGATGCTCGGCTCGCTCGCACTGTCGTTCACCAACTTCTCCGGCTCCTTCAGCCGGATGGAGTGGGTGGGTCTGGACAACTACCGGATCATGTTCACGGTCGACCCCGCCTACTGGGGATCGGTCCGCGTCACCCTGCTGTACGTCCTGCTCTCGGTGCCGGCGATGCTGGTCTTCGCCCTCACCGTGGCGACGTTGCTCAACAAGGGCATCCGGGCGCTCGGGATCTACCGCACCGTGTTCTACATCCCCTCGCTGCTCGGCAGCAGCGTCGCGATCGCGGTGCTCTGGCGCTTCGTGTGGGGTGAGTCCGGGCTGGTCAACGCCGTGCTGGGCGTCGTCGGCATTGACGGTCGCAGCTGGATCGGCAACCCCGACACCGCGCTCTTCACGATCATGGTGCTCAACGTCTGGACGTTCGGCTCGCCGATGATCATCTTCCTCGCCGGGCTGCGACAGGTGCCGACCGAGCTGTACGAGGCCGCGGCGCTCGACGGCGCAGGTCGACGCGCGCGGTACTGGTACATCACGCTGCCGTCGATCTCGCCCGTGGTGCTCTTCAACGGCATCCTGGCGACGATCGGCGGGTTCCAGGCCTTCACACAGGTCTACGTGGTCAGCGGCGGCACCGGCGGCCCCGCGGGCTCCACGCTGTTCTACACGCTGCTGCTCTACCAGCGCGCCTTCACCGAGCTGCGGTTCGGGTACGCCTCGGCGATGGCATGGGCGCTGCTCGTCGTGATCGCCGCCGTCACCGCCGCGGTGTTCGCCAGCGGCCGCTTCTGGGTCCACTACGGAGATGGGGAGGAGCGATGACCGCCGTCGCCGCCCGCCACCGGCCGCACCAGGTGAGCCACCGGGTGCAACGCACGTTCATCCACGTCGGGCTGGTCTCTGCCGCGTTCGTGATGTCCTACCCGCTGCTGTGGATGACGGCGTCGGCCTTCCGTCCCTCGGAGCAGGTGCTCGTCGAGGACAGCCTGTGGGTCTCCACCCCGACGCTGGAGAACTTCGTCAACGGCTGGACCAGCGTCGCCCAGACCAGCTTCGGGACGTTCTTCCTCAACTCGCTGGTGATCTCCGCGCTGGCGGTGCTCGGCAACGTGCTCTCGTGCTCGCTGGCGGCCTATGCGTTCGCGCGGCTGAGGTTCCCTGGCCGACGGGTGTGGTTCGCGCTCATGATCGGCACGATCATGCTCCCGTACCACGTGCTGCTCATCCCCCAGTACCTGCTGTTCAACTCTCTCGGCTGGGTCGACACGTTCCTGCCGCTGGTCGTGCCGCGGTTCCTCGCGACCGAGGCCTTCTTCGTGTTCCTGCTGGTGCAGTTCTTCCGCCTCATCCCCAAGGACCTGGCCGAGGCGGCCCGGATCGACGGCTGCGGTCATGCACGGATCTTCGGTCAGATCATGGTCCCGCTGGCCGTGCCCGCGCTCGCCACGACCGCTGCGTTCTCGTTCATCTGGTCGTGGAACGACTTCCTCAACCCGCTGATCTACCTCACCAGCCAGGGCAACTACACCGTGCCGATCGGGCTGGCGCTGTTCGTCGATGCCTCGGGCACGTCCAACTACGGCGGCCTCTTCGCGATGTCGCTCCTCTCCCTGCTGCCGGTCATCGGCTTCTTCCTCGCCTTCCAGCGCCTCCTGCTGGACGGCATCTCGACGACAGGACTCAAGTGACACCCTCCGCCCCACCTCCTCCCCAGCGCTTCTCCGGCCGCACCGTCGCCGTCACCGGTGCAGCCTCCGGCATCGGGCGAGCCTCGGCGGCTCGGCTCGCGGCCGAGGGCGCCCACGTGCTGCTGCTCGACCGCGACCGCGACGGCTGCGAGGCCCTGGCAGAGACCGTCCGTGCAGCGGGAGGTCGCGTCGACGTCTTCCTGCTCGACCTCGCGTCGGAGACTTCTGTCGGTGAGACCGCCGCCGCCGTCGCGGCCGCCCACCCCGCACTGCACGGGCTGGTGGGGTGCGCCGGGCTGGTGCATGTCGACGGGTCGCAGGAGAACCCCTTCCTCGAGCGCGGGCTGGCCGGCTGGGACCTGCTGTTCGCGGTCAACGTGCGCGGCATGGCGCAGCTGGTCCACGAGCTGGTCCCCGCCCTGACCGCGGCAGGTGGCGTCGTCGTCACCGTCTCCTCGGAGGCGGCCTACCGCTCCCGGGCGGGCCGCTGGATCTACGACGCCACCAAGGCGGCACTGGTCTCGGTGACACGCTCGATGGCCGCGGCGCTCGCCGGTCACGGGGTGCGGGTGGTGGGCGTCGCCCCCGGTGGCACGATCACCGAGATGCACCTGCAGGATCATGCCGACCCCGAGGCCGCCCGGGAGCGGATGCGGGCGGCTGCGGCGTCCAACCTGCTGGGCAGGCTCGCCGAGCCGGAGGAGATCGCGGCCGCGATCGTCTTCGCCGCCAGCGACGACGCCAGCTTCATCACCGGGACAACGATCGCCGTCGACGGCGGAGGGGCAGCGAGCCGATGAGCACGACCTATGGACTGATCGGGCTGGGCAACGTCGGGAGCGACCTGGTCGCCTCGGCGGTGGCGGCCGGGCTCGATGTGCACGCGTTCGACATCGACGCCGGAGCACGCGAGCGCGCCGCCGGGGCGGGCGCCCACGTGCACGGCACGGCCACCGAGGTCGCCGCGGTCGCCGACACCCTGGTGCTGTCGCTGCCGAACGCCGATGTCGTCGACGCGGTGCTGCTGGAGCAAGGGCTGCTCCACCTGGTGCGGCCGGGCGAGATCTGCGTGGACATGAGCACCAACCTCCCGGCTCGCTCGCTCGCGCTGGTGGCGGCGGGCGCCGAGCGCGGGGTCGCGGTCCTCGACGCGCCGGTCAGCTACGGCCCGGAGGGGCTGGTCTCCTTCGTCGGAGGCCCGGCGGCGGACGTCGCGCGCGTGCGGCCGTGGCTCGACGCGGTCACGGTGCGCGCGTTCCACATGGGGCCGCACGGGCACGGGCAGTACGTCAAGCTCGTCCAGAACATGCTGAACGGCGTGATCATGGGTGTGATCGGCGAGGCGCTGGGCTTCGCCGAGCACGCCGGGGTCGATCTCGACCGGTTGCCCGAGGCGCTCGCGTGGACCGGTGCGCGGTCGGAGATGCTCACCAACGTGCTGCCGCGGATGGCACGGCGCGAGTACGGCACCTCGGGGACGATGGCGCTGCACTCCAAGGACATGGGCTACCTGCTGCGCACGGCCGCGGAGGTGGGGGCGCGCGCACCGTTCACCGCTGCGCTGCGCGAGGTCTTCGAAGACGTCCTCGCCGCGGGCGACCCCCGCTGGACCCAGACCGCGCTCGTAGAGTGGTACCTGAGCGACGGCGTCGCCGCGCAGGGACCGGTCACCGGCACGGCGGGCGAGCGGTGACGCACCGCCCGATCGGGATCGGTGTCATCGGTCTCGGCAACAGCGGCTGGTACTACCACGCGCAGGGCACGCTGGAGCGCTCGGAGGACTTCGACCTCGTCGCGGTCAGCGCGCGCCGCCCGCAGCGCACCGCGGCCGGGGCGCGCCGGTTCGGCACGCGTGGCCACGACGACTGGCGCGACCTGGTCGCCGACGACGCCGTCGAGGTCGTCGTCGTCGCCACGCCCCACCACCTGCACGCCCCGATGACGCTGGCCGCGCTCGCCGCCGGCAAGCACGTGGTCGTCGAGAAGCCGATGGCGGCGACCGTCGCGGAGGCCGAGGCGATGCAGCAGGCCGCCGAGGAGCACGGGCGCCTGCTCACGGTGTTCCAGAACCGGCGGTGGGAGCCGTCGTTCCAGATCATCCGCGAGATGGTCGCCGCCGGCGAGATCGGCGAGCTGTGGCGCTGCGAGGAGCGGCGGATGCACCGCGGCCCGTACACGGTCGCCGGCACGGATCGCGCGCACGCCGGCACCGAGCCCGCCGCGTGGGCACACACCCTCGAGGGCGGCGGCGGTGTGGCGCAGCTGATCGCACCGCATCTCGTCGATCACCAGCTGCTGCTGCACGGCGGGCTGCCGCGCACGGTCGCCGCGACGATGCACCGCTACCCCGAGGACGCGGTGGAGCACTACGCCGACATCCGGCTCGTCTGGGGCGGCGGCGTCGAGTCCCGCGTCGAGGTGTTCCGCGAGTGCGACGTCGACCTCCCGAAGTGGAGCGTGATGGGCTCGCGGGGCACGATCGTGGTGAACGACTTCGACGCCGTCCGGCTGGTGCGTGGGGGCGAGGAGGTCGAGGTGCGCTCGGGGCTGGCTCCCCTGCAGGCCTGCGACGACTTCTACGCCCAGCTGGCGCGCGCCGTCCGCGACGGCGCCGCACCGCCCGTGGACCCGCGCGGGGCCGCCGACGTGGTGCGCGTGCTGGAGGCGGCACGGCTCTCGGCGGCCGCCGACGGCGCACCGCACCGACCGTGAGGCCGCGGCCCCTTCACCGCGGCGGCGGCCCGGGGCTCAGCGGCGGCGGAACCGCAGCGGCTCGTCGAGCAGCGGCTCGAGCGCGGCCCGCTCCTCGGCGGTGAGCTTGCGCGGGCGGCCGCTGGCGGCGTCGACCATGACGATCGACGTCGCGGCGATCGCGCACCGGACGTCGTCGGGGCTGAACACCTCGTAGTTCACCTCGAGGCTCGCGCCGCCGATGCGGGAGACCCACAGGTCGACGCGTGCGGGGCGCTGGCTGAACGGCAGCGGCGCCAGGTACTCGACCTCCTGCCGCGCCACGAGCGTGAAGTGCTCGGCGGTGGGGCCGCCGACGAGCGTCTGCGTGGGCCGTGCGGCTCCCTCGGGCAGGTCGGCGTTCCAGAAGGTCGCGATGCGCGCCTCCTCCAGCAGGGTCAGCATCGCGGCGTTGTTGACGTGCCCGTAGCCGTCGATGTCCGACCACCGGATCTGGATCGGGATGCTGATCCTGCTCACGCTGTCTCCTCGTGGTCCGTGGCTCGATGGCACGGTATCGGCTCTAGGGTCGAGGCATGCACACGCGACGCATCGGCAACGGCACGGTCGGCATCGACGAGGTGGGGGCGATCGGCCTCGGCTGCATGACGTTCGACCAGACCGGCCCGCAGCCGCGCGAGCAGCTGCTCGGCACGGTCCGCGCGGCGCTCGACGCGGGTGTCACGCTGCTGGACACCGCCGACGCCTACGGGCCGGGCGAGCAGCTCGGAGCCGCCTGCCAGGGCGAGAACGAGAAGCTGGTCGCCTCGCTGCTCGACGAGCTCGGGGTGCGCGACCAGGTGCGGCTCGCCACCAAGGGCGGCTGCACCCGTACCGACGGCGGCGGCTGGGGTCGCGACAGCTCGCCCGAGCACCTGCGGCAGGCGGTCGACGACAGCCTGCGCCGGCTGGGTGTCGAGCAGCTGTGGCTGTGGCAGCACCACCGCCCCGAGGACGGCCGGGACTGGTCGGAGACGGTCGGCGTGCTGCGCGAGATCGCGGACTCCGGCAAGGTGCGCGCCGTCGGTCTCTCCAACGTCGACCCCGACCAGATCCGTGCGGCCCACGCGGTGCTCGGCGACCACCTCGTGAGCGTGCAGAACCAGTTCTCCCCGGCGTTCCGCAGCAGCCGGCCCGAGATCGACGTCTGCGACGAGCTCGGCCTCGCGTTCCTCGCCTGGAGCCCGCTCGGCGGGCTCGGCGACGCGAAGTCGCTCGCGGACAAGCACCCGGCGTTCGCCGAGGTCGCGACCGCGCGCGGGGTGAGCGCGCAGCAGGTCGCGCTCGCGTGGGAGCTCGTGCAGGCGCCGGTGGTCATCCCGATCCCCGGCGCCAAGCGGGCGTCGTCGATCACCGACTCCGCCGCCGCGGCCGATCTCGAGCTCAGCGCCGACGAGATCGCCCGCCTCGACCGCGACTGAGCGCGCCCGGGGCGCTGCCCCCGGTCCCCAGGGGTGAGCCCGGTGCACCGGCCGGCGCCCCGAGCGCCGCCTCCAGCACGCCGGTCAGCGGCGCCGGGACGGCGGCGGGCGGCAGCGACTCGACGAGCCAGGCGCCGTAGCTGACCTTGCGCCCCGCGGTGGTCCCGAGGAACCGGTGCAGCTGGTCGTGAGGCTCCTCCTCGCGGTGCGCCGGCTGGTGCTGGAAGAGCCGGAACCGGTCGAGGTCGCCGTGCTCGGCCAGCAGCTCCTGCACGCCCGCGACGCCGTGCGCCCGGATCAGCTCGTCCTCCAGGTCGCGGTCGCACACGTTGAACCCGGAGCGGGCGAGCGCACCCGGGTACGGCTCGTGGTCGAGCCCGCCGAACAGGGCGCGGCAGGTGTGCCGCACCTCGCCGACGTCGACCAGCCCGGCGAGGCGGAGGTCCTCGCCGCCGGGCCCGTACCGCGCGAGCGCGCGGCCGATCGCCATCGCTCCCCCGATCGGCACGACCAGCACGCCCGCGGCGTCGAGGTCGAGCCCGTGCACGGTCGCCGCGGCGCGGACCGCCGCCTCGTCGCTGCGACCCTCGACGAGGATCGCGGCGACGGGCGGCGGCTGCGTCACGGCACCGAGGGTGTCAGTCCCGCGTGAGCTTGCGGTAGGTGACCCGGTGCGGGCGGGCGGCGTCGGGGCCGAGCCGCTCGACCTTGTTCTCCTCGTAGGCGGCGAAGTTGCCCTCGAACCAGTACCAGCTCGCCGGGTTCTCCGGGGTGCCCTCGTAGGCGAGCATGTGCGTCGCCACACGGTCGAGGAACCAGCGGTCGTGGGAGACGACGACGGCGCAGCCCGGGAAATCGAGCAGCGCGTTCTCGAGCGACCCGAGGGTCTCGACGTCGAGGTCGTTGGTGGGCTCGTCCAGGAGCAGCAGGTTGCCGCCCTGCTTGAGCGTCAGCGCCAGGTTGAGGCGGTTGCGCTCGCCACCGGAGAGGACGCCCGCCGGCTTCTGCTGGTCCGGCCCCTTGAACCCGAACTGCGAGACGTAGGCGCGCGAGGGGATCTCGACGTTGCCGACCTGGATGAAGTCCAGCCCGTCGGAGACGACCTCCCACAGGGTCTTCGTCGGGTCGATGTTCTCGCGGCCCTGGTCGACGTAGGAGATCTTGACGGTCTCGCCGATCTTGAGGTCGCCGCCGTCGAGCGGCTCCAGCCCGACGATCGTCTTGAACAGCGTGGTCTTGCCGACGCCGTTCGGGCCGATGACGCCGACGATGCCGTTGCGCGGCAGCGTGAACGACAGCCCGTCGATGAGGAGCCGATCGCCGAAGCCCTTGCGCAGGTCGGTCGCCTCGATGACGACCGAGCCCAGGCGCGGGCCCGGCGGGATCTGGATCTCCTCGAAGTCGAGCTTGCGGGTGCGCTCGGCCTCCGCCGCCATCTCCTCGTAGCGGGCCAGACGGGCCTTCGACTTGGTCTGGCGGCCCTTGGCGTTCTGCCGCACCCACTCCAGCTCCGACGCCAGCCGCTTGGCGAGCTTGGCGTCCTTGCGGCCCTGGATCTGCAGGCGCTCCTGCTTCTTCTCCAGGTAGGTCGAGTAGTTGCCCTCGTAGGGGTACAGCCGCCCGCGGTCGACCTCGGCGATCCAGCCGGCGACGTGGTCGAGGAAGTACCGGTCGTGGGTGACGGCGATGACGGCACCCGGGTACTTCGCGAGGTGCTGCTCGAGCCACTGCACGCTCTCGGCGTCCAGGTGGTTGGTGGGCTCGTCGAGCAGCAGCAGGTCGGGCTTCTGCAGCAGCAGCTTGCAGAGCGCGACGCGGCGGCGCTCACCCCCGGAGAGGTTGGTAACGGGCTCGTCGCCGGGCGGGCAGCGCAGCGCGTCCATCGCCTGCTCGAGCTGGGAGTCGAGGTCCCACGCGTCGGCGGCGTCGATGTCGGCCTGGAGCTTGCCCATCTCCTCCAGCAGCGCGTCGTAGTCCGCCTCGGGGTCGGCCATGAGCTCGCCGATCTCGTTGAAGCGGTCGAGCTTGCGCTTGATGTCGCCGAGGCCGTCCTGGACGTTGCCCAGCACGGTCTTGCTCTCGTCGAGCGGCGGCTCCTGCAGCAGGATGCCGACCGAGTAGCCGGGCGACAGCCTGGCCTCGCCGTTGGAGGGCTGCTCGAGCCCCGCCATGATCTTGAGGATCGTCGACTTGCCGGCGCCGTTGGGGCCGACCATGCCGATCTTCGCGCCGGGCAGGAAGGACATGGTGACGTCGTCGAGGATGACCTTGTCACCGTGCGCCTTGCGCGCGCGAACCATCGAGTAGATGTACTCGGCCACTGCTCTCCCAGGGTGTCGTCGAGCCGGATACCAGCCTCCTAGCCTACGTCCGACCCGGCACCTCGGGCTCCGAGCGTCCGGCCACCGCTGTGGTGGTCCGGCCCGCGGTGGTGGGCTCACACCCCGGTCAGCGCCTCCTCGGCCACCGGTTCGCCCTCGTCGGAGCCGTCGGCCGGGCCCCCGCCACCGTCGGGGTCGGTCTCGTCGTCGAGCTCCTGCATGCCGCTGAGGTCCACCTCCGGCCGCACCCGCGGCGCCACACCGGAGCCCGGGTCGGTGCCCGCACCGGCGTCGTCCGCGCCGTCCCCGTTCCCGCTCTCCGGTGCGCCACGGTTGACGCGGAGCACGTGCGCCACCACGTGCCGCAGGTCGGGCCCGAGCGCGTGCGCGGTGATCACCGGGGTGCGCAGCGTGACCCCGGAGCCGTGCGTGTACTCCTCGATCTGCAGCGCTCCCTGCACGATGACGGCGTCGCCCTTGCGCAGGCTCATCGCGACGTTGGTCGCGAAGTCGTCCCAGACCTTGACGTCGTACCAGGACGTCGGACCGTCCGCCCAGCCCTCGGCCGTGCGGACCCGCCGGTTCGTCGCGACCCGCAGCCGCACCCAGGCCTTCTTGCCCGGCGCCTGCTGCAGCTCGGGGTTGTGGCCCAGCCGACCACGGACGGTCACCTCGGTCTCGCTCACCATCGTCTCGCTCCTTCCGCGCACCCGACGTCGTGGTCGGGCCGGCACCGTGCCGGAGCGCTCAGGCTGGCGCGCGGCCGCGGCGGCGCGCAGCGCCCGCGAGGGGGTGCTGTGGACGACGGTGCAGCAGCGTCAGCCTGTGGACGAACCGAGCACACCGGCACGCACGGCCGCGTGGTCGGCCAGGACGTCCGCCGTCGGCTCCTCCAGGTCGGCCGTGACGACGGCAGCGAGCGCACCCGCCACCTCCGACCGGTAGCGCTGCGCACGCTCGGTCGCGGTGCGACGGCGCCGCGACCGTGCGGACAGCACCAGCACCGCGCCGACGAGCAGCACGAGCACGCCGCCGCCCAGCAGGAGCAGACCGGGGGTCCGCTCGACGGCGAGCATCACCACCGCGCCCGCGACGCCCAGCACCGCACCCAGCACGAGGGCGACCATCCCGATCAGCCGCATGCGTGCGGCGGTGCGGTCGCGACCCTCGGGCAGCGCGACCCTCTCGAGGGCATCGGTGACGTGCTCGTGGAAGTCGCCGGCGGCGGCGACGGCGCTGCCGACCGCCTCGCGCCACCGCGGCGGCAGCCCCGTGGTCGCGGTGGCGAGCCAGCCCTCCCGGATCGCGTCAACGCGGCTGCGCGCCGGTCGCTGCACGGTGCTCAGCGCGACGGGACCGGGGCTGGCGACCGCCGCCTCGAGGGCGTGCGCGACCGCGGGCACCCCGGCGGCGTCGGCGAGCGACTCCGCGGTCCGACCGGCCTCGGGCAGGTCGGGCTCGCGCTCCGCGAGACCCGTCGCGACCCGGCGCGCGACGGCGCCGATCTCGTCGCGGGCGGTGCGCGCCGCCACCGACTCGGTGCGCATGACCTCGCGCAGGTGGTCGCGGACGTCGGACACGCCGTCGCCGGTGCGGGCCGAGGCGAGCACGACCGGGACGTCGGCGAGGCCGTCCTCGGCGAGCAGCCGCACGACGTCGTCGCGCACCGCGGCGCGCCCGGCCTCGGTGAGCGTGTCGACCTGGTTGACGACGACGAGCATCGCCTCGTGGCGGTCCTGCAGCTCGCGCAGGTAGCCCTCGTGCAGCACGTTGTCGGCGTACTTCTGCGGGTCGACGACCCAGATCAGCAGGTCGATGAGCGGCAGCAGCCGGTTGACGAGCTCGGCGTGGCCGGTCGCGACCGAGTCGTGGTCGGGCAGGTCGAGCAGCACGAGGCCGCGCAGGTCGGCCTCGTCGGCGCCGGTGAGCGCGGACTCGCGCAGGATGCGCCGCTCGCGCGCAACCTGGAGGAAGTCGAGCAGCGTGTCGGCCGGCGGGCCCCACACGCACGCGGCGGCCTGCGACGTCGTCGGCCGGATGACGCCGACGTCGGCGAACGCGAGCCGGGTGAGGGCGTTGAACATCGAGGACTTGCCGGAGCCGGTCCCCCCGACGAGCGCGACGACGGCGTGGTCGACGCCGAGCTCGAGGCGCTCGACGACCCGCACGAGGTCGGTGCGGGCGCGGTCGCTCACCTCGCGGTCGAGACGGCTGCCCGCCCGGTCGACGGCGTCACGGATCTCCTCCACCCGAGCGCGCAGCTCGGGCCCCACCTCACCGGTCACACGTACTCCCGCAGCTCGCTGGCTCGCAACCGTAGCCGGGTCGCGGCGTCGGACGGGTCGACGTCCATGTCGTCGAGGGCCTTGAGGAACTCGTCGGCCTCGGCGGCGACGGCAGCCGCGGCCCACTCGGCGAGGTCGTCGCGGATACGTGCGGCGGCGGCCGTGCCGGCGTCGCCGAGCAGCCGCTGCACGGCACGCGAGGCGCCGTCGACGCCGGCGGCGGCGGACTCGACGAGGTGGCTGATCTCGATGCCGGACAGCGGCTCGGACGCGGTGAGCTCGATCGTGCGCTCCCCCACGACGTCCTGCCACTCGCGGAACAGCAGGTCGAGGCGCTCGTTGCGGGCCGTCGTCGTCACCTCGGGGGTGACGAGCGCGGCGAGCTGGGTGCCGGCCGGGGTGTCAGCGAGAGCCGCGCGGATCGAGCGCTCGGCGGAGGCGCCGGCGTCGACGAGCAGGGTGCGCAGCTCGCCGAGGCTGGTGTCGCGCAGCCGCTGCAGGGCGTCGGCGCGGCCGACGGCGGAGCGGCGGTGCCGGCGCCGCTGCAGCCAACCCTTGGGGGCGCCGACGAGCGAGGACAGCGGACCTCCGGAGCTGGCGCCGGCGAGCCACGCGGTGGTGGGGGCGCCGGTGGCGGCGGAGCCGGCCTTGACGTCGGCCCGTGCCTGGGCGGCGGCGGCGCGGGTGGCGGCCTGGGCGGTGCCGTGCAGCGCGAGCATGGTGCGGCGCTGGGTGTCGAGGTTGGCGGCGAGCAGCTGCACGTCCTCACGCAGCGCGGGCCAGGCGCCGCGGACGGTGCGGGCGATGACGCTGCGCGACTGCGCGCCGGCGCCGAGGACACCGAGGAAGCGGGCGAACGCCTCGACCTGCTGCTGCGGGAGCATGCCCTCGAGCGGCCCGGCGTCGGGGATGACGAAGAACGGCACCGACGTCAGGCCCTGCTCCTGCAGGCGCTGGAACAGGTCGTTGCGGATCTGGGCGAGGCCGGAGCGCTCGACGCGGTTGAGCACGACGGCGATCGAGATGCCGCGCTCGGTGGCGTCGCGCAGCCGCTGCCAGGGCAGGGCGTCGCCGTACCGGGAGCCGGTGGTGACGAACACCCACATGTCGGCCATCTCGACGAGCTGGTCGGCGAGCTCGCGGTTGCCGGCGTGCACGGAGTCGAGGTCGGGCGCGTCGACGATCGCGAGCCCGCGGGTGGTGCCCTCGTGGAGGACGGGCTCGGCGATCTGCAGGACCGGGTGGTCGGCGAGCAGCTCGGCGTCCTTGGGGTGGGTGACGAGGACGGGCTCGCGGGTGGTGGGGCGCAGCACGCCGGCGGGTGTGACGTCGCTGCTGACGACGGAGTTCACGAGCGTCGACTTGCCGGCGCCGGTGGACCCGCCGAGCACGACGATCGCGGGCGCGGACACCTCGCGCAGCCGCGGCAGCAGGTGGTTGCTGATCTGCAGCACGAGGCGGGTGCGCCGGGCGCGGGCGTCCTCGGCGTCGGGTGTGTCGAGGGTGAGCCGGGCCTTCTCGACGTCGTGCAGGAGGTCTTCGACGACCTCGACCATGGGGACGGGCGGGGGCCCGGAGGGTGCCGCCGCGCGCCCCTGGAGGTCCCCGGCCCCCTGCGCGGCGTCGTCCGTCGTCGTGCTCACGGCCCTAGCCTGCCGGTTTCCGGCCGTTGGTACCAACGCACGCGCGGGCGGACCCCCTCGGCGCCGTAGTCTTGAGGTCGGCGTCACCCCCGCCGGGGCCGCCTGCGATGCCCTCGTAGCTCAATGGATAGAGCACCAGCCTTCTAAGCTGATGGTTGCAGGTTCGAGTCCTGCCGGGGGCGCGAGCGACGAAGGAGCGAGCGGCCCCCGGGAGGACGATGGGAGCCGGAGCGCGGCCGCGAGGCACGAGCGGGCGCCGACGGCGGCGCCTGCCGGGGGCGCGAGCGACGAAGGAGCGAGCGGCCCCCGGGAGGACGATGGGAGCCGGAGCGCGGCCGCGAGGCACGAGCGGGCGCCGACGGCGGCGCCTGCCGGGGGCGCTGGCGTCCGCAGCACCCGGGCGGAAGCGTCCACTGCACGAGCACCGCGCGGCCGCTGGGGCCACCGAGGGCCGCGCCGCCGACCGCGCATCCCATGAAGCCTCCGCAGCGGCGACGACGCGGCCTGACATGCCGGTGCGTTGTGGACCCCCTACCCCTCCACCACCTCCACGACCCCACCAGGCGCCTCGAGCAGCTCGACCGTCCGCTCGGCGGCGGTGTCGACGTGGACCCGTGGGTGGTCGGGCGGCGTGGTCGGGTAGAAGGTGCCGGGCCCGTAGAGCTGGCCGTACCGCAGCACGACGCCGCCGACGCCGAGGACGGCGTCCTCGAGGCAGCGGACGGCGTCGGCACCCGGTCCCGGCGGCATCGTCCAGGCGACGCTCTGCGCGAGGATGCGGCGGCAGCCGGCGGCGGCTGCGGCGTCGAGCAGGTGGCGGGTGCCCTCGACGCGGATGCGGGCGTTGCCGGCGCGGCGGGCCGGCAGCTCGTCGGCGCTGTCCGGCAGGTCGGTGAGCTGGTGCACGACGACGTCCGGCGCGAACGCGGTGACGGCGGCGGTGAGCCCGGCGGCGTCGTAGACGTCGCACACGATGGGCTCGCCGCCTGCCTTCTCGACGAGGCCGGCGCGGGCCTCGCTGCGCGTCGTGCCCGCGACGACGTGGCCGGCTGCGGCGAGTCGCCTCACGACGCGGTTCCCGATGACGCCGGTGCCGCCTGCGACGAGGATGCGCAGCGGCTGCCCGGCCCGGTCGGTGGTGTCCTCGTGCGTGGTCACGGCACCACGGTAGGCGCCTCGCCCGGGCGCGGAGGCGCGGGCCCGACCGTCCACGAACGCACCCCCGGTCCGGCCTGTCCGGCGCAGCGGCCCGGGAGCGCCAGCCCCGAGATCGCTGCTGCCGTCGCGCCGCAGCGCCGCCGGTCGGACTCGAGGAGTCGTCACCCCTCGCTGGACGTCGGGAAGGCCCGGACCGGGTGGCTGAGCCGGTCGATCGTGACCTCGCCGATGATCGCGACCGTCGCCGCGCAGCGGCTCGGCGACGTCATGACCGCGGAAGGTGGCGCGCTCCCGTCGCTCGACGGCGGCCCAACCCGTCGCGGCGTGGCGTCGCACCCATCGAGCGACGGGTTCCCGCCACGCGGGGTGAGACGGCGCGCCGCTGCTAGTGTCGCCACGTCGCCGGCGGCCGCCGCGACGCACGTCGACCGGAGCGGGGTGAGGGCTCGATGAGTACCGACGCCAGTAGTCCGCGGCCGGTCGCCCCGCGACCCACGCCGCCGCCCGCCTGAGCCGGCCTCCCGCGCCGTCTCCCCCGCTGCGCGACCGTTCCCGGTCGCCCGGTGCCACCGCGCCCGCCGCGTCGTCGCGGGCGCCGCGCCGTCGGCCTGTGCCGCGCCGACGACCGCCCCATCGCCGTCAGCCGCCGTACCCCGAAGGAGGTGCCGTGCACACCGACCAGACCCTGGACGTCACCGCGCTCGACGAGAGGTTGCGCCGCACCCTCGGCGAGCAGGACCTCGCCGCCGCGCGAGCCACGATGGCCGACGCCGGCCACGACGACCTCGTCGCGACGCTGGAGCGGCTGAGCTCCAAGCAGCGTGCGATCGCCTTCCGGCTGCTGCCCAAGGGCAGGGCGTTGGAGGTGTTCGAGAGCTTCCCGCCCTCGTTGCGCGGCGAGCTGGTGCAGGGTCTGCGCGACGCCGAGGTCGCCGAGATCTTCGCCGCGCTCGAGCCCGACGACCGTGCGTGGCTGCTCGACGAGCTGCCGGCCTCGCTCGCGCCGAGGCTGCTGCGTGGCCTCTCGCCCCGCGAGCGCCGCCGCACGTCCGCGGTGCTCGGCTACCCGCAGGGCGCCATCGGGCGCCGGATGAGCCCCGAGTACGTCTCGGCCCGGCTCGACCACACCGCCGGGGAGGCGCTGCAGCGCGTCCGCGACCGCCTCGACGACGCCGAGACCGTCTACACGCTGCCGGTGCTCGACGGCGGCCGTCGCGTCGTGGGGGTGGTGAGCCTGCGTCGTCTGCTCGGGGCCGACCCCGCGACACCGGTCGCCGAGCTCATGCGGGACGCCCTCGTCGCGGCGGCCGACGAGGACGCCGAGGACGCGGCGCGCCGCTGCACCGACCAGGGTCTGCTGGCGCTGCCGGTCGTCGACCGGGAGTCGCGGCTGGTCGGGATCCTCACGATCGACGACGCCGTCCGCATCCTCGAGCAGGAGGAGAGCGAGGACGTCGCGCGCCAGGGTGGTGCCGAGCCGCTGCGCCGGCCGTACCTGTCGACGCCGATCCTCAGCATCGTCCGCTCGCGCGTCGTGTGGCTGCTGGTGCTCGCCGTCGGCGCGACGCTGACCGTGCAGGTGCTGTCGCTGTTCGAGGCGACGCTCGAGCAGGTCACGGTGCTCGCGCTGTTCGTGCCGCTGCTGATCGGCACCGGCGGCAACACCGGCAACCAGGCCGCCACGACCGTCACGCGCGCGCTCGCGCTGCAGGAGGTGCGGCCGCGCGACGTCGCCCGGATCGTCGGGCGCGAGCTGCGGGTGGGGCTCGCGCTCGGGGCGCTGCTCGGCGGCCTCGGGCTCGCCGTCACCTCGCTCGTCTACGACGCGCGCGTCGGTCTGGTCATCGGGCTGACGATGCTGGCGGTGTGCACGATGGCGGCGACGGTCGGGGGCATGATGCCGGTGGTCGCGCGGACGGTGCGCGTGGACCCGGCGGTGTTCTCCAACCCGTTCATCACGACGTTCGTCGACGCCACCGGGCTGGTCGTCTACTTCCTGGTCGCGAAGGCGGTGCTGCAGATCTGAGCGTGCTCAGCGCTCCAGCACGACGACGTCGACCCCGCGCAGGCTGAGGTAGCGGCGGTCGCCGGCGTCCACGAGGGTGAGGAGCACGTGGTCGCACGAGGCGCAGCGCGCCACCAGCCCCGGGGCATCGGTGTACACGACGGCCTGCCCGAGCGCGGCGTCGGCGCCGCAGCCGCCGCAGCGGCACACCAGCCCGGTGACCTCGGGCACGAGCACCTCGGCCAGGGCACCGGCGAGCACGTTGCCGTCCAGGTGGGTCATCGCACGCCTCCGAAGCGCTCGGTGAGGATGTCCTGCTGCGCGTGCCCCAGCTCCTCGAGCCAGGGCACCACCGTCTCGACGAAGCCGGTCGAGCCGCACACGTAGACGCGGGGCCGCTCGGTCGCCGGCACGGTCACGGCGGCGAGCGCGTCGCGAGTCACCCGCCCGACCGGTGCCGACCACCCGGCGGGAGCGCGGCGGGTGTAGACGAGGTCGAGCCGGAACGTCTCCCCCACGAGCGCGTCGAGCTCGGCGCGGAAGAACACGTCCTCGGGCGTGCGGACCGAGTACAGCAGCCGGAACGGGGTCCGGTCCGCCGCGGCGTCGTGCGCGACCGCCATCGCGTACAGCGGCACGACCCCGGAGCCACCCGCGACCAGCTGCACCGGCCGGGTGCTCTCGCCCGGCCGCCAGTGGAAGAACGATCCGAGCGGCCCAAGCACCTCGAGCACGTCGCCCGCGCGGACGTCGCGCACGAGGAACGGCGACACCTCGCCGTCGGGCACCTCGTCGACGGCGAGGACGACGTGGCCGGGCCCGGAGCGGGCGATCGAGTACGAGCGGGTGGCCTGGTAGCCGTCGGGCGCGGTGAGCCGCAGGTCGAGGTGGCTGCCGGGGTCGCTGCCGGGCCAGCCGGGCACGTCGAGCAGCAGCCGGGTCGCGGTGGGCGTCTCCGGGCGGACCTCGGCGACGGTGGCGACGTACCACGCGGGGCGGGGCCGGCCCCGGCGCGCAACCGGCGCCGTCTCGACGCTCACCAGTAGCGCTCCTCCAGCCAGGGGTCGCCGTGGATGTGGTAGCCGTTCTGCTCCCAGAACCCGGGGTCGTTGGTGGGCATGGTGGTGAACCCGCGGATCCACTTGGCGCTCTTCCAGAAGTACAGGTGCGGCACCAGCAGCCGCGCGGGTCCGCCGTGCTCGGCGGTCAGGGGCGCGCCGTCGGCCTCGACGGCGATCCAGGCCTTGCCGTCGAGCAGGTCCTCGAGCGGGAGGTTGGTCGTGTAGCCGCCGTAGGAGTGGGCCATCACGTAGTCGTCGGTGGTCTCGACGTCGGCGAACAGCCTGTCGAGGCTGACGCCCCTCCAGCTCATCCCGAGCCGCGACCAGTGGGTGACGCAGTGGATGTCGACCGTGACGTCCTCGACACCGAGCGCGAGCAGCTCGTCCCAGCTCCACCGGTGCTCGGTCCCGGTCTCGTCGCGGATCGTCAGCGACCACTCCTCGGTCGGCACGTGCGGGGTGGGGCCGGCGGAGAGGACCGGCCAGTCCGACACCAGCGTCTGACCGGGCGGCAGCCGCTCGTCGCGGTCACGGCGCCGCCCCGAGAAGCCTCGCGTCACGATGTCCACCGCTCGCTCCGTCCTCGCGCCCGGCTGGGATGCGCCGAACGCTACTCCCGGGCCACCGCCCTCGACCAGGGGGTTCGAGGGATCTGGGATCTGCGCCGCAGACGCACCGGTGCCGCCATACTCCGGTCATGAGGGTCGGCCGGCTCCTGGCGGCCGCTGCGCTGCTGGTGGCGGCCGGGTGCGCCGCCACGCCCGACGACGCCGAGGACGGGGACGTGCTCGGCGAGCCCCCGACCGTCGTCGTGGCGGGCGACGGCACCGAGCTCGCGCTCCAGGCCTGGGCCTGGTGCTGGACGGACGCGACGTCCGGCGGCTGCGCCGACGGCGCACCGCCCGACCACCCGGCCTCGATCGGCTCGCCCGACGCCGTCGAGATCACCTTCCCGCACGAGGGCTGGTGGTTCCGCGCCACCCTCGTCGAGAGCACGACCGACGACTGCCCGCGCCACATCCTGACGAACCTCTCCCGGGAGACGGCGACCACGCACCGCCTCGAACCCGTCGGCCCTGCGGGGACCTGGACCGTGGAGCTGGTCGGCGACGGTCCCGAGGGCGATCTCGTCGTGACGTTCCTGTGGGACACACCCGTCGACGGCCCCGTTCCCGCCGAGCAGACCGGCGGCTGCGGCTGAGGGTCGGGCCGCGGGGCGCGCGGACACCGCCGGTTCCTGCCACGATGTGCTCGTGACGAACCAGCGCCCGATCGAGACCTGGCTGACCGACATGGACGGCGTCCTCGTGCACGAGGACTCCCCCATCCCCGGCGCCGCCGAGTTCATCACCGCGCTCCAGGAGAGCGGCCGCCGCTTCCTGGTGCTGACCAACAACTCGATCTACACCGCGCGCGACCTCGCGGTGCGGCTGCGCCGCAGCGGCATCCCGGTGCCGGAGCAGGCGATCTGGACCTCCGCGATGGCGACCGCGCGGTTCCTCGACGACCAGCGCCCCGGCGGCAGCGCCTTCGTGCTCGGCGAGGCCGGTCTCGCGACCGCCCTGCACGACGTCGGCTACGTCATGACCGAGACCGACCCCGACTACGTCGTGCTCGGCGAGACCCGGACCTACTCGTTCGAGGCGATCACGAAGG
Organism: Actinotalea caeni; assembly: GCF_009733795.1. Taxonomy (GTDB): domain Bacteria; phylum Actinomycetota; class Actinomycetes; order Actinomycetales; family Beutenbergiaceae; genus Pseudactinotalea; species Pseudactinotalea caeni. Next base: position 92,265 of record NZ_WNXX01000012.1, read on the forward strand.
CGATCCGTCTCATCGAGGGCGGCGCCCGCTTCATCGCCACCAACCCCGACCCGACGGGACCGAGCCTGCAGGGCACGCTGCCTGCGACGGGCAGCGTCGCCGCGCTCATCAGCACGGCCACGCAGCGCACGCCGTACTACGTCGGCAAGCCGAACCCGCTGATGATGCGCTCGGCGCTCAACCAGCTCGAGGCGCACTCCGAGACCACCGTGATGATCGGCGACCGCATGGACACCGACGTCATCAGCGGCCTCGAGGCGGGCCTGCGCACCGTGCTCGTGCGGACCGGCTCCACCCGGCCGGGGCAGGTCGAGACGTTCCCCTACCGGCCCACGCGCGTCGTCGACTCGATCGCCGACCTGGTGCCGCTGGCGTCGGACCCCGACGCGGTGCTCTGACGCCGGCCCGACGGCGCGGCTCCCCCGCCCGCTAGGGTCGTGACGGCGCGGGGACCGCTCGGGGGTGCCGCCGTCCGGGCCGCACACGGCCTCGCGCCGGAGCGGAGGACCGATGCCGAGGACCCGTCACGCCGCCGGCCTGCTGGCCGCGGCGCTGCTGGTGACGGTGACCGCGTGCGACAGCGACGGCGGTGACGGCGGGTGGGGCTCGGGCTCCGCGTGGTCGGTGCAGGGTGCGCTCGCGCAGCTGCCCGCCGCCGCGCCCGACGCCACGGTCCTGGTCCAGGCGGGCGACCTCGTCACGGCGAGCGAGGCGGCCGGCGTCGAGCGCCCGGATGACCTCGACGGCCAGGCCCTGGTGGACTGGCTCGGACCGCTGACGGGTGGCCCGGGCGCCGAGGAGGCGCTCGTGTTCGTGCCGATCGCCTCGCTCTTCAACGCGCCCCGGCTGCTCCAGCACGAGGAGTTCGCCGACGAGCTCGGCTTCTCGGTGCTCGACGCCGAGGCGTTCGTCGAGCAGTCGACTCCGCCCGCGACGTTCGCGGTGGTCGCCGGCGACCTGGACGGCGCCCTGCGCGACGACCTGCCCGAGGTGGCCGACGGCGTCGTCACGGCCGGCGAGGGCGAGGACCTCGCCACCGACGTCGCGAACCAGACGGTCGCGCGACCGCTCGGCATGCCGCTGCGCCTCGCCGAGCGGCCCGGGCTGGTCGCCGCCTCCCCCGGCACGACCGCGGTCGCCGACTGGGTCGCCGGGCCGGAGCGGACGCTGGCCGACCACGACGAGCTGGGCGCCGTGGCGTCGGCCCTCGACGACGCCGACGTCGTCGCCGCCGCGCTCGCGACGGGATCGTCGATGGCGCTCGCCGACGCGCTCGGCGAGACCGGTTCGCCCGAGCAGGTGGCCGCGCTCGAGGCCGACCTGGGCGCGGTGCTGCCGCCCGAGCCGTTCCGGACCGTGGGCATCGGGTGGGGCGTCGAGGACGGCGCGGCCGACGTCGCGATCGCCTACCACTTCGGGTCCGAGGAGGCCGCGGAGTCGGCTGCGCCGGCGTTCGAGGCGATGTTCGCCGAGGGCGACACGCTCGTCAGCCGCCAGCCGCTGTCGGAGCTGCTCACGCTCGACGGCGTCGACCGCGACGGCCCGGTGGTGGTGCTCGACCTGTCGCTGCCCGACGGCGTGGGCCCGCGCGTGGTGTTCGACCTCTACGTCAGCCGCGACCTGCCGTTCGCGCACCGGTGACCGCGACGACCGCCGTCACGACCGCTGACTAAGGTGACCCGGGTGAGTGCAACGGACGCGATCGTGTGGGTCGACTGCGAGATGACGGGGCTCGACCTGGCCAAGGACGCGCTGGTGGAGATCGCCGTCGTCGTCACCGACTCCGAGCTGAAGCCCCTGGGCGGGGGCATCGATCTCGTCATCGCGCCGCCGCCGGGCGTGGTCGACACGATGCTGCCGGTGGTGCGGGAGATGCACACGGCCTCCGGGCTCATCGACGAGCTCGAGCACGGCATCCCGCTGGCCGACGCCCAGGAGCAGGCGCTCGACTACATCCGGCAGTTCGTGCCCGAGCCGCGCAAGGCGCCGCTCGCGGGCAACTCGGTCGGCACCGACAAGACGTTCCTCGACCGTGACATGCCGGACCTGGTGCAGCACCTGCACTACCGGATCATCGACGTGTCCTCGATCAAGGAGCTGGCGCGCCGCTGGTACCCGCGGGCGTACTTCAACGCGCCCGCCAAGGCCGGCGGGCACCGGGCCCTCGCCGACATCCTCGAGAGCATCGACGAGCTGCGCTACTACCGCGCGGTGCTGTTCCCGCCGGACCCCGGGCCGGACTCCGCGACCGCCAAGCGCGTCGCCGCCGAGGTGCTGTCCTCGCGCACCGTGCTGCCGCCGTCGGCGGGCGCGGCGGGGTGACGCGGCGCACGTCCTGAGCACCCTCGCGGCCCGGTACACTGGCCGTCGTCGCGTGACGCGGGTGCCCCACGTCGCGTGCGCATGGTGGGTATAGCTCAGCTGGTAGAGCGCCTGGTTGTGGTCCAGGAGGTCGCGGGTTCAAGCCCCGTTACTCACCCCAGCGGACGAGGTGCGGACCCGATCGGGTCCGCACCTCGCGTCGTCTCCGGGCTCGCCGCCGTCAGGCGACGGCGATCGCCTCGAGCTCGACCATGAGGCCCGGGATCGCCAACCGCTCGACCTGCAGCATCGTCGTCGTCGGAGCGACCCCCGCGGCTGCCAGCCGCCCCGCCAGCACGCCGTACTCGGGCATCAGAGCGTCGACGTCGGTCGTGTAGACGGCGACGCGGACGAGATCGGCCAGCGTCATGCCCGCCTCCCGCAGCACCGCCTCCAGGTTGTCGACGGCGACGCCGAGCTGTGCGCCCATGTCGCCGGGGTGCGTGGGACGTCCGTCGACGGCGGTCGCCGCCTGCCCCGAGACGTACAGCGTGCGGCTCGCGCCCGAGACCACCTCACCCTGGTTGAAGCCCAGCCCCAGCGACCACGAGACGGGGTTGACCGCCACTCGCTCCATCGTTCCTCCTTCGTGCGGGTGCCCCCGGCGGCGCCGCTCGCCGCGCGCTCGGGGCACCCGCAGCACCAGCGTCCCGACGAAGCACGACACCTTGTGTCACCCTTTCTGGTAGACCCTGGGACGGTGCGCGCCGACCGCCTGGTCTCCCTGGTGCTGCTGCTGCGGCAGCGGGGCCGGATGACGGCCGCCGAGCTCGCGGCCGAGCTCGAGGTCTCCACACGCACGGTGCTGCGCGACGTCGAGGCGCTCTCCAGCGCCGGGGTGCCCGTCTACGCCGACCGGGGCCGCCACGGCGGCTTCTCGCTGCTGCCGGGCTTCCGGACCGAGCTGACCGGCCTCACGCACGACGAGGCGCTCGCGCTGCTGGCCGCCACCACTCGCCGGTCCGACCCGCTGCTCGGGCTGAGCCCGGCGCTGGCCTCGGCGGTGCGCAAGGTCGTCGACGCGCTGCCGGCCGGTCACCGCGACGAGCTGGCCGGTGCCACGCGCCGGATCCTCGTCGAGCCCGGCTCCGACCTGCTCGCCCGGCCCGCCGCGACCGAGGCCGTCCCGGCGGCTGTCATGGACGAGGTCAGGCGCGCCGCGCTCGCGGGACGCCGGCTGCGGTTGCGCCACGCGGCACCGGGCGCCGAGGCGCGCGAGCGCGTCGTCGACCCGCTGGGGCTGGTGACCGTCCGCGGGCGCACCTACCTGCTCGCCAGCCGTGACGGGGCGGACCGCACCTACCGGCTCTCGCGCGTCGTCGCCGCGCAGATGCTCCCGGAGCCGGCCGCCCGCAGCGACGACGTCGACCTCCGACGGCTGTGGTCCGAGCGCAGCGCACGGTTCCTCGCCGGGAAGAGCCTGGTGGTCGACGTCCGCGTCCGCGACGAGCGACGCGAGGAGCTCCTCGACACGGTGCGCGCGGTCCGTGCCGCGGCGCAGGACGGCGAGGGCTGGTCGCGTCTGGAGGTCGTCGTCGACGACCTGCGTCACGCCGTCTGGGCGCTGTGGCGGCTGGGCACGGAGGCGGAAGCGCTCGGCCCGGTGGAGCTGCGGGTCGCGCTCGCCCAGCGGGCGAGCGAGATGCTCGCGCGATACAACGGCTCAGCGCCGGCCAGGCACAGCCAGAGCCCGCGCGCGCAGGAGCCCGCCCGTGCGGGCCGCGGCCACGGCCGTGACGCACGGCATCGCGATGCCGAGCAGCACGACGCGCCAGGAGCCGGTGAGGTGCGCGGCGAGCGCCCCGGCAGCGGCGGCGGCGATGATGCCGGTGGCGACCTCGCCCGCGAGCTCGGGTGAGCCGACGCGGCTCGCGCGGTCCGCCACGAGCCCCGAGCCGCGAGGACGAGCGGGCGAGAGGCGCGACGCCCCGTGCCGACCCGCCGGCGGCGTCAGAGCAGCGCACCCCCGCTGACGTCGATCCACTGGCCGGTCACCCAGCGGGCGTCGTCGGAGGCGAGGAACGCCACGACGTCGGCGACGTCCTCGGGCTGCGCCACCCGACCCAGCGGGGACCGCGAGGCGATGGCCTCCCGGCCCTCCGGTGTCGCGAGCCGTGCGGCGTTCATGTCGGTCGCCGTCGCGCCGGGGCCGACCGCGTTGACGGTGACGCCCCGGGGCCCGAGATGCTTCGCGAGCACCGCGGTGAAGGCGTCGATCGCAGCCTTCGACATCGAGTAGGCCAACAGGTCGGGGTTGCGGGAGCCGTGGGTGAGAGAGGTCGAGACGTTCACGACGCGTCCGCCGTCGCGAAGCCGGCTCAGGCCGTGCTGGACGACGAAGAACGGGGCCTTGGTGTTGACGGCGAGCACCTCGTCGAGCTCGGCCTCCGTCACCTCGGGATAGGGCACCCGAGGACCCAGCACACCCGCGTTGTTGACGATGACGTCGACGCCGTCGCCGACGTGCTCGTCGAACGCGGCCCACAGCCCTGCGGCGCCCCCTGGCGCCCCGAGGTCCGCCTGGAGGCCGATCGCGCACCCGCCCTGCGCCTCGATCGCCTCGACCACCTCGCGCGCGGCATCGGCGCTGGACCCGTAGTGCACCGCCACCCGCGCACCGTCGGACGCCAGACGCATGGCGACAGCGCGGCCGATCCCACGCCCCGCGCCCGTGATTAGCGCGGTCTTCCCGTCGAGACGTCTCACGCCGTCATCCCTTCTGTAGCGACCGCTAGACAACTCGACGCTACCAAATTCTGTAGCGATCGATCTACAATCAGGCCCGTGGCTCCGACGACGGCAGGCGGGACGTCCCGGGGCCGGCCCCGCGAGTTCGACCGGGACGCGGCCCTGGACCAGGCGATCCGGCTGTTCTGGCGGAAGGGGTACGAGGCGACGAGCGTGCGCGAGCTCAGCGACGAGCTCGGGATCGGGCAGCCCAGCCTCTACAACGCCTTCGGCGGCAAGCGGGCCCTCTTCGACGAGGCCCTGGACGTCTACGAGCGGCGGTACGGCGAGTTCATCGACACGGCTCTGGAGGAGGAGGCCACGGCGACGCTGGCGATGCGACGCATCCTGGCCGAGGCTCCGGCGCGGTACACCCGTCGCGGGCTGCCGCGGGGCTGCTTGGTCACGAGCGGCGACGCGGGCACCGACGACACCGAGGTGCGCGCGGCGATGTCGCGCATCCGCGAGCGGAAGGCGGCACGCCTCAGGCAACGGATCCAGGTCGACGTCGCCGCGGGTGCGCTCCCACCCGATGTCGACGCCGCGGCCCTGGCCGGCTACGTGATGTCGGTGCTCAGCGGCCTCGTGCAGCGCGCGCGCGACGGCGCCACCCGCCGCGAGCTCGAGAGCATCGCCCGCGTCGCCGCCTCGGCGCTGCCGTGACGCGCCGGCGTCGCCGGCCGCCGGGCGGCCGGCTCAGGCCAGCGCGATGTTGTGGGTGTCCGGACCCATCCGCAGCTCGGCCATGATCGCGTCGGCGAACCTGTCGAGCGCCCCGGGGGCGAGCGAGCAGAACAGCGAGGGCTCGACGAGCTCGAGCTCCATGAGCACGGGGTCGCCCGAGCGCGGCGTCACGAGGTCGACCCGCGCGTACAGCAGCGGCCGGCTCGCGGGGCTGCGGCCCGGGATGCGCGCCCGCGCGAACGCCAGCGCGTTCTGGGCGGCCTCGATCTCGACGGCGCTCGCCCGGTAGGGCGACATCGACTCGGGCTTGTAGAGGGTGTCCCCCTCGCCGACGACCTCCTCCCCCGGCGCCAGCATCGCGTCCTTGTGGACGGCGTGCGAGAAGGTGCCGTGGAGGAAGATGAGGGCGGCCTCGCCGGCGGCGTCGACCTCGGGCAGGTAGCGCTGCACCATCACCGAACGACCCTCGCTCAGTAGCCGGTGGGCGTGCTCGATCGCGAACCGGCGGGAGTCGGCGTCGGTCGCGGTGTAGCGGCCGGTCTCGAGCGAGCCGGCCGAGATGGCCGGCTTGATGACGAAGTCCTCGCGCGCCGGGAAGCGGTTGTGGAGCGCCCGCTTGTCGAAGTTGCGGCTCGGCTCCAGCCACGTCGTCTCGACGACCGCCAGGCCGTGGTCGGCCAGCCCCTGCAGGTAGTGCTTGTCCGACGCCCACCGGATGACGTTCGGCGGGTTGACCAGACGCGGCACCGACGCCGCCCACTCCAGGAACTCGCGGTGCCGGGTGGTGTAGTCCCAGGTCGAGCGGATCACGGCCAGGTCGTAGTCGGACCAGTCGACGTCCGGGTCGTCCCAGACGACGGCGCTCGCCTCCGCGCCGCGGTCGGCCAGCGCACCGATCAGCGGCTGGTCCTCCGGGTCGAGCTCCGGCAGCTCCGAGCAGGTCACCAGGGCGATACGCGGGGTAGGCACATCCGAACCGTACCGGCACCGATCCGACCCCTCCGATCACTTAACCTATTGGTTACATGTCTGCTACCGTCACCGTATGACGGCCACCGCCCTCGACTCCGCTGCGCAGGCGATCGCGAGCGCGCCGCGCCGTCGGCTCCTCGAACGGCTCGAGTCGGGACCGGCCACGATCACCGAGCTCGCCGCGCTCCTCGACGTCAGCGTCCCCGCCACGCTCAAGCACGTCGACCGGCTCGTCGCGGGCGGCCTGGCGACCCGTCGCAAGGACGGGCGTGTCGTCACCGTGACGCTCGTGCCCGGCAGCCTCGACCCGCTCCTGGAGTGGGCGAGACGCACCCGGCTGCTGTGGAGCAACCACCTCGACAGGTTCGCCGCCCACCTGGGCGGCGGCACGGAGCACGAAGGAGAGCGCCGATGAGCGAGGCCACCACGATCACGATCAGCAGGTCCGTCCCGGTCCCGCCCGAGCGCGCCTTCGCGGCGTGGGTCGACCCCGAGGAGCTCGCGCAGTGGTGGTGGCCGCAGTGGCCTGACACCACCTACGACCTCGACGTCCGTGCCGGCGGCCACTACCGGATGCACAGCGCCGCGGCCGGCTTCGGCGTCACCGGCGAGCTCACGGTGGTCGAGCCGCCGCACCGGCTGGCGATGACGTGGATCTGGACGACGGGAGCGGAACCGACCGCCGCCGACGACGCCGTCGTCGACCTCGTCGAGGTCACCTTCGAGCCCGACGGGCCCGGCACCCGCGTGACCGTGCGCCACACCTCGACCGAGCACGTCGCCGAGGGTGGCGCGGAGCAGGGCTGGAACGACGTCATGGACAGGCTGCCGCCGCACCTGTCGCACTGACGGAAATCAGCTGTGCCGTCGGGTCGGCGCAGGAGCACCCTTCTCGCATGGACATCGAGGTTCTGCGACCCGACGACGACCTCGTCGAGGAGCTGTCATCCTTCCGTGCGGCGGTGGTCGCCTCCGACGACCCGTGGAACGAGCCGCGCACGGTCCGCCAGCTCCGGTGCGCGATGACACACGGCTGGGACGGCGAGCCCGGTCGGTTCTGGGTCGGTCTGGACGGCGGCGAACCGGTCGCGCTCGCGAGCATCTGGACCTCGCACCACGACAACCTCGACCACGCCTGGTTCGGCGTCGAGGTGCACCCGGAGCACCGGCGCCGCGGCCACGGGAGCGCGATGCTCGCCCATCTCGAGGACGTCGCCCGCGCGGAGGCCCGCCCGAAGGTCGGTATCGGCGGCTGGGAGTCCGAGCGGACCGACGGCTTCGCGACACGGCACGGCTACCGACGCGCCTCGCAGGGGATCCAGCGCCGTCAGCACCTCGACGACCTGCCGAGCGGCTGGGCCGAGCAGGTCGCCGAGGCCGCGGCCACCAAGGCCGCCGACTACGAGGTGCTCGCGTTCACGGGCGCCGTCCCCGACGACCTCATGGAGCCGATGGTGGCGCTGTGGGGCGACATCAACGACGCCCCCACCGACGACCTCGACATCGAGGACGAGGTGTTCTCCGCCGAGCGGATCCGGGGCTATGAGACCGCGCAGGAGGCCGCGGGGATGCGGCTGCACCACGTGGTGGCCCGGCACCGCGGGACCGGTGAGCTCGGCGGGCACACGATCGTCGCCGTCGAGGAGGAGCGACCGCACCGCGCGCACCAGCACGACACGACCGTCGCGAGGGCGCACCGCGGGCACCGGCTGGGGCTCGTGCTCAAGGGCACGATGATGCAGCGGCTGCTCGAGGCCGAGCCGCAGGTGCGCACCGTCGACACCTGGAACGCGGAGTCGAACTCGTTCATGATCGCGGTCAACGAGCAGCTCGGGTACCGCGTGATGGGCCGGTCGATCGACTACCAGCGCACGCTCGACTGACACGTCGCCAGGCACCGTCGGGGAGTGTGGTCCGCGCCACGTCAGGAGCGCACCGAGCAGTCTCAGGGGTGCGCTAGACTCGTTCGTCGGCTAGCGCCTCTAGCTCAATTGGCAGAGCAAGTGACTCTTAATCACTGGGTTCTGGGTTCGAGTCCCAGGGGGCGTACTAGCAAGGGCCCGTGACCTGCAGCAGCAGGACGCGGGCCTTCTGCGTACCCGGCGGGCGGTGCGGCCCCCTCCCGTGGACGGCATGATCGGGCTGCGCGACCCGCGCGCCGGCTGAGCGCGACCGGGCGCCCCGACGAGACGGAGGCTCATGGACGTCGACGTGCCCGAGGCCGTGCTGGCCGCAGCCCGAGCTGTCGTCGGCGAGCCGCGCCGCGGCGAGACCCTGGGCGGCCTGTCGGGCCGCCGGGTGGTGGCGCTGCACGGCGACGGCGCCACCGTCGTCGTCAAGGGCCCGGCGCCGGCCGCGGAGGTCGCGGTGATGCGCGACCTCGCCCCCGGCCTGGCACGGCTCGGCGTGCGCACGCCACGGCTGCACGCCGTCGTCGAGGCCGAGGGCCCCTGGCTCGTCATGGAGCACCTGCCGGACCCGCTGCCCCAGGAGCGCTGGGGCGCCGACCCGGAGGTGCTGGCGGTGCTGCGCCGGCTGCACGCCGCGCCGGTCGAGCCGGTGCTGGCCCTGCCCGGCCGGTACCGGCCGCGCTGGGACCGCGACCTCACCGACGCCGCGACACGGGCTCTCGCGCTCGACGGCGCCACCTCCGACCGCCTCGACCGGCTCGCCAGCCGGTCGGCCGCACTGTTCGAGCCCCGCGGCGTCGTCTCCGGCGACCCCAACCCCCGCAACTGGCGGCTCGCGCCCGACGGCGCACCCGTGCTGCTCGACCTCGAGCGCGTCACGGTGGCGAGCCCCGCCGTCGACCTCGCGATCCTGCTGCCCGGGCTGCCCGACCGCCGGGCGGCCGAGGCCGTCGTCGCCGGTTACGGAGCGGCCGCCCCGCGCGTCGAGGACGTGCTGCTGGCCAAGGCGTGGACCGTCGTCGAGCTCGCGGCGGCGGCCGAGACCGGCAGCGACGCGCACGAGGTCGTCACGACGTTCCGCGAGCCCTTCCTGACCTGGCTCGCGGCGGTGCCGGCCTGATCCTCAGGCGGCCCACCCGCGCGCGCGGCGCCCACCACGGACGGCGAGCACGACGAGCGTGACGAGGCCGGCGACCAGCAGCGCGAGCAGCAGCACGCCCCACAGGGTGATACCGCTCTGGCTGGGCGTGTCGGCGCGGAACACCAGCAGGCTGCCCAGCGGCACCGCGCCGACGCCGAGCACCGGCAGGATCGTGCCGAGGGCCTTCTCGAGCGGCGTCCACAGCGGCGAGAACCACAGCAGCACCAGCCCTGCGAGCAGCAGCGCGAGCGGCAGCACGAACACGCTGAACGCGGCGCCGAGCAGCACGAGACCGACGACGGTGGGTGGCACCCACATGCCGGCGAGCGCGGGCCGCGCGGCCGCCGGCGCAACGACGGGCGCGACCGGGGCCCGGCCGGCGAGCGCCTCGCGCGCCACGTCCCCGGGGCTGCCGAGCTCGGCGAGCACGCGGTCGACGTCCGCCGCGGTCGGCTCGTGACCGAGCGCGCCCAGCGCCGAGTCGACGTGGTCGCGGACGCCGTCGAGGACGTCCGCGCGCTCCTGCGGGTCGAGCGCGTCGAGCATCCGCGCGAGGTCGTCCAGGTACTGCCGGGTGCGGTCGGTGGTGCCGTTCATCGTGGGCCTTCCAGGGTGAGGTCGACGGCGTCCCGGAAGGAGGTCCAGGCGCGCCGGAAGGTGTCGAGGGCGCGGGCGCCGTCGTCGGTGATCGCGTAGTACCGCCGCGGCGGACCCGCGTCGGACTCCTGCCAGCTCGTCGAGACGAGGCCGGCCTTGCGCAGTCGTGCGAGCAGCGGGTAGAGCGTGCCCTCCCCGCCCATGAGGACGCCGTCGGCGACGAGCCGACGCGCGATGTCGAAGCCGTAGGCCTCACCCTCGCGCAACGACGCCAGCACGCAGTACTCCAGCGCCCCGCGCCGCAGGTTCGTGAGGATGCTGTCCTCGCTGGGTACCATGCGTCGCATGGTAGCAGGAACGTGGTCGCGACCACCAGGGCTCGCGCAGCGGCCGAGGATCGGGTAGGGTTGTTCCCGAAGTTGCAGTGCATCGACGTCTTTTCAGGCGCCCGGTCCTCGTGGAACGGGCGCCTTTCTCTTTCGAGGGTCTGACGGACGAACACCGTGGCGGCCGCACCGGCAAGGCGTGCGGCAGATCCTGAAGGAGACACCATGACTACTGGAACCGTGAAGTGGTTCAACGCCGAGAAGGGCTTCGGCTTCATCAGCCCCGACGACGGCGGCGCCGACGTCTTCGCCCACTTCTCCGCGATCTCGGGCAGCGGCTACCGCTCCCTCGAGGAGAACCAGAAGGTCGAGTTCGAGGTCGCGCAGGGCCCCAAGGGCCCGCAGGCCCAGGACATCCGCGCTCTCTGAGCAACGCTCCCCGGGCCTAGCCCACTGCGAGTCGACGCGCACCCCACCCTCGTGGTGGGGTGCGCGTTCGCGTTGGGGGCCGCGTCGCCGACGACGGCGCATCCCTCAGCCGGCCCGTGACCCCTCAGGGCAGCGGCGACCACCCCTCAGGCCGTACGAGGCGTCCCTCAGGGGCGGGCGCACCCGAGGAGTAGGCGGCTGCCCGATGCCGCCACCACCCCCTCAGCGAGCATCGTCGTCGGTGTCACCAGCACGGTCACCACGACAGGAGCCGACGATGCTCACCACCTTCACCCGCGAACGTCTCGCCCAGCAGCGCACCGCCGAGATCGAGCGCGAGGCCGAGCTGTGGCGCCGGCGCGCCGAGCGCGGCACCGCGACCCCCAGCCGTCGGCGCCGACCCCGAGCGACGGCAGCGGCGCCGACGACGCTGCGCCCCGCCCGGCCCGCCACCCGCTGACCGCCGGCCCCGCCGTCTCGCCGCCGCGCCTGACGCCGGCGGGCGGTGTGAGCGACCCGACAGCCACCGGCCTCGACGCGTTATACAGTGACCTGTATATTTTTTCAACGTGTCCAAGGTTCTGACGTCCCTGCCCGCCGGTGAGCGCATCGGCATCGCCTTCTCCGGTGGTCTCGACACCTCCGTCGCCGTCGCGTGGATGCGCGAGAAGGGCGCGGTGCCCTGCACCTACACCGCCGACCTCGGCCAGTACGACGAGCCCGAGATCGAGACCGTCCCCGACCGCGCGCACGAGTACGGCGCCCAGATCGCGCGACTGGTCGACTGCAAGGCCGCGCTGGTCGAGGAGGGCCTGTCCGCGCTCGCGTGCGGCGCGTTCCACATCCGCAGCGGCGGCAAGACCTACTTCAACACCACCCCCCTCGGGCGCGCGGTCACCGGCACCTTGCTGGTCCGCGCGATGGCGGAGGACGACGTCTACATCTGGGGCGACGGCTCCACCTTCAAGGGCAACGACATCGAGCGGTTCTACCGCTACGGGCTGCTCGCCAACCCCGCGCTGCGGATCTACAAGCCGTGGCTCGACGCCGCGTTCGTCGAGGAGCTCGGCGGCCGGCAGGAGATGAGCGAGTGGCTGACGGCGCGGAACCTGCCCTACCGCGCGAGTGCCGAGAAGGCCTACTCGACCGACGCCAACATCTGGGGCGCCACCCACGAGGCGAAGACGCTCGAGCACCTCGACACCTCGCTCGAGACCGTCGAGCCGATCATGGGCGTCCCGTTCTGGCGCGACGACGTCGCGATCGCCTCCGAGGACGTCACGATCACCTTCGTGCGCGGCCGGCCGGTCGCGATCAACGGCCGCGACCTCGACCCGGTCGCGCTGGTCCGCGAGGCCAACGCCATCGGCGGCCGGCACGGACTCGGCATGAGCGACCAGATCGAGAACCGGATCATCGAGGCGAAGTCGCGCGGCATCTACGAGGCCCCAGGCATGGCGCTGCTGCACATCGCCTACGAGCGGCTCCTCAACGCCGTCCACAACGAGGACACGATCGCCAGCTACCACAACGAGGGCCGGCGCCTCGGGCGGCTGCTGTACGAGGGCCGCTGGCTCGACCCGCAGTCGCTCATGGTGCGCGAGTCGATCCAGCGCTGGGTGGCCTCGGTCGTCACCGGGCAGGTGACGATCCGGCTGCGCCGCGGCGACGACTACACGATCGTCGACACACGCGGCGAGAACTTCTCCTACCATCCGGACAAGCTGTCGATGGAGCGCACCGAGAACGCCGCGTTCGGCCCCACCGACCGCATCGGGCAGCTGACGATGCGCAACCTCGACATCGCCGACTCCCGCAGCAAGCTCGAGCTCTACGCGGGCCAGCCGCACGACCAGGGGCAGCTGCTCGTCGAGCACGGCACCCTGCTCGGCACACTGCCCGCAGGCGGCGGCGAGACGATCGCCGCGAACCCCGAGCTGGCCGATGTCGACGCCGTCGACGACGCGCTGGACGCCGCCGCGATGGAGTTCGGCACCGACTGAGGCCCCCACTGCGGCCGCTCCCCCGGCGTGGGGATCCGCTGCCGACGGCGATCGGGCAGCATGGCGGGGTGGCTCCGAGGACCGCGCGTGCGCTGCCGTGGGCCTCGCGCGCCCTGCGTGCCGGCGTCTACCTCGTGCTCGGCGGCGTCATCGCCGCCGGCTACGGCGTGCTCGTCAGCGGGCTGGTGCAGCTCGCGCGGGCCGCACCGCAGGTGCCGATGGCGCTCACCGTCGCGCTCACGGTCATCGCGGTGCCGCTCGCGCTCGTCCCGCCCTTCCTCGCCCCGGTGCGCGACCTGGGGATCGCCGCCGCGCGCACCTTCCTCGACGTCGACCTGCCGACGACGAGCGCCCGGCTCGGCCACGATGACCGGCTGCGGGCCGCGGGCTACTTCGTCGCCCACCTGCTCACCGGCGCGCTCGCGACCCTCGCGCTGCTGTTCGGCATCCCCTACGCCGTCGGGCTGATCGGCTGGACGCTCGGCAGCCGCGGCGACGGGTTCCGGCTGAGCGCGCCCGACCTCGGCGGCTGGGGCGTGCCGGTGGCGCTGCTCGTGCTGCTCGCGCTGCCGCTGCTGGCGCTGCTCGGGCGGGCGCTGCTGCGCGCGCTGGCGGTGCCGCTGCTCGGCCCCGGGCCCGGCGAGCGCGAGCTCGCCGAGCGGCAGCGGCGGCTCGTGCTCGCGGAGCGCAACCGGGTCGCCCGCGAGCTGCACGACGGCGTGGGGCACGCGCTCGCGATCACCACGATGCAGGCGAGCGTCGCCGAGGCCGCGCTCGACGCCGACACCGCCGTCGCACGTGCCGCGCTCGCCGAGATCGGCCGGGTCGGCCGGCAGGCGATGGCCGACCTCGACCGCAGCCTGGCGGTGCTGCGCGACGAGGACGACGAGCTCGCCGCCCGCACGCCGCGACCGACGCTGGCCGACCTGCCCGGTCTGGCCACGGCACCGGGCGCCGCGGCGGGGCACGAGGTCCGCGTGCGCGGGGCGGTGGAGGACCTGGCGGGCCTCGACCCGCTGGTCTCGCGCGAGGCCTACCAGCTGCTCGCCGAGGCGGTCGTCAACGGGCAGCGGCACGGCACCGGGCCGGTCGACGTCGACTGGTGGCGCGCCGACGGGGCGCTGACGCTGGAGGTCCGCAACGCCGTCGGGCGCGACGGGGTGGACCACCCGCGCGACGGGGGTGGTCGCGGCCTGGTCGGGATGCGCGAGCGGGCCACGCTCGTCGGGGCGCGGCTCGACGCCGGCCCCGAGGCGGGGGCGTGGCTCGTGCGGCTGACGATCACGGAGGGTCTGCGATGACCGACACGGTCCGGGTGCTGCTCGTCGACGACGAGCCTCTCGTGCGCAGCGGGCTGCGCGCCATCCTCGGCGCCGAGCTCGGCATCGAGGTGGTCGCCGAGGCCGACGACGGCGTCGCGGGCGTGGCCGCTGCCACGCAGCACCGGCCCGACGTCGTGCTCATGGACGTGCGGATGCCGCAGCTCGACGGCATCACCGCCACCCAGCGGATCCTGGAGCGGGTGCCGAACACACGCGTGCTCGTCGTCACGACGTTCTCCGCCGACGACTACGTGCTCGACGCCCTGCGCGCCGGCGCGGCCGGGTTCCTCCTCAAGCGCGCCGACCCCGCCCAGATCCGGGAGGCGGTGCGGGTGGTCGCGCGCGGCGACGCCGTGCTGTTCCCGACCGCGGTGCGCCGGCTCGTGGCGCACGCGACGCCGCAGCCGCGCCACGAGGCGCTGCTCGCGACGCTCACCGACCGCGAGCGCGACGTGCTGCGGCTGCTGGCCGCCGGCCGCACCAACGCCGAGATCGCCGCCGAGCTGTGGCTCGGCGTCGAGACCGTCAAGACCCACGTGGGCAACGTGCTGGCCAAGCTGGGCGCGCGCGACCGGATGCAGGCCGCGATCTTCGCCTACGAGTCCGGCTTCAGCGACGCCGTCTCCGGTCTCTAGCCGGCTCCCCCGACCGGGTGAGCCGGTTGGCTCCACGGCGGGATGGCGCCGTCCTTGGCGCGGCGAAGGCTGGAGCCATGGACATCGCAGACGTCACCACTCCCCCGACCACCTACCCCTCCCTCGCCGTACGCGTGCGCCGCGCGGCCCGCTGGACCACCCTCGGCGCGCTCCTCGCCGGCGTCGGCGGCGCGACGGCGCTGGTCGCCGGCCTCACCGGGCACGGCGCCACCTCGAGCGAGGCGCACCCGAGCATCACGCCGACGATGGGTCTGCCGTACCCGCTGGTCGCCGTGCTGCTCGGCGCCGCCGGCCTGCTCGTCGCCCTCGGGCTGGTGCGGCTGCGCGCCCTCGTCGGCGCGATCGGGCGGGCCGGTACCGACCGTCGCGGACCGGCGCAGACGATCACGGCCGTGGGTGCGGCTGGCGTCGCGGCTCTCGCGCTGGCGGCCGTCTGCGACGCCAACCCGCTCGCGCTCACCGGATACCTGCCGGCGATGCTGGTGATGGCCCCCTTCTCCGAGGAGATGCGGCTCGCGCTCGCGAGCGTGCCGTGGCCGCCGATGCTCGCCGAGCTCGCGGTGGTCGGCACCACCGCGGTCGTCGTCCTCGGTGCCGTGACCGCGCTGGACGCGCTGCGCGGCGACGCGCCCCGGCCGCGCTGGCAGCAGCCGGCAGCCGCGGCGCGCTGGGGACGCACCGCCGTCGGGGTCGCCGTCGCCGCACCGCTGCTCTACGCCGTCACGCGCGTCGCCTGGGTGCTCGGCTGGCCGATCGGGTTCGACATGGCGTCCTTCGAGGCCGCCGGCGGCGACGTCTCCAACGGGCTGATGCTCAGCGCGGCCGCGGTCGTCGGCAGCGTGCTCACGATCGGCCTGGTGCGGCCGTGGGGCGAGCGGTTCTGGCCGTGGCTGCCCGGGCTGGGTGGTCGCCGCGTGCCGGTGCCGCTGGCCGTCGTGCCCGCCTCGCTCGTCGCGGCGATGCTGCTGCCGGCCGGGATGTCGATGATCGTGGGCGCCGTCCAGGGCATCGGGGTCGCGGGGCTCGCGAGCCTCGCCGACAACTGGGCAGCGGTCGGCGTGACCTTCCTCTGGCCGGTCTGGAGCGTCGCGCTCGCCGCCGCCACCTGGGCCTACGCGCTGCGTCGTGACGGCGACCGGGTCGCCGTCACCACGGCCGCCTGAGAGCCCTCCCGACCACCCACCTGCCCGCGTCACGTCGACGGCTCGGATCCACCCTCCGAACCGCTGGCGTGGCGCGGGCAACGGTGGTGGGATGGGACTGCGCCTCGGCGCAGCGCCGAGGCGACCAACGTCCGATGGAGGGTCGCATGAGCGCGGTCGAGTCCGGGTCCGGAGAAGCTGGGGCAGCATCGACAGCAGCGCAGGAGGGGGTCCGGGTCACCCGGACCGTCCAGGCGCCCGTGGCCGAGGTGTGGCGCGTCCTCACCGGACCGGGCGGCGCGGAGGCGCTGCTGGGTGCCGGGGCCGCGTTCGGCGGCAAGGGCGAGCCGTGGCGCTGCGCGGACGGGGCGAGCGGCGTGCTGCGCAGCTTCCACCCGCTGGAGCAGCTGCGCTGGTCCTTCCACGAGACGCCGGAGGCGCCCGCGACGATCGTCGAGCTCGACCTCGTCGACGAGGGCGGCACGACCCGGCTGGACCTGCGTCACGACGGCGTCACCGACGCCGCGACGTACGAGGCGCGGTGGTCCGAGGCCCTCGACAGGGTGGGTGCTCTCACCACCGAGGCGATCAGCGCTTAGGCTGGAGACCTCGTCCGGGCGTCACCGTAGCCGTCCGGACGAGCCGAACCCGGGTCCCGATCGGACCTAGAGTGGCGGCATGCCTCGACTCGACGTCGGCGCGACCGCGCCCTCCTTCACCCTGCCCGCCGCCGACGGCACGACCGTCGCCCTCGCCGACCTGCTCGCGAGCGCGGACAAGGGTGTCATCGTCTACTTCTACCCCGCCGCCGGCACCCCCGGGTGCACCACGGAGGCCTGCGACTTCCGCGACTCCCTGGCGTCGCTGACCGCGCAGGGATACGCCGTCGTCGGTGTCTCGCCCGACCCCGTCGACAAGCTGGCGGCGTTCGTCGAGGCCGAGCACCTCACGTTCCCGCTGGTGTCCGACCCCGAGCACCAGGTGCTCGAGGCGTACGGCGCGTGGGGCGAGAAGAAGAGCTACGGCCGGACCTCGATCGGCGTCATCCGCTCCACCGTGGTCGTGGCGCCCGACGGGACGGTCGCGCTCGCGCAGTACAACGTCAAGGCCACCGGTCACGTCGCCAAGCTGCGACGCGACCTCGGCATCGACTGAGCCGCGGGCACGGTCAGCCGCGTGCGGCGAGGTCGGCCGCGGGGTCGGCGGCCCACGCCCGGATCACCGGGTACAGCTCGCCGATCGTGGGCGCGCTCGCCGTGCTGGGGCCGCGACCGGAGCCGTAGCGGTCGATGTAGAGCCCGTGCGCCCCGATCGCGGTCGCGGGCTCGACGTCGTTGACCCACACGTCGCCGACGCTCATGAGCAGGTGCGGGGAGCCTGTCGCGCCGGCCTGCTCCAGCAGCGTCTCGAGGTGCTCGCGCATCCGAGCGGGCTTGCCCGCGTCCGGGACGACAGCGTCGAGCCGCTCGGCGATGCCGACAGTCGCCAGCCACGAGGTCGCGCCCGTCGCGGGTGCGTTGGTGACGAGCACGGTGCGGACCCCGGCGCCGCGGACGTCGTCCAACAGCTCGGTGATGCCCTCGGGCGCGTGGACCGACCCCTCGCCCGCCTCCATGCGGGCCCGGGAGGCGTAGTAGGTCTCGGCGAGCACCTCTCTGGGCAGCCCGAGGTGCTGGGTGAGCACCCAGATCGCGTGGTAGCCGTCCTCGGCACCCTCGACCCGGCGGGTGCCGGCGAGGAACTCGGTGAGCTCGGCGTGCAGCCGCTCACCGGCGTCGACGTCGATCCGCTTCGCCAGCTCGTCGGCGTAGAGCAGCACCGGGTCGTCACCCAGGCACAGGGTGCCGTCGAAGTCGAGGACGAGGGTCGGGACGGGCTGCTGGGTCGTCACGGGGGTCCGATCGGGTCGTGCGGCTGGGCCGGCGCGCGCGACGCGCGCCCACCGACACGGTAGGCGCTGCCCGGCCGTGGTCCCGCCACCGCTCGCTCGCCTCGTACGCTGGGCACCGACGAGCGCGAGTGGCGTAACTGGCAGCCGCGCAGGATTTAGGTTCCTGTGCCTTCGGGCGTGTGGGTTCGAGTCCCACCTCGCGCACTCGTGCGGCGCCCCCGCGACCTCGGTCGTCCATCGCGCGCGCGGCGCGCCATGCTAGGAGCATGACGGCGACCCCGGCCTGGGCCGAGCACGCGATCTGGTGGCACGTGTACCCGCTGGGAGCGGTGGGCGCGCCGATCCGCGAGGCCGATCCCTGCCCCGGTCCTCGGCTGCGTGCGCTGCTCCCCTGGCTCGACCACCTCATCGGGCTCGGCGCCAACGGGTTGCTGCTCGGACCGGTGCACGCCTCGACCAGCCACGGCTACGACGTCGTCGACCACCTCCGGGTGGACCCCAGGCTCGGCACCGACGACGACCTGGACGCGCTGCTCGCCGCCTGCCACGAGCGCGGCATCCGGGTGCTGATGGACGGGGTGTTCTCCCACGTCGGCCGCGACCACCCCGCGGTCGCCGCGGCGCTGCAGGGCGGGCCGGGCTCGCCGGCGGCCGACCTCCTCGACATCGACTGGGACGCCGACGGCGGCCCCGCGCCCCGGGTCTTCGAGGGCCACGACGCGCTGGTGCGGCTGCGGCACTCCTCGCCCGCCGCCGTCGACCTGGCGACCGAGGTGATGAACCACTGGCTGGACCGCGGCATCGACGGCTGGCGGCTCGACGCCGCGTACTCGGTGCCGACGGACTTCTGGGCGGCGACCCTGCCGCGCGTCCGCGAGCGCCATCCCGACGCGTGGTTCCTCGGGGAGGTCATCCACGGCGACTACCCCGGCTTCGTCACCGCCTCGACCGTCGACTCCGTCACGCAGTACGAGCTGTGGAAGGCGATCTGGTCGAGCCTGCTCGACGCGAACTTCTACGAGCTCGCGCACGCGCTCGGGCGGCACCGTCAGATGCTCGGCACCTTCGTGCCGCAGACGTTCGTCGGCAACCACGACGTCACGCGGATCACGACGCGGCTCGGCGCCGCCCGCGCGGTGCTGGCGCTCACGGTCCTCATGACGGTCGCGGGCATCCCGTCGGTCTACTACGGCGACGAGGTCGGCATGACCGGGCTCAAGGAGGACCGGCTGGGCGGCGACGACGCTGTGCGTCCCGCGCTGCCGGCCGGGCCGGAGGGGCTGGGCGTCGACGGCGAGGGCGCGGTGCTGCTCGACGCCCACCGCGCCCTGATCGCGATCCGCCGTCGGCACCCGTGGCTGACGACGTCGCGGCTCGACGTCGCCGAGCTCACCAACACGCGGCTGCGGTACCGCTCCCAGGGCGAGGACGGGCACCTGGAGGTCGAGCTGATGCTCGACCCCTCCCCGCAGGCGCTCGTGCGCGACGCCGACGGGTCGGTCCTCTGGCGTGGCCCGGATGGCGGCTGACCCCGCGACCCTGTAGAACAGGTGCGTGAGCGAGGTAGGCACGGACGACATCGGCAGCTGGTTCTCCCCCGAAGAGCTGGCGGTCATCCGCCGTCGCCTCCCGATCCTCTACGTCGACGTCGTGCCGGTGCGCGTCGACGCCGACGGCGCCATCACGGCGATCGGCACGCTGCTGCGCACGCCGCGCAAGGGCGGCATCCAGCGTGCCCTCGTCAGCGGCCGGGTGATGTACCACGAGCGGATCCGTGATGCGCTGGCGCGGCACCTCGACAAGGACCTCGGACCGATGGCGCTGCCGCGGATCCCTGTCTCGCCGGTGCCGTTCACGGTCGCGGAGTACTTCCCGACGCCCGGCATCACCGCCTACCACGACCCGCGCCAGCACGCCGTCTCGCTCGCCTACATCGTGCCGGTCGAGGGCGACTGCCAGCCCCAGCAGGACGCGCTCGACATCGCGTGGTTCACGCCCGAGCAGATCATCGAGCCCGAGGTGCTCGGCGAGATGGTCGACGGGCACGCCGCGCTCATCCGCACCGCGCTCGCGGTGAGCGGTCGGCTCACCTAGAGGCGGGCGCGCGCGGTGCGGGTGCCCAGCGGCCGTCAGCCGGCCAGCACCTGCGCGATCACCGGCGCGAGCGCCCGGAAGGCCCGCGAGCGGTGCGAGATCGCGTTCTTCTCCTCCGGCGCCAGCTGGGCGTAGCTGCGGTCGAGTCCGTCCGGCTGGAACAACGGGTCGTAGCCGAACCCGCCGTCGCCGACGGGCTCGGTCAGCAGCCGGCCGCGCACGACGCCCTCACGGACCTCCTCGCGGCCGTCCGGGGTGACGAGCGCGCCCGCGCACACGAACTGCGCACCCCGGTGCTCGGGCCCGATGTCGGCGACCTGCTCGAGCAGCAGCGCGTTGTTGGCGGCGTCGTCACGCGCGCGGCCGGCCCAGTAGACCGAGAACACGCCCGGGCAGCCGTTGAGGACGTCGACGGCGAAGCCCGAGTCGTCCGCCACGGCCGGCAGACCCGTGTGCGCTGCGAGCGCGCGCGCCTTGAGGAGAGCGTTCTCGGCGAAGGTGATGCCGGTCTCGGCGACCTCGGGACCGTCGACGTCGGCCGCGCTCACCACCCCGGCGGTGTCGATGCCCTCCTCGGCGAGGATGGCGCGCAGCTCGTCGAGCTTGTGGTGGTTGCGGGTGGCGAGCACCAGCCGCGGCTGCGCCGCCGTCATCGCGAGATCGGGCCCGGGGCGGCCGGGCGGGTCAGCGGCTCGGCGAGGGCCGCCGTCTGCAGCCTCGTGAGCTCGGCGGTGCCGGCGAGCGCGAGGTCGAGCAGGCTGTCGAGCTCGGCGCGGTCGAACGGCGCCCCCTCGGCAGTGCCCTGCACCTCGACGAACGAGCCGGAGCCGGTGACGACGACGTTCATGTCGGTCTCGGCGGAGACGTCCTCGACGTAGGGCAGGTCGAGCACGGGCGTGCCCTCGACGATGCCGACGCTGACGGCGGCGACCGAGTCGGTGAGCACGGTGGCGTCGGGCGCGACGGCACCGTGCTCGCGGCCCCACGCGACGGCGTCGGCGAGCGCGACGTAGGCGCCGGTGATCGCGGCGGTGCGGGTGCCGCCGTCGGCCTGCAGGACGTCGCAGTCGAGCACGATCGAGTTCTCGCCGAGCGCCGAGAGGTCGACGACGGCGCGCAGCGACCGCCCGATCAGCCGGGAGATCTCGTGGGTGCGGCCGCCGATCTTGCCGCGGACCGACTCGCGGTCGGACCGGGTGGTGGTCGACCGCGGCAGCATCGCGTACTCGGCGGTCACCCAGCCGAGCCCGGAGCCCTTGCGCCAGCGCGGCACGGAGTCGGTGAACGACGCCGTGCACAGCACCCGGGTGCCGCCGAACTGCACGAGCACCGACCCCTCGGCGTGGTCGGACCAGCCCCGCAGGAAGCTGACCGGCCGCAGCTGGTCGGGCCGGCGGCCGTCGGCGCGGGTCGGGGTGGGTACGGGCGCGGGTGCAGCAGGTTCGGTCACGACTCCCCAGCCTACGAGGTCGGACCCACCCCCGCGCACGCCCGACGACGCCGAGCCCGAGCGGCGGCCCGCCCGGCCCGGACGACGGCCCAGCAGCCAGCACGGCAAGGTACGCCCGCGACGGCACCCACTTTCACCGCACTTTGGAACACAGCCCGGTTTCACCGCACTTTGCAACACGGCCCCGCGCATAACCGCTGGGCCGGACCGCGGAGAGTGTTGCAAAGTGCGGTGAAACTGGGTGTTGCAAAGTGCGGTGAAAGTGGGCGCGGGGTCAGCCCGTGTTCTGGAGGCCGGCGGCCACGCCGTTGACGCTGAGCAGCATGACGCGGCGGAGCTTGGCGTCGGTCGCATCGTCGGCGTCGCCCGCGCGCAGCGCGCGCAGGGCACGCAGCTGGATGAGCGACAGCGCGTCGACGTACGGCGAGCGCAGCTGCACCGCGCGGCCCAGCACCCGGTGGCCGGCCAGCAGGCGCTCCTGACCTGTGATCCGCACGATCCACTCGCGCGTGAGCTCCAGCTCCTCGAGGACCAGCTGCGAGAGGTCCTCGCGGTCGCCGAGCGCCAGGTAGAGCTTGGCGATGCGGGTGTCGGTCTTCGCCAGCGACATCTCGACGTTGTCGATCATCGTCGCGAACAGCGGCCAGCGATGGTACGCCTCCCGCAGCCGCTCCAGGTCGCCCACGGCGGCGAGCGCGGTGCCGAGCCCGAACCAGCCGGTGAGGTTGATGCGGGCCTGCGTCCAGGCGAACACCCACGGGATCGCGCGCAGGTCCTCCAGCGACTCCACCGACAGCCCCCGGCGGGCCGGGCGGGAGCCGATGGCGAGCCAGCCGACCTCCTCCTGCGGCGTGACGGTCGCGAACCACTGCGGGAAGCCCTCGGCGCGCACCAGCTGGTAGAACCGCTCGCGGGACGCCTCGTCCAGCCGCGCCGCGACGTCGGCGAACTCGCGCGCGGCGTCGGAGTTGCGCTTCTCGATCGACGGCGTCGCCTGCAGCAGCGTCGCGGCCGCCACCTGCTCGATGTGCCGGGACGCGATCACCGGGTCGCCGTAGCGAGCGAAGATCACCTCGCCCTGCTCGGTCAGCTTGAAGCGCCCGTCGACCGAGCCCGGAGGCTGCGCCAGCACCGCGCGGTTGGCGGGGCCGCCGCCGCGGCCGAGCGCACCGCCGCGGCCGTGGAACAGCGTGAGCGTGATGTCGTTGCGGCGCGCCCACTCGGCGATGCGGCTCTGCGCGTCGTAGAGCGCGAGCGTCGCCGACACCGGCCCGACGTCCTTGCTGGAGTCGGAGTAGCCGAGCATGACCTCCATGCGGCGCTCGGTCTGCGCCAGCCGGGCCTGCACCTGCGGCAGCTCGAGCATCTGGTCGAGCACGTCGGTCGAGGCCTGCAGGTCGGCGAAGGTCTCGAACAACGGGATCGCGTCGATGACCGGCACGTCCTCGGGCGTGCCCAGCGCGATCTCGGCGAGCCGGTAGACGTTGGCGATGTCCTGCGCGTCCTGCGTGAACGACACGATGTAGCGACGGGCCGCCAGCACGCCGTGGCGGCGCTGCACCGCGGCGATCGCCCGGAAGGTCTCGATGACCTCCTCGCTCATGTCGGACAGCGGCCCACCGGCGTCGATCTCGGCGAGGGTCTTGGCGTGCACGGCCGAGTGCTGCCGCACCTCGAGCTCGGCGAGGTGGAACCCGTAGGTCTCCACCTGCCAGATCAGCGACTGCAGGTCGCCGTAGGCGCGGCGCGGGTCGGACGCCGCGAGCGAGTCCTGCACGACGCGCAGGTCGTCCAGCAGCTCCTCCGGGGAACCGTAGGCCAGGTCGGCGTCGCGCTTGCGGGTCGCCGCGATCCGCTCGGCGATCGTGAGCATCACGCGCCGATACGGCTCGTCGGGCGAGCGGCCGGCGATGTCGGCGGTCAGCTCCTCGGCCATGCGTCGCTGCCGGTTCCACAGCGCGTCGAGCTCGGGCGACGGCGGTGTGGTCGCCGCGTCGAGGGTGAGCGACCGACCGATACGGGTCGCCACCCGCTCCAGGCCGAGCAGGACGTGCTCGGCCGCGATCCCCGCGGCCGCTCGCGTGATCGTGTGGGTGACGTTCGGGTTGCCGTCGCGGTCGGCCCCGATCCAGGAGCCCAGCCGCACGAACGCCGGCGCGACCGGTCGGTGCGGCACGTCGGGGTCCTCGGCCAGCAGGTCGTCGACGGCGCGATAGACCTTCGGCAGCACCGTGAACAGGGTCTCGTCGAAGACCCCCATGGCGGTGCGGACCTCGTCGAGCGGGCTGGGCTTGTCCAGCCGCAGCGGCGAGGTGCGCCACAGGGTGTCGATCTCGGCGATCAGCTGGCGGCGGTTCTCCGCGAGCGCGCGCTTCGTCAGACGCGGGTCGTCACGCTCGGCGAGCAGGTCGCTGATGCGGCGGATGCACGCGGCGACCGCACGCCGTCGGGCCTCGGTGGGGTGGGCGGTCAGCACCGGCCGGAACTCCAGCTCGGCGACCCGGCGGCGGGTCTCCTCCTCCCCCAGCTCCTCGCGCAGCGCGGCGATCGTGCCCGCGAGGGAGTCCTCGGGGGCGCGCGGCGTGGGGTCGTCCTCGCGCTCGCGCAGGACCCGGATGCGGTGGAACTCCTCGGCCAGGTTGACCAGGTGGAAGTAGCACGTGAAGGCGCGTGCCAGCTCCTCGCCGCGGTCGAGGCTCAGCGAGTCGACGAACGCCACCGCCTCGTCGAACGCCTCGGTGCCGGACTCGGTGTACGCGCGGATCGTCAGCTCGCGGAGCCGTTCGACGTCGGCCAGCAGGTCCTCGCCACCGCTCTCCACGAGCACGGTGCCGAGCAGCTCGCCGAGCAGTCGGACGTCCTGCCGGAGCGCGTCGGGCATGTCGGAGACCGCGACCGCGCGCGATCCGGTGGCGATGCCGTGCGCGGCCGTGTCGACGGAGGGTGCCTCGCTCATGCTGGCGAGACTAGCGAGCGCCGGGCCGGCCTCGTTCGTACGGTCACGGAGCGGGATGCCCGGCCGGCCCGGCCGGCCGGGTCAGCGGACGCCGCCCAGGCTCGCGAAGTAGCTCTTGAAGACGCTCATCTCGAGACCGAACACGCCGTCGGGGTCCGCGAGCGCGATCGACCGCCACCAGCTGATGTCGTAGAAGGACACCGTGCCGCCCAGCGCGCCCTGGGTGGCCTCGGTGGACCCCCACGGGTTGCGCAGCACGATGTACTTCTTGCCGTTGCGATAGTCCCAGCCCAGCACCGTGTAGACGTGGCTGGCCACGAGGTTCGCGTCGGCGTAGACCACCTTGTCGGGCGAGGACTCGCCCGAGCCGTAGGTGCCCGCCGTCATCGGGTTGAACGTGCGCCCGCTCAGGGAGTTCTGCCGCACGAGCGACCACAGGTCGTCGGCGGAGGTGCTCGCGGTGTCGACCGACCATCGGGTCAGCCCGGTGAGCTCGGCGCACGCGCGCGACCCCGAGCCCCACGCCGTCGACTCGATGCTCGGGGTGTCGCCGGTGTGACCGGACTCCCACTTCGCGTACGCCTTCTCGAGGATCGAGGGCCACGTCTCGCCCGGCTCGCTCGACCGCGCGTACATCGGGCGGTTGTTGGAGAACTTCAGCGGGATCGCGTCGGTGATCTCGACGTCGGTGCCGGCGTGGGAGGTCGCGTCGTGCAGCCGCACCTTGTTGACGAACTGCTGCTGCCCGGTGCCGGTCGCGCGGGTCATGTGACGGATCCGGTCGGGCTGCGCCCACGCGACGGCGGACATCGCGGCGATGAGGTAGCAGTTCGCGACGTTGCCCTGGATCGGGTCGGAGAACTCGGCCGCCTCGAGGAAGAAGCTGCCGTTGTCGCCCCAGTAGGTCAGCGGCGGCTCGAACGCGACGTCGTCGATCGGCTGCCGGCTGGGCAGCGGCACGACCGAGGCGACGATGCGCGGCGTCAGCACCCTGGCCAGTCGCGCCACCCGCGACTCCCCCGTCGGCGCGACGTGCAGCCGCAGCCACCCGTCGTCGGTCAGGCTCGCGCTGTCGATCTCGATGTCCGCGACGTCCTCGGTGTCGAGGTAGCGCCCCAGGTCACCGATGCGGCGGAGCCGGCGCGGGTCGCCGAACGGCACCCTCTCGTCGTCGTTCGTCAGCTCGGGCAGCCGGACGTCGAGGACGGCGGGGCGCACCCGCTCGAGGCGGCCCTTCTCGTCGACGGCAACCCCCAGGTACAGCGGTGAGGAGTGCACCGGGTCGAACAGCTCCTCGTACGGGGTCGCGAGCAGGTCCTCCAGGAGCCGGCGCGGCTCGGGGACCTGCGACCACTCGATCGTGCGACCGGCGACCAGCTCGGCCAGCGTGTACGGGTTGATGGCACCGATCGGCTCGGTGTCCTCGCGGGTGCTCTCCGCCGTGGTGTCGGTGGCAGCCATGACGTCCTCCTCCTGCACGTCGCCCTCGACGTGCGACTCGACCGGACGTGAGGAGAGGAGGCCGGTCGCAGCACCCGTGATACGGGAGGCTCAGAGGTGGAAGGTCACACCCGGGCACGCGAGGTCGACGACGCCGTCGTAGGTCGTGCACGCCTCGGCACGCACCTTCTCCCGCGACGTCCACGGCGGGATGTGGGTGAGCACGAGCCGCTGCACGCCCGCCGCGGTCGCGAGCTCGCCCGCGCGACGGCCGGTCAGGTGGATGCCGCGCACCTCGTCGCGGTCCTCCTCGAAGGCGGCCTCGGCGAGCAGCAGGTCGGCGCCGTGCGCGGCCGCGAGCACGCCGTCGCAGGCGTCGGTGTCACCGGTGAAGACGAGCGTGCGGGTGCCCTGGCCGTTCTCCGCCGGGCCCGTGATGCGCAGCGCGAACGCCGGCACCGGGTGCAGCACCGTGGTCGGGGCGATCTCGAACGGGCCCACCCGCACGGGCTCGCGGTCGACCCACGCGTGCGTGCGGAAGACCTCCGCACCGGACGACGGCTCTCCCGAGAGCTGCTCGATGCGCGCGTCCGTGCCGTCGGGACCCCAGACGTCGACGGCGTCGAACGGGCCGCCGGGCGCGTAGCGCAGGTAGACCTCGAGCGCGGCGAGGTCGACGACGTGGTCGGCGTGCAGGTGCGACAGCAGCACGGCGTCCAGCTGCTCGGGAGCCACGTAGCGCAGCAGCTGGCCGAAGGCACCCGAGCCGAGGTCGAGCAGGACCGACGTCGTGCCGCCGTCGGGTCGGTCGGCCTGCAGCAGGTAGCAGGAGGAGGCGGACTCCGGCCCGGACACCGACCCCGAGCAGCCCACGACGACGAGCCTCACGTGACGACCCGCGGGATCTCGCCGGTGATCTCCGCCGCGCTCTGCGCGCCGACCTCGGGGCCGAGGAAGCGGCGCGCGAGCCGGTCGAACGCCGCCGGGTCGCCGGTGGCGAGGAAGGAGTAGCTCGGCGTGCTGTCGGGCCCCGCCTGGAGGTGGTGCGCCACCAGCGTGCGGTAGACGTCCTTGGCGGTCTCCTCGGCGCTGCTGACGAGCGTGACGCCGTCGCCTGCGACGTAGGAGATGACACCGGTGAGCAGCGGGTAGTGGGTGCAGCCGAGCACGAGGGTGTCGACGTCGGCCGCGAGCACCGGCGCCAGGTACTCCTGCGCGATCTCGATCAGCTCGGTGCCGGAGGTCTCGCCGCGCTCGACGAACTCGACGAACCGCGGGCACGCCGTCGTCGTGAGCTGCAGGTGCGGGGCCGCGGCGAAGGCGTCCTCGTAGGCGCGCGAGCCGATCGTCGCCTGCGTGCCGATGACGCCGACCCGGCCCGAGCGGGTCGCCGCCACGGCGCGCCGTACTGCCGGCTGGATCACCTCGACCACCGGGACGCCCTGCGCGATCGTGTACCGCTCGCGGGCGTCGCGCAGCACGGCCGCGGAGGCGGAGTTGCACGCGATGACCAGCATCTTCACGCCGGCCGCGACGAGATCGTCCATGACCCGCAGCGCATGGGCGCGGACCTCCGCGATCGGCTTCGGGCCGTACGGGCTGTTGGCGGTGTCACCGATGTAGAGCACCGACTCGTGCGGGAGCTGATCGATCACGGCGCGTGCGACCGTCAGGCCGCCCACGCCCGAGTCGAAGATCCCGATCGGTGCGTCGCTCACGCTGGGCGAGGTTACCGGCGCACGGTGACACCGCGGCCGTTCCGGGCCCGGATGTGGCACGTCTCACCGGACAGTCGTGGCGGGCGTCACCCGCTCGGCGCCCGCGGCGTCGGCGGGCGGCCCGGACAGCGGCCGGCGGGCAACGGCTGCCGTCGCCCTCGTCAGAGCGCCTTCAGCATCACCGTCATGAGCGACTCCTGCAGCCAGGTGAGCGCCATGTAGAGGCTGGCCAGCGCCGCGCGGACCTCGTCCTCCTCCGAACCCGGCCGACGGCGCGCGCTCGCCTCCTGGTAGACCTTCTCGGCGTCCTCGTCGGTCATGACGCCCAGTCGCTCGGCGAGCACGAGCCGGACGTCGGTCAGCGCCGCCGCCCAGTCCATCGCGCGCTCGGGCTGCACCTCCAGCCGCTCCCCCGGCGCCAGCAGCGCGCCCCACACCATCCGCAGCCGCTCGACCTTGGCCGCGCGCAGGTCGCCCTCGGTGAGCCGGCGGAACTCGGCGGCGACCTCGTCGTCCTCCGACGCGTTGGGCAGCAGCCGGGCGAGCGCCGGGTCGTCGGGCTCGGCCACGCCGTCGACCGACCAGGCGAGGCCTGCCAGCGGGTCGTCCTCGCCCTCGGGGCGCTCGACGTCGAGCCGGGTGCCCAGCAGCAGCGCGGTGTCGGCGACCACGCGGGAGAGGATCGTGCGCTCGGTCCGGTCGAGGTGGGCCACGTAGAGCCCGCGCTTGCGCGTGAAGCCCCTCACGCGGCGTCCTCCTGCTGCAGCGTGGCCCAGAGCCCGTAGGAGTGCATCGCCTGGACGTCGATCTCCATCTTCTCCCGGCTGCCCGAGGAGACGACCGACCGACCCTCGTGGTGCACCTGCAGCATCAGCCTGGTCGCCGTGGCCTCGTCGTAGCCGAAGTAGGTCTGGAAGACGTAGGTCACGTAGCTCATGAGGTTGACCGGGTCGTTCCACACGACCGTCACCCAGGGGCGGTCCGGGTCGACGACGACCTCGGTGTCCTCCTGGTGCTCGACGTCGGGTAGGGCGCTCACCCCCTCAGGTTAGGGTGCCGCCGCGGCGCGGGGCACACGCCGTCGGCGGCCCGACGCGGCCGCGCCCGGGTGCGCACGGTACAAAGGGCCATGGCTGCTGACGACGTCGCACGGTCGCGCTGGTCGGTGCTCGCCCTCGCCGCCGGGGTGTGGGTGCTGCTGGACCTGGTGCGGGCCTGGACGCCCACCCTCATCACGATCGTCGGGCAGGCGGCCGCGACGCCGCCGGAGAACATCGGTGCGTTCGCGCTCGGGTGCGCGCTGGTGCCGGTGGCGGCGGTCGCGGCGCTGCGTCGGCTGCGCCCGGTCCCGGTGCTCACGGCGACGCTGGCGGTCGCCGTGCTCGCGCGCGTGCTGCTGCAGGCCAGCCCGGGCGGCCGCCCGCACCTGGTGGTGGCGACCATCGGCGTGGTGGCCGCGATGACGTGGCTCGCGCTCGCGCTGCACGCGCACGGCCGCCACGCGGTCACCGGGCTGGTGAGCGGCGTCGCGCTGTCGGTGGTCACGCATGCCGCGCTCGGCACCTGGGGCGCGGTCTGGCGCACCGACGTGTGGGCGTGGGCGCTGCTGGCGCTCCAGGTGGCGCTCGTCGCGGCGGCGGGCCGGCGGGCTCGGGCGGTCGACGGCGAGGGTGTCCCGGCCCGTCTCGGCTGGCTCGTGTGGCCCGGGCTGATCGTCGCCGGCGTCGTCGTCGCCAACGCCGGGCGCGCGTCCGCGGTGCTCGACGTCGTGGGGCTGGTCCTCGTCGCCGTCGGCGCGGTGCTCGGGGTCGCCGCCACCCTCGTGCGGCCGACCCGCGCGACCGCGATCGCCGCCGTCGTGCTGCTCGTCGGCGTGGTGGCGTGCGTGCTGCTCGTCACCGACGACGGCGTGGCGCCACCGTGGGTGGCGGTCTGCTTCCTGCTCGGGATGCCCGCGCTCGCGCACGTGTGGGCCGCGGCCGACCGCGCCCCGCGCGCGTCCCGGGCGCTGCTCGCGGTGCCGCTCGGCGGCGTCGTGTGGGTCGTGCTGCTGTTCGCCTACTACGCCGGGTACGACCTCGGCTACCGGGCCGACGTCGTCGTGGTCGCCGCCGCCGCCGCGCTCGGGCTCGTGGCGGCGCTCGGCCGGTGGCCGCGCGCGGTGGTGCCGGCGCGCCCGGTGCGGCCGCTCGTCGTC
>NZ_WNXX01000013.1 GCF_009733795.1 Actinotalea caeni
CGCGCGCCCTGCGTCGCGGGCAGCGCGGAGCCCACGGCCTCGACCGCGGCGACCACGCCGTGCCCGGCCGCGAGCGTCGCGCGCACGAGGTCGAGCACGACCGCGTCGTCGACCGGTGGGCCGCCGCGACCACGCCCGGCGGTGCGGCGCGGGGCTCGCGCGATCCTGGCCGTCGGCCACCACGGCAGCCACGCGAGCACCGCGAGCGCGAGCAGGGCCACCAGCACGTCCGGCTCGCCGGCGCCGACCGGCACCGGGCTCACCGCCCCGCCCGTTCGGCGTCGCGCAGCAGGAGCCGCACCCAGCGGCGGCCGAGCAGGAAGAGCGCCAGCCCGCCGACGAGGCAGAGACCACCGGGCCCGCCGCCGAGCAGCACCGCGACCGGGTCGGCTCCGAGGACCGCGCCGAGGCCGACGCCGGCGAGCGGCAGCCAGGCCAGCAGCCGCGCCGTGGCGCGCGGACCCGCCAGCGCGGCGCGGCGCAGGTTCTCGGCCTCGACGGTCTCCGCGATGCCGGCGACGACCACGTCGGCCACCTCCGCCAGCGGGGCCCCGGTGCGGGCCGACAGCCGGCAGGCGGCCGTCGCGGCCGCCACGTCCGGCCCGTCGCGGGCGCGCAGCCCACGGATCCGCCGTACCGCCGCGAGACCACCCGGCGGCGGCGACCGGCGTGGGTGGCCGAGCGCCACCGCCCCGCGGTACCCGGGAGCAGCGAGCCCGACGTCGTCGAGCTCGAGCGCCTCGACGAGCGGTGCCGCCCACGCCGGTCGCGGCTCCGGCAGCGCCCGCTGCCAGGCCTGGACCATCGGGCTCCCGGCACGCAGGCGTGCCGCGACCTCGACGAGCACCGCCGCGACGCTCGGCCGTGCGGGGCGGCGTATCCGCGCCACCAGCCCGCGGAGCGTCGCACCGCCCAGGCCTCGTCGCTGCCCACGGGGGCGCGTCGACGCCGCCCACGGCCGCCGACCGGGCACCGACAGCACCACGCCGGCGAGCACGAGCGCCAGCACGGCGGCGCCGCGCATCACCGGCTCCCTCGGTCGAGCACCGCGGCGAGCTGCTCCCACCCCTGCGCCGTCCGCAGCACGCCGGCGGCGTCGCGCTGCAGCGCCGGGACGCAGCGGACCGCGCCGTCGTCGCCGGTCAGCACCCCGACCTGGTCGAGCACGCGCCGGCCCTCGGCGTCGCGGCGCAGGTGCAGCACGGCGTCGATCGCGGCACGCGCCTGCAGCGCGACCACCTCGGGTCCCATCCCCGCGAGCGCGCCGAGCGCCGCCAGCCGTGCCGGCACGTCGTCCGCGGAGTTGGCGTGCACGGTCGCCCAGCCGCCGTCGTGACCGGTGTTGAGTGCTCCCAGCACCTCCCGGACCTCCCCGCCGCGGCACTCCCCCAGCACGAGCCGGTCCGGTCGCATCCGCATCGCCGCGCGGACGAGCACGTCGAGCCCGATGCCGCCGGCGCCCTGCACGTTGGGGCGCCGGACCTGCAGGTGGACGACGTGCGGGTGCGTCGGCACCAGCTCCGCGGCCTCCTCGATGACGACGATGCGCTCGTCGGGCGGCACCAGCGACAGCACCGACGCCAGCAGCGAGGTCTTCCCCGACCCGGTGGCACCGCTGACGAGGACGTTGGCGCGCACCTCGACGAGCCGGTGCAGGACCGCCTCGCCCGTCGCGTCCAGGAAGCCGAGCCCGCGCAGGTCGGCGAGCGTGAACGCGCGGCGCCGCAGCGTGCGCAGGCTGATGTGGGCGCCCTCGGCCGCGACCGGGGCGAGCACCGCGTGCAGCCGGGTGCCGTCGGGGAGCCGGCCGTCCACGACCGGCACCGCGTCGTCGAGACGCTGCGCCGCCAGCGTCGCGAGCCGGGTCGCGAGCGCCCGCGGGTCCGCCACCCGTTCCTCGGCCCGCTCCAGCCCCGCACCGCGATCGACCCAGACGTCGCCCGCGCCGTTGACGAGGACGTCGGTGATCGTCGGGTCGTCCAGCAGCGGCTGCAGCAGGGTCCCCGCGCCGTGCAGCTCGGCCCGGGCGCTGCGTGCGAGGTCGAGACGCGCCGCGTCGCCGGGTCCGCTGGTGCGCACCGCCCGCCCCAGGTCGGGCCCGTCCACCAGCTGCGAGCGCAGCGTCGCCACCGCCGCCTGCGCCGCGCTCATCGCAGGTCCAGCTCGGCCACGAGCCGCCGGGCGCACCGCGCGAGCGGCCCGCGCCTTCGGTCGCCCGGCGCCACACCGCGCTCGAGCGCCGAGGCGAGCCCGCGCTCGGGCACCATCGCGTGCAGCAGCGGCAGCCCGGCCGCCGCCGCGACGTCCTCGGGACCGATGCCACCCGGGGCCGGGCCGCGTGTCACCAGGCGTCGGTCGAGGCCGGTGAGCGCGTGCGCCAGGTGCTGCGCGCCGCCGACCGCGGTCAGGTCGCAGGTCGCGACGACCACCACCGTGTCGCACCACCGCGTGCCGATCTCGCCCGGCCGGGCCGCCGCCCGCGGCAGGTCGAGGACGACGACGTCGAGCGCGTCGGCCAGCGCGGCGAGCGCGTGCTCCACGGGTGGGGCGGTCGTCGTGCGCAGGTCGGCCGACAGCAGCCGCACCCCGCGCCAACGCGGCAGCGCCGCGGCCAGGTCGGCCGGGGTGAAGCCGGACCGTTCCTCGACGAGGTCGGACCAGCGCAGCCCCGCCTCGTGCTCGGCGCCGACGAGCACGTCGATGCCGCCGCCGTCGAGGTCGAGGTCGACGAGACCCGGCGCGAGCCCGGCATCGGCGCAGGCCCGTGCCAGCACCGCCGCCAGCGTCGAGGCGCCAGCGCCGCCCCGCGCCCCGACCACGCCGACGACGCGTGCCCGTCGGGTCGTCGTCACCGCACGGACCCGGGTGAGCAGCTCCTCCGCGGTGTCGGGCAGCACGAGGCACCGTGCGCCGTCGGGCGCCGTCACGGCGTGGTCGACGGCGACCCACGCGAACCGCCTGCCAGGTCGGCGCCAGTCCGGGTCGGCGGGCCCGACCTCCGACGCGCTGTCCAGCACCAGGGCCGCCTCAGGAGGGCGCGCTCCCGCCGGGTGCACGCTCAGCGGCAGGTCCGCGAGCGCGACCACCGATCGCACGGCGTCGACCATCGCAGGGTCCGAGGAACGCAGCGCCACCGCCGCACCTGACATCGCCGACCTCCTGTCCGTCGTGCTGTCCGTCGTGTCCCGGCAGGGTGGCCCGAGCCGTCCACGCCACGCGGCGGGGCGACCCCGCTGCTGTGGACGGGACGGCAGCACGAGGGTCCTGTGGACGGCCTCGTTGTGGACGGCGGTGGACCACGCGGACCCACGGCCCGCTCGTCAGCTCGGACCCCCGATCTGCTTCACAAACCACGCCGGAAGGAGTAGACATGGAGTACAACTTCATTCCGGTCGTGGGAACCCACGCGCGAACGGTCCACGAATAGGACTGGGCGACCGGGCACAGCCCGTAGCGACCCACATCAACGTGTGCACGCTTGCTAACCCACGACCGGCTTGAGGTCGATGACGGCGCCGTGAGGCGCCGTCATTGCGTGCGGGCCGCGGTCGATCTGCCACCGCCGCCGCACGGCGTGCCACCCGGGCTGTCGGGGAGCCGGTCGATACCGTAGAGCGTCCGCTACAGCTGGGAGAACCGATGAGCACCGACGCGCGCCCCAACGGCTCCGACGACGACCGCACCAGCCGCCTCGACGAGGGTGTCGACGACCCCGAGCGCGAGGTGACCTCCGAGGGCGTCGACGAGCCCGGTCCCGCCACGTCCAGCGAGCCGGCTCCTGCTGCCGGTCCCCTCGACGCCGCCGCGGCCCCGGCCGCCGAGCCGGTCGCCGAGAGCACCCCGCCCGCCGCCGACCGCTCGCTCGACGAGACCCACGTCGCCGCGATCCCGGCGCAGCGCCGCGACGGTTTCGAGGAGGTCGACGGCGGCGACACGGTGCCCCCGGAGCGCACCGAGTACGTCCCGACCGAGGACGAGGACGAGGCGCTGCGCGAGGAGCGCGCGCGCCGCTTCGGGCGCCCCCGCCCCGAGCCTGTCGAGACCAGCACCGAGCCCGAGGAGCGCACCACGGCCGCGGTGCCGCTGGCCGCCGCGGGCGCGGGCGCGGTCGCCACCGTCGGCGAGCCCGCCGAGGAGACCGGCACCACCCGCACGATGCCGACCACCACCGGGCGGACCGCGACCGAGGGCGGCGAGGACGACCCGTTCAAGGACTTCGACGACGGCCCGAGCTCGCGCGCCGCCGCGCACTGGTGGAGCCTGCTGATCGCGATCGTGTTCGTGCCTGTCGGCTGGTACCTCGTGACCGACGGCGGCGAGCGCCTCAACTTCAACCTCGTCAACGGCGGCCCGTTCAACATCGCGGCACCGATCGAGCTCGCGGCCGGCGTGCTCTGCCTGTTCTTCGTGCTGCTGGCGACCCGCTGGTCGTCGGTGGGCGCGATCGTCGTCGGCACCGTCGGGGCGCTGGCCGGCATCGCGTTCATCGTCTTCCACGAGCAGGCGATGGAGCTGATCACCGAGTACCAGGGCGTGCTCGTGCAGGGGCTGCGCCAGCTCGGCCAGAACGTCGTCGACCATCTCGTCGCCGATCTGCGGACCGGCCGCACCGCCGTCTACGGGATCGTGCTGATCATGGCCGGCGTCATCTCGCACGGCGCCCGCCGGCAGGGCCGCCGCGAGGAGCGCCGCCGCGCCGCGCTCGGCGCCTGACGTCACCACGAGGGCGACGGCGACCCCCGCCACCGGGGGCGCCGTCGCCCTCGTCCGTCCGTCGGGCCGAGTGGTGAGCGGCTGTCGGACGGGATGCGGCGAAGGTTCTAGGCTGTGCCCGGAGTCCCGGACCCACCGATGTCGCTGGAGGATCGAACGATGACCGACCCGAGCTCGCCGGCCCTGGAGAACCTGCTCCACGAGGAGCGGCGGTTCCCGCCCTCGCCGGAGTTCGCGGCGCAGGCGAACGCCACCGCGGTTATGTACGACGAGGCCGCAGCGGACAGGCTGGAGTTCTGGGCCACGCAGGCGCGGGAGCTGCTGACCTGGTCGACGCCGTTCACCGAGACCCTCGACTGGAGCAACGCGCCGTTCGCGCGCTGGTTCGGCGACGGCCGTCTCAACGCGGCCTACAACGCGGTCGACCGGCACGTCGAGGCCGGCCACGGCGACCGGGTCGCGATCCACTTCGAGGGCGAGCCGGGCGACACCCGCACGATCACCTACGCCGACCTGCAGCGCGAGGTCAGCAAGACCGCCAACGCGCTCGGCGAGCTCGGCGTCAGCACCGGCGACCGGGTCGCGATCTACCTGCCGATGATCCCGGAGGCCGCGATCGCGATGCTCGCGTGCGCGCGCATCGGGGCGACCCACTCGGTCGTGTTCGGCGGGTTCTCGGCCGAGGCGCTGCACAGCCGCATCACCGACGCCGAGGCGACGCTGGTCATCACCGCCGACGGCGGGCACCGCCGCGGCAAGCCGAGCGCGCTCAAGCCCGCCGTCGACGAGGCGCTCAGCAAGGGCGACACCCCGGTGAAGCACGTGCTGGTCGTGCGGCGCACGGGTCAGGACGTCGAGTGGACCGAGGGCCGCGACGTCTGGTGGCACGACGTCGTCGGGGCCGCCTCCGAGGAGCACGAGCCTGTCGCGGTGGAGGCCGAGCACCCGCTGTTCATCCTCTACACCTCCGGCACGACCGGGAAGCCGAAGGGCATCCTGCACACCACCGGCGGCTACCTCACGCAGTCGGCGTTCACGCACAAGTACGTGTTCGACCTCAAGCCCGAGTCCGACGTGTACTGGTGCACCGCCGACGTCGGCTGGGTCACCGGGCACAGCTACATCGTCTACGGGCCGCTCGTGAACGGCGCCACCCAGGTGATGTACGAGGGCACCCCGGACACCCCGGACAAGGGCCGCTGGTGGGACATCGTGCAGAAGTACGGCGTCACGATCCTCTACACCGCGCCCACCGCGATCCGCACGGTCATGAAGTGGGGCGAGGCGATCCCGAACGGCTACGACCTGTCGTCGCTGCGGCTGCTGGGGTCGGTCGGCGAGCCGATCAACCCGGAGGCGTGGGTCTGGTACCGGCGCGTCATCGGCGGCGACCGCACCCCGGTCGTCGACACGTGGTGGCAGACCGAGACCGGCGCGATCATGATCTCGCCGCTGCCGGGCGTCACCGCGGCCAAGCCCGGCTCGGCGCAGACCCCGCTGCCCGGCATCAGCGCCTCGGTGTGGGACGACACCGGAGCACCGGTGGGCCCTGGCGGCGGCGGGTACCTCGTGCTCGACGAGCCGTGGCCGTCGATGCTGCGCGGCATCTGGGGCGACGACGAGCGGTTCAAGGAGACCTACTGGTCGCGGTTCCCGGGCGTGTACTTCGCCGGTGACGGCGCCAAGTACGACGAGGACGGCGACATCTGGCTGCTCGGTCGCGTCGACGACGTCATGAACGTCTCGGGGCACCGGCTGTCGACGACGGAGATCGAGTCGGCGCTCGTGTCGCACCCCTACGTCGCCGAGGCCGCGGTCGTCGGCGCGAGCGACGACACCACCGGCCAGGCGGTCGTCGCGTTCGTCATCCTGCGCGGCGACGTCATCGAGGCGGCCGACGCGACGGCGTCCGAGGAGGACAACGCCGCCATCGCCGCCGAGCTGCGCAACCACGTCGCCAAGGAGATCGGGCCGATCGCCAAGCCGCGCTCGATCCTCGTGGTGAACGAGCTGCCCAAGACCCGCTCGGGCAAGATCATGCGCCGGCTGCTGCGCGACGTCGCCGAGAACCGCCCGGTGGGCGACGTCACCACGCTCGCCGACTCCTCGGTCATGAACCTCATCCAGGCCGGGATGTCCGGGGGCAGCACCTCGGAGGACTGAGCCTCCCGACCCACGCACCGGCCGCCGCGCCGACCGTCCGACGACGGCGGCGCGAGCGGCCGGTAGCGTGGTGCGCCGTGACCGTCGATCCCGCGATCGTGCGCCCCCCGGGGCCGTGGACGCACCGCATGGTGGCCGCCAACGGCGGCCGCTTCCACGTCGCGGTGACCGGGCCCGACGACGCCGACGCGCCGCTGGTCGTGCTGCTGCACGGCTTCCCGCAGCTGTGGTGGGCCTGGCGGCACCAGCTGGTCGCGCTCGGCGAGGCCGGGTTCCGCGCGGCCGCGATGGACCTGCGCGGCTACGGCGCCTCCGACAAGCCGCCGGGCGCCTACGACCTCCCGACGCTGACCGCCGACGTGGCGGGCGTGATCCGCTCGCTCGGGGCGAGCTCCGCCGTCGTCGTCGGTCAGGGTCTCGGCGGGCAGGTGGCCTGGACGCTGCCGTCGCTCGACGCGCGCGCGGTGCGTGCGATCGGGGTGCTGGGCGCCCCGCACCCGCTCCACCTCGTCGCGGCGGGCCGGGCCGCGGCGCCGACGCGCACGCTGCTGCGGCTGGCCCAGTTCCAGGTGCCGTGGTTCCCCGAGCGGGCGATGACCCGAGGCGACCTCGTCGCGCGGCTGCTGGACGCGTGGTCGGCGCCCGGGTGGTCGTGCCCCGACGTCGACCTGTACACGCAGGCGGCGCGGCTGCCGTTCGCCGCGCACAGCCAGATGGAGCAGCTGCGCTGGCTCGTGCGGTCGCGGCCCCGGCCCGACGGTCGCCGCTTCCTCGAGCTGGTCGAGCAGCCCGTGAGCGTGCCGGTGCTGTCGTTGCACGGGCGCCTCGACGGCAACCTGCCGCCCCGCGCGTGCCGCCGCGACGGCGCGATGGTGAGCGCGAGCTACCGTCGCGTCCTGGTCGACGGCGCGGGGCACTTCCTTCCCGAGGAGGCGCCCGAGGAGGTCACCCAGCTGCTGCTGACATGGCTGCGGAGCCTCACGCTCGACTGAGCGTGGCGGGCACGGGGCCCGCCCAGACCTGGCAGACTGTGGCACATCTCACAGGCACATCTGATTCACGACATGGAGGGGACGCCCGGTATGGACGAGGCCGTCATTCGCAGCTCACCACTGTTCTCTGAGCTGAGCGACCAGGGCTACCTGGCGATCCGCGAGCGGATGACGGAGCTGACCTACCGGCGCGGCGAGGAGATCTTCCACGAGGGCTCCCCCGGCGACAAGCTCTTCGTCATCGGCGCCGGCAAGGTCAAGCTCGGCCACATGGCGCCGGACGGCCGCGAGCACCTGCTCGCGATCCTCGGCCCGGGCGAGATCCTCGGCGAGGTGTCGCTGTACGACCCGGGTGCGCGCACCGCGACCGCGACCGCGCTCGCGAAGACGTCGCTGGTCGCGCTGCAGCACTCCGACCTGCTGCGCGTGCTCGACGCCCGCCCGGAGATCTCCCAGCACCTGCTGCGCTCGCTCGCGCAGCGGCTGCGCCGCACCAACGCGGCGATGGCGGACCTCATCTTCTCCGACGTGCCCGGCCGCGTCGCGAAGGCGCTGCTCGACCTGGGCCGCCGGTTCGGTCAGCAGACCGACGCCGGTCTGCGCGTGACGCACGACCTCACGCAGGAGGAGCTCGCCCAGCTGGTCGGTGCCACCCGCGAGACCGTCAACAAGTCGCTGGCGGAGTTCAGCAACCGCGGCTGGCTGCAGCTGGACGGTCGCTCGGTGATCCTGCTCGACATCGAGCGGCTGCGCCGCCGGGCGCGCTGACCCGCACGCACGACGAGGGCCCGCCGTCGGCGCCGTGAGCGGCGCGGACGGCGGGCCCGTTCGTCGTGGGGCGCTCAGGCCAGCTGGAAGGTGACCTCGACCTCGACGGGCGCGTCCAGCGGCAGCGCTGCGACGCCGACGGCGGAGCGGGCGTGCACACCGGCGTCGCCGAAGATCTCCTGCAGCGCGTCGGAGGCGCCGTTGACCACGCCCGGCTGGCCCGTGAACGACGGGTCGGAGGCGACGAACCCGACCACCTTGACGACGCGCGCGAGCCGGTCGACGCCGCCGGCGGCGGACGCGGCGGCCGCGACCGCGTTGAGCGCGCACAGGCGCGCCAGCCCGGCGGCGTCGGCGGCCGGGACGTGCCCGGCCCCGTCGCCGACCTTGCCGGTCGCCGCCAGCGCGCCGTCGACCATCGGCAGCTGACCCGAGGTCATCACCAGGTCACCGATGGTGACCGCCGGGACGTACGACGCGACCGGCGGGACGACGTCGGGCAGCTCGATGCCGAGCTCGGCGAGCCGCTGCGAGACCGCCACGGTCACGCCTTCGGTCGCTTGAGGTAGGCGACGAGCCCCTGCCCGTCGGGGCCCGGCACCACCTGCACGAGCTCCCAGCCGTCGGCGCCCCAGGTGTCGAGGATCGCCTTGGTGTTGTGGATCATCAGGGGGATGGTCGCGTACTCCCAGGTCGTCATGGACCGATCCTAGGCGGGGCGGGAGCGAGCACCGGCGGGGCCGGCCTCAGCTCACCGCCCGCTCGCGCTGCTCGCGGCGCGCGGGCTTGGGCACCGGCCACCGCTGCGAGATCAGCTCGTTGATGTGGTCCCGGTCGAGGTCGGCGAGCGTCGCGCGCCAGGACTCGACCGACGGCGCCCGGCGCAGCAGCGCGCGACGCTCACGCTCGGTCATGCCACCCCAGACACCGAACTGGATCCGGTTGTCCAGGGCGTCGACGAGGCACTCCAGCCGGACGGGGCACCCGAAGCAGATCTCGCGGGCCTGCCGCTGCGCGGCGCCCTGCACGAAGAGGTCGTCCGGCGATCGTCCTGCGCACGCAGCCCTGGCCGTCCAGCTCTCGTCGTACGTCGTTGACATTCCGACCTCCCGAACTGCGGGACCAGCGCCTTCGCTGGTACCTAGGTGACCGCTCTTGGAATGTAGACCGAAGTGCGGTGTTACGCAAAGGTCGGCTCTGGGGTAGGTCACGCCTCCCCCTGCGGAGGGCGGCGCGCGGCACACTCCCTGGCCCTCTCAGCCGCGGAACGTAGGATGCCGACATGACTTCGCCCCCTCGTCGTGCGTCCGGGCGCTCCGTCAACGTCGCACAGCTCATCTCGCTGTTCCTCGCGTTCCTCATGGTCGCGGGGGTCGGTGGCGTGCTCTCGGCAGGGTTCGCGATGCCGCTGGTCGCCGCCGTCGGCGCCACCACGCAGGCCGGCATCGACACCTTCGAGGACCTCGACACCGAGATCGGCGACCTGACGCTGTCGGAGCGCAGCGTGATCCGGTACAGCGACCGCTCGGTGATGGCGACGTTCTACTCCGAGGACCGCATCGTCGTCCCGCTGGAGCAGATCGACGAGGACGTCCGCAACGCGGTGATCGCGACCGAGGACAAGCGCTTCTACGAGCACGGCGCGGTCGACCCCGAGGGCATCTTCCGCGCGCTCATCAACATCCTCTCCGGCGCCAGCTTCGAGGGCGGCTCGACGCTCACCCAGCAGTACGTGAAGAACGTGCTGCTCGAGCAGGCCCGCGTCGCCGAGGACCCCGAGGCGATGGCCGCGGCGACCGCGCCGACGATCGGCCGCAAGCTCCGCGAGGCGAAGCTCGCGATCGCGCTCGAGCAGACCTACACCAAGGACCAGATCCTCGAGGGCTACCTCAACATCGCCCAGTTCGGCCCGTCGCAGTACGGCGTCGAGGCCGCGGCCCGGTACTTCTTCTCGAAGCGCGCGAACAAGCTGAACATCGGCGAGGCCGCGCTGCTGGCGGGCATCACGCAGGCTCCCGCACGGTGGAACCCGATCACGAACCCGGAGAACGCCTTCAACCGGCGCAACACGGTGCTGATGCTCATGGAGCAGCAGGGCTTCATCACGCCGGAGCAGTACGACACCTGGAGCAAGGTCCCGATCGAGGACATGCTCGACGTCCGCAAGATCCCGCCGACGTGCGCGACCGCGAAGGTGTCGGCGTACTTCTGCGAGTACGTGGTCAACACGATCCTGCAGAGCCCCGAGTACGGCGAGACCAAGGCCGAGCGGGTGCAGCTGCTGCTGCGCGGCGGCCTGGACATCACCACGACCATCAACCGCCACCTGCAGTCGGAGGGGTGGCACGCCCTGGTCGACGCCGTCCCGGTCGACGACTCGTCGGGGGTATCCAACGCGATCTCCACGGTCGAACCGGGCACGGGGCGCATCCTCGCGATGGTGCAGAACACGCCGTACGGCAACGGCGACCAAGAGGGCGACCCCAAACGCACGACCAAGCTGAACTTCAACGCCGACGCCGCGTACGGCGGCGCGATCGGCTTCCAGACCGGCTCCACCTTCAAGGCCTTCGTGCTGGCGGCGTGGCTGGAGGCGGGCAACTCGCTGATGGATGTCGTCGACGGCTCCCAGGGTCAGCACTTCCCACGGTCGTCGTGGAACTACGACGGCTGCGACCTCGGCGCGCACGCGGCCGACTACGACCCCAAGAACATCGAGGGCATCGGCACCGGCCCGATGACGGTGCTGAAAGCCACCGAGGACTCGGTGAACACCGCCTTCGTCAACATGGCGAACCAGCTCAACCAGTGCGACCTGTTCGACCTGACGCAGCGGCTCGGCCTGCACGTGGGGTCCGGGGTCGACGCGCAGTACGGGCTGCCGCTCGTGCCGAGCCCGTCGTGGACGCTGGGTGCGAACAACATCGCACCCCTGACGATGGCGGCCGCGTTCGCGGCGTTCGCGGCGAACGGCGTCTTCTGCAAGCCGGTCGCCCTCGAGTCGATCGAGACCAAGGACGGCGAGCAGCTGCCGGTCCCCGACGCCGAGTGCAACCAGGCGCTGAAGCCG
Source organism: Actinotalea caeni (assembly GCF_009733795.1). Classification (GTDB taxonomy): domain Bacteria; phylum Actinomycetota; class Actinomycetes; order Actinomycetales; family Beutenbergiaceae; genus Pseudactinotalea; species Pseudactinotalea caeni. The sequence goes on from NZ_WNXX01000013.1 coordinate 11,707, forward strand.
GAGATCGCGGCCACCGTGACCTATGCGCTGAGCCGGGTCGTGTCGACCCCGGGCGCCACGGGCAACGCGGCCAGCCTCGGCAACCGCCCGGTCGCCGGCAAGACCGGCACCGCCAACGACGACACCGCGGCCTGGTTCGTCGGCTACACGCCGCAGCTCTCGACGGCGGTGTGGAACGGCTTCTCCGAAGGCCTCAAGCCGATGATGAACATCACCATCAACGGCACGTACTACAGCCTCGTCTACGGCGGGAAGTTCGCGGCGCCGATCTGGCACGACTACATGAGCGGCGCCGTCGAACGCCTCGACCTGCCGCCGACGAAGTTCCCCGACCCGAACGACAAGCTGGTCTACGGCGAGCGCAAGTGGGTGCCGAACGTCAGCAACATGAGCGTCGACCAGGCCACGCAGACGCTGCAGAACGCCGGCTTCCAGACGCGGGAGGGCTCCTCCGAGGAGCACGAGAGCGTCAACGAGGGCAACGTGATCCGCACCCAGCCCGGTGCGGGCTCGCTGCAGACCCAGGGCAGCGTGATCACCCTGATCACGAGCTCCGGCCCGCCACCGGACGACGATGACGACGACCGCGGTGATCGCGACGACCGCGACGACCGCGGTGATCGCGACGACCGGGACGATCGGGGTGACCGAGGCCCCGGTGGCGGCGGTGGTCCTGGCGGCGGTGGGGGCGGCAACGGCCCCGGCGGTGGGAACGGCCCCGGCGGCGGCGACCGGTGACCCCTGACGCCGCGCCGAAGGTGCGCACCTGAACCGGTGGGCGCGCGGCGCCGCTCTCGCGGCCGCCGCGGGTGCCGCAGGGCTGAGCTGGGCGCTGGTCGAGGCGCACGCGTTCGTGCTCCGGCGTGTCACCGTGCCGGTGCTGCCTGCCGGCGCGGACCCGATGCGGGTGCTGCACATCTCCGACCTGCACCTGACCCCGGGTCAGCAGGACAAGGTGGCGTGGGTGCGCTCGCTCGCCGAGACCGAGCCGCACCTGGTCGTCAACACCGGTGACAACCTCGCGCACCCGGCCTCGCTGCCGGTGCTGCTGCGGGCGTTGTCCCCGCTGCTGGACACCCCGGGCGTGTTCACGCTGGGCTCGAACGACTACTTCGCGCCCCAGCTGCGCAACCCGGCCCGGTACCTGCTGCCGGACTCGCGCACCCCGGGCAGCCACGAGGCCGCGCCCGACCTGCCCGGCCGGGAGCTGCGCGCCGCGCTGATCGAGCGCGGCTGGGCGGATCTCGCCAACGCGCGCGCGGTGCTCGACGTCGACGGGCGCCGGGTGAGCGTCGTCGGCGCGGCGGACGCGCACATGGACCTCGACGAGGTGCCCCCGGCCCGCGCGGTGGACCGGCCCGACGACGCCGTGGCGCACCTGGGGGTGACGCACGCCCCCTACCAGCGGGTGCTCGAGGCGTTCCGGGCCGACGGCGTCGACCTCACGCTCGCGGGCCACACGCACGGCGGGCAGCTGTGCCTGCCGGTGTGGGGTGCGCTCACGACGAACTGCGACCTCGACACCCGCCGCGCGAAAGGCCTGCACGGCTGGCCCGGCGCGCGGCCGGACGAGGACCCGGGCTCGATGTGGTTGCACGTGAGCGCCGGCCTGGGCACGAACCCGTACACGCCGGTGCGCTTCTTCTGCCGCCCCGAGGCGACGCTGCTCACGCTCGTCCCCCGCTGAGCTGGCCGATGACGGTCCGCGGGGACGGGCGCGGCGGGGTTGTCCGGAGGTGCGCCTCGGGGTTCGAGTGGTGCCCGTCACACGCCGGTTTCAGGGTGGGGCTCGGACTCCGCTATCCTGTCCAGGCTGCTCCGGGGTGTGGCGCAGCTTGGTAGCGCGCTTCGTTCGGGACGAAGAGGCCGCAGGTTCAAATCCTGTCACCCCGACACTGTGATGTCTCACGACATCCCGGACGCCCGAACCCACGGACTGTGGGTTCGGGTGTTCGTCATTTTCGGGGTTGTGGCTGGTAGTCGCGGTCGGGCTCGATGGTGAGCTCGCGCAGGATCTCGCCGGTGGTGGCGTTGATGACGCGGACGTGGAGGTCTTGGGCCAGGATCAGGACGCGGGTTCGGTTGTGGGTTCGGCCGATGCCGATGTGGTGCAGGCGGCCGGTCACGCGCAGGGTGACGGTGCCGCCGGTGTCGACGACATCTTCGCGGACGCGTTCGTGGCTGGTGGCGGGCTGGCTGGTGTCGGGTGTGCTCTTGGGCAGGGTGTCGTAGAGGGCGGCCGGGACGGCCTGGTTCGGCAGCGAGCGGTGGCCGCGTTCGTGGTTGTAGATCTGGGCGAAGCGATCCAGCAGCGCCTGCAGGTCGGTCAGCGTGGCGGGCTGGTCGGGTTGGGCGCGCAGCCATCGTTTGAGGGTCTGCTGGAAGCGTTCGACCTTGCCCTGGGTCTGCGGGTGGCCGCCGCGGCCGTTGATCTGGGTGATGTGCCAGGTCGCGAGCAGGGCTTCGAAGCCGTTGCGGCCGGGATGGCCGGAGAACCGGGTGGTGAAGACCATGCCGTTGTCGGTCAACGTGCTCGCGGGGCGTCCGTGCTGGTCACAGGCGGCGCGGAAGGCGGCGATCACGGCCGGGGTGGACACCCGGACATGAGCGGTCAGGCTGATGGCGTAGCGGGTGCAGTCATCGATCCAGCACAAGATCTCGACCTCGGTGCCGTCGGCGAGGCGGTAGTGGGTGAAGTCGGCCTGCCAGCACTGGTTGGGCAGCTCGGCGGCGAAGCGGACGTAACTGGACTTGGGGCGCTTCTTGGGTGTCGGGACCACCAGCACTTCCCGGACCAGGATCCGGTGGATAGTGGCGCGGGAGATCTCGATGCGGTGGGTCTGGGACAGGTGCCAGCGGATCGATTCCGCGCCGGCATCCAGGCCCTGCGAGCTCAGCTGGGCGCGGATCGTGGCGATCAGCTGCGCCCGGGCCGGGCTAGTGGCGTTCGGGTTCGACACCGGCCGCTGTGAGCGTGGCTGGAAGGCGGCCTCGCCCTCGGCTCGGTAGCGGGCCAGCAACTCATAGATCCAGGAACGAGCAACCCCATAATCGGCAGCGACCTGGGCGACAGAGCGGTTCTGAACGGTGACAGCGGTAATGACCAGACGCGCCTTCGACATCCCCGAACGCTGACGCCCCACCGTCCACCATGTCCTGAGACATCAGTCCGGGATGACGCGAGACACCTGTCCGGGATGTCCTGAACCAGCACACTGTCACCCCGACACACGAGAAACCGCCCGGCGAAGCCGAGGCGGTTTCTCGTTGTCGGGGCTGCACAGGATGCTGGGAGCCGGAGCGCCCCGCGAGGGACGAGCGGGTCGCGACGGCGGCTCCTGTCACCCCGACAGCCCCCACGGACGCTCCCCGTCCCCAGGTCCCTCACACCACGCCACCCGTGGCAGCATGGCGGGATGCCGATCCCGCCGTTCGTCGCTGCGCTGCGAGAGAAGGTCGGTACCGACCTGCTGTGGCTGCCGGGTGTCACCGCCGTCGTGCTCGACGACGAGGAGCGCGTGCTGCTGACGCAGCGCTCCGACAGCGGCCAGTGGGCGCTGGTGTCGGGGATCCTCGAACCGGGCGAGGAGCCCGCGCACGCGATGGTGCGCGAGATCAAGGAGGAGACCGGCGTCGACGCGGTGGTCGACGGGCTCGCCGCGGTCATGGTGCTCGAGCCCATGCAGTACCCGAACGGCGACCGGTCGCAGTACCTCGACCTCATCTTCGTGTGCCGCGCGACCGGCGGCGAGGCGCACCCGGGCGACGACGAGTCGATCGCGGTGGGCTGGTTCGCCGTCGACGACCTGCCCGAGGGCACCGGCCACCACACCGAGGAGCGCCTCGCCGAGGTCGCCGCGTTCCGCGCGAACCCGGCCGCGGGAGCCCGCTTCGCCCGGCCCTGACGCCCGGCGCGCCCGCCACCCACTCACCCCACGCCGTCGACATCGAGGTTCTGGGTCGAGATCGAGGAAACATCTCCTCGATCTCGACCCAGATCCTCGATCTCGGCGACGGGGCCGCGGGCAGACTGAGCCCGTGACCACCCCCGTCTGGTACGACCTGTTCCTCGACGTGCCCCGCGACGGCTGGCAGGCCTCGGTCGCGTTCTGGTCGGCGGCGGCGCGGCTGACGCCGTCGCCCACGCGCGGCGAGGACGGCCAGTTCCTCACCCTCCTCCCCGCAGCCGGAACCTCCTGCGTGCGCATGCAGGCGATCGACGGCGGCCCGCGCGTCCACCTCGACGTCGCCTCCCACGACCGCGACGCGCTGCTGCGGCGCGCCCTGGACCTCGGCGCCACGGAGGCGTGGCGCTACGAGGACGTGCCGGTGCTGCGCTCCCCCGGCGGGTTGCTCTTCTGCCTCACGCTCGCCGAGCCCGGGCCACGCCTGGAGCGCCCCGCCGACCTCGTCCTCGACCAGGTCTGCCTCGACATCCCACCCCGGCTGTGGGACGCGGAGGTGGCGTTCTGGCAGCGGCTCAGCGGTCGCGGCATCACGACCGGGCGCGCCGACCACTTCGCGCGGCTGGTCGACCCCGACCCCGCCGGCGGGCTCCGGTTCCTGCTGCAGCGGCTCGGCGAGGACCGTCCGACCGTCTCCGCCCACGCCGACCTCGCGGTCACCGACAGGCCCGCGGAGGTCGCGCGCCACCGCGGGCTGGGCGCCGAGCAGGTCGCCGAGCACGAGGCGTGGACGATCATGCGCGCGCCCGATGGGCACGTCTACTGCCTCACCGACCGCGACCCCGCGACCGGTCACCCGCTCCCCTGAGGCCCCGCCGCACCGCACCGGCGGCGGGCGCGGCCTCGGCGGCTCAGCGCTGCGGCACCTCGCGGTAGCCGGGCCCCACGTACTCCGAGAGCGGCCGGATGAGCGCGTTCGCCTCGAGCTGCTCCATGACGTGCGCCGTCCAGCCGGTCACGCGGGAGGCGACGAACAGCGGGGTGAACGTCGGGGTGTCGAAGCCCATGAGGTGGTATGCCGGGCCGGCCGGGTAGTCGAGGTTGGGCTTGATGCCCTTCGCCTCCTCCATCGCCTTCTCGAGCGCTGCGTAGAGCTCGCCGAGGTCGGGCCGCTGGTAGTACGCGACGAGATCGTCGAGCACCGCCTTCATCGTCGGCACCCGGGAGTCGCCGTGCTTGTAGACGCGGTGCCCGAAGCCCATGATCTTGCGCTTGTGGGCGAGCGCGTCCTCGAGCCACGCCTGCGCGGCGTCCGCGCTGCCGATCTCGGCGAACGTGTGCATGACCGCCTCGTTGGCGCCGCCGTGCAGCGGGCCCTTGAGCGCGCCGATCGCGCCGGTGACCGCCGAGTACAGGTCGGCGAGCGTCGAGGTGATGACGCGGGCGGTGAACGTCGAGGCGTTGAACGAGTGCTCGGCGTAGAGCACCATCGACACCTCGAAGGCCTTGACGACCTCCGGCGCAGCCTCCTCGCCGAAGGTCGTCCAGAGGAAGTTCTCGGCGTACCCGAGGTCCTCGCGCGGTGGCACCAGCTCCTGGCCGCGACGGCGGCGCTGGTCGTACGCGACGACCGCGGGCAGCATCGCGAACAGCCGCAGCGACTTCGCGAGGTTCGCCTCGCGCGAGGAGTCGTCGGCGGCCGGGTCGTGAGCCCCGATCACCGAGACGGCGGTGCGGCACACGTCCATCGGGTGGCACGTCGTCGGCAGCGCCGTGATCGCGTCGACGACGATCTGCGGCAGCGCCCGCTGCCCCCGCTCGGCCGCGTTCTGCTCGGCGAGCTGCTCCGGCGTCGGGAGCTCGCCGTGCCACAGGAGGTACGCGACCTCCTCGAACGAGCAGCGCGCGGCGAGGTCCTGCACCGGGTACCCGCGGTACAGCAGCGAGTTGGTCTCGGGGTCGACCTTGCTGATCGAGGTGACGTCGACGACGACGCCCGCCAGGCCCTTCTTGATGTCCGCGCTCATGTCGCTCCTTCCGTCGGCTCCGTCGCCGAGTAGGTGAAGATCTCGCTGTCGAAGGTGTTGTAGCCCGCGTAGTCGATGAGCTCGTACAGCCGGGCCCGGGTCTGCATCCGGTCGACCAGCCCGGCCTGCGTGCCGGCGGCGTGGATGGTGTCGAGTCCGCGCTCGATCTCGCCCATCGCCAGCCGCAGCAGCGTCACCGGGTAGATCACCAGCCGCACCCCGGCGGAGGCCAGCTGGTCGGCGGTGAACAGCTCGGACTTGCCGAACTCGGTCATGTTCGCCAGCACCGGCACGTCGACGGCGGAGGCGACCGCCTCGAACTCGCCGAGGTCCGCCATCGCCTCCGGGAAGATCGCGTCGGCGCCCGCGTCGACGAGCGCCTTCGCGCGGTCGACGGCGGCCCGCAGCCCCTCGACCGCCCGCACGTCGGTGCGGGCCATCACGAGGAAGTCCGGGTCCCGCCGGCCGCCGACGGCGGCCCGCACCCGCTGCTGGGCGGTGCCGAGGTCGACGACGGACTTGCCGTCCAGGTGGCCGCAGCGCTTGGGGTTGACCTGGTCCTCGATGTGGCAGCCGGCCAGCCCGGCGTCCTCGAGGACCTGGATGGTGCGCGCGACGTTCATCGGCTCGCCGAACCCGGTGTCGGCGTCGACGATCGTCGGCAGGTTCGTCACGCGCGCGACCTGGCCCGCGCGGCCGGCGACCTCGGTGAGCGTCGTCAGCCCGATGTCGGGCAGCCCCAGGTCGGCCGAGAGCACGGCCCCGGAGACGTAGACGCCGTCGAAACCCTTCTCCTCGATCAGCTGCGCCGAGAGCGGGTTGATCGCACCCGGCAGCCGCAGCAGGTCGCCCGACGCCAGCCGCTCCCGCAGCAACCGCCGCTTCTGGCTCGCGCTCGCGCTCGCGTGCAGCATCAGTCGCGCTCCTCCCCCGGCGCGAACCGGGCGCTCGATGCGTCCGTGGCGCCGTGACAACCGGTTGCCCGCGCGTCGAGCGCCCGGTTCCCGCCGCCGTGCCGTGCCATCAGAACAGCCCCGCGGGCGAGGGCACGGTGCCGAGCAGCCCGGGCCGTGCCGCGATCGTGAGCCCGCCCAGCTCCTCCGGCCCCAGCTCCGGCAGGCGCTGCGCGACGTCGAGGAACCGCTCGATCTCGGCCGGCTCGAGCACGCCGTCGGCGAGCGTGCGGAACTTCTCCACGTACTGCGGTCGCGCGAACGGCCGGGCGCCCAGCGGGTGCGCGTCGGCCATCGCGATCTCCTCGACGATCGTGCGGCCGTCGGTCGTGGTGATCTCCACGCGGCCGCCGAACGCCTTCTCGGCCGGGTCGCTGCTGTGGTACCTGCGGGTCCACTCCGGGTCCTCGGCGGTGGTGATCCTGTGCCACAGCGCGACCGTGTCCGCCCGGCGTGCGCGCTCGGGCGCGTAGGAGGCCTGGTGGTGCCACGTGCCGTCCTGCAGCGCCACCGCGAAGATGTACGGGATCGAGTGGTCGAGGGTCTCGCGCGTCGCCTCGGGGTCGTACTTCTGCGGGTCGTTGGCCCCGGAGCCGATGACGTAGTGCGTGTGGTGGCTGGTGTGGATGACGATGCTCGCGACCCGCTCGGGGTCGGCGAGGTCCGGCCGGGTGCGGTGCAGCCGGCGGGCGAGGTCGATGAGCGCCTGGCTCTGGTACTCCGCCGAGTGCTCCTTGGTGTAGGTGTCGAGGATCGCCCGCTTGGGCTCTCCCGGCGCCGGCAGCACGACGTCGTAGCTCGCGTCGGGGCCGTCGAGCATCCAGGCGACGACGCCGTCCTCGCCCTCGTAGATCGGCTCGGGCGAGGTCTGGCCGCGCATCGCGCGGTCGACGGCCTCGATCGCGACCTTGCCGGCGAACGCGGGAGCGTAGGCCTTCCACGTGGAGATGCGGCCCTTGCGGGACTGCCGGGTCGCCGTCGTCGTGTGCAGCGCCTGCCCGATGGCCTGGAAGATCGTCTCGGTCGACAGCCCGAGCAGGGTCCCGATGCCGGCGGCGGCGCTCGGGCCGAGGTGGGCGACGTGGTCGATCTTGTGCTTGTGGAGGCTGATCGCGCGGACGAGGTCGACCTGGATCTCGTACCCGGTGGCGATGCCCCGCACGAGGTCGGCGCCGCTGCACGCGCGGTGCTGCGCGACGGCCAGGATCGGCGGGATGTTGTCGCCCGGGTGGGAGTAGTCGGCCGCGAGGAAGGTGTCGTGGAAGTCGAGCTCGCGCACCGCGACGCCGTTCGCCCAGGCCGCCCACTCCGGGCTCACCCGCAGGGTCGCGCTGCGCCCGAAGACCGTGGCGCCCGGCGAGTACGGGTGGGCGAGCGCCTGCGCGCGGGCCGCGACCACCGGTGCCCGCAGCAGCGACGCCGCCGCGACCGCCGCGTTGTCGATCACCCGGTTGATGATCATGTCGACGACGTCGTCGTCGACGGGCACCGGGTCGGTGGCCAGCTCGGCGAGCCGCCAGGCCAGCTGGTCGGCGCGGTCGAGGTTCTCCTCGCTGCGGTGCACCCGCAGCCGATGGGTGATGGGCACGATCCTCCTTCGGGCTGGCCCCACCACCGTAGAGGGGTGGCGGGGCGGTCGCCCTCCGATCGTGCCACCGCCCGCGGCCACGACGCCCGTCGTCGGGGGTCGTCGCGTTCCGACGTAGCCTTGGCCTCGTGGCAACCCATCGTCATCTTCTCACCCCGGTCCTCGCCGCCCTCGCCGCGCTCCTCGCGACGGCGGCACTCACCTTCTCCGCGGCGCCCGCGCTGGCGCACAGCGAGCTCGTCGGCTCGACGCCGGCCGACGGCGACGTCGTCGACGCCGCCCCCACGGAGCTCGTGCTCGAGTTCAACGAGAACATCCAGGAGCTCGGCACCGAGGTCGTCGTGACCGGCCCGGACGGCGCCTCGGCCGCCGACGGCGACCTCGCCGTCGACGGCGAGCTCGTGACGCAGCCGCTGGTCGACGGCGGCGCGGGCACCTACACGGTCGTCTGGCGCGCGGTGTCGGCCGACGGCCACCCGATCTCCGGCGAGCTCGCCTATGAGGTGACCGCCGTGGAGGAGACGACCGAGGAGACCACCGAGGCGGAGGAGACCGCCGAGGAGACCACCGCCGAGGACACCGGCGCGGAGGGCTCCAGCGAGCCGGCCGCGACCACCGCCGACGCCGCCGACGAGGCGGATGAGGGCTCGAGCAGCGTGCTGCCGGTGGTCGCCGGCATCGCCGTGCTGGCCGCCGTCGTCGTGGCGGTGGTGCTGGTGATGCGCCGACGGCAGGCACGATGACCGAGCCCGGGTGGCCGCGCCCGCCGTGGGAGCAGCGCTTCCGCGCCGGCCGGGTGCTGCTGCCCACGTGGGCGCTCGACAACCCCGACCGCGCCGTCGTCGTCATGACCGACGAGGGCAGGCTGCAGGTCCACTCCTGGACGCCGTCGTCGGGCCGCGCGATCGTGGCCACCGACAGGGCCGCGGGCACCACGCTCGCGACGATCGACCCCAGCGGCGACTGGGTCTGGTGGTTCGACGACAGCGACGGCGACGAGCACGGCACGTGGCGGCGGCAGCCGTTCGGGTCGACCCCGGGCCGCCGGGTCGAGACGCCGATCGACCTGCCGCCCGCCTACCCGCGCGGGCTGTTGCTCAACCGCGACGGCACCGCGATCATCGGCCGCGGCGACGCGAGCTACGGCACCCAGATCCACTGGGTGCCCGTGGGCCGCTCCGGGTACGGCAGCGACGGACCGACCCTGCTCTACGCGCACCCCCTGTGGGCCGCCGCGCGTGCGGTCAGCCACGACGGCCGGCTCGTCGCGATCGAGCACAGCGAGCACGGCGACTCCCGGCACCCGTCGATCCGGGTGCTCCGCCGGGACGGCTGGCCGGTCGCCGACCTCGACGACGGCGGCGGCCGCGGCCTGTGGGCGCTCGGTTTCGCGCCCGCGCCCGGCGACCAGCGGCTGCTGGTGCGGCACGAGCGCGGCGGCACGCCGAAGCTGCTGCTGTGGGACGTCGAGCGGCTGATCCAGCGACCCGTCGAGATCGGCGTCGAGGGCGAGATCGGCTCGGCGTGGTGGTACCCCGACGCGCGGCACCTGCTGGTCTCGGTCGATCACCACGCCCGCACGCGGCTGTACCGCGTGGACCTGTTCTCGGGCGCGGTCGTGGGCGTCGGCCCGGTCGAGGGGACCGCGGACGACGCCGTCACCCGACCCGACGGCGACGTGTGGATCCTGCACAGCTCGGCGGCCCGCCCGCCCGCCGTGATCTCCTCGCGCGGCGGGCGTGAGCTGCTCACCGCGCCGGGGCCTGCGGCGCCGCCGTCGGTCCCGGTGCAGGACGTGTGGGTCGACGGGCCCGGCGGGCGGATCCACGCGCTGCTGCGCACACCGCGCACGGGTGCGGCGCCGTACCCGGTCGTCGTCAAGGTGCACGGTGGCCCCACGATCCACGACTCCGACGCCTTCTCGCCCGCGGCCGCCGCCTGGGTGGACCACGGCTGGGCGGTGCTCGAGGTCAACTACCGCGGCTCCACGGGGTACGGCGTGGGCTGGCGGGACGCGCTGGAGCAGAAGGTCGGGTTCACCGAGCTCGCCGACGTCGCGGCGGTGCACGACCACCTGGTCGCCGAGGGCGTCGTCGACGCCGAGCGGTCGGTGCTGGTGGGCCGCTCGTGGGGCGGCTACCTGACGCTGCTGGGGCTCGGCACCCAGCCCGAGCGGTGGGCCGCCGGCGTCGCGGGCGTCCCGATCGCCGACTACGTCGCCGCGTACGAGGACGAGATGGGGTCGCTGCAGGACTTCGACCGGGCCCTCTTCGGGGGCTCGCCGGACGAGGTGCCCGACGCCTACCGCGAGTCCTCGCCGCTCACCTACGTCGACGCCGTCCGGGCGCCGGTCTTCATCAGCGCGGGCGAGAACGACCCGCGCTGCCCGTTCCGGCAGATCCTGAACTACGTCGAGGCGCTGCGGGCGCGCGGCGGCACGGTCGAGACGCACGTCTACGACGCCGGCCACGCCAGCCAGGTCGACGAGGAGCGGGTCACGCAGATGCGGCTCGAGCTCGACTTCGTGCGCCGGCACGTCCCGGTCGCGCCGGCGGAGCCGACCGGTTGACGACACCACCTCGTCCACCCGTCGTCGTCCCGCGCCGCAGGAGCAGCATGCCCGCGCCGGTCCCAAGCGCGTCCGTCGGGGCGGCGTCTCGCAGCGCATGTCGCGCGGACGTCCCCGCCGCGGCGGGCGGGCCGTGGCGCGCCTCGCGTGAGACGGGCGGGTGCGCACCGTTGCCGCAGCACTACGTTCCGCAGGCATGAGCCGCCCGCGCGCCGTCGTCAGCCTGCGGCGAGGTGAGATCACCGAGGAGCCCGTCGGGCTGCCTGACCCGCTGCCGGCGGCGTCGCCGCGCGCGCTGGTCGCACGGACGATGTGGCGCACCCGCCGCTACGCGCTGCCCGCCGCCGGCTCGGCGGTCGTGCACCAGGTGTGCGAGGCGCTCGTGCCGGTCATCATGGGCATGGCGATCGACAGCGCGGTGGTCGATGGCGACGTGCGCGGGCTGCTCGTGTGGCTCGCCCTGCTCGCGCTCAACTTCGTGCTGCTGGCGCAGGTGGTCCGCTTCGGGTCGTGGTACGGCCAGCTCGGTGCCGAGACGATGCAGCACCAGCTCCGCACCCGGGTGACCGACCGGCTGCTGCACCCGCGCGCCCGTGCCGACCGGCTGCCGGGGTCGGCGCTGTCGCTGGCGACCAACGACGTGCGGCAGCTGACGTCGGCCGTCACGCTCATGGTCTACCCGGTCGGCGAGGCCGCCGCGATCGTCGTGGGCGGCGCGCTGCTGCTCCTGCAGTCGGTGCCGCTGGGGCTGGCCGTGCTCGTCGGAGCGCCGCTGCTCCTGCTGCTGCTCGACGTGCTCGGCCGGCCGCTGCGGCGCCGCGCCGAGACGGAGGCCGCCGCGATCGCCGACGCCTCCGGGGCCGCCGCCGACCTGCTGGCGGGGTACCGCGTGCTCGCCGGCGTGCACGCCCAGGAGGAGGCGAGCCGCCGCTACCGCACGACGTCGCGGCAGGCGCTGCGCGCGACGATGCGGGCGCGCGGCAGCGAGGCCGGGCTGCGGGCCGGGCTGGACGCCGTCACGGGGCTGTTCATGGTGGGCGTCGCCGTCGCAGCAGGGCTGCTCGCGGTGCGCGGCGAGCTGACCGTCGGCGGGCTGATCACAGTCGTCGGGCTCACGCAGCTGCTGCTGGTGCCGATCACGGCGTTCGCGCGCAACGTCGCGCCGGTGTGGTCGGCCGCGCAGGCCAGCGCCGCGCGCCTGCTCGCGCTGCTCTCCGACGAGACCACCGGCGCGGAGCCACCCGCGCGATCCGCGAGCGACGGGACGGCGCTACGGCTGCGCGTCGAGGACGTCCCGCTCGGCGACGGCGAGCGCGTCACGTTCGAGGTGGCGCCGGGCGAGACCGTCGGGGTCCAGGTCGACGGCGCCGCGGCCGTCGCGCTCGCGGAGACCCTGGCCGCGCGCCGCCCGGTGCCCGACGGCGCACGGGTGCTGGTCGGCGACTTCGCCGTCGACCCGGCCGAGCCCGAGAGGGCGCGGGCGCTCGTGCTCGTGGCGCCGCACGAGGCGGCGCTGCTCGACGGCACGGTCGAGGACAACATCGCGCTGCCGGGGCACCGGCCGGAGCTGCTCGCCGACGCGCTGCACGCGGCCGCCTGCGACGACGTGCTGGCGGCGCTGCCCGACGGCCTCGCGACCGTCGTCGGCGAGGGCGGGCTGCGGCTCTCCGGTGGACAACGGCAACGGGTGGCGCTGGCCCGTGCGCTGGTGATGGACCCGCCGGTGCTGGTGCTGCACGAGCCGACCACCGCCGTCGACTCGGTCACCGAGAGCCTCGTCGCCGAGCGGCTGCCGGCGCTACGGGCGGGCCGCACGACCGTGCTGCTCACGACCTCGCCGGCGCTGCTCGCGGCGTGCGACCGCGTCGTCTGCACGACCGTCGAGGAGGCGGCGCGATGACCGCGGGACAGGCGGCGCTGCCGGTGGCCGGCACGCGCGAGGTGTGGCGCACCTGCTGGGCGCTGCTGCGCCCGCGCGCCTGGCTGGTGCTGCTGGTGACGCTGGCGTTCGTGCTCGCGGCGGCCGCCGGGCTGGTGCTGCCGACCGCGCTCGGTCGCATCGTCGACCTCGCCGCCAGCCCGACGTCCGACGACGCCGACGTCTGGCGGCTGGGCGCCTGGATGGCCGCGGGAGCGCTCGTGCAGGCGCTCGCGACCGGCGCGGGCGCGCTCGGCGCCGCGGCGCTCGTCGAGCGGCTGCTCGCCCAGCTGCGCGAGCGCATGGTGAGCCGGGCGCTGACGCTGCCGCGCCGCGTCGTCGAGCGCACCGGCACCGGTGACCTCACCTCGCGGGCGAGCGACGACGTCGCCCAGGTGGCGCAGGGCCTGCCGGGCGCGATCCCGACGGTCGCGGCGTCCGGGTTCACCCTGCTGCTGACGATCGGGGCGCTGGCGGCGCTGCAGCCGTGGTTCGCGCTGGTGGTGCTGCCGGTCGTGCCGATCCAGGCTGTCGCGCTGCGCTCCTACCTGCGCACGGCGCCGCCGCTGTACGCCGCCGAGCGCACCGCGCTCGGGGTGCGCGCGCAGCACCTGCTGGCGGCGCTGCGCGGGCTGCCCACCGTGCAGGCGTTCGGGCTGGGCGCGCTGCACGCCGCGCGCATCGGCACGGCGTCCTGGCAGGTGGTGCGGGTGTCGATGCGCGCCCGAGCCGTGCTGAACACGTTCTTCTCCCGGCTCAACACCGCCGAGCTGGCGGGCATGGCGACGATCCTCGTGCTGGCCTTCGTGCTGGTCGGGCGGGGCGACCTGACCGTCGGCGGCGCCACGACGGCGATGCTGCTGTTCCTGCAGCTGTTCGGCCCGATGATGGGGCTGCTGCTGCTCGTCGACGACCTGCAGTCGGCGCTGGCGTCGCTGGGCCGGATCGTCGGCGTCGTCGCGATGCCGGTCGAGGACGACGACCAGCGCCGCCCGCACGGCGCGCACCCCGTCTCGGTCGACGGCGTCCGGTTCGGCTACGAGCCCGGCACCCCGGTGCTGCACGGCGTCGACCTGCTCGTCCGTGCCGGCGAGCGGGTCGCGGTCGTGGGGACCTCCGGTGCGGGCAAGTCGACGCTCGCGGCGCTGGTCGCGGGAGCGCACGCGCCGTGGTCGGGTGTCGTCGAGGTGAGCGACGCCGCGCACGCGCGCACGGTGCTCATCAGCCAGGAGGTCCACGTGTTCGCGGGCACCGTGCGCGACAACATCACGCTCACCCGGCCCGACGCCGACGACGCAACCGTCCGCGCGGCGCTCGACGCCGTCGGGGGCTCGGAGACGGTGGCGGCCCTGCCGCAGGGCCTCGACACCGAGGTCGGGCCGCACGCCCACCAGCTCACGGTCGCGCAGGCACAGCTGGTCGCGCTCGCCCGCGCCCACCTGGCCGACCCCGCCCTCGTGCTGCTCGACGAGGCGACCGCCGAGGCGGGCTCCGCGCACGGGGCGATGCTCGACCGCGCCGCCGACGCCGTCATGCGCGACCGCCCCGCCCTCGTCATCGCCCACCGCCTCGACCAAGCCGTGCACGCCGACCGCGTGGTGGTGATGGCCGAGGGCCGCGTCGTCGAGAGCGGCAGCCACGACGAGCTGGTCGCCGCCGGCGGCACCTACGCCCACCTCTGGGCCGCCTGGCAGCGCCACCGCCCCTGACAACCTTCACCGCACTTTGCAACAGGGCCCAGTTTCACCGCACTTTGCAACACCGCCCGGTTTCACCGGACTGTCTGCCGCGGTGCGGAGGCGCCGAGGGCCGGCGCTGAGGACACGACGGCTGGCCGTCGGACGAGATCGCTGAACGTCGAACGCTGAGCGATGTCGCCGGCGCCGTCGGTCACGCCCACCGTGTTGCAAACAGCGGTGAAAGTCGAGGCTGTTGCAAACAGCGGTGAAAGTGGAGGGTGTTGCAAAGTGCGGTGAAAGTGGGCCGGCGTGGGACGGTCAGGCGCGGACGAGGAGCTCCGCGATCTGGATCGTGTTGAGCGCAGCGCCCTTGCGGAGGTTGTCGTTGGAGACGAACAGCGCGAGGCCGCGGCCGTCGGGGACGCCCGGGTCGGTCCGGATGCGGCCCACGAAGCTCGGGTCGCGACCGGCGGCGAGCAGCGGCGTCGGGACGTCGGCGAGCTCGACACCCGGAGCGTCGGCGAGCAGCTCACGAGCACGCTCGGGCGAGATCGGGCGGGCGAACTCGGCGTTGATCGACAGGCTGTGCCCGGTGAACACCGGCACCCGCACGCACGTGCCGGAGACCAGCAGGTCGGGCAGCCCGAGGATCTTGCGGGACTCGTTGCGGAGCTTGCGGTCCTCGTCGGTCTCGCCGGAGCCGTCGTCGAGCAGGCTGCCCGCGAGCGGCACCACGTTGTAGGCGATCGGCGCGACGTACTTGACCGGGTCCGGGAAGGTGACCGCGCCGCCGTCGTGCGTGAGGGCCTCGATGTCCTGGTCGATCGTGCCGCGCACCTGCCCGGCGAGCTCCTCCACGCCGGCGAGGCCGGAGCCGGAGACCGCCTGGTAGGAGGACACGATCAGCCGCTGGAGACCGGCCTCGTCGTGCAGCACCTTGAGCACCGGCATCGCGGCCATCGTGGTGCAGTTCGGGTTGGCGATGATGCCCTTGCGCGCCTCGTGCACCGCCTCCGGGTTCACCTCGCTGACGACCAGCGGGACGTCCGGGTCCATCCGCCAGGCGGAGGAGTTGTCGACAACGGTCGCGCCGGCCGCCGCGAACCGCGGGGCGTACTCCTTGGACGTCGCGCCGCCCGCGGAGAACAGCGCGATGTCGATGCCGCCGAGGTCGGCGGTGGCGACGTCCTCGACGACGACATCGCCGTCCTTCCACGGCAGCGTCGTGCCCGCCGAGCGGGCCGAGGCGAAGAACCGCACCTGGTCGAGCGGGAAGTCGCGCTCGACGAGGAGCCGGCGCAGCACGGCGCCGACCTGACCGGTGGCGCCGACGACGGCGACGGTCACACCCATGCCTGCTCCCCTATCGTCCGGTGCCGCCGTAGACGACCGCCTCGACCTCGGCGGCGTCCAGCCCGAAGGCGCTGTGGATCGCCCGGACGGCCTCGTCGAGGTCCTCCAGACGCAGTATGACCGAGATGCGGATCTCCGACGTCGAGATCATCTCGATGTTGATGCCGGCGTCGCGCAGCGCGCCGAACAGCCGCGCGGAGACGCCCGGGTGCGACCGCATGCCGGCGCCGACCAGCGAGAGCTTGCCGATCGTGTCGTCGTAGAGGACCTCGGCCCCCTGCAGCTCCCCGCCGAGTGCCGCGAGCGCGGCCTTGGCGGCGTTCGCCTGCTCGAGCGGGAGCGTGAAGGAGATGTCCGTGAGCCCGGTCTTCGCGGCCGAGACGTTCTGCACGATCATGTCGATGTTGCAGCCGGCGGCCGCGACGGCCTCGAAGATCCGCGCCGCGGTGCCCGGCACGTCCGGCACGCCGACGATCGTGATCTTGCCCTGCGAGCGGTCGTGGGCAACACCGGAGATCAGCGGGTCTTCCATGGGGCCATCCTCTGCTAGTTCGTCCGTGACGAGCGTCCCCTGGTGCGAGGAGAAGGACGAGCGGACGTGGATCGGGACGCGGTAGCGGCGCGCGTACTCGACCGCGCGCAGGTGCAGGATCTTCGCGCCGTTCGCCGCGAGCTCGAGCGTCTCCTCGGTGCTGATCCGCGGGATCTTGCGGGCGGCAGGGACGATGCGCGGGTCGGCGGTGAACACGCCGTCGACGTCGGAGTAGATCTCGCACACCGACGCGCCGAGCGCGGCCGCGAGCGCGACGGCGGTGGTGTCGGAGCCGCCGCGGCCGAGCGTGGTCACGTCGTTGGTCTGGGCGGTGACGCCCTGGAAGCCGGCCACGATCGCGACGGCGTCGTCGGACAGCGTCGCCTGGATGCGGCTGGGGGTGACGTCGATGATGCGGGCGTTGCCGTGGGCGGTGTCGGTGATGACGCCAGCCTGCTGTCCGGTGAACGCGCGCGCCTGCACGCCGAGGGAGGTGATCGCGATCGCCAGCAGCGCCATCGAGATCCGCTCGCCGGCGGTCAGCAGGATGTCCAGCTCGCGCTGCGGCGGGTCGTCGGTGATCTGGCCGGCGAGGTCGAGCAGCTCGTCCGTCGTGTCACCCATCGCAGACACCACGACGACGACGTCGTGGCCGGCCGCCTTCGTCTCGACGATCCTGCGGGCCACGCGGCGGATGCTCTCGGCGTCGGCGACGCTCGAGCCGCCGAACTTCTGCACGATGAGGGACACGGGACAATCTCGCACGGTGACGCGGACTACGGACGATCGAGTGTAGGCCGTGACCACGGGTCGGACGCCGTCGCGTCCACATCCCGGGACGCTCGACCGGTCGGTCGAGCCCGACGGCGACCCCACCTCGCGCCGTCCGACCCCCGCGCGACGGCGTCCCTCGTCAGCCTGGCGGCATGAGGTGCACCAGCGGCGAGGGTTGAGCCCCCGCTCCGGCGTCCGCGACCTGGGTCGACGCCACGGACCGGGCGACGCGGAGGGCGAGCGTCCCGCGACGACCGGGGACCCGGCGTAGGTTGCTGCCGTGACCGACGACGGCCGAGCGATCCGGGACCTCGAGGACGGCATCCAGCGCGACTTCACGCGGGAGATGTCCTACGGCGACTACCTGCACCTCGACGAGCTGCTGTCCGCACAGGTGCCGCTGTCGGACCCGCCGCAGCACGACGAGATGCTGTTCATCATCCAGCACCAGACCAGCGAGCTGTGGCTCAAGCTGATGGTGCACGAGCTGCGCTCGGCACGGTCGCTGCTCGCGAGCGACGAGCTCGCGCCCGCGCTCAAGCGGATGGCCCGGATCAAGCACATCCAGCACGTGCTCACCGACCAGTGGTCGGTGCTCGCGACGCTGACGCCCAGCGAGTACGTGCTGATCCGCCCGTACCTGGCGACGTCGTCGGGCTTCCAGTCGGCGCAGTACCGCGAGGTGGAGTTCCTGCTGGGGAACAAGAACCCGGACATGGTCGGCGTGTTCCGGCACGACCCGAAGGCACAGCAGGCGCTCGCGACGCTGCTGCGCGAGCCGTCGCTGTACGACGAGTTCCTGCGGTTCCTGGCGCGCAGCGGCTACCCCGTGCCGCAGCACGTGCTCGACCGCGACGTGACGCAGCCGTACCGGATGGACCCGGGGCTGGTCGACGTGTTCGCGACGGTCTACGACGCGCCCGCGGAGCACTGGGGTGTGTACGAGACGTGCGAGGAGCTCGTCGACATCGAGGACAACTTCCAGCAGTGGCGGTTCCGGCACCTGCAGGTCGTGCAGCGCACGATCGGGCACAAGACCGGCACCGGGGGCTCCTCCGGCGTCGACTTCCTGCGCCGCGCGCTCGACCTCACGTTCTTCCCCGAGCTGTACGAGGTGCGGACCCGGATCGGGTCCTGACACGCGGCTGGACGTCGTCGACCGCAGCAAGAGCTGCGGTGAGACCCGTCAGCCGAGGATGTCCCAGGCGAGTCGGCCGATGAGGGCGGCGACGACGACGAGGAACGCGATCCGCACGAAGCGGTTGCCCTTCGCGACCGCCATGCGGGCGCCGAGGTAGGCGCCGCACAGGTTCGCGGTGCCGACGACCAGCCCCACACCCCAGACGACGTGCCCCGCCGGCACGAAGAACGCGAGCGCACCGAGGTTGGTGGCGAAGTTGACGATCTTCGCGATCGCCGAGGCGGGCAGGAACGCGTACCCGATGACGCCGACGAGGCCCATGACCAGGAACGACCCGGTGCCGGGGCCGAGGAGCCCGTCGTAGAGACCGACCGCCAGCCCGATCCCGGCGGCGGCGCCGTAGTGGCGGTTGCCCTCCCACCGGAGCTCGGTGACGGTACCCACCTGCGGCTTGAGGAGGGTATACACGAGCACCCCGACGAGCACGACGATGATGATCGGCCGCAGCGCCGCCTCGGGGATGTGCGACGCGAGCGCGGCACCGCCGACGGAGGCGAGCAGCGCGCACACCGCCATCGGCGCGGCCGTGCGCATGTCGGGGTGGATGCGCCGGTAGTAGGTGATCGAGCTCGTCGACGTGCCCATGATCGAGCCGACCTTGTTGGTCGCGAGCGCCTGCACCGCGCTCATGTCGGGGAACAGCACGAGCAGCGCGGGCACCTGGATCAGCCCGCCGCCGCCCACGACGGCGTCCACCCAGCCGGCCGAGAACCCCGCCAGCACGAGCAGCAGCAGGACCGCGAGCGTGATCTCGAGCCCGCCGAACCCGGGGACGTCGATCAGCCCATCTGCCAGCACCAGCCTGGTTTACCACGTCGATGCGTGCCGGTGCGGCAGGCCGCCGCAACGCTCTGGCGTGAGACGGGGCGCACCTCGCCACGGCCTCAGGGGGACCCGCGGAAGACCCGGCGATCGGCGTTCTGCGCCCCGATCCGGTCCCAGTCGTAGGAAACACCCAGACCCGGCCCGTCGGGCACCCCGACGCACCCGTCCTGGCCGACCGCGTCCAGGTCCTCGCGGTAGCCGTCCGCGTAGACGTCGGGGAGGAGCGGGTTGCCCGAGAGCGGATCGAGGAGTCCGAGCTCGTAATAGTTGGTGTTTCGGATAGCCGCCATACAGTGACGTTGCGCCGGCCCGGAGGCATGGACCTCCATGTCGATGCCGAGCGCCTCCGCCGCGTGCGCCGTCTTCATTACACCCGTGATGCCCATGTCCAGCTCGGGGTCGGCACGGAGAAAGTCGGTGGCTCCGGACACGGCAAGCTCCACGCGCTGGTCCAGGCCCCGCACCATCTCGGTGATCAGCAGCGGGGTGCGGACGCGCTGCCGCAGGATCTGGTGGCCGAGGCGCGCGTCGTCTCGCATCGGGTCCTCCCACCAGAACGCGCCGACCTCGTCGCAAACCGCGCCGAGACGCAGCGCGTCGGCGAGCGTCGCCAGCGTCTGACCAGGGTCGGTCATGACGTCGATGCGGCCCGCCGCCCCTTCAGCGGCCGCTTGCAGCGCCGCTACCTCGTCGCGGACCTTCCCGGTACCGGGTCCGTGGATCTTGTAGCCGGGCACGCCTCGCTCGACGCACAGCGCCGCATAGTCGCGATAGCTCTCGGGCGTAGCGAGACCACCCAGGCCGTGGCCGCCGCCGACGGTCGAGACGTAGGCGGGCAGGCGGTCGCGGTACTGCCCGAGGAGCGCTGCGATCGGCTGACCAGCGGTCTTCCCGAGGGCGTCCCACAGCGCGATGTCGATAGCCCCGTACCCGATGCGGTCGGTCTTAGTAAGGCTCCGGTTGACGTCGTCCCAGAACCTTTCCCGGTAGGCCAGCGGCTTGCCGACCACAGCGCGGGCACAGGCGGCGATTTGCCCCGTCGCGGTCGGCGGCGCGCTCCAGAGCGTGACGTACTCGCCGACGATGCCGGCCGAGGTATGCACACGGACGCCGAAGCGCCTCGTGGACCTTGTGGGCGCGGTCCCCGGGACCGGAGACCCCGATGCGTCGTAGCCGTAGGAGACGGAGTGGTCGAACTCGATCACCTCGAGCTCGGTGATGACATCCACGTGATGCTTCCCTCCAGGGTCGGTGCGTGGGTCACTTCAGGCCGGTGGTCGCGATGCCTTGCACCAGCGCGCGCTGAGCGAACAAGAAGACGAAGAACACGGGCACGAGCGTCAGCACGGACATGGCGAACAACGCTCCGTAATTGCTGAGCCCCGTGGAGTCCTGGAACGTGCTGAGACCCATGGGGACCGTGTACATCTCAGGCGAGTTCAGGTACAGCAGCGGCGTGAAGAAGTCGTTCCAGGTCCAGATGAAGCTGAAGACGGCTGTGACCCCGACCGCCGGCATGCACAGCGGCAGGATCACGCTCCAGAACGTTCGAAGCGGCCCGCAGCCGTCGAGCGCAGCAGCATCGTCGAGGGTTCGCGGGAGCCCACGCATGAACTGCACCATCAGGAAGACGAAGAATGCCTCGACAGCCAAGAACTTGGGCAGGATCAGAGGTGCGTACGTCCCGACCAGGCCCAGCTGATAGAAGAGGATGTACTGCGGGATGATCGTGACGTGGAACGGCAGCATGATCGTCGACAGCATCAAGGCGAACAATGGTCCGCGCCACCTGAAGCTCAGCCGAGCGAACGCGTAGGCCGCAAGGGTGCAAGAGATCAGGTTGCCCAGGATGCAGGCACCCGCAACCATGACCGAGTTGAGTATGAATCGGCCGAACGGGACGCGGAGAGACCCCCAGCCGTCGATGTAGTTCTCGAGCGTGAACCGGACCTGGGCGCCCGGGTTGAGGATGTCGATGTTGCTCATGAACGACCTGGTCAGCATCCAGACCAGGGGATAGATCATGACGAGACCGAACACGATGAGCAGCGCGTGCTTCCAGCCGGTCTTCCTCACCCAGGCCAACGCCGAGAGAAGGCCGCTGGCTCGTTGGCTCGATGCCCCTCGAAGCGGGAGCGTCACCGCGCTCACTTCTTCAACTCTCATAGTGGACCCAGTGCCTCGCGGCGATGAAGTTGATGCCGGTGAAGATCGCGATGACCACGAACAGGATCCAGGCGAGCGCGCTGGCGTAACCCATCTCGAAGCTCTGGAACCCGACCTGGAACAGGTACAGCGTGTAGAAGAGCGTCGATCCGGCTGGGCCGCCGCTGCCCGACGAGACGATGTAGGCCTGTGTGAAGGCTTGGAACGCCCCGATCAACTGCAGGATGAGGTTGAAGAAGAGCACAGGGGTCAGCAGTGGCATGGTCACCGCCCAGAAGCGTCGCCACCGGCTCGCGCCGTCGACCGCCGCTGCCTCGAGCAGCTCTGCGGGTATCTGCCTCAGCCCTGCGAGGAAGATCACCATCGGCGACCCGAACGTCCAGACGTTCAGGATGATCAGGGTCGTCAGCGCGCGGTCCGGATCGGAGATCCACGACCCCATGTGGATGCCGACTCGCCCCGCCAGCTCAGGGATCAAGCCGTTGCTCGCGAAGAGCTGTCGCCACAGGACCGCCACTGCGACGCTGCCGCCCAGCAGGGACGGCAGGTAGTACACCGAGCGATAGAGCGCCAGCCCCCGCACCCCACGGTTCAGCATGACGGCGATCGCTAGTGCGAACGCCAGCTGCAGCGGCACGGAGATGAACACGTACTTCACCGTCACCAGTGCCGAGGCTTGGAAGTTCGGGTCGGCGAGCATGCGCTGGTAGTTGCCGAGCCCCACCCACACAGGCGTTCCGCCGAGGCGATAGCTCGTAAACGAGAGGTACAACGATGCGAGCATCGGCAGCGCGGTGATACCCACCACTCCCACCAACCAGGGCAGCAGGAAGATGTATGCCACGGCCGATCGGCGTCCGCCCGGATGCGGCTTGGGACCGCCTCCACGCAGTGCGGCGACAGGCACGCTCACGTGGATACCCCCGTCCTGCTCGCCCGGACCTGGCTGCTGCATCGCTTACCCCGCCGAGCGACCAGCGTCGTGCCCTGCTGCGAGGGCTGACCGGTGGGCGGGACGTGCAGCCCGCCGACCGGTCGGTTCGTCGTCATCGTCATCCCGCCGACAGCGGCTGCCAGTCGCGCTCCTGCGCCTCCCACTCGCGCAGGCCCTCACGGACGGCGTCGAGACGTTCCATCGTCGCGCCGTCGTAGTGGCCGAGCGACAGGCCGTCCGCGCCAGCGTCGACGGCCGCCTTGACGCTTCCCCGCAGCGTCTCCGGCGTGGCGTTCGGTCGGACGCCGAGCGCGGCGATCAGCTTCTGATCCTCTCGCAGCGACCGGCGCACCTTCATGAGCTTCGCCCTCTTGGTCGCGACGCCCTCGGGAGTGCCCAACTGGTCGGAGTAGTCCGATTCACGCACCGAGTCGACAAACTGGAATGCCGCCTTGAAGTCCAGGCCGGCGCGCTCCGGCGAGGCCATGTAGGTGTTGTAGCGAAACTCGACATCACGCCCGACGCCACGCAGGGCCTGCTGCACCGCGGCGAACAGCTCGGTGATCGAGCGCTTGCGGAAGTGCAGCCACGCGGCGAAGGCCTCGTTCTCGATCAGCAGCGCGGACTCGCCGTAGTTCGCCTCGTCGAGCAACTGGCGCTCGTGGAGCTCCTCGAGGCCGATGCGCTTCGACAAGTTGGCGAGGTGCCTGACCTCGCGCACGATCTCGTCCCAGTCCAGGCCCTCGGACCGTGCCTTCGCGGCGCACGAGCTGCAGAAGCAGCCACCCGTGGCCACCGCGAGCAGCTGCTGCCACGCAACCGGGCCGTACGCGTGCGTGCCACCGTCGTCGCGACCGGACCCGAACATCACCAGACACGTTTGGACGTAGTCCACGTCATAGTTCGACGCCACGTCGGTGAACAGCGCGAGGAGGTACTCGCGGACATCCGGGTTGTTCAGGCACGGCAGCGCTCGCTGGGCTTCGACGGCTTCGAACGCTCCGACGATATTGCCGAAGACATCGCGCTGCAGCACGTCCTCGTAGTGTTCCCGCGCATAGCTCGCGTCGATGACCGTGTGGGAGATCTCGAGCCCCGTCCTCATGGAGCGGGCGCGCGCTCCGTCTATCAGGGTCCGGAGCCAGTCCTTGCCCTTCAGGAAGTCTCGGTCCGAGGTCAGCGGCGAGATCCGCCCGTACCTGCTGGCGTCGGGGAGCCAGTAGGCGCGGCTGTCCTCCGGTGTGTAGTACCGCCGCACCGGGTTGTGCGGGTAGAAGCGAGCGTGCAGCGGCCGCTTCTCCTTGTGCATGAGACCCACGAGATACGCCGAGTTCACCTCCGCCCTGCTCGCCAGCACGTCGAGCGCATGGTCAACGCCCTCGTCGTGCAGATCCCAGGCGTACAGGCTTGCGGCAATCTCGTTCAGCGGCATGTGTGTCCTCGTCCGTCTCGGTGTCTGTGCTGGTCGTCGTTGTGTCGGATGGGCGGTCGGGCGGTCAGCCGCCCAGCAGATGCTGCTCGCGCGCGGGGCCGAGGATGTGCTCGACGGCTTCTTCGACGGTGGTCCGGCCGAACGCCCAGGCGTCCAAGGTGTCGCGCATCTCGCCGCTGAAGGCACCCGCGGTCGGCGGGCTCGGGGGCATCGGGCGCGGGCCCGCCTCCACCTCGAAACCGATGTAGTCGAGGAACAACCGCTCGGCCGGGTCGAGGTTGGGCGCGATGGCCTGGCGCATCTGCTCGGTGGGCGGGCTCCCGATCGTGGTGCCGATGATGTCGGCCCGCTCCGGGTCGTTCAGGAGGAAGTCGACGAACTGCAGGGCCTCCTCCGGGTACTTGGTGGATGCGGCCACGGCGAGCTGGTTCGGGAACATGAAGATGTTGTCCGTCCCGTCGCCTCCGTTTCCCGGCAGCGGCATGATGACGAGCTCCTCGGGCGAGAGCTTCTGCAGCTCGCCGATCTGGTTGGAGTTGCGCAGGTGGAAGGCGGCGAGGTTGCGGATCATCGGCGCCCCCTGGAAGAAGGGATCGTCGTCGCGGTGGATGTCCGGCGGGACGGCTGCTCCCGAGGCGCGCAACTCGTCCCAGTACTCGAGCCACGCGGTCAGCGTGCCCGCGGTGAACCCGACGTCGCCGCTCGTGTCGTACAGCTCTTCGCCGTGCTGGCGCAACCAGGCCCGGAAGGGGTCGTAGTAGCCGGTCGACGTCGGCTCGTCCGTGCCGTAGAAGTTGGGGCCGAGCTTCTCGTGGACGAGCCTCGCGTGGTCGGCGTACTCGTCCCAGGTGTAGGACTCGGGATAGGTCTTGATCGGGATGCCCAGATCCTCGAGGAGCGGCACCTTCGCGAAGGTGCACGGCGACTGCAGCCCGTGCGGGATCGCGAACTGCCGGCCGTCATAGTTGCCGTCAGCCAGGATCGACTCGGTAAAGCCCTCGTTGCGGATCTCCTGCCCGAGATGGTCTGTCAGGTCCATCACGTGGCCTTCCGCGACCATCTGCGGGAACAAGTTGGCGTGCACCCAGAAGACATCAGGCAGATTTCCGGCCGACATCGCGACACCCATCCGTGTTTCCAGGGCACCGATCTCCCCGAACTCAGGCAGGATCTGGATGTTGTCGTGCTGCTCCATGAAGAGGTCGCACGCACGTTGAAACCTCTCGACACGGTCGTCTGCACCCCAGAAGACGAAACGAAGCGAGGCGTCACCTCCCGATCTGGAGCCGCTCGGGCCGCACCCTGCCAGCGATGTGCCCACGACACCTGCGGCGCCTGCAGCAGCTCCCAGGCGCAGCAGGCCGCGGCGTGAAAGTTCCGATGACCGTCGAGTCACGAGTCCGCCTTTCATGAGTGTGTGTCAACGCCTGGCGGCGCGCTTGTATCTCAGACGGCCGCAACGGCGCCTGCTCGAGGACCCTCTGTGTCCCTGATGGCGGTCGGATCGTCGTTGACCGTGTCGACATCCTGGCCCTGGCAAACTTGTCTGTCAAGATTGCCGACCGGACAATTTTTGGAGACCATGGGTACGTGACAACGGAAGCCCCCTACCCCCGCCCATCTGGCCGCCCCTTGGCCCTGGCAGCCAACCTCTCGCTCCTGTTCACGGAGTTGCCATTTCTCGCCCGACCAGCAGCCGCCAGAGCCGCTGGCTTCGACCGGGTCGAGATGTGGTGGCCCTTCACCGAAGCCATTGCGCCGTCCGGTGCGATAGATGCTCTAGTCGACGCTCTGGCAGCCGCCGGCGTCGATCTTGTCGGGCTCAACTTCTTCGCCGGAGACATGCCCGGCGGCGAGCGCGGCGTCGCCAGCGACCCAGCTCGGCGCGCCGAGCTGGAAGCTAACTGCGCAGATGTGCTCAGGATCGGGCGCGAGACGGGCTGCAGGCACTTCAACCTTCTCTACGGTCAGCGACTTGAGCGCTATAGCGCTGCAGAGCAGGACGCTGCCGCGATCAGCGCCATCGATTGGGTCGCCCGGGCCGTTGCCGTTATCGGCGGCACAGTCCTGATCGAACCCTTGGCGAAGGGCCTGAACGGCACGTACCCGCTCACCGATCCAGATCACGTTGTGGACCTCCTACAGGGCCCACTTGTGGAGCATCCCAACGTGAAACTGCTCTTCGACACGTTCCACCTCGGGAGCAACGGCGTCGACATCGTCACTGCCGCCGGGAAGTATGCCCCCTGGATCGGACATGTCCAGCTCGCCGACGCCCCTGGGCGGGGCGAGCCCGGCTCGGGTCACCTCCCGATCGGCGCCACTCTTGAACGGCTCGTGAACGCCGGCTACCGAGGCACAGTCGCCGCCGAAAACAAGCCCACAGCGTCGACGGAGCAGACTCTCGGCTGGGTCGAGGCGCTTGCGCGAGCCGGTCTCGTCGCTTGGCGCTAAGCGGGCGTCATCGGGTCGACCCTCACGGGCCCGCGACAGCCGCAGACGCGTCGCCGTGCCAACAGGAGAGAGGTCGACTCGCGGCAGCACGAGCCGGGCGGCCTCGCGAGAGGGCGGCTCTACGCGTTCTCCCAGCATTTCCTGGCAGCTAGCACTACGTCACACCCGCGCACACCGGCAGGACTGGGACACGTCGTAGCACCGAGGGAAGAAGTGGTGCGCGTTCCGAAGGCTTGGGCCGACTGCGTAGATCGGCCTCAAGCCCGCCGGAACCAGCCAGCATCAGCACGACAAGTCCTCTAAGGCGTCGCCCAATTGTCATACTAGATTGCTTGCTAGGCTGGTCCTACTGCGCCCGGCTCAAGCGCCGACGCCGGCCACCTGGCGATGCCGCCCCTACCTGCACAAGACGAGGGAGAACGTATGTCGGCTATCGGCTTCATTGGTCCGGGGGTCATGGGCACACCGATGATCGCGAACCTGGTCAAAGCTGGGCACGAGGTCTTCGCGTACGGACGTAGCGACCGGTCGCGTGAACGAGTCGCCAGCACGGGGGCGACGGTGGCCGACTCGATCGGTCGAGCCGCCGAAAGCGCTGATGTGATCATCACGATGCTGCCGGACACGCCGGATGTCGAAGCTGTGGTACTCGGTAAGCATGGGCTGGCTTCATCCCTCAGGCCCGATCAGACATATGTGGACATGAGCACCATCCGTCCGGACGTCTCACGTTCGATCGCGGACCGTCTAGCGAGTCGCGGTGTCGCTGCGCTCGACGCGCCGGTGAGTGGAGGCGAAGCCGCAGCGATCGAGGGGACCCTAAGCGTAATGGTCGGCGGCGATGCCGACCAGCTTCAGCGGGTACGCCCCGCGCTAGAGGCGATGAGCTCGTCGATCACGCACGTTGGACCCGCGGGCGCGGGTCAGCTCGCCAAGGCAGCGAACCAGTTGATCGTTGCCACCAATATCGCTGCTGTTTCGGAGGCGATCGTTCTCCTCGAGTCCTCTGGCGTCAGAGTCGAAGAAGCCTTGTCTGCGATCGCCGGTGGCCTGGGCGGTTCAGCCGTGCTGGATCGCAAGCGTGAGGCGTTCCTGACCGGGTCATTCGCACCTGGATTCCGGATCGCCCTTCACAACAAGGATCTGAGCATTGTGCGGGAGACTGCTGAGCAAGCAGGCGCAGCCCTCCCCGTGATCGCTCTCGTCTCTCAACTGATGGCGGCGGCAGGTGCGCAGGGCCTTTCAGAACTTGACCACTCGGCGATGCTGACCGTCGTACGCTCGCTCAATGCGGGCGACTAATGGGCGAACAGCCGCATGACGGGGTGACAAACTGTGTCTAGAGCGTTCTCGCTGGCACCGTCGACTCTGACCGACGCTCTCTATGACGCCGTCCGCGTGAGGATCATCAATGGTGAGCTGGCTCCGGGAGAGAAGCTCACAGAGGCGCGGCTCTCCTCGGAGTACTCGGTGGCGCGCCCAACGGCAAAGGCCTGCCTCGAGCGGCTGACTGCTGCCGGACTGCTGAGGCGATCAGCTCACAAGTCAGCGGTCGTTCCTGTGCTCACAGTCGACGAGCTTGACGACATATTCATGGCGCGAGCGGCCGTCGAGCGGGCGGCTGTGAGTCACCTTGCACACGCGGCACACGTCCCGGAACCGGCGGTACGCGCGCAGGCCGCCCTCGAGATCGCTGCCGAGCAACTTCAGTTTCCCGATCAGGTCGCTGCGGACATCGCCTTTCACACGGCACTAGTGGATGCCGCCGGCAGCACTCGGCTGCTCAAGATGCACACCCTCATCATGGGCGAGGTCCACCTCACCATGGGTCAGTTTCAAGCGCATCGCGCCACGAATCCCAGCACCGTCTCGAATGAGCACGTCGAGATCCTTCAAGCCATCGAGAGCGGGGACACCGATGGTGCTGTGCACGCCCTCACTGAGCATCTTCAGAACGCGCGTGCACGCCTCGTCGCTCGGGCTCAGGCGACCGGGTCACTGCCACCGCAGCCCATGCCAGCGAAGAACGAATGAGCTACGACGCCGTCCGGTAACCCATCCAGTTCGCGAGCCGGTCACGGCGCCGGCGCGGTCCCGGGGTCGGTCGGGTCGGGCTCGGTGGGCGCCGTCGGGTCGGTGGGGTCCGGCGTGGGGTCGTCGGCGGGCTGCTCGCCGGGGTCGGTCGGCGTCGGGTCCGGCGTGTCGGCCGGGTCCGTGGGGCTGGTCGGCTCCGTGGGCTCCGTCGGCTGGTCGGTCGGGACCGTGGGGTCGCCCGTCGGGGCCGTGGGCGCGGCGGGGTCGTCCTGCTGCGCGGGCGGTTCCTCGAGCTGCTGCGGCGTCTCCGCGGGCCGCTGGGAGCCACCGCCGACCTGCGAGATCGTCGTGCCGGTGCCACCCGAGAGCGGCTGACCGACACCGAGCTCGAGGGCGGTGATGCCGACGGCCGTGAGGGCGAAGGTCGCGGCGGCCGTCACCAGCACCGCCTTCCAGGGACGACGGCGGCCCGCCGGCGCCTCACCCGTCTCGTCACTGGCGGGCTCGTCGCCGGAGCCGTGGGCTCCGGACGCGGCGGCGGGCCGGAGCGCGGGCAGCACGCGTGTGGTCGCGGCAGCACGCGTCGTCGCCGTCCGGGCGGTCGCGATCACCTGCGCGGCGCGGGTGCCGGGCGGCAGCGTCGCGATCGTCTTCAGACGCTCCTGCGTGCGCTGCAGCGACACCGAGTAGAGCGCGCTCGCGACACCGGCGATCACGCTGCCGACCGCGGCGCCCACGACGGTGCCGGCCACGCCCAGCCGCGCGCCCACGACCGCCGCGGTCATCGCGGCGAGCGCACCCGCGGCGAGCTGGAGCGGCTGGATCTGCAGCCGCGGACGCTCCTCGCCGCGCGCGTCGGAGGCCTCGGCCGCGTCGCCCCGATCACGGCCGTCGGCCTGGTCACGACCATCGGCCTGGCCACGCCCGTCGTCGTCACGCCCATCGTCTCGCCCGTCGGCCCTGTCGGCCCCGTCGGGCCCGCTCGGGGCGACGTCGGCCGGTCCAGCGAGATCGGCGTCGTCGGGACGCACCTCGACGCCGTCGCGCGAGGCGAGCCCGCGATCGGCGGTGCGGCGGAGGTTGTCGGTGTCGTGCGAGAGAGTGTGTGACATGCGGTTCTGTGTCCGGTCGGGGTCGTTCGTCGGGCGAGACGCCGCTGTCCTCCCGATCAACGCTATGTCGCGCCCCCTGCTTCCCTGTCAGCGAGCCGGGGTGAGCGCCGCCACACCAGGCCCGACACGCCGCGGATTCACGGGATCTTCGCAGCTCGACCAGAGCGTCGTCGCGACCCCCACGCACACCCAGCCCTAGGTTGTCCGCATGACCGAGGGGAGCAGACCGGCGATCGTGGCCCGAGGCGTGCGCCGTGCCTTCGGCCAGGTGCTCGCCGTCGACCACGTCGACATGGAGGTGCGCACCGGCTCGGTGACCGCCCTCGTCGGACCCAACGGCTCCGGCAAGACGACCCTGCTGCTCATGCTCGCCGGCCTGCTGCGCCCCGACGCCGGCACCGTCGAGGTGGCGGGCGCCGACCCGGCGTCGTCCGCGGTGGCCCGCAGCGCGATCGGCTGGATGCCCGACACCTTCGGCACCTGGGACTCGCTCACCGTCACCGAGGTGCTCACGACCATGGCGGCCGCCTACCGGCTGCCGACCGACCTCGGCCGCGCCCGCACCACCGAGCTGCTCCGGCTCGTCCACCTCGAAGAGTTCGCGGCCACGCCCGCGCACGCGCTCTCGCGCGGGCAGAAGCAGCGGCTCGGGCTCGCCCGCGCGCTCATCAACTACCCGCCGGTGCTGCTGCTCGATGAGCCCGCCTCTGGTCTCGATCCCCGCTCGCGCGTCGACCTGCGGGTGCTGCTGCGGCGGCTCGCCGCGGGCGGCGTCACGGTGCTGGTCTCCTCCCACGTGCTCGCCGAGCTCGACGAGATGGTCGACGACGCGGTGTTCCTCTCCCGCGGCCGCACCGTCTCCTCCGAGGCGCTGCTCGCCACCACCACGCAGCGGCGTCGCTGGCGGCTGCGCTCGCTGGACGCCGAGGCCCTGCAGCACTGGGCGTTCGACCACAGCGTCACGCTCTACCCCGACAACGACGCACCCGTCGGCGGCACCTCGGTGCTCGTAGAGCTGGCCGACGACGCGGCCGCTGCCCGTCTGCTCGCCTCCGCGGTCGCCGCCGGCGTCCCGGTCGCCTCGCTCGCACCGGTGAGCGGGCTGCTCGAGCAGGCGTACATGTCCCTCGACGCGGAGCGGCGATGACCACCGACACCCAGCAGGCACCGGCCACGCCGTCGGAGCGCACCTTCACCTGGCAGGGCGTGCGCACCGTGCTCACGCTCGAGCTGCGGCAGCGGGTGCGCTCGACCCGCTGGAAGGTCGCGCTCGTCGTCTGGTTCGCGATCGTCGGCTTCGTCGCGGCGCTGCTGCCCGGACTGGTCGGCAGCAGCAGCAGTGGCGGCGGTACCTGGGTGTTCGGGCTGATCCTGCTGTTCGTGCTGGGGCTGGGCCTGGTGGTCTCCCCCACCCTGGCGTCGACCGCGATCAACGGCGACCGCGTCGCCGGCACCCTCGCGATCCTCCAGGTGACGCGGCTCGGGCCGGCCGAGATCGCCGTCGGCAAGCTGCTCGCCGGCTGGCTCGCCGCCCTGGCGTTCCTCGTCATCAGCCTGCCGTTCCTCGGCTGGGCGGCGCTGACGGCACGGGTGGCACCGTGGCACTTCCTGTTCGTCGTGCTGGTGCTCGCGCTGCTGCTCGGCGTCGTGTGCGCGATCGGGCTCGGCTGCTCGGCGCTCACCGCCCGGCCTGCTGGCTCGTCGGTGCTCACCTACGTGGCGGTCGCGTCGCTCACGGTGATCTCGCTGATCGTCTTCCTGGTCTCGATCCCCGCCGTGACGACGGAGGAACGCGTCGAGGTGCTCACCGTCCCGCTCGACGCGAACGCCGAGTGCGAGTGGGTCCAGACCACCCGCTCGGTCATACACACCGAGCGCACCTGGTGGCTGCTCGCGATCAACCCGTTCGTGGTCCTCGCCGACGCGGCGCCCGCACGGGGCCCGGAGAGCTGGGACTACGGACCGCTGGACGCCATCAAGGAGGGCGTGCGGCTGGCTCGCACGGGCGACCAGCCGCGCTACGACGAGTGCTGGAGCGAGAACTACCCCGCCGGCGTCACGCCCCAGCGCGAGGACGAGAGCAGCGACACCTCGCCGGTGTGGCCGTGGGGGCTCGGCGCGAACCTCGCCCTCGGCGGTGGGGCGCTGTGGCTGGCGATCCGCAGGCTGCGGGTCCCGTACACGACGCTGGCGCCGGGCACCCGGGTGGCCTGACCGCCGCGGCGTCCCGTCCGGTCGGGCGGCCCGCTCAGCCCTGCTCGGACTCGCGGTGCAGCGCGTCGAACTCGGCGTCGGCGAGGGTCTCGTCGTCGACGTCGAGGCGCAGGTGCGCGATGAGCGAGAGCAGCACCCGGGTGGCGCTCGCGGCCCGCTCGCCCCAGGCGGACAGGTAGGAGAACTGCCACCACCACAGCGCCTCCGACGCGTGCCCGGCGCGGTGGTGCTGCATCCCGACGAGCAGGGCCTGGGCGACGTCGGCGAGGTCGTTCGACAGGGCGCCGGTGGTCACCTCGGCGGACACCAGCGGGTCGGCGACCTCGCTGTACTCGTCGATGCCGTCGAGGACGTTGGCCAGGCAGGTGCGCAGCGGTTCGACGTCGTCGTCCGGGCCGTCGTCGGGCTCGAACCGCTCGGCGGGCACGACGTCGACGATCGCACCCAGCCGCGCACCGGCGGCGGCGAGGTCCGAGACGGCGAGCAGCAGCAGCGGGATCGCGGCGTCGGGCGAGCTGCCCGCGGCGACCTCGCGCACCGTGCTCAGGTACCGCTCGGCGGCGTGCGCGGTGCTGGCGGCCAGCACGGTGAGGTCCGCGTCGAGCTCCGGTGCGGTCATCTCGCCTCCCTCCCCGTGACCTCCACGCTAGCGCGCGAGAGCGCCGGTCGTGCGGTTCCGAAAGGGTCCCGGCGGCTCAGGCCTCGACGGCGCGGCGGCCCTCGAAGGCGCGGCCGAGCGTGACCTCGTCGGCGTACTCCAGGTCGCCGCCGACGGGCAGCCCGGAGGCCAGGCGCGACACGGTGATCCCGATCGGGCGCAGCATCCGGATGAGGTAGGTCGCGGTGGCCTCGCCCTCGACGTTCGGGTCGGTGGCGATGATGACCTCGGTGACCTCGCCGTCGGCGAGGCGGGTCATCAGCTCACGGATGCGCAGGTCGTCGGGTCCGACGCCCTCGATCGGGTTGATGGCGCCGCCGAGCACGTGGTAGCGGCCGCGGAACTCGCGCGTGCGCTCGATCGCGACGACGTCCTTCGCCTCCTCGACGACGCAGAGCACGGCGCCGTTGCGGCGCGGGTCGCGGCAGATGCGGCACTGCGTGTCCTCGGAGATGTTGCCGCAGATCTCGCAGAAGCGGACTTTCTCCTTGACGACCGTCAGGGCGTTGGTGAGCCTGCCGACGTCGGCCGGGTCGGCGGCGAGGATGTGGAAAGCGATCCGTTGCGCGCTCTTGGGCCCGACGCCGGGCAGCCGGCCGAGCTCGTCCACGAGGTCCTGGAGGGCACCGTCGAACATCAGGGTCGCTCCTCCTCGGTGTACTCGTCGATGACGGTGGCGCCCAGCATCCGCGCGACCAGCGGGGCGCCGACCAGGCCGGAGTCCTCGAGGTTCGGGTCGGAGGCGTCGGGCTCGTCGACGACGTGGATCGGGGGCGGCGCCTCGCGCGCCGCGCGCATGGCCTGCTCACGCCGGGACTCCTGCGGCGGTTCCGCAGGGGGCTCGTCAGCCGGCGGAGGTTCCTCGGCCGGCGGCTCGCCGGGGTCGTCCTCCCACGGCGGCCGGCGGTCGGACGGCGGGGCGGGCTGCCGCTCGGCCTGCTGCGGCGCGGGCCGCTCGGCTGCCGGCGGGCGTGCCGGCCGCGCCCAGTCGGCTGCGGCTTCCGCGGCGCGGTCGACCGGTGCCGCGGCCGGTGCGCCGCCGCCTCCTGCCGGGCGGGCCGGTGCCGATCCGTCGGCGACGACGACGTCGATGCGGACCTGCAGACCGAGGGTCTCGACGACGGCCCGCTGCAGCGGCTCGGTGTGCGGGCCGGTGCGGAAGGTGGAGACGAGACCTGACGTCGGGAAGCCGATCGTGAGGACGCCGTTGCCGATCTCGACGACCTGCGCGTTCTGCACCAGCGCCCAGGTGATGCGCTTGAGCTGGGCGAGTGTGGCCAGCACCTCGGGCCAGCGGCGACGCACCTGCTCGGTCGTGAGGCCCTGCTCGCCGCCGTCCGCGGGCGCAGGGGGTGCGGGCGCAGCCGGTTCGGACGCGGCCGGTGCGGGCGCGGCCTCGGCGGGCGGCGCGGAGTCGACGGCCGGGGTCGGCTCGGGAGCGGCCTGCACGGCCGGCTGCGGCGCAGGTGTCGGCTGCGGCGCGGGCGCGGCGGGCGCGGGCGCCGCCGGAGCGCTCTCGACCGGGACGGTGCGGACGGGGATCGGTTCGGCGGCGACGGTGGGCCGCTCCGCCGTCGGACGGGTCGGGATCGCCGCACCGGACTCCAGACGCTCGAGGCGAGCGTTGACGCCGTCGACACCGTCGTCGGCAGCGGGCAGCAGCAGCCGCGCGCAGAGCAGCTCCAGCTGCAGCCGCGGCGAGGTGGCGCCGACCATCTCGGTGAGGGCGAGGTTGGTGAGGTCGGCGGCGCGGGAGGCGTTGGCGAGCCCGAGGTTCTGCGCCTGGGTGCGCATGCGCTCGAGCTGGTCGTCGGGCACGGTGCGCAGCACCGAGCCGGCCTGGTCGCCCGCGGCGAGGACGACGATGAGGTCGCGGAGCCGCTCCAGCAGGTCCTCGACGAACCGGCGCGGGGCGTGGCCGGAGGAGATCACGTGGTCGACGACGCGGAACAGGCTGGCGCCGTCGCGCGCGGCGAGCGCCTCGACGGCGTCGTCGAGCAGCGTGGCGTGGGTGAAGCCGAGCAGCGAGACCGCGCGCTCGTAGGTGAGGCCGCCCTCGTCGGCGCCGGCGATCAGCTGGTCGAGGACCGACAGCGAGTCACGCACGGACCCGCCGCCGGCGCGCACGACCAGCGGCAGCACCCCGGACTCGACCGAGACCCCCTCGGCGTCGGCGAGCTTGCCGAGGTAGTCGAGCAGCTGGTCGGGCGGGACCAGCCGGAACGGGTAGTGGTGGGTGCGGGACCGGATCGTCCCGATGACCTTCTCGGGCTCGGTCGTGGCGAACACGAACTTGACGTGCTCGGGCGGCTCCTCGACGAGCTTGAGCAGGGCGTTGAAGCCCTGCGTGGTGACCATGTGGGCCTCGTCGATGATGAAGACCTTGTAGCGGTCGCGCGCGGGCGCGAAGGCGGCGCGCTCGCGCAGCTCGCGGGCGTCGTCGACACCGCCGTGCGAGGCGGCGTCGAGCTCGACGACGTCGAGCGAGCCGGGACCGCCGGTGGCGAGCTCGACGCAGGAGTCGCAGGTGCCGCACGGGGTGTCGGTGGGGCCCTGCGCGCAGTTGAGGCAGCGCGCGAAGATGCGCGCCGAGGTGGTCTTGCCGCAGCCGCGGGGGCCGGAGAACAGGTAGGCGTGCGTGACGCGCCCGCCCCGCAGGGCCGCCATCAACGGCTCGGTGACGTGCTCCTGGCCGATGACGTCGGCGAAGGAGTCCGGCCGGTAGCGGCGGTACAGCGCGGTGCTCACGCGCCTCACTCTAGGCGGCGCCGCCGACACCCGGGAGCCGGGTGCATCGCGCCCGACCGACGCGGGCCGGCGGACATGAGAGACCCCTCGCGCACCCGTCAGAGCTCACCTGCCCTTGCTGCCTTCCGGCCCTGGGGGAGTTCAGCGAGATGACGCCGCGCGAGGGGCTGCCACCAGTCTAGGCGAAGTCCGCCGCGGTCTCACACGAGCGGCGGTCGCGCCTGCGCAGGCCGCCGCGGCGGCGCGGTGAAGTCGTGGCCGCAGGCCCTGCAGGAGCGGTCTGGCGCGACCAGCCGACCGTGCTCGTCGACCATGAGGCAGCAACCGCCCAGCTCGACGTCGCCACGGCCGGCCTGCTCGACGAGCTCCGGTGCCGGCATGCCGTAGACGATCGGGACCACGCGCCCGCTCCCGCACTCCGGGCAGGTGACCATGCACTCCTCTCCGCCGCCGGACCGCCCGACGTCCTCCGAAGTCCACCACCGACCACCGACATCCGGCGGGCGGGTGCCGCGTACGCGCGACCGCTCTCGGTGGTGGCGGGAACCCGTCGCTCGATCGCGATGTGAACGCTTACCCGCGCGGTCCCGGCCACCCAGCGACGAGTTTCCGCCGTCGCGCGGGCTCACGACCTGTGGCGCGGGGTGAGCGAGGCCATAGCCCGGGTTCGTCCCGGCGAGTCGAAGTCGGCTATCCTCGACTGGCCCAGGAGGATTCGCCTAGTGGCCTATGGCGCACGCTTGGAAAGCGTGTTGGGTGCAAGCCCTCGGGGGTTCGAATCCCCCATCCTCCGCCAGTAGTCCCCTGCACGACGGTGACCGCGCGCCGAGCGTGGATCACCGCGCCGAGCGCGTCGGCTCGGTCGGGTGCGCTCGCGCCCGCCCGGTGGTCGCGGCACGCGCACACCCCGACACCCTCTGTGCCGCCGCAGAACCGCCCACGATCCACCGATCGGCTGACACCGCCGGCGCGCGGATCGCTCTACCGTCGATCCGCCGACGAAGTAGCGAGTCGTGGAGGAGGTCCGACATGCAGGAGCACGAGCCGGCGCACGCCGGAAACCGCCCTGGCACGGACGACCCGATCGAGCGGCTCGGGGCGCTCGTGGGTCGGTGGCGCACCGACGGCCACCTCGTCGACCAGCCCTAGATCCGCATCGAGGGCACCGACTCCTACGCGTGGCTGCCGGGCGGCCGGTGGCTGGTTCACCTCATCGACATCCACGGCGGCGACCAGGCGGTGCAGTCCCTGGAGCTGATCGGTGAGCACGCCCCCCTCACCGACCGCTTCACCGCACGCGCCTTCGAGCGCGACGGCGTCGCCGTCATGCACGTCGCCGTCGACCAGGACGGCGTGTGGAGGTTCTCCGGCGGTGGTGACGTCGCGCCGGCGGCCCCGCCGGTGGACCGGGCCAGCACGGCGGCGGTGCGCGCGACGTTCACCGTGGACACGGACCGCATGCACGCTTTTTGGGAGCGCACGGAGGACGGCACCGACTGGCTGTCGTGGATGGACGTGCTGCTGCTGCGCGACGAGAACCCGCCGGACTGGCAGGAGATGCCACCCGTCGACGGCCCCGCCGCCGACGCTCCGGAGCCGCTGCGCGCGCTCGACGTGGTGGCAGGCGCGTGGTCGCTGCACAGGTCGCCGGGTGCCGTGCCGCGCGGTGCAGCTGCGTCACCTGGCTCCTGGGCGGCCGGGTGCTCGTCGGGCGCGTCGAGGTGCGCGACGACGCGACCACGCCGCCGCAGCACGCCCTCGTGCTGTGCCGCTGGGACGAGCCGTCACGGACCTGCGTCGCGCACGTCTTTCGACGCCGGCGGCGGCCACTCCACCTACCGGGTGAGCACGGACGGCAACGAGGTCCGGCTCGAGGGCGGCGGCGGGGTCGTGACCGGCTGGCTGGACCCCAGCACCGGGGAGCTGGGCTACGCCTGGACGGTCACCGACGACGGCGACGCGACGCCGTCGCAGCCGGGCCCGCCCGGCACCGCACCCTCGTAATCGGGCACGCGACGAAGGCGGGCCGATCCACCCCACGGGATCCGACCCTCGGGGGAGGCCGGCCGGAGGCGCCGACCTTAGGATCGCTGGGTGATCTTCAAGGCTGTCGGCGACGAACGCCCCTACCCCGACCACGGGCGGGTGACCCCCAAGGACTGGGCCGAGGTGCCGCCGCGCCAGGTGCGCCTCGACGAGCTGGTCACCACGAAGTCGACGCTGGACCTGCGCAGCCTGCTCTCGGAGGACTCCACCTTCTACGGGGACCTGTTCGCCCACGTGGTGCGGTGGAAGGGGACGCTGTACCTCGAGGACGGGCTGCACCGCGCGCTGCGTGCGGCCCTCGGTCAGCGCAACGTGCTGCACGCCCGCGTGCTCGAGCTGTCGTGACCGCCGCCGCTCCCGCCGTCGGCTAGGTTGCTGCCGTGACTCAGAGCCCGGAGGCCGTGCGCGCCCGCGTCGCCCGCCGTCGGCACATGCAGCAGCGCCAGACGGTGATCTTCGGGACGCTCGTCACGGTGCTCCTGGTGGCGGGTCTGCTCGGCGGCGCGGTGTGGTCGGGCGTGCTGCCCTCCCCCATCGACATCGAGATCAACTCCGGTGCGCCGGAGGCGACCCCGGCGCCGGTGGCACCGCCGTGCCCGCCCGAGGGTGCGCT
The DNA here is from genome assembly GCF_009733795.1 of Actinotalea caeni. Lineage (GTDB taxonomy): Bacteria > Actinomycetota > Actinomycetes > Actinomycetales > Beutenbergiaceae > Pseudactinotalea > Pseudactinotalea caeni. The sequence continues at coordinate 49,442 of NZ_WNXX01000013.1, forward strand.
GCCCGTGCCGTACAGCGAGATCAGCGCGAACGTGCTGAACGGCACCGAGACGCAGGGTCTCGCGGCCGGCACGGCGGCGACGCTGCGCAGCTACGGCATCCAGACCGGCCGCGAGCAGAACGGTCAGCGCTACGAGGGTGTGGCGCGGCTGACCGCCGGGCCGCTGGGGGTCGCCTCGGCCTACACGCTGGCGGCGCTGTTCAGCTCGGCGGAGATCGTCCTCGACGCGCGCGAGGACGCGACGGTCGACGTGCTGCTCGGCATGGCGTTCGAGGACGTGCTCCCGCTGGAGCAGGTGGAGCTCGACCCCGAGGCGCCGATCCCGCCGCCGGCCGACTGCCGTCCGGTGGAGACGCCGGCCGAGGACGAGGGGTGACGACCCCGGGCTTCACACCCCTGTCGGGCACGCCGACGGCGTACCGACCGACGACGCCCGCGCCGCACCCGGGCGACAGCGCCCACGAGGTGGTCGACCTGAAGCGGCCGGTGGACCCGCAGGTGTACGTCACGCCGTACTCGCGGCCGCTGCCGTCGTACGAGGAGACGTTCGCCGGCCCGGGGTACGAGTCCCGGCCGCTGCCGGCGAGCCCGTTCGCGGTCGCGGCGCTGGTGTGCGGGATCGTGGGGGTGTTCCTGCTGATCCCGGCCCTCGGCGCGATCGTGCTGGGGCACCTGGGCCTGCGGCAGACGTCGCGCAACACCCACACCGGGCGCGGCCTCGCGACCGGTGGGCTGGTGCTGGGCTACGCGGTGGCGACCGTCGTCGCGCTGGTGGTGCTCGCCGTCTGGATCTCGGAGCTGTGAAGCCGTTCCTGCTGCTCGCCACCCGGCCGGAGGACGACGCCGCCGACGCCGAGTACGCGTCGTTCCTGCGGTTCACCAGGCTGCGGCCGGACCAGCTGGTGCGGGTGCGGCTCGAGCGCGCACCGCTGCCCGCCGTCGACCTCGACGACGTGTCCGGCGTCTTCCTCGGCGGCAGCCCGTTCAACTCCGGCGAGCCGCGCAAGTCCGAGCTGCAGCTGCGGGTGGAGGCGGACCTGACGCGGCTGCTGGACGAGGTGGTGGCGCGGGACTTCCCGTTCTTCGGTGCCTGCTACGGCGTCGGCACCCTCGGGGTGCACGCGGGCGGGGTGGTGGACACCAGCTACGCGGAGCCGGTCTCCGCGGTGGAGGTCACGGTCACCGCGGAGGGGCGCGAGGACCCGCTGCTGGCGGGCGTGCCGGACCGGTTCGCGGCCTACGTGGGGCACAAGGAGGCGCTGTCGACGCTGCCGCCGGGCGCGGTGCTGCTGGCGACCGCGCCGTCGTGCCCGATCCAGATGTTCCGGCTGGGCGAGAACATGTACGCGACGCAGTTCCACCCGGAACTCGACGAGGAGGCGCTGGTGCAGCGCATCCGGGTGTACGCCAACCACGGCTACTTCCCGCCGGAGACCCGCGACGCGGTGATCGGGAGCGTGCGCGGCGCCGACGTCGGTGCGGCGCACAGGCTGCTGCGCGCGTTCGTGGAGCGCTACGCCCGGGAGTGAGGCAGCCCACCGGCCGCACGGACGTCTCGGTTTGGGGCGGGCCCGGGCGTTGGGTACCCTGTCCTGCGGCTAGGTAGCGTGTCCGAGCGGCCGAAGGTGCAGCACTCGAAATGCTGTGTGGGTTAACAGCCCACCGTGGGTTCAAATCCCACCGCTACCGCCACATGGCAAGAGGGCCACGTCCACGGTTTTGGGACGGGGCCCTCTTGTCATGAGACAGATGGCGGGATGTGGGAGGAGCGGGAGCTCGCGACGAAGGAGCGCGCTCCCGCGGCGGAGTCCCACCGCTACCGCCCGGCGACGAAGAACGGGTACCCCGTCCCGCCGCCGGCAGCGACGCACACCCCTCAGTCCCCGACCACCCTCCGCACGAGCTCACGGAACGGAACGGCCAGCCGCCCAGCGCGTTCGGCGTCGTGGCGGCCGACCTCGTCGAGGAAGCTGGTGGTGAGATACCTCCGGCAGGTGTCGAGCGCGGCGACCGTGATGTGCGCGGGGTGGCTGCGGTGCAGCTCGTCGAGGTCGGACGCGGGGAGCAGGTCGACCCCCTTGCCGTGCCAGGAGCTGAGGCCGAGCCGTTCGCACTTGAGCGTGACGAGCGCACCACGCAGCTCCTCGAGCATCCCGGCGGCCTGCCACACCCGGCCGCGGGCGACCGCCGAGCGGGCGTGGATGGCGTACAGCCAGCCGGTGCCGATGACGCGGCCGGTGTCGACGGGTCGAGATGTCGAGGGTTCGGCGGGTGCGCCGAACAGGAGCCGGAACGGCTCCCCGGTGCCCCGGAACCGCTCGTGCGGCCAGAACGAGAGGTCGACCTGCAGGGACGACCGCAGGAAGAACACGCGGTAGCGCACCCCGTCGGCGTCGACGTCGAGAAGGTCCGCCGTCCCGCCCCCGATCCTCGAGACCGCCGCCGACCAGGCATCCACGACCGCGGGCTCGTCGGCCCCGGGTGCCAGCTGCAGCATCAGGTCGATGTCCGACCAGTCGTCCTCCTCGTCGCGCGCTGCTGAGCCGACCAGCGCCGCTCCCGCCACGGCGGGGTCCGCTCGCGCCAGCTCGACGAGCTGTGACCGGATCGACGAGCGCTCGGAGCTGGTGAACATGTGTCGACCGTAGGAGACCGCGGGTTCGGCGTGGCCCCGGATACGCGAAAGACCCCGCCATTTCCGTGGCGGGGTCTCTCGGGAGCGGGTCGGGTCAGCGTCGACCGCGGCCGGTGATCGCCCCGTAGATGAGGAGCACCAGGAGCGAGCCACCGAGGGCGAGCAGCCAGGTACGGATCTCGAAGAAGCCGCCCAGGCCGGTGTCGAAGATGACCGAGCCGAGGAAGCCGCCGAGGAGGGCGCCGAGGACGCCGATGACGAGGCTCGCCAGCCAGCCGCCGACCGCACGGTCGGACAGGATCGCCTTGGCGAGCGCACCGCAGATGAGACCAACGATGAGGAATCCGAGAAGGCCCACGAGGGTTGTCTCCTTGTCCGGTCGGACGGGTGCCGACCTTCGTTCTCACCCCGGACCGGGCGGCCCGGAAGCGTTCACAACCGTAGCGGCGCGCCCGCCGCGGACCCGGGAGGCGGGCGGGGGTCGGCGCAGATTGCTCACCAGCCCCGCAGCTCCCGCACCAGCCAGACGCAGTCCCCGGTGGCGACCTCGAGCACGCCGGTCCGCAGCCAGACCCGCGGCCGGGGCGCGCCCGCGGCCCTGAGCACGACGATGTTCGTGTGCTCGACCTTCAGGTCGGGGACGTCGAGCCAGCGGTAGCTGCGGCGGGGACCCATACGGGTCTCGACGCCGTCCGCCGTGAGCGTGATGCGGGTCCCGGTGACCCACCAGGCGATGACGCCCAGGTAGCCGGCGAGCCCCAGCAGCACCGCACCGACGGCGAGCGCGGCGGGCTCGCCCGCCAGCACCACCATGATCGCGAGCGCCAGCATCACCGCGGTGACCAGCCACATCGCGACCGTCACGCTGGTCTTGGTGGGCAGCAGCAGCGCCCCGTCCTCGTCGCGCACGACGCCGTAGGGCAGCGAGCGCTCCTCGACCGTCAGCCCTTCCCAGTCCCGGGCGAGCGCTCGCAGCCGCCGCTCGTCGATCGCGCGTGCAGCCCGGCCGGCGAGCGCGACGAGCCCGGCCCCGACCGCGACCAGCACGAGCAGCGCCACGAACCAGGCGCGCCCGGCGGCGACCACCACGACCTGGCCACCGGCGACGACCCCGAGCACCACCGGCGGGATCGCGCCCCGGAGCGCCCGCAGGGCGCGGGTCCGCGGCATCCGCCGTGCACGGGGCATGTCCGCATCCCACGCCACCGGCCGGACGCCGTCAATCGGCTGATCTCCCCGGCCGACGGCGCCCGGTCACGGTGGTCAGGGCGAGGCGGGCTCCGCCGTCCGCCGGCGGGCGAGCAGCACGCGCGGGTGACGACGGCCGTTCAGCCACCGCCCGACCCACGTGCTGCGCACCAGGAGGTCGTAGCTGAGCAGCAGCACCGCAGCGGTCACGGCCCAGGTGACGGCGAGCTTGACCGGGATCGGCCAGGCGAGGTCGGCCATCGCGAGACCGACCGCCACGACCACGGGCAGGTGCAGCAGGTAGCTCCAGTAGGAGGAGTCCGCCAGGTAGCGCACCACCGGGTTCTCACGGTGCAGGAACCGCATGAACAGCCCCACCAGCCCGAACGTCCACGCCCAGCCGGCCGCCGCGACCGCGAGCGCGCGCAGCACCAGCGGCGCGTCGGAGACCTCGACGAGGTTGGCGACCACCGCGAGCACGACGGCGGCGCCCAGCTGCGCGGGCCACGCCGTCGCGAGCCTGTCGAGCGAGCCGGGCGCGGCGTGCAGGCACCACCCGACGGCGAACGCGCCCAGGTACGCGATCGACGCCGGGGTCGGCAGGATCGTGGGCGGCGTGTGCAGACCGCCGAGCGCCGTGCCCTGCAGCAGCAGCGCGACGGCGTACGGCACGACGGCGAGCAGCAGCCCGGCGGGCGCGACCAGCAGCTCACCCGCCCGCCGGCTGAGCCGGCCGCTGCGCTCCGCGCCCAGCACGGCACGCCCGACGGCCCGCACCGCGAGCGCCACGAGCACGCACTGCACGAGCACCACGAGGAACCAGAGCTGGCCCGGGCTGGCGAGCAGCAGCACCTCGTCGACGCCGCTCGTCTCCGGCGGCGTCATCTCGGGCACCTCCTGGCCGCGCGCCTGCGCGCCGACGACCGCCAGCACACCCAGCGGCATCACCGCGACCGGCCAGAACGCGACCACGGGCAGGGCGATCCGCAGCGCCCGGTCGCGCAGGTAGGACCGTGGGCCGCGGCGGTGCACCACCATGCGCCCGAAGTAGCCCGCGAGCAGCATGAACAGCACCATCCGGAACAGGTGGATCCAGAAGCTCGTCACGCCTGCGAGCGGCGTCGTGCGGCTGTCCAGGAACAGCCAGGGCAGGTCGGGCACGAACGGGGCGAGGGAGTGCAGCACGATCCCGAGCCCGAGCGCGGTCGCGCGCAGGCTGTCGAGGCCGTGCAGCCGGATGGCCGGTGGGGCGGCAGCAGCGGTGGTCGTCGTCATGCTCTCGACGCTAGGAACGACCGCGGTCGCCTCGCGTCGCGCATCCGGGCGACCCGCCGTCCTCCGATCGGGTGACGTCGCCCTCCCCCACCCGGTCGGCCCTCGGCGGCGCGGAGCGCCTACGGTAAAGAGGTGACGCGTGCAGGATCGGTGACGGACGCCGTCGAGCTCCTCGCGGGAGCGAGGTTCACCGTGCTGACCGGGGCCGGGATCTCCACCGACTCCGGCATCCCGGACTACCGCGGGCCGGACTCCCCGCCCCGCAACCCGATGACCTACCAGCAGTTCGTCGGCGACGAGGCGTTCCGACGCCACTACTGGGCGCGCAACCACATCGGCTGGCGGCACGTCAGCGGCACCCGGCCCAACGCCGGGCACCGCGCGCTCGTCGGGCTGGAGCGACGCGGCCTGGTCACCGGTGTGATCACCCAGAACGTCGACCTGCTCCACGAGCGGGCCGGGTCGCAGCGGGTGATCGATCTGCACGGCCGCTACGACGAGGTCGTCTGCCTGAGCTGCGGCACCGTGTTCAGCCGGCGGCACGTGCACGAGCGGCTCGACGCCGCCAACCCGGACTTCGCGGTCGAGGTGGGCGACGTCGAGATCGCGCCCGACGCCGACGCCGTGCTCGCCGACACCGCCTCCTTCGTGGTGCCGCCGTGCGAGGTGTGCGGCGGCATGCTCAAGCCGAACATCGTCTACTTCGGCGAGAACGTCCCCAAGGATCGGGTGGCCGCCGCCTACGACATGGTCGCCGAGGGCGACGCGCTGCTCGTGGCCGGCAGCTCGCTCGCGGTGATGTCGGGGCTGCGGTTCGTGCGCCGCGCGCACGCCGACGGCCGCCGCGTCGTCATCATCAACCGCGGCGAGACCCGGGGCGACGGCGTCGCGGACCTCACCGTGCACGACGGCACGTCGGAGGCGCTCGCCGAGCTCGCCGCCTCCTTGCCCGACCTCGCGCCGCCGTCTGCGTGAGGATGGGCCGATGAGCACCACCGCAGCCGACGTCGTGGTCGGCACCGGTCCGCTGTCGCCCGCGCAGGTCGTCGCCGTCGCCCGTGACGGTGCCCCGGTCGTGCTGGGCGACGACGCGCTGGCGGCGATCGAGCGTTCCCGCGCCGTCGTCGACGCCCTCGCCGACGACGTCCAGCCCCACTACGGCATCTCGACCGGCTTCGGCGCGCTCGCGACCCGGCACATCCCGCCGGACCGGCGCGCGCAGCTGCAGCGCTCGCTCGTGCGCTCGCACGCCGCGAGCTCGGGCCTGCCCGTCGAGCGGGAGGTGGTGCGGGCGATGATGCTGCTGCGGCTGTCGACGCTCGCGACCGGCCACACCGGCGTCCGGCCCGCGACCGCGCGGCTGCTCGCCGACCTGCTCACCCACGGCATCACACCGGTCGTCCGCGAGCACGGCTCCCTCGGCTGCTCGGGCGACCTGGCGCCGCTGTCGCACTGCGCGCTCGCCCTCATGGGCGAGGGTGAGGTCGAGACCGCCGACGGCGTCGTCCGCCCCGCCGCCGAGGCGCTCGCCGCCGCGGGGCTCACCCCGGTCGAGCTCGGTGCCAAGGAGGGGCTGGCGCTCATCAACGGCACCGACGGCATGCTCGGGATGCTCGTCATGGCGCTCGCCGACCTCACCGCGCTGCTGCGGGTGGCCGACGTCGCGGCGGCGATGTCGGTCGAGGCGCTGCTGGGGACCGACCGGGTGTTCGCACCGGAGCTGCAGGCGCTGCGGCCGCACCCCGGTCAGGCGACGAGCGCGACGAACCTTGCGGCGCTGCTCGCCGGCTCCGGCGTCGTGGCGTCCCACCGCGGGCCGGACTGCAACCGGGTGCAGGACGCGTACTCGCTGCGGTGCGCGCCGCAGGTTCACGGAGCCGCGCGCGACACCCTCGCCCACGCGAGCACGGTCGCCGAGCGGGAGCTGGCCGCCGCGATCGACAACCCGGTGGTGCTGCCCGAGGACGGCCGGGTGGAGTCCAACGGCAACTTCCACGGCGCCCCGGTGGCGTACGTGCTGGACTTCTTGGCCATCCCGGTCGCGGACGTGGCGTCGATGTCCGAGCGCCGCACCGACCGGTTCCTCGACAAGGCCCGCAACCACGGGCTGCCGCCGTTCCTCGCCGACGACCCCGGCGTCGACTCGGGCCTGATGATCGCCCAGTACACGCAGGCCGGCGTCGTCGCCGAGCTCAAGCGGCTGGCGGTGCCGGCGTCGGTCGACTCGATCCCGTCGTCGGCGATGCAGGAGGACCACGTGTCGATGGGCTGGGGCGCCGCCCGCAAGCTGCGCCGCGCCGTCGACGGGCTCGCGCGGGTGCTGGCGATCGAGGTGATGACCGCGGCGCGCGGCCTGGAGCTGCGCCGTCCGCTGGCACCCGCGCCGGCGACCGGCGCGGTCGTCGAGCTGCTGCGCGAGCACGGCGTGGGCCTGCCCGGGCCGGACCGGTTCCTCTCGCCGGAGATCGAGACCGCGCACCGGCTGGTGCGCACCGGCGAGGTGCTGGCCGCGGCGCAGCGGCACACGGCCCTGGGCTGAGCGTCGGGGCCGCGGCTCAGCCGCGCGGCCCCACGAGCCCGAGCGCCACGGCGTGCGCGAGCACGTCGGCGTGCACCGGGTCGTGGACCTCGAGGTAGGCGATCGCATCGGCGGGCGGCAGCTCGAGCACCTCGGTGATCTGCTCGCCGTCGTCGGGGCAGCTCGGCGGGCCGGTCACCTCGACGGGCGCCACGGCGTGCAGCCAGTGCGCGTGCGGGTGCGGCAGATGGGCCCGGTAGGGCGCCGCCTCCCGGCTGCGGACGGCGAAGCCGGAGAACGGCCGGACCTCGCCGAGCAGCGTGGCACCGGCCTCCTCGACCAGCTCGCGGCGTGCGAGCTCGGTGAGCGGCTCGCCCGGCTCGCGGGTGCCGCCGGGCAGGAACCGCCAGCCCTGCACCGAGCGGCTGACGACCACCCGCCCCGCCGCCGTCACCGCGACGAGGTGCAGCCGCGACACCAGGTGGTCGGGCGCGGGCTCGACGGTGTACCGCACGTCGCAGCCGGCGTAGGCGACGTGGGTCAGGCCGTAGAGGCGCGGGAAGCGTCCGCGCCAGCGGTCGTCGCTCACCCGATCACCTGGGCGAGGCGCCGCTCGTCGTCCGACCCGGGCTCGGCGGTGTAGACCATGACCCGCAGGTCGTCGTGCACGACCGTGAGCAGGTCGCAGTCGAGGTGCAGCAGGCCGACATCGGGGTGGTCGATGCGCTTGCGTGCCGACACGTGCGGGCGGGCCGGGTCGGCGTCCCACAGCCGCGCGAACGGCTCGCTGCCCTGCCGCAGCTCGGCGACCAGCGCCCGGAGCCGGGCGTCGCCCGGGTAGCGGCGGACGGCGTCGTGCAGGTCCGCGACGAGCTCGGCCTCGAGCGCGCCCCGCTCGTCGTCGGTGTAGCGCGCCCGCGAGCCCGACCCGAGGAACGTGCGCCAGACGGCGTTGCGGTCCTTGCCGTGGTACTCCCCCATGAGCGCCACGTAGGGCGCGTTGGCGTCGAGCAGCGTCCAGGCGGCGTCGAAGACGGCGACCGGGACGGCGGCGAACCGCTGGAGCAGCCGGCGCATGCTGGGCGGGATGCGGGTGGGCACCTCGTCGCGGCCGGGCGGCGCCAGCCCGGCGAGCGTGAAGAGGAGCCGGCGCTCGTCGTCGGACAGCCGCAGCGCGTGCGCGAGCGCGCCGAGCACCTGGCCGGAGGGGTGGGTGGCGCGGCCCTGCTCCAGCCGGACCACGTAGTCGACCGAGACGCCCGCGAGCGCGGCCAGCTCCTCGCGACGCAGACCGCTCGTGCGCCGTCGGCCGGCGGTGACCACGCCCACCTCGTCGGGGTGCAGCCGTTCCCGCCAGCGTCGCAGCGCTCCGCCCAGCTCGGTCATGGTGGGTCCCAGTGTGCCTGGTACCCGCGATCACAGGACAGAGCGTGCCTGGAGCGCCGGGCGAGCGGTTCCTACCGTGACGAGCATGACCACCACTCTGATCACAGGAGCGACCAAGGGCATCGGGCTCGCCACCGCACGCAGGCTGGCGGAGCTCGGCCACACCGTGCTGCTGGGGGCGCGAGACCTCGAGCGCGGCCGCCGCGCCGCCGAGGAGATCGGTGCGCGCGCGGTACAGCTGGACGTCACCGACGAGGCCTCGGTGCGCGCGGCGGCGGACGTCGTCGCCGGGCTCGGCGGTCTCGACGTGCTCGTCAACAACGCCGGCATCGAGCCGCGCCGCGAGGACAACAGCGTGCCGCCTGCCGGCGAGACCACCGGCGAGGACCTGCTGCGGGTGCTCGACACCAACACGATCGGCCCGGTGCGCGTGCTGCACGCGTTCCTGCCGCTGCTGCAGCGCTCGTCCGCGCCGGTCGTCGTCAACGTGAGCAGCGGGCTGGCCTCGCTGACCACGATGTCGACCCCCGGCTCGCTCGCGTCCGCCTACCCCGGCATCGCCTACCCGGCCTCGAAGGCCGCGGTGAACATGCTGACCGTGCAGTACGCCAAGGCGTTCCCGCAGATGCGCATCAACGCCGTCGAGCCGGGCTTCACGCGCACCGACCTCAACGGCAACACCGGCACCCAGACCGTCGAGGAGGCCGCCGAGGTCGTCGCCCGCCTGGCGACGATCGGCCCCGACGGCCCCACCGGCACCTTCCAGTCGAAGGACGGTCCCCTCCCCTGGTGACCGTCTCAACCCACTTCTGCCCCCGGAGCAGGTTTCAACCGACTCTGGCCCGGCTGAGCTCGGGTAGGGCAGTAGTGGGTTGAAACCGCGCATGGGGGCAGAAGCGGGTTGACAGCGGCGGGGCGGGGCCGCCGCCCCGACCGCCTGACGGGCGCCGGGGGCCGTGGCTAGGTTGACGGGCATGGAAGGTGCACGGCCCGTCCGCGCCCCTCGGGGCACCACCCTGACCGCCCGCAGCTGGAGCACAGAGGCGCCGCTGCGGATGCTGATGAACAACCTCGACCCCGAGGTCGCCGAGCGCCCGGACGACCTCGTCGTCTACGGCGGCACCGGGCGGGCGGCGCGGGACTGGGCGAGCTTCGACGCCATGGTCCGCACGCTCACCACGCTGGCCGACGACGAGACGATGCTCGTGCAGTCCGGTCGCCCGGTCGCGGTGCTCCGCACCCACGAGTGGGCGCCGCGGGTGCTGATCGCCAACTCCAACCTCGTGGGCGACTGGGCCACCTGGCCGGAGTTCCGCCGTCTGGAGCACCTCGGGCTCACGATGTACGGGCAGATGACCGCCGGGTCCTGGATCTACATCGGCACGCAGGGCATCCTGCAGGGCACCTACGAGACGTTCGCCGCCGTCGCCGCCAAGCGGTTCGGCGGCACCCTCGCCGGCACGCTCACGCTCACCGGCGGCTGCGGCGGCATGGGCGGTGCGCAGCCGCTCGCGGTGACGCTCAACGAGGGCGTGTGCCTCGTCGTCGACGTCGACCCGGCGCGGCTGCGTCGCCGCGTCGAGCACCGCTACCTCGACGTCGTCGCCGACGACCTGGACGACGCCGTCGAGCGCTGCACCACCGCGCGGCGGGAGCGGCGGCCGCTGAGCGTCGGGCTGGTCGGCAACGCCGCCGAGGTCTTCCCCGAGCTGCTGCGGCGCGGCGTCGAGATCGACGTCGTCACCGACCAGACCTCGGCGCACGACCCGCTCTCCTATCTGCCCGAGGGCGTCGCGCTCGAGGAGTGGCACGACTACGCCGAGCGCAAGCCCGAGGAGTTCACCGACCGGGCGCGGGAGTCGATGGCGCACCACGTCGAGGCGATGGTCGGGTTCCTCGACGCCGGCGCCGAGGTGTTCGACTACGGCAACTCGATCCGCGACGAGGCCCGCCTCGGCGGCTACCCGCGGGCGTTCGACTTCCCTGGCTTCGTGCCCGCCTACATCCGCCCGCTGTTCTGCGAGGGCAAGGGCCCGTTCCGGTGGGCGGCGCTCTCGGGCGACCCGGCCGACATCGCCGTCACCGACCGCGCCGTGCTCGACCTCTTCCCCGACGACGACCACCTGCGCCGCTGGATCACGGCCGCGCAGGAGCGGGTCGCCTACCAGGGGCTGCCCGCCCGGATCTGCTGGCTCGGCTACGGCGAGCGCGACAAGGCCGGGCTGCGCTTCAACGAGCTCGTCGCTGCCGGCGAGATCAGCGCACCGGTCGTCATCGGCCGCGACCACCTCGACGCCGGCTCGGTCGCCTCCCCGTACCGGGAGACCGAGGACATGCTCGACGGCTCCGACGCCATCGCGGACTGGCCGCTGCTGAACGCGCTCACCGCCGCGTCGTCGGGCGCCACCTGGGTCTCGATCCACCACGGCGGCGGCGTCGGCATCGGCCGCTCGATCCACGCCGGCCAGGTCAGCCTCGCCGACGGCACCGACCTCGCGGCCGCCAAGCTCGAGCGGGTGCTCACCAACGACCCGGGCATGGGCGTCGTGCGGCACGTCGACGCCGGCTACGAGCGCGCCGAGCAGGTCGCCGCCGAGCGCGGTGTCCGCGTCCCCATGCGGGAGGGCTGAGGTGCCCGACGACGGCCGCGCGGTCGCCGAGGCGGCGTTCCGGGCCGACTGGGACGCGTTGGCAGGGATCGGACGCGACCCGCGCTCGGGCGGCTACCGGCGGTTCGCATGGACCCGCGAGGACGCGACGCTGCGCGCGTGGTTCACGGCCCGCGCGGGAGCGCTCGGCATGGAGGTCGTGACCGACCGGGTCGGCAACCTGTGGGCGTGGTCGGGCGACCCGGACGCCGCGGTCGCCGACGGCGCCGCCCCGCTCGTGCTCGGCTCGCACCTGGACTCGGTGCCCGACGGCGGCGCGTACGACGGCCCGCTCGGGGTCGTCTCGGCGTTCGCGGCGCTGGAGCTGCTGCGCGCGAGAGGCCGCGCGCCGGCCCGCCCGGTCGGGATCGCGTGCTTCGCCGACGAGGAGGGCGCCCGGTTCGGGGTCGCGTGCGCCGGGTCGCGGCTGCTCACCGGGGTGCTCGACCCCGACCGCGGTCGCGCGCTCACCGACGCCCAGGGCACCAGCGTCGCCGAGGCGATGGCCGCGGCCGGGGTCGACCCTGCGCACGTCGGCCGCGACGAGGAGACGCTGCGACGGGTCGGCACGTTCGTCGAGCTGCACGTCGAGCAGGGCCGCGCGCTGATCGACGACGACGCCGCGGTCGGGGTCGCGAGCGCGATCTGGCCGCACGGCCGCTGGCGGCTCGACCTCGCGGGCCGCGCCGACCACGCCGGCACCACCCGGCTCGCCGACCGCGACGACCCGATGCTGCCGCTCGCGACCGCGGTCGCCACCGCGCGCGCCGCCGCCGAGCGGCACGGCAGCCTCGCCACCATCGGCAAGGTCGACGTGCGCCCGAACGGCGTCAACGCGATCCCCTCGCGCGTCACCGCCTGGCTGGACGCCCGCGGCGCCGACCCCGACGCGGTGCGCCGCGTCGTCGCGGAAGTGAGCGACGCCGTCGGCGTCCCGGCGGCCGAGGAGTCCTGGACGCCGTCGACCGACTTCGACGTGCCGCTGCGGGACCGGCTCGCGGCGCTGCTCGGCGACGTCCCGGTGCTGCCGACCGGCGCCGGCCACGACGCCGGCATCCTCGCCGCCGCGGGCGTGCGCAGCGCGATGCTGTTCGTCCGCAACCCGACCGGCGTCAGCCACAGCCCCGAGGAGCACGCCGAGGACGCCGACTGCGTCGCGGGCATCGCCGCGCTCGCCGCGGTGGTCGAGGAGCTGGCGTGACCTTCTGGTGCGAGCACGCGCAGCTGCCCGACGGCGTGGCGGCTCGGGTGCGGCTGGTCGTCGAGGGTGGGGCGATCGCCGCCGTCGAGCGCGACGCCGACGCGGAGCCCGGCGACGAGCGGCTCGCCGGCCTCGTCCTGCCCGGGCTCGCGAACGCCCACTCGCACGTGTTCCACCGGGCGCTGCGCGGCCGCACCCACGACGACGGCGGCACGTTCTGGACCTGGCGGGAACGGATGTACGCGGTCGCGGCACGGCTCGACCCCGACCGCTACCTCGCCCTCGCGCGCGCCGCCTACGCCGAGATGGCGCTCGCCGGGACCACCTCCGTCGGCGAGCTCCACTACCTGCACCACCGCCCCGACGGGGCTCCCTACGACGACCCGCACGCCATGGCCGCCGCGCTCGTCCAGGCAGCAGCCGACGCCGGCGTCCGCCTCACGCTGCTCGACACCTGCTACCTCGCCGGCGGCCTGGACGCCACCGGGTCAATGCCGCTCGCGCCGGAGCAGCGGCGGTTCTCCGACGGCGACGCCGAGCGCTGGGCCGCCCGGCACGAGGGCGTGCGGACGCTCGCGGGCGAGCGGGTCGTCGTCGGGGCCGCGATCCACTCGGTGCGCGCGGTGCCCGCCGCGGCGCTCGGCACCGTGGTCGCCGCGGCGGCCGGCGCGCCGCTGCACGTGCACCTGTCGGAGCAGCCGGCCGAGAACGACGCCTGCCGCGCCGCCTACGGCATCACCCCGACCCGGCTGCTCGCCGACCACGGCGTGCTCGGCCCGCGCACGACGGCGGTGCACGCGATCCACCTGACCCCGGCCGACATCGGGCTGCTCGGGAGCAGCGGCACCGCCGTCTGCGCGTGCCCGACCACCGAGGCCGACCTCGCCGACGGGATCGGGCCGTTCCCCGCGCTGACGGCGGCCGGCAGCCCGCTCTGCCTGGGCACCGACCAGCACGTGACCAGCGACGTCCTGGTCGAGGCGCAGCGGCTCGACGCCCACGAGCGGCTGCGCACCGGCGAGCGCGCCGGCCTCGGCCCGGCGGCGCTGCTGCGCGCCGCGACCGAGCACGGCCGCCGCGCCCTCGGCCAGCCCGGGGGTCGGCTGGAGCCGGGCGCACCCGCCGACCTCGTCGCGCTCGACCTCGCCACGCCGCGCACCGCGGGCACCGACCCGGCCCAGACGGTGCAGGTCGCGACCGGCGCGGACGTGCGCACGGTCGTCGTCGCGGGCGAGACGATCGTCCGCGACGGCGTGCACCGGCTCGGCGACGTGGGCGCCCTGCTGGCCGACGCCGTCGCACCACTCTGGGAGGACACGTGAGCACCGTCGTCACCGGCATCGGCGAGCTCGTCACGCACGACGAGCGCTTCACCAGCGACCTCGGGGTCGTCACCGACGCCGCCGTGGTGGTCGAGGACGGCCGGGTGGCCTGGACCGGACCCGCCCGGCACGCGCCCGCGGCCGACCGCGTGATCGACCTCGCCGGCCGCGCGGTCATCCCCGGTTTCGTCGACTCCCACACCCACCTGGTGTTCGCCGGCGACCGCGCCGAGGAGTTCGAGGCGCGCATGGCGGGCCGGCCCTACGACGGCGGCGGCATCGCGAGCACGGTCGCCGCCACGCGCGCCGCGACCGACGACCAGCTGCGCGCGAACCTCGTCCGGCTCGTCGCGGAGATGCGGTCGCAGGGCACCACGACGATCGAGGTGAAGAGCGGGTACGGGCTCGCCGTCGCCGACGAGGTGCGGTCGTTGCGGCTGGCCGGGGAGGTCACCGACGAGGTCACCTACCTCGGCGCACACGTCGTCCCGCCCGAGCACCGCGGCCGCGAGCGCGACTACCTCGACCTCGTCACCGGCGAGATGCTCGCCGCCTGCGCGCCGCACGCGCGGTGGGTCGACGTGTTCTGCGAGCCGGCGTCGGCCACCGCGTTCGACGGCGACGCCGCGCGCGAGGTCCTGCTCGCCGGGCAGCGGGCCGGGCTGGGCCTGCGCGTGCACGCCAACCAGCTGGGCGCAGGTCCGGGCGTGCGGCTCGCGGTCGAGCTCGGCGCCGCCAGCGCCGACCACTGCACCCACCTGTCCGACGCCGACATCGACGCCCTCGCCGCGGGCACCACGGTGGCCACCCTGCTGCCGACGATCGAGTTCTCGACCCGCTCCCCCTACCCCGACGCGCGGCGGTTGCTGGCAGCGGGCGCCGTCGTCGCGCTCGCGACCGACTGCAACCCCGGCAGCGGCTTCTCCTCCTCGATGCCGCTCGCGATCGCGCTCGCGGTCCGCGAGATGCGGATGACGACGGCGGAGGCGCTGCGGGCGGCGACGCTGGGCGGCGCACAGGCGCTGCGACGCGACGACGTCGGGCACCTGCGGGTGGGGGCGTGCGCCGACCTCACCGTGCTCGACGCGCCCTCCTACCGCCACCTCGCCTACCGACCCGGGGTGCCGCTGGCCCGTGCGCTCGACCTGTCCTGAGGCCCTCTGGCACCATCGCCCGGTGCCCGCCGACGACCCCACCCCCGTGACCGTCCGTGACTACCGGCCCGAGGACGCCGAGGCGACGCTGCAGATCTTCGTCGACGCGATCACGCGCACCGCCGCGGCCGACTACACGCCCGAGCAGGTGCAGGCGTGGGCGCGCCCCGGGCAGCGGTCCGTGCCCGCGTGGCACGAGGCGATGCAGGCCCGCGGCAGCGTCGTCGCCTGCGTGGGCACCCACGTCGCGGGGTTCTCCGACGTCAGCGACACCGGCTACGTCGACATGATGTTCACCTCGCCCCGGTTCGCCCGCCGCGGTGTCGCGTCGGCGCTGATCAGGCACGTCGAGCAGCGGGCCCGGAAGCGCGGCCTCGAGCGGCTGCACGCCGACGTGAGCGTGACCGCCCGGCCGTTCTTCGCCAAGCACGGGTTCGTCGTGCTCGCCGAGCAGCACCCGGTGACGCAGGGCGTGACGATGACGAACTACCGGATGGAGAAGCGCCTCGACGGCGCCTCCTGACGTCCCGTGAGGTCCGGGACCCGGGCGCCGCCCGCGGCGACGCCGTCGACTCGCCCCCGCGACCGCGCGGAAGGCCGTACGGTCGGAGCATGGCGAACATCGCAGTCGTCGGAGGCCACGGCAAGGTCGCGCTGCGCCTGCTGCCGCTGCTGGTCGAGGCAGGTCACGACGTGCACGCGTGGATCCGCAACCCCGACCACATGGCCGCGGTCGCCGAGACCGGGGCGCACCCGATGATCTCCGACGTCGAGCAGCTGGACCGGCGTCACATCACCGACGCCCTGCGCGGCCGCAAGGTGGTGGTCTGGACCGCGGGGGCCGGCGGCGGCGACCCCTCCCGCACCTACGCCGTCGACCGCGACGCGGCGATCCGCACCATGGACGCGGCATCCGCCGCGGGCGTGCACCGCTTCGTCATGGTCAGCTACTTCGGCGCCGGGCCCGAGCACGACGTGCCGCCCGACTCCTCGTTCTTCCCCTACGCGCAGGCGAAGTCGATCGCCGACGGCCACCTCGCCGTCACCGACCTCGCGTGGACGATCCTGCGCCCGTCCAGGCTCACCGACGACGAGCCCACCGGCCGGATCAGCGTCGGCACCGACCAGGAGAAGGGCTCGGTGAGCCGCGGCGACGTCGCGGCGGTCATCGCCGCGACGATCGCCAACCCGCGCACCATCGGCAAGATCTACGAGTTCAACAACGGCGACACCCCGATCGAGGAGGCGCTGGCCGCGGGCGGCTGGAAGCCGCCGGAGCCGGCCGCCGTCGGGCCCGTCCCGGACTGATCAGCCGACCCGGTCGAGCATCTCCAGCAGCCCCGTGCGCGTCAGCGCGTCACGGGCGATGAGGAACCCGAGGATCCCGACGACCCACCCGGTCGTCGAGGCGGCCGAGCGCGTCATCCACCCCTCGAACCGGCGCAGCGGCGGCTCGAGCCAGCGATAGGCGAGCACCCGACCGGCGAGCAGCACCAGCGCCGGCAGGATCATCACGAGGCAGTAGCCGACCAGCACGACGGCACCGCCGGCCAGGTCGAGGTCCGACGCCGTGAGCAGCCCGATCGCCGTCAGGTACGGGATCATGCTGGCCGTCTCGATCGCCGCGGCGCCCAGCGCCAGCCCGACGAGCGCGGCGAGCGAGCCGGCGCCCTCGGCGGTCATCGCGCGGGCGCGCCACCGCGTGACACGCCCCGGGCGGGGCTCGGCCGCCGGCGCCCACGGCGTGACCGGCCCGCCCGCGGCACCCGCGTGCGCGACGGCGTGCTGCTCGGCGGGCGCCTGCTGCTCGGCCGGCTTCTCCTCCCGCCCGATCCGGAACGACAGCACGAACAGGCCCACCCCGAGCGCGAGCTGGAGCCAGGCGGCGGTCGGGGTCGCGAGGAAGTCGCCGAGCGCGTCGGCGAGGCGGGTCGCCCCCGCGAGCAGCGCGATCCCCAGCACGAGGTAGTACGTGGCGACCGTGCCGAGGAACAGCAGCACGCGGTGCACCCGCAGCCGCCCCGGCGCGAGCATGAGCCAGAGCGGGATGAGCAGCGTGCCGAAGCTCGTGGAGTCGACCAGCGCGAGACCGACGAGCGGGGCGAGCAGATCGGTGGGCATGACCTCAGCGTCGCGCGGCCTACGCCCCGCGCGCGTCCGCCGATGGCCCGATCCCGCAGCGGGCGCCGTACATCCTTCGACCGACACCGCGCGGAGGCGGCTGTGCTGGGATGGGTCGGGTGAGCAGGGTGAGCAGGCTGGGCGCGCTGCTGAGGCGACTGGGCCGGGAGTACTCCGACGACCCCGGCCCGCTGACCGCGCTCGTCACGTTCCTCGGTGGCTCGCTCATGATCGCGATCGGCCTCACCGAGGTGTGGACCGACGCGCCGGTCGGCGCCCCGGCCTGGTGGCACCTGGTGCCGCTGGCGGTGGGGTGCGCGGCCACCACCGTGCGCCGCTCGCACCCCGCGATCACGATGGCGGTCGTCGTGGCGGCGTTCGCGGCCGACGCCGTCATCGGCGGCTCGCTCGCGGTGCTGGTCGTGCTGTTCGACGCCATCTACTCGGCCGAGCGGTTCGGCTCCTGGCCGCTGCGCCGCGCGGTGCGGTTCGGCAGCGGCGTGATCATCGCGGGCGGCACGCTCGCCGCGGCGCTGTCCGGGCTGCCGCTGCGGGCGGTCGCCGCGATAGCGCTGCAGCTGGCCGCGATGCTGCTCATCCCGGTCTGGTGGGCGGTCGACGTGCGGCACCGCACCGAGCTGGCCGCCTCCGCGCAGGCGCGCGCCGACCTCGAGGCCGCGCGCGCGGCCGAGCGGGCACGCGCCCAGGACGCCGAGCGCCGCAGCGCGGTGCAGGCCGAGCGGTCCCGGATGGCGCGGGAGCTGCACGACGCCGTCGCCGGTGACGTGAGCGCGCTGGTCATCCGGGCAGGGGCCGCGCTCGCCGCGCCGCCCGGGCCGGGGGACCGGGAGTCGCTCGCCGCCGTCCGCGAGTCCGGGCTGCACGCGCTCGGCGAGCTGCGGGCGATGATCGAGGTGCTGACCGCGGAGGGCGAGCAGGAGCCGGCGGCGCCGGCGCTCACCGAGGACGGCGGCGAGCTGCTCGCGCGCTTCGGCGCCGACGGCGACGGCGTCGACCCGGCCGGCCTGGCACCCCTGCCCCCCGCGGTCGACCGGGCCGGGTACCGGCTGCTGCAGGAGGCGCTGACCAACGCGACCCGGCACGGCCGCCCCGGCACCGTCGAGGTCGGGCTCGCGCGCGAGGACGGCACGGTCGAGATCGTGGTGAGCAACGCCGTCGACCGGGTGGTCGCGGACGGCGACGGGCTCGGTCTGACGAGCATGAGGGAGCGTGCGCACGCGGTGGGCGGCACGCTGGAGATCGAGACGACGGAGGGGACATGGACGGTGACGGCACGCCTGCCGGCGGGCTAGTGCGGGTGCTGCTCGCCGACGACCACGCCGCGGTGCGCGCGGGGCTGCGGATGGTCCTCGACGCCGCGCCCGACGTGCACGTGGTCGGCGAGGCGAGCGACGGCGCCGCCGCGGTCACGAACGCGCGGGCACTGCGGCCCGACGTCGTGCTCATGGACGTGCGGATGCCCGGCGTCGACGGCATCGAGGCGACCCGGCAGGTCGTCGCCGAGGGGCTGGCGGAGGTGCTGGTGCTGACCACCTTCGACCTCGACGACGCGGTGTTCGGGGCGCTGCGCGCGGGCGCGGCGGGGTTCCTGCTCAAGACCGCCACCCCCGACGAGCTGCTGACGGCCGTACGCCGGGTGGCCGCGGGCGACGGTGCGCTCGCGCCCGAGGTGGTGCGGCGCGTGCTCGACGCCGCGGTCGCGGGCCGGGGCGAGCCGCGCGGCGAGACCCCGGACGACGTCGACCGCGCGCTCGCCGAGCTCACCGACCGCGAGCGCGAGGTGCTCGCGGCGCTGGGGCGCGGGCTGTCGAACGCCCAGATCGCCCAGGACCTCGCCATCTCCGAGGCCACCGCGAAGACCCACGTCTCGCGCGTGCTCGGCAAGCTCGGCGTCGCCTCGCGCGTACAGGCCGCACTGATCGCACGGGACCGCCTGGGCGACGGCGGCTGACGGCTCGGCGGGCGCTCCGTCGTCGAGCGCGAGGCTGGCGACGACGAGCAGCGGGATCGGCGCGCGGGCGCCCGGGCCCGGGCGCGAGCACGAGCACGGGCACCCCGACGTCCCCGACGCGAGCTCGTACCTGTCTGCCGAGCTCGTACGGTGCACGCTACGAGCTGGGCACCACGCTACGAGTTCGCGCGCTGGCAGGCCGGCGGGCGCTGGGCGGGCGCGCTGCGGCAGCTGCTCCCGCCGTCAGCCCTCCACCGGGACGTACATGACGACGTGGAGGTCGGGGGCCTCGGACGGGACGAGGCGGTGGTGCTCGAAGGTGAGCAGGTCGCCGTCGGGGTGGCGGAAGGTGCGGCGGCGGGAGGCGAACCGCTCGATCGTCAGCTCGGCCCACTGGGTGCGGAAGTCCGCGCTGGCGGCACTCAGCCGGTCCACGAGCGCCTTGTGCCGCGGCGCGCTCAGCCGCACCCCCGACTCGGCGCGGAACTCGGCGAGGAAGCGGCGGCTGTCCTGCTCCCAGTCGGGCAGCAGGTCGCGCAGCCGGGGGTCGGTGTAGACGAGCCAGAGCAGGTTGCGGTCGCTCGCGTCGAGCTCGCCGATCGGCGGGTACAGCCACGCGTAACCGGCGTTCCAGCCGACGATCGACCAGTCGGTCGCGAGCGCGAACGCCGGGAAGTCGAGCGCGTCCAGCAGGTGCTGCAGCGCCGCGGGCATCGCGACCGGCTCGTCGTCGAGCGGGACCTCGGATCGCTCGGCGAGCGCGAGCACGAAGTCGGTCTCGGCCGCGGTCAGGTCGAGCACCCGCGCGACGGCGGTGAGCACCTGCCGGGAGACGTTGATGTCGCGCCCCTGCTCCAGCCACGTGTACCAGGTGCCGCTGACGCCGGCGAGCGTCGCGACCTCCTCGCGGCTCAGCCCCGCGGTGCGTCCCCGCGCCGGCGGCAGCCCGACGGCCGAGCGCGCCATCGCGCGGCGGCGCCGGGTGAGGAACTCCCCCAGCTGCTCGCGCCGGGGCGTGCGTGGCCTGATCACGGTTGATGGTACTGCGAGTACTACTGCCAGCGGCATCTTCCGCCGCGAGCGCGGGTGTGGCGTGATGGTCCGATGCCGGACTATCGCTCTCGCACGGTCACCCACGGTCGCAACATGGCAGGGGCGCGCGCGCTGTTCCGCGCGGCCGGCGTCGCCGGTGCCGACCTGGGCCGCAAGCCGATCATCGCCGTCGCGAACTCGTTCACCGAGTTCGTACCCGGGCACACGCACCTGGCGCCCGTGGGCCGCATCGTCTCCGACGCGATCAGCGCCGCGGGCGGCATCCCGCGCGAGTTCAACACGATCGCCGTCGACGACGGCATCGCGATGGGCCACGGCGGCATGCTCTACTCGCTGCCCAGCCGCGACCTCATCGCCGACTCGGTCGAGTACATGGTCAACGCGCACTGCGCCGACGCCCTGGTGTGCATCTCCAACTGCGACAAGATCACGCCCGGCATGCTGCTGGCCGCGCTGCGGCTGAACATCCCGACCGTGTTCGTCTCCGGCGGCCCGATGGAGTCCGGTCGCACCACCCTCACCGACGGCTCGGTGCGCACGCTCGACCTTGTCGACGCGATCTCGGAGGCCGTCAACGAGAACGTCTCCGACGCCGACATCGCCCGCATCGAGGAGGCGGCCTGCCCCACCTGCGGCTCCTGCTCGGGCATGTTCACGGCCAACTCGATGAACTGCCTCACCGAGGCGATCGGGCTGTCGCTGCCCGGCAACGGGTCGGTGCTGGCCACCCACACCGCCCGCCGCGCGCTCTACGAGAAGGCCGGCGAGCTCGTCGTCGACATCACCCGCCGCTACTACGACGGCGACGACGAGACCGTGCTGCCGCGCAGCATCGCCACGCCGGCCGCGTTCGGCAACGCGATGGCCCTCGACATCGCGATGGGCGGCTCGACCAACACGATCCTGCACCTGCTGGCCGCGGCCCACGAGGCCGGCGTCGCGTTCGGCCTGGACGAGATCGACGCGATCTCGCGCCGTGTGCCGTGCCTGGCGAAGGTGGCGCCGAACGTCGCGGGCGACCGCACCTACTACATGGAGGACGTGCACCGCGCCGGCGGCATCCCGGCGCTGCTGGGCGAGCTGCGCCGCGGCGGCCTCCTCGACGAGGACGTGCACACGATCCACAGCACCACCCTCGGCGCGTGGCTCGACGACTGGGACGTGCGCGGCGGCAAGGCCACCGACGAGGCGATCGAGCTGTGGCACGCCGCCCCGGGCGGGCAGCGCTCCTCGACGGCGTTCTCGCAGTCGGCCCGCTGGACCGACCTCGACACCGACGCCGCCGCCGGCTGCATCCGCGACGTCGCGCACGCCTACTCCGCCGACGGCGGCCTCGCGGTGCTGCGCGGCAACCTCGCGGTCGACGGCGCCGTCGTCAAGACCGCGGGCGTCGACCCCTCGATCTGGACCTTCTCCGGCCCGGCCGTCGTGTGCGAGTCGCAGGACGAGGCGGTGCAGAAGATCCTCGCCAAGGAGGTGCGGGAGGGCGACGTCGTCGTCATCCGCTACGAGGGTCCCAAGGGCGGCCCGGGCATGCAGGAGATGCTCTACCCGACGTCGTTCCTCAAGGGTCGCGGGCTCGGCAAGGTGTGCGCGCTGGTCACCGACGGCCGGTTCTCCGGCGGCACCTCCGGGCTGTCGATCGGGCACGTCTCGCCCGAGGCGGCCGCCGGCGGCGTGATCGCCCTCGCCGAGGACGGCGACATCGTCTCGATCGACATCCCCACCCGGTCGATCTCGCTCGACGTGCCCGAGGCCGAGCTGGAGCGCCGGCGCGCGGCGCTGGAGGCCGGCGGCGGCTACCGGCCGCGGGACCGGGTGCGCCCGGTGTCGGCGGCGCTGCGCGCCTACGCGGCGTTCGCGCAGTCGGCCGACAAGGGCGCCGTCCGGGTCGTGCCCGAGGAGGCGCCGGTCACGCGGGCCGCGTCAGCGCCGGCGGGCGGCGAAGAAGTCCTTGAGGAGTCGACCGCACTCGTCGGCTCGGACGCCTGAGGTCACGGCGGGTCGGTGGTTGAGCCGCGGGTCGGCGACGACGTCGAGCACCGACCCGCACGCCCCGGCCTTGGGGTCCCACGCCCCGAAGACGACACGGTCCACGCGTGAGAGCACGATCGCGCCCGCGCACATCGTGCACGGCTCGAGCGTGACGACGAGCGTGCAGCCGCCGAGGTGCCAGCGCCCGCGCGCCCGGCCGGCCTCGCGCAGCGCGAGCAGCTCGGCGTGCGCGGTCGGGTCGCCGTCGACCTCGCGGCGGTTGTGGGTCGCGACGACGACGGCGCCGGTCTCGTCGAGCAGCACCGCGCCGATCGGGACGTCGCCCACCTCGGGAGCCAGCCGCGCCTGCGCGAGCGCCAGGCCCATGGCCTCCTCGTCGTCCACGGGGCCAGTCTGCCCGACCTGCCGGGATCGCCCGGCCGACCCGCGACCACGGCGGGGAGCGGCAGGAGGCGGCGTCGCGGCGCCGGGCGGCGCACCACCGCGGCGCGGGACGACCTCGCGCCGAGCTGAGCGTGCGTGCGGGGCGAGCGGGATATCGTGCGGGCCATGCACCTCCACGTGGCCGACCACCCGCTCGTCTCGCACAAGCTCACGCTGCTCCGCGACGAGCGCACGTCGTCGCCGGTGTTCCGGCAGCTCACCGAGGAGCTGGTCACGCTGCTCACCTACGAGGCCACCCGTGGGCTGAAGACCGAGCCGGTCGAGATCACCACCCCGGTGACGTCGATGACCGGGGTGCGGCTGGCGGAGCCGCGTGCGATGGTCGTCCCGATCCTGCGTGCGGGGCTCGGCATGCTCGAGGGCATCACGAGGCTGCTGCCGACGGCGGAGGTCGGCTTCCTCGGGCTGGTCCGCGACGAGGAGACCCTCGAGGCGGTCACCTACGCCAACCGTCTCCCCGAGGACCTCTCGGGCCGCCAGTGCTACGTCGTCGACCCGATGCTCGCGACCGGCGGCACGCTGATCGCGGCGATCAACTACCTGCTGGAGCGGGGCGCGCACGACGTCACCTGCATCTGCCTGCTCGCCGCGCCCGAGGGGCTGTCAGCCGTCGAGCAGGCGATCGGCGACCAGGCGAACGTCACCGTCGTGGTCGCCGCGGTCGACGAGCGCCTCAACGAGAAGGGCTACATCGTCCCCGGCCTCGGCGACGCCGGCGACCGTCTCTTCGGCGTCGTCTGACCGGTTTCAACCCACTCCTGGGAAGAAAGGGGGTTGAGAGCTAGAGGGTGGCGAGGGCCTGGGCGAGGTCGGCGCGCAGGTCGTCGACGTCCTCCAGCCCGACCGAGAGCCGGATCGTCGACTCGGCGATGCCGCACGCGGCGCGGCCCTCGGGGCCGAGCTTGCGGTGCGTCGTCGTCGCGGGGTGCGTGACGAGCGACTTCGCGTCGCCGAGGTTGTTGGAGATGTCGACGACGCGCAGCGCGTCGAGGAAGCCGAAGGTGCGCTTCTTGAGCGCGTCGTCGGCGAGACCGCCGTCGTCGAGGTCGAACGTGACGACCGTGCCGCCGCCCTTCATCTGCGCCGTCGCGAGCGCGTGCTGGGGGTGGGACTCCAGGAACGGGTAGTGCACCCGGGCCACCGCGGGCTGCTCCTCGAGCCAGCGCGCGAGGTCGAGCGCGGCCGCGGTCTGCGCGCGCACCCGCACGGCGAGCGTCTCCAGGCCCTTGAGCAGCACCCAGGCGTTGAACGCCGACAGGCTGGGACCGGTGTTGCGCAGCATCGTCTGCACCGGCCCGTAGACGTAGTCCGCCGGCCCGAGGATCGCGCCGCCGAGGACGCGACCCTGGCCGTCGATGTGCTTGGTCGCCGAGTACACGACGACGTCGACGCCCAGCTCCAGCGGCCGCTGCAGCACCGGGGTCGCGAACACGTTGTCGAGGATGACCAGCGCGCCCGCGCGGTGCGCCAGCTCGGTGACCGCGGCGACGTCGACGATCTGCTGCATCGGGTTCGACGGCGTCTCGAGGATGACGACGTCGGCCGGCTCGGCGAGCGCCCGCTCCCACCCGGCGACGTCGACCGGGTCGACGTAGTCGGTGCGCACGCCCCACTTGCCGAGGATGTCGTTGAGCACCACGAACGTGGACCCGAACAGCGCCCGGCTGGCCACGACGCGGCTGCCCTGCTCGACGACCGCGGCCAGCGCGGTGAACACCGCCGCCATCCCGGTCGCGGTGGCGTAGCAGGCCTCGGCGCCCTCGAGCAGCCGCAGCCGCTCCTCGAACGCGTTGACGGTCGGGTTGCCGTACCGGCTGTAGGTGAAGCGGTCGATCTCCTCGGCGAACGCGGCCTCGGCGTCGGCCGCGCGCGGGTAGGAGTAGCCCTGGGTGAGGAAGATCGGCTCGGCGATCTCCTCGAACCCGGTCCGCTCGAAGCCGCCGCGCACGGCGAGCGTGCCGGGCCCCAGCCCCTCGGGCAGCCCGGAGCGCGGGACCGGGCGGCTCACTGCTGCCGCCAGGGCAGACCGTCGGCGCGCCAGCCCCGGGCGCCGCGGTGACCCTCGGCGTCGAGCGGCCCCTCGAAGCCGTCGGTCACGTTGTAGGCCGGCCCCAGACCGGCCGCGGTCAGCGCGTGCGCGGCCGCCGCGGAGCGGTGCCCGCTGCGGCACAGCAGCACGACCGGGGTGCCCGGGTCGACCTGCTCGCTCACCGCCTGCACGAACGCGCCCGGGTCCGGGCCGGCGCCGAGCGTGCTCCACTCGGCCAGCACGGCGCGCTTGCCGATCGGCGACAGGTCCGGCACCCCGACGAACACCCACTCCGCCTGCGTGCGCACGTCCACGAGCACCGCGTCGGCGTCGCTGCTCAGCAGCTCCCAGGCCTGCGTGGGCGTGAGGTCCCCGGCGTAGCTCACGCGTCCACCCCCGTCGGCAGCACGACGGCCTGCGCCACGATCGCGCGCTCGCCGTCGAAGGTGATCGCGGGCGAGCCGTGCAGCACGTAGCCGTCGTCGAGCGCCTCGCTGACGCGTCGGCAGAACTCGGCGTCGTCGGGCCCGGTCAGCAGCCGGTACCGCTTGCGCGCGGGCGGGTCGCCGGCGCGCGGGGTCGGGGTCGCCGGTGCGCTCATCGATTCCTCCATCGGTCCTGGCGTTAGCACCGTGCCCTCGCAGGTGGTTGCTGCAGCGTCGTCGAGCCAGATCTCTCGGCTGCTCTGGATGGTGTTCGTCCGCGAGGATAGCGCCCGCCCGACGGCGTCCCTCACCTCCGCGCCCGGCCGTCCACTCCTCGGTCGCCCGGCCGGCCGCAGGGGCGCACCCGCGTGCAACACGGCGACGCCCTGCGACACAGGGCGGGTATCGGGTCCGGCACCGGGAGGAGCGCGCGCCGTCCGCGGCCGTGACGGCCCTGCCATCCCGAACCGCACGGGCGACCAGGGGGTGCGCGTCGGTGCCGGACCCGGGCCAGGCCCACCCCGCCGCGACGGTCGATCGCGCGGCGGGGACGGGGCCGGCCGCACCAGGTGTGATCACCCGCACGCCGCGTGCCGCGCGGACACGCCTGGCGCACCCCACCAGAATGGCCGGGTGCGCCACCTCCGTCTCGGCCTCGTCCTCGCCACCGCTGCCCTGCTCGCCGCCGGCTGCACCGACCCGTCACCGGAGGTCGAGCAGCCCACCTCGGCGCAGCCGAGCGAGGAGTCGACCGGCACGGCCACCGAGGATGCCTCGAGCGAGGCCGACGAGACGCCGTCGGCGACCGGCGCGCCGGAGCCGCCGGTGTTCGGCACGCTCGTCGGCATGCCCGGAGCGCCCGCCAGCGCGTGCGTGGCCGAGGCGCTGGGTGCGCCGCTGACGTTCAGCACGGTGCTCACCGCCGCCGACGCGATCGTCCTCGACGCGCTGACGCTGGAGACGACGCCGGCGGACGCGGAGCCGGAGGTGCTCGACGCCTGGGTGCTGCCGTTCGAGGGCGGACCGGCCGGCGTCGGCGTGGGCGAGTTCCCGCCCGCCGACCCGCACGCCGCCCGCCAGGACGCCGCCGGCTACGAGCTCGCCGCGGGCGCGTCGGTGACGGTCGGCGTCGGCGTCACCGCGACCGAGCCGACCACGATGACGCTGGTGCTGACCTACCACGGCGGCGACGACGTCGAGCGGACGCTGACCTCCCAGCACGAGCTCGCCGTCGCCGAGACCTGCTCGCCGGGCTGAACGGCCCCCGCTAGCTCTCGGCGGGCAGCGGGTCGTCGTCGTGGGCGATGTGGCGCAGCTGCCGCCAGATCACGACGACGAACACCGCCGAGCCGACGGCGGCGAACCAGAACGGGGTCGCGACGTCGTAGCGCTCCGCGAGCGCACCGCCCAGCGCCGACCCCACGACCAGCCCGCCGAAGACACCGAGCGAGTTCACGCCGGTGACACGGCCCTGCAGCTCGGGAGGTACGGCCCGGTGCCGGATCGTGACCGACGTCGTGCCCCACACGAACGCGTGGGCGCCGAACACGACGAAGATCACCATCGCGACCCACGGCGTGTGCGTGAGGGCCAGCGCAGCGTGCGTGAGCGTCTCGATGATCAGGCCGATCCGCATGAGGTTGCCGAGCGTGACCTTGGTCGTCAGCCAGCCGTAGCAGGCGGTGCCCAGCAGCCCGCCGACGGCGTTCATCGTCGTGATGAGACCGAATCCGATCTCGTCGAGCCCGAGCTGCCGCTGGGCGTAGAGGACCAGCACCGACCAGGCGGCCCCGAACGTGATGTTGAAGATGAAGATCGTCAGCACCAGCGTCCGCACCGCGGGGTGCCGGGCCGCCCAGCGCAGCCCCTCGGCGAGGTCGTGGCGCACGTGCCGCCGCTCGGCGGGCCGCTCGACGGGAGGCAGCCGCACCTTGGCGAGCAGCGCCAGCGCGCCGAGCAGCAGCACGATCTGCGTCGCGTAGGGGACGACGTGCGCGGCCGCGAACAGCGCGGCGCCGATCGGTGGCCCGGCGAGCTGGTTGAGCGTGACGAAGCCCGCCATCACGCGGGAGTTGGCGACGGCGAGGTCCTGCCGCCGGACGAGCATCGGCACCAGCGTGGCCGAGGTGTTGTCGACGAACACCTCGGCGCAGCCGAGCAGGAACAGCACCGCGAGCACGACGACGATCGACACCGCGCCGGTGAGGATCGCGGTCGCGAGGACGACGAGCACGACGACGCGGACGAGGTTGCCGGCGAGCATGACGTGCCAGCGGCTCACCCGGTCCGAGACGACCCCGGCGAGGAGCGAGAACAGCAGCGGCGGCAGCCACTGCAACGTGGCGGCCAGCGCGACGAGCCGCGCGTCGTCGGTCAACGACGCGACGAGCAGCGGGCCGGCGGCCATGACGATGCCGTCGCCCAGGTTGCTCACCCATGACGACGACGCCAGCCACCGGAACGGGCGACCCAGCCGCTCCGGCAGCACACGCTCGACGACGCTGGTCACGAGGGACAGACCGTCGGCGAGCCGGGGCAGCGGGCCCAGCGCTGTCCACCGGGCCCGGACGGCGCGGACCCGCCCTGCGTCATCACGACGCGTCGTCGTCGACGTGCGGCAGCGGGAGGATGTCGAGATAGATCCGCACCCGGCGCACACCCTCGCGCTCGCCGCGTTCCTTGGCGCGGGTGTGGTGCTCGTGCAGGACGGCGACGAGGTCCTCCTGCAGCGCGAGGAGCTCCTCGGCGGTCATCCACGCGGTCGTGGTGTCGTTGAGCGACGCCTTCACCCACTCCTGCGGCTCCTCCCGCGACGCCTGCAGCCACCGGACCTTGTCGCGCGCGTGCTGCTCGACCTGGGTCCGCAGCAGCAGCTCCACCTGCGCCGACGTCGCGGGGTTCTTCGCGAGCTCCACCCCCTCGAGGCTGTAGCCCACGGCCTTCCACCACCGTTCGCGGGCCGTGCCGCGCCCCTCGTCCTCGACGACGAAGCCGTGCCGCTCCAGCTGGCGCAGGTGGTAGCTGGTCTGGCCGGTGGACTCCCCCAGCTCGGCGGCGAGGGTCGTCGCGGTCGCGCTGCCGCGCTGCGAGAGCAGGTCGTACATCGCCATCCGCAGCGGGTGCGCGAACGCCTTCATCGCCTCGGGCCCGATCGGGCGCGCGCGGTGCTCGGACGGGGTCTTGCGGTCGGCCATGTTGCAGAGATACCTTTGCAGAGTTGTCTTTGCAGAACTTTCTCTACCTCAGCGTATCCGAGAAGGAGCCGTCATGGCCGCCACCGCACCTGACACCACCGCCGAGCCGCGCACGCCGCTCGGTCGCCCGTTCGCCGTCCACCTGACCGGCGCCGGCCTCGCCAACCTCGCCGACGGCATCATGGCCGCCGGTGTCCCGCTGCTCGCCGTCACGCTGACCCGCTCCCCCGTCGAGATCTCGATGCTGCAGGTGGCGATCTGGCTGCCGTGGCTCGTGCTCGGGCTGCTGGCCGGCGTCCTCGTCGACCGTGTCGACCGCCGACACGTGCAGCTCGTCGCCATGGGCGTCCGCAGGCTGCTGCTGGTGGCGCTCACCGTGCTCGCCGTCGGCGGTCACCTCTCGATCTGGCTGCTCGTGGGCTTCGCCCTCTGCTACGGCGTCACCGAGGTGTTCGTCGACCTCGCGGCCTCGGCGATGGTGCCGGCGCTCGTCCCGGTCGAGCGGCGGTCCGCGGCCAACGGGCGCGTGCTCGCCGCGCAGCAGGTGGGCAACGCCTTCCTCGGTGCGCCGATCGGCGGCGCGCTGCTCGTCGTCGGCGCCGGCTGGGTGGTCGGCGTGCCGGCCGCGCTGTGCATCGGGTTCGTCCTGCTCGTCGGGCTCGGTCTGCGGCGCTCCTTCGCCGTCGAGCGCTCCGCACCCGAGTCGGTGCGGGCCGACCTCGTCGACGGCCTCCGTCACCTCTGGCGCCACCCCGTGCTGCGCCCCAACCTGGTCGCGGGCGGGGTCATGAACCTCGCGAACACCGGCTACTTCGCCGTCTTCGTGCTGTTCGTCGTGGGACCGGGCTCGGCGGTCGGGCTGCAGCCCGAGCACTACCCGCTGCTGGCGACCTCGCTGCCCGTCGGGGCGCTGCTCGGCTCGCTGCTCACCGAGCGGCTCGCCGGCCGGCTGCGCGAGGTCCCGCTCATGTACGTCTCGTGGGCCATCAACTCGGCGATGCTGCTCGTACCGGTCCTCAGCCCCACGCCCGCGGCGATCGTCGCCGCGTTCTTCGTGCTCGGGTTCACGAACACCGTCGGCAACGTCGTCTCCCAGACGATCCGTCAGCGCCTCGTCCCGTCCCGGCTGCTGGGTCGCGTGGGCGGCGCCGGCCGCACGCTCGCCTACGGGCTGATGCCCGTCGGCGCGCTGCTCGGCGGCGTCGTCGGCGAGACCGTCGGGCTGGTCCCGGTGTTCGTCGGGGCGGCGGTGCTGTGCCTCGCGGTCGTCGGCTGGGTCGCGACGCAGGTGAACCAGGCGATGGTCGACGCGCTGGAGACGCCCGCCTGAGCCGGTAGCGTCGCCGGCATGGAGTGGACGGCGGACGTCGCCGCGGGCGCCTGGCTCGCCGACCGGCTCGACGACCCCTGGTCCGGGACCGTCCACGACGTCGTGCCGCGCGGCTTCGCCGCCTACGCGCGCGTGCTGCACCCGGCGAGCCGGGACCGCCCAGTCGGGCGTCCCTGGCCGCCGCTGCCCTACGCGACGCACCGGGCCGCGTGGGAGGCGTTCGAGGCCTCCGACCCGCGGATCGAGGAGGAGCGCGTCGGGTGGGCCGACGTCGCCGCCGCGTTCGGCACCCGGCTGCACCCGACCTCCGCGTGGCAGGACCTCGTGGCCCCGGGCGTCGTCGTCCCGGGGGAGGACGGCCCGCGCGACGCCGACGGCTGGCGCTACCAGGAACCCCCGCTCGGGGAGCTGGAGGCGCCGACGCTCGCCGCGCTCGCGCGGCGGCTCGTCGAGCACACGTCGACGCCCGACGACGGCCACCTCGCCGTCTGGGAGGGGTGGGGCGGGCTGCTCGGCCACACCGGACCGACGCCGTCGCGCGCGTTCCTGCAGGCCGGCGACGACGTCCGGCACCGGCGGCTGCTGTCGAACCTCGTGCCCGAGCGCTTCCGCAGCCCGTGGGCCAGGGACCGCTGGCAGCCGGGCATCCTGCCCGACGAGGTCTCGCGCGGGCCGCGGCTGGAGCTGCCGCACCGCGGTCACGTGCTGTTCGCCGCCGGTGTCGCGGAGCTGACGTCGCCGGACTGGGTGCTGCGCGCGCCGTGGCGTGACCGCGAGGCCGAGACGCACGGCTTCCCGCCGGCCGCGCTCTCCCCCAGCCTGGTGTGGCCGCGCGACCGCGCGTGGGTGCTCGTCAGCGAGGTCGACTGGGACTCGACGGTCGTCGGCGGCAGCGCCGAGCTGGTCGCCGCCCTGGTCGCCGACCCCGAGGTCGAGGCGCTGCCGCTGCCCGCCGACGCGCGGCTCACCGGGGACTGACGCCCGGCTGGTTACGCTGACCCGGTGACCGAGGCAGGGGCGATCACGGCGAGGACGGCCGTCGTGGCGATGCTCGCGACCTGGCCTAGGCGGGTCGCGCTCGCTCTCCTGCTGCTGCTGCCGGTCGTGGTCGCGGCGCTGGGCGGGTTCCGGCCCGGCGAGCCGACGACGCGCACGGTCGAGGCCGGCGTGCCCACCGACACCGGCGCCTACCTGGTCGTGCCGCACGGCTACTTCGTGTCCGACCGGGTCGACGCCTACGGCCTCGAGGACGGCGAGCAGTGGGTGGGTGTCGTCGTCGAGCTGACCAACCAGGGCGACGAGCCGATCTACCTGACGTTCAACGACGAGACCTTCCGGCTGCCCGACGGGGTCGTCGCGTCCGACCTGGCGAGCGCGCAGGAGGCGATCCGGCTCGACACCGGCACGAACCTCGGCGAGGTCCAGCCCGGGCTGCGCTACGAGGTCGCGCTGCTGTGGCGCACGGCCGTGCTCGCCGACCCGCCGCCGGAGCTCACGTTGTCGATGACGCGCACCATCTACCGGGAGTGGAGCATCGAGGCCGGCTACTACACGTGGCGAGCCACCGAGGACGCCTACGAGGTGGCGCTGCCGCTCGTCGAGCCGCCGGAGATCATCCTCGAGGACGAGGAGGACCTGTGACGCGTGCACGATGGGCCGTGGCGACGATGGCGGTCGCGGCGCTGGGCGTCGGCGGGCTGGCCAACGTCGTCGACGACCGCTACCTGGCGAGCGGCTGGCACACGACCGTGCACGGCGTCGAGGGGGAGGACGTCGTCGGCGGCACCTTTCAGGTGCACGTGCACGGCGCGACCGCGGCCCAGGCGCTGGCCGACGACGAGCCGGTGCCGAGCGCAGGGTGGTACGTCGTCGTCGACCTCTCCTACGCGACCACCGACGAGTGGTCGACGCCGGAGGAGGTCGTGCTGGTCGACCGTGACGGCCGCGAGTTCACGCACCCGGGCGGCTTCGGGTCCACGGGTGCCCCGTGGCTGGCCGGGCCCGACATCTGGTTCAGGGGCACGCTGCTGTTCGAGGTCCCGGAGGACGCGCTGGAGTCGTTGAGCCTCGTGGTGCGGGGCGAGCGCCCCCGCCCGATCCTGCCGGGCACGGTCGCGCGCGTGCCGCTGACCGTCACCACCACCGCCGAGCCGCTGGTCGTCGAGCGCGGCTCCCTGCTGCCGAGGCGCGAGCGATGAGCGGGCAGGCACCGGACCCGTACGACGACCGCGCCCAGGTCGCCCGGGACGAGGCGACGGCGGAGCCGTCGCCCGCCCTCGTGCGCGCTGCCGGCCCGGCCGACGACGGCGCGCTCGCGCCCGAGCGGTCGCGGGTGACGACGGTGGTCGCGGCCGTCGCGCTCGTGCTCGGTCTCGGCGCGTGGGGCTGGTTCGCGACCGAGGATGCCCGCGACGGCTGGTGGGCGCTCGGCGAGCACGTGGCGATCACGCCCGACGACGACGGCTGGGTGGAGGTCGCGCCCGTGCGGCTGCGGCTCGTCGGCGCCGAGGCGGACGTCCGCACCGGGCCCGGGACGGCACCGCCGGCGGGGTTCAGCTACCTGGAGCTGACGTTCGAGGTGACGTCGGAGGAGACCGAGGCGTACCGCAGCTGCGAGGTCGAGGTGCTCGACGAGCAGGGCAGGTTGTTCCTCGCCGGTCGCGAGGTGCCCGGGCTCGGCGACGACTACGTGTCGGAGCTCATGTGCGGGACGTCCGACCCGGAGGACGACCCGGTGCCGTCGACCCAGGCGACGCTCGTGCTCGTGCCCGACGACGCCGTGCCGGTCTCGGTGCGGGTCGACTCCCGGGACTTCCCGCCCGCGTCGTTCGTCGAGCTGCCGCTGCCCTGACGGCGCCGCCGCGCAGCCGTGCGCAGCTGCCCGACGGCCCCGAGCCGGGTGAGCAGCCGGTCGGCGAACACCGCGGTCAGCGCCACCGTCAGCACGGTCGTGAGCATCTCGGAGAGGTCGGTGAGCGGCCGGTACCAGGCCACCCAGACCAGCTCCGAGCGGTACCCCAGGACGGCGCGCGCCAACCACCACACGAGCACGTCGAGCTGGGCGACGAGCGTGACGAGCACGCAGTACGCGAGCACGGGCGCGAAGGCCGACCGCAGCACCAGCCCGGCACCGCCCGCCAGCGCGCCGAACCGGGAGCCGGGGTCCGCCAGCCGGTCCCACGCCGCCAGCAGCGGGGCGTCGCCGACCCGTCCGGTCAGCGAGCGCCAGCGGCCGCGGTGCACGGCGCGCAGCACGGTCTCGTGAGGGACGGCGTCGGCGACCTGGATGCCGTAGACGATGACGGCGATCGTCAGGATCGACAGCGGCACCACCAGCCCGGTGACCGCGGCGTCGGTGACGAACGGCAGTGCCACCGTGACCCAGTCGCCGACCGCTCCGAGGGACGGGAGGTGGTCGGAGACGTCGGCCCACGCGGCGAAGATCCGCTGCGCGATCACGCGTGTCGACCACCACGCCTCGACGTTGCCCAGGGCGGCGGTCACCACCCAGGCGCCGAGGAGCACCCAGACCGCCTCGGCGTAGCCGACGAGGACCTGCAGCGCACCGCGCCGGGGGTCGTCGGGGTCCGACCACCGCCGGTGCACGAGCCGGCCTCCCACCGACCGCACCAGCAGCGCCGCGAGCACGATCGAGAGCACCAGGAACGAGCCGATCTGCGGCAGCCGCTGCGACTCGACGTCGGCGGCGATGTCCTCGAGCACGCCCGCGCGGCTGTAGGCGACGAGGTCGGCGCGCAGGTCGCCGCGGCTCTCGTAGACGACGAGGAACGGCACCAGGACGCTGCCGACCGCAGCGACGACGCCCCACAGGTCGGAGCGGCGAGCCTCGCGCGTGCGCAGCACCAGCAACATCCCGACGAGCGCGACGACGGCGCTGAGCGGCACCAGCGCGAGCGCGAGGAACCCGGGCACAGCGCCGGCGCGCCCGGCGACGACCGCCAGCCGGGCCAGCAGCTCGTGCGCCACGACGCTGACGACGGCGATCGCCAGCAGCGGCAGCCAGTGCTCGCGCAGCACGGCGCCGGTGCGGCGCACCAGGTCGAGGGTCTCGCGCAGCCCGAAGGGGTCCGGGCGCCGCGCCTGCGGCGCGTCGCGCTCGACGGCACCGGGCGGCGCGACCGCGGTCGTGGCGTCCCCGACGACGGGCTGCGCGCCCTGCTCGTCGCCCCCGCCGCCGGTCATCGCCGTCACTGTAGCGAGCGGCGGCCCGCGGTCGCGGCGGACGGGGCCGCGGTCAGATGAGCCCGCGCGACATCGCGATCGCCACCGCCTCCGTCCTGCTGGTGGCACCGAGCTTGGCCATCACCCGGGTGAGGTGCACGCTCACCGTCTTCTCGGAGATGAACAGCTCGGCCCCGACCGCGCGGTTCGTCATGCCGCGTGCGACGAGCTCCAGGACCGACCGCTCGCGCGGCGTCAGCACGTCACCGCCCGACGGCACCACGCCCGCCACCCGGACGCGGAACCTGCGCGCGGTCGCCTCGACAGCGGCCTGGAGCGGCGCGATCGACATCTCGCGCGCCTCCTTGTGGGCGCGGAGGAGCTCGTCGGCGCCGCTCTCGTCGCCCTGCACGAGCAGCGCCTCCCCCAGCCGCCAGCGTGCGACCGCCTGGTGCGGGCGCTCGCCGAACCCGGCCGCGTCGACGACGGCGCGCCACAGGTCCGGGTCGTCACGCGTGGCGCGGGCCGCCTCGGCGCGGGCACGGGCGAGCCACAGCTTCGCCTCCGGACCGGCCTCCTTGCCGCGCGGGACGCCGATCCGGTACACCTCCTCGACCCGGTCGAGCATCGCGGCGATGCCCGCGAGCACCTCGGGGTCGCCGCCGGACCGTCGGGCCAGCTCGGCGCGCGCCGCGAGCAGCATCGCGCCCACCCTGATCTGAGCGAGGTCGTCCGGGTACGGCGGGTCCTCCATCGCCTGCGTGAGCGCGCGGTCGACGTCCTCGTACTGCCCGCGCCACAGCCACGACGCGGCGATCGCGTGGCCGGCGATCGGGGCGACGACACCGCCGGGGATGATCTGCTGCGCCACCGTCTCCAGCGGGGCGATCGCCGCGACGTCCTCGTCGACCCGCTGCCAGTCGCCCAACCAGCAGGAGGCGAGCGCGCGGGCCGCGTAGAGGTCGCTGCGCGAGGTGTGGGGTGCCGCGCCGAGCGCGGCGGTGGTGCGCTCGACGACGTCGGTGAACCGACCCAGCCCGACCTCGATGATGTCGAGCAGCCACCGCAGCTCACGCCCGTAGCCCGCCCACGACCGGCCGTGCCGCTCCGCGACGCGGTTGCCGGCGAGCGCATGGGCGTGCGCGGCGGCGAGGTCGCCGTGGTCGTACCACAGCATCGCCATGTTGAAGTAGGCGCGCAGCTCGGTGTCGTCGGCACCGCTGGCGGCGGCCTTGTCGCGGGCCTCCTCCAGGCGGGCCATCGCGCCGTCGACGTCGCCGTCGTGCTGCAGCAGGAACGCGAGCGAGATGAGGGCGTCGGCCTCCGGGCCCGGCGCACCGACCGCGCGCGCCTCCGCGATCGCCTGCTCGGCGAGCTTGCGCCGGTCCTGGGTGGCGTCGCCGAAGGACATCGTCGAGAGCACCCACGCCCGCTCGGGCGTGGCGGGCTGGTCCTCGAGCAGCGACCAGGCCTGCGCGATCAGCCGCTCGGCCTCGCGCCAGTCGCCGTTGCTGTAGGAGAGCTTCGCCAGCCGCCGCCGGGCGCCGGCGCGCTGCTCGACGCTGCCGACGTCGTCGGCCATCGCCACGCACGCGCGGGCGTAGCTGAGCGCGCGGTCGGTGCGCCCGGACGCGATCGCCTCGTCGCAGGCGCGCAGCGTCACCGCGAGCTCGTCGGCGCCCGCCACCACCTCGGGGTCGGGGACGCCGCTCCACAGCTGCAGGGCGTTCTCGAGGTGGTCGAGCGCGTCACCGTGCGCCGCGGCGGCGCTGGCCTCCGCGGCGGCGTCGAGGTGGGCGCGCAGCGCGGTGGCGGGCTGGCCGGCGCGCAGCGCGTGGAACGACATCGCGGCGAGCCAGCCCTGCGGCTGCTCCTCCTTGAGCACCGGCACGTACGCCGCGTGCAGCCGGGACGCCTCGCCGGGCAGCAGATCGCCGAGCACCGCCTCGCGGAGCAGGGCGTGCCGGAACGCGAAGCCGCCGTCGTCGGTCACGACGAGCACGTGGGACTGCACGAGCTCGCGCAGGGCCGACTCGACCGTGGCGGCGTCGAGCCCGACGACGTCGCTGGCCGCGAGCCGCTCGAGGGAGGAGGCCCACAGGTCGCGCTGACCGACGATCGCCGCGGCGCGCACGACGCGCTGGGCCTGGGGCGAGAGCCGCTCGATCCGGTCGAGCAGCACCGACGCGAGCACGTCGCTGAGCTCGGCACGGCCGTTGTCGACGGCGCTGGTGAGCTCCTCGGCGAAGAACGCGTTGCCCTCCGACCGGGCGGCGACGTCGCGGACGAGCTCCTCGTCGGTGTCGCCGTCGCCGAGCAGGGCGCGGACGAACGCCATCGCGTCGCTGCGGCGGAACGGCTCGACCTCGAGCCGCTCGACGCCTGGCATGCGCGCGACCGAGGCGAGCCACGGCCGCAGCGGGTGGGCGCGGTTGAGGTCGTCGGTGCGGTAGGTGAGGAGCAGCAGCAGGCGACCGGTGCCGAGCCGCGACAGCAGGAAGAGGAGGAGGTCGCGGGTCGAGGGGTCGCTCCAGTGCAGGTCCTCGACGACCACGAGGACGGGGGCGTCGGCGGCAGCGCGGCGGAGCACGCCCTGGACGCCGTCGAAGAACCGGACCTGGTCGCCGGCGAGGTCGGCCTCGCCGAGCTCGGCGGCGACCTCGGCGGCCGAGGCGGACACCTCGCGCGCCTGGGTGAGGATCTCGAGGACCGGCAGGTACGGGGGCGCGGCCTGGCCCAGCCCGAGGCAGTGGCCGACGAGCACGCGCCCACCCTCCTCGCGCACCTCGCGCGCGAGCTCGCTGACCAGGCGGGTCTTGCCGATGCCCGCGTCGCCCGCGACCACGACCGCGGCGGCCTCGCCCGGCTCGGACGCCGTCGCACGCCGCCACGCCGCACGGAGCGTCTCCAGCTCCGCCGCACGGCCGATCAGCGGGATGGTCGGGGCAAGCGTCGCCACGTCCGGCATGGTCTCACGCCACCCCGACACGACCACGTCGGTCAGGTCTGCGGTGCTCATCGTGGATCGCCCCCGGGAACGGCAACGGCCCGGTGGTCTGCTGACCACCGGGCCGTCGGGTCATGGCCTGTGCACGGGCGGACGCCCCTGCACCGTGCTCCGCGCGTCATGCCGCGCGGACGAGCGCCTCGCGCTCGGCACGTCGCTCCGCCAGGATCGCGCGCAGTCGGAGCGCCTTGCGCGCAGCCTTCGCGCGCCGGGCGTCCCGCAGCAGCTCGCGGCGGTACTCGTGCTCGGCCAGATAGAACTCGGGGTACGGTCCCATCTCCCTCTCCCTTCCGTGTGAGTGCCTCTACTCTCGCGGTGAGGGGCCGGGCGCCGCCATGGGAATTCCACGCACGTCTGGGTAGGGCACCCCTTACCTCAGGGGTAAGGGGTCCTGACCGGGGTAAGGGGTGACGGCCGCCGGGGCCGCTGCGACGGCGTCGCCGGTCGTGACGGCGAGGCCACGGGTCCCCAGCTGGGCGAGCACGCCGAGCGCCGCGACCAGCAGGAACACCGGTATCGGCAGCAGCAGACCGAGCAGCGGCTCGACCTCGCCGATCCGCAGGCCGTACTGGCCGAGGCGCAGCAGCACGGTCACCGGCGCACCCGGCTCCGCGCCCATGCCTGTGATGAGCCCCGGCAGCAGGCTCTGCCCCTGCACGAGCAGCAGCAACGCGCCGATCCCGGCGGTCGCCGTCGCCACCTGGGCCCGCGCACGCGGGCCCGGCTGCTGCGCGACACGGTCGAGCAGCAGCGCCAGCACGACGACGGCCGCGACCACGACGACCGGTCGCGGCACGGTCCCCCACCAGGTGCCGAGGAGCCCGGCCTCGCTGGCGTCCACGAAGTCGACGAGCACCAGCGGACCCGGCCCGACGAACAGCCAGGGCGCGAGCGGCAGCAGCAGCCACAGGCTGCGGCTGCCCGCGGGTCGGCACAGCCCGATGGCGGCCCCGCCGAGGACCGCGACCCCGACCTGCAGGAGCGTGCCCAGCGCGGCGGGCAGCCAGGTCCGCACCGCGAGCTCGGTCGGCCGGATGTCCGGCGCGACGGCACCGACGTCCGTCAGACCGGCCAGCAGGAAGGGACCGACCAGGAGCAGCCCCAGCACCAGGACGATCGCCGCCACGACCAGGCCGGCAGGCCCCGAGCGCGGCGGCGCGGCGGGCGGCTCGACCGCGGGCGCCAGCCGGGTCCGGGTCAGCAGCAGCGCCAGCATCGCGACGACGCCGAGCAGCCCCGCCCCCAGCAGCATCATCGAGGCCACCGCGGCCGCCGGGCCGACGTCCATCCGCGCGAAGCCGAGCATCTGGACGAGCAGCATCGGCGGCAGCGTGCCCTCCGACGTCGCGGTCAGGTAGACGAGCTCGAACAGCTGCGGGCCCAGCGCGAGCGCGCCGGCGAGGCCCACCACGAGCACCACCGCGACCCCCCGTACCGGGGCAGGCGCCGACAGCACGGGTGCGAACGCCGTCGCGAACAGCGCGGTGAGCAGCGGCAGCGCGGCGAGCGTGAACGTCGTGCTCAACCCGGTCAGCGAGAGCTCGTAGCCGGCGTCTACGTAGCGAAGGGCAGCGGTGCCGATCGGCACGAACAGCGCGCCGAGCACGCCGACGACGACCCGGACAGGCACCGCGAGGCGGTGCTGCGCCGTCATCCCGCCGGCGATGACGAGACCCAGCGCGGCGGCGACGACGGTCGCCGGCAGCACCGCCGCCATCATCATGAGAGCGCCGGGCACGGCCTGCGGCGCGACCGCCTCCCAGTGCGTCAGCCCGACCGGCGCACCCGACCCGTCGAAGCTGCTCTCCCGCATGCTCATGAGCAGGGTCCGCACGGTCGGCACGGCCAGCTGCCACAGCACCAGCGCGTAGAGCACCGCGACGCCCACCCAGCCCAGCGTGCGCGACGACGACCGCCGCGAGGGCGAGGCGCCGACGTACGTCGGTGACCCGGGAGAGGGGGCGGTGGAGTAGGGCTGCGGGGCCGGCGCGCCGGGCGCCGGCGCCCCGGCGGGTGGCGCCGTGGGCCCGCCGTACGCGTGCTCGGCGTGCTGCGGCTGGTGGTCGCCCTGGGGCGGCATGGTCATCGGACCTCCTCGGCTGCGGACCACCCAACCTAGGGACCGACGCCGTCGAGCGGGCCCGTCGGAGATGGTGAGGTCTGCCCGTCCGGTGGGCCAGGATGGGGCGATGACGTGGAGCGAGCCGCGGCCGGACGTCCTCGACGGCTGGGTCGCGCGCACCCTGGAGCTCGAGCCGGACGCGCACGGTCGGGGCGTCGCCACGCTCGTGCACCGGCCCGACGCCGGCAGCCGGCCGCGCGCGATGGTCTACCTGCACGGGTTCGTCGATTACTTCTTCCAGACCCACCACGCCGAGGAGTGGGCCGCGCACGGCTACGACGTCTACGCGCTCGACCTGCGCGACTACGGCCGCTCGATCCGGCCCGGGCGCACGCCCAACTGGATCACCGACCTGCGCGACTACGACGAGGAGATCGATGCCGCGCTGGCGCTGGTCCGCGCGCAGGGGCACGACGTCGTCGTGCTCGACGGCCACTCGACCGGTGGGCTGATCGCCTCCCTCTACGTGCACGACCACCCCGGCTCGGTCGACGCGCTCGTGCTCAACAGCCCCTGGTTCGACCTCAACGCCTCCTGGTTCGACCGCGTCGTGAGCACGCGGGTGATCGACCGGCTCGGCGTCTGGCGCCCGACGGCGCAGGTCGCCTCGCTCGGCGAGCCGTACGGTCGCTCGCTGCACACGAGCACCGGCGGCGAGTGGGACTACGACCTCGCGTGGAAGCCGCACGAGGGCTTCCCGGTGCTGGCCGGCTGGCTGCGGGCGATCCGGCGCGGCCACGCGCGGCTGGCGCGCGGGCTGGCGATCACGGTGCCGGTGCTGGTCGCGACCTCCGGCCGCAGCGGGCACCGCAAGCGCCCGACACCGCAGGACCTGGCGGGGTCCGACGTCGTCCTCGACGTGCGCCACATGTGGGCGCGCGCGCCGCTGCTCGGACCGCACGTGCGGGTGCTGCGGGTGCCGGGCGGGCGGCACGACCTGACGCTGTCCGAGCCGCCGGTGCGGCAGCGCTACAGCGCGCTGCTGTTCGACTGGCTGGAGCGTGCGCTCCCCTGAGCCCGCGCGGGCGACGTCCTACAGTGTGCTGCGATGACGCAGACGGTCGGGGCGCCGCCGCAGCAGAGCCTGTCGGAGCTGCTGGGGCTCGGGCTG
This sequence comes from Actinotalea caeni, assembly GCF_009733795.1. Classification (GTDB taxonomy): domain Bacteria; phylum Actinomycetota; class Actinomycetes; order Actinomycetales; family Beutenbergiaceae; genus Pseudactinotalea; species Pseudactinotalea caeni. Next base: position 89,754 of record NZ_WNXX01000013.1, read on the forward strand.
CTGCGCACCTCCGCGCGGCTGCTCGCCGCGCACTGGTGGCAGCTGCTCGCCGTCGCGACGTGCGCCTACGTCGCGCACCACTACCTGATCGAGCTGGCGGTGCGGGTCGGGCGCGCGGGCGCCGTCCCGGGTCTGCTGGTGTTCTCGCTGGTGCCGCTGGTGCCGCTGGTCGCCACCGTGCTGATGCTGCTGGTGCTGCGGGAGCGGCGCACCGGCGGCGGCGGGGTGGCGGCCTTCGTGGCCGCGATCGGCAGCGTGCTCGTGCCCTTCCTGGTGGTCTACGAGAGCCAGGGCGACTTCATGGACGACCTCGGCTCCTACTTCAACGTGGGGTTCGAGGACGACATGGCCACGGGCTCCGACACCCTCGCCCGCACCCCGGAGCCGACCTCGCCGCTGGTGATCGCGGTCGTCGGCGTGGCGTTCCTGCTGCGCGTCGTCGGGGCACGGGCGGCGGAGCGCGAGAGCCTGTGGCGCGGTGGGCGCCGGCCGCTGCGGTCGACGCTGCGTGCGCTCAACGGCTACGCCGAGGTCGTCTGGATCGTGCTCGGCACCGTGGTCGTCGTCGCCGGCCTGCGCGGCCTGCGGGACTGGTGGCGGGACCGCCGACTGGGCCGCGCGCTCGCCGACTGGTGGGACGGCGTCGCGGTCGCCTTCCCCGATCTCGGGGCGCTCGGCGACTGGCTGGTCACCGCCGTCGGCACGGTGACGGACGGCGTGGTCACCGGACTCGTCGCACCGCTGGCCTGGCTGGCGATCGGGGTGATCGTCTACGGGCTGTCCGCGGCCGAGGGGATCGCCGAGACCGAGGTGGTCGACGCCGTGCGCCGCACCTCGGGCATCGGGCGGGTGGCGCAGCGCGTCGACCCCGGGGTGATCACGCTCGCCTGGCGGCGCATCGCCGACCCCGAGGGCCGCTTCGGTGCGCTGCTCGGCGGTGTCGCGATGATCCTGCGGTCCCGCTTCGTCCCGGTGCTGGTGTTCTGCGTCGTCTACACGGTGCTGACCGCCGCGCTGCCGTACGCGGTGTGGGAGGTCGCGCGCACGGTCTTCACGAGGTTCGACTACCCCGACTGGCTCGCGGCCTACGGGCCGCTGCAGGCGCTCGTGCACGTGCTGCTGCTGTGCCTGACCGCGCCGCTGCTGGCCGCGTGGGCGGACGCGCTGCTCATCCGCTTCGGCGCACGCTCCCAGCTCCGCCTGCCCGACGCAGGCTGACCGCTCAGACCGGCAGCTCGATGACGTCCGGGTTGAGGAACGTGTTCCAGATCCGGACCGAGCGGATCTCGGCGTCGGCGGGCACCAGCACGAGCAGGGCCTGCTCCGGCGGGACGTCGCTGCCGGGGTCCGCCGCGCCGCACGTGAAGGACCACTCGTAGCCCTCCACGAAGCTGTCCACGAAGGTGTTGGCGTAGAAGTACCGGTCGCGGTCGTCGACGAGCGCGACGTCGCAGCTGACCAGGTCCTCGTTCGTCGAGGAGGTCGCCAGCACCACCCGCCACGCGTGGAACCCCGCGGGCGGCTGCCAGTCGGTTCCCGGCAGCGACGGCGAGTCACCGAGGTCGCGGGCCTCGACCAGCGAGACCGTCACGCCGGCGAGCGTCGCGGTGCCGTCGGCGCTCACCGGGACCGGGTCGCGCGGCCACGCGAGCGGCCACTGCGTGCGCAGGTAGTCGGTCGAGACCCAGGCGGTGCCCACGAGGCCGAGGACGAGCGCGACGACCTGCAGCACCGTGCTCCACCGCACCCGGCGCGGGGGCGTCGGCGCAGCAGGGGGCCGCTGCCACACCTCGTGGGGCTGCGGAGGCGGCGGCGCGGGCGGTGCAGGCGCCCGGGGCGTCACGCCGTCGGCGGCGGGCCGGCCGTACGGGTCGGGCTGGCCGAGGCCAGCGGGCTGTCCCGGCGGCTGGGGCCCTGCGGGGCCGGCCCCGCCCACCGGGCCGTGCACGGGCGGCACCGGACCGTGCCACGGCTCGACCGGGCCGGGCGCACGCACGCCGCGCGGCGGCGTCGGCACCTCGGCCTCGGGACGCGGGTCCCCGCCCTGGGAGGACGACGGCGTCGTGTCGCTCATCGCTCCCCCACCGCCAGCTCGACCGGCTGCGCGAGCTCGGCGGCGTCCAGCACCTCGACGTCGGCGAGGTCGAGCGGGATCCGCGCGTACGGCATCGGCATCGGCCCGTAGATCTGCAGGCCCGGGTCGAACACCAGCGTGAGGTGCTCGACGGCGTCGGGCGCCACCTCGAACGCAAGGTCGCCCCGCACCCAGGTGTCGGGCCCCGCGAGCCACGTCGTCAGGCCGGAGCGGGCCGACACCGGGAACTCCCGACCGTCCTCGGCGCGCAGCACGATCCGCCCGCTGGAGGGGACGCGGAGCCGGTCCTCGGTGGCGTAGGACAGCGTGACGACCACCCAGACGCCGTCGCTGGCCACCGGGTCTCCGGGCTCGAAGAGCCGGGGCTCCAGGATGGTCTCCGCGACCCGGACGTCGCTGACGTGCACCCGGTAGGGGAACGCGCCGATGTCCTCGCCGACCTCGCCGGTGGCGCCGGTCGGGCCGTAGGGGAGCAGCCGGGCGTCGACGACGTTGACGACGACGCCGAGCAGCACCGCGCCCACCGCGAGCAGCGCGACGACGAGCCGGCGCCGCATCAGAGGTCGTCCTCGGGTTCGACGAGGGTCTGGGGCATCTCGGTGCGCGGCAGCTCGACGGTCCACACGTCCCCGAGCGACATCCAGCTCTCCTCGCCCGACATGATCCCGTAGCGCCACTGGGACTCGGTCATCGTCGCGGTGAGCACGTCGCCGATCTCGTCGGGGTCGGTGACCGGCCACAGCAGCGCCACGTAGGAGGGCAACGACGGCAACGAGTTCCGGCCGTCGGTGTTGTCCTCGACGCGGGAGGCGTACGGCGGCGTGCTCAGCTGGTCGATGATCTGGCCGTCGGGCAGCTGCGGCACGAGCGCGTCGCTCGCGGCGCCGCCGAAGGTCAGCGAGATCGGCCGCTCGGTCGTGTTCTCGACCTCGACGAGGACCCCGAGCCACGCCTCGCCACCGGTCGCCTCCAACCAGGTGCGGTTGGTCTCGTCGGAGACGAAGAACGCGATCGGGCGCATCGTCATCGGCCCGAGGTCGAGGGTCTCGCCGGCCTGCAGCTCGAAGGTGCGGCCCTCCGCCGTCGCGAACCCGCCGAGGGCGGCGACGACCGCGGGGAGCAGGAGCACCAACCCGGCGACGAGCCGGCGCGGCCAGGTAGCGAGCAGGAACGCACCCACGGTGCGTGCCGTGATCGCCCCCGCCTCCACGCTCACGTGTGGCAGGGTACCCATCCCGCTCGGACGCGGTGACGGGCCGGAACCGGACGGGCCCTATCATCGGGGCCAGCGGCACGAGCGAAGGGCTGGCATGGCCACGAAGACGGTGACGGTCCTGGTCGACGACATCGACGGGAGCGCGGCGGACCGCACCCTCGAGCTCGAGCTCGACGGCGAGCGCTACGAGCTGGACCTCTCGACCGCCCACCACCACGAGCTGGTGCGCGACCTCGCCCGCTACATGGCGGTCGCCCGCCGCGTCGGCGGCGACGGCGCCCCCACCCCGTTCTTCAGCGAGACCCGCGCCGACCCCCGCGCCGTGCGCGAGTGGGCCCGCGCCAACGGCATCGCCGTCCCTGCCGGCCGCCGCGTGCCCAAGGACGTCGTCGAGCGCTTCCACGCCGCCGGCAACTGACCCCCTCCCCCCCCCCCGCTCACTTTCACCGCACTTTGCAACACGGCTCGCTCTCACCGCACTTTCTGCCGCGCCCGGGTTTCACCGCACTTCTTGCCGGCGGTGACGCCCCGCACCGAGAGCGCCGTGCCGCAGCTGACGCGACACGAGCGAGGCGCGCACAGCCGTGCTGAGCTCGTGCGCGCGACGACTTGCGCGCGTGCCACGAGCGGGCCGCCGACCGGGGCGCGCGACCACGACCGCGTCCCGCTCCGCAGGCACGATGACGGCGTCGTCAGCCATGACTCACCTGCACCGCGCGAACTCGTACCTCCGTACCGAGCTCGTACCGTGCACGCTACGAGTCGGGTACGACGCTACGAGTTCGCGCGGTCACCCGGGCGGGCGGGCGGGCGCTGCCACCCGGAGCGGAGGGCGGCAAGAAGTGCGGTGAAACCCGGGCGCGGCAGAAAGTGCGGTGAGAGCGAGCCGTGTTGCAAAGTGCGGTGAAACCGGGGCCTGTTGCAAAGTGCGGTGAAAGTGGGGGTGCTGGGCGGGGCGGGAGCTGCCGGGCGGGGCGGTCAGGTGGGGAGGGTGGCGAGGGGGCGGGTCAGGTGGGGAGGGTGGCGAGGCGCTCGGCGAGGCCGGAGGCGCGCTGGACATCGCGGCCGACGGCGGTGCGGACGGCGTCCGGTGACCCCACCACGCGGACGCGGGCCTTCGCACGCGTGACAGCCGTGTACAGCAGCTGGCGGGTCAGCAGCGGGGAGTCGGAGTCCGGGAGCAGCACCGTGACCTCCTCGACCTGGCTGCCCTGGCTGCGGTGCACCGTCATCGCGTGCGCCGAGCGCACCTCGGGCAGCCGGCCGACCGCGAACCGGACACCGCCCGGGTCGGCGGCGTCCATGACGACCGACATGCCCGCGCCGTCGTCGGTGCTGACGACCACGCCGAGGTCGCCGTTGAACAGCCCCAGCCCGTAGTCGTTCTCGGTGACGATCACCGGGCGGCCCACGTACCACGTGCCGACCCGGGCGTAGCGGTGCCGCTGCTCGGCGAGCGCGCGCTCGACGCGGCGGTTCCAGTGCCCCGCCCCGTAGGGGCCCTCGCGGTGGGCGCACAGCAGCCGGTGCTGCCCCAGCAGCGCGAGCGCCCTCACCGCGTCGCCCTCCAGCGCGGCCTCGCGCAGCGCCAGCGCGTGCCCCAGCAGCAGCGCCTCGGCCGCCTCGGGGTCGGTGAGGAGCTCGACCTCGGGCACGCCCTCGACCGGCTCGGTGAGCAGCCGGACCGCCTCCTCCTGCTGCCCGTCGCGGATCGCGGCGGACAGCGTCGCGATCCGCCCGCCGAACCGGTAGCTGCGCGTCAGCGTGCGGACCTCGCGCGTGGTGCCCGCGCTCTCGAGACCGCGCACCAGATCGCCGAGCACGGCGCCCGCGTCGACCGACGCGAGCTGGTCGGCGTCGCCCATGAGCACGAGCCGTGCGTGCGGCCGGACGGCGTCGAGGAGCCGCGCCATCAGCGTCAGCGACACCATCGAGGTCTCGTCGACGACGACGACGTCGTACGGCAGCCGGTTCGCGCGCCCGTGACGGAACGTCCCCCGCCCGGGCTGCCAGCCGAGCAGCCGGTGCAGGGTCGAGGCGCGCAGCGCGCGGATCCGTTCCTGGGACGGCCCGTCGGGGAAGTCCGCGCGCGCCGTCGCGGCAGCGATCGCCTCGCTCATCCGTGCTGCGGCGCGACCGGTGGGCGCGGCGAGCGCCACCCGCAGCCCCGGGTCGGCGTCGAGCAGGACCCCGAGCAGCCGTGCGATCGTCGTCGTCTTGCCGGTGCCCGGCCCGCCCGTGACGACGGTCGTCCAGCCGCCGCACGCGGCCTCGGCCGCCGCACGCTGGTCGCGGTCGTCGGCGTCCGGGAAGTAGCGGTCGAGCAGCGTCCCGACGCCGTCAGGCACCTCGGGCGCGGACGCGCGCCGCTCCTGCAGGTCGCGCACGACCTGGCCCTCCTCGCCCCAGTACCGGTCGAGGTAGAGCCGGTCGCCGTCGAGCACGAGCGGCGTCACCGCGTCGTCGGCGGCCTCGCGCACGAGCGACGAGGCCAGCAGCGCGGCGCGCCACTGCGCCGGCTCCCACGCGTGCTCGCCCAGCAGCTCCTGCGCGCGGTCGCTGGCGAGGTCGAGGCACACCGACCCCTGCCGCACCGCGCGCACCGCGAGCGCGGCGGCGACCAGCACCTTCTCGTCGTCGCAGCCGCCGAGCCGCGCGAGCCGGCGCGCCACGTGCACGTCGGCGGCGCTGAGCCCGTCCGGGTGGTTGAGCTCGGCCAGCAGCCCCTCGGCCGAGCGCGCGGTGTCGCGCGCGAACTCCTCGCGCGCGGGGACCGGCTCGTCGCCGGCCTCGGTGACGGCCACCTCGCTCATGCGCTCACCCCCACGCCGTCGAGCAGGTCGGACACCTCGGCGACGAGCGCGGCCGGCGGGCGCCACGCGAAGACGCCGCACGGCTGCCCGTCGACGACGGGCGTCTGCGGTCCGCACATGCCGCGCACGTACAGGTAGAGCACCCCGCCGAGGTGCTGCTCGGGCCGGTAGGCGGGCAGCCGCCACCGCAGGAACCGGTGCAGCACGACGGCGTACAGCAGCGCCTGCAAGGGGTAGGAGGAGTGCGTCATCGCCTCCGCGAGCCGCGCGGGCGCGTACGCCCCCGCGGTCAGCGGCTCGTCGAGCGGGCCGAGCCAGTTGGTCTTGTAGTCGACGACGAGGTAGCGGTCGTCGGTGCGGAGCACGACGTCGACCGAACCGGTGAGGTAGCCCCGCAGCCGCTGGGCCGCGTACGCCGGGTCGGTGACGACGTCGGCGTAGGGCAGCAGCGGGTCGCCCTCGGGGAGGTGCCGCCGCAGCAGCGGTGCCAGGTCGGCGAGCGTCGGGTCCCGCGGCGCGTCCCCCACCTGGTCGCCGCCGTGCAGCGGCAGCTCGAAGTCGAGCTCGGCGAGCCGGTCGCGCAGCCCGATCTCCCGCAACGTCCTGCCGACCAGCGGACCGAGCGGTGTCTCGCACACCGCGACCAGCGCGTCCGCGAGCGCCTCGCCGTCGAGATCGGGCACAGGCCAGCGCACCTGCGCCTCGGCGATCCTGGCCAGGACCTCCGCCCGCAGGTCGCCGCCGTGCTCGGGCGCCTCCGGGTCGGTGTGCTCGAGCACCATGTGCACGAGCGAGCCGAAGGTCGCGCCGGTCGGCAGCGCCGCCATCGGCGAGGGCACGTCGCCCTCGACGACGGCGGGGCTCGCCACCGCGATCTCCGGCTCGTCGTCGCGCGGAGCGTCCTCGGCCTCGGTCGCGACCATACCGCCGTTCGCGCCGGTCGCGTCGAGCCGTGCGACCGCCTCCGCCTCGGCGGCGGCGCTCAGCGCGGTGTAGGAGGTGCGGCGCCAGACCATGTCGACGTGCCGTCGCCAGCGGCGTGCCTCGAGCGGCGGCGGCTCGTCGCGCTCGGCGATCTGCTCGGCGTCGACCGGGTCGGCGCTCTCGACCGTGAGGGCGCCAGTGGCCTCCCACCGCCGGGCGTGCTCCAACGTCGCGGCGTCGTCGAGCACCGGCACCTCGTACGGGACGGCGGCGGACCGGGGCGTGCGCCCGAAGACCAGCCGGTGCAGCGGCGACTGCGGGGTGTTGCGGCTGCTCGGCAGCCACCACGCGACGACCTGCGACTTCGCGCGCGTGAGCGCCACGTACGCGAGCCGCAGGTCCTCGCCGAGGTCCTCGGTCTGCGCGGCGCGCAGGTGGTCGGCGGCGAACGGCGGCCCGCCGACGTCGAGGCAGCGGGTGCCGTCGGCGTCGTGGAACAGCGGGAAGGTCGGCTCGGCGACGAAGTTGTCCGCCAGGAACGGCAGGTAGACGACGCCGAACTCCAGGCCCTTGCTGCCGTGGATCGTGAGCACCTGCACCGCGGCGTCGTCGCTGTCGAGGCGGCGCGGCCGCTCGTTGGCGGCCGCCCCGGTGGCGCCGTCGCGCATCTGCTCGCGCAGCCAGCCCGCGAGCGCGATGACACCCAGGTCGTGGGTGTGCGCGTGCTCGTGCAGCACCTCGGCGACGTGCCGCAGGTCGGTGAGCAGCCGCTCGCCCCCGGCCTGGCCGAGCACGCGCTCGAGCAGGCCGTCGCCCGCGGCCGCCTCGAGCACGGCGGCGACGCCGCGGTCGCGGAGCAGGTCGCCCCACGTGCGCAGCTGCTCGGCGAGCTCGTCGGTCACGGTCTCGGCGTCGCGGTCGAGCTCGGCGGCCGTGCGACCGAAGAACGCCGTCAAGCCGGCCGCGCGGACCCGGCCGGAGATCTGCGGCCGCTCGATCGCCTCCAGCAGCGTCAGCCACTGCCTGGCGCCCTCGGTCGCGAAGACCGAGCCGCCGGAGGCGAGCACGACCGGGATGCCGGCCTCGCCGAGCGCGTCGGCGACGTAGCCGGACTGCCGGTGGGTCTGGCACAGCACCGCCACGTCGCTCGCGCGCAGCGGGCGCCCCTCGTAGCTGGCGCCCGAGGTGAGCAGCGCGCGCACGTCGGCGGCGAGGTCGCGCGCCACGTGCTGGCGCAGCGCGTCGATCTTCGGCCCGCTCCGGCCGCCGCCGAACCGCGCACGGTCGACCACCCGCAGCCGCAGCGGCGAGGTGTGCGGGGCGCCGACGAGGCGGGGCCGCTCCTGCTCGGCGACCCCGACCTCGCGGACGACGATCTCCGGGTCGCCCAGCTCGGCGCCGCGCAGCAGCGTCTGCAGCCGCGCGTGCAGGGCGGCGTCGGCCCGGTGGTTGGTGCCGAGCGTCGCGACGACGCCCGCGGTGCGGCGCGCCTGCAGGAAGGTGACGACGTCGCCGCCGCGGAAGGCGTAGATCGCCTGCTTCGGGTCGCCGATGAGCACCATCCGCGCGTGCCCGGTGAAGGCGCGGTCGAGCACCTGCCACTGCACCGGGTCGGTGTCCTGGAACTCGTCGACGAGCACGACCGACCAGCGCTGCCGCATCCGCTGCCGCGCGGGCGAGTCCTCGCCCTCGAGCGCGCACGCGAGCTGGCTCAGCAGGTCGTCGTAGGAGAGCACGCCGAGCCGCCGCTTGCGGACCTCCATCTCCGCGCGGACCGCCTCGGCGAACCGCAGCCGCCGGGCGGCGGGGGTGCCCTGGGCGGCGCTGCGCGGCTCCAGCCGCGCCGAGGGGTCGCCGACGGCGGCGCGCGCCACCGCGAGCGCCTCTCCCCGGCTGAACTCCGGCCGCTCGGCCTTCGCGAAGCCGCGCAGGTAGAGGTCGTCGACGACCTCGACCAGCAGGTCGTCGAGGTCCTCGACGAGGGTGGCGTCGGCGTCGGTGTCGCCCGCGACGCCCAGACCCTTGAGGACCATCTGGCAGAACTGGTGGGTGGTCGCGATCGTCGCGGCGTCGAACCTGCCGAGCGCCTCGCGCAGCCGCCGGTGCCGCAGCGCGCGCTCCTGCTCGTCGGCCGCGAGCAGCAGGTCGAGCACCGGGTCGGGCCGCTCCGGGTCGCCCACCGGCTCGCCCCGCGCCGCCGCGGTGAAGGCCCGCTCGACGGCGACGAGCCGCTCCCGCACGCGCTCCCGCAGCTCCTGCGAGGCCGCGCGCCCGAAGGTGACGACCAGCATCTGCTCCAGCGGCGCGACACCCTCGGCGACCATCCGCACCACGAGGGCGGCGATCGTCCACGTCTTGCCGGTGCCCGCGCTCGCCTCGAGCATGGTCGTCGTCGCCTCGGCGGGCAGCTCGCCGAGGACGTCGAAGCGCCGAGGCTCGAAGGGCGACGGCGTCGCTCGGTCGGCGCCGAGGGGGTCGGTCATCGGTCCGCTCATGCCTCCGGCACCGCCCGCCCGGTCTGCTCGTGCTGCAGCAGCGGCGCCCACACCCGCAGCGCGTACTGCCCCAGCCGGGTCTGCTGGACGCTGCTCCACCACTCGTCCTCGCGCGGGGGGTCGAGCAGCAGCCCGCGCTGCTGCTCCGGCGGCAGCGTGGTGTCGGGTCGCAGCGGCAGCGCAGGGCCCCACACCAGCTCGTGGTAGGCGTCCTTCTGCTCGCCCGGGACACGGTCGCTGCCGTGCCAGGTCCGCCATGCGGCGCCGCTGCGCTCCCAGTCGTTCCCGGGCGTCTCCGCCCACGCCGCCGCGGTCTTGAGCGGCATCGGCAGCGGCTCGCACATGCCGCGCCGGAACACGTCGACCAGCTCGCCGAGGAAGGCGCGCGCGTTCTCCGGGTCCACCGGGCCCAGCAACGACCGCTGCGGACCCGTGCGGCCGCCGGCGCCGAACACCTCGGCGCGCCAGCCGCCGTCGGGCTCGGCCGCGGTGAGCGCGAGCAGGTCCACCCATGCCGCGAGCCGCTGCCTCGGCCCGAGCCTGCTGTAGGAGACGCGCACGATCGTGCTGCCGCGCACGTCGGGCACCTGCCCGGTGACCCGGACGCCGTCGACCTCGGTCGTGACGTCGACGGTCTCCGCGGGCAGCCGGCGCGCCGCGGCGCTCACGGTCACCAGCGCCTCGACGGTCTCGTGCACCTTGTCGAGCACGGGTGCGCCGAGCCGCAGCGGTGGGATGTCGCCGCGCGCACGCTCGGCGACCTCGACGGCGGCGAGGTCCTCGCCCGCCAGCACCCGGGTGAGCACCCGGTCACCCACGGCCCAGGTCTCCAGCGGTCCGAGCTCGACGGGGATCGCGTCGGACGGCTCGTCCTCCTCCCACGACAGCGAGACGTCGAGGCGCCGCCGCACGAACGCGCGCACCGGGTGGGCCAGGAAGAGCTGCAGGTCCGCGAGCAGCACGTCCCGGCTGCCGTCGGCGGTCGTGGCCGGCAGCGGCGGCAGCGCGCCGTCGAGGAACGGCGGTGGCAGCACCCGCGGCCCGCGCGCCGCGCGGGCCCCGCTCAGCGCGTGACGGTCGAAGCCGAACGGCCGCGTGTCGCCGGGCAGCAGCCGCCCGGGCGTGAAGTTGCGCGGGTCGAACGGCTGCAGCGGGTGCCGCACCAGCACGTGCTCGCGGACCGGGGTCGCCGTGGTGGCGTCGAGCGCGTCGAGCAGCTCGCCGATCGGGACGGCGGGCGGCCGCACCTCGCCCTTGACCTCGTCGGCGCCGGTGTAGGTGAGCACGAGCCGCTCGGTCGCGGCGAGGACGGCGTCGAGCAGCAGCTGGCGGTCCTCGGCGCGCACGTCGCGCTCACCGGTGCGCGGCTGCCGCGCGAGCGCGTCGTCGCCGTCGATGCTCGCCTGCCGCGGGTAGGTGCCGTCGTCGAGCCCGACCAGGCAGACGACGCGGTGCGGCACCGACCGCATCGGCACCATCGTCGAGACCGTGAGCGCTCCGGTGCGGAAGTTCGCGCGCGTGGCGCGCCCCGCGAGCCGCTGCTCGAGCAGCGCACGCACGTCGGAGAGATCGAGCGGCACGTCGTGGCCACCGGCGGCGTCGGCGACCGCGGCGAGCTCGCGCGCGGCCTGGGCGCGCTGCCACGCCTCGTCGCCGCCGACGTCGCCCAGCGCGTCGACGACCTCCGCCAGCGCAGCGACGTGCTCGGACGCGCGGCGGGCCGCGAGCAGCGCACGGACACCGGTCTCGAGCCGGTCGACCAGCTCCGCGAGCCGCCCCGCCAGGTCGATCTCGGCGCTGCCCACGTCGTCCAGCGGCAGCGCCCCGCCGAAGCGTCGCTGGCCGGCCTCGGCCATCCCGACCCCGAGGAGCAGCCGGTCCAGGCCGAGCCGCCACGTGTTGTGCGGGTAGTCGGCCAGGGCGTACGGGCCGCGGAGGTCGGCGGCGAGGCCCCAGCGGGTGCCGGACTCGGCGACCCACTGCGCGACCTGCTCGAGGTCGTCGTCGCTCAGCGCGAAGCGGCGCCGGACGACGTCGGTGCTCGCGAGGTCGAGCACCTCGCTCGCGGTCGCCCGCCCGCCCGCGATCTCGACGACGCGCACGGCGAGGTCGAGCAGCGGGTTGGTGCGGGCGAGCCCGCGGTCGGCCAGCCGCACCCGCAGGCCGTGGGCGGGGTGCCCGTCGTGCACGACCTCGGCCAGCCCGAAGCCGGCCTCGAACAGCGACGCGTAGCCCTCGATGTCCGGGCACATGACGAGGATGTCGCGCGGCTCGAGCGTCGGGTCGTCGTCGAGCAGACCGGCCAGCACCTCGCGCAGCACCTCGACCTGCCGGGCCGGGCCGTGGCATGCGTGGACCTGGACCGAGCGGTCGTCGGGGCGCAGCGCACGCGCGGCACGGGTCGCGGCGTCGGGCTCGGCGTCGCGGCGCAGGTCGTGCTGCAGCCAGCCGAGCAGGGTCGCCGGCTCGTCGGGCGGGTCGTCGACGACGGCGTCGGTCGCCGGTGCCAGCGGCGCCAGCGTGCGCTGCAGCTCGCGGGCGTCGCGCCCCAGGCTCGCGAGCAGCGGGTGCCCCACGAGCAGCGCGGTGTCGTCGCGCGCCCGCAGCACCGGACCGTCGGCGACGTGCGGCGCCAGCCGGTCCCACAGCACCGCGGAGGTCTGCGGCAGCCACAGGTGCACCTCGCGCACCTCGCCGACCGCGGCCAGCAGCTCGACCTCGGTCACCGGCACCCGGGTGTGCCCGAACAGCGACAGCCGGTCGGGCAGCGCGAGCGGCTCACCGGCACGGATGCGCGCGAGCACGTCGGCGTGGCGCACGTCGGGCGGCGGCGCGTCGACGCGCTGCTCCAGGCGCCGGTACAGCTCGGGCTGCCACCGCAGGTCCGGGTCGATCGGGTGGCCCTGGCCGTCGGTGTCGTCGCCGGCACGCCAGGCGGCGAGGATCGCCGGCCGCTGCACGGCGTAGGAGGAGAGCAGCCCGGCCAGACGCCGTGCCACCGAGTAGCGGCGGCCGCGCCGCTGGTCGGCCGTGCCCGGGGTCGTACCGGCGCCGAGGTGGCGCGCGAGGGTGGCCGCCCACGGCTCGTCGAGGACCTCGTCGATCGTGGCGAGCAACGGCCACACGAGCCGGTCCGGGTCCCACGGGTCGGTGCGCTCGGTGCCGGTGAGCATCGCGACGAGCGAGCGCGGCGAGACGAGCCGGACACCCGCGCAGACGCCGTCGAGCCGGCCGTCGGTCGCGCCCAGCCGGTGCGACAGCCGCTGGGTGAGCCACCGCTCCACCCCGCGCGCCGGGACGACGACGACCTCCTCGGCGAACGGGTCCGCCATCGGCGTCGCGAGCAGCCGGGCGAGCGCGTCGGCAAGACGGTCCGTCCGGTGCGCGCGATGGAGGTGCACGGCCACACCGGCAGGCTAGCGAGCCGGTGGGACAGCGAGGACGGGCGCCGTGCGGCGCGCCCGTCAGGCGATGCCGACGCCGAGCAGCGAGCCGATCAGGTAGGTCGCCGCGAGCGCGAGCCCGCCGCCGAGCACGACGCGCACGGTCGGGCGGGCGACCGGCGCCCCGCCGAGCCGGGCACCCGTGGCGCCGAGGACGGCGAGCGCGACGAGCACCGCGACGATCGTCGCGGGGATCCGCGCCTGCACCGCGACCAGCAGCACGGTGGCGAACGGCAGCAGCGCACCGGAGACGAACGCGAGCGCCGAGGCGAGCGCCGCGTGCCAGGGGCTGACGACGTCGTCCTCGTCGATGCCGGCCGCGGCGAGGTAGGCGGCCTCGCGGGCGGCGGCGTCGGGCTGGGTGTCGATCTCCTCGGCGGCGCGCTGCGCCGTCGAGCGGCTGAGCCCGAGACCGGTGAGGTGGTCGACCAGCAGGTCGGTGCGGCGACCGTCGGACGCGCTGCGGCGCGCGGACGCGATCACCGAGCGCTGGCTGTCGCGCGCGCTCGAGACCGACACGTACTCCCCGAGCGCCATCGACAGCGCGCCGCCGACGAGCGCCGCGACGCCGGCGACGAGGATCGCGGTGCGCGAGGTCGTGGCCGCAGCGACACCGACGACGACCGCGGCCACCGACACGATGCCGTCGTTGGCGCCGAGCACGCCCGCGCGCAGCCAGTTCAGACGCGCCGCGAGCCCTTCGGTGGGCGGCGTGGCCGCTCGCTCGACGGGCTGCACGGGGTGCGTCGTGGTGGTCATGGAGAAAGGCAACCACCATTCCTGGATCATTTCCAGGAAGGTTCGGTTTACCTAACCTCGACGGAATTCCGAGTCATTTCCCCAACGACGGCGTGATGAATTCCTGGATATGCGTGTCTGCGCCCCAGGATCTCACCGGACCCCGCGCATCATACGGCTGATCCACCGGCTCAGCACGGCGATGACGACCGAGACACCGATCGACGCCAGGCCCACGAGCAGGAAGTACGGCACCTCGTCGTTCGGGTCGTAGCCGGCGCTCAGCGCGCCCGACATCGAGGACCCGACCGCGATCGAGAGGAAGAACAGCGCGATCATCTGCGTGTGGAACGCGCGCGGCGCGAGCTTGGTCGCGAGCGACTGCCCCACGGGCGAGAGGAACAGCTCGGCCATCGTGAAGAAGAACAGGATGAGCGCGATCCACAGCAGCGGCGTCGAGTTCTCGCCGCCGTTCGCCATCGGGATGAACAGCAGGAACGCCAGGCCCATGATGAACGTGCCGATCGCGAACTTCCACGGCGTCGTGGGCTGCCGCGGCCCGAGCTTGGTCCACATCGCGGCGAACACGCCGGCGAACACGATGATGAAGACCGGGTTGATCGACGTCACCCACGCGGGGCTGACCTCGAACGACCCGATCGTGCGGTCGACCCGCTGGTCGGAGTAGACGGCCAGCACCGTGAACTGCTGCTGGAACAGCGACCAGAAGGTCGCGCTCGCGACGAACATCGGGATGAACGAGATCACCCGGGACCGTTCGTCGGCGTCGATCTTCGACGAGCCGAGGATGACCGCGAACAGGGCCACGGCGGCGAGGACGGTGATGACCGTGACGATCGTCGCCAGGCGCTGCGGCGCGAGCAGGCCGGTCATGGCCGCGACGACGACGAGCGCGACCGCGATCGCGGCCGGGACCGCGTAGCGCACCCACTCTCCGGCACGCAGCGGGTTCGTGGGACGGGCACCGATGCCGCGGATGGTGCTGCGGCGCAGCAGCAGGTACTGCACGAGGCCGGCTGCCATGCCGATCGCGGCGGCGCCGAAGCCCCAGTGGAAGCCGCGCATCTGCCACAGCCAGCCGGTCAGCAGCGGCCCCAGCAGCGCGCCGATGTTGACGCCCATGTAGTAGATCGAGAAGCCGGCGTCGCGGCGGTCGTCGCCGGCGGCGTACATCTCGCCGAGCACCGACGACGTCGTCGCCTTGAGGGTGCCCGACCCGATCGCGACGCACACGAGGCCGACCCCGACGCCGACGAAGCCCGGCAGCACCGCGAGCGCGACGTGCCCGGCGAGGATGAGGCCGGCGCCGTAGGTCAGGGTGAGCTCGGCGCCGAGCACCCGGTCGGCCACCCAGGCGCCGAGGATCGCCGAGAGGTAGACGAGGCCGCCGTAGGCGCCGACGATCGAGGTCGCCTGCACCTCGGTCAGCCCGAGACCGCCCTCGCTGACCCGGTAGTACAGGTAGAACGCGAGGATCGCCTGCATCCCGTAGAAGCTGAAGCGCTCCCACATCTCGACGCCCGCCAGGTTCCCGACACCCAGCGGGTGACCGAAGAAGCGGCGGTCGGCACGGACGGTCTCGTCGACCTCTGGTTCCACCACGGGAGAGCTCGCCATGTCTCCAGACTGGCACCGACGAGGCGCTCGCGGGGCCGCCCGGGGACCCGACGCCGAGGTCGCGATCGGCGTCGTCGTGCGGTTCCGGGGGCCTGCGGCCCGGGTGCGTGACGCTCCGCACGTGTGCCGAGCGTCACGCCCGCGGGCTCACTCCGGCGGCAGCCGGTGCCCGATCAGCGCCAGGCACTGCATGGTCGCGAGGCTGCCCTGGGCGGCGTCGTTGGTCCACAGCGTGGGGGCGTCGTCGACCGGTGCCATGACCGACGGCGGGTCGAACCGCTCGCTGACGAAGTCGCCGCGCATCCGCTCGCCGCCGGCGAAGAACGCCTGCCAGGCGCGGTCGGCGAGGTCGTCGCGGCCGAGCCGGTTCGCGGCGTAGGCGAGGATCCGCGAGTGCGCCTGCTCGAACGGGGCGCCGCCGTGCTCGCGGCCGAGCTCGGCGACCTGCTCCTCGGGGGTGCCGAGGTAGAGCCGGCAGTACTGCAGCCAGGCGTCGCGGAAGCCCGGGGCCTCCTCCTCGCTCACGAGGTCGACGAGCTCGGAGCAGATCTCGACGAGCCCGAACATGATCGACAGGTGCGAGGCGCCGACCTGCTCGCGGCTGGTGTCGAACCGGCCGGTGTCGAGGTCGTAGAGCGCCTCGCCGGTGAAGAACCCGTAGCGCAGCGCCCCGATGTCGGCCATGGTGCCGAGCAGCCGGTCCCGCGAGCGCTCGTTGCCGGTGATCTCCCAGTCGGCGAGCCAGGTCGCCGCCAGCGCGCTCCAGTCGGTGCCGAGGCCGACCCCCAGCGCGTGGCGCTGGGGCCGGTAGGTGGCGGCGTCGGGCCGCACCTTGCGCACCGGGTCGAGCCCGAGGAAGGTCCGGTCGGAGTCGCGCAGCTCGAGCATGAGGTCGCGCGAGTGCTCGTCGGCGGTGAGGAAGTAGTGGTGCCGGCGGTAGGCGGGGGTGCTGATCCGCAGCTGCTTGGCGCTGCAGCCCCAGTGCTGCACGTTGTGCCGGGTGCCCAGCCCCTGGAAGCGGCCTGCGTGGTAGACGTCGACGTCGCCGGTGTGACGGGTGAGCCGCTCGGCGAGCCGGAACACGTCGGCGCGCCCGGTGCGCAAGAACGCGGTCCACAGCCACAGGTCGGGCGAGAGCTCGGAGTTGTCCCAGGCGTAGCCGCCGACGTCGTAGCGCCAGGTGTGGCGGTCGGCGTCGTAGGCGTGCATGAGGTCGCCGTGGTTCCAGAACCCGTACCAGGAGCGCTGGTCGACCTGCCCGACGTAGAAGTCGAGCAGCGCGCTCAGCCGCCGCTCGAGCCGTGCGCGGGCGGGCGTGCTGTCGTCGGGCAGGTCCCAGTCGCCGAGGACGTGGGCGGCGTGCAGCGCCTGCGGCGTCGGCGCCAGCCGGGGCGCCTCGACGACGTGGGCGACGTCGGCCGCCAGCCGTTCCAGCGGCGGGGTCGCCGGGTAGGCGACGACGGTGAGCTCGTGGGTGCGCGCGATGCCGTGGGCGTCGCCGAAGCCGGGCTCGTAGTCCTCGTAGGTGATGTCGAGCGCGTCGAGCTGCTGGGCGTAGGTCTCCTGGCCGAGGCCGTCGTGGTAGAACCGCAGGTCCATCGGCTCGGCGTCCGGCGACCAGAGCCAGACCGTGACCGACCCGGCGTCGGAGGTCGCGCGCTCGACGTCGAGTCCCGTGGGGTGGGACTGCCAGAAGTCGGTGACCCCGACCGCGAGGCCGCCGCCGGGGTCGCCGAGGTAGGCGACGCCGTCGGACCGCGTGCCCTCGGTGACCCCGATCCACGGGTGGTCCGGTGTGGTGCGCTTGTGGACGGTGAACCCGTTCGCGCTGTGCTGGCGCAGCCGCCACGCGTCCCAGGTCGGCACCCAGCGCGCGAGCCGGGCGACGTCCTGCTCCCAGGTCTCCGGCGGCGGCGTCGGCTCGCCGGCCATCTGGGCGGCGCGCACGGCCTCGCCGGGGTCGCGGCGCAGGCCGGTCAGCCCGCGCACGGCCTCGCGCAGCAGCCCGCCGCCGGCGCCGGCGAGCCGCACGTGCCGGTCGTGCGGCTCGGCGCGCAGCGGCACGTCGAACGTCAGGCCGAGGGAGGACAGGAAGTCGGTCTCCGGGGCACCGTCCCACACGAACGAGTGGACGACCCGCAGGTGCGCCGACCCCGCGACCGCGACGAGCCGGACGGTGAACGGCAGCCAGCGCCGGCCGGTGTCGGTGCGGTGCCGGCCCTCGACGCGCACGACCGCGCGGACCGGGCCGCGCTGCTCGACGACGACGCCCTCGACCTCGCCGACGCCGTGGTCACGCGCGGCGTGGTTGGGCTCCGGGGTGGTCTGCACGCTCGAGCGCAGCCGGCCCTCGCGCCCGACGACGACTCCGCCGACCGCGATCTCGCGCACGAGCGCGTCACCCGAGGTCGGGACGGTCACCCGCATCGCGCCGGTGTCGAGGACGACGGCGTCGCCGGTCTCGGCGACCGTCACGGCCACGTCCGGGTCGCGGTGCGCGTCCGCGACGAGCCGGTAGCGCCCGCCCGGCGCAGCGGTCGCGCCCAGCGCGACACCGGTCCACTTGACGCTGCCGTCGGGCCACGTCGCGAGCGGCCACAGCTGGGCCGGCACCGCCGCGCCGTCGCCGTCGACGACGCCGAGGCTCGCCAGGTCGGTGACGGCGCCGCGCGGGAGCGGTGCCCCGAGCGTCGCGCCCGCGGGCAGCGCGGACGGGGTCTCGTCGTCGATCCAGCGCAGCGGGACGTCGACGACGGCGGGGGCGGAGGTCATGAGAGGGGGGTCACCTCGAGGTTGCGGTAGTGGGCGGTGAGGGGTGCCATCTGGCGGAAGCCGATCCGGCCGGCGCCGAGCGGGGGCCCCGTGGTGCCGTCGTCGACCCAGCGGAACAGCTCCAGGTCGTCGATCGCGAAGGCGACCTCCGGGCCGCGCTTGGTGACGCGCACCCGGTAGTGGTCGTCGACGTCGGCGAGCGGCGGCAGCGGGTCGGCGCCCTGCGCGACCAGGTGGAAGCCGGGGCTCTTGCGCAGGTTGCAGGTGTGGAAGCGGCGCTCGCTGGGCCACTTGCGGCGGTAGTAGGACACGTGCAGCGTGCGCACGTCACCGGAGTGGTACTGCGGGTAGTAGCCGCTGCGCGGGGCGAGCGAGGGGTCGAAGAGGTCACGCTCCTCGGTGCCGGTCGCGGCGAAGAAGAGCATCGCCAGGCCGGCGCCCGCGAGCGGGCGGAAGTCCCACGCGATCTCGACGTCGGGGCCGAAGACCTCCGGGCACCAGAACGTGATGTGTGCGTGGTCGCCGCGCCCCGCGGCCGCGAGCGCGGGCTCGTCGGCGGTGCTGCGCAGCCGCATGCCGCCGTCGACGTGCTCGACGCCGACCGGACCCTCGGCCACCCAGCCCTCGAGGTCCGCGGGCGCCGCGAGCGGGTTGCGGTAGGTCACGGCTGCACCACCCACGCACCGAGCGGCTGGGTGCGGTCGTCGAGCCCGCGGACCACCCGCAGCTGCTGCGCGACGAACGCCGCCACCGTCCGCGCGCCGTCCGCGCCGAAGTGGGTGTTGTCGGGGGCGCCGGTCTCGGGGTGGGCATGGCCGAACAGGCGCCACGACCCCTCCTCCCCGAGCCAGAGGTACAGCCAGCGCGTGAACCCGGTCAGCTCGATCACCGGCACGCCCGCCGCGGCACCGAGCGCGCGCACCGCAGCCGGGTAGGGGCCGTGCGAGTGCCGCAGCTCGCCGTCGTCGGTGAACAGCCGGCGCTCGACGCTCGTGGCGAGCACCGGCTCGGCGCCCGCCGCGCGCGCCTCCTCCACGAACGTCCGCAGGTTCGCGGTGTACCCGCCCTCGGCCGCGAGCGCTTCGGGCTCCTTCTGGTCGTTGTGCCCGAACTGGACGACGACGAGGTCGCCCGGCTCGACGGCGTCGAGGATCGCCTGCCAGCGCCCCTCGGCACGGAACGACGCCGTGGTCGCGCCGCCGATCGCCTGGTTGTGCACACGCTCGGTGACGTGCTCGTGCAGGGCGGCGCCCCAGCCGGCGACACCGGAGTCGTCGAGCGGTCCCGGTGCGACGGTCGAGTCGCCCGCGAGATGGATGGTCACCACGCCGTCTCAGCCCTTCACGCTGCCGATGAGCATGCCCTTGGCGAAGTGCTTCTGGAGGAACGGATACGCCAGCAGCACCGGGATCGTCGCCACCATGACGACGGCGAACTTGATGCCCTGCGCGGGCGGCGGCACCTCGGTGTTCATGTCCTCAGCGGTGAGCGTCGCCGAGGCGGTGACCTGCCGCAGGATCATCTGCAGCGTCCACTTCGACTGGTCGTTGAGGTAGAGCAGCGGCGACATGTAGTCGTTCCAGATGCCCACCGCGTAGAACAGCGCGAAGGTCGCCAGCACCGGCTTGCTCAGCGGCGCCACGACGCTGCGCAGGATCCTCATCTCGTTCGCGCCGTCGATGCGGGCGGACTCCTCGAGCTCCTTCGGCAGCTCCTGGAAGAAGTTCTTGATGATGATGAGGCTGAACGGGTTGATCGCCGCCGGCAGGATCAGCGCCCAGTAGGTGTCGAGCAGCCCGAGGTTCTTCACGATGATGAAGGTCGGGATCATCCCGGCGGAGAACACCATGCAGAACACGACGAGGCTGAGGATGGTCCGCCGTCCGGGCAGGTCGATCTTCGACAGCGGGTACGCCATCAGCGCGGTCAGCGTCAGCTGCACCAGCGTGCCGACACCGGTGACGGCGATCGTCGTGACGAACGCCCGCACGAAGATCTTCGACGACAGGATCGACCGGTAGGAGTCGGTGATGACCTCGGTCGGCCACAGGAAGAACGGCCGGGTCGTGATCTCGAGCTCGGTGGCGAACGAGCCCGCGAGCACGTAGAGGAACGGCAGCAGCGCGAGGGCGCCGATCGCGCTGAGGACGACGACGTTGACGACGTCGAAGACGCGCCCGGCGCGCGTGTTGAACCGCTTGTCGGTGAGGCTGGCCATCAGAAGATCCCCGGCTGCTTGAGTCGCTTCGCGAGCCAGTTGGTCCCGAAGATCAGGACGAGGCCGACGATGGCCTTGGCCAGACCGACCGCGGTCGCGTAGGAGTAGGCACCCTGCTGGATGCCGGTGAAGTAGACGTAGGTGTCGAACACGTCGGCGACCGAGCGGTTGAGCGCGTTCGACATCAGGTAGATCTGCTCGAACCCGGTGTCGAGGATGTTGCCGGTCTGCAGGATCAGCAGCACGACGACGACCGAGCGGATCGACGGCAGCGTGATGTGCCAGACCCGCTGCCAGCGGCCGGCGCCGTCGATGATCGCGGCCTCGTACTGCTCCTGGTCCACGCCCGCGAGCGCGGCGAGGAAGATGATCGTCCCCCAGCCGGTGTTCTTCCAGACCCACTGCAGCAGGATCAGCGGCCGGAACCAGTCGGGGTTCGCGAGGTAGTTGGTGTCGGAACCGAACACGTCGTTGAGCAGCGTCCACAGCGGGCCGTTGCCGACCGCGAACAGCAGCCCGGTCAGCGACACCACGACCGTCCACGACAGGAAGTGCGGGATGTACACCAGCGTCTGCACGGTGCGCTTGAAGACCTGCTGCCGCACCTCGTTGAGGAGCAGCGCCAGCACGATCGTGATCGGGAAGGCGATGAACAGGCTCAGCGCCGCCAGGATCAGCGTGTTGCCGAGCAACCGCGGGAAGTCAGGGTTCGTGAAGAAGTTCTCGAAGTGGTCCCAGCCGACCCAGTCGCTGCCCTCGATCCCGAGGAACGGGATGTAGTTCCGGAACGCGATCTGCGCGCCGTACATCGGCCAGAACCGGAACAGCGCGAAGTAGACGACACCGGGGGCCAGCAGCAGGAACAGCCACCGGTACCGCACCAGCGTGACCCAGAGGTTGCGGCGGTTCTGCGGCGGCGGCTCGGGCTTGATCAGCGGTCCGCGGTCCACGTCCTCGACGGTCGTCGCGACGGCCATGGCAGCCCTCCTCTCGAGGGATCAGGGGCGCGCGAGGGCTCGCGCGCGGGTCGGCGACCCGGCTGCGGGCCCCGAGACCGGGGCCCGCAGCGGGTCGGGAGCGATCAGCCGAGCTGGCTGTACAGCTCGTTGATCTCGGCGGTCACCTGGTCGCCGCCGCTGGTGCGCCAGCGCTCGATGGCCGCGTCCAGGCCGGCCTCGTCGATCTGACCCGCGAGGTACTGGATGCGGGCGTCGCCGATGATGTTGTCGAGCTGGGTGCCGTTCGTCGTGTAGGTGTCCGACACCAGGCCCGCCGCCGGGTTGAAGACGGCGTTCGCGAGGTCCTCCTCCTGCAGCTGCAGGCGGAGCTCGTCGAAGGCGATCGCGTCCTCGTCGGACGGCTTGACGCTGTACGCCTCGTAGCCGGCGACGTTCATGCCGAGCTGCGCCCACGCACCGGTCACCTGGTCGGTGAAGTCCTGCCGGTCCTCGTTCCAGACGATGTAGTCGCCGTCGACCTCGAAGTTGTCGCCCTCGACGCCGTTGTTCATGAGGATCTGCGCCTCGGTCGAGTTGAGGTCGTTGAGGATCTGCAGCACCTGCTCGAGCTGCTCCTCGGTCTGCACCTTCGCCCGGGGGATCGCGAGGAAGCCGGCGTAACCGGTCGTCGGCAGCGCGAAGGTGCCGTTGGGGCCCTCCAGCTGGCCGACCAGCGCCACCTTCTCGTCGGGGTCCTCACCGGCGTCGGTGAACAGGCCGCGCAGCTGCCCGGCGCGCGACTGCACGTCGATGATGATGCCGCCGTCGCCGTTGAGGAAGGGCTCGTTCCAGGTCGCCGGGTCCATCGTGGCGAAGTCGGGGTTGATGTAGCCGTTCTGCACGAGCTCGCGCTCGAACTCCAGCGCCTCGCGCCACTCCGGCGTGGTGAACGCCGGCACCAGCTCGCCGCCCTCGTCGCGCCACATGTTGCCGGCGCCGTACCAGACCTCGATGGTGTCGTACGGGCTGTTGGTGCCGATGCCGCCCGGCCACTGCGGGGCGATGAGGCCGTAGGTGTCGTCCTCGCCGTTGCCGTCGGGGTCGTCCTCGGTGAACGCGCGCGCGATCTCCATGAGGTCGTCGGTGGTCTCGGGCTGGTCGAGCCCGAGGTTGTCGAGCCAGTCCTGGCGGATGATCACCGAGGCGCGGATGACGTCGCGCGCGCGGTAGACGCCGAAGATCCGGCCGTTGATGCCCGAGGCGAGCTCGACGTCGGGGTTCTCCGACACCAGGTTCGGGTAGTCGCCCGAGTGCAGGTAGTCGGTGAGGTCCCAGAACCCGCCCGCGAGCGCGGTCGAGACGAACCCCTGGTCCTTGCCGGTGATGACCATGACGTCGGGGATGTCGTCGCCCGCGAGCGTCACGTTGACGCGCTCGCCGTAGGAGGAGTTCGGCACCCACTGGACGTCGATGTCCACGCCCGCCAGCTCGCTGAGGCCCTGGTCGACCGGGTCGTCGTCCTCGGGCGGCACCTCGGCGAAGTACGGGGCCATGATCGTGAGGCTCTCGAGCGCCTCACCGCCGCCGCGGTCACCACCGTCGGTGCCGCCGCCGCCGTCGCCGCCACCGCTGCACGCGGTGAGCACCAGCGCACCTGCCACGACCGTGGCGAGCGGTGCGATCCGTCGCATTCTCATCGGGTTTCCTTTCGAGCGGGATCACTCATCGGGGTGTGCGCAGCGACCAGGCGGTCGTTGCGAGCGAAGCAGGACACGCAGATCGCGGTGACCGTGTAGATCCAGCCGCCGATCGCGAGCACGGGCAGCAGGCCGGGCGCGAACCACACGACCAGCGCGGCGACCGCCGTCACGGCCGCGACGAGCACGGTCGCGGGGAGGTCGTGGGCGAGGTAGCGCACCGCCGTCGTGGCGTAGCGCCCGAGCGGCAGCTCGTAGTGGGTGTAGAGCGTCAGCGCGAACGTCGCGGCGAGCGCCACGAGCGCCAGGGCGACCCAGAGCGCCGGGACGAGCGGGCCGCCGGTCGGTGCGAACGTCGCGATGTTGGTGCCGAGCAGCGCGGCCACGAGGCCGAACGGCGCGAGCAGCAGGTTGGCGCGCACGAGCTCGCGCCGCCACACGCGCGCGAACGTGCGCAGCAGCGGCTCGCCGTCGCCGCGCACCCGGGTCCGCGAGACGGTCGCGGCCGCGACGAGCGCCGGCGCGAGACCCAGCACGACGCCGCCGAGCAGCGTGAAGACGACGACCAGCAGGTTGAGACCGGCCAGCCAGACGAGGAGGTCGGCCGCGTCGTAGAGGCGGCCACCGGGGAGGCCGGAGGTGCGGGGAATCGCTTTCCGTGCTGGCTCAGCAGTCAGGGCCATCGCGGCGCTCCCTCGAGAATCCTCGTCGATGTCGGCGTAGAGCAGGGCCGCACGGGTCAGTGGCGGCATCCCGGTTGAATGGATTCATGACCATAACCGCGCGATGATGCAGCCGTCAAGACGAGGCTGCCGCCATCCACGGCGCGGGCACCCGGGCGCGGGCACCTGGCACGGCCACCTGGGCACGGGCACCTGGGGCGCGGGCACCCGGGCGCGGGCACCCGGGCGCGGCCACCCGGGCGCGGCCACCCGGGCGCGGCCACCCGG
>NZ_WNXX01000014.1 GCF_009733795.1 Actinotalea caeni
CAGGCGCGTCCCGCACGGCCTCGGCGCGGGCGGCGCGCAGCCGGCGGACGCCGCGCGCCAGCCACGGCAGCAGCCGGACGAGGTCGAGGTCGCTCGCGCGGTGGATCGGCAGCGCGTCGCCGACGAGGTCGGCACCGGCGGGGTAGCCCGGCCGCGCGCTGCCGACGACGAGCACCTCGGCGCCCGCGGCCCGCAGCGACGCCGCGGTCTTGAGCACGCGGCTGTCGGTCGAGACCTGGTTGTAGACCAGCAGCGCGACGCGAGGCGCGCGCCCGTGGACGCGGGGGAGGCGCTCAGTCATCCGCACCCCCGACCAGCCCGGCGAGCGCGGCCTGCTCGGCGAAGTCCGGCACCGCCGCCACGACCTCGGCGAACGACCCGCTCGCCACGAGCCGGCCGTCGCGCAGGAAGCACACCTGCTCGCTGTGGCGGATCGTCGCGAGCCGGTGCGCCACCACGATGACGCTGATCTCGCCAGCCAGCTCGCGGATCGCAGCGGTGACCGCGGCCTCGGTGCTCGTGTCGAGGGCCGAGGTCGCCTCGTCCATCACCAGCACCAGCGGGTCGTCGTAGAGGGCGCGCGCGATGCCGAGCCGCTGCCGCTGCCCGCCCGAGAGCGCGAGCCCGCGGTCGCCGACCGGGGCGTGGATGCCCTCGGGACGGGACTCGACGACGTCGAGCAGCTGGGCGCGTGCCAGGGCGCGGCGCACGCGCTCGGGGTCGATCTGGTCGTCGGACCACGTGAGCGCCACGTTGTGGGCGACCGAGGCGTCGAACAGCGCGACGTCCTGCGGCACGTACCCGACGCGGGAGCGCCAGTCGGCGAGCACGCGCTCCAACGGCTGCTCGCCCACGAGGATCTCGCCGGAGTCCGGCTGCAGCAGCCCCAGCACGAGGTCGACGAGCGTCGACTTGCCCGACCCCGACGCGCCGACCAGCGCGAGCGTCTGCCCGAACGGGAGCTCGAGGCTGACACCGTCGACGGCGGGCGTCGTCGAGCCGGGGTAGCGGAACGTCACGTCCCGCAGCCGCAGCGTGCGGCTGCCCGGTGCCAGCGGCTCGCCGGGCTCCGCGTGCGGCTCGGTGTAGCGGCGGCTGCGGTCGATCTCGGTGAGCACCTGGTCGGCGAACGGCAGGTTCGCACCGGTCTGGGCGAGGATCGTCTGGAACCGCGTCAGCGACGGCACGATCCGGAACCCGGCCACGCCGAAGAGCGCGACGGCGGACAGCGCGCCCGGGACGCCGTCCTGGGCGTAGCCGATCGCTGCACCGACGCCCAGCCCGCCGATGAGCGCGGCCTCGAGCACGTAGCGCGGGATCGCGCCGAGGAACGACTGGTCGGCCCGCGCCCGCGAGGAGCGCGACCGTACCGAGAGCACCAGCTGCTCGAGCTCGGGGCCGCGGCCGCGCAGCGTGATCTCCTTCAGCGCGTGCACCATCTCGCTCGTCAGCCGGGCGGCCCGCGCGGAGTACGTGCGGTTGTCCCGCCCGGCCGCGACGGCGCGGCGCAGCACCCACACGTACAGCCCCGCCGCCACCGCGGCGAAGTAGACGACCGTGACCGAGGCGAGCAGCGGCTGCGCCACGATCAGCACGCCGAGGACGGCCACGAACGTCACCAGCTCGCCCGCGAGCTGGCAGAACGGGATGAGCACGCCCGAGACCGTGGCGCCGACACCGACGTCGGTCGAGCGGACGATGTCGGTGGCGTTGCGCCGCAGCCGCTCGGTCCACGGCGCACGGAAGGTGCCGGCGAGCAGCTGCGCCCCCAGCGCCTGCTCGAACCGCGCGAACCGCGACGTCGCCCACCGCTGCAGCACGATCGCCAGCGCGCTCTTGGTGACGATCAGCAGCCCGACCACCAGCAGCACGTCGCGGAACTGGGACGGCTCGGCGATCGTGCCGAGCACCGGCAGCCTCGTCTCGCCGCCGGTGAGCATGGGCGCCAGGATCACCGCGAGCAGCCCGAGCGCCGCCACGTCGAGGATCGCCAGCAGGCTCTGCAGCGTCGCGAACAGCACGACGAACCGGCGCGTGCCCGGCGGCAGCACGCCGAGCAGTCGGCGCACGGTGCGCCACAGGGCGGCCATGGTCCTCGCTGCTCCTTCGCGGCCGACGGTGCGGGCGGTCGCTCCGAGGGTATGGGGTCGCGCGGCACGTGCGCGTCACCTCGCCGCGGCACGGGCAACCCGCAGCCGCCCACCAGCAGCCCCGTGGCAGTCCCACGGCGGTGGCCCCCGGGCACCTAGGGTGGCGAGCATGTCGACGGCGTACCGGCTCTTCCGTGCCCTGCCCGGGCCGGTCCGCGGTCTCGCCGAGACGGTGCTGCGACGGTCCGCCGAGCGCGAGGTTAGCGCCCTGCTGCCGGGCTGGCGCGGCGCCGGCCGACGGCTCGTCGTCGGACCGCTCAACACCGCAGGGCAGGCCTGGCGGTGGGCCCGCGCCGTCGAGGCGCACACCGACGTCGAGGCCCTGAGCGTGCGGATGCAGCCGCGCCACGGCGCGAGCACGCTCGGCTACCCGGCCGACGTCGAGGTCCCCGCCGCCGCGCAGGTGCGCGGCCTCGCCCCCTACCGCGACCTCGTGCTCGCGGCCACGCACGTGCTCGCCGAGGGCGGGCGTGCCGTCCTCGACGACGTGCACCACCGCACGGTGCTCGACGACCTCCCCGCGCTCGCCGACGCCGGGGTGACGGTCGGGGTGCTCGTCCACGGGTCCGAGGCGCGCGACCTGCGCGCGCACGCCGAGCGCTACCGCAGCTCGCCGTTCCGCGAGGAGTGGGACGAGCGGCTGCACCGCATGCAGGCGCGCGTCGAGCAGACCCAACGGCTGCTCGAGGAGGTCCGGGCGCAGCGGCTGCCCCTGCTCGTCGCGACCCCCGACATGCTCGAGCACGTGCCCGGCGCCACCTGGCTGCCGATCGTCGTCGACGTCGAGGCGTTCCGGACCGCACGGCCACCGCTGCGCTCCTCGCGCCCGGTCGTGCTGCACGCCCCGACCAACCCGCGCCTCAAGGGCACCGAGGTCGTCGAGCGCGTCCTCGGCGCCCTCGACGCCGCCGGCCGGATCGTCTACCGGCAGCTCCAGGGCGTGCCCAACGCCAGGATGCCGGAGGCGCTCGCGGCGGCCGACGTCGTCGTCGACCAGGTCGTGCTCGGCAACCCCGCGACGCTGCTCATCGAGACGATGGCCGCCGGGCGGCTCGCCGTCGCCCACGTCGCGCCCGAGGTGCGTGCCGCGATGGCCGCGAGCGACCCGCTCGGCGAGGAGCTGCCGGCGCTGGAGGCCGACGCCGAGACGTTGCGCGACGTCGTCGAGCAGGTGCTCGCCGACCGCGAGGCCG
Source organism: Actinotalea caeni (assembly GCF_009733795.1). GTDB lineage: Bacteria > Actinomycetota > Actinomycetes > Actinomycetales > Beutenbergiaceae > Pseudactinotalea > Pseudactinotalea caeni. The sequence goes on from NZ_WNXX01000014.1 coordinate 3,344, forward strand.
CGGCCGCGGTCGCCGCGCGCGGACCCGCCTGGGCCGCGCGCAACCACGACGGGGCGCGCTCGGCGAAGGTGCTGGGGGAGACCCTGCTGGGCGACGTCGATGGGCGAGGATGAGGACATGGTTCTGACGCCGGCAGAGGAGCTCGTGGAAGAGGCCGTGGCGCTCGCCCGCCGCTGGGCGCAGCAGACCACCGAGCAGCAGACCGGGGCTGAACGACGCACCTCCGGGCAGCTCGCCCGGCTGGTGGCCGACCCCGCCGGGCTCGACCTCGCGGTGCGGTTCGTCGACCGGGTCGCGCGACCCGAGGACGTCGAGGTGGCCGCCCGGGAGCTGGGCGCGCTCGCCGGGCTGGCGGGCTCGGCGCGGTTCCTCTCCGGTGCCGACCGGGCGCTGCTGGGGCTCGGGGCCCGCGTCGCGCGGATGGCGCCGTCGGTCGTGGTGCCGCTCGCGCGCAAGCGCCTGCGCCAGCTGGTCGGGCACCTGGTCGTCGACGCCGAGGACCCGACGCTGGCGAACCACCTCGCGCGCGCCCGCGCCGAGGGCTACCGCCTCAACATCAACCTGCTCGGCGAGGCCGTGCTGGGCGAGGCCGAGGCCGAGTCCCGCGCCCGGCGCACCCTGGAGCTGCTGCAGCGCGACGACGTCGACTACGTCTCGATCAAGGTCTCCTCGCTGGTCTCGCAGATCAGCACCTGGGACACCGCCGGCACGGCCGCCCGGGTCGTCGAGCGGTTGCGTCCGCTGTACGCGGCCGCGCGCGCCGCGAGCCCGCACACGTTCGTCAACCTCGACATGGAGGAGTACCGGGACCTCGAGCTCACGCTCGACGTCTTCGAGACGCTGCTGGCCGAGCCCGAGCTGCTCGACCTCGAGGCCGGCATCGTGCTGCAGGCCTACCTGCCCGACACCCCGGCCGCGCTCGAGCGGCTCGTCGCGTTCGCGCAGCGGCGCGTCGAGGCCGGCGGTGCCCGCATCAAGATCCGGCTGGTCAAGGGCGCCAACCTCGCGATGGAGCGCGTCGAGGCGGAGCTGCACGGCTGGCCGCAGGCGCCCTACCCGACCAAGGACGAGGTCGACGCCAACTACGTGCGGCTGCTGGACGCGGCGCTGCGCCCTGAGGTCTGCCAGGCGGTGCGGCTCGGCGTCGCGTCGCACAACCTCTTCGACGTCGCGTTCGCCCACCTGCTCGCGACCCGCCGGGGCGTGGCCGCGGCGATGGACGTCGAGATGCTGCAGGGCATGGCCCCGGCGCAGGCGCGCGCGGTGCGCGCCGAGGTCGGGCACAGCAGCCCGGTCATCCTCTACACGCCCGTGGTGGCGCGGGCCGACTTCGACGTCGCGGTCTCCTACCTCGTGCGGCGGCTCGAGGAGAACGCCGCGCCCGAGAACTTCCTGCACGCCCTGTTCGCCTCCGGCGACGACGGCATGAGCGACCAGGAGCGCCGGTTCCGTCGCAGCGTCGCGGCCCACGCGACGACCGCGCGCGGCCCGCGCCGCACCGCGGCCCGACCGCCGGTCACCGACAGCTTCGCCAACACCCCCGACTCCGACCCGACGGTGCCGGAGGTCCGGGCCGCCGCGGCCGCGGCGGTCGCCACGACGTCGGTCGAGCCGGTCTCCCCGGTGCTCGCCGACGTCGACGCGGTCGACGCGGTCGTCGCGCGCGCCGTCGAGGTGCAGCCCGGCTGGGCGATCCGCGCCGGGCGGGACCGGGCGCGGGCGCTGCGCGCGGCTGCCGTCGCGCTGGAGTCGCGCCGTCACGAGCTGCTCGCGGCGATGGCCGCCGAGGGCGGCAAGACCGTGGCCGAGGCCGACCCCGAGATCAGCGAGGCGGTCGACTTCGCCCGCTACTACGCCGACAGCGCGGAGGCCGTCGACGACCTCGCGCTCGCCGAGGGCCTCACGCCCACCGCGAGCCGGGTCGTGCTGGTCACGCCACCGTGGAACTTCCCGGTCGCGATCCCGATCGGCGGCGTGCTCGCCGCGCTCGCGGCGGGCTCCGCCGTCGTCATCAAGCCCGCAGGCCCGACGCCACGGTGCGCCGAGATCGCGGTCGAGGCGGTCCGGGAGGCGCTCGGCGAGAGCGGCGCCGACGCCGACCTCGTGCAGGTCGTCCGCACCGACGAGGGCGACGTCGGGCGTGCGCTGGTGAGCCACCGCGACGTCGACACCGTCATCCTCACCGGCGCGTACGAGACCTCCCGGATGTTCATGGGCTGGCGCGCGGACCGTGACGGCGGGCCGCGCGTGCTGGGGGAGACGAGCGGCAAGAACGCCCTGGTCGTCACCCCGAGCGCCGACTACGACCTCGCGGTCGCCGACGCCGTGCGCTCGGCGTTCGGGCACGCGGGGCAGAAGTGCTCGGCGGCGTCGCTGCTCATCCTCGTCGGCTCGGTCGCGAGGTCGGAACGGTTCCGGCGCCAGCTCGTCGACGCCGTGGCGTCGCTGCGGGTCGGCTGGCCCTCCGACCTCGGGGTCACGATGGGGCCGGTCATCGAGCCGCCGCAGGGCAAGCTCGCCGACGCCCTCACCCGGCTGGAGCCCGGCGAGAGCTGGCTGCTGGAGCCGCGGCAGCTCGACGACACCGGCCGGCTGTGGTCGCCCGGGCTCAAGACCGGCGTGCGGCCCGGTTCGCCGTTCCACCTCACCGAGTACTTCGGCCCGGTCCTGGGCATCATGGAGGCCGCCGACCTCGACGAGGCGATCGCGTGGCAGAACGCCACCCCGTACGGGCTCACGGGCGGGCTGCACAGCCTCGACGAGGACGAGATCGCCCGCTGGCTGGACGCCGTCGAGGTGGGCAACGCCTACGTCAACCGGCACACGACCGGCGCGATCGTGCAGCGGCAGTCCTTCGGCGGCTGGAAGCGCTCGGTCGTGGGGCCGGGCGCGAAGGCCGGCGGTCCGAACTACGTCGCACAGCTGCTCCAGTGGGAGCAGGTCGGGGTGCCGACGGCGTCCGGCGAGGTCGGGCCGCGCGTCGCCGCGGTGCTCGACGCCGCCCGGCGGTGGCTGCCCGACGCCGACGTGGAGCGGCTGCGGGTCGCCGCGGGCTCCGACGCCCACGCACGCGACCTGTACTCCGCCGAGACCGACCGCAGCGGGCTGCGCGCGGAGTCGAACGTGTTCCGCTACCGGCCGATGCCAGCGGTGACCGTGCGCGGCAGCGCCGACGCCGCGCCCGCCGACCTGCTGCGGGTGCTGCTTGCCGCCGAGTGCGCAGGCGTGCCCGCGCACGTGAGCGTCGCGCCCGAGGTGCCGCTCGCCGAGGGCATGGCCGCCTGGGCGCAGGCCCAGGGGTGGCACGTCGAGACCGACGCCGAGCTCGCCGCCCGCATCGCGGCGGGCGAGGTGCGCGGCCGGGTACGGGTGGTCGGCGACGCGGCCGGGCTGTGGCGGGCCGCCGTCGAGCCGGACGCCGACGTCACGCTGCTCACCGGACCGGTGCTGCTGTCCGGGCGGCGGGAGCTGCTGACGATGCTGCGCGAGCAGGCGATCAGCCGCACCCGGCACCGGTTCGGGCACCTGGAGCGGCGCTAGCGACGCCGTCGTGGGCGGGCCTGACCTGCTCGGGACCGGGCTAGCGGTCGAGGAAGCGGTCGCCGCGGGCCTCGGACATCGTCATCTCGTGGACGCGCTCGCGCGGCCACGGGCGGCTCCACCCCATCTCGGTGAAGAGGTGGTCGAGCAGGTTGCCGGTGAAGCCCCACACCCAGCCGCTGTCGAGGGCGAAGCCCGCGCTGCCGTGCCCGCCGATCGTCACGGTGGCCCGGTGGGCGGGGTCGAGCAGGTGCGCGACCGGGACCCGCAGGGTGTGCAGCACCTCGCCGGGCGAGACCTCCGAGACCGCGCCGGGTGAGTCGGTCCAGCCGAGCACCGGCGTCACCACGAACCTGCTGAACGGCACGAGCACCGGGTCGAGCACGGCGAGCACCTCGACGAGGTCCGGCGCGAGCCCGATCTCCTCGTGCGTCTCCCGCAGCGCCGCCTCGACCTCGGACTCGCCGGGCTCGAGGCTGCCGCCCGGGAGCGCGATCTGGCCGGGATGGTGGCGCAGCAGCGGCGAGCGCTGCACGAGGAAGATGTCGACGCCGTCGACGGGATCGGACTCGGGAAGACGAGCCGGGTCGGCGGTCGGGGCGAAGAGGGCGAGGACGGCGGAGGCACGGAACCCCGCGGCTCGCTCGGCCTCGTAGGCGTGCATGCCGCCGAGCGGCGTCATCCCCTCGGCCGCGACCCGCGCGACGAACTCCTCCAACGAGCCGCGCGCCGGGTGGGGCTGCCTCACCGACGTGCTCACCCACCCACCCTACGTTTCACCGCACTGTGCAACATCCGCCACTTTCACCGCACTGTGCAACATCCGCCACTTTCACCGCACTTTGGAACAGCGCCGGTCTCGTCGCACTGTGAACAGGCCGCGCGGCATGACCGCACGGGTTGCTCGGTCGGTGACCGACCAACGCGCCGGGGTCTCGCGCGCTCCTACCTAGCCCTGTTGCAAACTGCGGTGAAACCGAGGCCTGTTGCAAAGTGCGGTGAAAGTGGGTGGGGAGGCGGGGGTCAGCGGCTGTAGCCGACCCAGGCGTCGCCGGCGCGGACGTCGACGGTGAGCGCGTGGTCCGCGGTGGGGTTGGTCCGCACGTCGATCGTGCGGTCGCCCGCGGCGACCTGACCACCCAGGGAGTACTCCCCGTCGGGCAGCTCGAGCCGCACGCTGCCGGCGCTGACCTCGACCGTCGTCGTGCGCGGCGGCGCCCCGGTGACGGTGCCGGTGAAGCGGCCCGCGCTGAGGTCGACCGTCACGCTCTCGGGCCCCTCGGTCTCGACCGTGGCCTCGCCCGCGTTGACGTCCACGGCCAGCGCGGTGCTCGCCCCGGTGAACGTCAGGTTGCCCGCGGACACCTCGATGCCGACGGCCTGCAGGTCGCCCTCGAGGCGCAGCGACCCCGCGCTCAGGTCGAGGTCGGCGTCGATCTCGCCCTCCAGCGCGGCGGGCAGCACCAGCTCGGCGGTGGTGCGGGCGCCGCCGAAGGAGGGCCAGAACCACAGGTCGCGCTCGTCGGCGACCCGCAGCACGCCGCCGTCGTTCTCGAGCAGCCAGGTGAGGTTGCGGCGCCAACCCGTCGACCGCACCTCGAGGCTCGCCTCGTCGACGGCGTCGAACCGGATCGAGAGCTCGGCTGAGGAGATGTCGACGTCGAGCGAGGTCACGCCGTCGACGTCGCTGGTGTAGGACGCCTGGTCGGACCGCCCGGAGCTGCCGATGCCGACGACGACGGACTGCAGCACGAGCCCGAGCACCACGACGGCGCCCACGAGGGTGACGAGCAGCGCCACCCAGCCGGTGCTGCGGCCCGGCGGACGCGGGTCGGAGGGGACCGGTGCGTCCTGGGGCGGCGGCCCGTCGTGCGGGGTGAAGGTCTCGGTGGTCATGTCTCGCCCCTTCAGGCGTTCGGGTGGGAGTCGAGGTGCGCGAGCACGGCCAGCACGCGGCGGTTGCCGGAGGTGTCGGGCTCGAGGTCGAGCTTGAGGAACAGCGAGGAGATGTGCTTCTCCACGCTGCCCTCGGAGATGTAGAGGGCCTTCGCGATCGCCTGGTTCGAGCGCCCCTCGGCCATGAGCGCCAGCACCTGCGACTCGCGCTCGGTCAGCCGCGACAGCTTCGAGTCGCGCTGGCGCCGGGTGAGCAGCTGCGCGACGACCTCCGGGTCGAGCACGGTGCCGCCCGAGCCGACGGTCTCGATGCTGCCGAGGAACTCCTCGACGTCGGCGACGCGGTCCTTGAGCAGGTAGCCGAGACCTCCGGTGTTGGCCGCGATCAGCTCGGTCGCGTACCGCTCCTCGACGTACTGGCTGAGGACGAGCACCGCCAGGTCGGGGTGCGCCGCGCGCAGCCGCAGCGCGGCCCGGATGCCCTCGTCGGTGAACGTCGGTGGCAGCCGGACGTCGAGGATCGCGAGATCGGGCGAGGTGGCCGCGACCTCCTCGTCCAGGCGGCTGGCGTCGGGCAGCGCCGCGACGACCTCGTGCCCGGCGTCGGCCACGAGCCGCACGATGCCCTCGCGCAGCAGCACGGAGTCCTCGCAGATCAGGATGCGCACGGGAGGCTCACCTCGATGGTCGTCGGCCCGCCGGGCGGGCTGGTCAGGGAGAAGGTGCCGCCGGCGGCGGCGACCCGGTTGGCCACGCCGTCGATGCCGCCGCCGGGCAGCCGCCGCGCGCCGCCCTGGCCGTCGTCCTCGATGCGTGCCCAGATCATGTTGCCCGGCCGCTCGAGGATCGTCACCCGGGCGCTCGCGGCCTGGGAGTGCTTGGCCGCGTTGGTCAGCGACTCGGCGACGGCGAAGTACATCGCGGCCTCGGTCTCGGGCGTGCAGCGCGACGAGAGCCGCACGTCGAGGTGCACCGGGATGTGGGAGCGGGCAGCGAGCGCGGACAGCGCGGCGTCGAGGCCGCGGTCGGCGAGCACCGCCGGGTGGATGCCGCGCGCCAGCTGGCGCAGCTCGGTGATCGCGGCCTTGGTGGAGGTGTGCGCCTCGTCGATGAGCGCGGCCGCCGCCTCGGGGTCGGAGGCGAGCTTGGCGCGCGCCATGCCCAGCGTCATGCCGACCGAGACCAGTCGCGGCTGCACGCCGTCGTGGAGGTCCCGCTCGATGCGGGTGCGCTCCACCTCGGCCGCGCGCATGGCCTCGTGGCGGCGCTGGGTCGCGCTCTCCACGCGTCGGGTCAGCTCGGCCTCGCGGGAGGGCACGAGCAGCTGCGGCGAGATCGAGCGGTGCACGAGCGTCAGCACGTAGACGGCGGCGAGCCCCAGCAGGGTCGCTCCCACCCCGATGCCGACCGCGGCGATGCGCCCGGACTCGATACCGAACCAGGGCGCCAGGAAGACGCCGTCGCCCGGGCCGACCGCCGTGACGACGGCGTAGGTCGCCCCGGTCACGGCGACGTTGAGCATCGTGAGGGTGACGAGGCCCAGCAGGGACACGATCACCAGGTGGAGCAGGCTGCGCAGGTTGGCGCGGTCGGTGACCTGCACCCACAGCGTGTGGGGCACACGCACCCAGTCGGTGCGGGTCGACCGTGGCATGGGGCGCTCGGGGATGTCGAGCCCCAGCAGGCCGGCGACGCGGGACTCCTCGAACCACGCGAGCCACCAGAAGGACATGGCCGCCAGCGCGAGCAGCAGCACGCCGAAGCCGGCGGCGAAGAGGCCCGCGACGCCCACCGCGACGAGCGAGACGAGGCCGGCGAGCACCAGCGGACCACACAGGCCCAGCGCGGCGAGGTGGGCCGCGACGGCCAGCGTCTGGCCCAGTCGTCGAGTCATGGCACCACCGTAGGAGCGTGGCGAGCCGTGCGGCACGGGGAGGGCCTGCGCATCCGCGGGGGATAGCCCCCGGTGGCGGGCCGCCCCGGGGCCGCCGCACCGACCGGCCGGGGTACCCGGGGTCAGCGGCGGACCGGCAGGTGGGTGCGCACCGACATCCGCGCGCCCCGGCGCGGTGCACCGGCGTGCCCGAGCTCGACGAGCCGCTGCACGCGGTGCCGGTGCGGTGCGTAGGGCGCCAGCAGCTCGGCGAGACCCGCGTCGTCGACCGGTGCGCCGGTGAGCGCGTAGCCGACGTCCTTGGCGACGTGGTAGTCGCCGAAGCTGACGGCGTCGGCGTCGCCGAGCGCCCGCGCACGCACCTCGGCGCTCGTCCAGACGCCGATGCCGCGGATCGAGCGCAGCGCCTGGTCGAGCCGCTCGGGGCCCTGTCCGCCGGCTCGCTCGAGCGCGGTCGCGACGCCCGCGGCGCGCAGCAGCGGCGCCGAGCGGCCGTGGTCGACGCCCATGCGCAGCCACTCCCACGAGGGGATCGCGAGCAGGTCGGACGGCGACGGCGGCACCCGCAGCCGGAGCTCCTCGGGCGCCCCTGGGGCGGGCGCGCCGAACCGCTGCACGAGCCGGCGGTACCCGCCGAACGCCTCCTTGCCGGTGACCTTCTGCTCGATGATCCCGGGGACGAGCGCCTCCATGACCAGCCCGGTCGCGCCGAGGCGCCAGCGCGGGAAGCGCCGCCACAGCCGGGCGACGGCGTCGTGCCGCGGGTGGAACCCGGCGAGGTCGTCCTCGGCGCCGAGCATGCGTGGGAGCGCCTCCAGCACCCACGCCGCGCCCGGGCCCCAGGCGCGTGCCGCGACGACGCCGTCGGCGTCCAGCGGGGCGACCGCGAGCGTCGTCGGCCCCTCGGGCGTGCGGATGCCGCGCCACACGGTGCCGTCGGGCGTGACGCGGTAGGTCGGGTCGCCCGCGCCGCGCCTGAGGTGGGCGAGCACGAGACCGGTGGGGCAGGGCCAGCCCGGCCGCCACCTCCGTGCCGCAGGACCGCTCACCACCGCAGGCTACGCGGGGGCGGCGACGCGGGAGGTCAGTCCTGGCGACCGACGGTGGAGGCGCGCACGACGAGCTCGGTCGACAGCGTCACCGCCGCGGGCACATCGTCGCCGTCGAGCAGACCGAGCAGCAGCGTGACGGCCTGCCGCGCCATCGCGGCGACCGGGTTGACGATCGTCGTCAGCGGCGGCCTCGCCTCGGCCGCCGCGTCGACGTTGTCGAAGCCGACGACGGCGACGTCGTCCGGGACGCGGCGTCCGTGCTCGCGCAGCACCTCCATCGCCGCGACCGCCATGACGTCGGAGGCGGCGAAGACGCCGTCGAGGTCGGGGTGGGCGCGCAGCAGCTTCTCCATCGCCGCGGCGCCGCCGGCCGCCGTGAAGTCGCCGTGCACGACGGCCGCGTCGGACAGCCCGGCCGCCCGCACCTCACGTCGCCAGCCGGCGAGACGGTCGACGCCGGCGACCATGTCCGACGGCCCGGCGATCGTCGCCAGCCGGGTGCGCCCGGTCTCGACCAGGTGCCGGACGGCGAGCGCCGCCCCGTGGGCGTTGTCGACGTCGACGTAGGGCATGCCCGGCACCGGCGTGAACGGACGACCGAGGAACACGACCGGGAGACCGCTCGCCTGGGCCGCCTGCCAGAACTCGTCGCGACGGTGGTGGGAGGTGATGATCGCGCCGTCGGTGTGACCACCGCGCAGGTAGCGGTCCATCCGGTCGCGGTGCGTCGCCTGCCCCATGACCAGCACCATCTGCAGGTCGGTCTTGGCCAGCGCCGTCGCGATGCCGTGCATCGTGCCGGCGAAGAACGGGTCGGAGAACACCCGTGCGTCGGACTCGGGGATGACGACGGCGATCGAGTCCGCCTGCCTGGTCACCAGCGAGCGCGCGGCCCGGTTGGGGGAGTAGCCCAGCTCGCGGATCGCCTCCTGCACGCGACGGCGGGCGGCGTCGGACACCTTGCTGTCGGCGTTGACGACGCGCGAGACCGTCGCGCGCGAGACACCCGCGCGCGCTGCCACGTCCTCCAGTGTCGGGGCGCTGCCTCGCGAGCTCACCTGCGACGTCCTCCTCCGCTCGAGCGGGACGGTAGCGCGTGCGGCGTCGCGGCGGGGACCGAGTTCATCCCTTGACCGCGCCCTGCATGATGCCGCTGACCAGCTGCCGCCCGGCGACGACGAACAGCACCAGCAGCGGGATCGTCGCGAGCGTGGCGCCGGCGAGCACCATCGAGTAGTCGATGAAGTACGCGGCCTGCAGCTGCTGCAGCGCGACCGTGAGCGTGGGGTTCTTGGCGTTGAGGACGATGAACGGCCAGAAGAAGTTCGTCCAGGTCGCCACGAAGGTGAACAGCCCGAGCATCGCCGCGGCGGGCCGTGCCGCGGGCAGCGCGACGTGCCAGAACGTGCGGATCATCGACGCGCCGTCGACCCGCGCGGCCTCGATCAGCTCGTCGGGCAGCGTGCCCCGCAGGTACTGGGTCATCCAGAAGACGCCGAACGCCGTGACCATGGCGGGAACGATGACCGCCGTCAGCTCACCGGTCCAGCCGAGCCGCGCCATGACGATGAACAGCGGCACGACGCCGAGCTGGGTGGGCACCGCCATGGTGGCGACGACGAACACGAGCAGCGGCCCGCGCCCCAGGAAACGGAGCTTGGCGAACGCGAACCCGGCGAGCGTGGCGAACAGCACGACCGAGAGCGAGACCGTGGTCGAGACGATGATCGAGTTCAGCGTCGCGCGCCAGAACGGCACCTGGTCGATGACGGTCGCGGCGTTGCGCAGGAAGTTGCCGCCGGGCAGCAGCGGGAACGGGGTGCGGGCGAGCACCGTCGAGTCGTGGCTGCCGATGAGGAATGACCACCACAGCGGGAACACGCTGCCGGCGAGGAACGCGCCGAGCAGCCCGTAGGTGACGAAGCCGGGTCGGTTGAGGCCGGAGCGGCGCGTCCGGGTGGCGGCGCCGGGAACGGTGGTGGTGGGGATCATCGTGTGTCCGCAATCCGTCGGGTCACGGCCAGGTTGACGAGCCCGAACGCGACGATGACCAGGAACAGCAGCCACGCCACGGCCGAGGCCCGGCCGAAGTTCGACTGGGTCCAGCCCAGCTCGTAGAGGTAGATCGTCAGGGTCTTCCACTGGCTGCCCGCGCCGCCGCGGCCGTACTGGTCGAACAGCCGTGGCTCGTCGAAGATCTGCAGGCCGCCGATCGTGGAGGTGATCGCGACGAAGATGATCGTGGGCCGCAGCATCGGCACCGTGATCGAGAAGAACTGCCGGACCCGGCCCGCGCCGTCGATCCACGCCGACTCGTAGAGGTCGCGGGGGATCGCCTGCATCGCGGCGAGGAAGATCAGCGCGTTGTAGCCGGTCCAGCGGAAGTTCACCATCGTCGCGATCGCGACGTGGCTCGCCAGCGGGTCGGAGTGCCACCGGATCGGCTCGACCCCGATCAGGCCGAGGGCGGCGTTGACCAGCCCGAACCGGTCGGCGAACAGGTTGGAGAAGATCAGCGAGACCGCGACCGGCGCGACGACGTAGGGCAGCAGCACCCCCATCCGCCAGAACGTGCGCGCTCGCAGGTTCGAGTCCAGCAGTGCCGCGAGCGTGATCGCCACCAGCACCTGCGGCACGGAGCTCAGCAGGAAGATGCTGATCGTGTTGCGCAGCGAGACCCAGAAGTCGCTGTGGCCGAGGACGAACCGGAAGTGCTCCAGCCCGACGAACTCGCCCTGGCCCATGATCTGGTCCCAGTCGTGCATCGACACGTACGCCGTGTACAGCAGCGGGAACAGGCCGGTGATCGCGAACAGGACGAAGAACGGCGAGATGTAGAGGTAGGGGGACAGCTTGACGTCCCAGGTGCCCAGCCGCTGCGAGAGGCCGATCCTGCGGGGCGGCCGGTCGTCGTCGGGCCGGCGGCCCCGGGTGCGGGTGGGTGCGTCGGTCACGGTGCTCATGGGTGCTCGCGCGTGCGCGTCGTCGACTCCCCGCCCCGGGGCCGGGCCGTGCGACCCGGCCCCGGGACGTGCTCAGGAGTCGGTCAGCCGATGGCCTCGACGTCGCTGACGAACTGCGCCCAGGAGCTCTCGGCGTCGGCGGAGCCGTCGACGTCGACGCGCGTGATCGCGTCCTGGATCGCGGTGTTGATGACGAAGTAGTTCGGGCCCTTGTAGGGCTGGAACTCGACGGCGTTGGCCCGGTCGATGAAGATCTGGCCGGTCGGCGCGTCGTTGAAGAAGGCGTTGGTCGAGTCGACGAGCGCCGGGTCCTCGTAGGCCGCGGGCTGGCTGGGGAAGGTGCCCTTGGCGAGGAACGCCTGGATCTGCTGCTCGGGCGCGGTCAGCCACTGTGCGAGCGCGATGGCCTCTTCGACGTGGTCGCCCTGGGCCGGCACGGTCAGGTAGGAGCCGCCCCAGTTGCCGCCGCCGCCGGGGAAGACGTTGGCGATGTCCCAGCCCTCGATGCCCGCGGCGTTGCCCTCGATGATGCCGAGCATCCAGCCGGGGCAGAGCATGGTCGCGAACTCGTCGCCCTGGAACGACTGCGCCCAGTCGGTGGACCACTGGCCCAGGTGCGCGGAGAGGCCGTCCTCGACCGAGGCCTTCAGCACCGCGTCGTAGGCGGCGCGGACCTCGGGGTTGGTGGCGGCGATGATCTCGCCCTCGGGCGTCTCGTAGGGCACCTCGATCTGGTTGGTCATGCCCTGCCAGAGCGCGCCCGCGGAGTCGTACCAGGCGGAGTCGGAGGCGGCTACGAACTCGCGGCCCGCGGCGAAGTAGGACTCCCAGCTGTCGCCGATCCACTCGGCGAAGCCCTCGCGGTCGGAGGGGAAGCCCGCGGCCTCGACGAGGTCGGCGCGGTAGCAGATCGCCTCCGGCCCGATGTCGGTGCCGTAGCCGATGAGCTTGCCGTCGTCGGTGGTGGCCGCGTCGACCTTCCAGTCCAGCCATCGGCCCTCGACCTCGGGGGAGGAGAGGTCGGCGAACTTGTCGGGGTACTGCATGAACTCGACGAGCCAGTCGACCTCGACCGCCTCGATGTCGGCCGCGCCGGCGTTCGCGCCCAGGCTGTTGCGCAGCGCGTCGCGCGCGTTGTCGGCGGTGTCGGCCTTGGTGTGCTCGATCGTGATGTTCGGGTTCTCCGTCATGTACTGCTCGAAGAGCTCCTCGTAGCCGAACTCGTTGAACGTCGCGACGGTCAGCGTGACCTGGTCGCCGCCTCCGCCGCCTTCGCCGCCGGCCTGCCCGTCGGGTGCGTCGTCGTCCCCGCCGCCCGCACACCCTGCGAGGGCGAGACCGGCCACGCCGATGAGCACGGCTGCCGCACGTGTAGTCCTGCGCACTGTGACTCCCTTGTCCGTGGTTGCGCGGCCGGGTGGTGCTCCCGACCGCGATGGGAGCGCTCTCATCGTTGAGGAAAAGAATCGGTGAGAGCGCTCTCACCTGCGCACAGCGTGACGGAGGTCACGCCTGACGTCAAGAGGTGGGCGTCGAGAGGCGGCGCGGTGGAGGTGGGTCAGGCGTGCGAGCGGAGGCGCTTGCTCAGGCGCGCTCGGCGAGCCAGGCGGTGCCGACGCGACGCTCGCCGTCGAGCACCCGCTGCACCTGGGTGACGGCCTGCTCCTCGATCTTGCCGCCCACGAGCGGGATGCGGGCCTCGACCGTGCCCTCGTAGACGAGCACGGTCTGACCCGGCTGGCCCGGGGCGAGCGTCGCGGTGCCGGACGCGCTCGCGGGCTTGCCGACGACGTCGAGCTCGACGGTGCCGCGGCGGCTGCCGTCGGCCTCGGCGGGGCCCCAGCGCTCGACCAGCGTCAGCTCGAGGGTGGCGCCGACGAGGCGCTGCGCCGCCGCCGGCAGGTCGCTGGTGGGCAGCGCCCGGCGCGTCGAGACCGTGAAGCCGCCGTCCGGCGTCGTCGTGACGTCGACGGTCGAGCTCACCGGCCGGCTCGCGGCGACCTTGCGCTCGACGAAGGCGGGGTCGGCCATCATCGCGGCGACCTCGGCGACGGGGGCGTCGTAGGTGGTTCGGGCCTGGAACGGGCGCACGGGGAAGCTCCTCGGTGGGGCAGGGGCGACGCCGGCGACGGCGTCGCGGGACGCGGTGAGCGCCCTACGCTACCGGGGTGTCCACGATGAGCGATCTGATCGACCGGAACGGGGCGATCTCGCCCGCCGACGTCGAGTGGCTGCACCTGCTGGTGGGGGACTGGCAGGTGATCTCCGACCTCGCGTTCGCCGACCTCGTGCTGTGGCTGCCCACGCAGGACGACGACTTCGTCGCCATCGCGCAGTGCCGGCCGTCGACCGCGGCGACCGTGCACCACGAGGACATCGTCGGCAGCCACGCCCCGCGCGGCTTCGTCGCGACGCTGCGCGAGGCGATGACGACGCAGCAGATCTGCCGGGTCGGGGAGGCGCGCTGGACCGGTGCCTACGCGATCCGCGAGGAGGCGATCCCGGTCGTGCGGGCGGGCCGCACGATCGCCGTCATCGCCCGTGAGACACACCTCGGCGCGAGCCGGACCCCGAGCCGGCTGGAGATCAACTACGTCGAGTCGGCCGACGAGCTGTGCGGCATGATCGCGCGCGGCGAGTTCCCGGCCGCCAACGCCGCGACCGGGCGGCGCCGCGGCGCCCCGCGGGTGGGCGACGGCCTCGTCCGGCTCAACAGCGAGGGCGAGGTGCTCTACGCCAGCCCGAACGCGCTCTCGGCGTTCCACTGGCTCGGCGTCTCCGACGAGATCGTGGGCCGCTCGCTCGCCGAGGTGATCACGCCCCTGATCGAGGACTCCAACCCGGTCGACGAGTCGATGCCGCTCGTGCTCATGGGGCGGGCGGCGTGGCGCACCGACATCGAGTCGCGCGGGGTGTCGCTGTCGCTGCGCGCCCAGCCGGTCACCGAGCACGGCACCCGCATGGGCGCGGTGCTGCTCGTGCGCGACGTCTCCGAGCTGCGCCGCCGCGAGCGCGAGCTCATGACGAAGGACGCGACCATCCGGGAGATCCACCACCGGGTGAAGAACAACCTGCAGACCGTCGCGGCGCTGCTGCGGCTGCAGGCCCGTCGCAGCACCTCGACCGAGGTCAAGGAGGCGCTCGACGGCGCGATGCGCCGGGTCGCGACGATCGCGACCGTCCACGAGGCGCTGTCGCAGACGATCGACGAGGTCGTCGACTTCGACGACGTGTTCGGGCGTGCGCTGCGGCTCGCCGCCGACGTCGCGGCGTTCGGGGGCGCGCCGGTGACGTTCGTCCGCGAGGGCGCCTTCGGGCGCGTCACGGCCGCCGACGCCACCCCGCTCGCGGTCATCCTCACCGAGCTGGTGACCAACGCCGTCGAGCACGGGCTGGCGCGCCAGGGCGGCACGGTCACCGTCGCGTCCTCGCGCGAGGGGCGCACGCTCACGGTCAAGGTCATCGACGACGGCGTCGGCGTCGACCCGTCGGCGATGGACGGGCTCGGCACCCAGATCGTCACGACGCTGGTCGACACCGTCCTGGACGGCTCGATCTCATGGGCCAGCCGCACCGGCGGCGGCACCGAGGTGACGTTGCAGACGCGGCTCGCGGAGATGAATGAATGAGCCGTCGGGGTATTTGCTGAAATGCATGAAAATCGCCCCGGCGCTCTTTTCGAGCGCCGGGGCGAAAGTGAAGAAGTGTGTCAGCCCGCGCGGCGCGCACGTGCCGTGCGCCGCTTGAGCGCTCGGCGCTCGTCCTCGGACATCCCACCCCACACACCGGAGTCCTGACCGGTCTCGATCGCCCAGCGCAGGCACTGGTCGACGACGTCGCAGCGGCGGCAGACCGCCTTCGCCTCCTCGATCTGCACGAGAGCCGGGCCGGTGTTCCCGATCGGGAAGAACAGCTCGGGGTCCTCGGTCAGGCAGGCGGCCTTGTGGCGCCAATCCATGCGTGTAGCCCTCCTAGCGAGCAAGGGGAGGGGCGGCGTCGCCGCCCGTCGTGGCCGCGTACCGCATCTGGGCAGCACGACCAAAGGGAAATTGACCGAGATCCAGTTTCACATGCACGCATCAGCGGCACAAGGGGTTCAACAAGACAGATGTCGGAGAAGCCGTGAGACCTCCCTCACAGGTCTGCGGACAGGCCCACGTCGTGCCGCCGCTCGCCGCCACGGGCAGCGCCTAGGCTGGCACCGTGCCCGACCGTCTGCCGCCCGAGGAGCCCGTGCGCGCCCCGGCGCCCGCGCCCGTGGAGGACCCCTGGCGCAACCTGCCGCTGCTCGCGGCGCTCGTCGTCGCCGGCCTCGAGGCGGTCGCCCTCGTGGTCGTCGCCGTCGGGTCGGTCGTGAGCGCGGCGCGCGAGGGCTGGAGCGGCGCGGCGGTCGCGATCGCGCTGGCGGTCGTGCTGCTGCTGTTCGTGCTGCTGCTGGTCGCCGGGATCAACGCGCTGTGGCACGGCCGCCGCTGGGGTCGCGGCCCGGTGCTCACCTGGCAGCTCATCCAGGCGGCCATCGCGGTCGGCGCCGTCGGCGAGGGCCCCGCGTGGGCGGTCTACCCCGCCCTGGCCGCCTCGCTCGCGGTCGCGGCCGGGCTGCTGCTGCCGGCGTCGGTGGCCGCGACGAACCGACCTTCGTCGTCCTCCTCCTCGGGCACCGGCACCGTCCTCTGAGCCGCCCGGCACCGGTCGACCTGCACCGGTTCGGCACGGCCCGCCGTCACGAGCACGCCCCTGCCCGCGCGGCGCGGACCCGCGACAAGCGGCCGCAGCTCCGGCCCGGTCCACGGCGGTGCGCCGTCCTCGCCCAGCACCAGCAGCACGTCGGGGTCGCGCAGCCGCCGTGCGAGGTCGTGGTAGGCCGCCGCGAGAGGCCCGGGCCGCGCCGTCGCGAGCAGCGTCACGCCGCGCTCGGCGCACGAGGCGGCGGCGGCTGCTGCCGTCGCGGCGAGCCGGTCGACGTCGTCGAGAACCAGCACGCCCGCCCCGGTCGATGGCACCTCCGCAGGGTCGGTCCACACCGTGCGGCCGGAGGCGCGTAGCCGTGCCGCGAGCATGCGCAGCGCCGTCGTGCGACCGCTGCGGGGCCCGCCGAGCACCAGCCACGCGGCGCCGTCGGGCAGCGGGGCACCCACCGGGCCGTACGCCGCCCCGCCGAGGCCGACCAACAGCCACGTCGAACCGGGCACGACGCCTGTCCCGGGAGGCAGGTCGACGAGCGTCGGCAGCGGTTCCAGCCGCTGCGGTGCCGTGGCCGGGGTCGGCCAGGGGCCGGTCGCGTCCGACGTCGCGACGTGGGCCGTGCGCGCCGACCGTCCGTCGAGCAGCACGCCGCGGCCCGGCGGGGAACCGAGGTCGACGAGCTCGCGGGGCACCCCGGCGACCAGGGCGTCGGTCACGTCCCGCGGCGCGAGCACGAGGTGGTGCCGCAGCTGGACGGCCCACCGCGTCGCCGGTGTCGCCGAGGTCAGCACCACGCCCAGCCGGTGGCGACGCGCCTCCCGCAGCAGGTCCTGCAGCATCTCGGTGCCGCGGCCGAAGCCGAGCACCTCGTCGAGAGCGCGCGCGGCGGCGTCCACGTCGTCGACGACGAGCAGCTCCGGCTGCGGTCGCGGGCCGCGCAGCTCCTGCAGCAGCCGGTGCAGGCGTGCGACGTCGTCGGGCCCGCAGACGGTCCCGCGCGCGGGTGCGGCCGGCGGCACCACGGGCCCGCCGGCGACGGCGTGCGTCACGACACCCCGCGCCACCGCCTCGCGCGCGAGGGTCCGGGCCGCCGTGCTGCGGCCGCTCCCGGGCGGCCCGCTGATCAGCAGCGACTCGCCGGTCGCCAGGTGCCAACCGGCGTGCCGCTGGCGGTCCGGCTCGTCGAGGAGCAGCAGCGGCACCCCCGCGACCGCCGGCTCGGGCAGCGCGCGGGTCGGCACGACGTCCGGCAGCTGGGGTGCCCACGGCGGCACCACGCGCACGAGGGACGCGTCCGCCCCGGCCGCCGTCGCGCACGCCGCCGTGACGGCGCCGACCAGCCGGGCGACGCCATCGTCGACCGCACCCGGCCACGCGACCTGCACCGTGACGGCGGCGTCGGTGCGCAGCACAGCCCGTCCGGGGACCGCCGGGAGGGACGCCGCGGCGGCGTCGCCCAGCACGTCGACCGAGTCGGTCTGCTCGAGCACCCGCAGGCACACGCGCACCGCGATGTTCGCCCGCATGTCCGCGGTCACGGCGCCGCCGGGGCGTTGCGTGGCGAGCACGAGGTGGATGCCCAGCGAGCGGCCCTGCGCCGCGAGCCGCACCAGCCCGTCCAGCAGGTCGGGGTGGGTGTCGGCGAGCGTGCGGAACTCGTCGACGACCACGAGCAGCCTGGGCAGCGAGCGGCCCCGGTCGTGCAGCTCCGCCAGCGACCGGCAGCCCGCGTCGGCGAGCACCCGCTCACGACGCGCGACCTCGGCACGCAGCCCGGCGAGCGCGCGCGCGGTGCTGCCGCTGTCGAGGTCGGTGAGCACCCCGACGACGTGGGGGAGCGCCGCGAGAGCACCGAACGTGGCGCCGCCCTTGTAGTCGACGAGCAGCACGTGCAGGTCGGCGGGCGCGTGCGCGAGCGCCAGCCCGAGCACCCAGGTCGTGAGCAGCTCCGACTTGCCGGAGCCGGTGGTGCCCGCGACGAGCGCGTGCGGGCCGGCCGCGGCGAGGTCCAGCCACACCGGGCCCTGCTCGCCGGCGCCCACCGGCACCACGAGCCCGGCGGGCCGGTCGCGCCACCGGGCGATCACCTCGCGCGGGGTCGGGGTGCCGACGAGCTCGGTCAGCGGCACGACGGCGGGCAGCCCCGCCGCGCCCGTCGATGCCCGCGCCAGCGCGAGCGCGATCTCGTGCGCCCACGCCGTGCCGACGGTGCGGTCGTGCCGCTCGCTCACCTCGACGACCTCGGCGCAGCCCGGCGGCACCTGCGCGAGCGACGGCGCGACGACCAGCGCGACGGCGTCGCGCGGCAGCGCAGGGGCGCCGCCCGCGGCGGCCTCGACGACCACGACTCGCGACGCGCTCGCGCTGGTGGCCGTGTGCGGCAGCGGTGCCGCCCAGTCCCAGCCCGGCGGCACCACGACCGCCAGGTCCTCGGGAGGGTGGGCGTGGACGAGCTGGCACAGCAGCCACCGCACCATCGCGCGCGCGGCCTCGGACGGTCCGACGACTGCGACGGCGTGGCCGGGGTCGGGGACCGCGACGGTGCGGTGCCGTGCTCGCCGACCGTGCCCGGCCCAGCCCGCGTCGAGCAGGTCGACCTCGCGGCGCCACGGGTGGTCGGCCGCGGCGAGCAGCCCGGCCGGGTCGGGCGGCGGAGCGGGCGGTGGCGGCTCGGGGTGGGACCGGCGCCGTGCGGCGCGCTGACGCCACCACGGCCAGACGACCGCGGCCACCAGCGCGAGCGGCAGCACGACCCAGGTCACGGCACGCCACGGGCTGCTCGCGGCGCTCGTCAGCGCCAGCGGCACCATCGAGGCTGCCATCGCCAGCGGCACCAGCAGCCGCAGCCCCAGCCCCTCGCCGAGGTCGGGCGAGGGCGTCGCCTCGGCCGGGGGCGCCAGCCCTGGGTGCGGCCGGACCTCCAGGACCGTGCCGCCCGCGACGAGCCGGGACCCGACGGGCACCGGCCGCCAGCGGCGCCGCAGCCGGCGCCCGCGAGCGTGCACGACCCGACCCGAGCGCCGCCGGCGGGCGCGCCGGAGCCGCACCACGCGGCCGGTGAGCGCACGTGCCTGCAACCGGCCGCGCCGGTCGCGCAGCGCGAGGTGGTGCCGCGACAGGTCGGGGTCCGCGAGCGGCAGGTCGGCGTCCGGTGCCCGCCCGACGACCACCGCACGGTCCTCGGGCAGCGGCGCGACCCACCCGCCGTCGGGCCCCTCGACGACCGCGACGTGGTGACGGCTCCCGGCTCGGCTCACCCCGACCATGCTGCCGCGCAGCACGGCCGCGCCGCGGGGGCCTGTGGACAACCCCTGCGGCGCGGCCGCACGTCGACCCGCTAGTCGGTCGCGAGCGCCGCCACCGGGGACTGCCGCACGGCGGAGCGCGCGGGCAGCACGGACGCGACCAGCCCGGCGACCAGCGCGATGACCGCGACGGCGGCCAGCTGCGGCCACGGCACCCCGAGGCTGAGCGAGCCCAGCCCGCCGAGCACGACCGCAGCGCCGGCCCAGCCGTACAGCAGCCCCGCGACACCGCCGACCAGGGCGCCGACCGAGGCGATCAGCACCCCCTCGACCGCGAGCATGCCCCGCAGCTGGCCGCGGGTCAGGCCCATCGCGCGCAGCGTCGCGTTCTCGCGACGCCGCTCGAGCACCGACAGCGACAGCGTGTTGGCGACGCCGACCAGCGCGATGATCACCGCGACCGCCAGCAGGCCGAGCACGACCGCCAGCAGCGTGTCGATCACCTGCCCGTAGGCGGCGCGCTCGACCGCGGCCCCGCCGACCTGGAGCACCGGTGCCGAACCGTCGGCCTCGGTGACCTCGTTGACCGCGTTCTGCACCGCTCCCGCGGTCGCGACCGCGTCGGCGTCGTCGGCCATCCGTGCGTAGATCGTCGTCACCTGCGCGTCCGGCACGAGCATCTCGGCCGCCTCGGGGGTGACGTAGGCGGTGTTCTGCCCGACGTCGCCCGGCACCATGCGCAGGTCGAGCGTGGTGCCGTCGGAGCCCGTGACGGTGACGGTCTCGCCGTCGAGGTCGCCGAGCTCGTAGGTCCAGCCGATGACCATGACGCCGTCCGTGAGGCCGTCGAGCGCGTCGGAGCGCATGACGTCCCCGAGGTCGCCGGAGTCGACCGCCATGAGGTCGACGTAGGTCGTGAGGTCGCCGGTGCCGATCTCGACGGACCCCGTCCGCAGCGTCGCCGTGGCGGCGACACCCTCGGTCTGCCGGACCGCCTCGACCTGCTCGGGCGTGACGCCGACCGAGGTGTCGCCGACCTGCGCGACGACGTCGACAGGGAAGGAGGAGTCGAGCTCGTCCATGAGGGTGTGCCGGGCCGAGTAGGCGCCGGTCGACATCATGACGACGAGGGCCACGCCGATGACCAGCGCGTTCGTCGTGGCCGCGGTGCGGCGCGGGTTGCGCACGGCGTTCGCGGTCGCGATCCGTGCGGGGACGCTCTTGCCGGCGAGCCGGCCGAGCAGCGGCAGCAGCCGGGGCACGAGGAACACCGAGCCGACGAGGATGCCGGTGAGCGAGATCAGCCCGCCCAGCACGCCGATCGCGAGCCCGCCCAGCATGGCCGCGTCAGCGCTGTCGGTGTCGCTGAGGCCGAGCGAGAGGGCGACGCCACCGGCCAGCATGAGCGCACCGACCAGCGTCGCTGCCACGGTGAGCGTCATCCGCAGCCGGCCCGCGCCCTGCTCGGACGGACCCTCGACCGGGCGCAGCGCCGCGACCGGGGCCACCCGGGTCGCCATCCGCGCCGGCACCAGGGCCGACAGCAGCGTGACCAGCACGCCGACACCGAGCGTGACCACGGGGACCGGCCAGCTGAACGGCACCGTGGTGCCGATCGTCGAGCTGGCGAACGCCCCGTCGAGCACCCGGACGCCGATCATGACGACCCCGGTGCCGAGCGCCAGCCCGGCCAGCGAGGCCAGCAGCCCGACGAGGGTCGCCTCGAGCAGCACCGAGCGTCGGATCTGGCCGCGGCTGGCACCGACGCAGCGCAGCAGCGCGAGCGTGCGGGTGCGCTGCGCCACCAGCACCTGGAAGGTGTTGCTGATGACGAGCCCGGCGACCGAGAGCGCGACCGCTGCGAAGCCGAGCATCACGACGAGGAACGTGACGTTGGAGCCGGTCTCCTGCGCGGTGCGCTCGGCCGCGAGCTCGGGCACGGTCCACACCGAGGCGTCGGCCAGCCCGGGCGCGGACTGCAGGTCCGCGCGCACGGACTCCAGGTCGGCGCCGTCGGCCAGCGCGACCAGCACGGTGCCGTAGAACTCCGGGTCGCCGCCGTTCTGCTCGGTGCGCCAGGCGTCGAGCGCCTCGGGCTCGAGCCGGCCACCGGCGCCCATGGCGAAGAAGTTGTCGCTGGCCTCCAGCAGCCCGACCACCTCGAGCCGGTCGGTGCGCTGCTCCTGGGTGTCGGTGGCCTCGTCGTAGACCTGGAAGCCCACCGGGACGACGTCGCCGATCTCGACGCCGAGCCGCTCGGCGACGTCGGCGGCGAGCACGATCTCGTCCGCGGCTGTGGCGTCACGGCCCGAGGAGAGCGTGCCGACGGCGAGCCGGGGGTCGGACGGCGTGGGCGAGAACGAGACCCACTCGGTGGCGCGCGGCCCGGTCACCTCCAGGCCGAACCAGCTCTGCACGTCGGCGGTGGCGACGCCGTCGGTGCCGCGGACGGCGGCCACCTCCTCCGGGCCGATCGGCACGCCCTGGGCGTCGACGACGAGGTCGGCGTCGCCGTAGCTGGCGGTGAACGCGTCGTGGGTGGCGCGCTCCATGGTCGCGGACGCGAGCAGGCTGGCCGCGACGAACGCGGTGCCCAGCAGGATCGCGATGGCGGCGGCGGTGAGCCTGCCCGCCGACGCGCGCATCTGGTCGAGGGTGGCGCGCAGCATCAGCCGACCACCGTCGCAGCCGGGTTGCGCAGCGCGTCGAGGCCGGCGAGGACGCTCTCGGGCGTCGGGTCGGTGATCGAGCCGGCGATGCGGCCGTCGGCCAGCAGCACGACGCGGTCGGCGTAGGCGGCGGCCGCGGGGTCGTGGGTGACCATGACGATCGTCTGGCCGAGCTCGCGCACCGAGCGGCGCAGGAACGACAGCACCTCGGTGCCGGAGCGGGAGTCGAGGTTGCCGGTGGGCTCGTCGGCGAAGACGACCTCGGGGCGGGTGGACAGCGCACGCGCGATCGCGACGCGCTGCTGCTGGCCGCCGGAGAGCTCGTGCGGCTTGTGGCTGAGGCGGTCGCCGAGGCCGAGGGTGCCGACGAGCGTGTCGTACCACTCGGTGTCGAGGCGGGTGCCGGCGAGCTGGGAGGGCAGCGCGATGTTCTGCGCGGCCGTGAACATCGGCAGCAGGTTGAAGGACTGGAACACGAAGCCGACGCGCTGGCGGCGCAGCAGCGTCAGCTGGTCGTCGTTGAGGGTGGTCAGCTCCGTGCCGCCGAGCCACGCCTGGCCGGCGGTCGCGGTGTCCAGTCCGGCGAGCAGGTGCATCAGCGTCGACTTGCCGGAGCCGCTCGGTCCCATGATCGCGGTGAACTCGCCCGCGGCGAAGGTGACGTCGACGCCGTCGAGCGCGTGCACGGCGACGTCGCCGCGTCCGTAGATCTTCGTGAGACCGACGGCGCGCGCGGCGGCCGGCGTCTCGGGGCGTGAGGGCGGTGAGGGCGGGGAAGGGATGGTCTGCGTCATGGTGACGACGCTAGGTCCGGCGCCGGGACCGCCGCGTCGCGCCCGGGTCGGGTCCGTGCGTCATCCCACGGGTGGACCCGCGCGCGGCGGGCGACACCGGGGTCGGAGCCGCCTGCCCGCCGTCAGGACCCGGGGCTGACGAGACCGGTCTCGTAGGCGATGACGACGGCCTGCACGCGGTCGCGGGCGCCGAGCTTGGCGAGCACGCGACCGACGTGGGTCTTGACGGTCGCCTCGGCGACGAACAGGTCGGAGGCGATCTCGGTGTTGGAGCGGCCGCGCGCCATGAGCACGAGGACCTCGCGCTCGCGCTCGGTGAGGCTGTCGAGCACCGCGGGCGGGGTGCGCTCGGCGTCGGGCAGCACGCTCGCGAGGTGTCCGATGAGCCTCTTGGTCGAGGACGGCGCGATGACCGCGTCGCCGTGGTGGACGGTGCGGATCGCGGCCAGCATGTCCTCCGGCGGGGTGTCCTTGAGCAGGAACCCGGAGGCGCCGGCCTTGATCGCCTGCAGCACGTACTCGTCGAGGTCGAACGTCGTGAGGATGATGACCTTCGTGGGCTGGGCGGCGTCGGCCCCGGTGAGCGCGGCGGTGGCCGCGAGCCCGTCCATCGTCGGCATCCGCACGTCCATGAGGACGACGTCGACCGGGTGGCTCCCGAGCAGCCGCAGCGCCTGCGCGCCGTCGCCGGCCTCGAGCACGACCTCCATGTCGGGCTGGGAGTTGATGACGAGCGCGAAGCCCGCGCGGACCAGCTGCTGGTCGTCGACGAGGGCGACCCGGATCGGGGCGTCGGTGGTGGGCTCGGTCATGCGGTCCTCGGGGGTGTGCTGGGGCGGGTGTCGGGCGTGGGGGCGGGGTCGGCGTCCCCCGGCGCGGTGAGCGGGCCGGGCGGGACGATCGGCGAGAGCGGCGCCTGCGACGGCTGCGCCGAGGCCTGGGCTCCGCCCGGTACCGGGATCTCCGCGCGCACACGGTAGCCGCCACCGGCGCGCGGCGAGGCCACCAGCGTGCCCCCGAGCATCGCGGCGCGCTCGCGCATGCCGAGCACGCCGTGCCCGGCGCCGTCGGAGGTGGCCGCGGCGCCGCGGCCGTCGTCGTCGACCTGGAGCACGAGACGCTGCGGCGCCCACTGCAGCAGCACGGTCGCCTTCGCGCCCGGGCCGCCGTGCTTGATGATGTTGGTGAGCGCCTCCTGCGCGATCCGGTAGATCGTCGAGCCCGTGCCGGGAGGCATCGGGCGCGGGTCGCCCATCTCGATCAACGACACCGGGAGGGTGCCGCGCAGCGACTCGACGAGGGCCGCGATGTCGGAGTCGCCGGGCTGCGGCACCAGGTCGGCGGCCTCGGCGCCGTCGGTGCGCAGGATGCCGAGGATGCGCCGCATGTCGGTGAGCGCGGCGCGCCCGGTCTCGGCGATCGTGGTCAGGGCCCGCTCGGCGGCCTCCGGGTCCGACTTCGCGGCGTAGCGGCCGCCGTCGGCCTGCGCGATGACGACGGAGAGCGAGTGGGCCACGATGTCGTGCATCTCGCGGGCGATGCGGGTGCGCTCGGCCTGGGTGGCGATCTGCGCCTGCTGGTCGCGCTCGCGCTCCAGGCGTGCGGCGCGCTCGGCGAGCGACTCCTGCTGCACGTACCGAGCCCGGCGCATCAGCCCGAGCGCCCAGGCGGTGAGGGCCAGCGCGGCGCAGCCGATGAAGAAGAAGGTGCCGACGGCGATCGCCGGACCGACGCCGGTCCAGTCGCTCAGCGCGAAGCCCGTGCCGACCATGACCGCGCCGGCGAGCGCGAGCAGCAGCCAGGTGCGGCTGCTGCCGCTGCGCCGGTAGGCGGTCACCGAGTACAGCGCGACGAGCACGGCGACGTCGGAGGGCTGCAGGAACTGGCCGAGGCCGAAGTGGGCGACGGCGGCCGCCGCGACCACGGCCGCGGTGCGCCGCGGGTGCACGCGGCGCCACGCGAGCGCGCCGAGCTGCACGAGGCCGAGCACCGTCCCGAGGGCGACGAGGACATCGTTGGCGGGCGCGACGCCGCCGTAGAAGACGGGCAGGAAGCCGAACACCAGCGCCAGCCCGGCCGCGAGCCAGATGTCCCCGGCCGAGGGGTGGCGCACAGCGGTCCCCGGGTCCGGGGTCGCGGGAGGCGTGGCGGTCACGCAGTTCAGCCTAGGGACACGCGCGGGCGGACCGCGTCGTCCCCCGGCCGGAGGGCGCACGCGGCGTGTGCGACCACAGGAGGACCGTGCGCACCGGGCTCACACCGGGGCGATGAGCTCCGGTCCGTCGTTCCGCACGTTCCCGACCGCGGCGCCCACCTCGTACCAGGACAGCTCGGGCGCCGGCTCGGCGAGCATCGCCATCACGGTGTCGTGGTCGGTGACGGTCGGGTCGAGCCAGGACTCGGCGATCTCGCGGGTGAGCATCGCCGGCTCGCGGTCGTGGATGACCTCCAGGCCGTCGCGCGCGGCCGCGGTGACGATCGTCGTCGACAGCACCCAGCGGTCGGGGTCGTCGTCGTCCTTGTCCGGGTCGCGCCACCACGAGTACAGCCCGGCGAACGCGATCGGGGCGCCGTCGGTCGGGTGGATGTAGAACGGGGTGCGGCTCGGCGTGGACTGCCCGGGCACCGCGACCTTCTGCCACTCGTAGTAGCCGTCGGCCAGCACGAGGCAGCGCTTGGTCGTGGCGGCCTTGCGGAACGCGGGCTTCTCGACGAGCGTCTCGCTGCGGGCGTTGAACATGCGCGAGCCGACCGAGAGGTCCTTCGCCCACGGCGGGACCAGGCCCCAGCGCGCCAGGTGCATCTCGCGTCGAGCGCCGGGCTCCTCCGCGGGTGCGGCGTCGGCCGCGTCGCCGTCGGCCCGAGGTGCGCGGTCGACGACGATCCGCACACCGTCGGTCGGTGCGACGTTCCAGCTCGCCATCACCTCGCGCGCGGCATCGGTCATGTCGTCGACGTCGAAGGCGTCGGCGAGGTCCTGGGACTCCCGGAACGAGGCGTACCGACCGCACATGTGGCCATCCTCGCACCGCGTGCCGACAGCACCGCCAGACTGGGGGCGTGCTGCGGCTGCGCTCCACCTGGCGGCTCCCGGCGCCCGCCGAGCGGGTCTGGGAGGTCCTCGAGCGCGTGGAGGACTGGCCGCGGTGGTGGCCCGGCATGGACGCCGCGACGGTGGTGCGACAGGGCGGCACCGCCACGGTCGGGGAGCGGGTGCACCTGGTCGTGCGCAGCCCGATCGGGTACCGGCTGCGCTTCGGGGTGGAGATCGTCGCCGCGGAGCCGCCCCGGCGGGCGGCGGCACGGGTCGTCGGCGACCTCGTGGGCACCGGCGACTGGCGCGTGGAGCCCGCGGCGGCGGGCTGCGCGGCGACGATCCGCTGGCACGTCGTGCCCGTGCGACCGGCGATGCGCACGGCGCTGCGGGTGCTCGCGTGGCCGCTGGTGTGGGCGCACGGACGCGTGATGGAGCGGGGCGAGACCGCCCTGCGGGCCCTGCTGGAGCGTGGCGACGATCACCGCGCGGATGTGACCCCGACCCCAGCCCGTTAGATAACGATCTGGTTACAGTGGCTCGGTTCTGGACCCGATCGAAGGTTGCTTCGTGCCATCAGGCCGACACCACCCCACCCCGCACCGCCCCTCCCGTCCGCTCGCGCCGACCCGCGCGCTGGCCGCCGTCGCGGTCGCCGCGCTCGCCGTCACCGGCCTCGCGGCCGGCGCCGCGCCGACCGACGAACCGGCCGCCCCCGACACCGTCTCCTTCGACGACGTCCCGGCGGTCGCCGTCGACGGCCGCGGCGACGTCGCCGACCGCACCCAGGTGCGGCAGGCCGTGCCCGCGCCCGTCGTGCCGCGCGCGCTGCCCGACGACGGCATGCCCGAGCCGCTGCCGGAGGTGACCGGCCAGCTCTGGGCGAGCACCGCCGTCAACGTGCGGACCGGGCCGTCGACCGAGCGCCAGGTGCTGACCACGCTCGACCGGGCCGACGTCGTCGACGTCACCGGCGAGAGCGAGGACGGCTGGTCGGAGGTCGTCTGGGACGACCGGGTGGCATGGGTGGCCTCGGACTTCCTCGTCGACAGCGAGCCGGCCGAGGAGCCGGCACCGGAGGAGACGACGGCGCAGGAGCAGGTGGCGGAGGCGCCCGCGGGCGTGTCCTCGGCGTCGTGCGCGACCAGCGCCGGCATCGAGGCCTCGCTCGCCGCGAACGCCGCGGCCACCTACCGCGCGGTGTGCGCGGCGTTCCCCGGCGTCGTCTCCGCCTACGGGGGCTATCGGCCCGGCGACGGCGGCGACCACGGCAGCGGGCACGCGCTCGACATCATGGTCAGCGGCCAGGCCGGCTGGGACATCGCCGGCTACCTGCAGGCGCACGCCGGCGAGCTCGGCATCACCTACCTGATCTTCGAGCAGCAGATCTGGATGGCGGGCAGCCCCGCCGGAGCCTGGGAGCACATGGCCGACCGCGGCAGCCCCACGGCGAACCACTACGACCACGTGCACGTCAGCACGTCCTGACGCCGCCCGGCGGCGGGCGGTGGTTCAGGCCGGCTGCCGCGCCGCGAACGCGCTGACCCGCTCGACGACCTCGGACGCCCACAGGATCCGGTGGTGGCCGAGGCCGTCGGTGAGCACCAGCTCGCCGCCGGGCCACGACGCGACGAGGCGTTCGGAGACCCGGGTGGGGGAGTCGGCGTCGGCGCGGTCGTGGATGGCGAGCAGCGGTGCTGCGGCGCCGTCGAGCACCTCGCCGACGAGCGTGGGGCCGTGGAAGGCCGCGATCGGCACGCCGATGCTGCGCTCGATGCGCTGCAGCAGCCGCTGCCCGGAGCGGGCCCCGAGCCCGGTCATGCGGCGGAAGGCGACGAGCAGCTCCTCGGCCTCGGTCGCGACGGCGACGGTCGCGAGCGCACCGAGGCGGGTGTCGTGGTGGCGGGCGGCCCACAGCACGGCCATCGAGCCGAGCGAGTGCGCGACCGTGAGCGCGGGCTCGCCGTGGCGCTCGACGACGAGGGCGTAGGAGCGGGCCAGCTCCATGACGCTGCTGGCGTGCGGTCCGTGGCTGCCGCCGGGGGAGTCGCCGTGGCTGGGGGCGTCGTAGGCGACGACGCGGTAGCCGGCCTCGCGCAGCGGCTCGACCATCGCGGAGAGCTGCTGCCAGTGGCCGCCCCAGCCGTGCACGAGGTAGGCGACGGGCGCCTGCGGGTCGCCGTAGGCGCGGCCGCGCACGGTCAGCCCGTCGGCGCCGACCTCGAACGGCTCGCCGCCGGCGGGGGTGCGGGCGCGACGCCGTTCGGCAGGGGTGGCGGGTGGCACCCGGAACCACAGCCGCGAGCCGACGCCGGCCGCGAGCGACGGCGCGACGCGGTCGAGCGCGGCGAGGCCGCCGCGCATCACCCGCATCCGGAGCGGGAGGCGAACGGTCGTGCGGTTCTGGGAGCTCACGAGGCCTCCTGGTCGGGGGTGGGTGAGGTGGCGGAGGTGTCCGTGCGCACCGACGCGAGCAGCCGCTCGAACGCGGCGAGCGCGCGCTCGTCGGCGCGTGGCTCGCGCAGCAGCCGGGCGGTGACGTGGTGGCCGAGGACGATCCCGTAGCACTCGCGCGCGAACACCTCGGGGTCGACGTCGTCACGGAACGCGCCGGCGCGCACGCCGGAGCGGTAGGCGGTGGCGAGCGAGTCGAGGAGGTCGCCGAGGTGGGCGACGATCCGGTCGCGCACGGGGCTCTCGGGCAGGTCGTCGAACTCCATGGCACCGGCCGCGAACACGCAGCCGCCGGGCGCGGCGTAGTCGGCGTCGCCGTCCCAGCCCAGCCAGCGCTCGACCAGCGTACGCAGCCGCGGCTCGCCCGCGGGCTCGCGGAGCGCGGGCAGCACGACGTGGGTGCGGAACCGCTCGGCCGCGTGGTCGAGGGTGTCGACCTGGAGCTGGTCCTTGGAGCGGAAGTGGGCGAACAGCCCGCTCTTCGACATCCCGATCCGGTCGGCGAGGGTGCCGATCGTCAGGCCGTTGAGGCCGCGCAGGCTCGCCTGGTCCAGCGCCTCGGCCAGCACGGCCTCGCGTGTCTGTGCTCCCTTGGTCACCGGGCAATAAAAGCACGACCGTTCGTTCGATGACAAGACCTGGGTGAGGTCGGGTCGCCCACCTGCGCAGTGCGTGAGCATTCTCGGGCTGGCGTGCGGCCGCGTCCACAGCCGCGCCTCCCGCACTGGACCCCGTGGCACGGCATCAGTAGTTGTGTGGCGCGACCGAGGGGAGTGGCATGGACGACGGCGTGGCGATCCTCGAGACCGAGGTGCGGGAGCTGATCCGCCGCCGCGGGCTGGACCCTGCGGCCGACTCCGAGGCCACGCGGGTGCTCATCGCCGACGCCGTCGCCGACTACGACGAGCGGGCGATGCTGGGGCGGGTGCCGCGGCTGGCCGACCTCGAGGAGGCCACGAAGGCGCTGCACGACGCCGTCGTCGGGCTCGGGCCACTGCAGAAGTACCTCGACGACCCCGAGATCGAGGAGATCTGGATCAACGAGCCGGGCAAGGTGTTCGTCGCGCGCTCGGGTCGGTCGGAGCTGACGACGACGATCCTCACCGACGGGCAGGTGCGCGACCTCGTCGAGCGGATGCTGCGCACCAGCGGCCGCCGGCTCGACCTGTCAAGTCCTGCAATGCAACAGTGCTACTCGGCTGGCCGCTTTGCCCTGTGGTTCCAACGATTACGCGGCGACACGCTGTGTGCGCGACACGCCGCTCACCCGCGCCGTGCTGGTCGGCCGCCTCGTCATCCTCGCGGCGCCCGCGTGTGTCGCCTCGTCAGCTCGGCCGCTCAGACGTGCGCGCTCGCCCTGACCCCTGGCCCAAGCCCCTCCCCCCGGCACCGCCGGCCCCGGACCGGGACGCATAGCGCGTGAGATCGGCTGACACCTGAAACGCCCCTAGGGAGCGGGGGCGGAGTCGGCGGGAAGCAAGCCGATGAGTTGCATGGCATCGCGCTGGAGGAAGACGGCGCCGACGTTAGCCGCCTCATCGGGTCCGACCTTGTGCCCGAGGTCACGACGCATCTGGAGCATGAGGTCGATCATCCCGCGCATCTGCTCGGCCGCGCGGGCCTTCGGATCGGCGATCGCGTCCCAATCGCGAGACCGCCACTCGCCCCACCTGCGGATCGACTCCGAGGAGCCCTGCAGGATGATGGCCCGCCCAACCTCGTTCATGCTCGCAAGGTCCTCTGTCGAGAGGGCAGTCGTAGGAGCGCGCTGCCCGGTCTTCGGACGCGGGCCGCCTGTGGTGGACTCGCCCAGCTTGGTCCGTAGCAGCATGCCGAACAGCATCTGGGTGAACTTGTCGTAAGGGTCCTGGTACCGCGCCCGCAATTCGGATCTGATCTCGCGCCTTGCGTCGAGCACCTTCGTGATAGTCACTGTGCCCGCCGCGACAATCACGCTCGTCGCGGCAGCGATCGCGGCGCGCGCGACCTCTGAGTCCGCGGAGGCGAACCATGCGATCACGGCCCAGACGAGAGAGATCGCTGCCGCAACCAACGCCACGAAGATCAAGAGTCCGACGATCTGCCAGATGCGGGCTCGCGTACTTGGCTTCATATGCGCATCCTGCCTTCTGCTTCGGCGCGATGGCGCGGAATCATGGATGGCGAAACTACACCTGTGCGAGGGGGGTGCGTGCCAAGGTAGGCACTACAACTGTTGCGACCTGTCACCTTAGGAGTCTCATGGACGCCATCCCACCCACGCAGTACGTCCCGCTGTTGCTGACGAAACAGGGCGAGCGCAACGGGCTCAAGGCCGTCGATCCATCCACGAAGGCTGAGATCACGCCGCTTTTTGTCGCCCATGCGATCGACTGGGACCACGAGAACGACGCGCCCAAGAAGTCGGTCGACGATCACCTTGCGCGACTTCCCGGGCAACTCGTCGACTCGTGGGGCACGTCGCCGGCGATGATCGACGCGGGGTATCTCGATGGGGAGATCATGGCAACCGGAGAGCATCCGATCGAATGGATCACGCGCGAAGCGCGGGCGCTGGGGCTTCCACTGGTCCCAGCAGTCTCGCCAGACTATTCAGCCGATTATCACGACGCTGTGGCACGGGTAGTGGCTAGAGACAGCGACGGGGTCTGCCTTCGGCTGTCTCCGAGCGAATGGCCCGGACCGATGACGAGTACAGCCATGGAGGATCTGCTCCGACTGCTCGGCGTGGTCCCAAGTGAGGTCCACCTCGTACTCGACCTCGGAGGCGAACTCACAACTACGACTGAGCGTCTTCTCTCTGTGACGCTCAGCGTGCTGCCTACCCCTATGGACTGGCGGAGCCTCATAGTTGCCGGCGGCGCGATGCCCGCTCAGCTCCCTCTCGACACGATTTCGCGTATCCCGAGACAAGACTGGATCATTTTCAACACCGTCCGACACAACGGGGTCCGACTGCCGTCCTACGCCGATTACGTTGTGGCCGACCCCGGACCGGGCACGCAGATTGACCCTCGCTTCATGAGTATCAAGGCCTCGATCCGCTACACGGCGGACGATGTCTGGGTGATCGCCAGGGGAGGCCTCTTCAAGGGAAGCGGAGGCCGGAGTCTGGGTGCCAGGGCAGTGCCCGTGGCGTGCCAGGCGCTGGTTGCAGAGCCGGAGTTCACCAGTGGTCACTGCTCGTGTGAGGACTGGGTCGAATCAGTGGCGACGTCGGGGGCGGGCGGCGGTGGCGGCATGGCTTGGCGACAGCATGCAACGAAGCACCATCTGGTGCTCGTCACCGAGCAACTAGCCAGCCTTCCCTAGCTTTGAGAGCGGCTCGAACTTCATCGCGCAGCGTCGGGAGTTCGAGCCGCTCGACGAGTCGTTGCCACATTGCGGGACGCGGCTTGCTACGGACCCCACTGGCCGCGTCGTGGCGATCGAGAATCGCCAGGGCTTCGTCCCTCCACAGCAGGGTCGCTAGCGCGTACGGGTCGATCGACGGATTGCGGGCGGCTGGGCGCACTTCTTCAAGCGCGACCGTCTCGCCGTCCCAGGTCGCGACGAGGCAACCCCACCATTCGGGGAGCATGGAACAGGCGTGCTCGTGGTGGTTCTCGGCGACGACGAGCGTCGAATGGTCGAGAACCTGAGAGTAGACCTCCACCTGCGTCGGGAGGCGTCGCAGTGTGTCCGATGCGCTCTTGAGCTCGAACCCAGACAAGGTGCCGTTGACTACCGCGACGTCGACGCGAACGAGGCCCGCCAGGCCCATCTCGTCAACGAAGAGGGTGTCGTCCAGTTCGGCGCTGTGCAGATCGCTCAGGTAGCTGTGCAGCGCAGCCCGTACATGCCGATCGCGCATGCGCCCCACCGTAACGCCGCCGCCGGCGACTTCGAGGCAGTTCGGCTGCCCGCGCGTGGTGTGTCTAGTCACTCTTGATCCGCGGCTTCGACCGCTTGACCTCAACCTTCGACAACCGCGCTGAGGCTGCCGCGAACGCCTCGACGGCCTGGGCTGCCCGCTCGGCCTCGTCGGCCGCGAGGATCGCTCGTGCGACGCCGTGGGCCTCCCGGTAGCGCTCCACCGCACCGTCGACGTGGCTGGCGCGCCAGCGGGTGAGGCTGTCGCGGTCCAGCGACGACGGCAACGGCCGAAGCCACAGCGTCGGCTTGTTCGTGTTGGCGCTCCGCGGCCGGAGCTGCCCGCCGCCCGGATTTGCGAGCACCTCCATATTCATCCCAGATCGCATCGTCACCACCAGCCTTCCGCGCGACCGAGAGCCTCGAGCTGGACACCGCGGTGCAGCGTTTCCGGGTCGAACCGGCCAGTGACCGAAGCCATCCGCACGCACCGCTCGGCGTCGCGGCGGAACTCGTCATCGGCGTGCGAGGCTGCCCACGCCGCCGCCGACTCCTCGGTCAGCGGCGTGGGCAGCGGCAGCAAGGCCAGGGGGAGGGCTGATGGCGGACGGGGGAGCGGTGGCACCGGGCAGGCGCCCGGCGTCGCGCGCGCGACCCCGCGCCGTCCGGTCCCGCGGGCGACCGCGCGCACGGGTCCGCCGTCGCCCCGCGAGACGACCGCCGTCGGGTGCAGAACCGGTCGCGCGCACGCGACGCGGCCCGCGACCGCCGTCACGGCGTCGACATGACATGGAAGGACACCGACATGAGAAGCCTCCGACGGCGCTGGGCCGTGCTGGCCGCGGACCCCGAGCGTGGCGACGTGCCCGGCTGGGTGATGATCACGCTCATGACGGCCGGGCTGGTCGTGCTGATCTGGGCGCTCGCCGGCGACGCGCTGCAGCAGGTGTTCGAGACGGCGATCGAGCGGGTGCTCGGCGGCGGCTGAGCCCCGACGGCGAGCGCGGCTCGGCGGTCGTCGACTTCCTGCTGGTCTCGCTGCTGCTGACCGTGGTCCTGCTCGGCGTCGTGCAGCTCGCGCTGGCCCTGCACGTGCGCACGCTGCTCACCGACGCCGCCTCGGAGGGTGCGCGCTACGCCGCGCTGCACGGCAGCGACCTCGGCGCGGGGGAGCAGCGGGCCGCCGAGCTCATCACCACGACGCTGCCGGCGGGCTACGCCGACGACGTCGCCGCCGGCTACGAGAGCCACGGCGACGTGACGCTCGTGACGCTCACGGTCCGCGCGCCGCTGCCGGTGCTCGGTCTGCTCGGGCCGGACGCCACGATCGTCGTGACCGGGCGGGCGGTCGACGAGTGAGCCGGGCGCACCGGCTGCTGGCGGCGCTGCGGCGCCGGCTCGGCGGCCCCGAGCGCGGCAGCGCGGTCGTCGAGTTCCTCGGCGTCTCGCTGGTGCTCCTGGTCCCGCTGGTCTACCTCGTGCTGACGATGGCCCGCATCCAGGCGGCGTCGTTCGCGGCCGAGGGCGCCGCCCGCGAGGCGGGCCGGCTGATCGCGCAGGCCGAGACGATGGCCGACGGCGTCGCGGCCGCCCAGCTCGGCGTCGAGCTGGCGTTCGCCGACCAGGGGCTCGAGGTCGACGCGGCCTCGGCGCTGACGATCACCTGCTCGGTGCCCGACTGCCTGACGGCGGGCGAGTACGTCTCGGTCGTCGTGGCGACCGAGGTGCCGCTGCCGCTCGCACCGGACTTCCTCGCCGGGACGCTGCCGACCACGGTCTCGATCACCGCGGACGCGATGACCGCCGTCAGCGGGTTCCGCGATGGCTGAGGCGCGGCCGCGCACGGCACGCCGACGGCTGCCCGGCCGGCTGCGTGACGACGACGGCCAGATCATGCTGCTGTCGATCGCCTATGGGCTGGTGGCGCTCGCGCTCGTGCTCGTCGTGGTGTCGGTGTCGGCGATCTACCTCGAGCGCAAGCGGCTGCTCGCGCTGGCTGACGCCGTGGCCGCCGACGCGGCCGACGCGATCGCCGAGGACGCCTACTTCGGCAGCGACCGACCCGACGGGCCGGCGCTGCCGCTCACCGACGACTCGGTGCGGCAGGAGGTCCAGGAGTACCTGGCGGCGGCGCCGCAGGGCGTCGTCGACTTCGAGGGTCTCGCGGTCGGCGAGCCGACCGGCACCCCCGACGGCACGACGGCGCAGGTGACGCTCTCCGCCGTCGTCCGGCCGCCGGTCGTGACCTGGGCGATCGCACCCTGGCGCGACGGGTTCGTCGTCACCGTGACCGCGAGCGCCGAGGCGATCACCGCCGAGTGACGACTCGGCGACGCGCCGACCCCAACCGGGACGCGCGCTCGTTCGTGGGACACGATGACGGCAGCAGAGGAGGTGCGGGCGTGACGGCGTGGGAGGAGACCCTGAGCGTGCTCGTCCGCGAGCACGGCCAGCGGCTGCACCGCACGGCCTACCTGCTGTGCGGCGACCGGCACACGGCCGAGGACCTCGTGCAGGAGGCGTTCGTGCGCGTGCTCGGCCGGCGCCGTGGCGCCGCCCAGGTGACGCGCGGCATGGAGCCCTACGAGGCCGAGGCCTACCTGCGGCGCAGCATCCTCAACCTCTACCTCGACTCCTACCGCCGCCGGCGCCGGTGGGCGGGCATCCGGCACCTCGCCGCCGGGCGCGACCGGGTGGAGTCGGCAGCGGCTCGCACCGAGGCGCGGGTGGACGCGACGCGGGCGCTCGCCCAGCTGCCGCCGCAGGTCCGCGCCTGCATGGTGCTGCACTACTACGAGGACATGTCGGTCGCGCAGGTCGCGGCCGAGCTCGAGCTGGCCGAGGGCACCGTCAAGCGCTACCTCAGCGACGGGCGGGCGATCCTCGCGGTGAGCCTCGCCGAGCCCGCCGACGCCGACAGCAGCCGGGGAGGTGCACGATGAACGCCGACGACGTGCGGTCGGTGCTGCGGCGCTCGATCGACGAGGGCGGGCTGTCCGACGACGGCGGCCCGGACGAGACGGCGATCGCCCGCCGCGTGCGCGGCGCCCGGCGGCGCCGGGTGGCCACGGTCGCGGCCGCCTCGGTCGCGTCGGTCGCCCTCGTCGGGGTGGTCGTCTGGCAGGCCGGCCGGCTGGTCGACGACCCGCCGCCGGCGACGCCGACCGTCACGCACCAGCCCAGCGAGGAGCCGAGCACCGCCCCCAGCACCGACCCGTCCGACGACGTCACCGACGAGCCGACCGGGGACCCGGGCGGCGACCCCGACGACTGGTCCGACGCCGTCTTCCCCGCGTGCGGCGACGCGTTCGCCGGGCTGCCCGAGCGGACCTCCCAGCTCGTGGTCACCGAGGGCCCGGGCGGGCCGACGCCCACCGGCGGCGGCCCCTGGCTCACGCAGGTCCGCAACGACGGCGCGACCGAGATCAGCGGCGACGTCGCCTACGCGCAGACGGTGGTGGTCGACGGCGAGGGCGTCGTCGTCGCGACGAACGACCCCACGAGCGACTGGTTCTGGGGCGCCGAGGGCAGCCTCCACCTCGCGATCGCGCCGGGCGACACGCTGCCGTTCCCGGTCTCGCCGACCTGGCGCTGCGGCGACTCGCAGCCGCTGCCGAGCGGCGAGTACGAGGCGTACGTGCTGCTGTCGGTGGGCGAGATCGGCGTCAGCGGGCCCGACGACCTCGAGCAGGCGCAGGGCGGGCCGTTCCCGCTCCTCGTCGACGACGACCGCCAGCCCGAGCGGCTCCCGGTGGAGCCGCCGCCGGGCGCCGTCGAGTGGACGACCGCGTGCGGCGACACGTGGAGCGCGCCGGAGCCGACCACGGGGTTCGCGCTCGACCTCGAGCACGAGATCCGCTCGCCACGGGCCGCGAGCGACGACATCGATGGTGCCGCCCAGGTCACGGCCGGGGCGCCGGTCACCGGGGTGCTCTACAACGACGTCGTACTCGTGCGCGACGGGCAGGTGGTGACGCCGCCGCCGGGCAGCGACGCGCACGTGCTGCACGCGCTCAGCGAGGGCAGCCGGGTGCCGCTGGGGTTCACCAGCTCGCTCGTGGGCTGCGACGGCTCGACGCTGCCGGCGGGGCAGTACCAGGCCGTCGTGCTCACGCTGCTCGCGATCCACGACCCCGGCTCGGCCCAGGGCGCTGAGACCTACGTCGTCGCGACGAGCGACGTCGTCGACCTCGTGCTGACCTGATCGACCCCAACCGGGAGCGGCCGACGTTCGTGGGTAGGGGTGCGGGCGCGCAGCAGGGCGCGTCGGCGGACCGACACGACGACAGGAGCCGGCATGACCGAGCACACCGACGCCCCCACCCACCGACCCCGACGACGGCCGCTGCTCGCCGCCGGTCTCCTCACCCTCGCGCTCGCGGGCGTGGGCGCCTGCCAGCCCGCACCGGGCGGGCCGGGCGACCCCACCACGGAGCCGACGACCGACGCGAGCACGACGCCCGAGCCCGAGCCCACCGACCCGGACCCGACGGAGCCCACCGGGGAGCTGCCCGACGTCTCCGACGCCGTGATCCCCGCGTGCGGCGAGACGTTCGCGCTGCCGGAGCGCACCTCCGAGCTGGTGGTCGACAGCGGGCCCAGCGAGGCGCTGCCCGCGCACGGCGGGGGCTGGGCCACCACCGTGACGAGCACGGCCGAGGATCCCGTGCAGGGCTTCGTCGCCATGCAGCAGGTGGTCGTGGTCGACGGCGACGGCCGCGTCGTCGTCGCGCCCGACCCCGAGGACCCTGTGTTCATGGGGGCCGAGGGACCGTTCTGGATGGGCGTCGCGCCGGGGGAGACGCTGACGACGGTCGTGCAGATGGACGTCGCCTGCGAGACCGGCGACTGGCTGCCGGCCGGCGACTACGAGGTGTTCGCGACCATCACCTTCGTGGCGGGGTCGGGGGAGATGGAGCAGGCGCAGGGCGGGCCGTGGCCGCTGACCGTGGGTGAGGGCGACGCCGGTGCGCTGCCGGCCTCGCCGCCCGACGGCGCGGTGCCGGTCGACCTCGCGTGCGGCGCGTCCTGGGCGCCTCCGCAGCCGGGCACCGGCTACGGCCTGCAGCCGTGGGACGGGCTCGGCGGCGAGCACGAGGCGGGTGCGGTCCTCGAGGGGGACGTCGGCGTCGACCTCACGGCGCCGATGCACGGGCTGCTGTTCCCGCTGGTCGTCGTGCTCCGCGACGGCGAGGTGGTCAACCACCAGCTGGGCGGCGACACCGCGACCACGGTGTCGGCGACCGCGGGAACGCACGCGGTGCTCGACGTCGCCGCCGACCTGCTCGACTGCGGCACACCCGCCGGCGACTCGGCGCCGCTGCCGCCCGGGAGCTACCAGGCGGTGCTGCTGCTGGCGACCATGCTCGACGGCGAGCCTCACGCCGTCGCGGTGACCGAGCCGGTCGACCTCGAGCTCACCTGAGCGCGCGATCCGAGGGCCGGAGAGGACGACGCCGCACGGCCCGTCGCGACCCCGACGGGCGGTGCGGCACGGACGGTGGCACGATGCCGGTATGGACCTGCACCTGACCGGAGACGCCGACGCCGACGCCCTGCTCTCGCGCGACCCGTTCGCGCTGCTGATCGGCATGCTGCTCGACCAGCAGGTGACGATGGAGGCGGCGTTCGCCGGTCCCCGCAAGCTCGTCGAGCGCCTCGGCGGTCTCGACCCGGCGGCGATCGCGGCGATGGACCCCGAGGAGTTCTCGCGCATCTGCGCCACGCCGCCCGCGGTGCACCGGTTCCCGGGCTCGATGGCCGGGCGCATCCAGGCGCTCGCGGCCGCGGTCGCGGAGGAGTACGGCGGCGACGCCGCCGCGATCTGGACCGCCGGCGACCCCGACGGCGCCGAGGTGCTGCGCCGGCTCAAGGCGCTGCCGGGCTTCGGCGACCAGAAGGCCCGGATCTTCCTCGCGCTGCTCGGCAAGCAGCTCGGCCTGCAGGCCGCGGGCTGGCGCGAGGCGGCCGGCGACTACGGCACCGAGGGCTCGTACCGGTCGGTGGCCGACGTCGTCGACCAGGCCTCGCTCACCAAGGTGCGTGAGTACAAGAAGGCCGCCAAGGCCGCCGCACGCGCTGCGAAGGGCTGAACCGGCCCACGACCTGCCGGGCTGGTCCCGCGCACCCGGCTCGCGGCACCCGGCTCCGGGGAGACGGCGACCACACCCGCTGTGAAGTTCGTGTGAACTCGCGGCGTGTCAGGTCAAAACGATTCGACCTGACGGCTCGACGGTGCCACAATCGGTCTCTCGAACGAAACGATTCGACCTCATGAGAGGACGCCCTCGTACGGCACGCATGACGACGAGCACCGCCACCCCTGCCGACGCGACCGACGTCGTCGCCCCCAGCACCACCGAGCCCCGCGCCGAGACCGACGCGACACCGGCCGCGGTGGCCGTCGCCGCGCCCGCGGCCGCACCCCGCAGCCGGCTCTGGACGTTCAAGCTGGTGCTGCTGCTCGGCTCGATGTCCGCCATCGGCGCGTTCACGACCGACACCTACCTGCCGTCGCTGCCCGAGGTGGCCGGCGACCTCGCCACGAGCCACGCCAACGCCCAGCTGACGATCACCGCCACCCTCATCGGTGGCGCGATCGGCCAGTTCGTCATCGGACCGCTGTCCGACCGCTTCGGCCGCCGCGCGCCCGCGATGATCGGGATCGTCGTGCACATCGTGGCCTCGCTGCTGTGCATCGCGGTCATGGACATCGCGCCGCTCGTCGTGCTGCGGATCGTCCAGGGCATCGGCAACGCCGCCGCGGCGGTGACCGCGATGGCCGTCATCCGTGACCGGCTCACCGGGGCCGCCGCCTCGGTCGTGCTGTCACGGCTGATGCTGGTCATCGGTGTGGCGCCGCTGCTCGCCCCGACGGTCGGCGGCGCGATCGCGTCGGTGTGGGGCTGGCGCGCGGTCTTCGCCTTCCTCGCGCTGTTCGGCATCGTGCTGCTGGGCGTGGTGTGGAAGTTCCTGCCCGAGACGCTGCCGCCGCGGCAGCGCCTCACCAGCGCCCGCGCCGTCACCAGGTCCTACCGGGTGCTGCTGCGCGACCGCGTTTTCATCGCCTACGCGCTGCTGCCCGGCCTCACGATGGCCGCGCTGTTCTCCTACGTCGCCGCCTCGCCGTTCGTCATCCGCGAGGGCTACGGGCTGACCGAGAGCGAGTTCGCGCTGCTGTTCGCCGTCGTCGGGCTCGGCCTCGTGCTCGGCGCGCAGGCGAACGCCGCGCTCGTGCGGCGGTTCGCGCCGATCCGCCTGCTGCGGCTCGCGACGCCCATGATGCTCGTGCTCGCGGTCGTGCTGTTCGTCGTGACGATGACCGGTGCCGGCGGCCTGGTGGGCCTGCTGGTGCCGCTGTGGCTGCTGTTCGCGCTCGCCTCGCTCATCCCGCCGAACGCCTCGACGCTGGCGCTGCAGCGGCACGGCGAGCGGGCCGGGTCCGCGGCCGCCCTCATCGGGGTGTCGCAGTCCGGTGTGGCCGCGCTGGTCGCGCCGCTGGTCGGCGTGCTCGGTGGCGACTCGCTCGCGATGGGCACCGTCATCCTCGGCGCCACGGTCGTCACCCTGCTCGTGCTCGCGCTGGGCACGGGCGCCTACCGTCGCGGCGGCTGGGCGGCGCAGGTCGCCTGAGGCGGCTATTTCGGGTGCCCGACGGCGCCCGCTCGCCCTAGCGTGCCCGTGTGGACCCCACCGCCGACGACGCCCGGGCGCTCGCCCGCGGGGCCTCCCAGCTCGCCGCCCTGTCCCAGCCCGACGTCGCCGCCGTCGTCGCGTCGCTGCCGCGACGCCCCGGCTCGACGGCGTCCCTGACCGAGGTCGCGACCGCCGCCGGTCTCGACATCCGTGCGGTCGGCAAGGCCGTCGCGCGCGGCCGGGACGCCGGTGTGCTGCGGCTGGAGGGCGACGCCGTCGGGCTCGACCCCGACGGTGCCGACCGTGCCGTCGCCGACCTCGTCGCCCGGACGCCGCTCGGAGCCGCGCTGGTTGAGCGCCCCGAGCTGCGGGCCGAGGCGCCCTACGGCATGGTCCACGGCGTGCCCAGCGGTGAGCAGGCGCACGCGTTGCTGCAGGTGGTCGTCGAGCAGCTGCCGCGCGAGGAGATGACCGAGCCGCAGGTCACCGCGCTGCTCGGGCACCTCGGCGACGACCCGGTCGGGCTGCGGCGCGCCCTCGTCGACGCCGGTCTGCCGTGGCGCACGCCCGACGGGTCGCGCTACCGCCGCCAGGACGCCGCCTGAGCCCTGCCGCACCGGCCGGATCCCACGGTCGGCGTGCCTAGAGTGGGTGCATGAGCAGCACCTCGCCCCGCCGTCACGACCGGGCGCGGCGGACCTCGACGGCCTCCGCCGCGGCGGTCCCGACCGTTGCCTCGCTCGGCACGAGGGGAGGTGCCCGATGAGCCAGACCACGACGTCGACCCCGATGTCGGAGGTGCTCGCGCTGCAGCGGGCGGCCTTCCACCGCGACGGCCCGCCCTCGGCAGCGGTGCGGCGCGACCGGATCGACAGGTTCGCGCACGCGGTGCTGGAGAGCACCGACGAGCTCGTCGACGCCATCTCGGCCGACTTCGGCTACCGCGGCGAGATCGTCACGCTCGTCAACGACGTCGTCGCGTTCGCGGCCGAGGCCGAGATCCAGCGCGCGAACGTGGCCCGCTGGATGCGGCCCCGACCCGCCGGCGGCCGCGTCGTCGGCGCGGTGTCCCGGCTCGCCGGGCTGCGGGCCGAGGTGGTGCCGAGCCCGCTGGGCGTCGTCGGCGTCATGGGCATGTGGAACTTCCCGCTCAACCTCACCGCGATCCCGGCGCTCACCGCGCTCGCGGCGGGCAACCGCGTCATGATCAAGATGTCGGAGAAGGTGCCGCGCACGGCCGAGGTGCTGGCCAACGCGCTGCACGACGCCTTCGACGTCGAGGAGGTCGCCGTCGTCACCGGCGACGCCGAGGTGAGCAAGGAGTTCGCGGCGCTCGACCTCGACCACCTGTTCTTCACCGGCTCGGCCGAGGTCGGCAGCAAGGTGATGGCGGCCGCGGCCCGCACCCTGACGCCGGTCACGCTCGAGCTGGGCGGCAAGAACCCCGTCGTGGTCTCCCACGAGCTCGTGGGTCGACGCGAGGCGCTGCGTCGTGCGGCGTCGCGGATCGCCGCGGCCCGGTTGCAGAACGCCGGCCAGGCCTGCATCAACCCCGACGAGGTGTACGTGCCGTCGTCGGCGGCGCGGCTGTTCGTGCAGGACGTGTTCTCCGCCTGGGGCGAGAGCCTGCCCGACGTCATCGAGTCCGGGCAGATGACGACCCTCGTCGACGACGCCGCCTACGAGCGCGTGCAGGCGCTGCTGGAGGACGCGGCCGCCAAGGGCGCGCAGGTGATCCGCTCGGTCTCCTCCGACGCCGCGGGGGAGGAGGCGATGCGCCGCGACCGCGTGATGCCGCCCGTCGTCGTGCTCGGTGTGACCGAGGAGATGGCGATCGACCACGAGGAGGTCTTCGGGCCGGTGCTCGCGGTGCACGGCTACGACGACCTCGACGAGGTCCTCGACCGGCTCGCCCAGCGGCCCGCCCCGCTCGTCGCGAGCTGGTTCGGCCCGGACGACGCGGAGTTCCGCACGTTCGTCGACCGCACCCGCTCCGGCGGTGTGGCCCGCAACGACTGGGCGCTCAGCGCGTTCACGCCCGGCACCCCGTTCGGCGGCGTCGGCCGCTCCGGCCTCGGCAGCTACCACGGCCGCTGGGGCTTCGAGCGGTTCTCCCACCTGCGCTCGGTGGTCGGCTCCCGGCTGCCGGTCTCGATCACCCAGCTCACCGGCCCGGTGGTCGACGACCGCGTCCGCGACGCGCTGCGCACCGGCGTCAACGCCTATCGCCAGCTCCTCCGCACCCGCCTGCATCTCTGACCCGGGCGGCCCCCCGCCACCCCACTTTCACCGCACTTTGCAACACGGTCCGCTTTCACCGCACTTTGCAACACGGCCTGGTTTCACCGCACGTCGTGCCGATCGCGGGCCAGGCGGGCAGCGGCGGACGCCGTAGCGCAGGTGCAGCACACGCTCGCCCTGGACGACGTCGAGCGGGCGTCCGGCAGGTGCACGGCGTCCACCGGGCCGACGTACCGCCTGCCCGAGCCGAGGAACCACCGGGGCGACGTCCATCGCACCTCGTCGACGAGACCGGGGCGAAGACCTGGCCACCGACGTCGCCCACCGCGACCTCCACGACGCGTTGCCCGGCGAGTTCCTGCGCCAAGGCGACGGCGTCGCTCGCGTCGGCGGTGGCAGAAACTGCGGTCTGTTGCAAAGTGCGGTGAAACGGGGCGGTGTTGCAAAGTGCGGTGAAACCGCTCAGGGCTGGGGGTCGGCGGCGTCGTAGCGCAGGAGCCGGCGGCCGAGGGTGGCGGAGAGCAGGAGCACCACCGCCGCGCACGTGACGCCGCCGATGACGGCGGCCGCGCCCTCGCCGAACCGGGACGCGAGCGAGCCGACGACCAGGTCGCCCAGGCGGGGGCCGCCCGCGACGACGACGATGAAGACGCCCTGCAGCCGGCCACGCATCGAGTCCGGGGTCGCCGCCTGCAGGACGGTCTGCCGGAAGATCGACGAGATCGAGTCCGCCGCGCCGGCCAGCGCCAGCAGCGCCGTGGCCACCACCAGCGCCCACACGATCGTGCTCTGCGGCCGGTGCTCGCCCACGACCAGCAGCAGCACGCCGAAGCCGGTGACCGAGGCGGCGAAGCCGAGGATCGCGGCGACGATGACCGCACCCTGCCGGCGCAGGTGCACCAGGCCGCCCGACAGCACCCCGGCGAGCACCGCGCCGATCGCGATGGCTGCGGTGAGGTAGCCGGTCGTCGTCTCCCCGCCGCCCAGCACGAGCACGCCGACGGCGGGGAACAGCACCCGCGGCATCGCGAGGATCATCGCGCTCAGGTCGAGCAGGAAGGTCATGCGCAGGTTGGGGCGGGTGCCCAGGTAGCGCAGGCCCTCGAGCACCGAGGCCAGCCCGACGACGCGGCGCCCGGTCGGCTCGCCGTCGGCCCGCTCGGGCGGCAGGTCCGGCAGGCGCCACAGCGCGTACAGCGACGCGCCGAACAGCACGACGTCGAGCGTGTACGCGGCCTCGAACGAGTGCCAGGCGACCAGGGCGGCACCGAGCAGCGGGCCGCCGGTGAGCGCGACGTTCCAGGCGAGCGTCTGCACCGCCAGCGCCGCCGGTAGCTGCTCGCGCGGCACGAGCCGCGGGATGATCGCGGTCCGAGCGGGGTTGTTGACCGCCGACGCCGCCGACTGCAGCCCCACCAGCACGTACAGCAGCCCGACCGACCCCACGTCCAGCCACGCCTGCGCCGCGATCGCGGCGGTCACCACCAGCAACGCGGACGACGCCGCCAGCGCCACCTTGCGGCGGTCGAAGGCGTCGACGAGCGCACCGCCGTAGAGCCCGAGCACCACGAGCGGCACCAGCGCGCACAGCCCGAGCACGCCGACCGCCAGCGTCGAGGAGGTCAGCGCGTACACCTGCAGGCCGACCGCGACCGCCGTCAGCTGGGTGCCGATGTTCGAGATCCCCAGCCCCCACCACAGCCGCCGGAACGCGGGGCTGCTGCGCAGCGGCGTCAGGTCGGCGAGCAGGCGAGCCACGGGTCACGAGCCTAGGAGGCGACGGCGACCGGCCGCCGGAGCGGCCGCATCGCGGAGAGCGGACCGGCAGGCTCGCGTACCCTTGCCGTTCGTGGCTACAGACTTCTCCGCCGAGATCGCCGCCCTGCGCGGCACGCTCGACCAGATCCTCGCCGTGACCAAGCCGGAGGACCTCGAGCGACGGATCGCGGAGCTCTCCGAGAAGGCGGCCGCTCCCGACCTGTGGGACGACCAGGACGCCGCGCAGGCGATCACCAGCCAGCTCAGCCACGCCCAGTCCGAGCGGGACCGGCTCCGCGACATCGCGGCTCGCGTCGACGACCTCGAGGCGCTCGTGGAGCTTGCGCAGGAGGAGGCCGACGAGGACACCCTCGCCGAGGCCGGCGCTGAGCTGGAGTCGCTGCGCGCCGCGATGTCCGACCTCGAGGTCCGCACACTGCTCTCGGGCGAGTTCGACCCCCGCGAGGCGGTCGTGACGATCCGCGCCGGCGCGGGCGGCGTCGACGCCGCGGACTTCGCCGAGATGCTCATGCGGATGTACCTGCGCTGGGCGGAGCGCAAGGGCTACCCGACCAAGGTCATGGACACCTCCTACGCCGAGGAGGCGGGCCTGAAGTCGGTCAC
Source organism: Actinotalea caeni (assembly GCF_009733795.1). Taxonomy (GTDB): domain Bacteria; phylum Actinomycetota; class Actinomycetes; order Actinomycetales; family Beutenbergiaceae; genus Pseudactinotalea; species Pseudactinotalea caeni. The sequence goes on from NZ_WNXX01000014.1 coordinate 47,681, forward strand.
CTTCGAGGTCAACGCGCCCTACGCGTACGGCACGCTCTCGGTCGAGGCGGGCACCCACCGGCTGGTGCGGATCAGCCCGTTCGACAACCAGGGTCGCCGGCAGACGTCGTTCGCAGCCGTCGAGGTGATCCCGCTGATCGAGCAGACCGACCACATCGAGATCCCCGAGTCCGAGATCAAGGTCGACGTCTTCCGCTCCTCGGGCCCCGGCGGGCAGAGCGTCAACACGACCGACTCCGCCGTCCGCATGACCCACATCCCGACCGGGATCGTGGTGTCGATGCAGAACGAGAAGTCGCAGATCCAGAACCGCGCCGCCGCGCTGCGGGTGCTGCAGTCGCGACTGCTGCTCGTGCGTCGCCAGGAGGAGCAGGCGAAGAAGAAGGAGCTCGCGGGCGACGTCAAGGCGTCCTGGGGTGACCAGATGCGCTCCTACGTGCTGCAGCCGTACCAGATGGTCAAGGACCTGCGCACCGAGCACGAGTCCGGCAACACCGCCGCGATCTTCGACGGCGAGATCGACGACTTCATCAACGCCGGCATCCGCTGGCGCCGGCAGCAGGCCGCCGACCAGAGCTGACCCGCACTGCCCCGGACGGCCTCCGCGCAGGTCCGGACGGCGTCCCGCGCCCCAGGTGTGACCGGACCGACGTCATGACGCCCCGGCGTGTCGGAGGGGTCTCGTCATGTTCCCTGCCTACCGTGTCGGCAGGCCGGTCCTTGTTCTTCCCCCGTCGTCGATCCCGGCCGAGGTTGCCACGTGATCCGGTTCGACAACGTCTCCAAGGTCTACGCCCGCGGGCACCGACCTGCGCTCGACCAGGTGAGCCTGGAGATCGAGCGGGGCGAGTTCGTGTTCCTCGTCGGCAGCTCGGGCTCGGGCAAGTCCACGTTCCTGCGGCTGGTGCTGCGCGAGGAGCGTCCGACGTCGGGCGGCGTGTTCGTCGCCGGCCGCAACCTCGCCCGGATCTCCTCCTGGAAGGTGCCGTACCTGCGTCGTCAGATCGGGACGGTGTTCCAGGACTTCCGGCTGCTCAACAACAAGACGGTCTTCGACAACGTCGCGATCGCCATGCAGGTGATCGGCAAGCCGCGCCACCAGGTGATGAGCACGGTGCCGGAGACGATCGAGATGGTCGGGCTGGCAGGCAAGGAGCGGCGGCTGCCGCACGAGCTGTCCGGCGGTGAGCAGCAGCGCGTCGCGATCGCGCGTGCGTTCGTCAACCGGCCCCCGATCATCCTCGCCGACGAGCCGACCGGGAACCTCGACCCGACGACGTCGGTCGGGATCATGCGGCTGCTCGAGCGGATCAACCGCACCGGCACGACCGTGGTGATGGCCACCCACGACGACGAGATCGTCGACCAGATGCGCAAGCGCGTCGTCGAGCTGGTCGACGGCCAGATGGTGCGCGACCAGGCCCGTGGCGTGTACGGCGCCCGCAAGGAATCCGCATGAGGGTCCGGTTCGTCCTCGCCCAGATCGGCAACGGCCTGCGGCGCAACCTCGCCATGGCCGTCTCGGTCGTGCTGGTCACGTTCATCTCGCTGGCCTTCGTGGGCGCCGCGGCGCTGCTCCAGATGCAGGTCGACAAGGCCAAGGACGACTGGTACGACCGCGTCGAGGTCAACGTCTACCTGTGCCCGGCGGGGGAGGCCAGCCAGAGCTGCCCCGACGGCGAGGTCACCGAGGAGCAGATCGAGGAGCTGCGCGGGCTGCTGGAGTCCGACGCGCTCGCCGACTACGTGCAGACCGTCTACCTGGAGACCAAGGAGCAGGCCTGGGAGGCGTTCCAGGAGCGCTTCGGCGACCAGGAGTGGGCGCAGCGCATCACCCAGGACCAGATGCAGTTCTCGTTCCGGGTGAAGCTGGTCGACCCCGAGCAGTACCAGCTGATCTACGACGAGCTCTCCGGCCGCCCCGGCGTGCAGCAGGTCATCGACCAGCGCAGCATCCTGGAGCCGCTGTTCCTCGTGCTCAACCGCGCCACCCTGATCTCGGTCGGGCTGGCCGTGCTCATGACCGTGACGGCGGTGCTGCTGATCACGACGACGATCCGGCTGTCGGCGATGAGCCGCCGTCGCGAGACCGAGATCATGCGCCTGGTGGGCGCCTCGAACTTCTTCATCCAGCTGCCGTTCATGCTGGAGGGCGCGATCGCCGCGCTGCTCGGCGCCGCGCTCGCGGTGGGCGGCCTGTGGGTGGGTGTCCACTACATCGTCGAGGAGTGGCTGGCCGAGTCGGTCAGGTTCATGCCGTTCGTCGACACCTCCGACGTCTGGACGGTCGCGCCGATCCTCGTCGCGATCGGTATCGGGCTGGCGGTCGTCAGCTCCTTGGTCACGCTCAGTCGATATACGAAGGTGTAGGTCGAACCGTCATGACCGCGAGACGTAGGCACCGCGGGATCTGGGTCCGCCGGGCGGCTGCAGCCGCCGTCGGCGTGCTGCTGGCCACCACCGGCCTGAGCGCCGCCACCGCCGACGACCTCGACGACCTGCGCGACGAGCAGGACCGCGTCGAGCAGGAGCGCGAAGAGGTCGAGGCCGCGCTGGAGGGCACCGACACCGAGCTCGCCGAGACGTACCTGGAGCTCGACGACATCAAGCGCCGGCTGCCGGCTGCCGAGCAGGAGCTCGTGGTCGCCAACGAGGAGCTCGCCGCGGCCGAGCGGCACCTCGCCGAGGTGCAGGGCCGGCTCGACGTCGCCCGGCAGCAGCAGGCCGACCTCAAGGCCGAGATCGCGCAGGGCGAGGCGGACATCGCCGCGACCGAGCAGGCGATGGGCGAGGTCGCCCGCACCGCCTACCGCGGCGGCGACGGCATGAGCACGCTGACGCTGATCTTCGGCGCCGGCTCGGCCGAGGAGTTCGCCCAGGACTACTCGGCGATGAGCTCGGCGCTGCGCACGCAGAACCAGACCCTCACCGACCTGGAGAACCTGCAGGCGGTCAACCGCAACCGGCAGACCCGGCTCGACGCCGTCGAGGAGCGGATCGTCGAGCTCGAGGCCGAGGCGCAGGACGCGGTCGCCGCGGCGGAGGAGGCGCGCCAGCGCGCCGAGGACCTCGTCGTCGAGATCCGCGAGCTCAAGGCCCAGAAGGAGGACAAGGCCGCCGAGCTGGAGCAGCTCCGCGAGGAGTACGCCGAGCAGCAGGCCGAGCTCGAGGCCGAGAACGAGCGCATCGACCAGGAGATCAAGGACGAGATCGCCCGCATCGCGGCCGCAGAGAAGGCCGAGCGCGAGCGACAGGCCCGCATCGCCGCCCAGCAGGCACAGCAGCAGCAGAGCTCCGGCGGTGGCGGTGGGGGCGGCGGCTCCGGCGGCGGCTCGAGCGGCGGCGGGGGTGGCTCCGGCGGCGGTGGCGGCGGCGGGAGCAGCACCGGTGCCTTCATCAAGCCGATCAGCCGCTCGCTGTACGTGACGTCGCCGTACGGGATGCGCTGGTACCCGATCACCGGTGGCTACTTCTTCCACCAGGGCGTCGACCTGCGGTCGGGCTGCGGCGAGGCGCAGATGGCGGCCGCGTCCGGCACGGTGGTCGGGGTGCGGCCCGCGGCGGGCAACGGCACCCACGGCAACCAGGTGCTGGTCAACCACGGTGTCATCAACGGCAGCTCGTGGGTGAGCGTCTACAACCACCTGTCGCGGTTCGCGGTCAGCACGGGCCAGTGGGTCTCGCAGGGCCAGACGATCGGGTACACCGGCGCCACCGGCAACGTCACGGGGTGCCACGTGCACTTCGAGCTGTGGCGCAACGGGGCGACCGTCAACCCGATGCCCTACATCTCCTGACGCCCTCGGCATAACGGTTGGGCCGCCGTCGGGCGGCTCGCTTACCCTGGTCCGGTCGTCGGGTCGGGCGGCAGGAGAGGCAGTCGTGAGCAACGTCAAGGGTGGCGCCAAGAAGAAGAAGGTGCCCGCGGGCACCGACCCGCGCACGGTCAAGAACGTCGTGGCGCGCAACAAGAAGGCGCGGCACGACTACCACATCGACGACACCTACGAGGCGGGGCTGTCGCTGACCGGCACCGAGGTGAAGAGCCTGCGTGCCGGGCGCGCCTCGCTCGTGGACGGCTGGGTCGCGATCGACCGCGGCGAGGCCTGGCTCGAGGGCGTGCACATCCCCGAGTACACCGAGGGCACCTGGACGAACCACGCGCCGCGGCGCAAGCGCAAGCTGCTGCTGCACCGTGAGCAGATCGAGAAGCTGGCCCAGGTCTCGCGCGAGAAGGGCCGCACGATCGTGCCGCTGGAGCTGTACTTCATCGGCGGTCGCGCGAAGGTCGAGATCGCGACCGCGCGCGGCAAGCAGCTGTGGGACAAGCGTGAGACGCTGCGGCGCCAGCAGGACGAGCGCGAGGCGCAGCGGGCGATGAGCCTGCGTCGCCAGCTCTGACCTGGTTCCGCCGGGAGGGGGAGGTCTCTCCACCGGGCGGGTGCGGTGCCGGCGTGGTGGCGCCACTAGCCTGCAGAGCATGACTCGACGTCGTCCCCTGACCCTCCTGCTGGCGCTGGTGGTGGCGCTCGTCGTGGCGGCCGCGGTGCTGCCCGCCGGCCCCGCACGCGCCGACGACGACCAGGGCGACCGCGAGATCACTCGCTACGTGATCGAGGCCGACGCGCAGCCCGACGGCACGATCGCCGTCCGGCAGGAGATCGACCTGGACTTCGCGACCACGCCGGGCCACGGGCTGTTCCTCACGCTGATCACCCGGCAGGAGATCGACGGCGACCCCGACCACTACCGGGTGCTCGAGATCGACGACGTCCAGGTCACCTCGCCCAGCGGCGCCCCCGACGACCTGTACCTCGACGAGGAGGACGCCGGTCTGGTCATCCGGATCGGCGACGAGGACATCGGGGACGTCTCGGGCGTGCAGACCTACGTCGTCACGTACACGGTCGCCGGGGTGCCGAACAGCGGCGTCGGCGCGGGCGGCGAGGACGAGATCTACTGGAACGTCATCGGCGCCGGGTTCGAGCTGCCGATCTCGGACGTGACGGTGCGGCTGAACGCCCCGACCGAGCCGCTGCAGGTCGACTGCTTCACGGGCCGCGTCGGGTCGAAGGCGCGGTGCTCGGGCTTCGCGGTGACCGACGGCGGGGTGGAGTTCCGGCAGGACCGCCTCTCCCCGGGCACAGGGCTGAGCGTGGTCGCCGCCTACGAGGGCGGCACGTTCGGCGGTGTGACGCCGATCCTGGCCCCGCGCCGGACGTTCTCCAACAGCATGGGTCTCCAGACGCCGGCCGTCCCCGCCGCGGGTGTGCTCGCCCTCGTGGGGGCGGCCGGGGTCGCGGTGGTGGCCCGCCGCCGTGGGCGCGACCTCGCCTATCTCGACGTGACGCCGGGCCTGGCGCCGCCGGGCGGGACGGCGGGGGAGGCCGCCGTCGGGCCGCGCCGCAAGACACCGGTGGCGGTGCAGTTCACGCCGCCGCCGGACGTGCTGCCGGGTGAGATGGGGACGCTGTTCGACGAGCGTGCCGACCGCCGCGACGTCACCGCGACGATCATCGACCTGGCGGTGCGCGGCTACCTGCGGATCGAGGAGATCCCGGGCGCCGAGAAGCCGGACTGGCGGCTGGTGCGCGACGTCGACCGCAGCTGGGACGACCTGCGGCCGTTCGAGCGCACGCTGCTGCGGGGGATCTTCTCGACGTCGGGGGAGAAGAAGCGGCTCAGCAAGCTGGGCACCCGGTTCGCCGAGGCCGTCTCCGACGCGCAGGACCAGCTGTACGAGGAGATGGTGGCGCGCGGCTGGTTCACGCACTCCCCGCAGGCGGTGCGCCGGTCGTGGGTGGGCGCCGGCGTGCTGCTGGTCCTGGCCGGGCTGGTGCTGACGGTGCTGCTCGCCTTCCTCACCGGGTGGGGGATGCTCGGGCTGGCGGTGGTGGTCGTCGGGATCGCGGTGCTGATCGCCTCCTCGACAGCGCCCGCGCGCACCGCCGAGGGCAGCGCCGTGCTGGCGCAGACGCTGGGGTTCAAGCGCTACATCGAGACCGCCGAGGCGAACCAGCTGCGCTGGGAGGCGGGACAGGACATCTTCTCCAGGTACCTGCCGTTCGCGATGGCGTTCGGGCTCGAGAACCGGTGGGTGGGGCTGTTCGCCGAGCTCGCCGAGCAGGGCGTGGAGCTGCCCGAGCAGGGCTGGTACGTGGGCTCGACGCCCGCGGTGGCGCTGTGGAGCTCCGGGTTCGGGCAGGCGGTGTCGTCGTTCAGCTCGGCCGCCGACCTCGCGGTGGCGACGGCGACGCCCGCCTCCTCCGGCGGCTCCGGGTTCTCCTCCGGTGGCGGGTTCTCCGGCGGCGGCATCGGCGGTGGCGGGGGCGGCGGCTGGTGACCGGTGCTGGTGACCGGCTGCTGACCGGTGCCGCGGGGGAATGAGCTGGGTCGGCGCGGCGTTGGGCACGTAGGATGGCACTGCCGCCCGGCCGCGAGGCCGGTGGTGCTTGACAACTCAACAGGGGGGGTGATCGGTTTCGACGACGGTCGTCGTCCCAGGAGAAGCGGGTCGAGGATGCACGGTCATCTCGTCAACGCTCCGTGCAAACCAATAGGTGCCGATTCCAAGCGCACCGAGTTCGCCCTCGCCGCCTGAGCGAGCCCGAACTCCGTCAGCCCGGGATAGCTTCCGACCCGGTTCCTGGCGTCATCTAGGAAGCCACTGCTCGTAGCCCTCGTCACCGGGGTTACGGGGACATCTAGGTGACTGAGCCCGTCAGCGACTTGTCTGCGTGATCGCTGGGGCCGAGAAACTCATCAGCAGACTGCACCCGGAGAAGCCCTGGTTCAGCACCGTCGGACGCGGGTTCGATTCCCGCCACCTCCACCCCATGACAAAGCCACCGCGCGTCAGCGCGAGTGGCTTTTGTCATGCGGGGAGGTGTCGGGTGTCGGGAGGAGGAGCGCCCACCGAGGGACGAGGTGGTCGCGACGACGGGTCCCGCCACCTCCACCACGAAGCGCCGTGTACCAGTGGTACACGGCGCTTTTTGTTGTATTTCCAACGGTTTCCGGCGATCGGCTCCGTAGGCAGGAGTTGGCACGGATCGGCCGGAATTGGCACAAGAACTGTCACACGCTGAGAGGGGTCGGGGTTCGATGGCGCGTTCAGGACCGCTTCCACGCGGGATCACGCTCTACCGGGGACGCTACCGCGTGCGCCTGTCCGTCGATGGGCAGACGCACGCGCTCGGCATGTTCGACACCCTCGGTGATGCCAAGGCGGCGCTGGCGATCGCGAAGGGCGAGGCGGTCCGCGGATGGTTCGTGCCGCCCTCGGAGCTGCGGGCGCAGCGGCGTGCGGTCGTCGAGCGGGAGGCGCTGGAGTCGGTGACGGTCGGGGAGTGGGCGCAGACCTGGCTGGCCGAGATGGACGCGAACCCGAAGCGCTCGCACTCGACCGTGGTGAGCTACACCTCGGTGCTGCGCAACCACGTGCTGCCGACGCTGGGGCACGTGCGCTTGGTCGACCTGACCACGCAGCAGGTCTCGGACCTGCTTGCCGAGCTCCGCTCCCGCCCCTCGGCCCGCCACCCAGGAGCCAAGGCCAACGGCATCACCCACACGACGACGATCGTGCTGCGCTCGATGATCAACGCGGCGGTCAAGCGGGAGGTCGGCGGGCTGACAGCGTTCCGGTTCCCCGAGGCGGTCGGACACGTGCGCGTGCGGCCGGCCGAGGAAGACGGCGACGTTGCGACGCCGGCCGAGGTCGCGGCGATGGCCGAGGCGATGCCGGAGCACCTGCGGATCGCGGTGCCACTGGCGGCGTGGTGCGCGCTGCGGCTGGGGGGGTGCTCGGGCTAGAGCGGCGCGACCTGGACCATCTGGACGACCCGGCTCGGGCGACGCTGCACGTGCGGCGACAGTGGAACACCAAGGCGCATGCGATCACTGACCCGAAGGCGGACTCGGCGAGGTCGATCGCGATCCCGCGGCTCTTGCTGCCGGCGCTGGTGGCGCACCTGGAGGAGTTCACCGGCGCGAAGCCGACGAGCACCGTGCTCCGTGGTCGCCGTAGAGATGTTCGGGTATCGCAGACGACGTTCGACAACGCATGGCGCGAGGCACGCAAGGGCGTGCGACCGACATTCCACTTCCACGACCTCCGGCACACCGGCCTGACGATCTACGCCCAGCAGGGCGCGACGCTCGCCGAACTGCTCCACCGCGGCGGCCACAGCGATCAGCGTTGCACTGAGGTACCAGCACGTCACGGTCGAGCGGGATCGAGCGTTGACCGACAGGCTCAGCGACGTCGTCTCGGCATGACCTGTCTAGCGCGACTTCCGCCATTAGGGTTCGAGCGTGTCGGATGAGTCGGAAGCCAGCCTCGATCGGATGGTGACGGCGCTGGTGCCGTCGCTCTCGCGGAGTCTGGCCGAGCAGTTCAACGTGTTTCGGGTGATGCACCACGGAACTCACGAGAGGCAGTTGTCCAACGTCTTCGCTTGGCTTCTGCGCGCCGACGCCACCCACGGGCTCGGAGACACCTTCCAGCGGATCTTTGTCAGGCAGGTGAGTGCGCAGGTCGCGCCCGGCATGGCGCTACCGGCTACCGGCTATCGGGTGACGCAGGAGGTGAACACGTCGGGGCCAGACGACTTGTCCGCAGACATTGCCGACATCGTGCTCACCGGTGAGAACGCGGTGCTCGTGGTGGAGAACTTCGAGTCCTCCGATGGGCATGGGCATTGCTACGAGCGGTATCTCAGATTCGGGCAGGCAGGTGGCACCGCCCTCAGCGTGGTCGTGCTTCTGTGTCACCGACATGAGCCGAGCCGGCAGCGCGACGGTTGGGAGAACGCGGTTGTGCTGACCTACTCCGAGTTGCTCGGCGAGCTGCAACGGCATCTCGCGGCCGACGCAAGATGGCAGCGGGCACACCCCGAACCCCACTTCTTCATCAGCCAGCTCATCGATCACTTCGTGGAAGGGGCCGCGGCCGTGAACATCGACGACCAGATCTCGTTCATCAGCACCATGTGCGCCACAGGCGAGTCCGCGCGGTACGGTCATCAGCGGCACGACGTCGCTGGTGAAGAGTTCGCCAATCTGGTGGCGCAACACGCTCGGCGCCAGTTCGAGGAGGCCCGTGGCACGCTCGGCCGGGTGAAGCGAGCCTTGAAGGATCACGCGGACCGAATCCTGGTCGCGCAGCTCAACGCTGGACTTGCGGCGGGACCGGTGACGTCCGTGAAGACGCCGTACAAAGGCCAATGGCAGTGGTGCGTAGCGCTGTACCGCGCGGACGCGGCGCATCTCTTCATCGAGTTCGGACCGACAGCCGTAGTCGAGAACACGCGCGTGCCGCAGCCCCTCGCGGCACCGGACTATTCGAGGCTCTTCGTCACACGCCGGGCGGAGGGTGGCGGGATCGACCTCATCAGCCAGACCGATGTCGGTCTCTACGAAGTGCTGGCAGGGCTGCCGTCCACAGACGTCCGACTCCGAGACGCGCTCATCGAAGCAGCCTCGAGGAGCACGACGTCAGAACGCTCGTAGTTGGTTAGCCGTGCGGTGCAGGCCCGGCTGCGAGTAGGGCCAGCGACACCTGTGCCCGGCGTCTGCGGGCCGCAGGCACCTATGACCATGCCGGATGATCGTCGGGCAGTGCTCGGGCGAGGTTCCGAATCCTGCGGGCGTCTGAGCCGGTCCACATCTCGGGTGACTCCAGAAGGGCATCGGCGTCCCTGACCGTAGCGGCCAGCATCGCGCCGTCGAGCAGGTGGCGATCTCGGTCACGGGAGTCCACGCGGTAGGCCCCGCCCTCGAGCGTGAGCGCACCGAGGACATTGGGGATGCTGATCGTCACGTCGTCGCCGGCCTCGGTGGACAGGCGCAGGTCGACCGTCTTGCGCAGCGCTGAGGTGCCTCCTGGTGCCTCGACGAGGGCGTGACGTCCTACCTGCTCTGCGACGGCCCGCGGCGCGGCGTGGTCGGCGATCAGCACGTCGATGACGTGCCGACTCTCGCCCTTGGAGCGGACGAACCGATGGGCAGGATCGCGGCGGTCGTGGGGATCGACCAACTGATACCCGAGGTCGCGGAGGCTCGCGCGGGCACCGTTCCAGCTGATCGCGCCGGTCTCGATGTGGAGGACGACGTCGATGTCGTCGGTGGGGCGGGTGACCGCTAGTCCGGCGTGCAGAACGTGTGCCTGCACCATGAGGCCGCCGACGAGGGTCCACGAACCCGGAGGCAGCCGGCGGGCGAGTTCGGGTAGCCGTGTCGCAAGCCTGCTTGTCACACCACTGGCACACGGCGGATGGGGAGGATGGTGTCGGGTGTCGGGACGAGGAGCGCCCACCGAGGGACGAGGTGGTCGCGACGACGGGTCCCGCCACCTCTGCCGCGGCGCGCCATCGATTGACGCCCTCCGCCGTTCGACGTCGCGGCGATACTGTCGCCGTAGTGTCGAGGAGGAGTCGTCGTGAGTCAGCTCAGCAACTTCGTGTGGTCCATCGCGGACCTGCTTCGTGGCCCCTTCAAGCCGCACCAGTACGGGACGGTCATCCTCCCGTTCACGATCCTGCGCCGTCTCGAAGCCGTGATGGCGCCGCAGCGCGTGGAGATGGCCGCCGCCGTCGCCAAGTCCGAGGATCCGACCCTGCGCCGCGCTCACGTGCGCCGCGCCACGGGTCTGCCGTTCTACACCACCTCCTCCTACACCCTCGCGACCGCGCTGGAGGACCCGGACAACCTCACCGCGAACCTCGTCGACTACATCAACGGGTTCTCCGACGAGGTCGACGTCTTCAAGCACTTCGACTTCGAGGCTCGCATCCACCAGCTGGACGCCGCCGACCGGCTCATCCCCGTCACGCAGGCGTTCGCCGCCGCGCCCTTGTCAACCAACGACGTCGACAACGCCGGCATGGGCGACCTGTTCGAGCACCTGATCTACAAGGACTTCGAGGCCTCGAACGCCGAGGCGGGCGACTTCTACACCCCGCGTGACGCCATCAGGCTCCTCGTCGACCTCGTCTTCGCCGAGGACACCGCCGCTCTCGCTACCCCCGGCATCACCCGCTCCGTCTACGACCCCGCCGCCGGCACCGGTGGCATGCTCTCGGTTGCCGAGGAGCATCTGCACCAGCTGAATCCGAAGGCGAACCTGGCCCTGTTTGCGCAGGAGATCAACCCTGCCTCCTACGCGATCGCCAAGTCAGACATGCTGATCAAGGGCCAGGACATCGCCAACGTCCGCCTCGGTGACACCCTTGCCGACGATCTCTTTGCCGGCGACACCTTCGACTTCGTCCTTTCCAATCCGCCGTACGGCGTCGACTGGAAGGCCTCGGAGAAGGCGGTCCGCGACGAGTACGCCCGCGGCGCCAACGGCAGGTTCGGCCCGGGGCTGCCGAGTGTCGCTGACGGGTCGATGTTGTTCCTCCTCCACGTCGTCGCGAAGCTCCGCCCGGTCGACGCGCGCGGCAACGGCGGCCGTGGCGGCATCGTCCTGAACGGCTCCCCACTCTTCAACGGTGGCGCCGGCTCGGGTCCGAGCAACATCCGTGGGTACCTGCTCGAGAACGACCTCGTCGACGCGATCGTGGCGCTGCCGAACGACATGTTCTACAACACCGGCATCGCCACCTACCTCTGGATCCTGGACAACTCCAAGCAGCCTGAGCGGCGCGGCAAGATCCAGCTCGTGGACGCCACCAAGCTGGGCACCAAGATGCGCAAGTCGCTGGGCTCCAAGCGGGTCGAGATCTCCGACAGTGATCGCGAACGCATCGTCCGCACCTATGCGATGTTCGACGGCGACCCTTCCGTCGCCGAGTCCGCTCCCGACGGCGGTGTGTCACCTCGGTCCAAGGTGTTCGACAACCTCGACTTCGCCTACTGGTCGGTGACGATCGAGCGGCCCTTGCGGCTCAACTTCCAGGTCACGCCCGAGCGGCTGGAGGCGGTTGCGGCGTCGAAGCCGCTTGCCAAGGTAGACGGGCTCGTCGATGTCCTCCGCAGCTTCGGTGACACGCTCTACCTCAACCGCGAGGAGTTCCTGCGCGATCTCGGTAAGCACCTCGGCGCCGCAGGCATCGGGCTATCGACACCCCAGCGCAAGGCGCTCTGGCAGGCGCTTGGAGAGAGGGACGAGAACGCTGACATCTGCACCACCAAGGGGCGTCCGGAGCCCGACACCGGACTGCGCGACACCGAGATCGTCCCCTTCGGCTGGGGCGGCCACCCGAAGAGTCATGACGCCCACTGCGACACTATCCAGGCCTACGTCGACGCCGAGGTCCTGCCCCATGTGCCCGACGCCTGGATCGACTGGGACAAGACCAAGGTCGGCTACGAGATCCCCTTCACCCGGCACTTCTACGAGTACGTGCCGCCCAGGTTGCTGGAGGAGATAGACGCGGATCTTGAGGCGTCGGTCGCGCGGATTCTCGCGCTATTGCGGGAGGTCGAGTCATGACTTCGGCTCGACCAGCAACCAGTCGCCGCTCCACGGAGCCCTGGCTTGAGGACCTCCCAGAGCACTGGACCGTCGTTCCGATGCAGCGTGTCGTCAGATTCGGGAACGGCGCAGACTACAAGGACCTCGAAGTCTCGAAAGGCGGCTACCCCGTGTATGGGTCCGGAGGGATCTTCAGTCGCGCCAGCACATATCTGTACGACGGCGAGAGTGTTCTGTTTGGGCGGAAGGGGACGATTGACCGGCCGCTGTATGTACGAGGCAAGTTTTGGACCGTCGACACGATGTACTTCACCGTGCCAAGCCCCGCAGTGTTCCCGAAATACCTGTACTACGTCGCAACGACGATTCCATTCGGGTACTACACGACGAGCACGGCACTGCCCAGCATGACATCGTCCGATCTTGGACGGCACCGGATGCCTCTCCCTCCACTGGGCGAGCAGCGGCGGATCGCGGACTTCCTGGACGCCGAGACCGCCCAGATCGACGCACTCATCGCCGAGCAGGGACACTTCATCGCCCTCCTCCGCGAGCGGCGGACGACAGAGATTGCTCGCGTGGTCCAGGGTGATCCGACCTGGCCCCTGCTCCGCCTCTCATGGCTGTTCAATCGGATCGGGAGCGGTACAACACCGCCCGCGGACTCGATCTTGCCTGCGGGTCAAGGCTCGCACCAGTGGGTGACGACAAGCGAACTCCGGGAGGTGGGCATCACGGAGACGAAGCAGACGCTCTCGGAGGGCACGGTCCGGTCCACGCCCGCGCTGCGAGTGTTTCCGGCGGGCACGCTCCTTATCGCAATGTACGGGGCCACCATCGGCCGGCTCGGCTGGCTCGAGACGGCAGCCACGACAAACCAGGCCTGCTGCGCGTTCGCGGAGCCACGGGGTGTAACAACTCGCTGGGCCTATTACTGTCTCCTCGCGGCCAAGCCTGCTCTGCTTCTCCTCGCCTCCGGCGGTGGGCAGCCGAATATCAACCAGGACAAGCTGCGCTCGATGCGGATCCGCGTCCCACCGCTCGGCGAACAGAATCGACTCACAGCTTATCTCGATACGCAGGGAGCGCGGGTCGATGCGCTCATCGCGGAGGCTGAACACAATATCGCTCTGTCGAAGGAACGAAAGGCTGCTCTCATCACGGCTGCCGTGACCGGGCGGATCGATGTGAGCACAAGGAGCGCTGCCTGATGTCGGACGCCTCGGAGGCCGCTCTGGAGACCGAGATCGCCGAGTACCTGGCCGCGCACGGGTGGCTGTACTGGCCGACCGGCGCTGGCTATGACGCGAGCCTCGCGCTGTTCCCTGAGGACGTGTTCGCCTGGCTGGAGGAGACGCAGCCGGAGGAGTTGGCGAAGGTCGTCGCGGCTGGCTCGTCGTCGGAGACGAAGCAGCGTCGGCAGCTGTTGGAGGCGCTGGCGAAGCGGCTCGACGCTCGGCTCGACCACGGCGGTGGCACGTTGAACGTGCTGCGCCGGCCGTTCTCGCACGTCAACGCCCACCTGTCGATGTGCCAGTTCAAGCCCGCGACCTCGCTCAACCCGAAGACAACGGCCGACTACGCCGCCGTCCGGCTGCGGGTGATGCGGCAGGTGTACTTCTCGCCGGTAAAGGGCGACAACCGCTCGATCGACCTGGTGTTCTTCGTCAACGGCATACCCGTTGCCACCGCGGAGCTGAAGACGTTCTTCAAGCAGCACGTCACCTCCGCGATCGACCAGTACAAGCACGACCGCGACCCCAAAGGCCAGCCACTGCTCGGGCACGGCAACCGGGCGCTCGTACACTTCGCCGTCGACGACGACGAAGTCTTCATGACCACCCGCCTCGCCGGACCCAAGACCTACTTCCTGCCCTTCAACCGCGGCAGCCTCGACCAGGGCGCAGGCAACCCGCCCAATCCGACCGGACCGGCGTCGTCGTACCTGTGGGAACGCGTGCTGCAGCGCGACGCTTGGCTCAACATCCTCGGCGCACTGATGTTCGTGCGGCACGAGGAGCGCGTCGACCCGATCAGTGGCAAGAAGTCCACGTCCTCGACGATCATGTTCCCGCGTTACCACCAGTGGGAGGCGGTGACACAACTCGTCGAGGCCGCCCGTACCGAGGGGCCGGGCTCCCGCTACCTCGTGCAGCACTCGGCCGGGTCGGGCAAGACGAACTCGATCGCGTGGACCGCGCACCGGCTCGCCCGCCTGCACGACGAGAACAACGAGAAGGTGTTCGACACCGTCCTCGTCATCACCGACCGCACCGTGCTGGACGACCAGCTCCAAGCGGCGGTGCGGCAGATCGATGACCGCAAGGACCTCGTCGTCACGATCGACGACACCGAGGTCCGCCGCGCCGGCGGCTCGAAGTCCAAGGCGCTGGCCAAGGCGCTGACGGACAAGCGGCTGATCGTCGTCGTCACCATCCAGACGTTCCCGTTCGTGCTCAAGGAGCTGGCGGAGAACGCGTCGCTGCGCGACCACCGGTTCGCCGTCATCGTCGACGAGGCCCACACCTCCCAGACCGGCGCGACGGCGTCGGAGGTCCGCAAGGTGCTCGCCGGCGGCGCTACGGAAGTCGCGGAAGGCGCCGAGATGGACGCCGAAGACCTGCTGAACTCCGCAGTCGAGCAGCAGATCGCGACGATCATGACCGAGCGGGCGGCGCCGTCGAACCTCTCCTACTTCGCGTTCACCGCTACGCCCAAGGCCAAGACGCTCGAGCTGTTTGGCCGCCCCGAGCGCGACGATCCCGAGCAGATTCCGCGAGCGTTCCACCTGTACTCGATGAAGCAGGCGATCGAGGAAGGCTTCATCCTCGACGTGCTGCGCGGCTACCAGACGTACTCCACCGCGTACGAGATCGAGCGGGCGGCCGAGCGCGGTGTGGACGCATCGGCGGGGCTGGGCGAGGACGACGACCTCGTGGATGAGAAGGCGGCGTCGCGGGCGATCATGGAGTACGTCAAGCTGCACCCGAGCAATATCGGGCAGAAGGTGCGGATCGTCGTCGAGCACTTCCGCGCCAACGTGGCGCATCTGCTCGACGGGCATGCCAAGGCCA
Organism: Actinotalea caeni; assembly: GCF_009733795.1. Lineage (GTDB taxonomy): Bacteria > Actinomycetota > Actinomycetes > Actinomycetales > Beutenbergiaceae > Pseudactinotalea > Pseudactinotalea caeni. The sequence continues at coordinate 63,173 of NZ_WNXX01000014.1, forward strand.
TGGTGGTGACCTCCTCGCGCCAGGCGGCGGTGCGGTACAAGGTCGAGATCGACGCGTACCTGCGCAACCAGGGATACGGCGACATGCAGACGCTGGTCGCGTTCTCGGGGTCGCTGGACGACGAGGAGTACCTGATCGAGGGGGCGTCGGAGGCGACGATGAACCCGGGCCTGGCGTCGCTCGACTTGGCGGCGGAGTTCATGGCGCCCCAGTACCGGGTGATGATCGTGGCGGACAAGTTCCAGACCGGGTTCGATCAGCCGTTGCTGTGCGCGATGTACGTGGACAAGCGGCTCGACGGCATCGCGGCGGTGCAGACGCTGTCGCGGCTGAACCGGACGTATCGGGCGCCGTCGGGGGAGGTGAAGGAGCGCACGTTCGTGCTGGACTTCGTCAACGACCCCCTGGATATCCAGCGCTCTTTCGAGCCTTACTTCACCGAGGCGCGGATCGAGACGACGACGGACCCGAACATCGTCCATGAGATCGCCGCCAAGCTCGCCGAGGCGGACATCTACGACGCCGAGGACGTCGACGCGTTCGCGCACGCGTGGTTCACGCGCGCGGGGCATGGGGCGCTGGCGGCAGCCATCCAGGTGCCGAAGCAGACGTTTGCCGATCTGTACGCGTCGGCGAAGTCGCGGCGCGACGTCGCCGAGGTGGAGCGGCTCGAGCTGTTCCGCAAGGACGCCGGCACGTTCGTGCGGCTGTACGACTTCATGTCGCAGGTCGTCGACTACGGCAATACCGAACTGGAGAAGTTATCGGTGTTCCTGCGGCAGCTGGTGCGGGTGATTGCGGTCGATCGGCTGACGAGTGAGGTCGACCTGAGCGATGTGGTGCTCAAGCGGGTGCGGCAGGTCGACCGTGGGGAGATGGATCTGGGGCTGACGGGGGCCGGGGTGCTGACACCGGTGAGTGGTGCAGGGTCCGGGGTGGCGTCGCGGGACCCGAAGCTGGTGGCGCTCGACGAGATCATCCAGCGAATCAACAGTCTGTTCGCTGGGGAGTTCGAGCCGGGGACGGTCGAGGGCTTCGTGCGGTCGGCGGCGGCCGAGGTGTCGACGGATCCGCAGGTCGTGGCCGAGATTGAGGCCAACGAGATCGACCAGTTCCGCAAGAGCCCGACAGTGCCGAACAAGGTCATCGACGCCGTGCTCGACGTTCCTGGGCTGATGGAGAAGATGACCGGGGAGGCGATCGGGAACCCGGACATCATCGCTGCGATCGCTGAGGCGGCGTACTTGCTGCACAAGCTGCAGAACGGCAACATCGCCGATGTCGGACCGCACCAGTAGCGTTAGGTCGCATGAGGTGAGGAAGGGCTTGAGATGGAACAGCTCTACGTAGTCGAGGTCGACGTTCGGGCGGCCGCGCCGAAGACGCTCTCGGTAGAGGACGTCCGGGACCGAGCCGTCGAGCATCTCGCAGCCTGGCTCAGTTTCGAGCACATGCCGAAACTGACGGCGGCCGATTTCGCGGTAAGTGGTTCCGCTCGGCTCACAAGCGATCGTGATGGCCGCCCCGACAGCCGGATCTCGTGGAGTCGTGAGGGAACAGCTGACGTGGGCGCCCTAGCCGTAGCGGTTCGCACCAAGATCACGCGAAGCGGCCGTGCCGAGTTTGTCTGCCTTGTCACGATCTTCACTGAAGCCGACCGGACGACTGTCCGGCTTGAACTCGGTCGCGAATCGCTCGATGGCGTCTTGGCCCCAGCCGGGATCGACTTCTTCAGACGTCCCCATCTGCTCGTTCTGCTGTTACGTGATCGGGAGTTGCAGTGCTGGTCCGGGCCGAGCAGAGTTGATGGCAGGTTCACCTGGGTCAATCCCAAGCACGCAAGTTCCGTCTGGGACACGCTCTCGGCGGCTGGCCGCCTTCTACCCATCCTACTGGTCGATGCCCGCGACGAGCGCGGAGAGAATTTGGCGCGAAGGGCCGCTGGCGAACTCGCTGGTCTTGCTCCTGTCCTCGCTGTTGATGCCAAGGCCCAGCAGGTCCTGGCCGAGCGGCTCGACGCGATCGATGCCTCAATACCAAGGCACGGTGCCCGGCTTGTCTGGCCAGATCTGTCGCTACGGCACCCCGTATTCACTGCTGACCAGGCTCAATTCGCCCCGGGGCGTCTCCTGAAGATGCTGAGCGCGGTATCTGTGACGGTGCGTGGCGTTAATCAGCTGCTTCGGAAGGCAGAGGTCGCCCAGAGAGCAGCCAAGAACAAGCAGATCGCCGCGGATCTGGCTGCAGCCAAAGCGCAGGGCGACATGACCAAGGAGGTGGAAGCCCAGGCACAGGCTATCCAGGAGCTCCAAGCAGAGGTCGACCAATACGACTCGTGGTTCAAGCAAGTCGAGGAAGAACGTGACAACTACAAGGCGCAGGCCGCTCAGGCGGCGTATTGGAAGCAGGAGGCCGAGCGTGCACGGCAGGCCAACGGAGTGCGCGTCACTGATTGGTCGGAGGCCCCGGCACTCGACTCAGCTGATCTCAAGGGCCTAGCGGCGTTCCTCGAAAAGCAATCCCAGGGCGCGATCCTCTTCACACCTGCCGCACACCGGGCATGGAAGCGGGACAACTACCGTCATGTCGAGGTGATGCAAGAAGCTCTGATTTCACTCACAAAGGCAGCGATTGAGTATAGGCGGCTCGGGGCCAATTTGGGCATGCTCCCGGACGACTGGTTTAGGGAGGAGTGGGAACTAACACTCGCGTCCACGGATCAGTACCTGAGCAAGCATAAGCTTGACGCCTTCAGTTTCGACGATAAGCGCTACAGTCGTGCACCTCACCTCAAGCTGGGCGACAGCACGTCACCCGACCAAGTGGGTCGCGTGTATTTTGCAATGGATGTGGACGGTGAGCGGTTCATCGTCGACCATGTTGGGCTGAAGCTGTACGGACTTTGATGCGCAGCAGCGGTGTCGATCAAGTTGTACTCGGCTCGGAGGAGTTGGTTGACTCGTGCGCTCGGAGTCTGTCGTCGAAGGTATCTAGTCCGTAAATGGCGCATAACTGCCGGGGGGCGCATGGCAAGTCAGGAGGTGCGTTTCGACGAAGTCTCTGACCTCGGCTACATCTGGGGCTGGTTCAGCAGGCGTTCGAGTGGCAGATGTGGTAGGAGAGGCGTGCGATCTTCCGCGCTCTGAACGAGAATCCGGATTCTGGCATCACTTAACAGCATCGGCAGGCGTGTTGCTCCAGGCCCGGCCGAGGCGGCAGGGATCCCGCGGTCGACACCGCCAGAGCGAGAGCCCGCAGCGCAGCCGTTCGATATGAACTGCGACTCCAAATTCGTCGAGGTCGCTGAACCTGCACCTGAGTGCGTCCAGCACGTCGAAGTCTTCCAGATGGCTAGGCTGAGAACTCTTCGATCGGCGGGAGCTCGACGACTACCCGACCTGAACGCTACGCCATCGTTCGCGACCAGCCACGGCTTGCCCTCACGCCGTCTTGGGTAGGACAGCAAATAGCACTGCAAGGTGGATCTCCCGGTCGCCGTCGTCGGGGTGGCCGAGCACGAAGTTTCGACGAGCCGCAGTCTCAGTGGAGATGGCGCCAGAACGCTTAAAGGCGGCATGATCTCTCACCGCCTGATCGGCCTTCTCGAGGACCGCGCTCGCGTCCTTGCGGTCGATGAAGAGAATCAATGCAGCCTTCTCGTCGCGCCACGGCAGATAACTCAGCAGTTGGTCAAGAGCGTCCCCACAGGCCTTGGCTCCCGTCCACCACTTGCACTCGCCGACGAAGACGTGACGCTCGCCGTCCTTCACAAGGATGTCGGTCTTGCCCCTCTGGACAAAAGTCTCGCCGGTCGCGCCTCCCTCGAACGTCCCGTTGAGCTGGACCAGAATTTGGTCGCGGAGCTCCTCCTCGTCCTTTCCGGAGGCAACGGACGGAGTACGCTCCATAGCGAGGAGGGTGGACCGCACCACTCTGATGACATCCTCGTACTGCTCTGCCGTCAGGGCGGGTTCGTCCGCATAGGGTGCCGTAACTCCCGTCGTTCGAGCCGCGCCAACCTTCTTCCGGGACAGCGGGACAGGGCGAGGTGCGTCGGAGCGCTTTGAGATCGGGAATCCGAGCGCACCTGCGAGGTTGCGCCTCTTCTGGGCCGAGTCCTTGCGCCGCTCGATTGCTGGGCGGAGTTGCTCGGCGACGCGCGCGTTATGCGCGGCCACGTCGGCGCGCACATGTCCAAGCTCCGTCCGGATTGGGTCGATCTCGCGGCCGATAGCCGCCTTTGCGTCCTCAGGCTTGATGTCGCTCAGTGCTTGACCGGAAGTCACCGTGATGGTTCCACGGCCGATGGACCCTTCGAACCGCGTCATCAGGTGTGTACTGGGACGGTAGTTGAACAGTCGTGCGTCGCCGCTGAACTCGAACGTGGCATTGATGGTGAGCCCCCGCGCGGTGTATACGCGATCCAGGCCCCATTGGTCACGAACCTGCCTTGAGGTCTCAACTACGTTTCCGTCGATCGCACTCTTGCCGATTTCGGGGGCAACCAAAGTTGCGCTTTGAACGAACTGGTCGAGGAGGTCGTCAGTCGAGCGGGACAGAACCTCATCCTCGGGCAAGCCCTCAATCGTCCTCACGGTGTCCTGGATGAGCTGCCGTAGGAACTCCCGAAGCTCGCCGCCTTCGAAGAGCCGGTTCACTGATCGACCTGGAGGCTTCTGGAGGTGCTTGGGATCAAGAGCCGGCCGCAGCGGTCGGGGAGAGGCAACTTCGCTCGGCGAACGCCTGCGAGGCTTGCCCGCGCTCGGAGCTCGATGTACACCACTGGCACGTCGGAGGTGTCGAAGAGAGCAGACACTGTGGGGAGGACAGGATCGAGCGCAGACCTAGTCCTTCGATTGTCGAACAAGTCCCGCATGCGTCCTCCTTCGGATTGCCTTAACCTGTGTGACCTTAGCGATGACCGCCGACTGATTCGGCGACGCCGCCCGAGACGGTGGTCAGTGCGCAGAGACCCGCAACCGGGCGCGGCCGCCCGGTCAGCTTCTCGGCCGTTTGGCGTAGAACCAACGCCGACCCACCGCAGCCGACCGTGACCGACGTCACAAACCAAGCTCGTGGGCATCGATGCGCTCGCGATTGTCGAGGGGGTCCACTCGCCGCTGCCGGCGGTGCCGGCGGTGCCGGCGGTGCTGGCGTCAGGCGGCCACTGTCACAGCCATGTCACTCGGGCTTCCGTGCGAGCAAGGGCGCACGTCAAAGGCATTCTGGCTCGATTCCCGCCACCTCCACACAGCAAAGGCCGCCGCGCGTCAGCGCGAGCGGCCTTTGCTGTGTGAGGCGTCGGGTGTCGGGAGGAGGAGCGCCCACCGAGGGACGAGGTGGTCGCGACGACGGGTCCCGCCGCCTCCCGCTCGCGGGGGTCGCCGTGCACCCAGCGCGAGCGGCCCCGGCATGGGTCGGTGCCGCGACTCGCGGCGTCGCTGTCCACGTCGCGGAGCGCGCCTCTCGCACGGTGCATCCAGGGCGGCCGACACCGACCACGCTGCGCCCCTGTACCTCAGGCGAGCTCCCCCCGCACGATGCTGTTGCCGGAGTGGGCGGGGTCGCCGTCGGGCGGCTCGTCGGAGATGTCGACGACGGCGAAGTCGGTGAGGTCGATGCCGTCGGGGAGCAGGAAGGTCCCTGAGTCGCCGACGAGCACCCCGACGCTGATGAGGCGCTGCAGGTCGGTCGAGATCAGCCAGACCTCGCGGTAGCCGTCCGTGCTGACGTCGGTGAGGTCGACGCGCAGCACACGGTCGCCGTCGGGGTCCTGCTCCAGCACGGCCGTGCCGGCGGCGTCCCAGCCGGGCAGCGGGTCGAGCACCGCCTGGGCCACCGGGCTCGGCGACGGCGTCGGGTCGGGCTCCAGCAGCGACTGCACTCCCAGCGTGCCGACGACGCCGATCGCTGCCGAGGCGGCCACCGCCAGGAGCATCGTGCGCCGACGACGCCGGGCGTCCAGCGACACCACCGGGGCCGGCGGCGGCTCCGCACCGCCCGCGCTCGGCCCCCGCTCGTCGGGCCCTGCCTCACCGGTCCGCTGCTCGACCGCACCGGTCGGCTCCTCACCGGTCGGCTCCGCACCGGTCGCCGTCGTCGCGCCGCTCCCGGCGCCACCGCCTGTCCCACCGGACTCCTCGGCGATCTGGGCCGCGATGCGGTCCCACACGTGCTCGCCGGGCCGCTCGAGCTCCACCGGCTGCCGCCCGGCGCGCACCACCTGGGCGAGCGAGTCGACCTCGGCGCGGCACACCTCGCACGTCTCCAGGTGGGCAGCGGTGGTGGGCGACGCGGGCTCGCCGAGCGCGACGAGAGCGAGGTCCTCGGGGTCAGCGTGCTGCGACATCGACTACCTCCCATCGTTCGCGCAGCCGCAGCAGGCTGCGGCGGATGTGGCTCTTCACGGTGCCGAGCGGGATGCCGGTGCGCTCGGAGATCTGCTGGTGGGTGAGGTCGTCGTAGAACGCGAGCGAGATGATCGTGCCCTGCGGCTCCCCGAGGTCGGAGATCGCGTCGGTCACCACCACCCGCTGCACCACGTCCTCCATGCTGTCGTGCGACGGCGAGGCCGTCGACTCCTCGGCCGCCGACGCCTCCGCACCGGCCCGCACCCGCGACCGCCGCCGCAACGCGTCGGCGATCGCGAACCTCGTGATCCCCACCAGCCACGCCGGTAGCGGCCCCCGCTCGGGGTCGTACCGCTCCCGGGTGCGCCACGCCTCGACGAACACGTGCTGCGTGAGGTCCTCGGCGTCGGACCGGTCGCCCAGCGCCCGCAGCGCCAGCGTGTGCACCATCGGCGACCAGCGCTCGTAGGCCTCCCGCACCGCCGCGGGGTCGCCGTCGCGGAACGACTGCGCGAGCGCGTCATCCACGGCGTCCACCTCTGCGACGGGGTCTGCCCGGTGCCGGGCACTGCTGACTGCCATCTTCTACGCAGGGACCGCCGTGACGATGACATTCGAACGATAGCTCTCCGCCGCCGGATCCCACTGACCGCCGCACGTGATGAGCACCAGGTGGGGCTCGCCGTCACGGACGAAGTAGGGCGCGAGGTCGAGCGTCGCCTTCTCCAGCACCTCGACCGACGTCACCACGAACGTGTGCTCGCTGCCGTCCGCCGCGGTCACGACGACGGTCTCTCCGCCGTCGAGGTCCTCCAGCAGCCGGAACGGCCCGCGCGGCGTGAGCCGCGAGCCGGCGTGCGCCAGCACCACGGTCGCGCCGCGGTCGCTGCCCACACCGGGGCCGAAGCGGTACCAGCCCGCCTCGTTGGCGTCGGGCGGCACCTCGGCCTGCCCGTCCGCCGCGACACCGACCGGGACGACCGGCACCTCGATGCCGAGGTCGTCGATCTCGACGACGGCCGGCGGGCTGCCCGCCACGGCCGGCTGCTGCGGCTGCGTCGCGTCGACGCGCGGCACCTCCGGCGTCGGCCCGCTCGATGGCGGCACGGTCGGCTCCTCGCCCGCGGCCGCGGCCTGCGTCACGGTCGACGGCGTCACCTCCGGCTCGGCCTGCGGCCCACCGCACGCGGTCGCCCCGATCAGCACGAGGAGCGCGGCCGTGGCCGCACGGGCGCCGAGCGCCCGTGCGGCCACGGAGGTGGGCAGGTGGGTCATGCCGCCGAGCGCGAGCCGAGACGGATCGCGACGCCGGCCACGCCGGCGACCGCGAGCATGCCCAGGATCACCAGCGGGGCGACGGCGCCGCCGTCCTCGGGCACCCTGACCTCACCGGTCGGCACGCCGTCGGGGGCGGAGTGGCCGGCGGCCACGGTCTGCGTCGCGAGCGCCAGGTTGCCGTCCTCGAGGCTGCCCCACGCGTAGACGACGGTCAGCTGGCCGTCGGTCACGGAGACGTCCGCCGGGCCGAGCACGGGCTCGGTGGTCCCGGCCGCGGCCACCGCGGCGGGCACGGTGCCGGCCGGCAGGTCGAGCGTGGCCTCGTCACCGTTGGCGAGCTCGGTGACGACCGCCTCGCCGTCGGCGAGCACGTCGACGGCGGGAGCCGCGGCCACGTGCCGGACGGTCAGCCGGCCCTCGCCGGCCTCGGTGGCGCTGATGTCGTTGGTGAACAGCGCGGCGGCCGGGGCGCCGTCGGCGTCCAGGTGCGCGACCGCGGTGTAGGACATCCCGTTCTCGAGCTCCAGGTCGATCGGGCCGAGCACCGGGTCGCTGGCGTCCGCGGCGTCGGAGGCGGTGATGGCGACGCTGTAGGTGCCCGCGGGCAGCTCCAACGGCCCGGCGAGCGTGCCGGGCTCGAAGTCGTCGAGGGTGAGCTCGTCGTCGACCCACACGTCGACGACGAGGTCGGGCACGCCGTGCAGCACGGACAGCTCGGCGGCGTCCTCCGGTGCGGCGAGGGCGGGTGCGGCCCCCACGGCGAGGACGGCGGCGCTGAGCCCGAGCGTGAGGGTGGTGCGGAACCGCATGGCCTTCTCCTTCATGGTGGTGCCCGACTGGGCATCTGCTCTGACACCACGTACTTCCTCCGGCGACACGGTCCTGGATGCAGCCGCGCGAGATTTTTTGCATCTCTTTCTCGGCCGCCTCGACGGTGAGAAGAGGACCGCGCGCGCATTAGCAGATCGAACCAACTCGGCGCAATGGTCTACCGGCGCCCATCGGTGCGCTGATGAAGTGCTCTCAGAGGGGCCCACCACCGACGGGGCCACGCTGGAGAGAGGGAGACAGCAGATGACCGCTGACGACGTGGCCGTGCTGGACCAGCAGTGCGCCAAGTTCATCGAAGCCATGCAGCCGATGCACGAGGCAGACGGGGTACGCAGCACGGCCGAGGCCGTGGTCGACGCCGCGATGGCCGTCGTGCCGGGAGCGATCGAGGTCGGCGTCGCGCTCATGCGCCGCCGTGGCAACGCCGAGATGGTCGCCGCCACCTCCGAGGCCGTGCGGGTGTGCGACCAGCGCCAGCGCGATCTCGGCCAGGGACCGTTCCACGTGCTGCAGGACGGCCAGCTCGCGAGCTGGGGAGCGGCGTGCAGCAAGCAGTGGCGCAAGTGGGGGACGTTCGCGGCCGAGCAGACCGGGGCGCGCAGCGTCATGTGCGTGCGGCTGGTCGCGCGCCGGACCGTCATCGGGGCGCTGTACATCTACGCCTCGGGGCGCGAGCTCATGGACGTGCGCACGCGGCAGCGGGTGATGCTGCTCGCCGAGCACGCCGCGGCCGCGCTCGTGAACGCGCGGGAGATCCACACGCTGCGCCGGGCGGTGCTGAGCAGGACCACGGTGGCCACCGCCGTCGGCATCCTGATGGCGCGCTACCGCCTGGACGACGAGCGCGCCTTCGAGCTGCTGCGGCGCTGGTCGTCGCACCGCAACGAGAAGCTGCGTGTCGTCGCGCAGGAGGTGGTGCGACGCCAGATCGCGCACCCCGCCGGCTCGATCGACGCGGGTGCGCCGCTGGTCGAGGAGACGCCTCAGCTCACCGGTGCGACCGTGAGCGGGCTGTCGGAGCGGCGGACGGAGCACCAGCGCGAGACGATCGCGCTGCGGGCCGGCTGACGTGGCCGCTGCGGGTCGTCAGCCGGCAGAGCTCATGCCTCGAGCTCGAGGTCGACGGCCCGCAGCGTCCCGCGGCTGATCTGCGCGGCGTCGGACTCACGGATGGCCACGAGGCCACGGGGGGAGTTGGAGAACTGGACCATGACGTCGATCCAGTCGCGGTTCAGCTCGGGGCGCCGGCTCCCGGAGAACTCGAACTGCAGCGGCACGGCGGGGGAGAGCCACAGCGACCGCCGGCCCGAGCCGCGCTCGGCGTCGACGGACCAGCTCAGCATGAACGACTCCTGACGCCGGAGCTTCGCGGTGATCGCGACCTTGAGATGCGCGAGCATCCGATCGTCGAACGGGTGACGTGACCCGCAGCCGTAGACAAGATGACCCATTGGTGCATCATCCCCTATCGGGGGACCTCCCGTACGGCCGTCCCGTGGCTGGATCCCTGTGATCTCAGTCCCTGGCGGCGAAGGTGTGCCCGAACGAGCGCCACGCGTTGTCCAGGTACGCCGCACGGGCGTGCGGCTCCTCGAGCGCGAACGCCATGTCCTCGAGCCACTTGCAGCGTGCGTGGAACCGCACGCGGGCGACGTCGGCGTCGCTCGGCCGGCCGTCGAGGTCGTGCCAGACCGCGAGCGCCACGTCCTCGCCCAGGTCCCGGAGCAGGGCGCCGGCGTCCCGGGCCGGCGGCGCGAGCGCCGCGTCGGTCCAGTCGATGACCCCGGTCAGCCGTCCCTCGCCGTCGACGAGCAGGTGCTCGACGCCGAGGTCGTTGTGCTGCGGGGTGTCGGCCGGTGCGTCGGGCGGCGGCGCCTGCCCCAGGAAGCGCTCGACGGCGTCCGCGGGCTCGGGACCGAGCGCGTCCCGCACGGACTCGAAGGCCTCGAGGGCCTCGCCGTGCCACTCGGCGTTCGGGTAGTCGTCGACGGGGAGCGCCACCACGGGCACGACACGGCGCAGCGCCGCCAGCACCTGCACCAGCCCGTCGCGCACCGACGGGTCGGGCGGGCACCCGGCGGTGAGCAGCGGCGTGCCCTCGAGCCGTCGGTAGGCCAGCACGCCGAGGTCGGCCTCGTGCAGCAGCGGCACCGGCGTCGGCACGGGGGAGGCGTCGGCGAGCGCGCGCAGCAGCGCGACCTCGCGCGCGACGGCCTCGACGTCGTCGGACCGCCGCACCACGACGTCGCCCACGTAGACCGTGACGTTCTCCTCGCCGCGGGCGACCAGGCGTGCCGGGGTCTCGCCGTCCCACAGGCCGTGCCGCTCACCCAGGTCGGCGAGCAACGACCGCTCCTCGGCGTCGAGGTCCTCGGGCTCGTGCACCACGAGCAGCTCCTGCGCGTCGTCGGGAAGGGGGCGCCGCGATGGTAGCAACGGGCGGCCCGGCGCCGGTCGCGGACCCCTGACCATGTGGTCGGCGGGGCCCGGTGGGTCCTGCACACTTGGGCGATGCGAACCGTGGGTGTCGAGGAAGAGCTGCTGATCGTCGAGAGCGGCTCCGGTCGCGCCCTCTCGATGGCCACGCAGGTGCTGCGCCAGGCCGAGGAGGTCGCCGAGGGCGGCACCGACGAGCCGGGCGGCGGGCTCGAGAAGGAGCTGCAGCAGCAGCAGGTCGAGACAGGGACGCGCCCGCACACCGACCTCGACGCGCTCGGCGAGGACATCCGCGCGTGCCGCCGGATGGCCATCGACGCCGCGCGCGCGACCGGCGCCCAGGTCGCCGCCGTCGGGACCTCGCCGCTGCCCGTGGAGCCGCTGCTCGTCCGCAACGAGCGGTTCGCCCTCATGACGGAGCGGTTCGGCATCACCACCGAGGAGAACCTCACCTGTGGCTGCCACGTGCACGTCGGGGTGTCCTCGCGCGAGGAGGCCGTGGGCGTCCTCGACCGCATCCGCCCGTGGCTGCCCGTGCTCGCCGCGCTCAGCGCGAACTCGCCGTTCTGGCAGGGCAGGGACACGGCGTACGCGTCGTTCCGCACGCAGGCGCAGGCCCGCTGGCCCTCCGCCGGGCCGACCGAGCTGTTCGGGTCCGCCGAGGCCTACGACGACCTCGTGGCGCGCATGGTCGCCAGCAACACGGTGCTCGACGCCGGCATGGTCTACTTCGACGCCCGTGTCTCGCAGAGCTACCCGACCGTCGAGCTGCGAGTGGCCGACGTCTGCATGGACGTCGAGGACGCCGTGCTGGTCGCCGGGCTCGCGCGTGCCCTCGTCACGACGGCCGCGGCGGCCTGGGCGGCCGGCGAGGGTGCGCCTGCGGTGCCGGTCGCGCTGCTGAGGCTGGCGTCGTGGCAGGCGTCGCGCGCAGGTGTGGGCGGCGACCTCCTCGACCCGCTGACGGCGCAGCCGCGCCCCGCCGTCGACGTCGTCGCCGACCTCCTCGAGCTTCTCGGCCCGGCGCTGCGGGAGACCGGCGACGAGGGCGCGGTCCGCCGCCGTGTCGAGACCGTGCTGCGGCAGGGCACCGGCGCCGACCGGCAGCGCGCGACCTGGGAGCGCACCGGGAGCCTGGCGGACGTCGTCGCCGAGGCGGTGCGCGTCACCGCCGGGATGGAGTCCTGAGCGGACCCCACCACCGGCGGCGTCGGGTCAGCGGCTCTGGCCCGCGTGCCGACCCTCGGCGATCTCCTCGACCATCTTCGCGTTGAAGGCGGGCAGGTCGTCGGGTGTGCGGCTGGAGACCAGGCCCTGGTCGACGACGACCTCCTCGTCCACCCACTCGGCGCCTGCGTTCACGAGGTCGGTGCGCAGGCTGGGGTAGCTGGTGAGGCGCCGGCCGCGCAGGGCGTCGGCGTCGGCGAGGATCCAGGCGCCGTGGCAGATCACGGCGACTGGCTTGTGCTGGTCGAAGAACGCGCCGACGAACGCCACCGCGTCGGTGTCCATGCGCAGGTGGTCGGCGTTGACGACGCCGCCGGGCAGCACGAGCGCGTCGAAGTCGTCGGCGCTCGCGGAGGCGACGCCGAGGTCCACGGCCTGGGTGTGCCCCTTCTTGCCCTCGACGCTGCCCTCCTTGGGGCTGACGAGCGTGGGCGTGCCGCCCTGCTGCTCGACCGTCTCCCAGGGGCTCGTGAGCTCCGAGTCCTCGAAGCCGTCGGTCAGCAGGAACGCCACTGTGGCGCCGTCGATCCGTTCCATGGTTCCGCCTCGTGGTCGTGGGGTCGTGCGTCGTGCGTGACGCGGTCGTGCGGTGCTCTCGTGGGGTCGTGGTGCGTCAGTCGCCCGGCCACTCGCCGGTCCAGCGCTCGAAGACCCGTGCGCCGCCGCGACTGACGGCGGCCCTGACCGCCGCGAAGATCGCGCCCTGGATCAGCGCTCCGACGATCACCTCCTTGAAGGGGTACTCCGACTGCAGAGGCCCCGGTGGGTCCTGGTGGTCGCCGGGCGAGGCCCGCTTCCAGACCTGCTTGAACACCTGTCCTGCGACGACCCCGGCGATGATGCTGCTCACCAGCCCGAACGGCTGGTAGAGGATCTTCGCCGAGGTGTTGCCCTTCTTCTCGGGGGCGGTCGCCATCGCTGACTCCTTCGGTCGGGGCGTGCGCGCGTCTCCCGGCTCATGGGCCGGTGGCGCGACTGTCTCTGCTCCGGTACCCCGGCGGGTGCGGGGCATGCGGGGCGTGGTCGCCGCGCCGTCGTGCGGTGCGGCGCGCGCGGGTGCTGCTAGGGCTCCAGCTGCAGGCTGGCGGCGTCGATCTCGCCGCGCGAGAGCGACAGCGCGTCGGCCTCGGAGATCACGACGAGTCCGCGTGCCGAGTTCGAGAACTGCACCATGACGTCGATCCAGGCCCGGTTGAGCGTGGGGCGGCGGCTGCCGGCGAACTTGAACTGCAGCGGGATCGCTGGCGCCAGCCACAGCGACATCCGACCGGAGCCGTCACGTGCGTCGATGACCCAGCTGAGCATGAAGCACTCCTGGCGCCTCAGCTTCGCGGTGACCGCGACCTTGAGGTGGGCGAGCAGGCGGTCGTCGAACTCGTACTCCGAGCGACACCCGTAGATCAGCTTGCCCATCGACCTCATCGTGTCAGGTCCGTAGGTCTCCTCGCCGGCGAACTCGGCAGGCATCTGGCTCGGGTCGTGGTCGGCGGGCGTCGTCATGCCGTCCATCGCGCGCGGTCAGCCCTCGTCGCGACCGTCGTCCTCGCCCTCGGCCTGCGACGGGTGGGCCTGCATGGGGGCGTCGGTCTGGGGGCTCGACAGCTCGCGGTCCTCGCCCTCGGCCTGGCTGGGGTGCGCCGGCTGCTCGGGCGCGGTCGCGTCCTGTCCGTGGTTCTGCTCCTGGCTCATCCTCGTCCTCCTATGTGGGCCGGGACCGGGCGGCCCCGGGTCGCACCGACGTCCGCGCGACCGGGGCGACGCGCGGACGTCGGCGACGTGTGCGACGGGCCGTGTCGGCTGGTGGGGTCGGGACCCGGCCCGTCGTCCTCCACGCTAGGAAGCGGGTGGACGGCGAAACAGGGCCTTGCCGGAGCGTCGTCGCCGTGGTAGCGGCTCGCCTCGACCGGTGCGCCGCGCTAGTGGTTGCGCAGCATGTCGATGAGCTCGTCCTTCGTCTTCTCCGAGTAGCCGGACAGCCCGAGCTCCTTGGCCCGGTCGCGCAGCTCGTCGACCGTCCTGTCCGCGTAGTTCTCCGCGTTCCCGCCGCGGCGCCCCACGGTGTCCGTGCCTTGCGCGGCCGCGGCGTTCGAGATCCGGGCGGCCTTCTCCTTCGACGCGCCCTCGTCGCGCAGCTCCTCGTACATGTCGGGCTTCTTGATCGACGACGGGGTGTCCTTGCGTGGCATGGCTCCTCCTTCTCGCGTGCTCTCGACCGTACGCCCGTACCGCTCGGCGCAGTGGGATCGGGGGAGGGTCGGGCGGATCTCGCAGGAGGCCGTCCGCCAGCACGACGGCGGGCTCCCACGGGTGCGTCCCCGCGAGAGCCCGTCGATCGGCTCGCCCGCGTCGCGGGCGGAGGCCTCAGAACACCGCGCGCCCGCCCGTGACACCCAGCACGGTGCCACTGACGTAGCTGGCCTCGTCGGAGGCGAGGAACACGTACGCCGCGGCGACCTCGATCGGCTGGCCCGGCCGCCCCAGCGGGGTGTCCGCGCCGAAGCCGTCGACCTTCTCCTCGTCGAACGTCGACGGGATGAGCGGCGTCCAGATCGGTCCCGGCGCGACCGCGTTGACACGGATGCCGCGCTCGCCGAGGTCGGAGGCGAGGTTGACCATGAGGTTGTTGAGCGCGGCCTTCGTCGAGGCGTAGTCGAGGAGCGGCTCGCTGGGCTCGTAGGCCTGAATCGAGGTGGTGATCGTGACCGTCGAGCCCGGCTTCAGGTGCTCGACGGCGGCCTTGACCAGCCAGAAGGTGGCGAACACGTTGGTCTCGTACACCCGCTGGAGCTGCTCGGAGGAGAACGCCTCGATGCCGCCCTTGGTCCCCATCTGGAACGCGGCGTTCGACACCACGGTGTCGAGACCCCCGAGAGCCTCGACGGCGTCGCGCACCAGCGCCTGGTTGGCCTCCTCGGTCCGCTGGTCCGTCGGGAGCAGCACGCAGCGGCGGCCCTCCTCGGTGACGGCCTTCTCCACCTCGGCGGCGTCCTCGCTCTCGTCGGGCAGGAACGCGATCGCGACGTCGGCCCCCTCCTTGGCGAACGCGATCGCGGTCGCCCGGCCGATGCCGGAGTCGCCGCCGGTGATGAGGGCGCGCTTGCCCTCGAGCCGCCCGCGTCCGGTCCAGCTGGACTCGCCGTGGTCGGGCACCGGGTCCATCTCGCGGGTGCGGCCGGGCCACTCCTGGGTCTGGCCGGGCACGTGCGTCGGTCGCTGACCGTCGGTCATGTCAGTCCTTCCGTCGTCGGTACTTCGGTCGTCTCCCCGGGCGCCTCGTCGGCCTCGGGGGTGTCCTGCGGGTCGTGGGCAGCGAAGGTGCTCCGTGCCGCGAGGTCGTGCTCGACGGCGGTCGTCGCCGTCACGCAGGCACGTGCGCCCAGCAGCACGTCGGCGGCGAGGCCGGGCTCGGCGTCGACGAGGCTCTCGGTCGCCTCCAGCGTCGTCAGCCGCCCGACGACGCAGTCGTCCCAGGCCTGCCGTGCCGCGGCGTCGAGGCCGAGGCCCCGCAACGCGTCGCCGGTGGCGAAGCGGCCGGAGGCGGCCAGCCCGTCCGCGGCGGTCAGCCAGCCCATCGCGACGCCACGGGTGGCGCGGTGGGCCACCACGTGGTCGAGCAGCGCGAGGCGCCACAGCGCCGGCCCGGGCAGCCGGTCGAGGTGCTGACCGGTGCGGTCGCCGAGGCCGAGGTGGCGCAGCACCGCACCGACGCCGTCGCGCTCGGTGTCGCCTGCCTCGGGCGCACCGGCCGCACCCGCGAGGTCGGCGGGGTCGCCTGCGAGGGTGCGCGCCAGCAGCCGGCGTGGTGTGCCGGCGAGGCGGGGCAGCAGCGCGGCGCGGGCGTCGCGCTCCCGGAGCCGCTGCACCGCGGTCGTCACGAGGTCGTCGCAGGTCGCGGCACGCGGCTCGTCGGCCCCCTCGGCAGCACCGGCGACCATCGCCACGACCACGCGGGCGACGCCCAGCCCGGTCACGCGCGGCGGCAGCTCGACCGACTCGCGCAGCCGCTCCAGCCCGTACCGCAGCGGCGTGGCGAGCGACCAGCGGGCGCTCGCGAGCAGCGGGTGACCCTCCCAGCCGTCGGGCACACCCTCCAGACCGCGCCGGTCGAGCTCCGCGAGGTGCACGAGCGCGAGCGCGGCGTCGTCCCCGGCGCGCCACCACGGCACGTCGTCCTCGACCTGCCACAGCTCGGTGACGTGCGACGCGGCGAGGATGCCGGGGTCACGGGTCGGGGGCCCGGCCAGGAGCGTCAGCAGCGCCTGCGAGATCGGGCCACGGGCCCGAGGCAGGGGTGTGGGGTGGACGCGTCGCGGTCGGGGGCGACGGGCGTCGAGGGAAGGCGTGGCGGTCATCGAGCGTGCTCGCGTCCTGGTCGTGCCTCCACGCCACGGGTCTCGAGCGCGTCCCCTGCAGTCTGCCGTACCTCGCCGAGCCCGTCCACCGATCCTCAGACCTGCACGGGCGCTCCGGGCAGCTCGCGGCGCCGCACGACGTGCTCGGCGACGGCGATGAGACGGATGTTGCGGTCCTGCGACACCCGGGACAGCACCGCGAACGCGCCCGCGGCGTCGAGCGAGAACCGCTCCATGAGGATCCCCTGCGCCTGACCGATGAGGTGCCGGCTGTCGACGGCGAGCCGCAGGTTCTCGTCCGACAGCGCCGAGCCCAGCGCGACCGAGACGTGCGTGGCCAGCAGCACCGCGATGTCGATCGCGTAGGTGTCGAACGCGCCCGGCTCGCGGGAGTACAGGTTGAGCGCGCCGTGCACGGTCTCGCTGGAGAACAGCCGCACGCTCAGCATCCCGGCGATGCCGTGGTCCTTCGCGACCTGCGGCCCCCACCGCGGCCAGCGCGGGTCGCGTGCGACGTCGCCGGCGGCGATGACCGTGTCGTCGGTGATCGCGTCGAGGCACGGGCCCTCCTCCAGCTCGTACTGGAGCAGGTCGCACGCGACGACGACGGGGTCGGACGGCGACACCGACTCCAGCCTGCCGCGCCGCCGGCGCATCGTGACCCCGGCCATCTGGCATCCGGGCACGACCGCCATCGACCAGCCCACCGCGACGTCGAGGAGCTCCTCGCTGCCGGCGGCGGCGTCCATCTCTCGCGCCGCCTGGGCCAGCTGGATGTCGAGACCGTCCGTCATGGACCGATTGTGACCCCTCGGCACCGGCCAGGGCGACGATGGCGGAGGGGACGCGCCGCGATGACGAGCGGGCGAGAAAGCATGGCGGGGAACAACGCCGCGGTGCCACGCTGTTGGGGCGTGCACGACAACCCCGACCCGACCGGAAGGTGTGCGGTGGACGAGACCGACGTGATCGTGATCGGCGGCGGACCTGCGGGTGAGAACGTCGCCGACCGGGTGGTGCAGGGCGGGTTGTCCGCCGTGCTCGTCGAGAGCGAGCTGGTCGGGGGCGAGTGCTCCTACTGGGCGTGCATGCCGTCGAAGGCGCTGCTGCGGCCGGTGCACGCGCTGCGCTCGGCGCAGCACGTCGCGGGCGCCGCGCAGGCCGCGACCGGGGCGCTCGACGTCGCCGCGGTGCTCGCGCGCCGCGACGCCGTCGTCGCCGACTGGTCCGACGACGGCCAGGTCGACTGGCTCCGCTCGGCGGGCATCGTGCTCGTCCGAGGGGCCGGCCGGATCACCGGCGAGCGCGAGGTGACGGTCACCGACGAGGACGGCAGCACCCGGGCGATCCGTGCGAGGCACGCGGTCGTCGTCGCCACCGGCAGCGACCCCGTGGTGCCGCCGGTGCCCGGGCTGGCCGAGGCGCAGCCGTGGACCAGCCGGGAGGCCACCGGCGCCCAGCAGGTCCCGGAGTCGCTGGCGATCATCGGCGGCGGCGTCGTCGGGGTCGAGATGGCGACGGCGTACGCGGCGCTCGGGTCGCGGGTCACGGTGCTCGCACGGCACGGGCTGCTCGAGCGGATGGAGCCGTTCGCGGGCGAGCGGGTGGCGGCGTCGCTGCGCGAGGCCGGCGTGGACGTGCGCACCGGCACCTCGGTCACCGCCGTCGAGCGCGACGACGACGGGGTGCGGATGGCCCTCGACGGCGGCGGCGAGGTGGTGGCGGCCGAGGTGCTCGTCGCGACCGGGCGGCGGCCGCGCACCGACGACCTCGGGCTCGACGTCGTCGGCCTCGTGCCCGGCGAGCCGATCGCTGTCGACGACACGATGCGGGCGACCGGGCACGACTGGCTCTACGCCGTCGGTGACGCGAACGGTCGCGCGCTGCTCACCCACCAGGGCAAGTACCAGGCGCGTGCGGCGGGCGACGTCATCGTGGCGCGCGCGACGGGCGCGCGCGTCGACGACCACGCCTGGGGCCGCCACGTCGCCACCGCCGACGAGCGCGCCGTGCCGCAGGTCGTCTTCAGCGACCCCGAGGTCGCCGCCGTGGGCATGACCGCCGCCGAGGCGGAGCGCAGCGGTGCGCGCACCCGGGTCGTCGACCACGACCTGGGTGCCGTCGCCGGTGCCTACCTGCACGCCGACGGCTACGCGGGCCAGGCGCGGATGGTCGTCGACGCCGACACCGGTGTGCTGCTGGGGGCGACATTCGTCGGCCCCGACGTGGCCGAGCTGCTGCACGCGGCGACGGTGGCGGTCGTCGGTCAGGTGCCGCTCGCGCGTCTGTGGCATGCCGTCCCGGCCTACCCCACTGTCAGCGAGGTGTGGTTGCGTCTTCTCGAGACCTACGGTCGCGACTCCGCGTGACCGGCCCCACCAGCCCGCCCGGAGGTACCGCGTGATCGAGTTCCGCTCCGTGACGAAGAGGTTCGGCGACGGCACGCTCGCCGTCGAGGACTTCTCCCTCACGCTGCCGGCGCACCGCACGACCGTGCTCGTCGGGTCCTCCGGCTGCGGCAAGACCACGCTGCTGCGGATGATCAACCGGATGGTTGAGCCGACCGGCGGCGACGTCGAGATCGACGGCGAGAGCGTGCTCGGCAAGGACCCGGTCGCGCTGCGTCGCAGCATCGGCTACGTCATGCAGAACTCCGGGCTGATGCCCCACTTCACGGTGCTCGACAACGTCGCGACCGTGCTGCGGCTGATCGGCACCCCGAAGCGGGCCGCGCACGAGCGCGCGCGGTCGCTGCTGGAGACCGTCGGGCTCGACGGCGCCCTGGCCGACCGGTACCCGAGCCAGCTCTCGGGCGGGCAGCAGCAGCGCGTCGGCGTCGCGCGCGGGCTCGCGGCCGACCCGAACATCCTGCTCATGGACGAGCCGTTCGGCGCCGTCGACCCGATCGTGCGGGCGGACCTGCAGCGCGAGATGATCCGCCTCCAGCGCGACCTCGACAAGACGGTCGTCTTCGTCACGCACGACATCGACGAGGCGTTCCTGCTCGGCGACCAGGTGGTCATCCTCGACACCGGGGCGCGGGTCGTGCAGGTCGGCAGCCCCAGCGAGATCATCGAGAACCCGGCCGACGACTTCGTCGCCGCGTTCATCGGCGTCGACCGTGGCCGCCGCGCCCTGCACATCAAGGAGACCGCGCGCGGTCGTGTCGTCGTCGACGCCGAGGGCCGTACCCAGGGTGCGCTCGTCGAGGACGGTGCCATCACGTGACCTGGGTGCTCGACAACCTCGACCTGGTGCTCTCGCTCGCCGCGGTGCACCTGCGTCAGAGCGCCGTCGCGATCGTGCTCGGCTTCCTGCTCGCGCTGCCGCTGGGCTGGCTGGCGTGGCGGTTCCGGCTGCTGCGCGGCCCGCTCGTGCTCGGCACCGGGCTGCTGTACACGATCCCCTCGCTCGCACTGCTCATCCTCATGCCGGCGGCGCTGGGGTACTCGGCGATCAGCGAGACGAACCTCGTCGCCGCGCTCGTCATCTACGCGGTCGCGATCCTCGTGCGCTCGGTCGTCGACGGCCTCGACTCGGTCGACCCCGCCGTCCGGCAGGCGGCGACCGCGATCGGCTACGGCGCCGCGCGGCGCTTCTGGACCGTCGAGCTGCCGCTGTCGGGGCCGGTCCTGCTCGCCGGGCTGCGGGTGGCAGCGGTCAGCACGATCTCGCTGGCGACCGTCGGCATCCTCATCGGCGTCACCAACCTCGGGTACCTGTTCGAGAACGGCCTGCAGCGGCGGATCGTCGCCGAGGTGCTCGCGGGTGTGACCGCGGTCGTCGTCATCGCCCTGGTCGTCGACCTCCTGCTCGTGCTGGCCGGGCGCGTCCTCATGCCGTGGACGCGAGCCGGGCGCGGCACCGGCCGTACCCGTGCGCGTGCCGCGCTGCCCGTGAGGACCGCCGCATGAACCTCTTCGGCGAGGCGATCGCGTGGCTCACCGACCCCGCCCGGCTCGAGGGCAGCTACGCGCTGCCCACGCTGCTCGCGCAGCACGTGGGCTACACGGTGGTCTCGGTGCTCGTCGCGGCCGTGGTCGCGATCCCGGCCGGGTGGCTGATCGGGCACACCGGTCGCGGCCGCGAGGTCGCGGTCGCGATCGCAGGAGCCGCCCGCGCGGTGCCCTCCTTCGGGCTGCTGGTGCTGCTCGTGCTGCTGCTGGGCGTGCTGCGCATCCCGGAGGCTGCGGTCGTCACGTTCGTGCTGCTCGCCATCCCGTCGCTGCTCGCCGGCGCCTACACCGGGATCGAGGCGATCGACCGCGCCGTCGTCGACGCCGCCCGCGCGATGGGCATGACCGAGCGGCAGATCTTCTGGCGCGTCGAGCTCCCGCTCGGGCTGCCGCTGCTCGTCGGTGGCATCCGCTCGGCCGTGCTGCAGGTGATCGCCACCGTGACGATCGCCGCCTACGTCAACCTCGGCGGCCTCGGCTGGCCGATCATCCAGGGCATCCCGCTGCGGCGCTTCGACCAGGTGCTCGGCGGAGCCCTCCTCGTCGCGGCGCTCGCGCTCGTCGTCGACCTGCTGCTCGCGCTCGCGCAGCGCGCCGCCGTCCCGGCCGGCGTCCGCGTCCACCGCGCGACCCGACCCGCACGCCGCGCCGCCGCGCGCAGCGAGGCCGCAGCCTCGCCCTCCGCCTGACCGCAGACCCCCACCGAGAGGAACCCATGTCCATGTCACGACCCGTCGCACGACGACCGCTGCTCGCCGTCGGCGCCGCCCTCGCGGCCTCGCTCGCGCTCGCCGCCTGCTCGAACGACAACCCGCTCGAGCAGCCCTCCGACGACGACGCCACCTCGGGATCTGGCGGCGAGACCCTCGTCGTGGGGTCGCAGGCGTACTACTCGAACGAGATCATCGCCGAGATCTACGCGCAGGCGCTGGAGAACGCGGGCTACGACGTCGACCGGCAGTTCAGCATCGGGCAGCGCGACGCCTACATGCCCGAGATCGTCTCCGGCGCGATCGACCTGTTCCCCGAGTACACGGGCAACCTGCTGGAGTTCCTGGAGCCGGAGCCCACCGCCACCAGCCCGGAGGACGTCTACGCAGCGCTCCAGGAGGCGCTGCCGGAGGGCCTCGCCGCGCTCGCGATGGCCGAGGCCACCGACCAGGACACCTACACCGTGCTGGCCTCCTTCGCCGAGGAGAACGGGCTGACGACGATCGCGGACCTGGCGGACGTCGAGGGTCCGCTGACCATCGGCGCTGCACCGGAGTTCGAGCAGCGTCCCTACGGTCCGGCCGCCGCGGCCGAGGTGTATGGCGTCGACCTCGAGTTCTCCGCGACCGGGCCGACGACGCTGGAGGCGCTGCAGGCCGGCGAGATCCAGGTCGCCGACATCTACTCCGCCGACCCCGCGTTCGACACCGGCGAGATCGTGGCGCTCGAGGACCCCGAGAACCTCATCCTGTCCTCCAACGTCGTCCCGATCGCGTCCGCCGACGTCGCCGAGGACATCGCCGCGGTGATCGACCCGATCAGCGCGGCGCTCACCACCGAGGAGCTGGTCGGCCTCAACGCGCAGAGCACGGTCGAGCAGCGCTCCACCGCCGACATCGCGAGCGAGTGGCTGGAGGCCAACGGCCTGCTGTGAGCCGACGTCGGGCGGCGGGGCACGCGGTGCAGCTCGTCGCCCCGACGGCGCCCACGGAAGCCTGTCGTGTGCTTGGCTCGTGCCAGACGTGAGGAGGGCGGCATGGAGTCGCAGGACCTGACGGCGCTGGTGGCCGAGCTGCTCGAGGACGCGCGCGGCGCGAGCAGCATGCGCAGCGGCCGGACGATCCACGGCGGGCGCGAGCACCACCTGCGCCAGACGGTGCTCGCGCTCGCAGCCGGCGGCGAGCTGGCCGACCACGAGAGCCCGGGCGAGGCGACGCTGCAGGTGCTCGCGGGCCGGGTGCGGCTCAGCACCGCCGAGGAGAGCTGGGAGGGAGGGCCGGGCGACTACCTCGTGATCCCGCCCCACCGGCACCGCGTCGACGCCCTCGAGGACGCCGCGATCATGCTGACCGTGGTGGTGGCCACCCGCGAGGGCTGAGCGGTGCCGCTCGAGGTGCGCGTGGCTCGCGTGTACGCCGAGCCGACCGCGGCCGACGGCGAGCGCGTCCTCGTCGACCGTCTCTGGCCGCGGGGGCTGCGCAAGGACGACCCGCGCGTCGGGACCTGGTTCCCCGACGCCGCGCCCTCGACCGCGCTGCGCCGCTGGTACGGCCACGACCCGGCGCGGTTCGAGGAGTTCGCGCGCCGCTACCGCGACGAGCTCGACGAGGTCCCCGACGCCGTCGAGCAGCTCCGCACGCGAGCCGCCGGCGGCACGCTCACGCTGACCACCGCGACGGCCGACGTCGAGCGCAGCGCGGCCGCCGTGCTCGCCGAGGTGCTGCGCGCACGCGGCTGAGGGAGCCGGCCGCCTGGCCGCGGCGGAGAGCGCGCTGATACCCGGGCCGCGGCAGAGGTGCGGTGAGACCGAGGAGCGGCAGAACGTGCGGTGAGACCGAGGAGCTGGAGACCGGCAGGGTCTCAGTCGTCGCTGCGCTCGCGGTCGCCGACGTGCTCGGCGACCTCCGGGTCGTCGGTGCGGAGCCGCTCGACCTCCTCACCGGCGGTGCAGGTGCGCAAGGACAGCGTGAGCCCGTGCTCGTCGCGGTCGAGCACGGCCCAGGTGCCGCCGGAGTGCTCCCACCGCAGCAGCGCGGCGAACGCCGGCGAGCGCGGGGCGGGGGTGGCGCGGTCGTGCTCGGGCGCGTCGCTCATGTGCTCTCCCGGACCGTGACGGTGGTCGGGACCACCTGCCGGCGCGGACCCTCGGCGGTGCCGGCGAGCAGCGCGAGCGCCAGCCGGGCGGCACGCGTGCCCAGCTCGTCGAACGGCTGTCTCACCGAGGTCAGCGGCGGGTCCGACGTCGCGGCGACCACCGTGTCGTCGAAGCCGACGATCGCGACGTCGTCCGGCACCCGCCGGCCCGCGGCGGCGAGGGCGCGCAGGGCACCTGCCGCGACGAGGTCCGACGTCGCGAAGATGCCGTCGACGTCGGGGCGCTGCCGCAGCAGCTCCTCGGCCGCACGTGTGCCGGCCTCGAGCTCGTACTCGCCGGGCACCCGCGGACCGGGATCGACGCCGGCCTCGCGGCAGCGGTCGGCGAAGCCCTGCAGCCGCTCGCGGCCCGGGCCGAAGTGGTCGGGGCCGGCGAGGGTCGCGAGCCGGTGCCGCCCGGCGTCGAGCAGCGTCTCGGCCGCCTGTCTCCCGCCACCGGCCTGGTCGGCCTCGACGAACCAGCCGTCGGCGGAGCGCTCGCTGCTCGGCCGGCCGACGTGGGCGACCGGGATCGGGACGTCGGCGAGCACCTGGTCGAGCTCGACGGACTCGTAGAGCAGGATGACGACCGCGGCGTCCACGTGCCCGGCGGAGAGGTGCCGCACGAGCCGGTCGGTGTCGCGCCCCTCGTCCAGCAGCAGCACGGGCTGCTGGCCGGCGTCGAAGATCACGCGCGTGGCGGCGCGGATCGGTGCGGCCGTGAACGGCCCGGACTGGCCCTGGGCGTCGCTCGCGGGCACGACGATCGCGACGGCGCCCGCCCGGCCGCGCCGCAGCGCCCGCGCGGCGGGGTTCGTCGTGTAGCCGAGCTCGCGCGCGGCCTCCTCCACCCGGGCGGCCAGGGCGGGGTCGACGGTCGGCTGCCCGGCGATCGCACGCGCCGCCGTCGCCCGCGACACGCCTGCCAGGCGCGCCACGTCGACGAGGGTCGGACGGCGGCTCACGCGCCCATCGTGCCACCTGCCGGACGGGGCTGGACGGGGAGGCGCCGGCGATGCATGATGAGCGAGAGATCGATCTCTCGACGTCAGGCAAGGAGGCCGATGACTGCCAGCGTGCGACGGGTCACCGCGACGGTGACGCTCACCGACGACGACGGGCGACCGCTCGCGCGCCGTGATGTCACCGTGCGTCAACGACGGCACGCGTTCGAGTTCGGCTGCGTGGGCACGCACCCGGGGGAGACCGACACGCACGTGCAGAGGGCGTGGCTCGACGTCTTCGACACCGCCACCCTGCCGGTCTACTGGGGCCGTTACGAGCCCGTGCGCGGCGAGCCCCGCCGCGCCGAGCTGGAGCAGGCCGCCCGCTGGCACGCCGATCGCGGCGTCCGCCTCAAGGGCCACCCGCTCGTCTGGCACACCGTCAAGGCGCCGTGGCTCGACACGCTGCCGCTGTCGGAGGTCGAGCAGCTGCTGCGCGCGCGCATCCGGCGGGAGGTCACCGACTTCGCCGGGCTGATCGACGTCTGGGACGTCGTCAACGAGGCCGTGATCATGCCGAGGTTCACCAACGAGCCCGACGGCGTGCCCAACGCGATCACGCGCCTGTGCGCCGAGATCGGTCGCGTCGAGCTCGTCCGGCTCGCGGTCGAGGAGGCCCGCGCGGCGGGGACCTCGCCGCGCCTGCTCATCAACGACTTCGACCTCGGCCCCGAGTACGAGCAGCTGGTGGAGGACCTGCTGGCGGCAGGCGTCGAGATCGACGCGATCGGGCTGCAGTCCCACATGCACAAGGGCTTCCACGGCGAGGAGCGCCTCCTCGAGGTCTGCGAACGGTTCGCCCGGTTCGGGCTGCCGCTGCACTGGACCGAGACGACGCTGCTCTCCGGCGAGCACGTGCCACGCGAGATCGAGGACCTCAACGACCACGTCGTCGACGACTGGCCGAGCACGCCCGAGGGCGAGGAGCGCCAGGCCGAGGAGATCGTCCGTCACTACACGACGCTCGTCGGCCATCCCGCGGTGCACTCGATCACCTACTGGGGGATCGAGGACGGCGGCTGGCTCGACGCGCCGAGCGGGCTGCTGCGCCGCGACGGCTCGCCCAAGCCGGCCTACGACGCGTTGCGCGGGCTGGTGCGGGGGGAGTGGTGGGTCGACGAGCGCGCCGACCGCACCGACGAGGAGGGCAGGCTCGAGGTCGAGGGTTTCGCCGGGACCTACGAGGTCCGCGTCGGCACCGCGACCGCGGAGCTGGAGCTGGGTCCCGACCAGGAGAGCCACGCGGCGCTCAGGGTCGGGTGAGACGCGCCGACCAGGGCGGTCGGCGCAGGGTGTGACGCGAAAGCGACGAAATTATCGGCTTGGCTGGCGCCTGCCCTCGTGCGACGCCGTCGACCCCGCGCGCGGGCGTGCCACGGGAGAACCCGCAGGTCACAGCCGTGTCACGGCTCTTGACATCCGACCGATCCGACTCGTAGGTTCGCGGAAAATATCGGCACCGCGCCGATAGTATCGACACGCTCGTGTCGGACGCTCGACGAGGAGAACCATGAGCAACTCGAAGACGACTGTGCGGCGTCGTGCCACCCGGCTCCGCCAGGTGGCCGCGCTCTCGGGGACGGCAGCGCTGATGCTGGTCGCCGCCTGCAGCAGCGGCGGCGGTTCCGGCGGTGGTGGCGGCGGCGGAGGCGGCGGCGGAGGCGAGGCCACCGGCGGTGGCGTCGAGCTCGAGTGCGCCGTCGAGGACTTCCAGGCGAACGAGCAGTTCACCGCACCGGAGCCGATGGAGCTCGGGATCCTGTGGACCGACTGGCCCGAGACCCCGATCACCGACGACTGGCAGCTCTTCGACGAGATCGAGGAGCGCACCAACGTCCGGCTGGTGCCGACCAACATCCCCTTCAGCGACGCCGTCGAGAAGCGCAGCCTGCTGATCAGCGCCGGCGACGCGCCCCCGATCATCCCGCTGATGTACACCGGTGACGAGCGGCAGTTCGCGGCCTCCGGCGCCGTGCTGCCGATCTCCGACTACACGCAGTACATGCCCAACTTCAACCACTACGTGGAGGAGTGGGGCCTGAGCGAGATGATCGACAACCTCCGCCAGGCGGACGGCCGGTTCTACATGACGCCGGGTCTGCAGGAGGTGTCGGTCCCCGTCTTCACCCTGATCATCCGCAAGGACGTCTTCGACGAGGTCGGCGCCGGGGTCCCCGAGACCTGGGACGAGCTGCACGACGCCCTCGCCAAGATCAAGGAGAAGTACCCGGACAGCCGGCCGCTCGCCGACGGCTTCGAGGGTCAGTCGATGCTCAACTACGCCGCGCACGCCTTCGGGACCGTGGCGGGCTGGGGCTTCGGCACCGGCATGTTCTGGAACGACGAGACCGGCGAGTTCGAGTACGCGGCGACCTCCGAGGGCTACAAGGAGATGGTCACCTACTTCCGCGGGCTCGTGGAGGAGGGTCTCCTCGACACGGAGTCGTTCACCGAGGCCAACGACGGCAGCGGCACCGTGACCGAGAAGTTCGCCGACGAGACGGTCTTCGCCGCCTCGGGCGCCTCGGGCACCGTGCAGGAGTTCGCCACCGCGCTGACCGCCGCGGGTGTCGAGGACTTCGAGCTCGTCCAGATCGCGCCGCCGGGCGGTCCGGCCGGCCAGGTCGTGGAGCCGCGCAACTTCTGGCACGGCTTCGCGCTGACGTCGCAGGTCGCCGACGACCCGAACCTCTGCACGATCCTGCAGTTCATGGACTGGCTCTACTACAACCCCGACGCGCGCGAGATGCTGCAGTGGGGCGTGGAGGGCGAGACCTACACCAAGGACGCCGACGGCACGATCACGCTGAACCCCGAGTACAGCCTCGACGCGTTCAACATCAACCCCGACGGCGAGATCGACATCCAGGTCGACCTCGGCTGGGCGTCGAACGTCCTCGCGGGCGGCACCGAGTCGCGCGAGCTCAAGGAGTCGTACAACGTGCCGCAGTTCGTCGAGTACATCGACACGGTGCTCTCGACCCGCACGCCGCGCGACCCGTTCCCGCCGGCCCCGCTGGACGAGCTGGAGCTGGAGCAGGCGTCGCTGCTCGCGACCCCGCTGAAGGACACCGTCGACACGGCGACGCTGCAGTTCATCATCGGTGACCGGCCGCTGGAGGAGTGGGACGCCTACGTCGCACAGCTCCAGGGGCAGGGGCTCGACCAGTACGTGGACCTCATCAACGGGGCCCAGCAGCGGTTCGAGTCCGAGCAGGGCTGATCCGATCGGCCGCGGCCGGCCGGCGTCACGCCGGCCGGCCGCGGTCCTCGCACGAAGGAGTGACGATGAGCCAGACGCGAGCGGCCGAGCGACCGGCCGCCGTCGCTGCCCCCGAGCCCGGGGGCCTGCCGCCGGACCCGGCACCGCCCCGAGCGCCCGGCCGGCTGCGCCGTCGGAGCGCGGTCGTGCCCTGGCGCGTGGCGCTGCGGCGCGACTGGGTGCTCTACGCCATGGCGATCCTGCCGCTGCTGTTCCTGGCGGTCTTCCGCTACGTCCCGATGCTCGGCAACGTCATCGCGTTCCGGCGGTTCCGGCCGGGCTCGAGCATCTTCGGCGACGAGTGGGTCGGGTTCCGCTACGTGGAGATGTTCATCGCGGACCCGAACTTCTGGCAGGTGTTCGCGAACACGGCGATCCTCGGCGGGCTGACGCTGCTGTTCACCTTCCCGCTGCCGATCGTGCTCGCGCTGCTGCTCAACGAGATCCGCGTGCGGGCGTTCAAGCGCACCGTCCAGTCGATCTCGTACCTGCCGCACTTCCTCTCGATCGTCATCGTGGCGGGCATGGTCATGCAGCTGCTGTCGCTGCAGGGCACCGCCAACCAGATCATCGAGTGGCTCGGCGGCGAGCCGATCGCGTTCCTGCAGCGCGCCGAGTGGTTCCGCGTCATCTACGTCGGCTCCGAGGTCTGGCAGACGGTCGGCTGGGGAACGATCCTCTACCTGGCGGCGCTGACGACGATCGACGCCTCGCTGTACGAGGCGGCCCGGATCGACGGCGCGAACCGGCTCCGGCAGACCTGGCACGTCACGCTGCCGGGCATCCGGCCGACGATGGTGACGCTGCTGATCCTCAACATCGGCACCTTCCTCAACGTCGGGTTCGAGAAGGTCCTGCTGCTGTACAACCCGCTGACCTACTCGACCGCGGACGTCATCTCGACCTACCTGTACCGGGTCGGTCTGGTGGCCAACAACTTCAGCTACGCGGCGGCCATCGGTCTCTTCCAGGCCGTCATCGGCCTCGTCATGGTGCTGAGCGCGAACCTCATCTCGCGCCGAGTGGTGGGAGCAAGCCTGTGGTGAACGAGATCGGCGCGACCCTGCGCGCACCGGCCCGCACGGGACGGCCGGTCGGAGCCCGCGACTCACGTGCCTACAAGGTCTTCACGAGCGTCAACACGATCGGGCTGATCGCCTTCTGCGGGCTGATGCTGTACCCGTTCGTGACCGTGCTGGCGCAGTCGTTCAGCTCGGCCGGCGCGGTCAAGGCGGGCCTGGTCAACATCTGGCCGGTCGGCTTCAACACCGACACCTACGCCGCCGTCATCAGCAACAGCATGTTCTGGCAGAACTACCGGAACACGGTGGTCTACACGGTCGTCGGCACCGCGATCGCGATGGTGCTGACCACGACCTTCGCCTACGTGCTCTCCAAGCAGCACCTGCGCGGCCGCACGGTCCTGATCGGCATCGCGATCTTCACGATGTTCTTCAACGGCGGGCTCGTGCCGAACTACGTGCTGATCTCCTCGCTCGGCCTGAAGAACACGATGTGGGCGGTGGTGCTGCCCGGTGCCTTGTCGGTGTTCAACCTGCTGGTGATGAAGTCGTTCTTCGAGAACATGCCGCGCGAGCTGGAGGAGGCCGCGCAGATCGACGGCCTCGGCTGGGGCGGCATCTTCACCCGCATCGTGCTGCCGCTGTCCAAGGCCGTCATCGCGACGATGATCCTCTTCTACTCGGTCGCGATGTGGAACGACTGGTTCAACGCCTTCCTGTACCTGGACAAGAAGGAGCTGTTCCCGGTCACGCTGTTCCTGCGCAACCTCATCGCGGGGGCCTCGACGACGGCGACCGAGGGCGCAGCGGCGACCGGCGGCAACAGCGACGCGATCGCCGCCAACATCCAGGCGGTCACGATGATCCTCACGATGATCCCGATCCTGTGCGTCTACCCGTTCGTGCAGCGGTACTTCGTCTCCGGCGTCATGCTCGGGTCAGTGAAGGGATGACCGCCGCTCGGAGCGCGGAGCTCCTCGCCGACCGGCCGCCCGCGCGCGGTCGTACCGGGGCGGGTGGCGACTTCGGGCAGGGTCCGTTGTCGCAGCTCGCAGGCGCCGTCTACCGGCACGCGGTGCTCGGGGTGTGCCTGGCGGTCGCGTGCGTGCCGACGCTGCTCGTCGGCGCTGCGCTGGGGCGCGGCCCCGGCGCCGCGCCCTGGCTCGTGCTGGCCCAGCTCCCGGTGGCGCCGGCGCTCGCGGCCGGGCTGTACGCCGTCCGGGCCTGGCGGCAGGACCTCGACACCGGCCCGCTGGCGGCGTTCGCGCGCGGCCTGCGGGCCGACGTCGCCGACGTGCTGCGCTGGTGGCTGCCGACGCTGCTCGCGCTCGCGGTGCTCGTGACGAACGTCGCGGTGGGCGCGGCGGCGGTCGGCGCTCCCGCGCTGCGCGGGATGAGCACCGTCGTCGCCGTCGTGGTGCTGCTGTGGTCCGGTCACACCCTGGTGATCAGCGCGGTCATGCGCTTCCGCACCCGCGACCTGGCGGTGATCGCGCTGCTGACGCTGGTGCGTCACTGGCACGTGACGCTCACGATGGTCTCGCTGCTCGTGGTCGCGCTCGGCGTCGTCTACGTGGGCTCCGAGGTGGCGCTCGCGCTGCTCGCGTGGGCGTTCGTGTCGGTCCTCGAGCACGTCAGCCGCCCGCTGCGCGCCGACGTCGAGGCCCGCTTCACCGCACCGGCCTCGCCGGTGCCCGCCTGACCCGTCCGGAGAAGCACTCGCCGGCCTCGCCGGCCGGGCCGCAGCCGACCTCCTGGGTGAGCGGGCGCCGTCGGGCGGGTCCTAGATCACGCCCAGCGCGAGCATCGCGTCGGCGACCTGGATGAACCCCGCGACGTTGGCGCCCGTCGAGTAGTTGTTCGGGCTGCCGTAGGTGTCCGCGGTCTCCAGGCACCGGTCGTGGATGCCGCGCATGATCTGCGACAGCCGCTCCTCGGTGTGCTCGAAGGTCCACGAGTCGCGCGAGGCGTTCTGCTGCATCTCCAGCGCGCTGGTGGCGACGCCGCCCGCGTTGGCCGCCTTGCCGGGCGCGAACCCGACCCCGGCGCTCTCCAGCAGCCGCACCGCCTCGGGCGTGCACGGCATGTTCGCGCCCTCGGCGACGATCGTGCAGCCGTGCCCGACCAGCGTCGCCGCGGCGTCGGCGTCGAGCTCGTTCTGGGTCGCGCAGGGGAGCGCGATGCGGCACGGCACGTCCCACACGCTGCCGCCCTCGACGAAGGCGACGGAGCCGCCCGCGGCGTCGGCGTACTCCTTGAGGCGACCGCGGCGCACCTGCTTGATCTCGGTGAGCAGGTCGAGGTCGATGCCGCGCTCGTCGACCACGTAGCCGCTGGAGTCGGAGCACGCGACCACGGTGCCGCCGAGCTCGTGCACCTTCGCGATCGCGTGGGTCGCGACGTTGCCGGAGCCGGACACGACCACGCGGGCGCCGTCGAAGCTCTCGCCACGCGTGCGGAGCATCTCGTCGACGAAGAACACCAGGCCGTAGCCGGTGGCCTCCGGGCGCACCTGGGACCCACCCCAGGTCAGGCCCTTGCCGGTGAGCACGCCCGACTCGTAGCGGTTCGTGATGCGCTTGTACTGGCCGAACAGGTAGCCGATCTCGCGGCCGCCCACGCCGATGTCGCCCGCCGGGACGTCGGTGTACTCGCCGATGTGGCGGTACAGCTCGGTCATGAACGACTGGCAGAACCGCATCACCTCGGCGTCGCTGCGGCCCTTCGGGTCGAAGTCCGAGCCGCCCTTGCCGCCGCCGATCGGCATGCCGGTGAGGGAGTTCTTGAAGATCTGCTCGAACCCGAGGAACTTGACGATGCCCAGGTAGACGCTCGGGTGGAACCGCAGGCCGCCCTTGTACGGGCCGAGCGCGGAGTTGAACTCGACGCGGAAGCCGCGGTTGATCTGCACCTGGCCGCTGTCGTCGACCCACGGCACCCGGAAGATGATCTGCCGCTCCGGCTCGCACAGGCGCCGGATGATCGCGCCGTCGGTGTACTCGGGGTGCTTGCTCACCACCGGCCCGAGGCTCGACAGGACCTCGTGGACGGCCTGGTGGAACTCGCGCTCGCCGGGGTTGCGGCGCAGCACCTCGTCGAACGTCGGCCGGAGCCGGGAGTCGAGGTCGGGCACGGTTGCTCCTTCGATCTGGTGGCCGCGTGCGGGCGCGGCGGGGTGGTGCGTGCCGAGCGCCGCGTCAGCGGAAGCGCTGGACGGCGAGCGGCGCCGCCTCGGCGAGCTCCTTGACGACGGGGTGCTCGGCCTCGGCGAGGATCTGCTGCAGCGGGCCGGTGGCGACGATGCGGCCGTCGGCCATCGCGTGCACGGTCGGGCAGACGCGCTCGACCAGCTCGAGGTCGTGCGAGGCCAGCAGCACGCCGATGCCCAGCTGCTCGATGAGGTCCCGGAGGTGGCGGGCCATCGCGCCGCGGCTGTTGGGGTCCAGCGCGGTGAGCGGTTCGTCGAGCAGCAGGATCTCGGGTCGGGTCGCCAGCGCGGCGGCCAGCGCGACACGCTGCCGCTCGCCGCCCGAGAGCGTCACCATCGGGCGATAGGCCTTCTCGGCGTCGAGCCCGACGGCGGCGAGCATCTCCGGCAGCGGCGTCGCGTGGCTGCGGCCACCCTTGCGGGCGACCTTCATCGCGTCGCGCAGCCGGCGCTCGGCGGTCATGCGAGGGTCGGAGATCGTCATCGAGTACTGCGAGACGGCGCTCACGCGAGCGTTGAACTCGGCCTTGCTGCGCATCCGCAGGCGCGCGACGGGGCGGCCGTCGAACGTGACGGTGCCGCGCGGCGGCTTGAGCTGGCCCGACAGCGCGGCGATCAGCGTCGTCTTGCCGACGCCGGAGGGGCCGATCAGGCCCACGGGCGGCTGGCCGCTGCTGATCTCGATGCTCAGCCCGTCGAAGACGTAGCCGTCACCGTAGGTGAGGTACAGCTCGTTCGCCTTCAGGGTCGGCACGTCACACTCCTCGTCGCGGCGCTCGGGCGCCGTCCGTCGCGTCTTGGTCCGCCGGTCGGCAGCGCCGCCCGGCCCTCGCTCACGGTACCCGGCGTCTTGAAGGGTGGGCGACGCCGTCCCACGAACGTGACGACGGCCACGACCCCGACGCCGTCGAGCAGCGACCCTCGGCACCCCAACGTTTCGCCGGTGTCCGAAACGTGACCGACGCTGCTCTTCCTCTACAGCTCGGCGATTCCTAGCGTCCGAGACAACGCCGCCCGCCCGGGCGGCCCGACGGAGGAGAAGGCCATGAAGCGCTTCCTCGCATGGGTGCTCGCAGTGCTGCTGAGCGCCCTGTTCCTCGTCCCGGCGAGCCCGGCGGCGAACGCCGCACCGTACTGCGGCATCACGTGGGGCTCGCTCGCCAAGCGCGACTCCGGCTCGGCCGCCGGCGCCGCGCTCACGGGTGTGCGCGCGGGGCGTCACACCTGCTACGACCGCCTCGTGCTCGACGTGCGCGGCGACGTCGACGGCTGGGACGTGCGCTACGTGCCCGTCGTGCACGCCGAGGGGTCCGGCAAGCCCGTGCCGGTGGCCGGCGGCGCGGACCTGCAGGTGGTCGTCCGCGTCCCCGCCTACAACGCCTCGGGCCGCCCGACCTACACGCCCGCGAACCCCTCCCGGCTGGTGAACGTCTCGAGCTTCTCCACGTTCGAGCAGGTCGCGTTCGCCGGCTCGTTCGAGGGGCAGACGACGATCGCGCTCGGCGTGCGAGCGCGGCTGCCGTTCCGGGTGTTCGTCCTCGACGGACCGGGGAGCGGGAGCAGGCTCGTCATCGACGTCGCGCACCGCTGGTGACGGCGGCGCCGCCCCGCCCGTGCGGCGGGGCGGCGCCCACCCGTCAGCAGGCGTGGGTCAGGGGAGCGGGCCGAGGAGGGCGGTCGCCACGGTCGCGTGGGCCGACTCGTCGTCGCTGGGGTGGAACAGCCCCGCGAGCACGTCGCGGTAGAGCCGGCTCAGCTCGTTGCGGGTGAAGTAGGAGCCGCCCCCGCTCACCCGGATCGCGGCCTCGACGACGTCCTTCGCGGTCTCGGTCGCGCGGACCTTGGTGCCGGCGAGCTTGGCGAACCAGCGCGGCCCGTGGTCGACCTGGGCGTCGACGTCGGCCGCGGTGGCGTGCAGCTGCGTGAGCGCGGTCTCCAGGTCCATCGCGGCGGTCGCGAGCCGCCACCGGATGTCGGGGTCGTGGGCGTAGACGTCGCCGGTCTTCATCGACGTGCGCGAGCGCACCGTCTCGACGGCGAGGTCGAGCGCGCGCTGGGCGATCCCGAGGTAGACGCTCGACAGCAGCAGCTCGAAGCAGGCGAAGATGCCGAAGACGAACGGGTCGGGGTTCGGGCCGGGCGGCAGGCGCCGGACGACGCGGTCGGCGGGCGCGTGGGCGCCGTCGAGCACCGTGGTGCGCGACTGCGTCGCGCGCATGCCGAGGGTGTCCCAGTCGTCCTTGGTCTCGGTGCCTTCGCGGGTGACGAAGCCGTAGACGATGCGCGGGTCGTCGGGGTCGCTCGCGTCCAGACCGTGCACGCCGAGCCGGGTCCACGCCGGTGCGAGCGAGGTGAAGATCTTGGTGCCGTGGAAGCGGTAGCCGCCCTCGCCGTCGGGCCGGGCCTCGGTCGCGGAACCGAACAGCACGAGGTCGTTGCCGCGCTCGGAGATGCCGAACGCGAACAGCTCGCCGGCCGCCGCCTCGCGCAGCAGGACGTCGAGGCCGTCGTCGCCGCGGTCGTGCAGCACGCGGCCGACGCCGCACCACACCTGGTGCATGTTGACCGCCAGGGCTGTGGCCGGTGCGGCGCCCGCGAGACGGGACTGCTCGCGCACGAGCTCGAGCAGGCTCAGCCCGGCGCCGCCGAGGTCGGTGGGCACGTGGGCGGCGAGGTAGCCCGCCGCACGCAGCGCGTCGAGGTCCTCGGTGAAGAACGTGTTGTCGCGGTCGTAGCCGGGGGCGCGGGAGCGGATCTCGTCGAGCAGGGAGTCGTCCAGGAACGTCATGACCCGACGCTAGCCCCGTGGGCGGCGGACGCCTGCGCGTAGCGTGGCCGGGGTGAGCCTCCGAGAGACCTTGCGCGCGCTCCCCACGTTCCCCGACGAGCTGCCGGTGCTCGACACCGACAGCCTCCCCGACGACCCGCGCGAGCTGTTCTTGACGTGGCTGGACGAGGCGATCGCCACCGGCGAGCGGCAGGCCGCGGCGATGACCGTGACGACCGTCGACGAGCACGGCGTGCCGGCGTCGCGCACGCTGATCGTCAAGGACGTGGACGAGCGCGGCATCCAGTTCTCCAGCTCGCTCTCGTCGCGCAAAGCCACCCACCTCGCGCAGCGACCGGTGGCGACGCTGCTGTTCTTCTGGCGTCCGCTGGGGCGGCAGGTCGAGATCACGGGCGACGTGACGCCGCTCGACGAGGCCACCAGTCAGGCCGACTGGCGCGCCCGCCCGAGCTACGACGGCACCGACAACCCCGACTGGCAGGTGTGGTCGGTGCTGCCGCGCCGGCTGGAGTTCCTGCAGGCCACGCACGACCGCGCGCACGTGCGCGTGGAGTACCTGCGCCGGCCCGAGGGCTGGGAACGACGGCGGATCCGCCCCTCGGAGCGACCGACCGACGCGTGACCCGTGTGACATGTGTGACGGATGTGGCGTCTGAGAGTGCTAAGTGGCGGAAACACGCCGAAAACACGGCGTGAGATCGCGGGTTTGTCGCCCTCCGGCCGTAGTGTCGGCTCCGGCGCACCCCGTTCGGGGCGCGATCACTAGCAAGAGAAGAGGGGACAACGTGTCCGTCAACCGCACTGACCTCGTGGCCGCGATCGCCGACAAGGCCGGCCTGACCAAGACCGACGCCGACAAGGCTCTGTCGGCCCTCCAGGACGTCCTGGTGGAGAACCTCGGCAAGGGCGAGGCCGTCAAGGTGACCGGCCTGCTCTCGGTCGAGCGCGTCGAGCGCAAGGCCCGTACCGGCCGCAACCCGCGCACGGGCGAGGAGATCAAGATCCCCGCTGGCTACGGCGTGAAGATCTCGGCCGGCTCGGCCCTCAAGAAGGCCGTCGGCTGACCCAGCTGACCCGCAGCGCCCGTCCCTGACGGCGCTCGCCACGAAGGGCCCGGGAGGATCGCCTCCCGGGCCCTTCGTCGTGCCCGGGGGTTCGCAGGTGGGCGGTCGCAGCGGTGGGTGCAGCCGCGACCCCCGTCGAGTTCGTGCCGTGCTGCCGAGTTCGTGCCGGGCCCGGTCCGAACTCGGTACCAAGGCACGAACTCGGCGGGGTGATCGGTCTCCCCGACGCCCGTGGCGCCGGCGCCGCCGACTGAGCGCTCATCCACACCCACCGGACAGCCCGTCACCAGCAGATGTCCCCATGGGTGCCGCCGCGGTCACGAACGCTCCGAGAGGTTCGTACACTGGCTGGCATGTCCGAGCCGCTACCTCCCACCGCGCCCACGGCACCCGACCGGCAGACCGCCGGGTCGACCGGGGTCCTCGAGCGGGAGGAGAGCCGCCAGGAGGTCTCCCCGGGGGATGCCGAGCGCTACGCGCACTACGTGAAGAAGGAGAAGATCACGGCCGCTGCCGTCACCGGTGGCCCGGTGGTCGCGCTGTGCGGCAAGGTCTGGACTCCCACGCGCGATCCCAGCAAGTACCCGGTGTGCCCGGTGTGCAAGGAGATCTACGAGTCGATGACCGGTGGGGGTCCCTCCGGCGGTGACGGGTCCGAGGGCGGGTCCGGCCGGTCGGGGTTCTCCGGGTTCTTCGGTCGTCTCGGCTCGCGCTGGTGACGCCGCCGCCCGACGCCGGGCGGCACGCGACGGGGCAGGGCTCCGTCGGCGTGCGCCCGCACGACCAGGTCCAGCACCCGCAGCACCCCTCGGCGGCCGCCGCGACGCAGCTGCCGCCCGCGTACCCGGCGCGCGCCGCGTGGGGCACGGCGAACCGGCTGCGGGCGTGGCAGGCGGCTGCGCTCGAGAAGTACCTGGCCCGCGCGCCGCGCGACTTCCTCGCGGTCGCGACGCCGGGCGCCGGCAAGACGACCTTCGCGCTCCGGGTGGCCGCCGAGCTGCTCGAGACCCGCGTGGTGCGGCGCGTCACGGTCGTCGCGCCGACCGAGCACCTCAAGACCCAGTGGGCCGACGCCGCGGCCCGGGTCGGGATCAGCATCGACCCGAGCTTCCGCAACTCGCAGGGCCGCCACGGCGCCCACTTCGACGGCGTCGCCCTCACCTACGCGCAGGTGGCCGCGAACCCGGCGCTGCACCGTGCCCGCACCGAGGCGGCGCCGACGCTCGTCATCCTCGACGAGGTGCACCACGGCGGTGACTCGCTGTCGTGGGGCGACGCGATCCGGGAGGCGTTCGAGCCCGCCACCCGCCGGCTGAGCCTCACCGGTACCCCGTTCCGCTCGGACACCGCGGCGATCCCGTTCATCACCTACGAACCGGACGCGGACGGCGTCCGGCGCTCGAAGGCCGACCACTCCTACGGCTACGGCGACGCGCTGCGCGACGGCGTCGTCCGCCCGGTCATCTTCCTCGCCTACTCCGGCCAGATGCGGTGGCGCACCAAGGCCGGCGACGAGGTGAGCGCACGGCTCGGCGAGCCGATGACCAAGGACCAGATCGCGCAGGCGTGGCGCACCGCGCTGGACCCCGACGGCGAGTGGATCGGCTCGGTCCTCAAGGCCGCCGACACCCGGCTGTCGGAGGTGCGTCGCACGGTGCCGGACGCGGGCGGCCTCGTCATCGCCACCGACCAGGACGCCGCCCGCGCCTACGCCGGCCAGCTGCGCGCGA
This sequence comes from Actinotalea caeni, assembly GCF_009733795.1. Lineage (GTDB taxonomy): Bacteria > Actinomycetota > Actinomycetes > Actinomycetales > Beutenbergiaceae > Pseudactinotalea > Pseudactinotalea caeni. The sequence continues at coordinate 100,525 of NZ_WNXX01000014.1, forward strand.
TCACCGGTGAGCCGCCGGTCGTCGTGCTCTCCGACGACCCGGGCGCCTCACGCCGCATCGAGGAGTTCGGCGAGGGCGAGCAGCGCTGGATGGTCGCGGTGCGGATGGTGTCGGAGGGCGTCGACGTGCCGCGGCTCGCGGTGGGTGTCTACGCCACCGCCGCCGCGACGCCGCTGTTCTTCGCGCAGGCGATCGGCCGCTTCGTGCGCGCCCGCAAGCGGGGCGAGACGGCGTCGATCTTCCTGCCGTCGGTGCCGGTGCTGCTGGGGCTGGCGAGCGAGCTGGAGGCCGAGCGCGACCACGCGCTCGACCGCAAGCCCTCCGCCGACGCCGACGAGGTGCTCCTCGACGACGCCGCGCTCGAGCGCGCCAACCGGGAGGAGCCCGCCAGCGACGGGCTGCTCGCCGGCTTCGAGGCGCTCGAGGCGAACGCCAGCTTCGACAAGGTGCTCTTCGACGGCGGCGAGTTCGGTGTGGGCGGCGACGTCGGGTCGGACGAGGAGCTCGACTTCCTCGGCCTGCCGGGTCTGCTCGACGCCGACCAGGTCGCGACGCTGCTGCGGCAGCGGCAGGCCGAGCACGTGGCGCGGTCGCCGCGCTCGCAGGCGGCGCGCGCCGCCGTCGACCACCGCCGGCTGGCGGAGCTGCGCAAGGAGCTCAACCAGCTGGTGTCGGCCTGGGCGCGCCGTTCCGGGACCCCGCACGGGGTGCTGCACACGCGGCTGCGGCAGCACAGCGGCGGCGGCGAGGTCGCGACGGCGACGGCGGAGCAGATCGAGAAGCGGATCGAGAAGGTCCGCGGCTGGTTCATCGGGAAGAGCTGAGCTCCTCGACCACCGTGCGGATCCGCTCGGCGGTGCGGGCGGCCTCGCCCTCGTCGTAGGAGGTGCGCGGCCAGAAGAACCCGCGCAGGCCGTCGCCCTTGGTGCGCGGCACGACGTGGGTGTGCAGGTGCGGCACGCTCTGGCTGACGACGTTGTTGACCGCGACGAACGTGCCCTGCGCGCCGAGCGCCTGCGGCACCGCCCGCGACAGCATCTGCACCGTGCCCATGTAGTCGGGCAGCCGGTCGGCGGCGAGGTCGGGCAGCGTCACGACGTGCTCGGCGGGCACCACCAGCACGTGCCCGCGGAACACGGGCCGCACGTCGAGGAAGGCGACGACCGTCGGGGTCCGCAGCACCTCGTGGGCCGGGGCCTCCTGGGCGACGATCCGGCAGAACACGCAGGACGGGTCGTGGCTCATGGGGCCAGCGTGCCACCAGGGACTGCGCGCTGCGGGCCGCTCCCGGCAGGTCCGGCCGTCGTCGTCAGAGCTGGACGTGCGTGGTCGGGATCGCCGGGTCGCCGGCCGAGAGCCGCCGCGCGGACGGCCCGAGCTCGCCGCGCGAGGCGAGGTGGCGCTCGGCGGCCAGCCGCACGCCGTCGGCCCCGACGAAGCGCTCGTCGACCTGCCCGGCGCGCACGAGCGGCACGTGCAGCAGCCGCAGGTCGCCGTCGGGCGGTGTCCAGGACGCGTCGGCCCCCGCCAGCACGACCTCCTCGACGGCGCGGCCCGCCTCGTCGAGGCGGCGCGCGGCGCTCTTGCGGCCCGCGACGGAGTTCTTCGCCCGTGACGCCTTGACGACGCCGGTCATCCGGCCGTCGGCGCCCTCGCGCTCGACGAGCTTGTAGACCATGCCGCAGGTCGGGGCGCCGGAGCCGGTCACCACCGAGGTGCCGACGCCGTAGGCGTCGACCGGCGCGACGGCGAGCGAGGCGATCGCGTACTCGTCGAGGTCGGAGGAGACGACGATCTTCGTGCCGGCGGCGCCGAGGGAGTCGAGCAGGTCGCGCACCTCGCGCGCGACGACGCCGAGGTCGCCGGAGTCGAGCCGGACGGCGTCGAGCTCGGTCCCGGCCGCGGCGATCGCGCGCCGCACGCCGGTCGGGATGTCGTAGGTGTCGACCAGCAGCGTGGTGCGGGTGCCGTAGGCGGCGACCTGCGACGCGAACGCGGCCTCCTCGTCGTCGTGCAGCAGCGTGAACGAGTGCGCCGCGGTGCCGATGGTCGGCAGGTCGTAGGAGCGGCCCGCCTCGAGGTTGGAGGTGCCCGTGAAGCCGGCGACGACGGCGGCCCGCGCCGCCGCGACCGCCGCCTGCTCCTGCGCCCGCCGCGACCCCATCTCCAGGCACGGCCGGCTGCCGGCGGCCGAGGTCATGCGCGACGCTGCGGAGGCGACCGCCGAGTCGTAGTTGAGGATGCTGAGGATCACGGTCTCCAGCAGGATGCCCTCGGCGAAGCTGGACTCCACGACCAGCACGGGCGAGCCGGGGAAGAACACCTCGCCCTCGGCGTAGCCGTAGACGTCGCCCGTGAAGCGGTAGTTCGCGAGGTAGTCGAGCGTCTCGTCGTTGACGATCTCCTGCTCGCGCAGCCAGGCGAGCTCGGCGTCGCCGAACCGGAACTGCCGGATCGCCTCGAGCACGCGCCCGGTCCCGGCGACGACGCCGTAGCGGCGGCCGGGCGGCAGCCGTCGCGTGAAGACCTCGAACACGCTGCGGCGATGGGCCGTGCCGTCGGCCAGCGCGGCCTGCAGCATCGTCAGCTCGTAGCGGTCGGTGAGCAACGCCGTCGACATGGGGTCAACCTAGTGCCCGCGGCGCCGGCCGGCCGGCCCCGGCCGGTCGTGTCAGCCGGTCGCGAGCGTGACGAGCACGGGCAGGTGGTCGGAGGCGAGCGTGCTGGGCACGCGGACGTCGGCGACCGTGAGGTCCGGGGTGACGAGCACGTAGTCGATCCGCTTCTCGGGCGCCTCGGCGGGCGAGGTGTCGGCGCCACCGGGGTCGGCGTCGACGAGACCGGTGCCGAGGACGAGCGCGTAGGCCTGCTCGCCCTCGACCATGTTGAGGTCGCCGCCCAGCACGACCGGCCCGCCCGCGGCGAGCACGTCGCTCAGGACGGCGGCGAGGTCGGCCGCCTGCGCCGTCACGCCGTCGTCGTTGGGCTGCAGGTGCGTCGCGACGTAGGTGAGCTCGCCGCCGTCGGGCGTGACGACGAGCGCCTGCGCGCCGGTGACGGCGCCGTGCGAGGGCAGCGGGTGCCAGGAGAGACGCACGCGGTCGGCGTCGAGGAGGACGGCGTCGCCCCACACGGGGTCCGCGGCCGCGCCGAACCACCCCGTCGTGCCGAGCAGGCGCTCGAGGATCGCGAGCTGGTCCTGCCCGCCGTTGAGGTACCAGCCGCGGTCGACCTCGCTGAGGAGCGAGACCTGGGCCTGCGCGAGCACCTCGGCGACGTCCTGCGGCCGGAACCGGCCGTCGATGCCGTAGCCCATGCGCAGGTTGTACGCCGCGACCGTCGTGGTGCCCTCGGCCGGCTGCGCGGTGGGCACCGGGGTGATCGTCGCGCCCGGCCCGACGGCGGCCAGGCCGGTCGCGACCAGCGCGCCGGCGCCGACGACGAGCGGCCGCACCGGGCGCGCCGGCACCACCGCGCGCGGCC
>NZ_WNXX01000015.1 GCF_009733795.1 Actinotalea caeni
GGCACAGCCCCCGGGCGTCGCCGCGCCCACGCCCGCGCCGGAGGGGGCCGCGGCCGAGCAGCCGACGCCCGCGCCCGGCGTGCCGCGGCACGGGGCCTCCTCACCCGCCCCGCAGACACCCGCGGCCGGGACGGCGCAGGGCACCTACCCACCGTCCGGAGCCGCGCTCGAGCCCGGCACGACTCCCGGCGGGCTCGGCTACGTGCCGGCGGCCGGGTACCCGCACACCGCTCCCGCGCGCGGCGGGACGCCGCCGCCGCTCGGCCCGCCGTCGCAGCACACGGGGCAGACGGGGCCCACGGAGCCGGAGGCCCGCCCGCGCGCTGCTCGGCGCCGCAGCGGGGTGCCGGCCGGCGTCGTCGTGCTGCTCGTGCTGGTCGGGCTGCTGGTCGGCGCGATCGCCGGGCTGCTCGGCGCGCGGTGGGTGCTGCCGACCTCGCAGGGCGCCACGCCGACGGGGCTGCCCACGGCCGACCCGCGCCCCGTCGACCCCGTGGGGGACACCTGGATCAGCGACATCGCCGCTGCGACGCTGCCGAGCACCGTCTACATCGAGGTGCGCGTGGGCACCGAGGGTGTCACCGGCAGCGGCTTCGTCGTGCGCGAGGACGGCTACATCGTCACGAACGACCACGTCATCGCCTCCGCGAAGAGCGGCGGCGGCGACGTCACGGTGCTGTTCCCCGACGGCAGCAAGGAGGACGCCGAGATCGTCGGCAGCACCGCCGACTACGACCTCGCCGTGCTGCGCATCGACCGCACCGACCTGGTGCCGCTGGTGCTGGGCGACTCCGACACGATCGCCGTCGGCGACCCCGTCATCGCCGTCGGTGCCCCGCTCGGGCTGACGGGCTCGGTCACCGCCGGCATCGTGAGCGCCGTCGACCGGCCCGTGACGGTCCGCAGCCCCGGTGCGAGCGGTGACGACCCCTCGACCTACATCAACGCCATCCAGACCGACGCCTCGATCAACCGCGGCAACTCCGGCGGCCCGCTCATCGACGCCGCCGGGCAGGTCGTCGGCGTCAACACCGCCGTCGCGCGCGACGCCTCCTCGGGCGGCGGCGGCAACGAGCCCGGGTTCGCCATCCCGAGCAACCAGGTGCGCCACACGGTCGAGCAGCTGATCGAGACCGGGCGGGCCACCTACCCGGTCATCGGGGTGCTGCTCGACGTCGAGCACGACGGCGAGGGGGTCCGCGTCCGCAGCGACACCGAGGCGGGTCCGCCGGTCGTCCCGGGCAGCCCGGCCGACCAGGCCGGCATCGAGCCCGGGGACGTCATCGTCGCCGTCGACGGCCGCCCCGTGAGCCAGCCGACCGAGCTGATCGTGCGCGTCCGCTCGCACCTGCCTGGTGAGACGATCGTGCTCACGGTGCGGTCGGGCAGCGGTGACCGCGAGGTGGAGGTCGTCCTCGGAGAGCAGGTCAGCGAGTGACCTCGGCACGTCTTAGGCTCACCCCATGAACTTCGACGAGATCCTGATCATCATCGGGATCGCGCTCGTGGTGATCGGCCCGCAGCGGCTCCCGGAGTACGCCGAGCAGCTCGGCCGGCTGGTACGCAACGTCCGCGACATGGCCACCGGCGCGAGCGAGACGATCCGTGAGGAGCTCGGCGACGAGTTCGCCGACCTCGACCTCACGAAGTTCGACCCGCGGCAGTACGACCCCCGTCGCATCGTGCGCGAGGCGCTGCTCGAGGACATCGTGCCGTCGACCAAGCCCGCACGCCCCGCCGCCCGCACCGCGTCGGCGTCCAGCCGCACCAAGCCGGCCTCGACGGCGTCGAGCCGCGCAGCCGGCAGCGGCGCACGGAACGGCACCACCGGGCGGACGAGCGGTGCGCGCGCCGCGGCCACGAGCGCAGCCGCCACGACGACCGATGCCGAGGCGACTCCTGTCGAGGGCGGCGCCGCGAGCGCGCCGTCCACGAACGGGTCCGTGCGCGCCGCCGACGGCGCCACGGCGTCGTCGGAGCACGCCGACGCCGCGCCCGTGCACGTCGGCGCCCCGTTCGACGACGAGGCGACCTGAGCCGCAGGCGGTCAGCGGCCGCGGCGGGGTGCGCCGCAGCGGGGGTCGACGGCTCGGCTCAGCCGACGGGTGAGATCGCGAGCTTGCGCCCGGCGAGGCCGCGCGCACGGTGGCTCAGCGACCTCGCGACGTCACGGAGCACGGGCGCGGCGGTGCCGGCGTCCTCGGTCAGCACGACCGGCACACCGCTGTCGCTGCCCTCGCGCATCGGGACGTCGAGCGGCACCTGGCCCAGCAGCGGCACGGGCGTGCCGAGGATCTCCGAGAGCCGGTCCGCGACGCGCTGACCGCCACCGGAGCCGAAGACCTCGAGCCGGCTGCCGTCGGGCTGCTCCAGCCACGACATGTTCTCGATGACGCCGACGACGGTCTGGTTGGTCTGCAGCGCCATCGAGCCCGCGCGCTCGGCGACCTCCGCGGCCGCGACCTGCGGCGTGGTGACGACGAGGAGCTCGGCGTTCGGCAGCAGCTGCGCGACCGAGATCGCGATGTCGCCGGTTCCGGGCGGCAGGTCGAGCAGCAGCACGTCCAGGTCGCCCCAGAACACGTCGGCGAGGAACTGCTGCAGCGCGCGGTGCAGCATCGGGCCGCGCCAGATCACCGGGCGACCGGGCTGGGCGAACATGCCGATCGAGATGACCTTCACGTCCTTGGCGACCGGCGGCAGGATCATCTCGTCGACCTTGGTCGGCGGGTGCTCGACGCCGAGCATGCGCGGGATCGAGAAGCCGTAGACGTCGGCGTCCAGGACGCCGACCTTGAGCCCGTCGGCGGCCATCGCGGCCGCGAGGTTCGCCGTCACCGAGGACTTGCCGACGCCGCCCTTGCCGGAGGCGACCGCGATGACGCGGGTGAGGTTGCCCGGCTGCGAGAACGGGATCACCGGCTCGGCGACGCCGCCGCGCAGCTTGGTGCGCAGCGCCGTCCGCTCCTCGTCGGTCATGACGGTCATCTCGACCGTGACGGCCGCGACGCCCTCGAGCTTGCTGACGGCGGCGTCGACGTCGCGCGTGATCGTGTCGCGCAACGGACAGCCGGCCGTGGTCAGCGCCACCAGCACGGTCACCGCGGCCCCGGCAGGGGTCTCCTCGACACGGATGTCGCGCACCATGTCGAGATCGGTGATCGGGCGACGGATCTCGGGGTCGAGGACCCCCTCGAGCGCACCACGGACCACGTCAGGACTCATGGCTTCGAGTGTAGGCCGCGCGCGGGTGCCCGCCGGGGCCGCGGACGTGACGCCCGCCACCCTCGCGTGCGCCGCGACATGGCGGCGCGAGGGGCAGGACCGGTCGCGAGCGGCCCCGGGGGCAGGAGCGGGTGGAGACCCGTCGTGGGGGCAGGAGTGGGTTGACACCCGTTCTGGGGGCAGGAGTGGGTTGGCACCTGTCAGGAGGTGGGGGCGACGACGACACGTAGGCCGCGGTCGCGGAACGCGGCGAGGTCCTCCGGTCGGGCGCCGTCGTCGGTGACGAGACCGGTGAAGGCGTCCAGGGTGTCGACGGTCGCGAACGCGCGCACACCGATCTTCGAGGAGTCCGCCACGATCCAGGCACGGTCCGCGCGCGAGGCCATGAGGCCGTTGACGCGGGCCTCGCGCTCGTCGGAGACCATCGGGCCGTGGGTGGCGTCGATGCCGTGCACGCCGATGAACGCGGCGTCGAGCGTGATCCGCTCGAGCATGAGGTCGGTGTAGGGGCCGACGAGCTCGTAGGAGCGCACGCGCACGACGCCGCCGGTCACGACGACCCGGATGTGCGGCCGGATCACCAGCTGCGCGGCGATGTTGATCGCCGACGTGACGACCGTGATGCCCTCGCCGTCGTTGGCCTCGAGGTCGGAGCGCTGACCGAGCGCGGCCGCGATCGCCTTCGCGGTCGTGCCGCCCGACAGGCCGATGCGCATGCCCGGCGTGATCAGCTCCTGCACCGCCTGCGCGATCGCCTCCTTCGACTCCGCGTTGGCCTCGCGCTTGAAGCGCAGCGGCAGGTCGTAGGCGACCGACTGCGCGGTGGCGCCGCCGCGGGTGCGGTTGAGGAGCTGGCGGCCGGCGAGCACGTCCAGGTCGCGCCGTGCCGTCGCGGGGGAGACGGCGAACCGCTCGACGACGTCCTGGACGTCGAGCACGCCGGTCTCGCCGAGCATGTCGAGGATCGCGGCGAGGCGCTCCTCGCGGCTCATCGGTCGACGCCCGTCGAGGCGAGCAGCCGCACGAGCCGCTCGACCTCACCGGCCATCGCGGTCCGTCCCGCGCCGAGGTACGTGCGCGAGTCGACCAGGGCGGGGTCGTCGTCGAGCCGGGCCCGCACCGCCGCCGTGAACACCTTGTTGAGCTGGGTCGAGATGTTGATCTTGCGCATGCCGGCCGCGACCGCCCGCACCAGCAGGTCGTCGGGGACGCCGCTGGAGCCGTGCAGCACCAGCGGCACCGGGACGACGGCGGCGATCGCCCGCACCAGGTCGAGGTCGAGGGCGGCGGTGCGCTCGGTCATCGCGTGCGAGCTGCCGACGGCGACCGCGAGCAGGTCGACGCCGGTCGCCTCCGCGAACCGGGCGGCCTCGTCGGGGTCGGTGCGCACCCCGGGCGCGTGCGCGCCGTCCTTGCCGCCGATCTCGCCGATCTCGGCCTCGACGACGGCGCCCGCGGCGTGGCCCTCGGCGACGACACGACGGGTGAGCGCGACGTTCTCCTCCCACGGCAGGGTCGCGGCATCGATCATCACCGAGGAGAAGCCGAGCCGCAGCGCCTCGGTGGCGAGAGCCGGGTCCTGCGCGTGGTCCAGGTGCAGCGAGAGCGGCGCGCTGCTGGCCTCCGCGACGGCCGCCGCCGCGGCGGCGATCGGCGCCAGGCCGCCGTGGAACCGCACGCAGTTCTCCGAGATCTGCAGCACCGCGCCGCGACCGGCGGCCTCGGCGCCCGCCGCGATCGCCTCGGCGGTCTCGACGTGCAGCACGTTGAGCGCGGCGAGGCCCACGCCGTCGGTGGCGGCCTGCGCGATCAGCTCGCGCGTGGTGGTCAGCGGCATGGGTCCTCCCACGGTTCGACGGTGATGCGGTGCAGCAGCGGGTCCGGGTCGGCGATGCCGCCCGCGAGCGGGTGCAGGACGGCGGCGGCCGACCACGCGGTCGCGCGCGCGAGCACGGCCGCGTCGTCGGTCTCGGCGAGCGCGAGCGCTCCGGCGATCGCCGCGACCGCGGCGTCGCCCGCCCCGGTGGTGTTGCCGGACAGGGCGCTGTCGAGCCGGGCGCGCAGCACCGGGCCCTCGGCCGGCACGCGCAGCAGGCCGTCGGCGCCGAGCGAGGCGTAGACGAGGCCGCCGCTGCGGCGGGCGAGGGTGCGGGCGGCCGTCACCGGGTCGGGGCCGCCGACGGCGGCGAGCAGCTCGTGGTGGTTGGGCTTGAGCACGTCGGCGCCCGCGTCGGCGGCGACGAGCAGGTGGTCGCCGCTGGTGTCGACGACGCAGCGCGCACCGCGCTCGCGGGCGACCGCGACCACGCGTGCCATGACGTCGGCGGGCGCGCCCGCCGGCAGCGAGCCGCTGCACACGAGCACCGGACGTCCGGTGCCCGCCGTGAGCGCCGCCGAGGTGAGCGCGAGCAGCGCGTCCCAGTCGGTGTCGGCCAGCGGGGCGCCGGCCTCGTTGAGGTTGGTCGTGGACTCGGGCGTGACGATCGCGACCGTGCTGCGGGTGGCCGGCGCCACCGGGAGCAGGCTGTGCGGGACGCCGGCGTCGTCGAGGTCGGCCGTGAACGACTCGCCCGAGCGGCCGCCCACCGGGGCGACGACCCGGACCGGGTGGCCCTGGTCGTGCAGCACCCGTGCGACGTTGACACCCTTGCCGCCCGCCCGCACCTGTGCGGGCGGCACCCGCTGCGACGCCCCGACCTCCAGGCGCTCGAGGTGATAGGTCAGGTCGAGCGCCGGGTTCGGCGTGAGCGTCACGATCACGCGATCGCCTCCCGGCCCAGCAGGGCGGCGCCGAGCAGCCCGGCGTGCGCGCCGACCTTGGCCGGCCGCAGCTCGGGGACCCGGTGCGGCGGCACGTGCCGCGCGACCGCCGCGGTCAGCGGCGCGAACAGGGCGTCACCCGCGCGCGACAGGCCGCCGCCGAGGACCACGACCTGCGGCGAGAGGATCGCGGCGAGCTGCCGGATCCCGGCTGCCAGCGCCTCGATCGCGCCGTCCCAGACCTCGCGCGCACGGGCGTCGCCCGCCTGGGCGCGCTCGAGCACCTCGCGCGACCCCGCGACCGGTTCGCCCGTGACGGCGGCGTAGCGGCGCGCGATCGCCGCGGCGCTCGCGATCGCCTCGAGGCAGCCGTCGGCGCCGCACACGCAGTGCGCGCCGCGCGGGTCGACCACCGAGTGCCCGAGCTCGCCCGCCCAGCCGTGCCCGAGCAGCGGGACGCCGTCGACGAACAGCGCGGCCGCGATCCCGGTGCCGACGACGACGACGGCGACGTCGCGCTCGCCCCGGGCGGCGCCGAGCATGAGCTCCGCGCGGCCCGCGGTGGCGACGTCGTGACCGAAGCCCACCGGCAGCCCGGTGCGAGCCGTGATCAGCTCGCGGTACGGGACGTCGCGCCACCCGAGGTTCTCCGAGTGCACCGCGACACCCCGCTCGGAGTCGACGATCCCGGGCACGACGAGCCCGACCGCCTGCGGGGGCGTCCCCGCCGCGCGCATCGCCTCGACGTGCGCGACGACGCGTCGACGACACGCTCGACGACGTCCGGTCCGCGCGGGGTGGGGGAGTGCACGACCTCCGACAGCCGACCGGAGGCGTCGAGCATCGACGTCTTGGTGTCGGTGCCGCCGACGTCGACGACGGCGACGGCGGCGCCCGGCCCGAGGTCGACGTCGGCCACCGCCGACGTCACGGCAGGATCACGGAGCGCGACAGCGCGCGCGGGTGGTCGGGGTCGAGACCACGTGCGCGGGCACGCTCGAGCGCCACCCGCTGGGTGAGCACGAGCTCGGCGAGCGGGTCGGTGCCGGGGTGCTCGACGTAGGTGGCGCCGGTCGCGGCGACGTCGGCCTGCAGGCCGTCGGGCGCGACGCCGAGCACCCACGTGGCGCGCCCCTCCGCCGCGATCGCGATCGGGCCGTGCCGGTACTCCATCGACGGGTAGGACTCGGTCCAGGACTGCGACGCCTCGCGGTTCTTGAGCGCGGCCTCGTGCGCGAGCCCGACGGCCCAGCCCGAGCCGAGGAAGGTCATCTGCTCGGCGTCGACCAGCGCCTGGTCGAGCGGCGCCGCGAGCGCGGCCTCGGCGTCGGCGATCGACGGCGTCACGTCGAGGCCCAGCCCGGCGCGGAGCATCGTCAGCGCGGTGGTGGCGAAGCGGGTCTGCACGACCGAGGTCTCGTCGGCGAAGTCGAGCGTGACGACGTCGTCGACCAGCGTCGGCAGCGGTGTGTCCGGGTCGGCGACGACCGCGAGGGTGCGGGTGCGGCCGCGGAGACGCTCGGCGACGGCGATCGCCTCGGTCGTGGTGCCCGAGCGGGACAGCACGATCGCGAGGTCGTAGTCGCGGTCGAGCGGCGCCTCGGACGCCGAGAACGCGTCGGTCACGCCGTGGCCGGCCTGCTCGCGGAGGACCGCGTAGGACTGGGCCATGAACCAGGACGTGCCGCACCCGAGCACGACGACGCGCTCGCCGCTGCGGGGCAGCGGGGCGTCCTCGGCGAGGTCGGCGGCGCGCCGCCAGGTGTCGGGTTGGCTGGTGAGCTCGGCCTCCATGTGCGCGCCGAGTGCGCGTGCGTCTGTCACCCACCGATGATCGCAGATGCGCGATACGCCTGTCGAGCGAGCAGGATCCGTCACGGCGTGTCGAGCGGCATCGGCGTGGAGCCGCGGCCGTCGGAGCGCCTGGGTCGGCGTCAGCGGTGCCGGGCGCCGTCGTCCTCGCCCGGGTCGCGGTCCCGGTCGCGCTCCTCGAGCTCCTCGACGAGGTTGCGCAGCTCACCGCGGACGAAGTCGCGGGTCGCGACGTCGTTGAGGGCCAGCCGCAGCGCCGCCATCTCGCGCGCGAGGTACTCGGTGTCGGCGAGGTTGCGCTCGCCGCGCACACGGTCCTGCTCGGCGGCGACCCGGTCGCGGTCGGCCTGGCGCTCCTGCGCGAGCAGGATCAGCGGCGCCGAGTACGACGCCTGCAGCGACAGCACGAGCGTCAGCACCGTGAACCCCAGGCCGGGGTCGTCGAACCGGATCCGCTCGGGCATCAGCGTGTTCCACAGCAGCCAGCCGGCGCAGAACACCGTGAGGTAGACGAGGAACCGCGGCGTGCCGATGAAGCGCGCGATCGCCTCCGAGCCCTCGCCGAACGCGTCGGGACTGACGCGTGCGCGGGGGAGGAACCGGCGGCGCGCGGAGAGCGGGGTGTCGAGGCGGTCGTCAGCCACGGTTCACCCCCACGCTCGCGTCGGTGACCTCGTCGTCGGCGTCGCGCCAGTCCGGCGGCAGCAGGTGGTCGAGGACGTCGTCGACCGTCACCGCGCCGAGCAGCCGCTCGGAGGCGTCGACGACCGGCAGCACGGTGAGGTTGTACGTCGCCAGCAGCCGGGTCACCTTGCCGATCGGGTCGTCGGGGTGCACCGGTGGGATGCCCTTGTCGATCATCGTGCCGATCGACTCGTGCGGCGGCTCGCGCAGGAGCTTCTGGAGGTGGACGACGCCCAAGAGCTTCCCGGTGGGGGTCTCCAGCGGCGGCCGCACCACGAACACCATCGCCGCCAGGGCGGGCGCGACGTCCTCGCGGCGCGCGTGCGCCAGGGCGGCGGCCGCGCTGGCCTCGGGCGGCAGGATCAGCGGTTCCGGGGTCATGAGACCACCGGCGGTGTGCTCGTCGTAGGCGAGCAGCCGGCGCACGTCGGCGGCGTCCTCGGGCTCCATGAGCTCGAGCAGCTCGGCGGCCTGCTGCGAGGGCAGCTCGGCGAGCAGGTCGGCGGCGTCGTCGGGCTCCATCGCCTCCAGCACGTCGGCGGCGCGGTCGACGCCCAGCCCCGACACGATCGCCACCCGGTCGTCCTCGCCGAGCTCCTCGAGGACGTCGGCGAGCCGCTCGTCGGGCAGCTCGACGGCGACCTCCATCCGCCGGGTGCTCGGCAGGTCGTGCAGCACCTCGGCGACGTCGGCCGCCTTGAGGTCCTCGAGCGTCGCCAGCAGCGACGAGGCGCCCTGCACCGCCTCGGTCGGGGCCAGCCCGCGCACCTCGTCGAAGCCGATGAGCATCGACTCGCCGCGGCGGAACAGCCGTCCGGAGCCGGTGCGCCGCACGAACAGCTGGGTGAGGTACCAGTCCCCGTTGCGCTGCAGCTCGAGCGCGACGTCCTCGATGCGGACCTCGCCGGAACCGTCGGCGAGCGCGAGCGTGCGGTCGAGCAGCTCGCCGATGACGAGCGTCTCCGCGCTGCGCTTCTGGAACCGCCGGACGTTGACCAGACCGGTCGTGAACACGGCGCCGGCCGCGATCGAGGTGACGCGCGTGAGCGGCACGAACAGGCGCCGCCGGCCCGGCACCTCGACGACCAGCCCGACCGCGCGCGGCTGGCCGGTCGGTCGGTTGAGGAGGACGACGTCCTGCACCCGGCCGACCTTGTCGCCCAGGGGTTCGAAGACGTCGGTGCCCGCGAGCCTGCCCACGAAGACGCGGCTGGCGGGCCGGCTGGTGGTCGGTGCGCTCACGCCCGTCAGCCTATGCCAGCGGCTCTCGCGGGACCCCTGGGCAGGGGTGGCCCGGGCGCCCCGTCCGCCTCGCCCGGCGGGATCGCACCGTGCGAGCTCGGCGCGGGCAGGACCGGTGGTGTCAGAATGAGGCGCATGTCCTTCATGCAGGCACCGCGCGACCCGAGGCTCAGCGGGCAGCCGCGCGGCGACGAGATCGCCGCCTACGAGACCTACGCAGAGGCGCAGCGCGCCGTCGACTTCCTCGCCGACTCGGAGTTCCCGGTGCAGAAGGTCACGATCGTGGGCACCGACCTCAAGATGGTCGAGCGCATCACGGGCCGGCGCACCTACGCCACGGCCGCGCTCCAGGGCGCGGCCTCCGGCATGTGGCTCGGCCTCTTCCTGGGGCTGATGTTCATGCTGCTCAGCCCGGGCGCCGACCTGGTGCGGATCTTCCTGCCGGCCGTGCTCATCGGTGCCGGGTTCGGCATGCTCTGGGGCGTCGTCGGCCACGCGCTGACCGGGGGCCGCCGCGACTTCAGCTCGACGTCCCAGGTGATGGCGAGCCGGTTCGCGGTGCTGTGCCTGTCCGAGTCCGCGGCCGAGGCGCGCAACCTGCTGGCGACCATGCCGGCCGAGGGCGACACCGGCCGCACCGTCGACCGCGGCTGACCGGCGACCGGCGCGGCGCTACGGGGTGTGCCGGGCGACGAGGAAGCCGTCGACGGCGAGCACCTGGGTGAAGTCCTCGCCCGGGAACCGGGCCTCGGCCCAGCCCTCGGCGCTCTCGGGCGGCTCGCCCCCGTAGATCCCCGCGCCCTGGTAGAGCACCACGTAGTCGGGCACCGGGTTCTCGTTGCCCATCCAGTAGACCTCGGTCCGCGGGGCCAGGTAGGCCATCAGCGTGATGTCGCTGACGACCGTGGCGCCGTCGGGGACCGCGGCGAGCGCGGCGCTCGCCCCGGCAGGCCGGACGCCGGGCCGCCAGTAGTCGCCGTCGACCAGCCGCCAGAGCGGGAACTGGGGCACGAGCGCGAGCGCGACGACGACGGCGGCCCCCGCCATCAGCGGTGCGCGCGCCTTCCAGGCGGGTGAGCGCAGGAGGGTGTCGACCATCGCGAGGAACACGACCGGCATCAGCACCGCCGAGTAGTGCCAGTCGGTGCTCCAGTGGAAGGGCACGTCGGAGGTGAGCCGCCACGCGAACGTGGGCAGCGTGACCAGCACCAGCGGCGACCCCAGCGCGAGGAACCCCGTCACCGCGACCACCAGCAGCACCAGCAGCAGCTTCTGCGGCGCCCCCGTGAGCAGCCCGTCGATCGCCGCTCCGGGGTCGGAGAGCACCTGCGAGACGATCGAGTCCTCGGCGTAGTCCCACACGCCGTCGGGATTGAGCGCGGGCAGCAGCAGGCGCGTCGTCACGACGAAGGCGGCCACGCCGCCGGCCGCGAGCAGCGCCCCGAGCCGGCGGGAGCCCCGGATCGCGATCACCACGCCGATCATCGTGACCGTCAGCCCGAGGTCCTCCTTGATGCCGAGCAGCGGCAGCGACCACAGCGCGGCGGCGCGGTGGTCGCGGCGCACCAGCGCGGCGAGCGACGCCGCGAGGAACGGCAGCGCGAGCGCGACCTCGTGGAACTGCGACGCGACCGCCGACTGCAGGCCCCACGAGAGCCCGTAGGCGACGCCGACGCCCACCCCCGGCCAGCGGCCGAGGTGGCGCGCCGCGCAGCCGGTGACGACCGCAGCGGAGGCGCCGACCAGCAGCGCCTGCACGACCAGCAGGGTCAGCCCGCTGGGGTGCACCCACCAGGCGGGCGTGAGCACCGCCAGCAACGGGTGCCAGTGGTCGCCGAGAAGCATGAAGCCCGGGCCCTTGATCGGCACGACCGGGGCGCGCAGCTCGCCGTAGGCCCGGAACAGCTGGGTGAAGATGCCGAGGTCCCAGCTCGGCGTCTCGAACCGCTGCCACTGCCGCCACGACCACAGCGCGTAGAGCGCCGCGACACCGGCGCCGACCGCGAGGGCGGGCGCCAGCGGACGCCGGGCGAGCCGCCCGCGCCGACGCGCGTCCGTCGCCTGCTCGCTCACCCCCGCGTGAGCGACGCCATCCACGCCTCGACGTCCTCGGGGCGTCGGGGGAGGGCCGCCGAGAGGTTCTCGACGCCGTCGGAGGTCACGAGCACGTCGTCCTCGATCCGCACCCCGATCCCGCGCAGCTCCTCGGGCACCGCCAGGTCGTCGGACTTGAAGTACAGGCCCGGCTCGATCGTGAACACCATGCCCGGGCGCAGCTCGGCGTCGAGGTACATCTCGGCGCGCGCCTGCGCGCAGTCGTGCACGTCGAGACCGAGGTGGTGGCTGGTGCCGTGCGGCATCCAGCGCCGGTGCTGCTGGCCCTCGTCGGTGAGCGCGGTCGCGGCGTCGACCGGCAGCAGCCCCCACTCCTCCAGACGTGCGGCGAGCACCGCCATCGCGGCCTCGTGGACCTCGCGGAAGCGGATCCCGGGCCGCGCCGCCGCGAACGCGGCGTCCGCGGCGTCGAGCACCGCGGTGTAGACCTTGCGCTGCGTCTCGGTGAAGGTCCCGTCGACCGGCAGCGTCCGGGTGATGTCGGCGGTGTAGAGCGAGTCGACCTCGACGCCGGCGTCGACCAGCACGAGCTCGCCGTGCCGCACCTGGCCGTCGTTGCGGATCCAGTGCAGCGTGGTGGCGTGGTCGCCGGCGGCCGCGATCGTGTCGTAGCCGGTGCCGTTGCCGTCCTCGCGGGCGCGGGCGCCGAAGACGCCCTCGATGACGCGCTCGCCGCGCGCGTGCTCCGCGGCGCGCGGCAGCGCGCGCACGATGTCCTCGAAGCCCTTGATCGACGCGGCCACCGCCTCGCGGAGCTGCTCGACCTCCCACGCGTCCTTGACGAGCCGCAGCTCCGAGAGTGCCTCGAGCAGCTCGGCGTCGCGCTCGCCGTTCTCCTCGTGCGCGCCGCGGATCGCGTCGACGGCGTTGCTGGTCGCCTGGTCGGCACCCGGCACGACCCGGATCGGGACCTGCCCGGCGTCCTTGCCGACGGCGTCGAGCATCTCGTCCAGGTGCACGCACCGGATCCCGGTGCGCGCCTCGATCTCGGCGAGCGACGGGCGGGCGCCGACCCAGAACTCGCCGTAGCGCGCGTCGCCGTAGAACTCCTCGGTGTCGCGGCCCGCCATCGGGCGGACGTAGAGGACGGCCTCGTGGCCGGTCGGGACCGCCTCGCCGTCGCGCTCGTCGACCGTGGGGTGCAGCACGAGCACGGCGTCCGGCTCGTAGTCGGTGCCGAGCCCGGTCAGGTGCGCGAACGCCGAGTGCGGCCGGAACCGGTAGTCGGTGTCGTTGGACCGCACCTTGAGCGAGCCCGCCGGGACGACGAGGCGCTCGCCGGGGAAGCGCTCGGAGATCGCCGCGCGGCGGCGCTCGGTGTGGTCGGCGACCGCGTCGCGCTCGACGACCGGCGCGGGCGCGGGCGCCCACTGCGAGGCCATGAACTCGCGGAACGCCTTCGAGCTCGGGCGCCGGGACCGGTTGCTGCCGCGCTCCTCCAGCGGCTGCCCGGTCGTCTCCGACGTGGGGGCGGCGTCCTGCTCGAACGGTGTCGTCTCGGGTGCGGTCGGCTCGGTCATGGCGTCATCGTCTCACCTGGCGCTCCAGCGTCCGAGGGGACGCCGGCGCGGTAGGAGCGGCGGCCGGCCGGGCGCGGGTCGTGGCCGCCCAGGTCGGCGACGCGGTCCCAGAACCAGTCGGTGAGCGTCGGTGCGAGGGGCACGTCGTCCTCGCCCGTGCGCCGCAGCACCAGACCCCGGGTGGTGACGACGGCGTAGCCGCCGCGGTCGTCGGTCATCACCTGGGTGTAGTAGCTCCGTACGTCGTCCTGCTCCCACCCGGGCCACGCCTGCGGGTCGGCCTCGATCGCCTCGTCCATCGCCGCGACCTCGCTCGCCGACATCAACCGCAGGTCGTGCTCGGTCCGCCACAGCGCGCCGGTGCCGGGAGCCTGGCCGTCGTGCCACGCGGCGACGTCCTCCTCGCCCGGGCTGGAGCGTGCCGTCTCCGGGTCCGCGGGTGGCCGCAGCGACGTCCGCAGGTCCGCGGGCAGCAGCGGTTCGAGGGCGGCGAGGGCCTCGGGGAGGCCGACGCCGAGGAGCTCGTCGCGCATCTGGCCCCAGACCAGCTCGACCATGCCCGACGTCGCGATGTCGTCCAGCGTGAAGCCGGCGTCGGTGGCGATGCGCTGCCACTCGCGCAGCACACCGAGCGCCGCGGCGGGCACCTCGTCGGTCGGGTCGACGCGCAGCAGCCGGAGCGCCAGCTCCTCGGCGTCGTCGTAGCGGCCGGCGTGCAGGTAGGCCCACACGAGCGGTCCGCCGACGAACGGCGACGTGGCGTCGGCGCGGATCGCCGCCTCGGCGGCCGGGATGAACCGCTCGGCCGGGGCGAAGCTCTGGAGCAGGAAGATCGCCCGGGCGGCCAGCGCGTCGGGCAGGAGGTCGGGCTCGGTGCTCGCGCACAGGGCGACGCCCTGGTCGAGGAGGTCCCAGCCCGCACCGAGGTCGCCCTCCATCGCGGCGGCGCCGCCGAGCCGGATCAGGTCGTACCAGTCCGCGGTGCTCTCCTGCATGACGGTCACGCCCCAGTGCACCGCCTCGGCGTACCGCTCCTGCTGGTGCTCGAGGTCGCGCAGCTCACGGGCGGCGTCGACGAAGAGGCGGTCCCTGCGGCCGACGACGTCCTGGAGCTGCTCGCGCGCGCCGGCGACGTCACCGCTCGCCTCGAGGTGGCGCGCGAGCAGGATCCGGATGCCGCTGCGTTCCGGCTGCCGGGCGAGCACCCGCGTCGTGATCCGTGCGATCTCGGGGTGGGTGGGCTGGACGTCGTAGAGCTCCCAGGCGAGGTCGACCTCGCGCTGGAGCGCGTCGACGGCGTCGGACTCGCTCATCGCATGCCCCGCGCGACGCGGTAGGCCCGCAGCTGGTCGAACGTGCCGTCGTCGACCCCGTACTCGAGCACGGGTGCCACCTCGTCGAACCACGTGGTCGTCGACGGCGTGACGCCCGCCGCGGCAGCGAGCAGCGCCTCCGTCGTCACCGGCTCCACCTGCCCGCTCGCCATCGAGGCGGTCAGCGCCTGCTGCAGCGCGACCTTCGCGGTGTGGGCGATGTCGGCCCCCGAGAACCCGTCGGTGGCCTCCGCCACGCGCGCGACGTCGACGCCGTCGGCCGGCTTCCCGCGCAGGTTGGTCGCGAGGATCGCCGCCCGGGCGGTGGCGTCGGGCGGCAGCACGAGGACCGTCCTGTCGATGCGCCCCGGGCGGCGCAGCGCCGGGTCGATGTCCCACGGGCGGTTGGTCGCGGCGAGGAAGTACACGCCGTCGTTGACGCTCGAGACGCCGTCGAGCTCCTCGAGCAGCTGGGTGACCATCATCCGCATCGCCTGCGAGCCGCCGCCGCCCGACGTCCGCCGACCGCCGAGGGCGTCGAACTCGTCGACGAAGATCACGCACGGCGCCGCGGACCGCGCGTGGCGGAAGAGGCTCTGGATCGCCCGCTCGGCGTCGCCGATCCACTTGCTGACCAGGTCGGCGATCGTCACGTGGATGAACGAGGCGCCCAGGTCGCCGGCGATCGCCTTGGCGATGAAGGTCTTGCCGCAGCCGGGCGGGCCGTACATGAGGAGCGAGCCGCCCGGCGTCTGCCCGAACGCGGCCGCCATCGCCGGGTTGCGCAGCGGGGCGAGGAACGTCGTCTCGAGGTGCTGCTTGACCTCGGCGAGCCCGGCGACGTCCGACAGCGTCACGGCGGGGCGCTCGGCGTCCCAGACGCCGCCGCGACCGTCAGCGGCCGAGGGCACCGGGACCGGCTCGGCCACGGGCGCTCGATCGGCGGCCGCGGGGGTGCGGTCGGCGGCGGTCGGCTCGGTCGGCGGACCGGCGGTGCTGCCGCGCAGGCGCGCCGCCATCAGGCGCGCCCGGAGCAGGCTCACCCGGGCCGGGTCGCCGCCGACCTCCTCGAACGCTGCCAGCTCCTCGGCGGCGCGATCGGGGTCGGACCCGATCAGCAGCGTGACGAAGTCCTCGCGCAGCGCGAGGTTGTGCGGGTCGCGCCGCACCTCGGTCTCGATCATCCCGAGGAAGTCGTCGTCTGCCACGCGTCGGTCTCCAGCCCGTCGTCCGTCCCGGCTGCGGAGCAGCCCCGTCGCCCAATCTAGGCGTGAGGGGCGGCTGCGGGGAGGTGGCGGCAGGGGAGACCTCCCCACGCGCGACCGGCGGCGACAGTCACGGGCACGCGCGAGGACCGACGGCGTCGAGCACCTCGCGGGCACGGGCCGGGCCGGCCCGACGGGGAGCCGTGGCGGCATGCTGCCGCACCCGGCCGAGCGGCGCGCCGAGAGCCGCTCCGGCCAGGGTCGCCCGCGGGTCGGCGAGAGGGCGTCGCGCAGCCGGCCGCGCGCGTCGTCGTCGAGCGGCGGCTGTGCGTCAGCGGCTGCTCGGTCGTCCCCGACGTGGGCCGGCGCCGGGAACGGCGTCGTCTCGGGTGCGGTCGGCTCGGTCATGGCGCCACCGTCTCGCCTGGTGCTGCGGCGCTGGCGGGTGCGGCGTCGCGGGAGGAGCGGGGACGGCGGTGTCTGTCGGCCGCGGCCTCGTTCGTCACCTCGGGCGAGCCGTCGCCGTCGGGGCGGCGCAACCCTCAGGAGGATGTCGATGGCCACGATCACCGCGTTCGAGAGCATCACGCTCGACGGCGTCATGCAGGCTCCGGGCCGACCGGAGGAGGACACCCGTGGCGGCTTCGCCCACGGCGGCTGGGCGCTCGGCCGCGACGACGAGACCACGATGGCGTTCGCCGCCGCCAGCATGGCGCGAACCCGGGCGTTGCTGCTGGGGCGGCGGACGTACGACGACCTGCTCGGCTTCTGGACGTCGACCCCGGAGCCGAACCCGTTCACCGAGGTGCTGCTCGCCCAGCAGAAGCACGTGGTGTCGCGCGACGACGACGCCCAGCCGGGCTACCCGGCCTCCACCCTGGTCGTCGGGGAGGCCACCGAGACCGTGGCGAGGCTGCGCGCGGAGGTGGACGGCGTGCTGACCGTGCTGGGCAGCGGTGCGCTGGTGCGCTCGCTGCACCGCGCGGGGCTCGTCGACGAGTACGTGCTGCAGATCCATCCCGTCGTGCTGGGCAGCGGGACCCGCCTGTTCGGCGAGGCGGCGAGGGCCGACCTCGCCCTGGTCGAGGCGACGACCTCCTCGACCGGTGTGCTGCTGGCACGCTTCCGGGTCGGCTGAGGCGGCTGGGGGGCCGGGACGGCACGGGCGTCCCCGGCTGCGCGTCCCGTCGTGCCGACGGGTCGGCTCAGGACGCCGTCACGAGCCGGTCGACCCACGGATGGCCGGGGTGGGCGAGGTCGAGCGCGTCGCGGAGCCAGCGACGCGCGTCGTCGTCGAGCAGCGGCAGGCACGCCTCGAGGTCGGCCTCGTCCTGCGGCCGCCGGCCCGGGGCCTTGTGGAGCAGCTGCACCTCGGGCCGCAGGTGGCGCAGCCCGGCGCGCTCCCACAGCGCGGCGTGCAGCGGCAGTCGTACGCGCGGGTCGCGCCGGTAGGTCAGGACGCCGTCGGCCACCGGGGTGAGCAGCACGTCGTACTCCCACGGGTCGGCACCGGAGTGCCGCAGCCACAGGTTGCCGCTCGTCGGGGGCGGGGCGTCGTCGGGGGCGACGAGCGGCCGCAGCGCACCGCGGTCGGCGGCCCACACGTCGAGCCGGCCCGTCACGTGCCGCCGCAGCGCCGCCACGTCGGAGCGCGGGATCCCCAGGTCGAGGTCGCAGTGCTGGCGCGGGACGCCGGTGAACGCCTCGATCGCCCAGCCGCCCGCGACCCACCACACGCCCGGGTAGCCGGTGAGCAGGGCGGCCGCGTCCTCGGGCGTGCGCCGCCGCCACGGCCCGTACAGCCGCGCGGTCTCGTCGTGGCCGTCGCGCACGGCGCGCCAGTCTACGGGTGGTCGTACGGCCCTAGGCTTCGAGGCGATGCGCATCGACCTGCACACCCACTCCGCCGTCAGCGACGGCACCGACACCCCGTCGGGGCTCATGCATGCGGCCGCGGCGAGCGGGATCGACGTCGTCGCCCTCACCGACCACGACACGACCGCTGGATGGGGCGAGGCCGCTGCTGCCGTGGCGGCGACCGGCGTCGCGCTCGTGCGCGGCACCGAGATCTCCACCCGTGCGGGCGGCATCAGCGTGCACCTGCTCAGCTACCTGCACGACCCCGAGGACCCCTCGCTCGTCGCGATGCTCGAGCGCTCGCGGGACTCGCGCGAGACGCGGGCGCAGCGCATGGTCGAGCGCATCGCTGAGGACCTCCCGCTCACGTGGGCCGACGTCGAGGAGCAGGCCGCCGACGGCGCCACGATCGGGCGCCCGCACATCGCCGACGCGCTGGTCGCGCGCGGCCACGTCGCCGACCGTGCCGCCGCCTTCCGCTCGCTGCTGCACCCCAGCGGCCCGTACTACGTGCGCTACTGGGCGGCCGAGACGGCCGACGCGGTGGCCGCCGTCCGCGCCGCCGGCGGCGTGCCGGTGATGGCGCACCCGCGCGCGGCCGCTCGCGGACGTGTCGTCTCGACGGCGGTCGTGGCGGAGCTCGCCGACGCCGGGCTCGCGGGGATCGAGGCCGACCACCTCGACCACACGCCCGACGATCGCGAGGCGCTGCGCGCGCTCGCCGCCGAGCTCGGTCTGCTCGTCACCGGGTCCAGCGACTACCACGGCACCGGCAAGCCCAACCGGCTCGGCGCCTTCACGACCGCCGTCGAGGTGCTCGAGGAGATCGAGCGGCAGGGGCGGCTGCCGGTGCTGCGGCCCTAGCCGGTGGCGTCGGCGTCGGGGCCGGTCACCAGGCCGCGCGTGGTCGCGCCGAGCTCCGGGTCGGGCTCCAGCAGCACCGGCCGGTCGAGGTCGGTGCACTCGAGGATCCAGGTCGGCAGCACCCCGTCGCGCCGCAGCTCGTAGGCGTAGATCCGCTGCGCGCCGACGTAGCGCGCGTTGGCCGGGTGGTCGGGGTCGTCCTCCTCGCGCGGGCGGCCGAACCGCGCGTTGCCGCGTGGCACGGTCACCTCCGGCGGCGCGGTGGCGAGCAGCACGGCGTCGAAGCAGCCGGCCAGCTCGGCACGCTGCAGGAACACGCCGTCGACCAGCAGCACCGCGTCCTCCGCCGGCTCGACCGGGTCGAGGTGCAGCGGCCGGTCGGTCGTGACGTCGTGCACCGCGGTGACGATCTCGCGGCCCGCGCGGAACGGGTCGACGACGCGGCGACGGAAGGTCGCGAGGTCGAACGCGTGCCGGTAGTACGACTCGGCGTCGCGGCCGTGGGCGTAGCGGTGCGCACGCGGGTGGTGGAAGCCGCCGAGGCCGACCCCGACCAGCTCGCGCTGCGACACGAGCGGCGCGAGGGCGCGCAGCTCGGCCGAGAGCGTCGACTTGCCGACCCCGTCCGGCCCGTCGATGCCGACGACGGCGCGCTCGCGCGGCCGCACCGCCAGCACGAGCTCCAGCAGGTCGGCCAGGACCTGGGCGCGGGCGGGCGGCGCGGTCATCGGGTCGCTCCGCAGGCGGTCAGTCCTGCTGCTGCGCCGCGCCCTCGGCGGGCGCGCCGCCGCGGGTGCGACGACGACGACGCCGACGGCGGGGTGCGCCGTCCGGGCGTGCGCCCTCGCTCTGCTCGGGCGAGTGCGAGCCCTCGGCACGCGGCGCGGACGCCTCGCCACCCCCGCCGCCACCGCGGCGACGACGGCGCGAGCGGCCGCCCTCGGAGCGCTCGCCGCGACCGCCGTCACGGCCGTCGCCGTCGCGACCACCGGCACGCGGACCGCGCTGGCCCGCGCCCTTGCCGGTCTCGCCGAGGTCCTCGAGCGCCTCGGCGCCGAGACCGGACCGGGTGCGCTCGCTGCGCGGCAGCCGGCCCTTGGTGCCCTCGGGGATGCCGAGGTCGGTGTACAGGTGCGGCGAGGAGGAGTAGGTCTCCACCGGCTCGCCCCGGTCGAGGCCCAGCGTGGAGTCGATGAGCATCCAGCGCGGCACGTCGTCCCAGTCGACGAACGTCACCGCGGTGCCCGTGTTGCCGGCGCGGGCGGTGCGCCCGATCCGGTGCAGGTAGGTCTTCTCGTCCTCGGGGCACTGGTAGTTGACGACGTGGGTGACGTCGTCGACGTCGATGCCGCGGGCGGCGACGTCGGTCGCCACGAGCACGTCGACCTTGCCGTTGCGGAAGGCCCGCAGCGCCTGCTCGCGCGCGCCCTGGCCGAGGTCGCCGTGGATGGCGGCGGCGGCGAAGCCGCGCTCGGTGAGCTCGTCGGCGACCTTGGCCGCCGTGCGCTTGGTGCGCGTGAACACGATCGTCAGGCCACGGTCCTTGGCCTGCAGGATGCGGGCGAGCATCTCGATCTTGTCGAGCGCGTGCGCGCGGTAGACGAACTGGGTGACCGCCTTGACGGTCGCGCCCGAGTCGTCGGGGTCCTGCGCGCGGATGTGGGTGGGCCGGCTCATGTACCGGCGCGCCATCGCGATGACCGGGCCCGGCATGGTCGCCGAGAACAGCATCGTGTGGCGGCTGGCCGGGGTGGAGGCCAGCAGGGTCTCGACGTCGGGCAGGAAGCCGAGGTCGAGCATCTCGTCGGCCTCGTCGAGCACGAGCACCTTGACGTGCGAGAGGTCGAGGTGACGCTGCTTGAGGAGGTCGATCATGCGGCCCGGGGTGCCGACGACGACCTCGACGCCGCGCTGCAGCGCCTCGATCTGCGGCTCGTACGCGCGGCCGCCGTACACCTGCACGACGCGCACGCTGCGGTGCCGCGCGGCGGTCGTGAGGTCGCCGGCGACCTGCACCGCGAGCTCACGGGTGGGGGCGACGACGAGCGCCTGCGGCTTGCCGGCGTCGGGCAGGGAGTCCCAGCCCTCCTCGCCGGGGCCGACCACGCGCTCGAGCAGCGGGATCCCGAAGCCGAGCGTCTTGCCGGTGCCGGTCTTGGCCTGGCCGATGATGTCGTGCCCGGCGAGCGCGACCGGCAGGGTCAGCGCCTGGATCGGGAACGGGTGGGTGATGCCCACCTCGGCGAGCGCGCGCACGATCGGCTCGGAGACGCCGAGGTCGGCGAAGGTGGCGGGGGACTCGGCGTGCGGGTCGGGGATCTCCACCTCGGTGGTCTCCGCGACGACGCCGTCAAGGGAATCGCTCATGTGGTGCCTTCGGTCGTGGCGAGGCCCCGCCGCGCCGTGCGCGGGGGCAGGGTTCGCCTCGTGGTGGCAGCCGATCGCGGGATGTCGTCGCCGAGCGCGAGGCTCAGCAGATTGGGCGTGCCGTTCCGTGTCAACGAGGGCGACCGGGCAGCCTGGTCGCGCCCAGTCTACGCCCATGGCCGGGCTCGCACCGTCAGGCGCACCGCACCGCACCGTGGCGCCGGCGGTGTCGACGGTGTCGACGCCGTGAGGCGGCGGGTGCGGTCAGACGCCCCCGACCGGCTCCTCGGTGAGCGTCTCGAGCACGGCGGTGAGGATGCGCTGCTGGCCCGCGACGGAGGGGTGGACGCCGTCGGGGCCCTGGAGCCCGGGGCGGGGCGGGACCCCGACAGCGGTGACGAGGTCGACGACGGGCTCACCGAGCGAGCCGACCGCGGCGGCGAGCGCGACGACGTCGGCGTTGCGCCAGCTGCTGGCGCCGTACCGGAAGGCCGGGCTGGCCGCGGCGAGGTCCTCGTCGACGGGGACGGGGGTGAGCCAGACCAGGCGTGCGGCCGTGCGCTCGGCCGCGATGCGCCGGAGCTCGCGCAGGTTGGCGACCGACTCGCCGGTCGTCACCTGCGGCTTGCCACCCGCGACGCGAGTGACGTCGTTGCCACCCAGACCGCAGAGGATCCAGTCGGGGGCCGGGTCGATCATCGAGGGCCAGCGACGCAGCACCATGGCGGTCGTGTGCCCCGAGAGACCCGCGTTGACGACCTCGATCTCGTCCTCGGGGCGTGCGAGCGCCAGCAGGTGCCGGAGCATCTGGGCCCAGGACAGCAGGTCGTCGGTGATCGAGTCACCGACCGCGAGGACGCGTGAGCCGCGCCGGAACGGCAGCCGCGCGACCCGGCGGGCGACGTCGACGTCGTCGAGCAGCTCGAGGGCGGCCTCCCGCGCCCGGGCGTCGAAGCCGGCGCGGACCTCGGCGTACTCCTCGTCGCTGAGACCGAAGACCGGCGGCAGCGCCGCCGGCAGACCCGGCAGGTAGCCGTAGAGCTTCTCCAGGTGGGTGTGCTGCAGCTGCGCGACGACGTGCGGCGTGCGACCGGCCATGTGCGAACCTCCTCGTCGCCGTCGACGCCCTCAGGCGCCGCGCGCGCCCTTGCCGCCGTCGACCGTGAGGATCGCGCCCGTCGTGAACGCAGCCGCCGGGGACGCCAGCCACGCGACGGCGGCGGCGACCTCCTCGGGCGTCCCGAGCCGGCCGAGCGGGGCGAACGAGCCGATCCGCTGCTTGACCTCCGGCGGCTGGTCGGCGGTGCCGCCGCTGTCGATCGCGCCGGGCGCGACGGCGTTCACCCGGACGCCGCGGTCGGCGTAGTCGAGCGCGGCCGTGCGCGTCAGCCCCACGACACCGTGCTTGGCTGCCGCGTAGGCGCCCATCCCCGGTGCGCCCGCGAGCCCCGCCGTCGACACGACGTTGACCACGCTGCCGCCGTCGGGCAGCGCGGCGAGCTGGTCGCGCATCGCGACCAGGACGCCGCGCAGCGTGACGCGGAGCACCCGGTCGACGTCGTCGAGGGCCAGGTCGCCGAGCGGTGCCGGCCGGTGGGCGGTACCGGCGCTGTTGACGGCGGTCGTCATGCCCGCCTCGGCCGCCTCGGCGACGAGGCGGTGCATCGCGTCGTCGTCGGCAGCGTCCGTCGGGATCGCACGTGCCGTGGCGCCGCTGGACCGCAGCTCCTCGGTCAGCTGCACGAGCCTGCCCGCGTCCCGCGAGGCGAGCACCAGGTCCGCGCCCTGCTCGGCGAGCGCGCGGGCGACCGCGCCCCCGATGCGGCCGTTGGCGCCCCCACCACGAGCGCGACCTGCCCGGCCAGCGCGCCGCTCACGCGCCGCTCCGAGCCGCTGCGCCGCTCGCGCGTCGCTGCCTCGTCGGCTGCGGCAGCCGGACGGCGTGGGCCGGGTCCGGCGTGCCGTGGAGCATCCCTGACATGCGGTCCACGCAACCACGCCGACCCGGCCCGGTCACCCACCCGTGGTGAGAGATGCGCCTCCGACCGCGGGCACACCCGCGGCGGTGCGGCCCGAGGTCAGGCGACGCCGAAGCCGATGCGGCGCGGCTCCTCCGCGCCGATCTGCACGTAGCCCAGCGCGGTCGCCGGGACGATCGTGCGGTTGCCCTTCTCGTCGGTCAGGTCGAGCATCGCCGCGCCGTCACCCTCCGCGGCCTTCTTCAGCACCGCGGTCACGTCGGCGACGATCTGCTCCGCGTCGCCACCGACCTCCAGAGTCAGCTCGCGCGGGATGTCGCGAACGCCGATGGTGATCTCCACGCCTGCTCCTTCTCGGTCAGGGGCCGACCACCGGCCCGGGCGTCCATCGTAGGCGCGTCTCCTGAGACGATGGCGACATGTCTCGGAGGGTGGTGGCCGCGGTCGTCCTCCTCCTCTCCTTCGGTCTCGGGATCGTCCTGGGACCGGTGGTGTTCGCCGCGCTGGCGCCCGGGACCGAGCCGACGAGCGCCGCCCCGGCGACGACGGACGGCGGCCCGACGACCCCGGTCGAGCTGTCGACCGAGACGCCGCGGGTCCCGACTCCGGAGGCGACGACGCTGACGCCCGAGCAGGAGGCGGACCGGCTCGCCGGCGTGCGCACGCACCGGGTGCCCGACGCCGGCTCCGGCGAGCTGCGCGTCGTCGCGGGCGAGGCCGAGGCGCCCGACGGCGCGGACGTCGTCATGACGGTGCGGGTCGAGGTCGAGCGCGGTCTCGACGTCGACGACCGGGCGTTCGCCGCGTTCGTCATGAGCACGCTCAACGACCCGCGCGGCTGGGGCGGGGACGGCTCGGTGGCCTTCGCGCGCACCGACGGCGAGGCCGACATCCGGGTGGTGCTCGCGACGCCCGCGACCGTCGACGAGATGTGCGCGCCGCTGGCGACCAAGGGGCGGTGGTCGTGCGGTCGTTACGGGCACGCCGCGCTCAACGCCGACCGCTGGGTGCTCGGTGCCGACGCCTGGTCCGACGCGGGCGGCGACCTCACCTCCTACCGGCAGTACCTCGTCAACCACGAGGTCGGGCACCTGCTCGGCAACCCGCACGAGGACTGCCCCGGGGCCGGAGAGGTCGCCCCGGTGATGGTCCAGCAGAGCATCTCGGTGCAGGGCTGCGTCCCCAACGCCTGGCCGTTCCCGTGACCCGCGGCGACACGGACGGGTGGCCGGTGCCGCGGTGTCGGTGCGCTGTGGTCTGATGCTGGCGTGACGCAGATGGCCGACGTGAGCGACCGCACGGCCGCCCTCGACGCCGACCAGCGTGCCGCCGTCGAGGCGATCCTCGCCGGTGGCCACCACGTCGTCCTCGGGGCGCCCGGCTCCGGGCTGACGACCACGGCGCTCGAGACGTTCGTCGCGTGGAGCGAGCAGCACCCGCCGGAGTCGGCGCTGCTGCTCGTGCCCACCCGGCAGCAGGCCGGCCGGCTGCGCGACGTGCTCGCCCGCCGGCTGCAGCGCACCACCGGCAGCGTGCTCGTGCGCACGCCCGCCTCGCTGGCGTACGCGATCCTGCGGCTGCGCGCCAGCCACCTCGGCGAGCCCGCCCCCACGCTGGTGTCCGGGCCCGAGCAGGACACCGTGCTCGCGGACCTCATCGCCGGCCACATGGGCGGCGAGGGCGTCCCGATCCGCTGGCCCGACCGGATCACCTCCGAGACGCTGCGGCTGCCCGCGTTCCGCGACGAGCTGCGCGACCTGCTCATGCGCGCGGCCGAGGCAGGGCTCGACGGCGCCGACCTCGAGGCCCTCGGCGAGCGGCACGACCGCCCCGAGTGGTGCGCCGCGGGCCGGCTCCTCACCGAGTACGGCGACGTCATGGCGCTCGGTGAGCTCACCCCGGACCGGGGCGCCCGCTACGACGCCGCGACGATCGTCGACCAGGCGGTCGTCGCGCTCCGGACCTGGCACCGGGTGGTCTCCGAGGAGACGCGTCCGCGCTGGTCGCTGGTGCTGCACGACGACTACCAGGACGCCACGCTCGCCACGGCCCGGCTGCTCGCCGCGCTCGCCGACGACGGTGCGAGGGTGGCGCTGCTCGGCGACCCCGACCGCGGCGTGCAGTCCTTCCGCGGCGGCCAGCCGGCCCTGCTCGACGCCGCCACCCGGCCGCTCGGCAGCGTCGACGGCGCGCTCGGCGCCGCGGTCACGGTGCTCGGGACCAGCCACCGCCACGGGCCCGCGCTGCGCGAGGCGGTCCGCACCCTCACGGCCGACCTGCCCGTGCTCGGCGACGACCGGCGCCGCCACGCCGCGCCCGGTGGCGAGGACGTCGCCGCGCCCGTGGCCCCGGTGCGGCACCTGCTGCTGCCCTCGGGGGCGCAGGAGGTCGCCGCGGTCGCGCGCGAGCTGCGGGTCGCGCACCTGCGGCACGGGGTGCCGTGGTCGGAGATGGCGGTGATCGTGCGCACGGGGTCGCGGGTCGGCGAGATCCGCCGCGGCCTGCGCACCGCGGGCATCCCGCTGGCTGCGGCGACGCCCGACCGGCCGCTGCGCGAGGAGCCTGCGGTACGGCCGCTGCTGGTCGCGCTGCGCGCGGTCGTCGACGACGTCGTCACCACCGAGGCCGCGACCACGCTGCTGCTGTCGCCCCTCGGCGGCCTCGACGCGGTGTCGCTGCGGTCGCTGCGGCGGTGGCTGCGGCAGCTCGACGGCGCCGGCACACCCTCGGACGAGCTGCTTCCGCGCCTCCTCGCGCACGACGACGAGCGGGCGCAGCAGTGGCTGCCGGCGCTGCCGGACCGGCTGCGCCTGGCCGCCGAGTCGGTGCGCCGGGTGCTGGCGGCCGGCCGTGCGGCGCTCGCGGAGGACCCTCGCAGCACCGAGCTCGTGCTCTGGGCGATGTGGGACGCGACCTCGCTCGCCCGGGACTGGCAGGACCGTGCGCTCGCCGGCGGCGCCGCGGCCGACCGCGCCGACGCCGATCTCGACGCCGTCGTGGCCCTGTTCACCGCCGCCGAGCAGTTCACCGAGCGCACCACCGGCGCCGACCCCGACACGTTCCTGCTGCACCTCGCGACGCAGGACTTCGCGGCCGACACCCTCGCCGCGCGCGGCGAGGACTCCGAGACCGTCGCCGTGCACACCGCCGCCTCCGCCGCGGGCCTGGAGTGGGACCTCGTCGTGGTCGCCGGCGTGCAGGAGGACTCCTGGCCCGACCTGCGCATCCGCGACACCCTGCTGGGCGCGCAGCAGCTCGCCGACATCACGACGGCGCGCGAGGTCGGTCTCGACCGCAGCAGCGACACCGCGCTCGCCGAGGTGCTCCGCACGGCGCGCGCCGAGGTGCACGCCGACGAGCTGCGCTCGTTCGTCGCCGCCTGCTCGCGTGCCCGGCGGGCGCTCGTGCTCACCGCCGTGCTCGACACCGACGACCGTCCGTCGGCGTTCTACGAGGCGCTGCTGCCGCCCGGTCCCGACGGCGCAGCGCGGCTGCCCCGTGTCACGCCCGTGACGGCGGCGCTCGACCTGCGCGGGCTCGTCGGCGAGCTCCGGGCGGCGCTGCGCGGCCCGGAGCCGCACGCGGCCGCGGCAATGCAGGTGCTCGACCACCTCCGGCGGAACGGCGTCCCGCACGCCGACCCCCGGGTGTGGCCCGACCTGCTCGCGCCGACCTCGCAGCAGCCCGCGCACGACCCGGCGCGGCCGGTGCCGGTCACGCCGTCGGCCGTCGAGAAGGCGGTCAGCTGTCCGTTGCACTGGGTGCTCACCACCGCGGGCGGGCGCCAGCCCAGCTCGCAGGCGCAGAACGTGGGCAACCTCGTCCACGAGATCGCGGCCGAGCTGCCGCACGGCACGCTGCCGGAGCTGCAGGCCGCGCTCGACCGCCGCTGGCACGAGCTCGGCCTCGACGACGCATGGGTCTCGCGGCGGCAGCGCGCCCGCGCCGAGGACATGCTGCGCCGGCTCGCCGCCTACCTCGCCGAGCACCCCGAGCCGGTCGACGTCGAGGCGCCCTTCGACGTCGACGTCGAGGTGCCGCTCGAGAGCGGCACCGCCACCGCGCGGCTGCGCGGGCGGATGGACCGCGTCGAGCACACCGAGGCCGGGCTGCGTGTCGTCGACCTCAAGACCGGTGCCTCGCCGCCGTCGGTCGAGCAGACCGCGCGCCACGCCCAGCTCGGCACCTATCAGCTGGCGGTCGCGCACGGCGCGATGGGGGAGGGCGAGCCGTCAGGCGGCGCGCTCGTCTACCTGGGCACCGGCGCCCGCGGCGCCACGCTGCGGACCCAGGCACCGCTGTCGCAGGACCCCGAGCCGGCGTGGCCCGCCGACCTCGTGCGCGACACCGTGCGCACGCTGACCTCCGCGGGCTTCGAGGCCCGCCGCTGCCAGATGTGCGGCTACTGCCCGGTGCGCACCTCGTGCCCGGTCCAGCCGGAGGGGGCGCGGGTGACCGACCGATGAGCGACGGGACCGCCGAGCAGCGGGTCGAGTGGACCGCCGCGCGGATCGCCGAGGTCACCGGGCAGCCGCCGCCGACACCCGAGCAGACGGCGGTCATCGAGGCACCGCTGGAGCCGCTGCTGGTCGTCGCGGGCGCCGGCTCCGGCAAGACCGCCACGATGGCCGCACGCGTCGTCTACCTGCTCGCCAACAGGTTCGTGGAGCCGGGCGAGGTGCTCGGCCTGACGTTCACGCGCAAGGCCGCGGCCGAGCTGTCGGAGCGTGTCCGGCACCGGCTGCGCGAGGTGCGGGCCGCGGGCGCCCAGGTCGAGGGCGACGAGCGTCCGCGGGTGGCGACCTACAACTCCTACGCGGGCTCGATCGTGCGCGACCACGCGCTGCGGCTCGGGTTCCCGCCCGACGCCGTCCACGTCGGCGACGCCGGGCGCTTCCAGCTCGCCGACGAGATCGTCAACGGCTGGTCGGGCGACATCGACACCGCGTACACGCCCAGCACGCTCGTCGACGGCATCACGGCGCTGGACGGCGAGCTCAACGAGCACGGTGTCGACCCGGGGCGGGCGCAGCTCGTGCTCGAGGAGACCGCGGGGCTGATCGAGGCGCTCGGGCCGACGCGCAGCTCCGACGCCGCCCGCTACGCCGCGACGATGCGGACCCGGGCCCAGCTCATGGACCTCGTGCGCGCCTTCGTCGAGCTCAAGCACGCGCGCGGCCTCATCGACTTCGGCGAGGAGGTGCGGCTCGCCGCCCGTATCGCCGCCGCCGCGCCCGAGGTCGGCGCGGGCGAGCGAGGCCGCTACCGGGTGGTGCTGCTCGACGAGTACCAGGACACCTCGATCGCGCAGGTCGAGCTGTTGTCGGCGCTGTTCGGAGGCGGTCACCCCGTCACCGCGGTCGGCGACCCCCACCAGGCGATCTACGGCTGGCGCGGCGCCGCCGCCGGCACGCTCTTCGACTTCCCGACGACGTTCTGCCGCGCCGACGGCCGGCCCGCCGCGACGACGACGCTCAGCACCGCGTGGCGCAACGACGTCGCGGTGCTCGAGGCGGCGAACACGATCGCGGCGCCGCTGCGGGCGCAGGCGGTCGGCGACGTGCCCGTGCTGCGGCCGCGCGCGGGCGCCGGCGAGGGCGTGGTGACCGCCCGGTTCGTCGAGACCGTGGCCGAGGAGGCCGCGCTCGTCGCCGACCGGCTGGCGGCCGTCCGTGCCGAGCAGGACCCGCCCCCGAGCGCCGCGGTGCTGTGCCGCAAGCGGTCGCAGTTCCCGGCGCTCGTCACCGCGCTCACCGAGCGGGGCATCCCGGTGCAGGTCGTCGGCCTCGCGGGGCTGCTGCAGACGCCCGAGGTGGGCGACGTGTGGTCCGCGCTGGTCGTCGTGCACGACCCGGGGCGCGGCGACGCCCTGATGCGGCTGCTCACCGGACCTTCGGTCAACCTCGGTGCCGCCGACCTGCTCGCGCTGGGGGAGTGGGCGGCGGCGCAGGCGCGTCGCCGCACCGGAGGCGACGAGGCGGCGCCCGCGGAGGACACCGTGCGGGAGGCCGCCGAGGTCGCGAGCCTCGTCGAGGCGATCGACCAGCTCCCGCCGCTCGGCTGGCGCGACCCGCGCGGCCGCACCCTCAGCGACGCCGCGCGCGAGCGGCTCGCCCGGCTGGCGGGCGCGCTGCGGACCCTGCGGGGTCTGGGCTACCTGTCGCTGCCCGAGCTGGTCACGACCGCCGAGCACGTGCTCGGCCTCGACATCGAGGTGCTCGCCGCCCGGCCCGGGCCCGCGGGCGAGGCACGCCGCAACCTCGACGAGCTCACCGCCGTCGCGGCGCGGTTCTCCGGCGACGCGGAGGACAGCAGCCTCGGCGCCTTCCTGGCATGGCTCGACGCCGCCATGGAGGAGGAGCGGGGCCTCGACGCCGGTGACCCCGAGCCCGACCCCGCCGCGGTGCAGCTGATGACCGTGCACGCGTCGAAGGGGCTGGAGTGGGACGTCGTCGTCGTCCCGGGGCTGGTCGAGGGCACGTTCCCGACCACGGCACCCACCAAGGACGGCAGCCGCCGTGGCACCGGGTGGCTCTCGGGAGCGACCACGCTGCCGTACCAGCTGCGCGGCGACCGCGAGCACCTGCCCGATCTCGACCTCGCCCAGGCGAACGACGCCAAGGAGCTCGCCGGGCTGCTCGACGACTTCCGGCTGCGCGAGGGCGCGCGCGAGCTCGCCGAGGAGCGACGGCTCGCCTACGTCGCGCTGACCCGCGCCCGGCGCGAGCTGCTGCTCACCGGCAGCTTCTGGCGAGGCGAGGCGAAGAAGCCGGCCACGCCGTCGCTGTTCCTCGCCGAGCTGCTCCGCGACGGCACCGCGACGGTGCCCGCAGGGGCCGAGTGGCCCGAGGCGAGCGCGCACGACACCAACCCGATGCTCGAGGAGGTCGCGGCCGCGCCGTGGCCGGCCGAGCCCGCGATGTCGGCGGAGCGGCTCTCCCGGCTCGCCGAGACGCCGCCGGCCGACGACGACCTCACCCGTCGCTGGTGGCGCGACGCCGAGCTGCTGCTCGCCGAGCGCGACGCCGCGCTCGCGGTCGACGCACCGGTGCCGGTGCACCTGTCGGCCTCCGCCGTCGTCGCCCTCGGCTCCGACCGGGAGCGCTTCCTGCGGGACCGGCGGCGGCCGGTGCCGCGACGCCCGAGCGTCGAGGCCCGCCGGGGCACGCGGTTCCACGCGTGGGTCGAGCGGCACTTCGGCGCGCAGGCGCTGCTCGACGCCGACGAGCTGCCCGGCGCCGAGGACGCCGAGGTGGGTGGCGAGGCCGAGCTCGAGGCGCTCGTCGACGCGTTCCTCGCCTCGTCGTGGGCGCACCGGGTGCCGGTGCGGGTCGAGGCCGACCTCGACACCCCGGTGGCGGGCCTGACGATCCGGTGCCGCATCGACGCGGTGTTCGCCGACGGCCCCGACCGGTTCCACGTCGTCGACTGGAAGACGGGTCCGCCGCCCACCGACCTCGACGACCTGCGCACCCGCCGGCTGCAGCTCGTGCTGTACCGGCTCGCGTGGGCCCGGTACGCGGGCGTGCCGCTGGAGAACGTGCGTGCCTCCTTCCACCACGTCGCGGACGACGTGACGATCGAGGCCGAGGACGTCGACCCCGCGCAGGTCGAGGAGCTGCTCGCCGAGCTGGTGCGGCCCGCCGCGCGCGGCTGAGCCCGGTCAGTCGAGCCCGGTCAGTCGCCGATGGGCAGCTCGGTCGTCGGGCTGTCGTCGGGCCGGCCGTCGCGCGGCCCCCGCGGCTCGTCGCGGCCGTCGTGGTCCTCGCGGGGCTCGCCGTCGCGCCGCGGGCCGGACGGTGCCACGACCGGCGGCCGCTCGGGCTCCAGCCGCGGCGGCAGCGGGTCGACCACCGGCTCGACGTGCCCGATCGGGGAGGCGTCGGCCACGGCGTCGTCGAGGTCGCGCAGCATGTCGATCGCGTCCTCGATGACCTCGTCGGAGCGGATCCGCACGCCGTGCATCAGCCAGCGTGCCACCGCGAGCTCGCCCGCGAGCGTGGCGCGGGCGTCGAACGCGTCGTCCACCGCGCCCTCGCGGGCGTCGGCGTAGTGCGCCATGAGCGCGTCGGCGGCCTCGGGCGTGGTGGCGGCGAGCAGCCAGGCGAGGTCGTCGGCGGGGTCGGCGACCCGCGCCTCGGACCAGTCGACGATGCCGACGACCGCGTCGCCGTCGACGACGACGTGCTCGGCGGCCAGGTCCCCGTGCACCGGCGTCGCCGCGAACCGCCACAGCGAGACGTCCTCGAGCGCGTGCTCCCAGCGGCGCAGCAGCCGCTGGGGGAGGTGGCCGGTGCGGGCGGCCTGGTCGACCTCGGCGAGGCGCCGCTGCCGGTAGCCCTCGGCGTCGTAGTCGGGCAGCCCCGCGGTGCGCACGACGGCGCCCGGCAGCTCGTGCACCGCGGCGATCGCGCGCGCCAGCGCACGCAGCAGCGCGGAGCCGGGCGTCAGCGCCGCCAGGTCGAGCGGCCGCCCGACCAGCTCGGGGTAGAGCATCGCGCGCCCGCCCTCGGGCAGCGGCGCGAACCCCGCGGGCCGGGGCACGTCAAACGGCAGCAGCCCGTCGTCGACAGCGTCGGCGAGCTGCTCGAGCAGCGCCACCTCGCCCTCCATCGCGGCGCCGGCGACGTCGTGGCGCGGCGAGCGGACGATCCAGCGCCGGCCGTCGCCGTCGACGATGCCGACGACGTCGTAGTCGGCGCCCGGCTCGCGCGGCGGCTGGGTGGCCACCACGTCCAGCCCCGGCTTGGCGACGGTGGCCAGGGCGGCGAGGGCGAGCGCGGTGCGCGGTTGCTCGGGCACGACCACAACCTACGTCGCCGGGTGCGGCAGCCGAGGGCGGGACGCGCCGGGGATCGCGCAACCAGGTCGTGCGCACCGTCCGGGCTCCCTGGTGGCTAGGTTGGTGGGCGTGGACTCCGACGCGCTGCCGCTGAGCAGGGCCACCGTCGAGCGCGACGCCCGCCGGCGCGAGCAGGGGATCGAGACGATCGTCGCCGACCCGCGGCTGCGGGTGCTACGGGTGCGCCGCGGCCGGGTCGAGGGCGACGAGCGCGGCATCGCGTTCGACGACGCCGTCGCGCCCGGCGCCGAGGCGGTCTACCTCGGCCGCGACGCCGAGGGCTGGAGCTACGTCGCCGACCTGGGCGGCGGTCACGAGGAGACCGGTGACCGCGGTCGCGCGCTCGACGACCCGCAGGGCCCGCCGTCGGGCATCAGCGTCCGCGACGTCGGGTGGCAGCTGACGCCGCGCGACGCGGGCCTGTCGGCCGCGGCTCTCGCGCTCGCGGGCTGGCACGCGAGCCACCGTTTCTGCTCGCGGTGCGGTGCCCCGACCACGATCGGGCTGGCGGGCTGGGAGCGGCACTGCGTCGCGGACGGCACCGCGCTCTACCCGCGCACCGACCCCGCGGTCATCATGGCGGTCGTCGACGACGACGACCGGCTGCTGCTCGGTCACGGCGTCGCGTGGCCCGAGGGGCAGTTCTCGGTGCCGGCCGGGTTCGTCGAGCCGGGGGAGTCGCTCGAGGCGGCCGTGCGCCGCGAGGTCGCCGAGGAGACCGGCATCGAGGTCGGCGAGGTCACCTACCAGGGGTCGCAGCCCTGGCCGTTCCCGGCCTCGCTCATGCTCGGCTTCCGGGGCCGCGCGCTGACGACCGAGCCCCGCCCGGACGGCGTCGAGGTCACCGAGGCGATGTTCGTCACGCGCGAGGAGCTCACACGGCTGCTCGCCGACGGCGCGATCCGGCTGCCCCGACCGACGTCGATCGCCCACCACCTCATCGCGGAGTGGTACGGCCGGGACTGGCCGCTGCAGCCGTGGGTGTCGGCCTGACCCGGCCTGATCGCACGGGCTGCCGCCGCACGGGCCGCCCGCGCCGCGGTGACCGTGGCGCGGCGGCGACCGATCGGTCTCAGCCCGCGAGGCGGGCCTGGACCTCCTTGAGCGAGGGGTTCGTCGCGGCGGAGCCGTCGGGGAACACCACGGTCGGCACCGTGCGGTTGCCGTCGTTGACCGACTCGACGAACGCGGCGGCGTCGGGGTGCTCCTCGATGTTGATCTCGGTGTAGTCGATGCCGGCCGAGCCGAGCTGCGCCTTGAGGCGCTGGCAGTAGCCGCACCACGTCGTCGAGTACATCGTGATCGTGCCGGGCTCGGGTGCGGTGCTCGTCATCGGTCCTCCTGGTCTGCGGACGGTTCGTCGGTGTGCAACCGCGGTGGTCGTGCGGGTGTTCCCCAGCGGTGCCCGGGGCGCGCCGGGTGTCGGCGGAGCCTGCGAGAATCGCTGACGATGTCCACGCCAGCGCCGAGCACCGCACGCGGGGCCGCCGCGACGGCGCCGCCGACCGTCGAGGAGCTCCTCGACCGCCTCGACCCCGACCAGCGTGAGGTGGCCACCACGCTCACCGGGCCGCTGTGCGTCCTCGCAGGCGCAGGCACCGGCAAGACGCGGGCGATCACCTACCGGATCGCCCACGGCGTGCTCAGCGGCCGCTACGACCCGCAGCGCGTGCTCGCGGTGACCTTCACGGCGCGCGCGGCGGGGGAGATGCGCTCACGGCTCCGCGACCTGGGCGTCGGTGGCGTGCAGGCCCGTACCTTCCACGCCGCGGCGCTGCGGCAGCTGTCCTACTTCTGGCCCAAGGCGGTCGGCGGCCAGGTGCCGCGGATCGTCGAGCACAAGGCCGGTCTGGTCGGCGAGGCGGCGGGCCGGCTCGGCCTCGCCAGCGACCGGCTCGCGATCCGCGACCTCGCCGGCGAGATCGAGTGGGCCAAGGTCAGCCTCGTCACGCCCGACGACTACGTCCGCGCCGCGACCGCCGCCGGGCGCGAGGGCGTCGCCGGCCACGACCTCACCACGATCTCGCGGCTGCTGTCGGTCTACGAGGACGCCAAGTCCGAGCGCGGCGTCATCGACTTCGAGGACGTGCTGCTGCTGACCGTCGGCATCCTCTCCGAGCGCGAGGACATCGCCGCGCAGGTGCGCGGCCAGTACCGGCACTTCGTCATCGACGAGTACCAGGACACCTCGCCGCTGCAGCAGCGGCTGCTGGAGCTGTGGCTCGGCGACCGTCAGGAGATCTGCGTCGTCGGCGACGTGTCGCAGACGATCTACTCGTTCACCGGCGCCACCCCGCGCTACCTCACCGAGTTCCGGCGGCGCTACCCCGACGCCGCGGTCGTGCGGCTCGTCCGGGACTACCGCAGCACGCCCCAGGTGGTCCGGCTCGCCAACGACGTGCTCGCCCGTGCGGGGAGGGCGCGGTCGAGCGCCGCGGTCGAGCTGGTCGCGGGCCGCCCGTCCGGGCCGCCGGTGACGTTCGACGTCTACGACGACGACGAGGCCGAGGCGCGCGGCGTCGCCACGAGGATCGCCGCGCTGCGGCGCTCGGGCGTGCCGGCGTCTCAGATCGCGGTGCTCTACCGCACCAACGCGCAG
The DNA here is from genome assembly GCF_009733795.1 of Actinotalea caeni. Classification (GTDB taxonomy): domain Bacteria; phylum Actinomycetota; class Actinomycetes; order Actinomycetales; family Beutenbergiaceae; genus Pseudactinotalea; species Pseudactinotalea caeni. Next base: position 34,385 of record NZ_WNXX01000015.1, read on the forward strand.
TCGCAGGTCGTGGAGCAGGCGCTCGGCGAGGCCGGCATCGGGTACCTCGTGCGCGGCGGTGAGCGGTTCTTCTCCCGGCCCGAGGTGCGCGACGCGATCGTGCTGCTGCGCGGCGGTGCACGCGCGCAGGTCGAGGGCACGATGCCCGAGCACGTGCGCGTGCTGCTCGAGGGCGCGGGCTGGCAGCCCGAGCCGCCCGCCGCGCGCGGCGCGGTCAGGGAGCGCTGGGAGTCCCTCAACGCGCTGGTGCAGCTCGCGGACTCGCTCCACGAGACGCGCGGTGCCGACATGACCGCGTTCGTCGAGGAGCTGCTCGAGCGGGCAGCCGCCCAGCACGCACCCGCGGTCGACGGCGTCACGCTCGCCTCCCTGCACGCCGCGAAGGGGCTGGAGTGGGACGCGGTGTTCCTCATCGGCGTCAGCGAGGGGCTGCTGCCGATCTCGCTCGCCGAGGGTGCCGACGCCGTCGCCGAGGAGCGCCGGCTGCTCTATGTCGGCATCACGCGCGCCCGCACGCACCTGACGCTGTCGTTCGCGCGCTCGCGCGCCGCGGGAGGCCGCGGCAGCCGGCGGCGCTCGCGGTTCCTCGAGGGCATCTGGCCGGAGGAGGGCAGCGGCGGCCGCCGCGTCGCGCGCGGCCCGCGCACCACGACCGCACCGACCACCCCCGACGACGTCGACGACGCGCTGCTGGAGCGGCTGCGGACCTGGCGCGCGCAGGTCGCCGACCGCATCGACAAGCCGGCCTTCGCCGTCCTGCACGACTCGACCCTGCTCGCGATCGCCGCCGCGCAGCCGCGCGAGCTGCGTCAGCTCGCGATCCTGCGCGGCGTCGGCCCGACGAAGCTGCAGGCCTACGGTGCCCAGATCCTCGCCGTCGTCCGCGGCGAGGAGCCCACGCTGGACTGATCCGGACAGCCGCGCACCGGGCGGGCGAGGTCCGCGCGACGACCCGCCGACCGGACCCCGGTGCCGAGGGGTCGAGAGCTCGGGGAGCGGCCGGCGGGATCCGGACAACGATGCCGGCAGGAGGCCCTCGGAGCGGGCCGCAGAAACTTCCTGAAGAAAGTTCGAATAATTCCTTGGCGGCCTCGGAGGCGAGGTGTAACGTCTCTCCCGTTCTGTGAGTCGGACCTGGCCTAGCCAGCACAAGGGTCCCCGAGGTTGAAGGAGGTGGAATCGCTGTGATGAAGGACTTCGTGGCCTGTGGCCTGGACGTCTTCGGTGCCGGCGTCTCCATCTCCGATGGGACCCGACCCTGGGGCAGCGGACCGCTGCCCACCGGAGGCGCCCGCGGCATCGCCCGCAGCGCCACCCCCGGCTCCGCTTCCTGACGCGCACCTCAGCGCTCAGCCGCGGAGCCACCCGAGCCCGCGGCTGACGACCCGTCCCCGTCCACGACGAGGACCGGCCCTCCCGCCGGCCTGACCGGCTGACCGAACGAGTGCCTCAGGAGCACCCCGTGCAGTACACCTCACTTCTCGACTCCACCTCCGGGTCCGCGACGAGCTGGCCGTCGCCGTCCGCGACCGCCGAGCCCGACCTGTCGCTGCCCTGCCAGCACCCCGACCACCTCGACCTCTGGTTCGCCGAGCGCGGCGACGACGTCGAGCGGGCCAAGGCGCTCTGCGTCGACTGCCCGCTCAAGGCGCCGTGCCTCGCCGGTGCGCTCGAGCGCGGTGAGCCCTGGGGCGTCTGGGGCGGCGAGGTCTTCATCGACGGCCGCGTCGTCCCGCGCAAGCGGGGCCGGGGCCGGCCGCGCAAGGACGAGGCCGCGCGCTGGAACGCGGCGTGACCCTCGGACGCAGACCCTCCACCACCACCAGCTCGTCACGACGGCCGGGATCGACCATCGATCCCGGCCGTCGTGCTGCTCGGACTCTCCTCGGTCTCGGGCCGCACGGCCTCGGCGGCCGTCTCGGTGGGGTCGACCCCACCGCACCCGCACGCCGGGTGCACCGCCCACTCGCGGTAGCGCGGCAGCGGGTACGTCGCGCTCACCTCGAGGGACGCCGACGCGAGGAGCACGCCGCGGCCGTCGACGACGGCGAGCGCCTGGTGCGCCGCCACTGCGGCCGCGAGCCAGCCGAGCGAGGTCTCCACGCCGGTCGGCGGGCTGCCGGTCAGCTGCGTGGCGACCGCGGGCCAGCGAGGGTCGTCGTCGGTGCGGTGCAGGTCGAGGCATCGCAGGCACGGTCCCTGCCCGGGCCGCACGAGGGGGCCGACGACGACGTCGAGCTCGCGCACGAGCACCGGCAGGTGCGGCAGGTCGTCGCGCACCAGCGGCCGCACGACCACCGGGTCGACCGCGCCGTGCGCGACGAGCACGACCAGGTCCGGCCGGGTACCGGCGGGCGCGGTGAGCGCCGTCATCGGTGACCCGGCGCGCAGCAGCCGGAACGCCTGCTGCCGCCGCGGGTGTCCGAGGTCGCTGCCGCGGTAGCCGTCGGGGGCGAGGTCGTCGAGGCCCACCACCGCGTCGTCCTCGAGCAGCAGTCGGCCGACCCCCGCCTGCGCGAGGATGCGCGCGACCCGCAGCCCGAGCAGGTCGAGGCCGCGCACGAGCACGCAGGCCTCGCCCCGGCGCAGCGGTCGCGGGTGACCGGCGACCTCGGCCAGGTGCCAGTAGCGGTCGTCGGGGCCGTCGAGGAGCGGCGGCTGCGTCACCAGCAGGCCGGTCCCCGCGAGCCGGTCGAGCAGCCGGCGCACCGGGGCGCGGCCGACGCCCAGCTCGCGCGCGTAGACGTCGAGGTCGGGCTCGCCGCCCAGTCGCGGCAGCTGCTCCAGCAGCCCTTGCTCGACCGGGTCGAGGCCGTCGACGACGACGGCGCAGCGCGGGTCGACACCGATCTGCGACTCGCCGGGCCGCCGCCAGAACACCTGCGCACCCGGCCGCAGGTAGCGACGTTGTGCCATCGACGCAGCGTGGCACGCGGGCGGCCGCCGTGGCGCGCGGGTCCGTCTGGTTGTGGACAACCCGGTGCGCGACGCCGTCGGTGGTCGCTGCGATACTCCTTCGGTGCCGACCTCTCCGCCGTCCCGCGACCCCGCCGGGTCAGGTGTCGACGTCGAGGTGAGGCGCAGCGCGCGCCGCCGGCGCACCGTGTCGGCGTTCCGCGAGAACGGCCGTCTGGTCGTGGCGATCCCCGCGCGCTTCACGCGTGCGGAGGAGGAGCGCTGGGTCGCGGAGATGACGCGGCGTGTGCTCGCGAAGGAGGGGCGACGTCGTCCGTCCGACGAGGACCTGGCCGCGCGCGCGGAGCGGCTCGCCGCCGCCTATCTGCCGCCCGGTGTGCGACCGCGGTCGATCCGCTGGGTCACGAACCAGGGCCGGCGCTGGGGCTCGTGCACCCCGACCACCGGGACGATCCGGCTCTCGCACCGCCTGCAGGGCATGCCGGACTGGGTCGTCGACTACGTGGTGCTGCACGAGCTCGCGCACCTCGTGGTCTCCGGGCACGGCCCGGAGTTCTGGGCGATCGTCGAGGCCTACCCGCGCACCGAGCGCGCCCGGGGCTTCCTGCACGGCGTCGCGCACCGCGACGCCGAGGGCGAGGGGGCCGACGGGGCCGACGGGACCGACGCCGACGGCGACGACGTGGACGACGGCGACGACCTGGACGGCGTGGGGGAGGACCCCGCGCTGTTCTGAGCAGCCGCGACGGCGCGCCGCCCTGCCCCGCTACTCGGCGGGGTTCTCCTTGGGCGCCTCGTCGTCGTCGACGCCGCCGAGGATCGCCTCGAGAGCGGCGTCGAGGTCGGCGTCGATCTCGTCCGAGCTCGCGCGCCGGTCGAGGAAGAGCTCCGGTGCGTCGAGGTCCTCGGCGGTGGGGAAGAGGTCGAGCTGGGACCACAGCTCGTCACGGCCGCTGATGCCGCGCTCGCGCGCGACGATCGACCACAGCCGCGCTGCGTCGCGTGCCCGGCGCGGTCGCAGCTCGAGTCCGACCAGCTGCTTGAACGTGTCCTCGGCGGGGCCGCCGGCAGCGCGTCGGCGGCGCAGCATCTCGCGCAGCGGCACCGCGTGCGGCAGGTGCGGCGCGACGGCGGCAGCCGTCACCTCCTCGACCCAGCCCTCGACGAGCGCGAGCGCGGTCTCCAGGCGGACCAGCGCGCGCTCCTGCTCGGGGGTGCGCTGCGGGGCGAAGATGCCCTCGCTCAGCGCTCCGCGCAGCTGGTCGACGTCGGTCGGGTCGATCGACCGGACCGCCTCCTCCATCTGCTCGGCGTCGATCTCGATGCCGCGCGCGTAGGCGTCGACGGCACCGAGCAGGTGCGCGCGCAGCCACGGCACGTGCGCGAACAGCCGCGCGTGGGCCGCCTCGCGCACCGCGAGCACGTGCCAGACCTCGTCGACCTCGACGTCGAGACCCTCCGCGAACTCCTCGATGTTCGCCGGCACCAGCAGCAGACCCGGCTCGCGCAGCAGCGGCAGCCCGGTGTCGGTGCCGCCGAACACCTCCTTCGAGAGCGTGCCCGCTGCCTGGCCGACCTGCATCGCGAACCCGAGCCGACCGAGGCGCGTGACGAGACGCCCGAGCTCCATGCCGGGCACGGCCGGGCCGAGCTCCTCGGGCAGCCCACCACCGGGGCCGAGCTGCTCGGCGAGGACGGAGGACAGCGCATCGGCGACCGAGACCCCGATCGGGTCGGCGACGTCGCGCCACGTCGGCAGCGTCCGCTCGACCCACTCGGCCCGCGACGCCGCGATCTGGGGACCGCCCGAGGGCGGCAGGTCGGTCGCGGCGTCCAGCCAGAGGTCGGCGACGGTCAGCACCGAGCGGACCTTGGCGGCCTCGGCGGCCGAGACGCTCGGGTCGCCGCCCGCGTGCGCGACCTGGCGCGCGACGTCGTGGGCGAACCGCCAGTCGGACTCGCCGCCGTCGTCGGAGCTGAGGATGCGCTGCATCTGCGAGATCGCTGCGGCGAGCGCCTGCGGGTTGGCCGCCAGCCCGGAGGCCTTCGCCCACTCGGCTGGATCGGCGCCGCTGGCCTCCAGCGCGCGCATCGCCTCCTCGGCTGCCTCGGGGCCCAGCAGGGACTCGAGCATCCGGCGCCACTCGTCGCGGTCGGGGTCCATCGCTTCACGGTACGCGGAGCGCGGCCGCGTGAGCACGCGCGGAGGCCGCCGGTTCGCTCAGGGCGCACACGTGTGCCGCGACGCGCCCGCCGTCGGGTGAGAATGGGCACCATGGCGACCCCCACCCTCCGTGCGCGTCTCGCCGACCGTGGGGTCTCGCCCCGTCTCGTCACGATGGCGGTCGCGGCGCTCGCGACGTTCTCGCTCATGCTCGTGACGATGCTGCTGCCGGTGCCCTACGCGGTGCAGGCGCCGGGCCCGGTGATCGACACGCTCGGCGACGTCGACGGCGTCGAGCTCATCCACATCGAGGGCACCGAGACGTACGAGACCTCGGGCGCGCTGCAGCTGACGACGGTCACGACCGCCGGAGGGCCGGGCTACCCGGTCGACTCGGGCGGCGTCATCCGCGGCTGGCTGTCGCCGACGACGACGGTCGCGCCGGTCGAGCTGTTCTTCGACCCGGGCCAGAGCCAGGACGAGATCGACCAGACCTCGGCGCAGCAGATGATCTCCTCGCAGCAGAACGCGACGGTCGCCGCACTGACCGAGCTGGGCTACGACGTGCCCGCCGAGCTGACCGTGGTCGGCACCCAGCAGGGCTCGGGCGCCGACGGCGTCGCGCAGGACGGCGACCGCATCGTCGGGATCGTCGCCGGCGACGAGGAGGTCGAGGTCGTCACCTTCGCCGACCTCGCGGACGTGCTCGCCGCGACACCGCCGGGCAGCACCGTCGACCTCGTCGTCGACCGCGACGGGGAGCGGGTGGCGCTGCCCGTCGTCACCGGTGACGACGGCCGCGGCGGCAGCGTGCTGGGCGTGTTCCTCGACGGCGAGTTCGACTACCCGGTCGACGTCCGGATCCAGATCGAGAACGTCGGCGGGCCCAGCGCCGGCACGATGTTCGCGCTCGGGATCATCGACATGCTGACCCCGGGGGAGATGACCGGCGGCCACAACGTCGCCGGCACCGGCACCGTGAGCCTCGGCGGCCTCGTCGGTGCGATCGGCGGCATCCAGCAGAAGATGGCCGGCGCCCGGGCCGCCGACGCCGAGTACTTCCTCGCCCCGCTCGCCAACTGCGGCGAGGTCGTCGGCCACGTCCCGGCAGGGCTGCGGGTCGTCGCGGTGTCGACGCTCGCCGAGGCCCGCGCCGCCGTCGAGGCGATCGGCGCCGGCGACACCGCCGACCTCCCCACCTGCTGAGGTCGCACCCCTCCCGCCCTCGGCCGAGACGGACGCGAGCGACACCCGACGGGGTCGAGATGGGTCGAGACCCGGACAGGGGCGAACGTGGGTTGAGACCCGACAAGGGCGAAAGTGGGTTGAAACCCGGACAGGGGGCGAAAGCAGGTTGAAACCTGGCTGCGGACAGGTTTCAACCCACGTCTGCCCCGCCCGAGGTCTCAACCCGCGTCTGCCCCGCCCGAGGTCTCAACCCACGTCTGCCCTCAGGCGAGGTGGGATCTCGCAGCCGGTCAGGCAGGCGTCTGCTGGTAGAGCACGAGCCTGGGCTCGCCGTCGAGGACCCTGTACACGCTCGTCATCAGCGCGGTGAACGGTTGCTCGCCGTCGCGCTCGGCGCGGGCACGGTAGACGAGGGCGGCGGCGTCGGCGGCGACCGGGACGAGTCGTTCGTCCGTCAGCTCGTAGCGCGACCACGGCGGCGCCTGGGCGAGCGAGGCCGCGACCGCGTCGCGGTCGAGCACGCTGCCGTCGACGAGGATCATGAGCGCGTCCGGCGTCATCAGGCGGCCGTAGAAGACGTCGCCCTCGGACCGGCACAGCGCGTCCCACCCTTCGCGCTCCAGTGCGGCGAGGCTCCCCAGCGACACGGCGTCCATGCGTCGAGCCTAGGTCGCCGCGCGCCGCCCCGGGTGGCGACGTCGTCCGCCGACGCCGTCGCGGTCAGGGTGCGAAGGTCGCCCGCAGCGCCTCGACGAGACCCGGGACGGCGTCGGGGGAGCCGCCCACGGCGTCGTCGCTGTCGTGGGCGCGGGTGCGCAGCGCGCACCACGACTCGCCCGTGCGCAGCACCCCGACGGCGATCCGGACGTCCTGCCGCTGCGGGTGCTCCATGAGCTGCTCGACCGTCATGGCGTCGGCCTCGGCGGCCGCCTCGGGCGGCACGACGATCCGCTCGACGACGACCGCGGCGCCGTCGACCGTCTCGGGCCAGGCGAGCTGGGCGAGCAGCTGCTCGAGGTCGTCGGCGCTCGGCAGCCCGTCCTGCTCGATCGAGGTGAGGTGGTGCGGGTTGTCGCGCGCGAGCGCGAGCGCGTCCGACGGCAGCTGGTCGGCCAGCTCCGGGCTCCGCTCGACGGCGTCGTTGGTGCGCACGAGCGCGAACACGGCCACCGGGGCGTCCCAGCCGCCCCGCGCCACGTGCTGCTCGAGGTCGATCACGGCCAGGCGCAGGGCGCCCGCGCGGCCCGGGTCGGTGCTGTCGGTCTCGGCGTCCACGCTGCCATCGTGGCAGCCGCGGCGGCGTGTGGGAAACTTCCGGGGCGGTTCCTGCGTTGCTCCAGGTGAGCACGCACAGGGTGCTGCCCCGACGTCCCGCGCCGCTCACGGCGCCCCCGATCAAGAGGTGATCCCCATATCCGCAGAACGACGCCCGGCTGCCGGCGGCCGCCGTGGCGCCCTCATGCCCACCCTGTTCGTCGTCGCCGGCGTGGTGATCGCGTTCTTCGTGTTCTCCCGCTTCTGGACCGAGTGGCTGTGGTACTCGCAGGTCGGCTACAGCGACGTGCTGCGCACCGAGTGGCTCAGCCGGGGCGCGCTGTTCCTCCTCGGCGGCGCCGTGATGGCGGGTGCGATCTGGCTGAACCTGCGTCTCGCCTACCGCCACCGGCCGATGTACGTGCCGACGACGCCGCAGCAGCAGGATCTCGACCGGTACCGCGAGGCGTTCGAGCCGCTGCGGCGCGTGGTCTTCGTGGCCGGTCCGCTGGTCGCGGGGTTCTTCGCCGGCTCGGCCGCGAGCACGCAGTGGCAGACGATGCTGATGGCGCTCAACGGCGAGACGTTCGGGCAGGCGGACCCGATCCACGGCATCGACGTGTCGTTCTACGTGTTCACGCTGCCGTTCCTGCGGTTCGTGCTGTCGTTCCTCATGACGGTCACGTTCTTCTCGGCGGCCGTCGCGGTGTTCACCCACTACCTCTACGGCGGCCTGCAGATCGCCGGGCCGGGCCAGCGCATCAGCCGCGCCGCGCGCGTCCACGTCGCGGTGCTCGCCGGCATCTTCGTGCTGTTCATCGCCGCGAACTACTGGCTGGACCGGTACTCGATGCTCTCGACCAGCGGTGACCGCTGGGACGGCGCGTTCTACACCGACGTCAACGCCGTGCTGCCCGCTCGGGCGATCCTCGCGGTCATCGGCGTGCTGGTGGCGGTGCTGTTCTTCTACGCCGGCGCGCGGGGCACCTGGCGGCTGCCGGCGATCGGCGTCTCGCTCATGGTCGTCTCCGGCATCCTGGCGGCCGGCGTCTACCCGGCCGTCGTGCAGGCGGTGCAGGTCAACCCGAACGCGCAGGCGCTCGAGGCGGAGTACCTGCAGCACAACATCGACGCCACCCGGGTCGCGTACGGGCTCGACGGCATCGAGACCGAGCCGTACGAGGCGCGTACCGATGCCGAGGCGGGGCAGCTGCGCGAGGACGCCGAGTCGACGGCGTCGATCCGCCTGCTCGACCCCTCGATCGTGTCGCCGACGTTCCGGCAGCTGCAGCAGAACCGGCCGTACTACACCTTCACCGACCAGCTGTCGGTCGACCGGTACGAGATCGACGGCGAGCTCCAGGACACCGTGATCGCGGTGCGCGAGCTCAACATGGCGCAGGTCGAGTCCAACTGGGTCAACGATCACACGGTCTACACCCACGGGTACGGCGTGGTCGCCGCCTACGGCAACACGGTCAACCCCGACGGCCGCCCGACGTTCTTCCAGTCGGGCATCCCGACGACGGGCGTGCTCGGCGAGTACGAGCCGCGCATCTACTTCGGCCCCAACGCACCCGACTACTCGATCGTCGGGGCACCCGAGGGCACGACGCCGTGGGAGCTCGACTACCCCGACGACGACGCCCCGAACGGCCAGCAGAACTACACCTACTCCGGTGACGGCGGCCCGTCGGTCGGCAACCTGTGGAACCAGCTGCTGTTCGCGGCCCGGTTCGGCAGCGAGCAGATCCTGTTCTCCGACCGCGTGACCTCGGAGTCGCAGATCCTGTTCCACCGCGACCCGCTCGAGCGCGTCGCCCGGGTGGCGCCGTACCTGACGCTGGAGAGCAAGGCCTACCCGGCCGTCGTCGACACCGACGGCGACGGCGTCCGCGAGGTCGTGTGGGTCGTCGACGCCTACACGACCAGCGACCACTACCCGTACGCGGAGCACCAGACGTTCGCGTCGGCGACGACCGACACGTTCACCGACGCCCGCGCGTCGGAGTTCGCGATCCCGGACACGATCAACTACATCCGGAACTCGGTGAAGGCGGTCGTCAACGCCTACACCGGCGAGGTCACGCTGTACGCGTGGGACCCCGAGGACCCGGTGCTGCAGACGTGGCAGAACGTGTTCCCGTCGACGCTCGCGCCGATCTCGGAGATCACGGGCGACCTCATGGGTCACCTGCGCTACCCCGAGGACATGTTCAAGGTGCAGCGCGAGCTGCTGACCCGCTACCACGTGACCGACGCGGCGACGTTCTTCAGCGGCGGTGACTTCTGGACGGTCCCGAACGACCCGGTGGCCAGCACCGACGTGGCACAGCCGCCGTACTACCTGACGCTGCAGATGCCAGGCCAGGAGGCGCCGTCCTTCTCGCTCAGCTCGAGCTTCATCATCAGCGGGCGGGAGGTGCTGACCGGCTTCCTCGCGGTCAACTCCGAGACCGGGAGCTCACCGGGCGAGGTCGACCCGGACTACGGCACGCTGCGGCTGCTCGAGCTGCCGCGAGACCTCACGGTGCCGGGCCCCGGCCAGGTGCAGAACAACTTCAACTCCAACGCCGAGGTCGCCGAGCAGCTGAACATCATCGCCCAGGGTGACTCCCGGGTGCTGCGCGGCAACCTGCTCACGCTGCCGGTCGGCGGCGGCGTGCTCTACGTGCAGCCGGTGTACGTGCAGTCGTCCGGTACGACGACGCTGCCGCTGCTTCGGCGCGTGCTGGTCGCGTTCGGTGACTCGGTCGGCTACGCGGCGACGCTCGACGAGGCGCTGAACCAGGTGTTCGGTGGCGACTCGGGTGCCGACGCCGGCGACGCCGACGTCGATCCGGAGGACCCGACCGACCCCGGCTCGGGCACGGGCGACGGCGACGACCTGGCGGCCGACGCCCAGCAGCGGCTGAGCGACGCGCTGGCCGACGCCGCGCAGGCGCTGGCCGACAGCGAGGCGGCGCTCGCCGACGGTGACTGGGCCGCCTACGGCGAGGCGCAGCAGCGGCTGCAGACCGCGCTGGAGGAGGCGCTCGCGGCGGAGGCGGAGATCTCCGGCGAGACGACGGGCGACGACACGGGCGACGGCACGACCGGCGACACGGGCGACGGCACCACCGGCGACGCCGGCACCGACGCACCGGCCGACGACGGCGCCGAGGGCTGACCCGCGACGGGGTGCCGGCCGGACCGGCACCCCGTGGCCGGGCCCACAGGGCCTCGATTTGCCCTTCTCGTCCTGGCCACGTAACCTGGACGAGCCGACGCGGGGTGGAGCAGTTCGGTAGCTCGCCGGGCTCATAACCCGGAGGTCGCGGGTTCAAATCCCGCCCCCGCCACCAAGGACTCGGGCCCGGTCTTCACACAGACCGGGCCCGAGTCGTCTCTCCGCCCGCCGGCACGGCTCAGGCGCTGTGCTCGACGGCGATGCGTGCGATCTCGTGGGCGAGCGTCCGCGCGAGCAGGTCCGGCGCCGTCACGTGCGCGAGGTGGTCCTGACCGGGCAGGAGCGCGACGTCGTCGACGCCGAGCGCGGCGCGCACGCGCTCCAGCGCGCCTCCGTACGGCGGGCGGTGGCGGCTGAGCTCGCCCGCGACCAGGGCGACCGGGACACCGAGCGAGCGGTAGCCGGCCGGGTCGAGCGGGAACCGCTCGATCGCGCCGAGCTCCTCGGCCGACGGGACCGCGAGCTCGCGCAGCCGCGGCCACGCCGGTGTGCGCCGCAGCTGTGCGACGTGCTCGCGCGAGTAGCCGGACAGGTCGACGTCGATCATCTCCACCGCGGTGTCGAGGTCCTCCGCGGCGAGCGCCGCCCGCAGCCGGGGGAGCACGTGGTCGCCGAACGGGCGCGCGACCGGTTCGTAGAGCACCAGCGAGCGTGCGGGGGCACCGCGCCGCACCGCCTCGAGCGCGACGAGACCGCCGTAGCTGTGCGCGACGACGTCGGCCGGCTCGGCGATCCCGCGCAGCCAGGCCGTCAGGTCCTCGACCTCGAGGTCGAGCCCGTAGCCCGCCCCGGTGCCGGGTCCGGGCCGGCGGCCGCGTCGGCTCGGCACGAGGACCGGCCGCTCGGGCGCGATCGCCTCGGCGACCGGCCGCCAGGCCTCGGCGTCGGCCATCACGCCGTGCACGACGACGACCGGTGCCCCGGCACCGGGCCGCGTCAGCGCCGCCAGGTCGCCGCGTGTCGTCCAGCCCAGCGCTCCCGGCCGGTCGGTCGTGGTCTGCTGATCGGTGCGGGTCTCGCCCACGATGGTGCTCGTCCTTCCGTCGTCGTGCCGACCGTCTCGTCCGCGGCCGGTCGGTGCCCAGGGGTCGGTGACGCCACGGGCCCGGACCGGTGGGGCCGCCGGCTCCCTGGTGTCCGACGACGCAGCCGTCTCGAGCGTCAGGTCGCCCCTGGAACAGACCCGCGACCTGCTCGGTCGGCCCGTCGCCACTCCTGGCGTGACCCGTCGGGTGAGCACCGACGCCGGCTAGAGCACCAGCCGGTCGAGATAGGCGTTGCGGAAGACGCCGTCGGGGTCGGTGCGGGCGACGAGCTCGCGGAAGTGCGCGATCCGCGGGTACGCCGCCTCGATGCGCTCGCGGTCGGCGGCGAACCACTTGCCCCAGTGCGGGCGCGGGTCGTACGGCTCGAGCGCGCGCTCGAGCACCGGCAGCACCGCCCGCACGGCCTCGGGCTCACGGAACCACGTGAAGTGGAACGCCACGACGTCACGCTCGTAGGCGGGGCTGAGCCAGAGGTCGTCGGCCGCCACGGTGCGGATCTCGGTGACCTGCAGCAGCGGCACCAGCGCGTCCGCGATGCCGCGCAGGCTCTCGATCGCGGCGACCGCGTGCTCGCGGGGGAGCAGGTACTCGCTCTGGATCTCGGTGCCGTTGCTGGGCGTGAACCCCATGCGGAAGTGCGGCAGCCGGTCGTACCAGGGCCCGGGCACGCCCCGCTGCGCGGTCGCGTTGACGGCGTCGATGCCCATGATCGGGTGCTGGTCGGAGGTGGCGGGCGTGCCTCCGAAGGTGTCGGCCGGGGCGGCGTCGCCGCGGCTCTTGAACCACACCTGGTCGGTCGCTCGCGCGTCCCACCGGGTGAAGATGCTGACGCTGTGGGCGGCGGCGGTGATGTCGTCGAAGCGGTCGAGCACACTCGCCCAGGTGATGCCGTTGACGACGTCCTGACGCACCTGGAAGGTCGGCTCGACCTGCAGCCGCAGCCGGGCGACGACGCCGAGCGCGCCCAGCGCGACCACCGCACCGGGGAAGTCGGGGTCGCCGCGCTCGAGCCAGCGCAGCTCGCCGTCGGGCCCGATCAGCTCGACGGCGCCGACCGCCCCCGCCAGGCACGGCGTGCGGTTGCCGGAGCCGTGCGTCGCGGTCGCGACCGCGCCCGCGACCGCGATGTGCGGCAACGAGGCCATCGCGGGCAGCGCGTAACCCGCCGCGTCGAGCTCGACGGCCACCGCGCCGTAGGTCTGCGAGCCGTTGACGACCGCGGTGCCGGTCGCCCCGTCGACCTCCAGCGGCAGCTGCACCTCGCGCAGCGTGATCAGGTCGCCGGGGGAGTCGGCGAGGTCGTGGAAGCTGTGCCGCGAGCCGAGCGCGCGGATGCGCGGAGCACGGGCGACCACCTCCTGCGCCTCCTCGAGGGTGCGCGGCACGTGCAGCCGCTGCGCGCCGAAGGTGTGGGTGCCTGCCCAGGTGGTGCCGATCGTCACGCGCACATCATCCCGACGAGCGCGCCGCGCGCCAACACGTCGGGCTCGGCGGGTCGTCGGGGACGGCGGTCACTGGGTGTGGCGCGCCACCCAGCGCAGCGCGGCCATGAGCGCGGCGCCGATCCCGACCAGCACGACGACGGCGAACCAGGGCGCTCGCGGCAGGCCGTCCATCGCCACGAACGACAGCCCGACCAGCCCCTGCACGACCAGCTGCACGACGACGAACGTGGCGCCCGTCCGCAGCAGCAGCCGCCCGTCGACCAGCCCGGCGACACCGAGCGGACCGGTCAGCCGCACCGTCACGAGCGCGAGGTGGAGCGCCAGCACGAGCACCGCGCACGTGACGAGTCGCGGCTCGCCGGCCCAGACGACCGCGGCGGCGAGCAGCGTGAGGCCGGCGACCGTGGCCAGGTGCGACAGCACCACCAGGGCCGCCGCCGCCAGCAGCGGCACGACCCAGTCGCCGACGACCGGCGGCACGATCGCGACGAGCACGGCCCCCGCGAGCGCCCGCACCAGCCACGCGGGGACGCCGACGTCGAGGTCGATTCGCACCTGGGGTCGCGGCCGCCGTCGGGGAGCAGGTGTCAGCCAGCCGGTGAGGTTCATCGCCGCGCTCCCTGCAGCCGCGCACGGGCGAGCACGTGCATCCCGACGTCGGGGTGGTCGGTCCAGGACACCAGCTCGACGCCGGCGCGACCGAGCGCACGCAGCCGCTGCCGACGCTCCAGCAGGACCAGCCGCAGCGCGGTGTCCTGGAACCCGTTGAGGAAGGCGGTCCGCACCGGCGGCAGGGTGTCGACGGCGACCACGCGGTGACCGAGCGCACGCCACTGCCGCGCCATCCGGGACGCCTCGTCGTCGAGGAACGTCGAGCACAGCACGACGAGCGCGCCGGAGGGCAGCTGCGGGGCGCGGCGACGCTTGTCGGGCCAGCCCTCGGGCGCGACACGCACCAGGCGCTGCGCGATCCGCTCCCACTGGTGCCGCCCGCCCGCGGGCGGGACCGGGCGCCGTCGGCGGCCGAGGTCGTCGAGCCCGACCCGGTCGCCCGCGTCGAGGTAGGCGCGCGCGATCGTCGCCGCCGCCTGCCGGGCGAGGTCGAGCGAGGTGATCTCGTCCATCCGGATGTCGGCGCCGCCGGCCCACGCCGAGACGTCCTCCCCGACGTCGTCGCGCGAGTCGACGACGACCATGACGGTCGCGTCCGCCGTCGCGAACGTGCGGCGGGCGTACAGCGTCCCCAGCCTCCCGGTGCGGACGTCGAGCGAGCGGCGCGCGCTCACCCGCCAGTCGACGCGACGGATCCGGTCGCCCGGTGCGAACTCGTGGACGTCGTGGAACTCGTAGCCGTCGCCGACGCGGCGCGAGGTGTGGCCGCCGGTGAGCCCCGCCAGCCGGAACGGCAGCGGCAGCTCGCGCAGCGGGCGCGTGGCGGGGTGCACCGCGAGCTCGACCGGTCCCGTGCGGGTCGGGGGAGCGACGAGCACGCCGCCGAACGACTCGGTCATCGCGTCGACGCGGAACATCCGGTGCACGCCGGTGCGCGAGGTCCGCAGCGAGAGCCCCACCTCACGCGGCCGGTCGCCGGCGACGAGTGCCTCCTGCGACCGGTAGCCCTGCGTCGACACCCGCAGCAGCACGGCCTCGGTGCCAGGCGCGACGTCGACGTGCGCGACGGCGGTGACCTCGCCCGTCTCGTGCCGCCCGGTCGTCGTCCGCACCACGACGCGGGCGCCGCGCTCGGGTCGGTGCGCGGCCGCCCACACCGCGGTGACCAGCAGCGGCACCGCGAGCACGGCGACGTCCGGACGCCCCGCCGCGACGCCGAGCGCGAGCACGGTCACCGCGGTGAACCCCGCGGCGGCACCGCCCGCGGTGAGGATCACCGGCGGCCCACCGTCGCAGGGCCGGGGACCTCGTCGAGCATCCGGGTGACCAGATCGGCCGGCTGCACCCCGGAGGCCCACGCGGCCGGGGTCAGCGTCAGCCGGTGCGCGAGCGCGGGCACCGCGATCGACTTGACGTCCTCGGGCGTGACGAACGCGCGCCCCGAGAGCACGGCGACCGCGCGCGAGACCAGCAGGAGCGCCTGCGACCCGCGCGGCGAGGCACCCACCTCGACCGCCTCGAGGTCGCGGGTCGCGGCGGCGAGGTCGACGCAGTAGCGCACGACGTCGTCGTCGACCGTGACCGTCTCGACGCCGGCCTGCATCGCCAGCACGGTGTCGGCGTCGACGACCTGCTCGACGCTCGCCTCGTCGCGCCGCCGTGCGAGGCGGCGCAGCAGCACGTCGACCTCGCCCTCGACGCTGGGGTAGCCGACCCCGATGCGCACCATGAACCGGTCGAGCTGCGCCTCGGGCAGCGGGTAGGTGCCCTCGTACTCGACGGGGTTCGAGGTCGCCAGCACGTGGAACGGCCGCGGCAGCGGGTACGAGCGCCCCTCGACCGTCACCTGCCGCTCCGCCATCGCCTCCAGCAGGGCCGACTGGGTCTTCGGCGCCGTCCGGTTGATCTCGTCCGCCAGGAACAGCCCCGTGAACACCGGGCCGGCGCGGAACGTGAACTCCGAGGTGGCCGGGTCGTAGGCGTAGGAGCCGGTGATGTCGGCCGGCAGCAGGTCGGGCGTGCACTGCAGCCGCCGGAACTCCAGCCCGAGCGCCCCCGCGAGGCACCGGGCGGCGAGGGTCTTGCCCAGCCCGGGCACGTCCTCGAGCAGCACGTGGCCGCCGGCGAGGACCGCGGCGAGCGCCGTCCGCAGCGGCTGTTCCATGCCGACGATCACGGTGCCGACCTGGCGCAGCACCTCCTGACCGAGCCGGGTCACCTCCTCGACGGGCAGCGGTGCGGTGTCGGTGCTCATGCGGACTTCTCCAGCTTCTCGAGGGCGAGGACGGCGGCGCGGACCGCGTGCGCGTCGGGCGGCGGGGCCGCCGGGTCGGTGAGGAACGTGGCCACCTGCTGGCCGAGCAGCGCGGCCGCGCGCTCGGCGCCGAGGGTGCTGTCGACGTCGATGCTCGCCTCGGCGAGCCCGGTGCGGCACACCTGACGGATCCGTCGCAGCGCGTGCGGGGTGACGCCGTCGGGCCGGTACAGCGCCCAGGACAGCGACGACACCTCGGTGCGCACGCCCTCGCGACGGTCGAACGGCAGCCGGGGGAGCGCGACCCGTTGGCCGACACCGAGGTGGACGAGCACGAGCACCCCGATCGCCAGCAGCAGCCCGCCGAGGACGGCGTGGGCCGGGTCGATGCCGGTGACGGCGAGCAGCACCGCCACGACAGCGGCGCCGATGCCGAGCCACACCCAGCGAGCCCGCGTCACGGGGCGGCCTCCGTCAGCTCCGCCCAGGACGCTCCGATCGCGGTCAGCGCCTGCCGTGCGGCCTCGGCGTCACCCGGGAGCAGCTCGTCGTCGGAGAACCGCACCCGCAGGTAGAGCGCGCGCAGCACCTCGACCGCATCCCGGTCGGCCGGCGTGCGCTCCAGCACCACGGCGGTGAACTCGGTCGGCGTCTGCGCGGGCCGGCGGCCCACGCCCGCGCGGCTCGCGGCGTGCTCGAGCGCGAGCCAGGCCTGCACGATCGCGTCGCGGGGCGCGCGCTCCTCGTCGAGCAGCCGCTGGGCCCGCGCGATGCCGTCGAGCATCGTGGGTGCGTCGACCGACTCGTCCGCGAGCGCCGCCGTGACGTGGTGCGCGTCGGGCTCGGGCAGCGGCGACCGCCGCAGCAGCCCCACGACCAGGCGCAGCACCAGCGCGAGCAGCACCACCCCGACGAGAGCGACCACCGCGATGACGAGCCAGCGCACGAGCGGGTTCTCCTGCTGGCCGGCGGCCGGCTCGGCGACCTCGACGGTCGGCACGACCGAGGGCGGCGTGAAGGGCAGCGACGGCGTCGGGACCGGAGAGCCGGTGACGGTCTCGCCACCGCCGCGCGGCGCGTCCCACGGGCCCACCGCCGCGGCCGCCAGCAGCACGACGACCAGCCCGAGGACGAGCGCGACCCCGGTGAGCAGCCCGCGACGGGTCGCGGGCGCGGCGCCGGCTCGGCCGTCGCCGTCGGAGGTCACGCAGCCCTCCGGCGGTAGGTGAGGACCCGGAACCGGTAGCCGCTGGTGCTCTCGACCCAGTCGCCCACCTCGGGGTCCGCCCACCCCGGCCCGATCTCGGGGGCGTGCGTGTCGCCGTCGACGTCGGCGTCGATCTCGCTGACGACGAGCAGGTCGGCCACCGGCATCGCCTCGGCGTAGATCTGGCCACCGCCGCAGATCCAGGCGTCCTCGCCGTCGAGCAGCTGCAGCGCCTCGGCGAGGGAGTGCACGACCTCGGCGCCGGGCGCCTCGTAGTCCCGCTGCCGGGTCAGCACGATGTTGCGGCGCCCGGGCAGCGGGCGGTTCTGGTCCGGCAGCGCCTCCCACGACGCCCGGCCGTGCACGACGGCGTCGGAGGAGGTGGTGCGCCGGAAGTGCTGCCAGTCCTCCGGGATCCGCCACGGCAGGTCGCCGTCGCGGCCGATGACGCCGTTGCGCGACTGCGCCCAGATCATCCCCAGCACGTGCACCGCCCTCCGGGCGTCAGACCGCCACCGGCGCCTTGATCGCCGGGTGGTGGACGTAGTCGACGACCTCGACGTCGTCGATCGTGTACTCGAACAGGCTCGGCGCACGGTGGAGCCGCAGCGTCGGGAACGGGTACGGCTCGCGGCGCAGCTGCTCGCGCACCTGCTCGACGTGGTTGTCGTAGATGTGCACGTCGCCGCCGGTCCACACGAAGTCGCCGACCTGGAGGCCGACCTGCTGCGCGACCATGTGGGTGAGCAGCGCGTAGGACGCGATGTTGAACGGCACGCCGAGGAACAGGTCGGCGCTGCGCTGGTACAGCTGGCAGGAGAGCCGGCCGTCGGCCACGTAGAACTGGAAGAACGCGTGGCACGGCGCGAGCGCCATCTTGTCGAGGTCGGCGACGTTCCAGGCCGAGACGATGATGCGCCGCGAGTCCGGGTCGCTGCGCAGCTGCTCGAGCACCCGCGAGATCTGGTCGATGTGCCCGCCGTCCGGCGTCGGCCACGAGCGCCACTGCACGCCGTAGACCGGGCCGAGCTCGCCGTCCTCGTCGGCCCACTCGTCCCAGATCCGCACCTTGTTCTCGCGCAGGTAGGCGATGTTGGAGTCGCCGCGCAGGAACCAGAGCAGCTCGTGCACCACCGAGGGCACGTGCACGCGCTTGGTGGTCACGAGCGGGAAGGCGCGCGACAGGTCGTAGCGCATCTGGTGCCCGAACACCGAGCGGGTACCGGTGCCGGTGCGGTCGGCCTTCGGTGTGCCGGACTCCAGCACGTGACGCAGCAGCTCCTCGTACTGGGTGTCGCGGACGCCCCCGGCGGGCGACGGCGCTGTCGTGGTCATGCCCGCCAGCCTACGACGCAGGGCGCTCGTCCTCCGGCTCCGACCCGGGCCCGTCCAGCTCCAGCACCGTGTCGAGGTCGGCGCCCGCGTCACCGGCCGGCTCGACGACGAAGCTCGCCTCGACCTCGCGGACGAACGTCGCGGGCGGTGGTCCGAAGGCCGACCGGACGCCGTCGATCATCGTCCCGCCCACGGCGCGGCTACCGGCGTAGCCGACGGCGGCGCCGATGCCGAAGGGGAGCAGCCGGCCGAGCATGACCGAGCCGACCTTGGCGGCGGTGCCCTTGACCAGCCGACCCCGCAGCGTCTTGTTGACGGTCTGGACCGTCGCGACCGGCAACCGGGTGAGCAGCGTCCGGCCCCAGGCGACCGCGGACAGCCCGAGCTCCTGCTGGAGCACCTCGGGGCCGTTCTCGCCGAGCAGCGCCGTCAGCAGCAGCGCACGCCGGCGGGCACGGTCCTCGACGGCGATCCCGTGGACGTCGGCGACCGCGAGCGCGAGCAGGCTGGAGGCGCCGAGGAACGTGGCGACCTGGCCGACCGTGAGCGCCAGGGCGGTCCCGGTGCCGACGACCGGCAGCGCCGCCGCGGCGCCGACCGCGCCGCCCGACGTGCTGACCGCGAGCAGGTACCGCTTCTCCAGCAGCCGCACGACCTCCTCGGGCGTCGCGTGCGGGCGCTTGCGTCGGATGCCGTCGACGTAGGCGCGCACCCGCCCGGTCGGCAGCGCGAGCGCGGCGTCGAGCGCCTCGTCGAGCGAGCGCGGACGGTCCGTGGTGCTCGTGCGTGCCATGTCTCTCCTCGGGTCCGGCCGCCGTGGCGGCTCAGCTGCGCTCGATCGTCAGCGAGTGGGGCAGGTCGTGCTCGACGGTCCGGCCGACGGTGCAGGCGCGGTCGACCGCGCGCGCGGCCGCCGCGACCAGCTCCTGCCAGGCCTGCTCGTCGAGGTGGTCGGCGCCGCCGACCGCGAGCCGCACCGAGGCCTCGGCGTAGCGGTTGGTGGCGGCGTCCTTGACCGCCGTCACCTCGCCCGTCAGCTCGACGTGCTCACCGACGCGGCGGGCGATCGGGAAGTCGGCGCTCATGAGGTTGCACGCCGCGAGCGCGACGGCGAGCAGCTCGCCGGGCGTGAACGCGCCGTCGACATCCGCCGGGCCGAACCGCACTGTCGCGCCGCGGCCGTTGCCGGCGACTCCCTGGCGGGTGCCGGTGCGCCGCAGCCGGAGGGTCGGGTCCATGGCGACATCCTCACACGCAGGCGCGCGCGGACGGCGGGGTCTCCGGGGCGTGCGGGCGGGCAGCGGTCCCCACCCCGGAGGGGTCGGGCAGGCCTGGGTGGCCCCGCCGCGAGGCCCTCGGATCGCTGCCCGAACCCCTTGCGCGCGGGGTGCGCGAGGTCCATGATGAGCGGACCTCCTCACGGAGGGGTCTCCTCCGGGAGACGAGGCCCGGCCAACGCATACTTGGCCGGGCCTCATTCGTGCTCCGGGACACTGTCTACCGCACCGCAGGCACCGGCCCGTGCAGGCGCGCCGCCCCCGTCCGCCACCTGGCGAGACGCCCGCCGCCGGGTAGCCTGGCACCGTGCGGATCGTGGCGGTGACGACCTGGTTCCCGACCACCCGTGCCCCCGGGAGCGGGGTGTTCGTCGCCAAGGACGTCGCGGCGCTCGCCGCCCACCCCGACGTGACGTCGGTCGAGGTGCTGCACCTCGTCGCGCCGCGCCTGCACGACGGCGTGGCCGAGACCGTGGTCGACGGCGTGCGGGTGCGCCGGCTGCCGATGAACCCGCTCGACCCGACGGCGGTCGTGCGGGTGGCCCGGACGTTGCCGCGGCTGCTCGCCCACGCCGACGTCGTGCACTCGATGGCGATCTCGTCGCTGCCGCCGCTCGTGCTCGCCCGGTTCTCACGCCCGTGGCTGCACACCGAGCACTGGTCCGGGCTCACCAACCCGGGCACGGTGCCGCTGCTGCTGCGCCCCGCGACCGTGGTCGCGCGGCTGCTGCTGCGGGCGCCGACGACGGTGACCGCGGTGTGCGAGTACCTCGCCGCGCCGGTCCGCCGGCTGCGCTACCCCCGGCGCACCGCCGTCGTCGGGTGCGTGGTGGCACCCGTGCACGTCGCGTCGCGGCCGTTGCGGCCGGCCCGCGAGCTGCGGCTGGTCGCGGTCGGGGGCCTGGTCGACCGCAAGGACCCGCTGCTCGCGGTGCGGACGGTCGCCGAGCTGCGCGACCGCGGCGTGCCCGCGCGACTGACCTGGGTCGGTGGTGGTCCGCTCGAGCGCGCCACGCGGCGGCTCGCGCGACGCCTGGGGGTCGAGGACGCCGTCGTGCTCACCGGGCCGCTGGACACCGCGGGCGTCGGGGCCGCGCTCGACGCGGCCGACATGTTCCTGCTCCCCACCCGCGGCGACAACTTCTGCGTCTCCGCGGCCGAGGCCCTCGTGCACGGCCGGCCCGTCGTCGTCGGCGCGACCGGTGGCCAGGGCGAGTACATCGACCCGGCGGTCGGCAGGCTCGTTGCCGAGCAGACGCCGCAGGCCTACGCCGACGCCGTCGTCGACCTCGACCGGCACACCCAGCACCTCACGGCCGCCGAGATCGCCGCGACGATCGGCGACCGGTTCGCGCCCGAGCGCATCGCCGAGGCCTACGTCGCCGAGTACCGGCACCTGAGGGCTCGGTGACCGAGCGGGTCGGTGTCGACGTCGTCGTCGCCGTCCACGACACCAGCAGGCCGATCGCGCGGGCGGTGCGCTCCGTGCTCGACCACAACGGCGAGGGCGTGCGGCTCACGGTCGTGTGCCACGAGCTCGACGCCGACGACGTCGCCGCGGTGCTCGACCCGGCGCACCGCGACCGGGTGCGGCTGCTGGAGCACCGGGACGGGCGCCGGTCGCCCGCCGGACCCTTCAACGCCGGCATCGACGCCGCGACGGCGGACTACGTGGGCGTCATGGGGTCCGACGACACGCTCGCGCCGGGAGCGATCTCGTCCTGGTACTGGCTGGCGGAGAAGCACCGCGCCGACGCCGTCGTCGCGCGCCTGGAGCACGCCGACGGCCGCG
The DNA here is from genome assembly GCF_009733795.1 of Actinotalea caeni. Lineage (GTDB taxonomy): Bacteria > Actinomycetota > Actinomycetes > Actinomycetales > Beutenbergiaceae > Pseudactinotalea > Pseudactinotalea caeni. The sequence continues at coordinate 56,104 of NZ_WNXX01000015.1, forward strand.
TCGTCCCGACGCCGCCCACGCGCCCGTTCCGGCGCGGCCTGCTCGACGGCGTCCGGGACCGGCTCAGCTACCGCAGCGCACCGCTGGGGCTGGTGTCGCGCGCGGCGATCTCGCGGCTGGGCCTGCGCATGGACCCCGAGGTCCCGGTCGGGGAGGACGTCGGCTTCGTCACCCGGCTCTGGTTCGGCGGCCGCGTGGTGCTCGACCGGACGGGGCCGCCCTACCGTATCGGCGACGACGCGACCGACCGCGTCACGCTCGCGACCCGGCCGGTCGCCGAGGAGCTCGCGTTCGTGCGACGGCTGCTCGAGCGGCCGTGGTTCCGGGCGCTGGGCCTGGACGAGCGCCGCGCGGTCTGCGTCAAGCTCGTGCGGATCCATCTCTTCGGCATCGTGCTCAACCGGCCCGACCCTGCCTGGTGGACCGAGGCCGAGCGCGCGGCGCTCGCGGCGACCGGCCGCGCGCTGCTCGCGGCCGCGCCAGGCGTGGAGGCCGTCCTCTCCCTCGCCGACCGCGCGCTGCTGGACCGCATCCTGGACGGCGCCGGCGACGGCGCCACGCTGCTCTCCCTCGCGCGCGCCCGCCGCCGGCACGGCACCCCGCGCACGCTCCTCACGCGCGACCCGCTGCGGCTGCTGGCGCGCGAGGCGCCGCTGCGGCTGATGACCGCGTCGGTGCTGGTGCGCTGACCGCTCAGCCGCCGGCGCGACGCCAGGCGTCGAGCTCGAGCGCGCGCTCGATCACGCGTTCGGAGCTGCGTCGGTCGCGATGGAGGAAGACCTCGCCGAGCCGGTCGGCGTACGTCGTGGCCGCGGTGAACCCGGAGCCGACGAGCTCGCAGACGGCGTCGACCAGGTCGTCGAGGGAGTGCAGCACGGGGCCCGGTGCCGAGGTGTCGTAGTCGAAGATGCCGTCGCGATAGTGCTCGGTGCGGAACCGGGCGCGGTCGGTGTGGTCGAAGATCACCGGCTTGCCGAGGTACGCGAAGTCGAAGAACACGCTCGAGTAGTCGGTCACGAGCGCGGAGCCCCTGGCGAACGCGTCGCGGTAGCGCACCGACCCCGGTTCGTGGACGACGACGCGCTCGGACGCCAGCGCGGCGTAGACCTCGGTGTACGCGGCCATCGCCGGGTGCAGCACCATCTCGATGCGAGCGTTCGCGCGCCGCAGGGCGTCGTGGACCCGTGGGTCGGTCAGGAACGCGCGCTGGTGGAGGTAGTACTCCTCGGTCGCGAAGTCCTCGCGCGCCGTGCTGGTCCCGTCCGCCTGCCGGTCACCCGTGAGCCACGACCGCCACGTCGGCATGTAGAGCAGCACCGGGGCATCGGAGCTGCTGCGGTCCTCCAGCAGGTCGAACCGGGGGAACCCGGTGCCGAGCAGGCGCGGGCCGGCCAGGCCGAAGCCCGGCGTCGACGCGTACCGGACCTCGTGCTCGGTGGCGACGACCACGCCGTCGTGGCCACGGAGGTACCGGCTGAAGACGCTGTCGACCCTGTCCTTGGTGATCCCGTGCTGCAGCCAGACGAACGTGAAATCGGTGGCGGCGGCGTAGTCCTCGCGCGGCTCGCCGTGGAACGGGTTGTTGTAGACGTCGCCCGCGTGCGAGGACAGCAGCAGACGCGCGTCGAGGTAGAGCTCGCGGTGCTGGGGCGAGTGCGGGTGCACGACGCGACCGGTCTTGCTCAGCTCGGTGTAGCTCGGGGCGGCCGGGTCGAGCACCAGCCACGTGTTGCGTCGCAGGTCGGGGCGCTCGCGCTGGATATACCGGAACAGCGCCTCGCCGTTGTCGTCGCCGAAGCGGGGCCTGTCGGTGACCAGCACCACGCCCGTGTCCCGCCGGCGGAGCCGGCCGAGCACCGCCGCGCCGGCCCGGCGCAACCGGCGGAGAGTCGACGGCTCGCGGCGCTGCATACTCGGCGGGGGCGAGACGACGAGCGTCCGGCGGTCGCGGAGCCGGACGGCGCCGTGCTGGGTGGAGTGGGTGAGCTGCTCGTCGGCCTCCGCGAACGGGCTGCGCACGCCGTCGGAGACATCGCGGCAGGGATCGGTGCGTCCGGTCCGCTCGTTCAGCACCGACAGCGTCCACCCGGCCTCACCGCGGCGGACCGGTACGAGGAACCTGCGGTAGCTCGCCGTCGAGGCGACGAAGTGGCCGTACCGATCGGGCACCATCGCCTCGGGCTCGGCCTCCACCGCGCGCAGGACCTGCTTCTTCGGGCCGACGAGCACGAGGTCGACGTCGGGCGTGCCGTAGCTCGTCAGCAGCGCCTCGACCACGACGCCCGCCGGCGTCACGTCGGCGCGCAGCACCGTCGTGCCCAGGGTCGCGAGGCGCGCGACCGGGACGCCCTCGTAGCAGAGGTCGCTCGGCCCGCGCCCGGTGCTCACCTCCCAGGGGTGCGGCCGCTGCCCGGCGAGCGAGCACAGCGCGTACCGGGGGGCGAGCCCCGACGCCCAGGTCGACGTGGCGAGCACGGCCGCCGGGACCCGCTCGAGCACGGCGGCCAGATCGCGTCGGCGCTCCTGGAGCGCGCCGGGCGCCGTCCAGACGCGGTCGCCCAGGTAGCGCAGCGCCTGCAGCGCCAGGAACACGACGATCCCGCTGGTCGCGGCGTCGAGAGGGCCGTCCGGCAGGTCGTCGCGGAGCGTCGCGAGGATCCCGTCGACGAGACGAGCACGTTCGGCGTCGCGGCGCCTCGTGATCGACAGCCGCGCGGTCGTCGCGCCGGTGGTGCGGACGGCCTCGGTCAGCACCCCCATCCTGTGGTCGCTCGCGAGCACCCCCCGCAGCACCGCCGACCACAGGCCGACCCCGGGCAGGTCCCCGCCCGCGGCTTCGAGACCGACGTCGCCACGCACGAAGGCGCACACTCCCGCCAGCGCGAACGCGTCCGGGGCGTCGCGGAGGTCGACGACCTCCTGCCCGGTGCTGATCTCGTTCCGCGTGATGTCCTCGCGGCTGGGGAACGGGTTCCGGCGCGGGGCGGCCGGGACGGCCGCGAGCACCCTGAGGTCGGGCCGCAGCGCGGCGGTGCGTGCCAGCCGGTCGATCGCGCCGGGCAGCAGCACGGCACCCGGCTGGAGGACGCAGAACCATCCGCCAGGGCGTGCGCCCTGCCAGGCCGGGGCCGCGGCGTCCGTCGCGTCGCCGACGACCAGCCTGGTCGAGCCGGCGTGCTCCGCCACGAAGGTCTCGACGAGCTGTCGCATCTTCGCCGTGTCCTCGTCGAGCACGAGGGTCGTGTCGACGGCGCCTCCTACGCTCGCCTCGTCGAGGCTCTCCAGCGTTCTCCGCAGCCGGGAGACGTCGGTCCCGCAGCGCACGACGACGCTGAGCGGTGGCCGGACGGCGGCCCGCTGACCGGCCGCGCTGCCCTCCTCGGCGCCCGGCTCGTCCTCGAGGACCAGCAGCAGGCGGCCGACGGCGTCGCCGTCGCGGTGGTGGAAGAACGACGCCGTGGCGTCGTCCCGGCGGTCGCCGGTGTGCTCGACCATGCCGTCGAGCGCCGTGAGCGCCTCGCCGACGCTCTCGACCACGGGGCCGAGGCCGGCGGCCTCCACGTCGAGCGCGGTCGGCAGCGAGAGCACCGACTCGCGCTCGGCGGTGTCGCGGTCGGGCCGCAGGAAGAGGGTGCGGGCACCGCAGAACGCCGCATCGAGCGCGAGCGGCGAGTAGTCGGTCACGCACACGACGCTCGCGGCGACGGCCTGCTCGCGCTCGTGCTCGCTGCCCGGCACCTCGACCCACGCCGGCAGGTCGAGGAGGGGTGCGAGCGCGTCGTAGCCCGACGGCAGCACGACGCTGACCTGCAGACCGCCACGGCGACGCAGCTCGTCGAGGCGCGCGTCGTGAAGCAGCGCACGCCACCGGTCGACGTACCCGGTGCTCTCGAGGTGGCCGGCGAGCCGGTCGTCGTCGGGACCGGGCCAGTCGCGGCGCGTGGCGAGCGCGAGCAGCAGGGTCGGGCGGGTCGCGCGCGCGGCGGCGAGCCGGTGCAGCCGGTCCTGGTAGGGGTGACCGGTGACGAAGACGTCGCCGCCATCGATCGCGTAGGGCGAGCCCGAGGCGGTGAGCTTGTCCAGCTCGTAGCTGGACGAGACGACCGTGGCATCCAGCCGCGAGGCGTTGAGGAGCCGGTAGTCGGGCATCGGTTCGACGGCGGTGGGCAGGTACAGCGTGCGCCAGGTCCTCGCGATCGCGGCACCACCCGCGAGGTGGCGCGCGGCGCGCGGGTTCGGGGTGAGCAACCAGGCGCAGTCGCGCATGAGCGTCAGGTGCTCGGGGGAGCCGCGCAGCACGACGTCGCGCTGCTCGGTACCTGTGCCACGCAGCTGCGCGTACCGGTCGCCCTGGGCGACGATCCACACCGGGGCGTCGGGTCGGCGGGCTCGCAGTCCGTCGTAGAGCGGCAGCGTGTTGCGGGAGCCGGTGTCGTCGTCGATGACCCAGACCGCGCGCCGCGGCTCCGTGCTCGACGCGTCGGAGGTGTCGCTCTCGGCTGCCGCGCGCTCGACCTGCTCGGAGGTGGTCGGTGACGTCGTCGCGGTCCCTGGTTCCGGCATGACGGGCACGACCGCCGGCAGCGGCGGGGAGGTCAGCCCCCGGCGGCGCCGGTGTACGCGCGCGGTGAGCGCCCGTCCGTCGAAGTCCAGGGACAGCCCCGGGGTGCGCGACCGGAGCCTGATCGACTCGTCGGCACCTGCGCGCACCCAGAGGAGGTGCTCGTAGCACCACGTCTCACCGAGGAACTCGACGGCACGGGTCTTGCGGCTCCACGCGGGCTGGCGCTGCGCGGAGGTCGTGACGCTGACGCGGACCTGGGGCTCGGAGGAGTAGAACGAGACCCGCCGCCGTCCACCGGTCGCGTCTGCCACGCGGCGGAGGACCGGGCTGTCGGTGAGGGGCCCCACCGCCGCCAGCCACGCGTACCGGATCTCGGCCGGCAGGTCGACGACGCGGAAGCCGAGGATGCGGTCGCGCCCGATCCGGCGGAGATTCGCACGCAGCGCGGTCGCGATCGCCGACCGCTGCCGCGACGTGAGCGAGTACACCGGGCTGTTCCTGCGGCGGTTCCCCCGGAAGAGGTGGAAGACGGCGTAGAGGAGCGCGTTCGCCAGCCACTGCGGGCACTCGTCGCCGGCCCGGTCGAGGATCGCCGGGTGCGAGTACCCGATCGTCACCTGGTAGCGCGCGTAGTTCTTCACGGCGCGACCGATGATCGAGGAACCGTCCGCGCGCTTGAGGTAGTGGTAGACCGCACGCGGGACGGCGACGTAGCGGGCACCGTTCTCGAGGAGGTAACGGATCGAGAAGTCGGCGTCGGACCCCGTGCGGAGCCGCTCGTCGAAGACGAGCCCGGCACGCTCGATCACGGCGCGCGACCACACCGCGGTCCCGCCGGACAGGTGCAGCCACTCCGGGTCCACCGCGAGGTCGACCAGGCGGTCCTCGGGACCGTCGAAGCGGAAGTCGAGCGGGTGCGGCAGGTGGGTGCCCTCGGCGTCGACCGCGTAGAGGCGCGTCGCGAACATCGTCTCGCCGGGGTGCGCCGCGATCGCGCGCTGCAGCTGGCTGAGGTAGTCGGGCGCCAGCCTGTCGTCGGGGTCCGGCGTCATGACCCACGCGCCCCGGGCCAGCCCGAACCCGACGTTGCGGGCCGACGCGACCCCGCCGTTGTCCTTCTCGACCAGGAGGACCGGGTAGTCCGTGCGCGCCATCCACTCGCGCACGACGTCGCCGGACCCCTCGGGGCAGCCGTCGACGACGACGACGACCTCGCAGAGCTGCTTGTCGACGTCCTGCTCGTCCAGCGAGCGCAGGAAGTCCGGCAGGTACTCGCGCACCCGGTAGCACGCAGGCACGATCGAGAACAGCGGCTCGTGCTGCTCCCAGAAGCTGGCAGGTCTGTTGCTCTCCGACGAGTAGCTCGGTCCCCCCGACCGACTGTCGTGCACAGCTCTCCTCGATCCGCTCGCGTGCTGCTGGCCTCCGGCTGCCGCGGACGCCCAGGCGCGCGAGGGCGCACGACAGGCGAGCCGTTGCTCGCCCGGCAGGATAACGCGACGCCTCCGCGCCCCGGCCGCGGGGCCGACGACCGGGGACCAGGACGCCGCCCGGTGACGTCGGCCCGGGCGTGCGCCGCCCCCACTGCGGACCGTCCTGGGCGCGCCCTGCCGGGGGAGCGGGGTGAGGGGTCGGCTACCGTGAGCCGACAGCACCCGTCCCCAGCAGCAAGGGCACCGCGTATGGCCGCACGTGTCGTGGACTCCGCCGACGTCGACCCCCGAGCAGAGCTCGGTGACGGCACGTCGGTGTGGCACCTCGCGCAGGTCCGGGAGGAGGCCGTCGTCGGCCCCGACTGCGTGATCGGGCGAGGGGCCTACATCGGCACCGGGGTGCGCATGGGACGCGGCTGCAAGGTGCAGAACTACGCCCTGGTCTACGAGCCCGCGGTGCTCGAGGACGGCGTCTTCGTCGGCCCGGCCGCGGTGCTCACCAACGACACCTACCCGAGGGCGGTCAACCCCGACCTCAGCCCGAAGGGTGCCAGCGACTGGGAGCCCGTGGGGGTGACGCTGCGCGAGGGCGCCGCCGTCGGAGCCCGCGCGATCTGCGTCGCGCCGGTGACCGTGGGGCGCTGGGCGACCGTGGCCGCCGGCGCGGTCGTCACCGCCGACGTGCCTGACTTCGCCCTCGTCGCGGGTGTGCCCGCGCGCCGGATCCGTTGGGTGGGCCGCGCCGGCGTCCCGCTAGAGCCAGCCGGCGAGGGGTCGTGGCGGTGCCCCCGCACCGGGGCGACCTACACCGAGCAGGACGGCGTCCTCACCGAGGACGACGCAGCACGACCAGCATGACCGGAGCCAGCATGGACCTGCCCCTGATCCCGCCCGCCAAGCCGATCATCGGCGAGGAGGAGAGGGCCGCCGTCGACCGCGTCCTGCGGAGCGGCATGATCGCGCAGGGACCGGAGGTCGCCGCGTTCGAGCAGGAGTTCGCCGACCAGCTGGTCGGCGGCCGCACGTGCGTGGCGGTGAGCTCGGGCACCGCGGGCCTGCACCTCGGGCTGCTCGCGGCCGGCATCGGCCCGGGCGACGAGGTCGTCGTGCCGTCGTTCACGTTCGCGGCGACCGCGAACTCGGTCGCCCTCACGGGTGCGGCACCGGTGTTCGCCGACATCGACCCCGTCACGTACTGCCTGGACCCGACGGCCGTCGAGGCCGCGGTGACGTCGCGCACGACGGCGGTGATGCCGGTGCACCTGTACGGCCACCCCGCCGACATGACCGGTCTGCGCGAGGTCGCGGACCGGCACGGGCTGCGCGTCTTCGAGGACGCCGCGCAGGCGCACGGCGCCACGCTCGACGGCGTCCCGGTCGGCGCGTTCGGCCAGTTCGCGATGTTCTCGCTCTACCCGACCAAGAACATGACGTCGGGGGAGGGCGGCATGGTCGCCTGTGCCGACGAGGAGGTCGCACGCCGGCTGCGGCTGCTGCGCAACCAGGGCATGGAGCGCCAGTACGCCAACGAGGTGGTCGGGTTCAACGCGCGCATGACCGACATCCACGCCGCCATCGGCCGCGTCCAGCTCGGACGGCTGGCCGCGTGGACCGAGACCCGGCGCGCGAACGCGGCCTTCCTCGACGCCCACCTCGAGGGCGTCGTCGTGCCGACGGTGGCCGACGGCGCGACGCACGTCTACCACCAGTACACGATCCGGGTGCCCGAGGACCGCGACGGCTTCGTCACCGCGCTCCGCGAGGAGCACGGCGTCGGCACCGGCGTGTACTACCCGATCCCCAACCATCGGCTGGCGTCGCTGGCCCGGTACGCGCCCGGGCTCGAGCTGCCCGAGACCGAGCGGGCGGCTCGCGAGGTGCTGTCGCTGCCCGTGCACCCCGCGCTCACCCAGGAGGACCTGGAGCGGGTCGTCGCCGGTGTCAACGCGGTCGCGAAGGCGGGTGCGTGATGGCGCGGCGCCTGCGCGCGGGCCTGATCGGGCTCGGCATGATGGGGCGGCACCACGCTCGCGTGCTGCGGCTGCTGGAGGGCGTCGACCTGGTGGCCGTCGCGGACCCGGCGGGCGACCCGCACGGCGTGGCGGGCGACCTCCCGGTGCTGCCGGACGTCGCAGCGCTCGTCGCGGAGGGGCTCGACACCGCGATGGTCGCGGTCCCGACGATCTACCACGAGGAGGTCGCGCTCGCGCTCGCCGAGGCCGGCGTGCACACGATGGTCGAGAAGCCCATCGCGGAGAGCGTCGCGTCCGGCACCCGGGTCGCCGAGGCGTTCGCGGCGCGGGGCCTCGTGAGCGCCGTCGGGCACGTCGAGCGCTTCAACCCGGCGCTGCAGGAGCTGCGCCGCCGTCTCGAGCGGGGCGACCTCGGCGAGATCTACCAGATCACGACCTCGCGTCAGGGGCCGTTCCCCTCCCGCATCGCCGACGTCGGCGTCGTCAAGGACCTCGCCACCCACGACATCGACCTCACCTCGTGGATCGCGAACAGCCCGTACGCCGCGGTGTCGGCGCGTACGGCGCACCGCAGCGGCCGCGAGCACGAGGACATGGTGCTGGTGACCGGCGTGCTCGCGAACGGCATCGTCGTCAACCACGTCGTCAACTGGCTCTCCCCGAAGAAGGAGCGGCAGACGATCGTCACCGGCGCCCGCGGTGCCTACGTCGCGGACACCGCCACCGGGGACCTGACGTTCTTCGAGAACGGCACCACGCCGACGCAGTGGGACTCGGTCGCCGCGTTCCGTGGGGTCTCCGAGGGGGACGTGACGCGGTTCGCCATCAGCAAGCGGGAACCGCTGCTCGTCGAGCAGGAGACCTTCCGCGACGCCGTCCTCGGGCAGCAGACCGACGTCGTCACGATGGCCGAGGGCCTGCGCACGCTCGCGGTGGCCGAGGCGATCCTGCGCTCGGCGCAGACCGGGGAGACGGTCGCGCTCGACTGAGCGGCGTGTTTCAGCCGGCGGTGCGCGCCTGCAGCGCCTCGACGGTGCGCCGCGCGGCGTCGCCGGTGCCGTACGGGGCGGCGTCGGTCTCCTGAGGGCGCGGGCGCGCGACGGCGTCGGCGATCCCGTCCGGGCCGACGAGCACGTTCCACCCGAGGTCGACGGTCTCGGTCCACTCGGTCTCCGGGCGCACGGTCGTGCACGGCACCCGCAGCAGGAACGCCTCCTTCTGCAGCCCGCCGGAGTCGGTGACGACGGCGCGCGCCGCGGCGACCGTCGCGACCAGCCGGGGGTAGGCGAGCGGGTCGTGCACCTCGATGCGCCCCTGCGCCAGCTGGATGCCGGCGGCGCGGGCCCGCTCGCGCAGGCGCGGGTGCGCGAGCAGCAGCACCGGCGCGTCGAGCGCGGCGAGCCCCGCGACGACCGCCGCGAGCCGCGCCGGGTCGTCGGTGTTCTCGGCGCGGTGGATCGTCGCGACGACGGCGCCCTCGGCCGGCAGCGGCTCGGCCCCGCGCTCGAGCGTGCGCAGCAGCACGTCGGTCATGACGTCGCCCACGAGCACCGACCGGTCGGCGAGCCCCTCGCGCCGCAGGTGCGCCATCGCGACCTCGGTCGGCGCCAGCAGCAGGTCGGCCGCGTGGTCGGTGAGCACGCGGTTGTGCTCCTCGGGCATCGCCCGGTTGAACGAGCGCAGACCCGCCTCGAGGTGGGCGAGCGGCAGGTGCAGCTTCACGGCGGCGACGGCGGCCGCCAGCGTGGAGTTGGTGTCGCCGTAGACGAGCACCCAGTCGGGGGAGCGGTCGGTCAGCACGTCGTCGAGCGCGGCGAGGATCGCACCGGTCTGCACGCCGTGGCTGCCCGACCCCACGCCGAGGTGCACGTCGGGCGCCGGGATGCCGAGGTCGTCGAAGAAGACGTCGGACAGCAGCGGGTCGTAGTGCTGGCCGGTGTGCACGATGACGTGCTCGGCGCCGGCCGCGGCCAGCGCGTCGGCGACCGGGGCGAGCTTGACGAACTGCGGGCGGGCGCCGACCACGCTGAGGACCTTCACGCCCGGTAGCCTGCCACGCGTGAAGATCGCCGTCGTCGCGCTCGGCAAGATCGGCCTGCCGCTGGCCGTCCAGTTCGCCTCGAAGGGCCACGACGTCGTCGGGGTGGACGTCGCCACGGCCGTGGTCGAGCAGGTCAACGCCGGGACCGAGCCGTTCCCGGGGGAGGCGCACCTGCAGGAGCGGCTCGCCGAGGCGGTCGCCGCCGGCCGGCTGCGCGCCACGACCGACTACGGCGAGGCGGTGCCGGGCGCGGACGCGGTCGTCGTCGTCGTGCCGCTGTTCGTCGACGACGCGACGTGGCAGCCGGACTTCGGCTGGATGGACGCCGCGACCCGCGCCCTCGCCGAGCACCTCACGCCCGGCACGCTCGTCTCCTACGAGACCACCCTGCCGGTGGGCACGACCCGCACCCGCTGGCGGCCGATGATCGAGGAGGTCTCCGGACTGAAGGAGGGGCGCGACTTCCACCTCGTGTTCTCGCCCGAGCGCGTGCTGACCGGCCGGGTCTTCGCCGACCTGCGGCGCTACCCGAAGCTCGTCGGCGCGCTCGGGCCGGAGGGCGCGGAGCGTGCCCGCGCGTTCTACGAGGCGGTGCTCGACTTCGACGAGCGTCCCGACCTGCCGCGGAGCAACGGCGTCTGGGACCTCGGCAGCGCCGAGGCCGCGGAGATGGCGAAGCTCGCGGAGACGACCTACCGCGACGTCAACATCGGCCTCGCCAACCAGTTCGCGCGGTTCGCCGCGGCGCACGGCATCGACGTGCACAAGGTCATCGAGGCCTCCAACTCCCAGCCGTACAGCCACATCCACCGGCCGGGCATCGCGGTGGGCGGCCACTGCATCCCCGTGTACCCGCGGCTGTACCTGTGGACCGACCCGGAGGCGACGATCGTCCGCACGGCCCGGGAGGCCAACATGGCGATGCCGTCCTACGCCGTCGGCCTCCTCGAGGGCGCCCTCGGCTCGCTGGACGGCGCTCGCGTGCTGGTGCTCGGCGCCGCGTACCGCGGCGGCGTCAAGGAGACGGCGTTCTCCGGCGTCTTCCCGGTCGTGGAGGCGTTGCGCGCGGCCGGCGCGCAGGTGCTGGTGCACGACCCGCTCTACAGCGCCGACGAGCTCGCTGCGCTGGGCCTGACCGCGTACAGCACGGGCGTCGACGGCCCGGTCGACGGCGTCGTCGTGCAGGCGGACCACCCCGAGTACGCGACGCTCGGCGCCGACGACGTCCCGGGCGTGCGGGTCCTCGTCGACGGTCGCGGCATCACCCGACCCGAGCGCTGGCAGGGTGTGCGTCGCGTCGTGCTGGGCGAGCCGGGGCCGGCAGGGGCTGAGCCGTCATGACCGTCCTGGTGACCGGTGCGCGCGGGATGCTCGGTCGCGACGTCGTGGACGTGCTCGAGGACGCCGGCCACGCCGTCCGAGCCCTCGGACGCGACGCGCTCGACGTGACCGACCCGGTCGCCGTCGGCCGCGCCGTGCGCGACGTCCAGGCCGTCGTGAACTGTGCGGCGTGGACCGCGGTCGACGATGCCGAGACCGCCGAGCGCGCGGCGTTCGCGGTCAACGCCACGGGTGCCCAGCTGCTCGCGCGCGCGGCACGAGCCGAGGGCGCGCCGATCCTGCACATCTCGACCGACTACGTCTTCGACGGCACGGCCGAGGTGCCCTACCCCGAGGACGCGGCTCTCGCACCGCGCTCGGCGTACGGACGCACCAAGGCGGCGGGGGAGTGGGCGGTGCGAGCCGAGCACCCCGAGCACTGGGTGCTGCGCACCGCGTGGCTGTACGGCGCGCACGGCCGCTGCTTCCCACGCACGATCGCGTCGCTCGCCGCCGACCGCGACGAGCTGCAGGTGGTCGCCGACCAGGTCGGCCAGCCCACCTGGACCCGCGACGTCGCGCGGCTGGTGGCCGCGGTGCTCGAGCGGCGCCCGCCGCCCGGGGCCTACCACGCGACGTCGTCCGGGCAGGCCTCGTGGCACGATCTCGCGACAGCCGTCGTCGCCGCTGCCGGCTCCACCGCGCGCGTCCTCCCCACCAGCAGTGACGCCTACCCCCGCCCTGCTCCACGACCCGCCTGGTCGGTGCTCGGCCACGAGCGCTGGCACGAGGTCGGTATCCCGCCGATCGGTGACTGGGCGGACCGCTGGCGCGAGGCCGCCCCCGTCGTCCTCGGCGGCTAGGGTGCGCAGACCGGCACGACCCACGAAGGAGGCCCGGAGAAGATGATGCTCGTCACCGGCGGTGCGGGATTCATCGGCAGCAACTTCGTGCGGCTCACGCTGCGCGAGCACCCGGACACCCGGGTGCGGGTGCTCGACGCGTTCACCTACGCCTCCAGCCGCGACTCGCTCGCCGACGTCGCCGACCGCGTCGAGGTCGTCGAGGGCGACGTCGCCGATCGCGACGCCCTCGACCGTGCGCTCGACGGGGTCGAGCAGGTCGTGCACTTCGCCGCGGAGACCCACAACGACAACTCGCTCGACGACCCGCGCCCCTTCGTGCACAGCAACCTCGTCGCGACCTTCGAGCTGCTCGAGGCGGTGCGGCGCCGGGGCATCGCGCTGCACCACGTCTCGACCGACGAGGTCTACGGCGACCTCGAGCTCGACGACCCGCAGCGCTTCACCGAGACCACGCCGTACAACCCCTCCAGCCCGTACTCCTCGACCAAGGCCGGCAGCGACATGCTCGTGCGGGCGTGGGTGCGCTCGTTCGGGGTCCACGCGACGATCTCGAACTGCTCGAACAACTACGGCCCGTTCCAGCACATCGAGAAGTTCATCCCGCGCCAGATCACCAACGTGCTCGCCGGGGGCCGACCGAAGCTCTACGGCGCCGGCGCCAACGTACGCGACTGGATCCACGTCGACGACCACAACCGTGCCGTCTGGCGCATCCTCGAGGCAGGTCGACCGGGCGAGACCTACCTCGTCGGCGCCGACGGCGAGCGCAGCAACGCCGACGTGGTCCGCGCGATCCTGCGGCTCATGGGGCGACCGGAGGACGACGTCGACCATGTCGCCGACCGCGCCGGTCACGACCTGCGCTACGCGATCGACTCCAGCCGGATCCGCGCCGAGCTGGGGTGGCAGCCGCAGTACGGCGACTTCGAGGCAGGGCTCGAGCAGACGATCGCCTGGTACCGCGACCACGAGGCGTGGTGGCGGCCGCTCAAGGACGCCGTCGAGGCGCGCTACGCCGCCAAGGGGCAGTAGGTCCCGACCTCGCGTCAGCGGGCGAGGAACGCTCGCACGTCCGCGAGCGAGGGCAGCAGACCCTGGTCACGAGCCAGGGCGAGCGACGGGGCCTCGCGGTCCTTGTCGGAGACGATGTGCGTCAGCGGCGAGCCGTCACGACCTGTGCGTGGCCAGTCGATGCCCAGATCGGTGTCGAACGGGTCGACGCCGTGCTCGCGCCCCGGCGCGTACGGCGTCGAGCACAGGTAGACCGCCGTGCTGCCGTCGACCAGCGACACGAACCCGTGCCCCAACCCCTCGCTGAGGAAGACCGAGCGGCGGTCGACGTCGTCGAGCAGCACCGCCTCCCAGCGACCGAACGTCCGGGAGCCCGTGCGGATGTCGACCACGACGTCCCAGATCGCCCCGACGGGGCAGCTGACGTACTTGGCCTGCGACGGTGGCACGTCGGCGAAGTGGATGCCACGCACGACCCCGGCGCGCGACACCGAGGTGTTGACCTGCGCCACCTCGAGCGTGCGCCCGGTCGCCTCCGCCAGCTCGGCGGCTCGGTAGGACTCGAGGAAGGTGCCGCGGTCGTCGTCGAACCGCCGGGGCGTGCAGACCCAGGCGCCCTCGATCGACATGGGCTCCGTCGTCATCGTGCGCCCGCCTCGAGGAGACCGAGCAGGTAGCGGCCGTAGCCGGACTTGACCAGCGGCTCGGCGCGTGCCCGCAGCTCGTCGTCGGTCAGCAGTCCACGGCGCCAGGCCACCTCCTCGGGGGCGCCGATCTTCATGCCGACGCGAGCCTCGATCGTGCGCACGTAGTTCGAGGCGTCGTTGAGGGAGTCGAACGTGCCGGTGTCCAGCCACGCGGTGCCGCGCGGCAGCACCTCGACGTGCAGCCTCCCGGCCTCCAGGTAGTGCCTGTTGACGTCGGTGATCTCGTACTCGCCGCGTGCCGAGGGACGCAGGCCGCGCGCGACCTCGACGACGTCGGCGTCGTAGAAGTACAGCCCGGGCACGGCGTAGCGGCTGCGCGGGTGCTGCGGCTTCTCCTCGAGCGAGAGAGCCCGGCCGTCGGCATCGAACTCGACCACGCCGTAGGCGGTCGGGTCGGCGACCTCGTAGGCGAAGATCGCAGCGCCGTCGACCTCGGTGAACCGCGCGAGCCGGGTGCCCATGCCGGGGCCGTAGAAGATGTTGTCGCCGAGCACGAGGCACGCCCGCTCGCCGTCGAGGAAGTCGGCGCCGACCGTGAAGGCCTGCGCGAGGCCTCTGGGCTCCGGCTGCACCGCGTAGTCGATCGAGATGCCGAACCGGTCTCCGTCGCCGAGGACGCGTTGGAACTGCGCGGAGTCCTCGGGCGTGGTGATGACGAGGACCTCGCTGATGCCCGCCAGGATCAGCGTGGACAGCGGGTAGTAGACCATCGGCTTGTCGTAGACGGGCACGAGCTGCTTGCTGACGCCCAGCGTGACCGGGTGCAGCCGCGACCCGGTGCCGCCGGCGAGGATGATGCCGCGCATCGCCCCATTGTGCCGGTCGGCAGGGTCGCGGCGGGTCGAGGCTCCCCGTAGCATCTGGGTTCGCCCACGCCCGCACCGGGCACGTCCGAGGGGAGCGATGTCCGATGCACCGTCTGGAGGGTGCCCGGCAGCACTACGCGTGGGGCTCGCGCACCGCGATCCCGCAGCTGGTGGGGGAGCCCCCGTCCGACGAGCCGCTCGCCGAGCTCTGGTTCGGGGCGCACCCCGCGGGGCCCACGCGGCTGGCGTCGGGGGAGTCGCTGCAGGAGCACCTGGCGGCGGCGCCCGAGGAGCGCCTGGGGTCGGACGTGCTGGCCGTGTTCGGACCCCGGCTGCCGTACCTCGTCAAGGTGATCGCGCCGGCGAGCCCGCTGTCGCTCCAGGTCCACCCGAGCCGCGAGCAGGCGCGCGAGGGCTTCGCGCGCGAGGAGGCGCGCGGTGTCGCGCCGGACGCGCCGCACCGCAGCTACCCCGACGACAACCACAAGCCCGAGATGCTCTACGCGCTCGAGCCGTTCGAGGCGCTCGCCGGGTTCCGCGCGGCGCGCCGCGCGGTCGAGCTGCTCCGCGACCTGGACACCGTGCTCGCCCGCGAGCTCGTGGCCGACCTGCGCTCCGACCTCGGCGGCGCCGGGGTGCGGGCGGCGTTCACCCGGCTGCTCGACCCGGCGACGCGCCCGGGTGCAGACGCGATCGCCGAGACGGTCGAGGCGTGCGCTGCGCGGCTCGCGGCCGGCCGCTCGCCGTCGGTGCGGTCGGACCGGATCGTCGCCCAGCTCGCCGAGGCGTTCCCCGGCGACGTCGGCGCGGTCGCCTCGCTGCTCATGAACCCGGTGTCGCTGCGCCCCGGCGAGGTGCTGTTCGTCCCCGCCGGCGGCGTGCACTGCTACCTCTCGGGCCTCGCGGTCGAGGTGATGGCGAGCTCGGACAACGTGCTCCGGGCGGCGCTGACACGCAAGCACGTCGACACCGAGGCGGTGCTCGACACGGTCGACTGCGTCGCGGCGCCCCCGGTGCGGATCGGTCCAGAGCACGTCGGCGACCACGTCGAGGTCTTCTACGCGCCGGTCGACGACTTCGAGCTCGCCGTCGCGACCCCGCCGCCGGGGGAGCCGGTCGCGCTCCCGGGTCGCGGGCCGCGGATCGTGCTCGCGCTCGACGGTCGTGTCCGCGTCGCGCACGGCGACGACGCCCTCGAGCTGGAGCGGGGCGGCGCCGCGTTCGTCGAGGCGTCGGGCGAGCCGGTGGTGGTCGACGGCGAGGGTCGCGCCGCGCAGGTCACCGTCCCCTGAGCGGGTCCTCGGCGACGGCCCCCTCCTGCTCACGGATCGTCGCGACGGCGTCGTCCTCGCGCGGCGTCGCGACGACGACGGAGCCGTCCTCGCGCCAGCACGCCCACGCGCGCTCCAGCAGCGCGGCGGGGTCGTGCGCCTCGAGCAGCACGCGTGCGCCGGGGGCGCCGGTCGTCCGTGCGCCCGCGGGGCCGCTCGCGGCGAACATCGGCTCGTCGGGCTGGCCCATGAGATCGGCGGCGCCGTCGAGCGCACCGGCCGGCAGGTCGCCCGGCCAGGCGCGCGCGAGCGCGGGCAGCGGCACGGCGACGACCTCGACGGCGCCGCCGCTCCAGCGCTCCGGGTGGTCGGTCACGACGACCACGGGGTCGCCGCCGTCGTCCCCGAGCAGCACCTCGGCGCCGGCCGCGCGCACCGCGAGCGCCCACACGAGCAGCCGCCAGTGCGCCGGGAGGTCGAGCCGCACCGCGGTGCCCGGGCCGGCGTCGCACTCGGCGACGAGCAGGTTCGCCGCCTTGACGACCCAGTTGCGCAGCACCCGACCCGACAGCTCGACCCGCTCGCCGTCGTCGCCGTACCAGGTCAGCCGGGGTCGGCTCGGCTCCCAGGCGGTGAGCAGCGGCAGCACCTCAGGGTTCGTCGGGCTCGTCATGGCCCGAGGCTACGCGCCCGCCACGCGGTCGTGAGACCGCGGCCGGTCGCCATCGGCCCCGCGGTACGGTGCGCCTCGTCCCGCACGTGCGAGCGGGGCGGAGAGGGGGTCGAGGTGGGGTCGTGCGCGCTGCGGCGAGGGACGGGTATAGCACGCCTCGGGCTTGACTCCTGGGGATAACACGCGTGTAATTTAGGCACCACCGCGCACGAGGTGGGACCGGGGCAGGGGACCGGGCAGCACACGGTCCGCGAGAGCGGGACGGAAGGACGACGCACGGGACGAGCGACGGAGACGAGGGCGCCGGCAAGGTCGGCGGCGCCGTCGACGACGTGGCCGCCCAGGCGGGAGTGCACGGTACATCGACTTACGACGAGGGGATCCGGCGGTGTGGAACATTCTTGGGGAGGGCCCGCTCGGCTCAGGCGTCACGCCGGAGCCCAGCGCCCCGTCCCCCCTGGCAGCGCTGTTCGGGGCGAGCGAGGACGAGGGCGTCCTCGGGTGGCAGGAGCGCGCGCTGTGCGCGCAGACCGACCCCGAGGCGTTCTTCCCTGAGAAGGGTGGCTCGACGCGCGAGGCCAAGCGCGTCTGCTCGTCGTGCGAGGTGCGCGTCGAGTGCCTGGAGTACGCGCTCATGAACGACGAGCGCTTCGGGATCTGGGGTGGCCTGTCGGAGCGCGAGCGGCGCCGGCTGAAGCAGCTCAAGCACCGGGTCGTCTGATCCTGCTCGTCCCGCCCCCGTCTTCATGAGCCGACCTTTGCGCGCCCGCGTCGCCGCTGTCGTCGTCGTCGGCTCCGACCGCGCGTTCCTCCCCGAGACCCTCGCCGCGCTCGCCGCGCAGACCCGCGCGCCCGACGACGTCGTCGTGGCGTGCAGCGAGGCCGACGAGACCTGGCTGCGCACGCAGCTGACCGACGCCGGGCTCGGGGCACGGGTCGTCGATGTCGGCGCCGTCGGTGGCCCGGGCGAGGCCCTCGTGCGCGCGGTCGAGGTCGCGAGCCTCGACGCCCCGTGGCTGTGGCTGCTGCACGACGACTCCGCGCCGGAGCCTGGCGCGCTCGCGGCGCTCACGCAGGTGGTCGAGACCGGCCGCTCGATCGCCGTCGCAGGCTGCAAGCAGGTCGCGTGGAGCCACCCGGACCGGCTGGTCTCGGTCGGCGTGCGGTACACGCGCGACATCCAGCGCTACACCGGCATCGAGGACGGCGAGGTCGACCAGGGCCAGCACGACGACCGCGAGGACGTCGACGCCGTCGGCACCGCCGGCATGCTGGTCGACCGGGAGGTGCTCGCCGAGCTCGGCGGCCCCGACCCCGCGCTCGGCCCGTTCCTCGACGGGCGCGACCTCAGCCGACGAGCACGGCTGGCGGGCCACCGCGTCGTCGTCGTGCCCCGGGCCGTCGTGCGGCACGCCCGCGCGGGTCTGCTCGGGCTGCGACGCGACCCCGACGCGGCCCCCGACCCCAACCACAGCTTCCGGCAGCGCCGGACGTCGGTGCTGCACGCCAGGCTCGCCGAGGCTCCTGCGCCGCTGGTCCCGCTGGTCGCGCTCGCCGCGCTGCTGGCCGGTCCGCCGCGCGCCGTCGGGCGACTGCTCTCCAAGGAGCTGCCGCTGGTCGTCGACGAGCTGTGGTCGCCGTTCGTCGCGCTCGCGGGCTGGGGCGCGGTGCTGCGCGCGCGGCGTCGCGGCCGCGCCACCCGCAAGGTCTCGCCCCGCCACCTGCGTCCGCTCGCCGCCACCTGGTCCGACATCGCGAGGGTGCGTCGCGACCAGCGGCTGCAGGCCGCCGCGCAGCGACGCACGGTCCGGGCGCCCTCGGAGCTCGAGATGCGCGAGCGCGCCGCGCTCGGGCTGCGCCGCCGCCTCGTGCTCGCCGGCGTGCTGCTCGTCGCGGTCGCGACCGCGGGGGTGACGCTCGCACCGGTGGCGTTCACCGGCCCGCTGCTCGGCGGTGCGCTGCTGCCCTCCGACGTCGGCTTCGGGGAGCTCTGGCGCTCCGCCACCTCGTCGTGGCTCGCCAGCGGCGACGGTCTCGCCGTCCCCGCCGACCCGTTCCTCCTCGTGCTCGGCGTCCTCTCCGCGCTGACCGGCGGCCCGTTCGGCACGCCGGTGTGGGTCACGGTCGCGATCGTGCTCGTGACCGCGATCCCGCTGTCGGCGCTCGCGGCCTGGTTCGCGGCCGGCGCGGCCACCCGCTCGCTCGCGGTGCGGGCCTGGGCCGCGGTGCTGTGGGCGCTGGCGCCGCCGCTGGTGCTCGCGATCTCCGGCGGGCGCATCGGTCCCGTCGTCGCGCACGTGTTGCTCCCGCTCGTCGGTCTCGCGCTCGCGCGTGCGTTCGGTCTCGACCGGCGCGACGTCGTCGTCTCCGGGCTCGTCGGCGCCCGCCGCGTCGCGCGACGGACGGCGTCGGCGCCCGCCGTCGAGGTGCGCCGGCGCCGCCTCGAGGCGCTCGCGGCCGTGGCCGACGACGCACCCACCGGGCAGATCGCGCGCGTGCTGGCCGGGGCCGACGCGGCGAGCGAGGCCCCCGCGGCAGGCGAGGACGGGGCCACGGCCGACCAGCCCGGCGAGGGCATCGAGGGCACCGAGGGCTCCGAGAGCACCACGAGCACCGAGGGCGCGCGCCCCAAGACCGATGGCGGCGAGACCGTGGCGCCCCAGGAGGACGGTCCGGCCGGCACCTCGCCCGACGACGAGGTCGACCTGCGCATCCGCTCCAACACCGAGGAGTCCTACGACGACGAGGAGGACGAGCCCGCGACGATCGTGGCCAAGCCCTCGGGCGTCGGCTCCCTGGGCGCCGCAGCGGCGGCGGGCCTGTGCCTGGCGGCCGCGGCCGCCGGTGCGCCCGTGCTGCTCCCGGCGGGGCTGCTCAGCCTGCTGCTGCTCGCCGTGCTGCTCGGCCGCCGGGCCGCGCGCGTCGCCGGGCGGGCACGGCTGCTGCTGGTTGCGCTGCCGCCTCTCGTGCTGCTCGCGCCGCTGCTGCTGCACGCCGTGCAGGTCGAGGACGGCTGGCGGCTGCTGCTCGCCGGCCCGGGCGCGGTGAGCCCGCCCGCCGCGACCGGGTCGCCGCTGCTCGCGCTGCTCGGCTGGCCGCAGGAGCCCGCCACCGGCGGCACCCCCTGGCTCGCGCTCGCGGCGTCGATCACCGTCGTGGTCGCCGCGGTGGTCGCCCTGGTGCGCAGCGGCGGGCTCGCGCGCGGGGTCAGGCTCGCCTGGCTGGTGGTCACGCTCGGGGCGGCCGCAGCGCTGCTCGCGCCGCGCGTCGAGACCGGGGTCGCCCGCACCGCCGACGGCGCCGATGTCGTCGCGACCGGCTGGGCCGGCCCCGGCACGTCGCTGGTGCTGCTCGGCCTGCTGATGGCGACCGCGACCGCGAGCAGCGGCCTGCGCACCTCGTTGCACGGCCGCAGCTTCGGCTGGCGGCAGGTGACGGTCGCCGCGCTCGGCGTGCTGCTGGCCGCGGGCGTCGTGCTCGCGGGGGTCGCCTGGACGACGATGCTGCGTGGCGACGCGCTGGCGCTGCACACGCGCTACGACGACCCGGTGCCGGCGATCGGCGACGAGCTGCGCGAGTCCGGCAGCCGCGCCCGCGTCCTCGCCGTGTGGGTGACGCCGTCGGGCGTCGTCGACGCCGAGCTGTGGCGCTGGTCGGGGCCGCAGCTCACCGAGACCTCCTCGGCCGCCGCTCTGGCGGACCTCGACCGTGGCGCCGCGCCCGACCCGGCGGGGGAGTCGCTGCAGGCGATCGCCGCCGGGCTCGCGACCGGCACGATCACCGACGCCCCGGGGCAGCTGGCCGAGCACGCCGTCGGCGTCGTCGTCGTGCCGCCCGTCGACTCCGACGTCACCCGCACCGTGGGCGACGAGGTGGCCCGCTCGCGGCTCGTGGCGCTGCTCGACGAGGTCCCGGGGCTGGAGCGCGTGACCGAGAACTCCTCGGGCGTCGTGTGGCGCGTCAGCACCGCCGAGGTGACACCGGCGCGGGCCGCGCTGATCGGCGCCGACGGTGTCGCGACCCCGGTGCCCGCCGAGGTCGTGGGCGTCGACGCCGAGATCGCGGCGACCTCCGGGCCGTCGGTGCTCGTGCTCGCCGAGCGCGCCGACCCGGGTTGGCGCGCCTGGCTCGACGGCGTGCCGCTGCGGGCGGTGCCGCACGGGTGGCAGCAGGCGTTCGAGGTGCCCGCCGGCGCCGGTGGCGATCTCCAGGTGCGGCACGAGTCGGTCACCCACGTGCCGACGCAGGTGCTGATCGCCGTCATCTTCGTCGTCGTCGCGCTCATCGCGCTGCCGACCCGGCGCCGCCGTCTCGACCCGGTGGAGGACCTGTGATGTCCCGCGAGCGCCACGCCCGCCGCACCGCGACCGCCCGGGAGGACCGATGAAGGTCTCCGCACGCGCGTCGGCGCTGCTGCGCCGTGTCGGCCTGCTCGTCAGCGGGCTGGTCGTGCTCGGGCTCGCCGGTGGTGTCGTCGGCGCCGCGGCGACGTTCGAGCCACCCACCCCGAGCGTCGTCGAGGTGCCCGAGCTGCGCGTCGGCGCCGGCGCGACGTCCTGGGTGTGCGCACCGGCGCCGACGCTGCCCACCGCCGCCGCCGGGGAGGACCTCGAGTACGACCCGGACCTCGGCACCGGCGGCGGCAGCCTCGCGACGCTCGCCGACCTGACCGCCGTCGGCGACGCCGGTCGCCCGGTCATGAGCGCGGGCGCGATCGGCCAGGATCGCGTCGACGTCGGAGGTGCGGGGCAGGTGGCGACCGTGAGCGAGCCGGACGTCACCGACCCGGTCGTCGCCGTCGTGGAGCCCGACGCCGAGGGCGTGCCGCTAGTGGCGGCGCTCGGCCTCGCGCGGGCGGACAGCGGCGACCTGCGCGGCCTGGTCGCCTCCGTGTGCCAGCAGCCGGTCACCAGCGCGCTGCTCGTCGGCGGCTCGACCGCGCTCGGCTCGAGCGCGCGGCTGATCCTCAGCAACCCGGGCGACACCGCGGCGACCGTCCGGGTGACGGCGTGGGGCGCGACCGGGGTGCTGCCCGACCCGCCGACCGTCGTCGTCCCCGCCGGTGCGGTGCGCGCGGTGCTGCTGGAGACGATCTCGCTCGAGCCGCGGGTCGCCGTCCGGATCGACGCCGAGGGCGGGCGCGTGGTGCCGGTGATCCAGGACAGCGCGCTCGACGGTCTGGTCGCGGCCGGCACCGACATGGTCGGGCAGACGGCGGACCCGACGACCGAGCTGCTCGTGGGCGGCCTGCTGCTCTCGAGCGCCGACGGCGCCTCGGCGTCGCTGCGTCTGCTGAACCCGGGCGAGACCGCGGCGACCGTCACGGTCGAGACGCTCGGTCCCGACGGCGCGGCACAGCTCGAGGGCGCGGTCGGCTCGGTCGTCGAGCCGGGCACGGTCGTCGACATCTCGCTCGCCGGCGTGCCGAGCGGCAGCTACGGGCTGCGCGTGACCTCCGACGAGCCGGTCACCGGCGCCGTCCGGACCGTCCGCACCGGTACGGCGGGGGAGGACGACCCGGACACCCCGCCGGTCGACGTCGCCTGGACACCCGCGACCCAGCCGGCCGACCGTGGCGTCGTCCCGATCCCCACCGCGCTCGCCGAGCGCGTCGACGTGAGCGTCACCAACCCCGGCACCGCCGCGATCGACGTGACCGTGACCGCCTACGACGAGCTCGGTCGCGCGATCGACGAGCGCGCGGTCACCGTCGGCGCCGGCGCGACGGCGCCGCTCGAGGTGCCCGCGGGCGCGCTGGTGCTCGTCGTCGAGGGCGAGGGGGTCGTCGCGGGCGCGGTCGTCACCAGCGAGGCCGAGGACGGGGTGCTGGTCTCCGCCTACCCGATGGTGCCCGACCCCTACACCGAGCAGTCGGTCCGGGTCCGCGTCGACGGCTGACGCTCGCGCACGGCACCGCTACCTGCCCCACCAGCCCGGCGAAATCGAGCTTCCGGGTCGAGATCGAGGGGATGGATCCTCGATGTCGCCCCAGAACCTCGATCTCGGCGAGGGGCGCGTGGCGTCGCGGCGGCGTCGGCCGATGTCGCGCAGATCACGTGCGAGCGACGTCACAACCGGGTGGGAAGAACCGTTGCGCAAGGAGTGTTGCGACTAACGTCGGACCCGATACCCCGACGCGGCCGAGCACCGCAACGGGAGACCCCGCGACACGCAACGCTCACGCAGAACGAGAACCGAGATGTCCTTCCTCACGGCACGCACGATCACCGCCCTGAGCTCCGTCTTCCCCACCTACGCCGAGGCCCGCGCGGCCGAGCTGGCCGAGCGCCGTCGGTCCGAGGTCCACGCCGAGGCGAGCCTGCACCTGCTGCGGCGCTGACATGAGCGACGACGCGGCGACCCCGCCCGGGCCCGCCGAGCGCAGCGGCCCGGAGCGGATCCGCGCGCTCGCGCACCCGGTCCGCCTCGAGATCCTCGACATCCTCGACCGGCTGGGCGAGGCGACCGCCACCGAGTGCGCCCAGCGCACCGGTCAGACGGTCGCCAACTGCTCGTTCCACCTGCGCACGCTCGCGAAGTACGGCTTCGTCGAGGAGGCGGAGCGGCGTGGCCGGCAGCGGCCCTGGCGGCCCGCACCGGGCGGCTACGACCTGCGGCCCGACGTCGGCAGCTCCGACGCCGTGCGCGCCGCCGACGAGCTCGCGCTGCTCACCCTGGAGCGCGAGACCCGGCGGCTGCACGCCTACTACGCGCACGCGCACGCCACCCCGGCGCGCTGGCGCGAGGCCGCGTCGATGCTCACCGAGGTGGTCTGGGCGACGCCGGGCGAGCTGGCCGAGCTGGCCGACGACGTCGCGGCCCGCGTCGCACGGCTCGCGCGGCGCGCGCCCGCCGACCGGCCCGCCGGGGCGCGCCCCGCCAACGTCCTCGCGGTGCTCACGCCCGACCCGCACGCCGACTGACGGCGCGCCCTGTCGACCCACCTGCCGCCGAGTTCGCACGCTTCCGCCGAGTTCGTACCGTGCACGGTGCGAAGTCGACGGAAAGGTGCGAACTCGGCGAGGGGGTGCGTGCACGGGGCGGGAGCCCGGCAGGGTCTCCGGCGTGGCCGCCGCCCGGTCCGTGCGGGGCGGCCGGGTCAGGACTCGTAGTCGGGGTCGATGTCCTCGGGGTCGCGGCCGAGCATGTGGCCGATCTGCTCCACGAGCACGTCGCGCACGAGGGCGGCCACGTCGTCAGCGCCCTCGGTGCGCGCGAGCACCGGCCGCCGGTACACGACGACGCGGTGCGTGAGGCCCGCGGCGAGGTCGGCGGGGAAGTAGCGCCCCAGCGGCACAGCGCCGTGCTCCCACGGCGCGGGCGCCGACGGCGGCACCTCCTCGACGGCGAACTCGACACCGTCCAGCTCGCGACCAAGGCGCCGCTCCAGCCGTTCCACGGCGGCGAGCACGATGTCGTCGAACTGCTCGCTGCGGGTGCGTGCACCGGGCAGCAGCGGCGACAGCAGCGGTCCCCGCAGCCCCCTGCCGTGCCGGTCCCGGCGCCGCCCGGTCCGCCGCGAGGGCAGCGCGACGCGCGCGATGTCCGTGCCGTGCTGCTCCACCACACCGTCACTGTGCCACCGCGGCGCGCACGACGCACCTCGGTCACCGGCGTGGGGTGACGCCGCCCGGGCCCGGTCGGCAGTAGCCTCGTGTGTCGTGAGAGCTCGTCAGTGCACCCGCGCCACCTGCACGGCCGCGGCCGTGGCGACGCTCACCTACGTCTACGCCGACTCCACGGCCGTGCTGGGCCCGCTGGCCACGCACGCCGAGCCGCACAGCTACGACCTGTGCGCCGAGCACGCCGAGCGCCTCACGGTGCCGCGCGGCTGGGACGTGGTGCGGCTGGCCAGCCACTTCGAGCCCGCGCCGCCGAGCTCCGACGACCTGCTCGCGCTCGCCGACGCGGTGCGCGAGGCGTCCCGGACCCCTCCGCCCGAGCAGCTGCCCGCCGCGCGCAGCGTCGGCGTGCCGGCCCCGGTGACCGAGCGGCGCGTGCCCGAGTCGGGCCGACGCGGACACCTGCGGGTGATTCGTGGCGAGAACGAGTGAGGCCTGGCCCTATCCTCGGGTCTCGTGCCTGAACACGCAGACCTGAGCCCCGTCGTCAAGGCCTACGACGTCCGTGGTGTCGTCCCGGACGAGTGGGACGCCGACGTCGCCCGCGCGCTCGGCGCCGCCTTCGCCGACGTCGTCGGCTCCGAGGGGGTGCCGATCGTCGTCGGCCACGACATGCGCGACTCCTCGCCCGAGCTGGCCCAGGCCTTCGGCGAGGGCGCGGCGTGGCGCGGCTGCGACGTCGTCCACATCGGGCTGTGCTCCACCGACGGGCTCTACCACGCCTCCGGCATGCTCGAGGCGCCGGGCGCGATGTTCACCGCGAGCCACAACCCCGCCCGCTACAACGGCATCAAGATGTGCCGCGCGCTCGCGCGTCCGGTGGGCCAGGACACCGGGCTGGCCGACGTCAGGCGGCTCGCGGAGCAGTACCTCGACGAGGGCATCCCGGCGGCGGGGGAGCAGGGCTCGGTGACGACGCGCGACACCCTCGCCGACTACGCACGGCTGCTGCGCAGCCTCGTCGACCTCGAGGGCGGCCGTCCGCTCAAGGTCGCGATCGACGCCGGCAACGGGATGGCGGGTCTCACCGCGCCCGCGGTGCTGTCCACCGCGGCCGGGCTGCCCGACCTCGGCTTCGAGATCGTGCCGCTGTACTTCGAGCTGGACGGCACCTTCCCGAACCACGAGGCGAACCCGCTCGAGCCCGCGAACCTCGTCGACCTGCAGGGTGCTGTCATCGCCTCCGGCGCCGACATCGGCCTCGCCTTCGACGGCGACGCGGACCGGTGCTTCGTCGTCGACGAGCGTGGTGTCCCGGTCAGCCCCAGCGCCGTCACCGGGCTCGTCGGGCTCCGGGAGGTCGAGAAGGAGAAGGCCGCGGGCCGCGAGGCGACCGTCATCCACAACCTCATCACCTCGCGCGCCGTGCCCGACCTGCTGGGTGCCGCCGGCGCACGGACCGTCCGGTCGCGCGTGGGGCACTCCTTCATCAAGGCGCAGATGGCGGCGGAGGACGCGGTCTTCGGCGGCGAGCACTCGGCGCACTACTACTTCCGCGACTTCTGGTTCGCCGACACCGGCATGCTGGCGGCGATGCACGTGCTGCGCGCGCTGCGCGAGCAGGACCGCACGCTGTCGGAGCTCGCCGAGATGTACACGCCGTACGCGGCGTCCGGCGAGATCAACTCGACGGTGCCCGACGCCGACGCCGACGCCGCGCGCGCCCGCGTCATGGAGGCGTTCGCCGACGACATCGCCTCGGGCGAGGTGACCGTCGACGAGCTCGACGGGCTCACGCTCGACCACTGGCAGGCCAACCCGCGCTGGTGGATCAACCTGCGAGCCTCCAACACCGAGCCGCTGCTGCGGCTCAACGTCGAGGCGGAGCACACCGACATCATGGAGAAGCTGCGCGACGCGGTGCTCGCGATCGTGCGCGAGGGCGGCGACGCGGTCTCCTGACCGCAGCCGGCGCCCGGTGCGGGTCTAGGCTCGCGGCATGTCCAGCAGCGGAGGCACCAAGGCCGTGCTCGCGGCGCTGGCGGCGAACCTCGGGATCGCCGTCACGAAGTTCGTGGCGTACGCGCTCACCGGCTCCTCCTCGATGCTCGCCGAGGCCGTGCACTCGGTGGCCGACTCCGGGAACCAGGCGCTGCTGCTCCTCGGCGGCAAGCGTGCCCAGCGGGCGGCGTCGCCGAGCCATCAGTTCGGCTACGGCCGCGCCCGGTACGTGTACGCGTTCATCGTCTCGATCGTCCTGTTCACGCTGGGCGGCTGCTTCGCGCTGTACGAGGCCTGGCACAAGTTCTCCGACCCGCACCCGATCGAGGGCCGCTGGTGGTGGGTGCCGCTGGCGGTGCTCGGCATCGGCATCGTCATGGAGGGCTTCTCGTTCCGGACCGCGATCCGCGAGGCGAACCACGTACGCGGCCGCAAGTCCTTCCGGCGCTACGTCAAGGAGTCGCGCGCGCCCGAGATCCCGGTGATCCTGCTCGAGGACCTCGGCGCGCTCACCGGCCTCGTGCTCGCCCTCGTCGGCGTGTCGGCGACGCTCGTCACGCACGACGGCCGCTGGGACGCCCTGGGATCGGCCGCGATCGGCGTGCTGCTCGTCGTCATCGCGGCGTTCCTCGCGATCGAGATGAACTCGATGCTGCTGGGCGAGTCCGCCGACCCCGAGCACCAGCGGGCGATCGAGGCCGCGATCCCGGGCGAGGGCATCGTCTCCGTCATCCACCTGCGCACGCTGCACCTCGGACCCGACGAGGTGCTCGTCGCGGCGAAGGTCGAGGTCGAGCGGGACGACGACGCCGCGCACGTCGCGGCCGCCATCGACGCCGCCGAGCGACGCATCCGGGCCGCGGTACCGCTCGAGACCCGCATCTACGTCGAGCCGGACCTGCGGCGCCACCTCGCGTGACGGCGCCCCTCAGACGCGGGCCAGCGCCCGACCCATGCGGGTCACCGCGTCGGTGAGCACGGGCCGGCTCGTGGCGAAGTTGAGCCGCAGGAACCCGCGGCCGACCTCGCCGCACAGCGCTCCCGAGGTCGCGACGACGTCGGCCTCGCGGCGGAAGTGGCGGGCCGGGTCCTCGACACCGGTGCCGCGCAGGTCCAGCCAGGCCAGGTACGTGCCCTCCGGCTCGTCGTACCGGACGCCGGGCAGGTGCTCGGCGACGAGGTCGGCGAGCAGCCGTCGGTTGCCGTCGAGGTAGGCGACGACGTCGTCGAGCCACGCGGTGCCGTCACGGTACGCCGCGGTCGCCGCCAGCGTCCCGATCGTCGACGCCTGGTCCTCGACGACGTGACCCCTGCCCCGCCACGCCTCGCGCGTGGCGTCGTTGCTCAGCACGACCTGCGCGCTCTTGAGACCGGGCAGGTTGAAGGCCTTCGACGCCGACATCGCGGTGAGCGTGTGCCCGGCCGCGGCGTCGGAGACGGAGGCGTACGGCACGTGGCGGTGCGGGGCGTACACCAGCGGCGCGTGGATCTCGTCGGCGAACACGTGAGCGCCGTGGCGCTCGACGACCTCGCTGACCGCGACCAGCTCCT
This sequence comes from Actinotalea caeni, assembly GCF_009733795.1. Classification (GTDB taxonomy): domain Bacteria; phylum Actinomycetota; class Actinomycetes; order Actinomycetales; family Beutenbergiaceae; genus Pseudactinotalea; species Pseudactinotalea caeni. The sequence continues at coordinate 83,883 of NZ_WNXX01000015.1, forward strand.
CGCGCTCGAGCACCCGCCCGATCGGGTTGTGCGGGTTGCAGAGGACCAGCAGGTCGCCGCCCGCGGCGAACGCGGCGTCGAGCGCGTCGAGGTCGTAGACGTACCGGTCGCCGTCGCGCGCCATCGGCACCTGGATCACCTCGCGGTCCAGCGCCGCGGGCACGGTGAGGAACGGCATGTACGCCGGTGTGGGCAGCACGATCGGGGAGCCCGGGCGCGAGCACAGCCGCACGGCCGCCTGCATCGCCGTGAGCACGTCGGGCGCGGGACGGACGTCGGCGGGGTCGACCTGCCACCCGTAGCGGTCGCCCACGAAGCCCGCGAACGCCTCCTGCATCGCGCGCAGCGCTGCGCTGGAGAGGTAGCCGAGCCCGGCGCCCTCGGCGGCCCGCCGCAGCGTCTCCTGCACCGCGGGCGCGGTGCCGAAGTCCATCTCCGCGATCCAGGCGCCGGTGGCGGTGCCGAACTCCGTCCACTTCTTCCAGCCCGCCTCGCGCAGGGCGTCCGGCGTGATCTCGTCGAACACGTGCACCATCGACATCCTCTCCCGGGGTCACGGACGTGCCCGAGTAGTCTCCCAGGCGTGAGCGCGCCGACCGATACGAGCGACCAGACCGTTCACGGACGGCGCGGTCTCGTCGTCCTGGTGCTGAGCAACCTGCTGGGAGGCGTCGGCGTGGCGTCCGGCGTCGCGGTCGGCGGGCTGCTCGCGGAGGCGCTGGGCGGCACCGCGATGGCCGGTCTCGGGCAGGCCACCAGCGTGCTGGGTGCCGCCGTCGCGGCGGTCCCGCTGGCGGGCGTCGCCGCCGCGCGCGGCCGCCGCACCGCGCTCGCGCTCGGCTACGTCGTCGCCACCGTCGGCGCGGTCGTCGTGCTGCTGGCCGCCGTCACGGCGCAGCTGTGGCTGCTGCTGGTCGGTCTCGGCCTGTTCGGGGTCTCGACGGCGGCGAACCTGCAGTCGCGCTACGCGGCGGCGGAGCAGAGCACGGTGGCTGCCCGCGGACGGGCGATGTCGGTCGTCATCTGGGCGACGACCGTCGGCGCGGTGGCGGGCCCGAACCTCACCGCACCGGGCGACCGCGTCGGGCTCTCGCTCGGGCTGCCGCCGCTCGCCGGGCCCTACGTGTTCTCGGTCGTCGCGTTCGCGCTCGGCGCCCTCGTGGTGGCGCTGCTGTTCCCGTCCCGTCGGCTCGTCGGCGAGGGCCGCGCCGAGACCCGGCCGGCGCTGCGCGCGGGGGCTGCGCTGCGCTGGGCGGGGCGCCACCCCGAGGCGCGCTTCGCGGTCGTCGTCGTCGCGTGCGCGCACGCCGTGATGGTGCTCGTCATGGTGATGACGCCGGTGCACATGACCCACCGCGGCATGTCGCTCGAGCTGGTCGGCGTGGTCATCAGCCTGCACGTGCTCGGCATGTACGCCCTCAGCCCGGTGTTCGGCGCCGCCGTCGACCGCTGGGGCGCCCGTCCGGTCGCGTGGCTCGGGCTCGCGGTGCTGGGCGTCGCGGCCGTGCTGGGCTACCTCGCCGGGGGCGGTCACGACCGCACGGTGCTGACGGCGGTCGCGCTCACCGTGCTCGGTGTCGGCTGGAGCGCGAGCCTCGTCGGCGGCTCCGCCCACCTCGTCGCCGTGACGAGCGAGGAGGTGCGGGTGCCGCTGCAGGGCGTCACCGACGCCGGCATGAGCTACGCGGGTGCGGCGGCGGCCGCGCTGGCGGGGCCGGTGCTGGCGTGGGGCGGTTTTGAGGCGCTCAACGTCGGTGCGGCGCTGCTGCTGGTGCCGCCGGCGGTCGCCGGGCTGCTCGCCGCCCGGTCGCGCCGCGGGCCGGGCGCGACGGCGGCCGTCGCCCCCGAGCCGGCCGGTTAGCCTGTCCCGGTGACGTTCGACCACCGCGTGCGGGATCTCGGCCTGGCCGAGTCCGGCCGCCACCAGATCCGACTCGCCGAGCACGAGATGCCCGGCCTCATGGCGCTGCGCGAGGAGTACGCCGAGCAGCAGCCGCTCGCCGGCGCCCGCATCGCGGGCTCGCTGCACATGACCGTGCAGACGGCGGTGCTCATCGAGACCCTGGTGGTGCTCGGCGCCGAGGTGCGCTGGGCCTCCTGCAACATCTTCTCGACCCAGGACGAGGCCGCGGCAGCGGTCGTCGTCGGCCCGGGTACCCCCGAGGAGCCGCGCGGCGTCCCGGTGTTCGCCTGGAAGGGCGAGACGCTGCCCGAGTACTGGGAGTGCACCGCGGCGATCTTCGACTGGGCCGACAGCCCCACCGGCGGGCCGAACCTCATCCTCGACGACGGCGGCGACGCCAGCATGCTCGTGCACGAGGGCGTGCGGTTCGAGGCGGCGGGTGCGGTCCCGCCGCCGCCGGAGCCCGGCGACGTCGGGTACTCCGAGGAGAAGGTCGTCTTCCTCGACCTGCTGCGCCGCACGATCGCGGCGGACCCGGGCCGCTGGACCCGCGTCGCCGCCGGCATCAAGGGCGTCTCCGAGGAGACGACGACCGGCGTCAACCGTCTCGTCCAGCTTGCGGCCGCCGGCGAGCTGCTGTTCCCTGCGATCAACGTCAACGACTCGGTGACGAAGTCGAAGTTCGACAACCGCTACGGCATCAGGCACTCGCTGCCCGACGGGCTCAACCGCGCCACCGACGTGCTGATCGGCGGCAAGGTCGCGGTCGTGTGCGGCTACGGCGACGTCGGCAAGGGCGCGGCCGAGGCGCTGCGCGGTCAGGGCGCGCGGGTGATCGTCACCGAGATCGACCCGATCTGCGCGCTGCAGGCCGCGATGGACGGGTTCCAGGTCGCGCGCCTGGAGGACGTCGTCGGGCAGGCGGACTTCGTCATCACGGCGACCGGCAACACCCGCATCGTCGGTGTCGAGCACCTGCTGCGGCTCAAGGACAAGGCGGTCGTCGGCAACATCGGGCACTTCGACGACGAGATCGACCTCGCCGGTCTGGCGCGGGTGCCCGGTGTCGAGAAGCTCGAGCTCAAGCCGCAGGTCCACGAGTGGCGCCTGCCCGCGGCCGACGGCCGCGACGAGCGGTCGATCATCGTGCTCTCCGAGGGGCGCCTGCTCAACCTCGGCAACGCGACCGGCCACCCGTCGTTCGTGATGTCGGCGTCGTTCACCAACCAGGTCCTCGCGCAGATCGCGCTCTGGCAGGCGGAGGAGCTCGACGAGGACGAGAGCCCGACCGTCGAGCGGCTGCCGAAGATCCTCGACGAGAAGGTGGCGCGGCTGCACCTGGAGGCGCTCGGCGTCGAGCTCACCGAGCTCACCAAGGAGCAGGCGGAGTACATCGACGTCGACGTCGCCGGCCCGTACAAGCCGGAGCACTACCGCTACTGAGCGGCCGCACGCCCCGCCGCTGGTGAGCGGTGGCGCCGCCGCCACCTCGCGCCTGAGCGCCTGCGCCGCCGCCCGTGGCGGGGGAGCGGTGCGGGGCGGGCGCACGCCCGTGGGGTGCGTGCCCGCTGGGCGGTGGCGCCCAGCACCGCGCCTGCGCCCG
>NZ_WNXX01000016.1 GCF_009733795.1 Actinotalea caeni
GGCGCCGCGCGTGGCTCGCGGGCGCCGCGGCGTCGCTGGTCGTCGGGACCGGCGGCTACCTCGCGGGTGTCGGCACCGCCGCGCCGACCGCGGACAGCGCGGGCGGCGGCGCGGACGCGGCCTACGAGGGTGCGGTGCCGAACAGCGCGGCCGACGGCAGCGCCGGCGGCGCGGCCGAGGAGAGCGCAGGCGGAGCGACCGAGGACGGCGTGGCCGGCGCGGGGGACGCCGACATCATGATCGCCTGGGACCGGGCGGTCTTCACCTCCTCCGGGCTCTCCGACGAGCCCGGCAGCGCCGAGGCGTTCGGCTACGACGCGACCGCCGTCGACCCGGCGAGCACGGTCGCCGACCTCGCGGCCGCGCTCGGCATCGAGGGCGAGGCGGTCGACCAGGGCTGGTCCTGGACCGTGCAGGGCGGCGACGGGCGCACGATCGAGGTCCACCCCGACGGCACCGGCTCCGTCGGCTACAACGACCCGACCGTCGACCCGTGGCTGTGCACCGAGGAGGGCCGCGACCAGCCCGTGCCCGACAGCGGCGGCGACGAGGGCGACGGCACCAGCTCGTCGTTCGCCGGCTGCCCCGAGGACGGCACCGGCCACCCGGACCCGGCCGGCGCGGCACGCGACTTCCTCACCACGCTCGGTGTCGACACCGCCGGCCTCGAGATCGTGACCTCCGAGGTCGGCGGCGGCGTGACCGCTGTCGAGGCGTCGCTGCCCGAGCTCGTCGGCAGCGGCGCGCCGGAGTGGAACCTGATGGTCGGCGCCGACGGCGTGTACTCGGCGTGGGGACGGCTGGCGCCGCGGGTCTCGCTCGGCAGCTACGACGTGATCTCGGCGGAGGACGCCGTCGAGCGGCTGATGGACCCGCGGTTCGGTCCGGGCCACCCGACCGGACCCGTCGACGGCGGCGGCGTGACGATCCTCGACGACGGCGGCAGCGTCGGCGACCCGGTGTCGCCCGAGGTCCCCTCCGCGCCGGCGCCCGTGGCGCCCGGCGCCGACATCCCGTGGCCGGTGAGCGCCTACGAGATCACCGACGCCGAGCTCGGACTGGCCGGCTACACGCTGCCCGAGGGCGCCTACGTGCTGCTGCCGACGTGGTCGCTGTCCAGCCCGGACGGGCTCACCTGGTCGGTGCTCGCGCTCGCCGACGACGCGCTCGACTTCGACGCCCGCTGACGGTGTCAACCCACTTCTGCCCCCTCACGAGGTTTCAACCCACTTCCGCCCACGACGAGGTCGCGACCCACGTCTGCCCGCCTCGCGGGCACAGCGGACACGGACCGCTCGGCGGTCGGTAGGTTGAGCACGTGCCCGACCTGCTCGCCGATCTGAGGGCCGCCGTGAGCGGCGACGTGGACGCCTCGGCCCGCCGGCGTGCGGAGTACAGCACCGACGCCTCCAACTACCGGGTCGTCCCCGAGGTCGTGGTGTTCCCGCGCAGCACCGACGACGTGCTCGCCGCCCTCGAGGTCGCCCGGTCGCACGGCAGCCCGGTCACCGCACGCGGCGGCGGCACCTCGGTCGCGGGCAACGCCGTCGGGCCAGGCGTCGTCCTCGACTTCTCCCGCCACCTCGACAAGGTCCTGGAGATCGACCCCGAGGCGCGCACCGCCCGCGTGCAGCCGGGCACGGTGATGAGCACGCTGCAGGCGGCGGCCAAGCCGCACGGGCTGCGGTTCGGGCCCGACCCCTCGACGCAGAACCGCTGCACGATCGCCGGGATGATCGGCAACAACGCGTGCGGCCCGCACGCGGTCGCCTACGGCCGCACCGCCGACAACACGGCGGCGCTCGACGTCGTCGACGGCACCGGGCGCCGGTTCACCGCCGGTCGCGGCGACCTCGCGGCGGTGCCGGGCCTGGAGCAGCTCGTCGCGGGGAACCTGTCGACGATCCGCACCGAGATGGGCCGCTTCGGGCGGCAGGTGAGCGGCTACTCGCTCGAGCACCTGCTGCCGGAGAACGGGCGCGACCTCGCGAAGTTCCTCGTCGGCACCGAGGGCACCCTCGTCACGGTCCTGGAGGCGACGGTCGACCTCGTGCCGATCCCCGGCTCGCCCACGATCGTCGCGCTCGGCTACCCGGACATGCCGAGCGCCGCGGACGCCGTCCCCGCGATGCTCGCCCACCGCCCGCTCGCCGTCGAGGGCCTCGACGACCGGCTGCTCGACGTCGTCCGTCGGCACTCGACCGCCCCGATCCCCGACCTGCCCGAGGGCGCCGGGTGGCTGCTGGTCGAGGTCGGCGGCGCCACCCAGGAGGAGGCGTTCGCCAACGCCCAGGCGCTCGCGGCCGACGCCGGCACCCGCGCGGTCCGCATCCTGCCCGCCGGTCCCGAGGCCAGCCGGATCTGGCAGATCCGGGCCGACGGCGCCGGCCTGGCCGGGCGCACGCCGTCCGGGGCGCAGGCGTGGCCCGGCTGGGAGGACGCCGCCGTGCCGCCCGAGCGGCTCGGTGCCTACCTGCGCGACTTCAACGCGCTGCTCGACCGCTACGGCGTCGACGGCCTGCCCTACGGCCACTTCGGCGACGGCTGCATCCACGTGCGGATCGACCTGCCGCTCGACCGGCCGGGCGGCAGCACGGTGTTCCGGGACTTCATGCACGACGCCGCCGCGCTGGTCGCCAGCCACGGCGGCTCGCTCTCGGGCGAGCACGGCGACGGCCGCGCACGCGGCGAGCTGCTGCCCTACATCTACTCGCCCGAGGCGATCGGTCTGATGGAGCAGGTCAAGGGCCTCCTCGACCCCGAGGACCGGCTCAACCCGGGTGTGGTCGTGCGCCCCCGCGGTGTCGCGCAGGACCTGCGCCGCCCGCACGCCCGCCCGCTCCCGGTGGTGCCCGGCGGGTTCTCGTTCGCGCACGACGGCGGCGACCTCACCACCGCGGTGCACCGGTGCGTCGGCGTCGGCAAGTGCCGCGCCGACACCTCCGCCGCCGGCGGCTTCATGTGCCCGTCCTACCTCGCGACCCGGGACGAGAAGGACTCCACCCGCGGCCGCGCCCGCGTGTTGCAGGAGCTCGCCAACGGCTCGCTCGTGCGCGGCTGGGACGCCCCCGAGGTCGAGGAGTCGCTCGACCTGTGCCTGTCCTGCAAGGCGTGCGGCTCCGACTGCCCGGCCGGCGTCGACATGGCCACGTACAAGGCCGAGGTCACCCACCGCCGCTACCGCGGCCGGCTGCGCCCCGTGAGCCACTACGCGCTCGGCTGGCTGCCGCGCTGGTCCCGGCTGGTGACCTCGGTGCCCGGGCTGGCCGCGCTCGCCAACGCGGCGCTCGGTGTCGCGCCCGTCCGCAAGGCCGTGCTCGCCGGCGGCGGCATGGACACCCGGCGCGGCGTCCCGCGGTTCGCGACGACCCGGTTCACGCGATGGTTCCGCGACCGCGCGCGGCGCGGGACGCCGTCGGGCGGCGAGCGGGAGGTGCTGCTGTGGGTCGACTCCTTCAGCGAGACCCTCTCGACCGCGGGCGCGCAGGCGATGGTGCGGCTGCTCACCGACGCCGGGTACACCGTGCGGCTCCCCGACCAGCAGGCGTGCTGCGGCCTCACCTGGATCTCCACCGGCCAGCTCGACGGCGCCCGCGCCCGGCTGCGCCAGACCCTCGACGTGCTCTCGCCGTGGGTCGAGCGTGGCGTGCCGATCGTCGGGATCGAGCCCAGCTGCACCGCGGTGCTGCGCAGCGACCTGCTGGAGCTGCTCGGCGACGACCCGCGCTCGCAGCGGCTCGCGCGCGGCGTGCACACGCTCGCCGAGCTGCTGACCGCACCCGCGCCGCTCGGGCCGGGGGAGGACTGGCAGCCGCCGGACCTGGCCGGCCTCGAGGTCGTCGCACAGCCCCACTGCCACCAGCACGCGGTGATGGGCTACGGGCCCGACCTCGCGCTGCTCGAGCGCGCAGGTGCGACGGTGCGCACGATCGCCGGCTGCTGCGGCCTCGCCGGGAACTTCGGCATGGAGAAGGGCCACTACGACGTCAGCGTCGCGGTCGCGGAGAACGGCATCCTGCCGGCGTTGCGCGAGGCGCCCGAGGGCGCGGTGCTGCTCGCCGACGGGTTCTCCTGCCGCACGCAGGCCGACCAGCTCGCCGGCGTCACGGGGGTGACGCTCGCCGAGCTGCTCACGCGCGGGGCGCGGGAGCGCGTGACGTGACCGTGCCCGCCGGGCACGCGGCGGCGCGCGCGAGCGCGGCGAGGACGCCGCGGTGAGCCGCCCCGGCCGTCAGAGCTCCGGCTCGACGTAGCCGCGGAACCAGCGGTCGATCTCCCGGTAGGCCTGCTCACGGACCGGCTGCGGGGAGAGCAGCACGTCGTGCAGCCCTCCGGTGACCTTCGCCAGCGTGACGGTGCGCCCCAACGAGGGCGCGCGGCGCCACACCTGCTTGACGTCGATGACCGTGTCCGCGGAGCGCATCTCCTCGCGCCAGCGCGGGCCGATCACCGTGCGGTGGGACGTCAGCACGAGGATCGGGATCTCGAGGTCGAGCCCCGCCGCGACCTTGGCGTGCCCGGCGAGCACCGCCGCCAGCCAGCCGGGCCGCACCGGGTGGGTCGGCACCGGGCGCCAGGCCGGCTCGATCTGCCACTCGCCCTCCATGCGGGCGTTGATCGTGCGGTCGTAGAACCCCGGTGCCGAGATCGGCACCGGCCACCGGGCCTGCTTGCGCGCGACCTGGCTGATCAGCGGGTGCCCGAGCGCACGCGCGAGGGTGGAGCCGTGCACCTCGAGGAACGGCGCGTTGAGGACGAGACCGCGGAAGGTGTCCGGGTGCCGCGCGGCCCACAGCGCCGTCGTCAGCCCGCCCTGCGAGTGCGCGACCGCGACGAGCGGCACGGACGCGCCGTGGATGCGCCGCACGACGTCGACGGCGAGCTGCAGGTCCTCGTCGTACTCCTCCAGCGACTCGACGAAGCAGGGCGTCTGGTGCGGGCGGATGCTGCGGCCCGACTTGCGCAGGTCGACGGCGTAGAACACCGCGCCGCGATCGGCCCAGAACCGGGCCAGCTCGGTCTGGATGAAGTAGTCGGCGAACCCGTGCACGTACACGACCGCCAGCCGTGGGCGGCGAGGCAGCGGGCGCCCGCCCGGCCGGTACCGGACCAGCGTCGTGACGACGGCACCCTCGTCGTCGTCCGGCTGCGGGAAGGTGCGCGCCTGGAAGTCGTCGCCGAGGATGTCCCGACCCCACCGGCCGACGGGCGGCGGCGGCGGAGCGACCGGCTCGGCGTGCCGCTCGTCGACGGGGCGCGGCGGCGGGTCGGAGCGCGGGCGCGCCGGTCTGGTCCGTGGCGGCCGACGACCGCGGTTGCCCGTGGTGCTCACAGCAGCGGCAGCGCGTCGGTCAGGTCCGGTGTGCCGTCGGAGACGGCGCTCGGGCGCACGGCGCCGCGGGCGACGGCGCTGCGCCAGTCGAGCCGTCCGCTCGCCGCGAGCACCCAGGCGGTCTCGTCGGCGACCTCGATCGCGGTGCCGGTGCGCTGCGTCCCGACGTCCAGCAGGGCCTGCGCGACGAGGGTGCGGGCGGTGGGGTCGACGGGGGGCGGCAGCGGCAGCGTGGGCGCGAGGTCGTAGGCGTGCACGACCAGCTCGATCAGCCGGCTCACGAGGAAGTCGCCCAGCCGGATCGGGCCGCGACGGGCGAGGAGCACGACGTCGCCCTCGGCGACGAGGTCGTCGACACGTGCGAGGGCGTCCTCGGCGAGCGCGTCGATCGCCGCCAGCGGGTCCTGCCGCACCGACGCGGCGACCTCGTGCGCGAGCCGGTCCAGCCGTTCCGGGTCGTCCGCGCGGTAGGTCGCCAGGTACTCCGCGAGGGTCAGCGGCTCGGCGTCGTCGCCGGGCTCGGGCGTGCGCAGCGCCCGGATCGAGTCCCACACCCGCCCCAGGTGCGCGACCAGCACACCGAGCGACCAGCCCGGCAGCGTCGAGGGCTCGTCGCTCGCGGGGTCGGGCAGCTCCTCCAGCCACGCGCGCAGCCGCTCCCACTGCTCGCGGAGGTCCGTCGCGGTCGCGGCCAGGGTCGGCATGTGCCCATCATGCGCGATAGGTTCGCGCTCATGGTGCGCTGGGCGGTGCTCGGACCTGGTCGGATCGCCGAGTCGGTCGTCGCCGACTTCGGCCACGTGCGTGACGGCGAGCTGGTCGCCGTCGGCTCCCGGTCCGCGGAGCGGGCGCAGGCGTTCGCGCAGCGCCACGGCATCCCGCGGGCGCACGGCAGCTACGAGGCGCTGCTCGCCGACGACGAGGTGGACGCCGTCTACGTCGCCACCCCGCACTCGTGGCACGTCGCGCACGGCTGCGCGGTGCTCGAGGCCGGCAAGGCGCTGCTCATGGAGAAGTCGTTCACCGCGACGCTCGCGGGTGCCGAGACCGTCGTGGCGACGGCGCGCGAGCGCGGCGTCTTCGCGATGGAGGCGATGTGGACGCGCTTCCAGCCGGCGATCGTCCGGCTGCGCGAGCTCCTGGCCGACGGCGCGATCGGGGAGGTGCGCGGCGTCGTCGCCGACCTCGGTGCGGCGCGCGACCTCGACCCGGAGGACCGGCTGTTCTCCCTCGACCTCGGCGGCGGCACGATCCTCGACCTGGGGGTCTACGTCGTCAGCCTGGCGCAGATGGTGCTGGGCGACCCGACCGAGGTGCACGCGACCGGGTCGCTGCTGCCGACCGGGGTCGACGGCGAGGTCGGCTACCTGCTCGGCTACGGCGACGGCCGGTCGGCCACCCTGCGCACGGCGTTCTACCAGACGCCGGGAGCCGCGCGCGTGCTCGGCACCGAGGGCTGGGTCGACGTGCCGCCCCGCTTCCACCACCCGGACCGCATCGTGCTGCACCGCCGCGGCCACGACCCCGAGGAGATCGTGGCGCCCCCGCCCGGGACCGGCTACTCGCTCGAGATCGACGAGGTGAACCGTTGCCTCGCCGAGGGCCTGCTCGAGTCGCCGACGATGCCTCTCGCCGACACCCTCGCCGTCCAGGCCGTGCTCCAGCAGGCCGCCGACCAGGTCGGCGTCGCCCTCCACGACCACCCCCGCTGACCCCCGGCCCACTTTCACCGCACTTTGCAACATCGAGCACTTTCACCGCTGTTTGCAACATCGGCTAGTTTCACCGCTGTTTGCAACATTGGCTACTTTCACCGCACTTCGTGCCGCGGCGCCCGTCGGCGCACGCTGTAGACGAGCGGGGAGGGCGCCGTCGCCCAGGCGTACGGAACGTCCGCCGTGCGCGCGCAGGGAGATCCGCCGTCGACGTCTGCGGGCGGCCCGTGGAGGAGATCAGGCGAGGCCGCGGCGAGAGCTGCGGAACCGGGCCGCGGCACGTAGGGCTGCGACACCGCGGACTGTTGCAAAGTGCGGTGAAACCGCGGGCTGTTGCAAAGTGCGGTGAAAGTGGCGGGTGCGCGGTGGCTAGATGACGTACTCCGGGTCGGGCAGGGCGTCGTCGTCGGTGGCGAGGAAGTCCGCGACGATCGGGCCGAGCTGGTCGAACTCGATGAGGAAGCCGTCGTGGCCGTAGGCGGAGCGGATGACGCGGAGCTCGCCGTCGGGCACGCCGGCGGCGATGCGGGCGGACTGCTCGGGCAGGAACAGCCGGTCGCTGTCGACGGCGACCGCCAGCGTCCTCGCGGTGATGCCCGCCAGCGCGGACGCGACGCCGCCGCGGTCGCGGCCCAGGTCGTGGGTGAGCATCGACTCGGTGAGCACGACGTAGCTGTTGGCGTCGAAGCGGCGGGCGAGCTTGCCCGCGTGGTGGTCGAGGTAGGACTGCACGGCGAACCGGCCACCGCCGCCCAGGGGCTCCTCGCCGCCCTGCGGCAGCCGCCCGAAGCGCTCGTCGAGCTCGGCGGCGCTGCGATAGGTGGTGTGCGCGATCTGGCGCGCGATCCCGAGCCCGACGTGGGGGCCGTCGTCGTCGGCCGCGCCGTAGTAGTCGCCGCCCCGGAACCGCGGGTCGGCCCGGATGGCCGCGAGCTGGCTGTGGGCCCACGCGATCTGGTCGCCCGACGTCTGCGCCGTGGTCGCGATCGCGGCGAGGCGGCGCACCCGCTCGGGGTAGCCGGCCGCCCACTCCAGCGCCCGGTGCCCGCCCATGGACGCGCCGATCACCAGCGCCCACGAGCCGATCCCGAGCCGGTCGGCGAGCTCGGCCTCGGCCCGCACCTGGTCGCGCACCGTCACATACGGGAAGCGCGAGCCCCAGGGCGTGCCGTCCGGCGCCGGTGACGACGGGCCGGTGGACCCCTGGCAGCCGCCTAGCACGTTGGGGGCGACGACGTAGTACCGGTCGGTGTCGATCGGGCGCCCCGGCCCGACCATCTCCGACCACCAGCCGGCGGTGCGGTGCCCGGGGCCCGCGTCGCCGGTGACGTGGCTGTCACCGGTGAGCGCGTGCAGCACCAGCACGGCGTTGTCGCCGCGCTCGTTCAACCGACCCCAGGTCTCGTACGCCATCGTGACGTCCGGCAGCTTGCCGCCGGCCTCCAGGTGCAGCGGCCCGAGGTGCACGAACCTCCGGTTCCCGACGCCCTCCTCGGCACGCCAGGCACCGGTGGCGGGCACCGGACCGAGCGGCTGCCGGGGGCGCGCAGGGTGCCGGACCGGCCGCACGGGGGTGCGTGCGGGGTCGGTCCGGTCCCACGGGTTCGGGGAGCTCACGATCCTCACCTCGGGCCGCACCTGGTCACGCCTGCGTCGTCTGGGCCTCGGCGGCGGCCGGCGCACGGAGCCGGTCGGCCGCGGCCTGGAAGCCCTTGTCGAGGTCGGCGAGGATGTCGTCGATGTGCTCGATGCCGACGGCGAGGCGCACCAGGCCGGGGGTGACCCCGCTCGCGGCCTGCTCCTCGGGCGTCAGCTGGCTGTGCGTGGTCGACGCCGGGTGGATCACCAGCGAGCGGACGTCGCCGATGTTGGCGACCAGCGAGTGCAGCTCGAGGCCGTCCACGAACGCCTTGCCGGCGTCCAGCCCGCCCTCGATCTCGAACGCGAGCACGGCGCCCGAGCCCTTGGGAGTGTACTTCTGGGCGAGCTCGTAGTACGGGCTCGACGGGAGGCTGGCCCACGCGACCGAGCGCACCTGCGGGTGCTGCTCGAGGTACTCGGCGACCTTGCGGGTGTTCTCGACGTGCCGCTCGACGCGCAGCGACAGCGTCTCCAGCCCCTGCGCGAGCAGGAACGCGTTGAACGGTGCGACGGCGGTGCCGAGGTCGCGCAGCAGCTGCACGCGCGCCTTGAGGATGAACGACAGGTTGACGCCGAACGCGCCGCCCTCGCCCAGGTCGCGGGCGTAGACCAGGCCGTTGTAGCTCGGGTCCGGGGTGTTGTAGTTCGGGAACCGCTCCGGGTGCGCGCCGAAGTCGAACGAGCCGCCGTCGACGATCACGCCGGCGATCGAGGTGCCGTGCCCGCCGAGGTACTTGGTCGCCGAGTGGATGACGACGTCGGCGCCCCACTCCAGCGGCCGCACCAGGTAGGGGGTGCCGACCGTGTTGTCGACGACGAGCGGCACGCCGACCTCGTGCGCGACGCCCGCGATCGCCTCGATGTCGAGGATGTCGCCCTTGGGGTTGGGGATGACCTCGCCGAAGAACAGCTTGGTGTTCGGCTGGACGGCCGCGCGCCACGACTCCGGGTCCTGCGGGTCGTCGACGAACGTCGTCGTGATGCCCAGCTTGGGCAGCGTGTGGTGGAGCAGGTTGTACGTGCCGCCGTACAGGGACGGCGAGGCGACGACGTGGTCGCCGGCCTCGGCGATGTTGAGGATCGCGAGCGTCTCGGCGGCCTGGCCGGAGGAGACGAGGAGCGCGCCGACGCCGCCCTCGAGGGAGGCGATGCGGTCCTCGACGGCGGCCTGCGTCGGGTTGGTGATGCGCGTGTAGATCGGCCCGAGCTCGGCGAGCGCGAAGCGCGCGGCGGCCTCGTCGGTGTTCTTGAAGACGAACGACGTCGTCTGATAGATCGGCAGCGCCCGGGCGCCGGTCTCGGCGTCGGGCTCCTGCCCGGCGTGGATCTGACGGGTCTCGAAGTTCCAGGGAGTGCTCATCGGTTGTCTGTCTCCTGCGTTCGGTAGGACCGGCAGGGCAGACGTGCGCCGACAGCCGATCCCAGGTGGTGGGGGTTCGGTGCGCACGTGCGCTGTGACGACTCCGCAGAGCGCGGTGACCTCGTCAGGGCATGCCGAACGTGCGCGTCAGCGGCACATTCGACGGAACATGTGGGTGACGTTAGGGCCAGACGCCGCACCGTGACCAGCCCGCGGGCGAAACGTCTTGCATGGCGAGACGTGGCCGTCTCCGGACAGTCGTCCACGCGCGCTCTCTCCTCGGCGCGCGGCCGTGCGGCCACCTGCTCCGCGTTACATCCGCGGCCCGTCGCCCCCTCGGACGAGGAGGGCGCCCTGCCCGGCGACCGGACGCCGTCGGAACCACACCGATGTCATTCGCGCTAGCACAGGATGGGACACATGTGAATCTTGTGACTGGTGTGTCGCGAGAGCGATTTGTGCACTACCGTGTGGGACGCATGCGCTGCGTGTGTCAACGCGACACGCCGACGCATGCCTGTGCTTGACCACGAAAGAGCGACGGGGGATGGCGTGCGACGCAGAGTTGTGAGCCCGCTGGGCGTGACGGTGGCGCTCCTCGCGGGCTTCGGGCTGTTCGCCGGCGCGGCGGTCGCCTCGCCCACGATCCCGTCCGACGACGACATCGCCGCGGTCGACGCAGCCGCCGGCGAGGCCGCTGCCGCGATCGCCGCCCTCGAGGCCGAGCTCGCGAGCAGCCGCGCCGCCTCCGACGCCGCGGGCGTGGCCGCCGCGGTCGCCGCCGAGGAGTACAACCAGGCGGTGATCGCGCTCGAGGAGGCCGAGGCCGAGAAGGCCGAGGCCGAGGCGGAGGCCGCCGCCGCGCAGGTCGAGCTCGAGGCCGCGACGACGGCGCTCGGCGAGCTGGCGATGGCCAGCTACCGCTCCGGTGGTGACCTGGCCCAGCTCTCGGCGCTGCTGTCGGCCGACGGCCTCGAGGACGCGCTCGCCCAGGCCACGACGTTCCAGGTGCTCGGCACCAGCAGCGCGCAGGCCGAGCAGCGCTGGGCCGACGCCGACCTCGCCGCGCGGACGGCCGACGAGCGTGCCGCCGCGGCCGTCGAGGCGCGCGCCGCCGCCGCGGAGGAGCTCGCCGTCGCCAAGGAGGAGGCGGAGGCCTCCGCCGCCGACGCCGCGCGCATCCTCGCCGACACCGAGGCCCGGCGGACCGAGCTGGTCGTCCAGCTCGCCGCGCTGCGTCAGACCAGCGTCGAGATGGAGCAGGAGCGGCAGGCCGCCGCCGAGGCCGCACGGCTCGCCCAGCAGAACGCCGCGGCCGCGGAACGGCTCGGCGTCGAGGAGGCTCCCGCGGCGACCGCGCCCGAGGCGCCCGCCGCCGAGCCCGGCGGCGAGCCCAGCACGAGCCGCCCGTCGCAGGCGCCCACGCAGGCGCCGACCCAGGCCCCCACGCAGGCACCGACCCAGGCGCCGACGCAGCGGCCCACGCCGACGCCCACGCAGTCCCCGACCGTGCGGCCGACCCCGGCGCCGACGACGCCCGCTCCCACGACGCCGCCGACGACCAAGCCGCCGGTGACGACCCCGCCGCCGGCGACGACCCCGCCGCCCCCGCCGCCGCCGAGCAGCGCGAACGCGGCCGCTCTCGCCTGGGCGAAGACGCAGATCGGCAAGCCCTACGTGTACGGCGCCGCCGGCCCGAACGGCTACGACTGCTCGGGGCTGACGATGATGGCCTACCGCAACGCGGGCATCAGCATCCCCCGCACCAGCGGCGCCCAGTACTACGCGGGCGACCGGGTGCCGGTCGGGCAGATGCAGCCGGGCGACCTGTTCTTCTACTCGAGCAACGGCTCGCCCAGCGGGATCTACCACGTCGCGATCTACGCCGGGAACGGGATGCGCCTGCACGCGCCGTCGCCGGGCAAGAAGGTCGAGCTCGTCTCGATGTGGTGGCCGAACGTGCTGCCCTACGCCGTGCGTCCCTGACCCTCGCGCGTCGCGGTCCCGGCGACCCGGCTGATCTCCAGGGCCGGGGTGTGGGTGGTCTCGGTGCCGTCGGGGAAGTCGAACACGCCGATCATCAGCACCAGCGGGTAGCGCGGCGGCCGCGGGCACGTGCGCAGCGTGACGCCGTCGACGGCGAAGCGCGCCTCGGCGTCGTCCCAGTCCACCCGGTAGGTGTGCCAGTCGGCGACGTCGATCGGCAGCCGGGGTGCGGCGACGTCGTCCCGCAGCCGCGGGTCGCGCAGCGCCTTGATGCCCATCCCGACCTCGGCGGAGCGCCCGGGCTCGGCGGCCGAGCCGAACACCTCGACGACGCACAGCTCGCCCGAGTCGTGCGGGTCCTCGTCCCAGCCGGCCAGCCACAGCGCCGCCATCGAGCGGTGTGTGAGCGACATGCGGCAGCGGATCTCGACGTACCCGCCGTCGACCAGCCAGCCGACGAAGCGCGGCTGCTCCTCGCGCACGCGCAGGCCGGGTCGGAAGGGCTGCGGGCCTCGCTCGCTGCCGAGCGGCCCGGACCAGTCGGCGGAGGCGATCGTCGAGGTGCGCAGCGGCGGCTGGTGGGTGTCACGGCACCACAGACCCTGGTCCGGCGGCACCTCCAGCACGAGGCCGTCGCCGGTCAGCCGGTCGCGCGCGGCGTTCTCGGCGCGCGAGGCCCACGCCGGCAGGTATGCGGGCAGCCACCGCGCACGGTCGAGGTCGTCGCCGGTGAAGGTGTCGACGACCTCGTCGCGCATCAGCCGATGTGGGGCTGGGGGTGGGTGTACCCGGTGTCCTTGGCGCGCTGGAACGAGCGCCGGATCTCCGCCTCGGCCTCCTCGCGGCCGACCCAGTGCGCGCCCTCGACGGACTTGCCGGGCTCGAGGTCCTTGTAGACCTCGAAGAAGTGCTGGATCTCCAGCCGGTGGAACTCCGAGACGTCATCGATGTCCGAGCGCCACGACGCGCGCTGGTCGCCCTTGGGCACGCACAGCACCTTGTCGTCGCCGCCGGCCTCGTCGCGCATGCGGAACATGCCGAGCGCGCGGCACCGGATGAGGCAGCCCGGGAACGTCGGCTCCTCGAGCAGCACGAGCGCGTCGAGCGGGTCGCCGTCCTCGCCGAGGGTGCCCTCGATGTAGCCGTAGTCGTCGGGGTAGCGCGTCGAGGTGAACAGCATCCGGTCGAGCCGGATGCGACCGGTCTCGTGGTCCACCTCGTACTTGTTGCGCTGCCCCTTCGGGATCTCGATCGTGACGTCGAACTCCACCCTGCGCCTCCATACCTGCGGTCGTCTGGCCCTAGTGTGGCGCACCGGCGCGGGTGCGAGATACTCCCCGCATGGCAGGGCGGGCTCGACGGCGTCGCGGGCGCGTGCTCGTCCCGGTCGCGCTGCTGGCCGTGCTGCTCGGTGGCGGCTACGTCGCAGCCGACGTCGCCGACGTCGTCCCGGGGGTCCTGACGACGCGTCCCGAGCGGCGCCCGGACCCGCCGTTCCCGCAGGCCGAGGTGCCCGCGGCCGAGGCGCCGGACGCCGTCACCGGCCCGGACGAGACGGCCGCGCAGCCGGCCGCCGACGACCTCGACGCGATCACCGCGCAGCTGCTCGGGCACGCCGCGGTCGGCAGCGCCGGCGTGCTGGTCACCGACGTGCTCACGGGTGAGGACCTGCACGCGGTCGCGGCCGACGAGACCCATGTGCCGGCCTCGACGACCAAGCTGCTCACCGCCGTGGCCGCCGTGGCCGCAGCAGGTGCGGACCACCGGTTCGAGACCCGGGTGGTCGACGACGGCGACCGGGTCGTGCTCGTCGGCGGTGGCGACCTCGCGCTCGCCGAGGGCGTCGGCGACCCGGACGCGGTCGTCGGGCACGCGGGGCTCGCGGACCTGGCCGCGGCGACCGCGGCGAGCCTCACCGAGCGCGGGGTGACGAGCGTCACCGTCGGTCTCGACGTCGGCTACTACGTCGGGCCCGACATGCCACCGCGGTGGGACGACGAGGACCTCGCGATCGGCGACGCGATGCACATGGCGCCGCTCGCGATCGACATCGGCCGCCAGGAGGGGCGGCGTGAGCGCGTCGCCGACCCCGCCGGCGAGGCCGTCGCGGCGTTCGTCGACGCGCTGGTCGCCGAGGGCGTCACCGTCGAGGGCGAGGTGGCCGACGTCACGGTCTCGCCGGACGCCGTCGAGATCGCCTCGGTCGCCTCGGCGCCGCTCGGCGACCTCGCCGCCTACATGCTGCGCCACTCCGAGAACATCCTCGCCGAGGGGATCGGGCGGCTGGTCGCGCACGCGACCGAGCAGGAGCCGAGCTTCACGGGGGCGGGGCTGGCGATCGCCGAGGTGCTCGACGGTCTCGGTGTCGACGTCGCGGGCCTGGAGCTCCACGACACCTCGGGGCTGTCCTCGACCAACCGGATCTCGCCGCGCACCCTGGTCGCGTCGCTGCTCGCGGTCGCCGAGCGGCCCGAGCTCGGGGCGGTGGCCCGCGGGCTGCCGGTCGCGGGCCTGGAGGGCACGCTCTCCGACCGGCTGCGCGAGCCGCCGGCGGCGGGTCTCGTCGCCGCCAAGACCGGGACGCTGCGGGCGACCGCGACCCTGGCGGGCTACGCGACGACAGACGACGGCCGGCTGGTCGCGTTCGCCGTCATGGTCGGGGACGTACCCACCGGTGCGATCGCCGGCGCGCGCGGGGCGATCGACACCTGGACCGCCGCGCTCGCCGCGTGCGGCTGCTGAGACATCCGCTCGCGACCCGCGTCTGCCCACCTGCCCGCCATCCGGGACGTGGACCGTCTCGCGTGTCTCACGACCGGGACCGGGGGCAGAGGTGGGTTGAGAGCGGCGGTGCTGGGGCCGGTCGTGGGTGGAGCCGGGCAGGGGTGGGCCCGGGGTCCGTAGGCTCCTTCCCATGACTGCCACCAGCGGGCCGGGTGCGATCGACTGGACGGCCGCGCGCCGGCGGGCCGCGGTGGTCGTGCCGCCGGGGCCGCGCGTCACGCGGGACGAGGCGCTCGACCTGGTCGCCTCGCTGCGGGCGGCCGCGGTGCGGGCCCCCGCCGTCGTCGGCGAGGTCACCGACCTGGCCGACGCCGCGGCGACCGCCGCGACCCGCTCGGTCTACGTCGTCGACCGGCCGGGCTGGGCGTCGGCGAACGTGACGATGTTCGCCGAGCTGCTCGACGGGCTGCCGATGCCGGAGGGGTCGGCCAGGCTCGCGGGGGAGGAGCTCGGGCTCATGCTGTCGCTGCTCGCGACCCGCGTGCTCGGCCAGCTCGACCCCTTCAGCCCCGACCCGGCCGGACCGGGGCGGCTGCTGCTGGTCGCGCCCAACGTGCTGCGGCTGCAGCGCGAGCTGCGGCTCGACGCCGCCGACTTCCACCTGTGGGTGTGCCTGCACGAGCAGACCCACGCCGTGCAGATCGCGGCCGCGCCCTGGCTGCCGGGGTACCTGCGTGCCGCGATGGGGAACCTGTCGACGTCGGTCTCGAGCAGCGAGGGCGCCGCCCGGCGGCTGCGCGCGCTGCTGGAGGCGCTGCCGCGCGCGCTCGCGGGCGGCCCGGTCGACGCGACCACCGGCGGCCCGATCGTCGCCGCCGTGCTCGACGAGCACGAGCGCACCGAGCTCGAGCGGGTGCTCGCGGTGATGTCGCTGCTCGAGGGTCACGCGGACGTCATCATGGACGCGGCCGGACCCGCTGTCGTGCCGACGGTCGCGCGCATCCGGCGGGTCTTCGAGGCGCGCCGCGACGGCGCAGGCCTGGTCGACGTGCTGCTGCGCCGCCTGCTCGGCCTGGACGCCAAGCTCGCCCAGTACCGCCAGGGCGCGGCGTTCGTGCGCGGCGTGCTCGACGCCGTCGGGCACGCCGGGCTCAACGCGGTGTGGACCGGGCCCGAGCAGCTGCCGCGCGCCGAGGAGATCGCCGACCCGGCGGCGTGGGTGCGCCGCGTGCACGGCTGAGGGCGCGCGGTGCCCGGACCCGCCGCCCCGGTCGCCGCGGTCCGCGTGGCGGTCCGCGACCTGCTCGACCGGCTGCTCGACGCCGGCTCGCTCGGCACCGGCGACCTCGTGCTGGTCGCGTGCTCGGGCGGACCGGACTCGGTCGCGCTCGCGTCCCAGGTCGCGTTCCTCGCGCCCCGGCTGCAGCTGCGGGCGGGCGCCGTCGTCGTCGACCACGGCCTGCTGCCCGGCAGCGCGGCGGCCGCGTCCGAGACCGCGGCCGGCTGCGACGCGCTCGGTCTCGACCCGGTCGTGGTCCGCACCGCGCCCGACGGCGGCCGCGCCACCGAGACCGCCGCGCGCGAGGCCCGCTACGCCGAGCTGGAGGACGCACGGGCCGCGACCGGCGCCGTCGGCGTGCTGCTCGGTCACACGCTCGACGACCAGGCCGAGTCGGTGCTGCTCGCGCTCGGGCGTGGGTCGGGCACCCGCACGCTCGCCGGCATGGCCGAGGTGCGGGGACCCTTCTGGCGGCCGCTGCTCGGTGTGCGGCGCGCCGACACGCTCGCGGCGTGCGAGGCGCTCGGGCTGCGGTACCGGATCGACCCGAGCAACGCCGTCGACGGCCCCTGGCGCCGCGCCGACGGCGGGGCCGTGCCGCGCGCCGCCGTCCGGGACCGGGTGCTGCCCGCGCTCGCCGACGCCCTCGGGCGCGACCCCGCGCCCGCGCTCGCCCGCACCGCGCGGCTGGCCCGCGCCGACGCCGACCTCCTCGACGCCCTCGCCGAGGAGGCGTGGTCGCGCTGCGCCGACGGGGCCTCTCCCGAGCTCGGTCTCGACGTCGCAGCGCTCGCCGCCGAGCACGAGGCGCTGCGCACCCGGGTGCTGCGCCGGGCGGCGGTCGCGGCCGGTGCGCCGCCCGGCGACCTGCTGGCCGTCCACGTCGACGCCCTGCAGGCGCTCGTCGTCGACTGGCACGGGCAGGGCGAGGTCGACCTCCCGGGTCGGGTCGTCGCCCGCCGGGTCTGTGGCAGGCTTGTGCTCGCCATGTCGGGCGAGTGATGGCGCAGGGCCAGCACGGCGCGAGCAGGGTGGAGGAGACAGCGTCGTGGACGCCAGTGTGATGGGGAACGACCTCGAGAAGGTGCTCTACACCGAGGAGCAGATCCAGACCAGGCTCGCCGAGATGGCGCAGCAGATCGACGCCGACTACGCCGGCCGCGAGGTGCTGCTGGTCGGCGTCCTCAACGGCGCCGTCATGGTGATGGCCGACCTGTCGCGCAAGCTCCAGACGCAGGTGACGATGGACTGGATGGCGATCTCGTCCTACGGGTCGGGCACCAAGTCCTCGGGCGTGGTCCGCATCCTCAAGGACCTCACGACCGACATCCTCGGCAAGCACGTGCTGATCGTCGAGGACATCATCGACTCCGGGCTCACCCTGTCCTGGCTGGTCTCCAACCTGCGCTCCCGAAACCCGGAGAGCATCGAGGTCGCGACGATGCTGCGCAAGCCGGAGGCCGCCAAGGTCGACGTCGACGTGCGCTACGTCGGGTTCGACATCCCCAACGAGTTCGTCATCGGGTACGGGCTGGACTACGCCGAGCGCTACCGGACGCTGCCGTTCGTGGGCACGCTCGCACCGCACGTCTACTCCTCCTGACGGCGCCCGCTCCGACGGCGCCCCGGGCTCCGCGGAGGTGACCGGGCTCTCATGCCGACGGCGAACGCGTGCGAACCTTTTCGGCCTCTTGTGCGTTGGTCGTATAGCGTCACCGCCTAGGTACTGAGGGAAAGAAGGTTCCGGCCCCCCTGGGGTCGCCAACGACATGAACGTCAAGAAGCTGTTGCGCGGACCCCTGATCTGGGTGCTGATCGCGCTCCTCGTCGTGTTCACCAGCTTCCGGCTGCTCGCCGGCGGCGGCCCCCAGCCGATCGACACCTCCACGGGCATGGAGCTGCTCGAGGGCGACACCCTCGAGGCCGTCGAGATCAACGACGGCTACCAGCGCGTCACCCTCAGCCTGAGCGAGCCGCTCGTCGTCGACGACACCGAGGTCGGCGAGGTCGTGCAGTTCTACTACGCCTCCTCGCAGGCGGAGGCGGTCGCGGAGGCCGTCGCCGCCGCGCGCGCCGACGACCGGCTCCCCGAGGGCTACAACTCGATCGTGCCGCAGCCCTCGATCTGGGCCTCGATCCTGCCGCTGCTGCTGACCGTGCTGCTGCTGGGCGGTCTGTTCTGGTTCCTCATGTCGCGCGTGCAGGGCGGCGGCAGCCGGATGATGAACTTCGGCAAGTCGCGCGCCAAGCAGGTCACCAAGGAGATGCCGAAGGTGACCTTCGCCGACGTCGCGGGCGTCGACGAGGCCGTCGAGGAGCTCGGCGAGATCAAGGAGTTCCTCGCCGACCCGGCCAAGTTCCAGGCGGTGGGCGCGAAGATCCCCAAGGGCGTGCTGCTCTACGGCCCGCCCGGCACCGGCAAGACGCTGCTCGCCCGCGCGGTCGCCGGCGAGGCCGGCGCCCCGTTCTACTCGATCTCCGGCTCCGACTTCGTCGAGATGTTCGTCGGTGTCGGCGCCTCCCGCGTACGCGACCTGTTCGAGCAGGCGAAGGCCAACGCCCCGGCGATCATCTTCGTCGACGAGATCGACGCCGTCGGTCGCCACCGCGGCGCCGGTCTGGGCGGCGGTCACGACGAGCGGGAGCAGACCCTCAACCAGCTGCTCGTCGAGATGGACGGCTTCGACGGCAACCAGAACGTCATCATGATCGCGGCCACCAACCGGCCCGACATCCTCGACCCCGCGCTGCTGCGCCCCGGTCGCTTCGACCGCCAGGTCGCCGTCGAGGCGCCCGACCTGCGCGGCCGCGAGGCGATCCTCAAGGTGCACGCGCAGGGCAAGCCGATGGCGCCGAACGTCGACCTGCACGCCGTCGCCAAGCGCACCCCGGGCTTCACCGGCGCGGACCTGGCCAACGTGCTCAACGAGGCCGCGCTGCTGACGGCGCGCACCGGCCGCACGATGATCGACGACCGCGCGCTCGACGAGGCGATCGACCGCGTCATCGCCGGCCCGCAGAAGCGCACCCGCGTGATGAACGAGAAGGAGCGCAAGCTCACCGCCTACCACGAGGGCGGTCACGCGCTCGTGGCGGCGGCGCTGCGCTACACCGACCCGGTCACCAAGGTGACGATCCTGCCCCGCGGTCGCGCGCTCGGCTACACGATGGTGATGCCGTCCGAGGACAAGTACTCGGTCACCCGCAACGAGCTGCTCGACCAGCTCGCCTACGCGATGGGCGGCCGGGTCGCGGAGGAGATCGTCTTCCACGACCCCAGCACCGGCGCGTCGAACGACATCGAGAAGGCCACCGCGACCGCGCGCAAGATGGTCAAGGAGTACGGCATGAGCGAGCGCGTGGGCGCGCTCCGTCTCGGCCAGGCCGACGGCGAGGTGTTCCTCGGACGCGACATGGGCCACCAGCGCGAGTACTCCGAGGAGGTCGCGGGTCTCGTCGACGACGAGGTGCGCCGGCTCATCGACGCCGCGCACGACGAGGCGTGGGAGATCCTCACCGCCTACCGGCACGTGCTCGACGCCCTCGCCTACGCGCTGCTGGAGCGCGAGACGCTCAACCAGGCCGAGCTCGCCGAGGTGTTCGCCCCGGTCGAGAAGCGCCCCCCGCGTCCGATCTGGCTGTCGAGCTCCAACCGCACGGTCAGCGAGATCCCGCCGGTGCGATCCCCCAAGGAGATCGCGACCGGTGCGCCGACGATGCTGCCGCAGGACGAGGCGGCCGCCGCCGGGAACGACGAGAACCCGGCCGAGTCGTACCGCGAGCTGCCGCCCGACGCGCCCGTGGACAGCGATGGCTGACCTGGACGACCTCGAGCACGCCCCGCCCGGCTACGACGAGGAGGCGGCGATCGCGGCCGTCCGCGCGCTGCTCGCCGCCCTCGGCGAGGACCCGGACCGGGAGGGGCTGCGCGACACCCCGCGCCGGGTGGCGCGCGCCTACAAGGAGGCGTTCTCCGGGCTCGGGCTCGAGCCGGGCGACGTGCTCCAGACGTTCTTCGAGATCGGCCACGACGAGCTCGTGCTGGTGCGCGACATCGAGGTCTACTCCACCTGCGAGCACCACCTGCTGCCGTTCCACGGCGTCGCGCACGTCGGCTACATCCCCGCGGTCGACGGCCGCGTCACCGGGCTGAGCAAGCTCGCCCGGCTCGTCGACGTCTACGCCAAGCGGCCGCAGGTGCAGGAGCGGCTCACCTCCCAGGTCGCCGACGCCCTCATGGAGCAGCTCGGCGCCCGCGGCGCGATCGTCGTCATCGAGTGCGAGCACCTGTGCATGTCGATGCGCGGCGTGCGCAAGCCCGGCTCGCGCACGGTGACCTCCGCCGTCCGCGGCTCGCTGCACAACCCGACCACGCGCGCCGAGGCGATGAGCCTCATCACCCGCTCCTGACCGGACCTCGGCCACGCGCGGCACGCGGCCGCAGGTCCGCGACGCGTGCGCACTAGGCTGGTCGGGTGAGCTCCAGGGCGCAGGTCGTGGGCACCGAGGTCATGGGCGTCGTCAACGTCACCCCGGACTCCTTCAGCGACGGCGGCCAGTGGCTGGAGCCCGAGGTGGCGATCGCGCACGCGCGCCACATGCTCGACCAGGGCGCGGACATCCTCGACATCGGGGGCGAGTCCACCCGGCCCGGGGCGGCGCGCGTGCCGGAGGCCGTCGAGCTGGAGCGCGTGATGCCCGTCGTCACCGCGCTCGTGGGCGACGGCGCCCGCGTGAGCGTGGACACGATGCGCGCGACGGTCGCGGAGCAGGCGCTCGACGCAGGCGCGTGGTGCATCAACGACGTCTCGGGCGGGCTCGCCGACCCCGCGATGGTCGACCTCGTCGCCGAGCGGGGCTGCGAGTACGTCGTCAACCACTGGCGCGGGCCGTCCGACGTCATGAACGAGATGGCGACCTACGACGACGTCGTCGCCGACGTGCACCGTGAGCTCATGGAGCGCGTCGAGGCGCTGACGGCGGCCGGTGTCGACGAGAGCCGGATCATCCTCGACCCGGGGCTGGGGTTCGCCAAGGACGCGCACGCCAACTGGCAGCTGCTCGCCGGCCTCGACACCCTGCTCGGCACCGGCTTCCGGGTGCTGGTGGGCGCCTCCCGCAAGCGGTTCCTCGGGGACCTGCTCGCGCGCGACGGCGTCCCGCTGCTGCCGATGTACCGTGACCGGGCGACGGCGGCCGTGTCCGCGCTCGCCGCGGCCCGGGGCGTGTGGGCCGTCCGGGTGCACGACGTGCCCGGATCGGTCGACGCGGTCAGGGTGGCGACGGCGTGGCGTGCCGCGGAGGCGGAGCTGCGGCAGGGTTCGACGACGATCGGGACGGGAGAGATCGCATGACGACGGACGGCGAGGCCGCGACGACGGACATCATCAGGCTGGTCGGGCTCGGTGGCTCGGGCCGCCACGGCGTGCTGCCGGAGGAGCGGCAGGCCGGGCAGCTGTTCACCGTCGACGTGACGATGCACGTCGACACCCGGGCCGCGGCGCAGCAGGACGACCTGCGGCTCACGGTCGACTACGCGGCGGTCGCGCGCGACGTCGTCGACATCATCGAGGGCGACCCTGTCGCCCTCGTCGAGACGCTCGCCCAGCGCATCGCGGACGCGGTGCTGGCGCGCCCCGCCGTCGAGCGGGTCGAGGTCACGGTGCACAAGCCCGAGGCACCGGTCGGGGTGCCGTTCTCCGACGTCCAGGTCTCGATCCGCCGCGACCGCGCGGGTGCCGCCGCACCGGTGGCGGAGGTCGTGCCCGCCGCCGCGGCGCCGATGCCCGCGGTCGTCGAGCCGGAGGCGCCCGAGCCCGAGCCGGAGCCGGCCGCCGAGCCCGAGCCGGCGCGCGGGGTCGACCTCGACGCGGAGCCGGAGGAGCCCGTCGACGTGGTGCTGGGGCTGGGCGGCAACGTCGGCGACGTGCGCGCCACGCTGCGCCGCGCCATCGACGACCTGGCCTCCTCGGGCGTGCTCGAGGTCGTGGGGGTGGCGCCGCTGGCGAAGACCGCGGCGGTGCTGCAGCCGGACGCCGTCGCGCAGCCCGACTACCTCAACACCGTCGTCGTGGCGCGCACGAGCGCCTCGCCGCGCCGCGTGCTCGAGGTCGCGCACGCGATCGAGGCCGCGCACGGCCGCTCGCGCGACAAGCGCTGGGGCGAGCGCACGCTCGACATCGACGTCATCACCTACGGCACGGTCGCCAGCTCCGACCCGGAGCTGAGCCTGCCGCACCCGCGGGCCAACGAGCGCGCCTTCGTGCTCGTGCCCTGGGCCCACCTCGACCCCGACGCGTTCCTCCCGGGTCTCGGCGGCGGTCCCGTCGCCGCGCTGGCCGACACCGCACCCGACCGCGACGGCGTGCGCTGGCTCGCGCTCGACTGGTACCAGCCCGGGCCGCCGGGCGCGCCGGTGGCCCCGCCGGCACCGCCGGAGGACGTGTCGACCTCGCGCGTGCGGCGCGAGAGCGAGCCCGAGCCCGTCGAGCCCGAGGCCGCACCGGTCGAGCAGGCCCCGGCCGCCGCCGCGGCGGACGTGGAGCCAGCGCCCGACGAGCCAGCAGAGCCCGTCGAGCCTGTCGCGTCCGTCGAGCCGGACCCGGAGTCGCAGCTGGAGCCGGAGCCCGACGGGTCGCCGTTCGCGCCGCCCGTCCCCGACGCGTTCCCGGTCCCGCAGCCCGATGCGGTGCCGCAGCCGGCCCCGAGCCCGGTCCCGCAGCCCGAGCCGACGCCGGAGCCGCAGCCGAGCCCGGTCCCGCAGCCGCAGCCGGTCCCCGAGCCGCAGCCGAGCCCGGTCCCGCAGCCCGAGCCGATGCCGCAGCCCGAGCCCCTGCCGCAGCCCGAGCCTCCGGTCGCCCCGCAGCCGTCGTCGCCGCCGCGGGCGCCGTGGGACGGCGGGGAGGAGTCGACGCAGACGCGCATCCGCCCGCGCTGGGCGCCGGTGCGCCGCGACGACGCCGACGGGTAGCCGGCCGTGGCGGAACCCGACCCCACCCTGCGGCTGCGGTGGGCGACCCTCGGCGCCGCCTTCCTCGTGGTCGCGACCGTCAGCGCGGTCGCGCTGCGCTGGTGGCAGAGCCGCGGTGGCGACCTGCCGGTGCTGCCGCTCGTGCTCGCCGTGCTGCTCGTGCTCGTCGCCGCGGTCACGCTCGTCCTCGGGCTCCGCGTGCGCCGCTGGGTGCGCCGCGGCGAGCAGGTCGACGGCGTGGGTGCCACGCGCACGCTCGTGCTCGGCCAGACCGCTGCGCTCGCGGGCGCGGTGCTCGCCGGGTACCTCACCGCCTCGCTCGGGCTGGCGCTGACCCGGCTGGAGGCGCCCGAGCCGCGCTCGGTCGCGCTCGCGTCCGGCCTGTCGCTGCTCGCCTCGCTGGCGATGGTGGCCGCCGGCATGGTCACGCAGTGGTGCTGCCAGGTGCCGCCGTCCGACGACGACGAGGAACCGCTCGCGGGCTGACGCCGCCGCACGCTCCTCCGCCGCAGGGCCGAGGGTCTCATCCGTCCGACGGATCGGCCGCGGCGGGCGCACCCAGCACAATGGGGGTATGGAGTCCGCAGCGTTCGACGTACCAGGCGTCACCTGGAACCGGGTGTCCGACAGGCTGATCGGGGTGCGTCGGCTCACCGTGGCGGTGTTCCTCGGTGTCCCCGCGCTCGCGACCGTGGTGCCCGCCGTGATCGTCGGCTCCGCGATGTGGCTGCTCCCGGCGGTGCTGGTGCTGCTCGTCGCCTGGGCATGGTGGCTGATCCCGCGCCAGGTGCGCGCCATCGGCTACGCCGAGCTCGAGGACGACCTGCTGATCCGCAAGGGCGTGCTGTTCCGCAGCCTCACCGTCGTGCCGTACGGCCGCATGCAGTACGTCGACGTGCAGGCCGGGCCGCTGATGCGGCGCGCCGGGATGGCGCAGGTGCAGCTCCACACGGCGTCGGCGAGCACCGACGCCTCGATCCCCGGCCTCCTGGAGGCCGAGGCGTCGCGGCTGCGTGACCGGCTGACCGAGGCCGGCGAGGCGAGGCTGGCCGGCCTGTGAGCACGCCGAACCCCTGGGCGCCGCCGCCGTCGGCCACCGCCGCGGAGCAGCCCCGGCCCGACGCCGGCGACCCGCCGCCCGACGCCCCGGCGGCGCCCGGCGAACCCGGGGCCGACGAGCGGATCGAGTGGCGTCGGCTGCACAAGGTGACGCCGCTCCTCAACGCCTGGAAGGCGGCCGCGGTCATCCTCGGTCTGGCGGTGTGGAACTACGGCGAGGACCTCGCCCAGCTCGACCTCGCCTGGGCCATGAAGATCCTGCTGGTCGTCGGGGCGATCGTGCTGGGCGCGATCATCGGTCTGGTCTACGGCGCGATCGCGTGGCGCAGGACCCGGTACGGCATCGGCGAGGAGAGCGTCTTCCTGCACTCCGGCGTGCTCTGGCGTCAGCAGCGCCACGTCCGCCTGGACCGGCTGCAGGCGGTCGACGTCACGCAGCCGCTGCTCGCCCGGCTGTTCGGGTTCTCCTCGCTGAAGATCGAGTCCGCGGGCGGCGCCGGCTCCAACCTCACGCTCTCCTACCTCACCGACACCGAGGCCCAGCGGGTCCGCAACGAGATCCTCGCGCGCGCCGCGGGCGTCCGGCGGACCGGGCAGGCGCCCGGTGCGGCTCCCGCACCCGCGCAGGAGGCGCCGGAGCGGCCGCTGCTCGAGCTCGGCGCCGGCCGGCTCGTCGGCTCGCTGGTGCGCTCGGGCTTCATGATCGTCACGATCCTGCTCGTCGCGGGTCTCGTGCTGGCCATCGCCCTCACGAGGACGTTCCAGCTCGCGGGTGCCCTGCCCGGCGTGCTCGCCGCGGTCGGCTACGCGTGGTCCCGGTTCGCCGGCGAGTTCTCGTTCCGCCTCGGGCTCTCCGCCGACGGCATCCGGCTGCGGCACGGTCTCCTCGAGGCGAAGGCCCGCACCGTGCCGCCCGGTCGCGTGCAGGCGCTGTCGTTCTCCCAGCCGCCGCTGTGGCGCCGCAAGGGCTGGTGGCGCGTCCGCATGAACGTCGCCGGCTACGGCGGCGAGGGCGAGGAGACGACCACCGTCCTCTACCCGGTCGCGACCACCGAGGAGGTGGCGCTGATCCTGCCGCTCGTGCTGCCCGACCTCGGCACCGACCGCCCGCTGGAGGTGCTGCAGGCGGCCCTCACCGGCACCGGCACCGACGAGGGCTTCATCATCTCGCCGCGCCGTGCGCGGGTGTTCGACCCGCTCACCTGGCGCCGCAACGGCGTCCGCATCACCGACACCGCGGTGCTGATCCGGACCGGGCTGTGGTGGCGCACGCTCGCCGTCGTCCCGCACGAGCGCACGCAGTCGCTGGCGATGACGCAGGGCCCGCTCGAGCGTCGACGCGGGCTCGCCGGTGTCGACCTGCACTCGACGAGCGGCCCGGTCACCGCGACGATCGTGCACCTCGACGTCGAGACGGCGCGCACGCTGCTGCTCGAGCAGGCCGAGCGCGCGCGCCGAGCCCGTCGTCACGCCGGCCCCGAGCGATGGATGAGCCGCCGCGGGGGCGGAGAGCCCGACGCGGCGGCGCTGCGCGCCGGGTACGCCGGTGTGCTGCCGGCCGTACCGGCCCGTGAGGAGATGCCGTGAGCGAGCGTCCCGCACGCCTCGGGGTCGGCGTCGTCGGCGCGGGGCGGGTCGGCGCCGTGCTCGGGCACGCGCTCCGAGAGGCCGGCCACGCGGTCGTCGGTGCCAGCGGCGTGTCCCGGGAGAGCCGCGACCGGGCCGCCGACCTGCTTCCCGGGGTCCCGCTGCTGGAGGTCGAGCAGGTCGTCGAGCGGGCCGAGCTCGTGCTGCTCACCGTGCCCGACGACGAGCTGCCCGGGCTCGTCGACGGGCTCGCCCGGCTCGGCCGTTTCCACGAGGGGCAGATCGTCGTGCACACCGCGGGCCGCTACGGCACCGGCGTGCTCGCGCCTGCCCGCGCGGCAGGTGCGATCCCGCTCGCCGTCCACCCCGCGATGACCTTCACCGGGACCCGCCTCGACCTCGCCCGGCTGGCCGGCGCGCCGTTCGCGGTGACCGCCGAGGAGGACGCGCAGCCGATCGCCGTCGCGCTCGTCGTCGAGCTCGGCGGCGAGCCGGTCGTCGTCGCGGAGGAGGCCCGCGGCCGCTACCACGCCGCGCTCGCGCACGCGTCGAACCACCTCGTGACGCTCGTCGCGCAGGCGCGCGGCGTGCTCGCCGGTGCCGGCGTCGAGGACCCCGGCACCACGCTCGCACCGCTCGCGCAGGCCGCTCTCGACGGCGCCCTCCGCGCCGGCGACGGCGCCCTCACCGGCCCGGTGTCGCGGGGCGACGCCGGCACGGTCGCCGAGCACGTCACGGTCCTGGGTGCCGACGGCACCGAGGACGACGTGCTGCCCACCTACCGCGCGCTCGCCGAGGCGACGGTGCGCCGCGCGGAGCGCAGCGGCCGGCTGCGGGCCCAGCAGGCCGACGGCCTGCGCTCGGCGCTCGCGGGTCACCCGGTGCGCGGCGCGACCACCTCGCCCCGGCTCGTCACCACGGTCGCCGACCTGCGCGCCGCGCTCACGCCGCGGCGCCGCGCCGTCGTCATGACGATGGGTGCGCTGCACGACGGGCACCTCGCGCTCGTGCGGCGAGCGGCCCAGCTCGCCGACGAGGTCGTCGTGACGATCTTCGTCAACCCCCTGCAGTTCGGCCCGCAGGAGGACCTCGACCGCTACCCGCGCACCCTGCAGGCCGACCTCGAGAGGCTGACCTCGACCGGCGTCGTCGACCTCGTGTTCGCGCCCGCGGCCGACGAGGTCTACCCCGAGGGCGAGCCGCGCGTCCGGGTCCAGGCCGGGCCGATGGGGCAGGTGCTGGAGGGCGTGGTGCGACCCGGGCACTTCGACGGTGTCCTCACCGTCGTGCTCAAGCTGCTGCACCTCACCCGGCCCGATGTCGCCGTCTTCGGGCAGAAGGACGCGCAGCAGCTCGCGCTGATCCGGCGGATGGTCGCCGACCTGGACCTCGACGTCGAGATCGTCGCGGTGCCGACCGTGCGGGAGCCCGACGGTCTCGCGCTGTCCAGCCGCAACGCGTACCTGGCGCCGCACGAGCGCGAGGCCGCGCTCGTGCTGTCGCGTGCGCTGCAGGCGGGGTCCGCAGCCGCCGCCGACGGTCCCGACGCCGTGCTCGCCGCCGCGCAGCGGGTGCTCGACGGCGCCGACCCGGTCGTCGTGCCGGACTACCTCGTGCTCGTCGACCCCACGACCCTGGAGCCGGCGCCGGCCGACCAGCCGACGCGCGCGACCATGCTCGCGGTGGCCGCCCGGGTCGGCGCGACACGGCTCATCGACAATGCGGTGATTGACTATCCCGGTGACTGATCTGCACGACGACTCCCTCGACCTCCCCGAGCAGCACCGTGTCCGCCTCGCGAAGCGAGCCCGGCTCCTCGCGGAGGGCCGCGACCCGTACCCGGTCTCCGTCCCGGTCACGCACACGATCGCGCAGGTGCGGGCCGCCCACCCCGACCTCGAGCCGGGCGCCGAGACCGACGATGTCGTGGGCGTCGCCGGTCGCGTGGTGCACCTGCGCAACACCGGCAAGCTCTGCTTCGTCTCGCTCGCCGACGGCGCGGGGGAGCGCCTGCAGGTGATGCTCTCTCTCGCCGAGGTCGGCGAGGAGTCGCTCGAGGCCTTCAAGGACGACGTCGACCTGGGCGACCACCTGTTCGCCCACGGCCGCGTCATCAGCTCCCGGCGGGGCGAGCTGTCGGTGCTCGCCGACGACTGGCAGCTGGCGGCCAAGGCGCTGCGACCGCTGCCGACGCTGCACAAGGAGTCCTCCGAGGAGAACCGCGTGCGCCGGCGCTACCTCGACCTCATCGCCCGCCCCGCGGCGCGCGAGATGGTGCGGGTGCGCTCCGCCGTCGTGCGGTCGCTGCGCGAGGAGCTGCACCAGCGCGGGTTCATCGAGGTCGAGACGCCGATCCTGCAGACGCAGCCAGGTGGTGCCGCGGCACGGCCGTTCGTCACCCACATGAATGCCTACGACATCGATCTGTACATGCGGATCGCGCCCGAGCTGTTCCTCAAGCGGGCCGTCGTCGGCGGAATCGAGCGCGTCTTCGAGCTGAATCGGATCTTCCGCAACGAAGGCGCCGATTCCACGCATTCCCCCGAATTCGCGATGCTCGAGGCCTATCAGGCTTATGGCGACTACCAGACCGTCGCAACGCTGGTCCGTGAGCTCGTGCAGGCGGCCGCGGTCGCCGCTTTCGGGAGCACGACCGTGACGCTCGCCGACGGCACGGAATACGACGTCGGAGGTGACTGGCCCCAGATCGAGATGTATTCGGCGACCTCGGAGGCGATGGGCACGACGATCACGCCCGAGACGCCGCTGGAGGAGCTGATGACGCTCGCCGACGCCGCCGGCCTGGAGGTCAACCCGGCGCACGTCATCCCGGGCAAGGTCAGCGAGCTGCTGTTCGAGCACTACGTCGGGGACCACCTCGTGGAGCCGACGTTCGTGCTGCACTACCCGGTCGACACCTCGCCGCTGGTGCGGGCCCACCGCAGCCAGCCGGGCGTGGTGGAGAAGTGGGACCTGTACGTGCGCGGCGTCGAGCTGGCGACCGGCTACTCCGAGCTCGTCGACCCGGTCGTGCAGCGCGAGCGCTTCGAGGCGCAGGCGCTGCTGGCTGCCAAGGGCGACCACGACGCCATGCGCGTCGACGAGGACTTCCTGGAGGCCATGGAGCACGGCATGCCACCGATGGGCGGCTTCGGCATGGGGCTGGACCGGCTGCTGATGGCGCTCACCGGGCAGGGCATCCGGGAGACGATCCTGTTCCCGCTGGTGAAGCCGCGATGAACGACGTCCTGGCCGCCGTGCTGCCCCCGCTGGGGGTGCTGCTGCTGTTCGTCGTCGTCATCCGGGCGCTCGTCGGGGCCGACCGCCGCGAGCGCGCCGCGCGCGAGCGCATCCGTGACGAGATCGCAGCCGAGCAGGCGAGCACCCGCCCGGGTCCGGCGGCGCCGGCGACCGGGGCCGACGGCACCGGAGGCACCGGGCCGGGCGGGGCCGGAGCGGACGACGAGGCCGCGCCGCCGCGCTCCGACGGCGCCTAGAGCTCTGCTCGTCCGCGTCGAGAAATGTCGAGAAATGAGATCTCGGCTTTGACACGCCATGCGTGTCGATGACACTATTTCGTCGCCGACGATCGGATTCACGTCGTCGTCCCTGCGTGTATTTCTTCACCCACATGAAAGAGGCCACGACATGGCACAGAAGGTCAAGGTCCTGCTGATCGACGACCTCGACGGGAGCGAGGCGGACGAGACGATCTCCTTCGCCGTCGACGGCGTTTCCTACGAGATCGACCTCAATTCCGCGCACGCGGCCGAGCTGCGCGAGACATTTGCGAAGTGGATCGGGCACGCGCGCAAGGCCGGCGGCCGCCGCAGCACCCCGCGCCGCTCGTCGTCGACCTCCTCGTCGAGCAGCCGCGGCGGCGACACCGCCGCGATCCGCGAGTGGGCCCGCGCGAACGGCTACCAGGTGAGCGACCGCGGCCGCGTGTCGGCCGAGATCCGCGAGGCCTACGCCGCCGCGCACTGATGCGACCCTTCTGGGTCGGGAGCGCCGCCGAGCGCATCGGGCGGCTGCACGGCGGTCGCGTGACCCCTGCGGGGTCCGCGGCCGCTCCCACGTTCCTGGCCGAGCACCCGCGGCTACCTCGGCTGTACGCGGTCGACGAGCGCGACCCCGGCCGGGTCGCGGCGTTCGCCGTCGGCCCCGAGGGGGCCCTCACCCGCACCGGCGTCGCCGAGATCGGTGGTGCCGGACCGTGCCACGTCACCGTGCACCCCGACGGTGGCTGGCTGTACGCGGCGTGCTACGGCGACGGGGTGGTCTCCGCGCTGGCTCTCGACGTGCACGGCGACCTCACGGGCGACCCGGTCGTGCTGCCGCACCACGGCCGCGGGCCGCACCCGGACCGCCAGCAGGGGCCGCACGCGCACTCGACCTGGGTGTCGCCGGGCGGCGGCTGGCTGGTCGCCGCCGACCTCGGCACCGACCAGCTGCGCGCCTATCGGCTCGAGGGCGGTCGCCCTGGCGGCGAGCCCGTGCTGAGCGACCTGCCCGCGGGGAGCGGACCCCGGCACGCCGCCGTCGTCGGCGACCGCGTGCACGTCGCGTGCGAGCTCAGCTGCGAGGTCGTCACCCTGGCGTGGGACGAGCCGAGCGGCCGCGCCGAGGTCCTCGGCGCCGTGACGGTGGTCACGCTGCCGCCGCGTACCGGCACCGAGCACACGCTGTCCCACATCGAGCCGCTCGACGCACGCACCCTGGTGGTCGGGGTGCGCGGCGCGGACTCCCTCGCCGTCGTCGGGCTGACCGACGGCGTCGCCGACCGGCTGCTGCAGGAGGTGCTCACGGTCGCGTGGCCGCGGCACCTGACCGTCGTCGACGGCGCGGTCCTGGTCGCGGGCGAGCGCGCCGACGCGATCGGCGTGCACCCGCGGGGGACCCGCCTCGGAGAGCTCGCAGAGACGATCGCCACGCCCGCGCCGATGTGCCTGCTCCCCGCCCGCTGACCGGGTGCGTCCGCGCCGCCGTCGATGCGGCAGACTGACGGCATGACCTACACGCTGGTGCTGCTCCGCCACGGCGAGAGCGAGTGGAACGCCCTGAACCTGTTCACCGGCTGGGTGGACGTGCCCCTGTCGCAGAAGGGGCGCGACGAGGCCGTCCGCGGCGGTGAGCTGCTGGCGCAGGAGGGTGTGCTGCCCGACGTGGTGCACACCTCGCTGCTGCGCCGCGCCATCATGACCGCGAACCTCGCGCTCGACTCGGCCGACCGTCACTGGATCCCCGTCGCGCGCTCCTGGCGCCTCAACGAGCGCCACTACGGCGCGCTGCAGGGCAAGGACAAGAAGCAGATCCGCGACGAGTTCGGCGAGGAGCAGTTCATGACGTGGCGCCGCAGCTACGACGTGCCGCCGCCGCCGATCGAGCCCGGCTCGGAGTTCAGCCAGGACGGCGACCCGCGCTACGCGGGCGAGCCGGTGCCGGCCACCGAGTGCCTCAAGGACGTGCTCGAGCGCGCGCTGCCCTACTGGGAGAGCGCGATCGTGCCCGACCTGCGCGCCGGCAAGACCGTGCTGGTCGCCGCCCACGGCAACTCGCTGCGCGCGATCATCAAGCACCTCGACGGCATCGACGACGCGACGATCGCGGGTCTCAACGTGCCGACCGGCATCCCGCTGGTCTACGAGCTGGACGAGGACCTCGCCCCGGTCACCGCGGGTGGCCGCTACCTCGACCCCGACGCGGCCGCCGAGGCGATCGCCGCCGTCGCCAACCAGGGTCGCTGACCGGCCGAGGAGCCCCACGAACGACGAACGGGTCCGTGCCGATCGGCACGGACCCGTTCGTGTGCTCGGGCTCAGTCCCGGAAGGTCTCGATCTGGGCGCCCAGCGAGATCAACCGGTCGGCGAGGTGCTCGTAGCCGCGGGCGATGATGTCGACGCCGCGCAGCACGGAGGTCCCCTTCACGGCCAGCATGCCCAGCAGGATCACGACGGCGGGGCGCAGCGCGGGCGGGCAGCTCACCTCGGCGCCCGACCAGTGGGTGGGGCCGGTGACGTCGAGCCGGTGCGGGTCGAGCAGCCGCACGTTCGCGCCGAGCCGGTTGAGGTCGGTCAGGTAGATCGCGCGGTTGTCGTACACCCAGTCGTGGATGAGGGTCGAGCCCGACGCGCACGCCGCGATGACCGCGAAGAACGGCAGGTTGTCGATGTTGAGACCGGGGAACGGCATCGGGTGGATCTTGTCGATGGGGGCCCGCAGCTCGCTCGGGTGCACCGTGACGTCGACGAGCCGGGTGCGGCCGTTCGCGGAGGTGTACTCCTCGTTGATGTCGTAGCGCAGGCCCATCTCGGCGAGGGTCGCGATCTCGATCTCCATGAACTCGATCGGGACCCGGCGGACCGTGATCTCCGAGCCGGTGACGATGCCGGCGGTGAGCAGGCTCATCGCCTCGACCGGGTCCTCGGCGAGCGTGTAGGTGACGTCGGCGTCGATGTGCTCGACGCCGTGGATGCGCAGCGTGGTGGTGCCGATGCCCTCGATGCGCACGCCGAGCAGCTCCAGGTAGTAGCAGAGCTCCTGGACCATGTAGTTGGGCGAGGCGTTGCGCAGCGTGGTCACGCCGGGGTGGCGGGCCGCGGCCATGATCGCGTTCTCGGTGACGGTGTCGCCGCGCTCGGTGAGCACGACGTTGAGGTCGCCGTCGCGGTCGCGCGAGACCGTCGCGCGGTAGGCGCCCTGGGTCGCGACGACGTCGAGCCCGAAGTGCCGCAGCGCGATCATGTGCGGCTCGACGGTGCGGGTGCCGAGGTCGCAGCCGCCCGCGTAGGGGATCGCGAAGGCGTCGAGGCGGCCGAGGAGCGGCCCGAGGAACATGATGATGCTGCGGGTGCGCGTCGCGGTGTCGACGTCGATCGCGTCGAGGTCGAGCGTGTCCGGGGTGATCAGCTCGAGGTCGCGGCCGTTGGTCGACCAGTGCGCCTCGACGCCGATCGAGGTGAGGACGGCGACGATCCGCTCCACCTCGACGATGCGGGCGACGTTGCGCAGCACCGTGCGGCCGCGGTTGAGCAGGGCCGCGCACAGCAGCACGACCGCGCCGTTCTTCGAGGAGTTGACGTCGATGCTGCCCGACAGCTGGTGGCCGCCGGTGACGCGCAGGTGGGTCGGGCCCTTGGTGCCGATCGTGACGAGGTCGGCGTTGAGGGCCGCGTTGATGCGGGTGAGCATCTCGACGGAGAGGTTCTGACCGCCGGCCTCGATCCGCGCGATCGCGCTCTGGCTGGTGCCCAGCAGGTCGGCCAGCTGCGCCTGGGTGACGCCCTTGGCCTGGCGGGTCGCCCGGATCAGCGCCCCGATCTCGGCGAGCGGGGCGTGGATGGTGTCCTCGAGTGCAGCTGTCGTCATGCCGGCCATGCTATATCTCAGATCTGAGATGTCACGGTGATCCGCCTCACACGGCCCTACCCACCCATCCGCGTTCAACCCCACTTCTGCCCCCCGTGCCCACGGTGCGGGCGATCAGGCGGGTGGTGGCGTCCCGACCCGCGAGACGGAGGGCAGGAGTGGGTTGAAACCCGTTGAGGGGGCAGGTGTGGGTTGAAACCTGTCGAGGGGGCAGGAGTGGGTTGAGACCGTCAGCCGTCGGCGTTGCCGTTGCCGGCGACGAGGTCGCCCGTCACGAGGTAGGTGATGCGGCGCGCGACCGAGACCGCGTGGTCGCCGAACCGCTCGAAGAACCGCGCCAGCAGCGTGACGTCGACGGTCTCGGCCGTGCTGCCCTGCCAGGAGTCGGCGAGCGTGAGCCGGAAGGTCTGCGTGTGCAGGTCGTCGAGCACGTCGTCGTCGCGCTCGACGGCGGAGGCCAGCTCGAGGTCGTGCGTCTCCAGCAGCGTGACGACGTCGGTGCCGACCTTGACCGCCGCCTCCGCGAGACCGTCGAAGAGCCGCTGCGCGCTCGCGGGCACGGCGGGCTCGGGGTAGCGCAGCCGCACCACCTGGGCGATGTGACGGGCGAGGTCGCCCATCCGCTCGATCGAGGCGCTGATGCGCAGCGCCGAGACGATCGTGCGCAGGTCGGTGGCGACCGGCTGCTGCCGCGCCAGCAGCAGCACGCAGCGCTCGTCGAGCTCGCGCTCGAGCTCGTCGACCTTCGCGTCGGCGTCGATGACCCGCTGGGCGAGCTCCAGGTCGGCCGTGCGCAGCGCCTCCGACGCGTCGCGGATGGCGTCGGCGACGTGGCGGCTCATCCGGAGCAGGTCGTCGCCGATCTGCTCGAGCTCCTGGTCGAAGATCGCTCGCACGGTGGGTGGCTCCTCACGTCTGGGTCGGTGCGCCCGCGGGTCGCGGGTCTCGCGTGCCGGGGCAGGACCGCGCACGACGGTCGCGCGCGCACCGCGGCCACGGTGACAGGCGATGGTGAACGCCCGGTGCCCCGACGGTGAACAACGACCCTGTCTCAGGGGACCAGAGCCTAACCCGGCCGGTCACGGGCTGCGACGCCGCCTACGCTGACCGACGTGGAGGACTACGGGATCGGGCTGCTCGTGCTCGTGGCGGTCCTCGGCGTCGCCGTGGGCGCCGCGAGCGTGGGCGCCTTCCTCCACAGCGAGCGAGAGCAGCGGCAGGCCCCGCTGGCGGTCGCGCCGGCCCCGGTCCCCGACGACGTCGCCGAGGTGCTCGGTGCGCTGTCAGCGACCTCGGTGCTGCTCGGCCCGGGGGAGGAGGTGCTCCGGGTCAGCCCGGACGCCTACGGCCACGGGCTGGTGCGCAACGGTCGCATCCTGCCGGCCGAGGTGACCGCGCTCGTGGCCGAGGCGCGCCGCACCGGGTCGGCGCAGCAGAGCACCGTGCGGGTGCCGAGGTCGACGCTGAGCACCGCCGAGAGCTCGGTGTTCGACGTCGCGGTGGCACCGCTGTCGGGCGACCGTGTGCTCGTGCTCGCCGAGGACATGACGGCGGCGCTGCGGCTGCAGGAGGTGCGCCGCGACTTCGTGGCGAACGTCTCCCACGAGCTCAAGACACCGGTGGGCGCGCTGTCGCTGCTCGCGGAGACCATCGCCGCGGCCGCCGACGACCCGGCGACCGTGCGCCGCTTCAGCGAGCAGATGCGCACCGAGGCCGCGCGCCTGTCGGCGCTCGTCGCCGACATCATCGACCTCTCCCGGCTGCAGGCGCCGGACGCCGAGACCGAGCTCGTGGAGCTCGAGGTGGACGCCGTCGTCGAGGAGGCGGTCGACCGGGTCGCGGTCGCCGCCCGCTCGCGGGGCTCGAAGGTGGTCGTCGGCGGGACGACCGGGCTGCGGGTCTACGGCGACCACGCGCTGCTGGTGACCGCGCTGCGCAACCTGCTGGACAACGCGCTGCGGTACTCGCCCGACGGCTCGACCGTCACGGTCGGCACCCGGGCCGTCGAGGGCTTCGTGGAGGTCGCGGTCGTCGACCAGGGCATCGGGATCAGCCGCAGCGACGTCGAGCGGGTCTTCGAGCGCTTCTACCGTGTCGACCCGGCCCGTGCGCGCGACACCGGCGGCACCGGTCTGGGCCTGAGCATCGTCAAGCACGTGGCCGCCCGGCACGGCGGCGACGTCCGTCTCTGGTCGGTGCCGCAGCGCGGGTCGACCTTCACGCTCCGCATCCCTGAGGCCGAGACCGGCCGCACCCACGACGAGGAAGTGGCATGACGACGATCCTGGTGGTCGAGGACGAGGACGCCTACCGCGACCCGCTGACGTTCCAGCTGACGCGCGAGGGGTTCGAGGTGATCGCGGTCGCGACCGGCCCCGCCGCGCTGGAGGTGTTCGAGAGCCGGGGCGCCGACCTCGTGCTGCTCGACCTCATGCTGCCCGGCATGTCCGGCGTCGAGGTGTGCCGCGCGCTGCGGCAGCGCTCGAACGTGCCAGTCATCATGGTGACCGCCAAGGACAGCGAGATCGACAAGGTGGTCGGGCTCGAGCTCGGCGCCGACGACTACGTCACCAAGCCGTACTCGTTCCGCGAGCTGCTCGCGCGGGTCCGTGCGGTGCTGCGCAGAGGCGGCGACGCGACCGACCTCGCGGACGGCACCGAGGTGCTCGAGGTCGGCGCGATCCGGATGGACACCGACCGCCACGTCGTCACGGTCGGCGGTGAGGAGGTCGCGCTGCCGCTGCGCGAGTTCGAGCTGCTCGAGATGTTCCTGCGCAACCCCGACCGGGTGCTGACGCGCGGACAGCTGATCGACCGGGTGTGGGGCTCCAACTACGTCGGCGACACCAAGACGCTCGACGTCCACGTCAAGCGCATCCGCGCCAAGATCGAGCCGGACCCGTCCGAGCCGCGCGTGCTCGTCACCGTCCGGGGGCTCGGGTACAAGCTGGTCGGCTGAGCCGGCTCAGGAGTCGATGAGCTCGAGCCAGTCGCCGTAGGGGTCGAGGGTGCCGTCGAGCACGGTCACCCGGACCGTGGTCGACCCGGACGACGGCGTGCTGATCGTCACGGGCACGCTGCTGCCCGGCCGGTCGGGCGTCTCGTCGAGCACGAGCGACTGGCCGTCGGGGTTCGCGGGGTTGAGCAGCACGGTGTCCGACGGCGGCACCTGCACGGTCGTGCTGGTCGCCTGGTCCTCGCCGAAGGTGAGCGTGACCGGGGCGACGTCGTCGCCGTGGTTGGTGATCGCGCCGACGACGAGCGCGGGCTCGCCCTCGGCCTCGGTGAGGATCAGCAGGTTCTCGACGCGGATCTCGTCGCCGAGGACGGCGCGGGAGCCGTCGCTGGGGGCGTAGGGCTTCTGCGTCGTGATCGGTGCGCACGCCGTCGCGACCGCCGCCGCGGCGCCGATCGACAGCGCGGCGAGCGCCCGGGTCCACCGCCGTGGGTGTCGGTAACCGGTGCGACCTGCCATGTCCTGCGCTCCTCGCGATGCTCGGGTGTCGTCGTGCTCGGTCGCAGCCTAGTGCGTCGGGGTCCGGCCCCGGCGCGAGCCGGGGTGCGCGAGCCGGGTCGCGGGCCGCGGGCGGGGGTGCGTCGGTCGGCCCAGCGGGGCCCGGTCGGGTGGTCGCGGCCGGGTGTCGCGAGGTGGGAGGCGCCCGTCGTCGTCGTGACCGAGGCCGACCTGCGGGCCGGTGACCTGCGAAAACGTCAGGAGCGCCCGGATGTCGGAGGTCCTGACCATGATAGAATCGGTCGCTGGAAAGGGGAGTGCCAACTCATGACCTTCACTGTCGGCGAGACCGTCGTCTACCCGCACCACGGTGCGGCTCTCATCGAGGAGATCTCCAAGCGGGTGATCCGCGGCGAGGAGAAGCTGTACCTCAAGCTCAAGGTGGCGCAGGGGGACCTCACGATCGAGGTGCCGGCCGAGAACTGCGATCTCGTCGGCGTCCGTGACGTCGTCGACCACGAGGGCCTCGAGAAGGTGTTCGAGGTGCTGCGCGCTCCCTACACCGAGGAGCCCACGAACTGGTCCCGCCGCTACAAGGCGAACGTCGAGAAGATCGCCTCGGGCGACGTCATCAAGGTCGCCGAGGTCGTGCGCGACCTCTCGCGCCGCGACGCCGACCGCGGCCTCTCCGCCGGTGAGAAGCGGATGCTCGCGCGCGCCCGCCAGATCCTGGTCTCCGAGCTCGCGCTCGCCGAGCAGACCGAGGAGGAGAAGGCCGAGGCCATCCTCGACGAGGTCCTCGCCAGCTGACCGAGCTCGTCGCGGTCCTCACGGCCGCAGGATCGGGCACCCGGCTCGGGCGGTCGGAGCCCAAGGCCCTGGTGCCGCTCGCCGGCGTGCCGCTCGTGCGGCACGCCGCCGGCCGGCTCGTCGACGCCGGCACGACGGACGTGGTCGTCACCTGCCCCGCGGCGCACGCGCAGGCGTTCGCCGCCGCGCTCGCCGACCTGCCGGTGCGCTGCCTGCCCGGCGGCGCCACCCGGCAGCGCTCGGTCGCGCTGGGTCTCGACGCACTCGCCGCGCACGACGACGCGGCCGTCGTCCTCGTCCACGACGCCGCCCGCCCGCTGGCCTCGACCGCGCTGATGCAGCGGCTCGTCGCGGCCGTGGAGGACGGCGCGGAGGCGGTCTTGCCCGGGCTGCCGGTCACCGACACGATCAAGCGGGTGGTCGACGGCGTCGTGCAGGCGACCGTGGACCGCCGCGAGCTGGTCGCCGTGCAGACGCCGCAGGTGTTCCGCCTCGGGGCGCTCCGGGCGGCGCACGCGGCCGGCGCGCACCTCGCGGAGGACGAGCGGACCGCCGCCAGCGACGACGCCGGGCTCGTCGAGCGGCTCGTCGGGCTGCCGGTGCACGTCGTGCCGGGGGAGGATCGGGCCATGAAGATCACCACCGTCACCGATCTCGCGCTGGTCGAGACGATGCTCGCGCAAGGGACCTGGTCGTGACGCCGCGGGTGGGCGTCGGCGTCGACGTGCACGCGTTCGCCGCCGACGGCCGGCTGGGCCTGTGGCTGGCGGCCGTCGAGTTCCCCGACCAGCCCGCGCTCGAGGGCCACTCCGACGGCGACGTCGCCGCGCACGCGGCCGCCGACGCGTTGTTCTCGGCGGCCGGCCTCGGGGACCTCGGGTCGCAGATCGGCACCTCCGACCCGCGCTGGGCGCGGGCCAGCGGCGTCGCGATCCTGTCCGAGGCCGCCGAGCGGGTGCGCGCCGTGGGGTTCCGGATCGGCAACGTCGCGATCCAGGTCGTCGGGCCGCGCCCGAAGCTCGCCGCGGTGCGCGACGAGGCTCAGCGTCGGCTGACCGAGGCCGCCGGGGCACCGGTGTCGCTCAGCGCCACCACCACCGACGGCCTCGGCCTCACCGGCCGCGGCGAGGGGCTGGCCGCGATCGCGACCGCGCTGGTCCTCGACCCGCGAGCGTGAGCCCCGCCCGGTTCGGCCGCCCCCGGGTCAGGTGAGCCCGCCGCCGCGCACCGTCACGGTGCGCGTCGCGCCGTACGCGTGGTGGGTCCCGAACCTCAGCCGGGTGCCGCCGGGCACGTGCTCGACCGTCACCTCCGGGTCGCCGTCGAGCACCGCGCGCCGCCCCGGCACCGTGACCGTGACCGCGTCGCGCCCGAAGGTCGGGTCCGAGACCGCGATCGCCGTGCGCCCCTGCGGGGCGTCCTGCGCGAGCACGGCGGCCGCGCCGTCGACCGTCAGGTTGCCGACCCGGTGCGTGCCCGGCCCGAAGGTGGTGACCGCCAGCAGGCCGAGGCCGCTGTGCCGGACCGCGTGCACGGTCTCGTCGTGCGCCACGACCTCGACACCGGCGTAGGAGGCGAGCGTGGCCTCGTCGGCGCCCGGGAGGATCGCCCACGCGAGCGCGTCGGGCGCGGCCCCGGCCGGCCGGGTGCGGACGACGTCGAACACCCGCTTGGTGATCGGCGTCGCGCTGTTGGAGGTGCGCACCCAGCGCCGCGACCGCTCGACGGTCTCGACCCGGATCTCGACCTCGGCGGGCGCGAGCAGGACGTACCCGACCGCGGTGCCGCGCGTGACGTTCTCGTAGCGCAACCACGCGAGGTCGCCGACGACGCCCGGACCGGTCACCGGCTCGCCCTGCCGCGTCGCCCCGACCACGCGGATCTCCTCCGTCGGGTCGCTGATGCGGGCGTCGAGCGTGGTGAGCGTCGCGCGGCCGTGCTCGTCGGAGACGCCGGTGGCGAGCGCGACCACCTCGTCGTCGAGCATCACCCACGACCGTGAGGCACGCGCGCTCGCGTAGGCGACGAAGTCCTCCGGCAGCTCGCCCGCCTGCTTCGCGACCCACGCGGCGTCGTCCGAGAGCTGCATCGCCGCGACCGCGCGGTCGCCGAGCGTGGTGCCGCCCGAGCACGCGTTGGTGGCGAGCGGGAAGTACACGTAGGCGTTCTGCTTCTCCGACGAGGAGGTGAAGCCCTCGTCCGGGTTGTCGTAGAACGGCTGCCCGTACAGCTCCGGCACGGGGAGGCGCTCCTCGTCGGGGGCGATCGCA
Organism: Actinotalea caeni; assembly: GCF_009733795.1. Lineage (GTDB taxonomy): Bacteria > Actinomycetota > Actinomycetes > Actinomycetales > Beutenbergiaceae > Pseudactinotalea > Pseudactinotalea caeni. The sequence goes on from NZ_WNXX01000016.1 coordinate 39,557, forward strand.
CCCGCGAGGCGGTGCGCGTCGACGACCGTGACGTAGTCCACGCCGAACGCCTGCTGCTGGTCCTCGCCCCCGAGGTAGAGGTAGTGCACGCCGGAGCCCTGGAACCACGGCCGTAGGTTCTCGCCGTTCATGTACTCGTACATGCTCACCCGCTCCGAGCTGCGTGCGAGCGTGAACGTCCACCCCGGCCGGTGGTGCACGTGCCGGTCCATCGCGTTGAGGGCGAACGTCGCCGACGCCGGCACCAGGTCGGCTGGCACGAGGTCGTCGTCGGCGACGATCTCGCTGTGACGGACGATGTTCGCGGGGTCGTCGAACGACGCCGGCGAGATGCTCATCTGCTCGATCCCGTGCAGGTGGGCGACGTAGGCGCGCAGCGCCTCGGCCGACTCGGGCGTCGTGTGCGCCGACAGGTCGACGACCGACTCGACCACGCTCGTCGCGCTCTGGTAGCCGGTGGTGGTGCGCGACACCGAGCGGCCCTTGATGATCTCCATCATCCAGCCCTCGACGATCACCGGCGCGAACGCGGTCGCCAGCCAGTCGCCGATCCGCTGCTGCAGCTCCGGGTCGGTCGCGTGCTCGGTGCCGTCGAGCATCGCGACGGTCGTCGTGACCCGGTCGAGCAGGCCGACGCCGTAGCTGCCGGTGTAGGGGACCGAGGAGTGCATGAGGAACGAGCCGTCGGCGTAGAAGCCGTCGGTGACGCCGTGCTGCAGGTCGTAGGGGTCGATGACGCGGTAGACGGTCAGCTGGTCGGCGATCGCCTTCTCGATGCGCGCGACGTCGCCCAGCACCGCGCCCTGCACGATCCGGTTGGTCGTGATGTCGGCGAGGTTGGCACCGGTGTGGAAGCGGGAGTCGAGGTCGACGTCGCCGTCCTTGCCGTTGCGCAGGTAGGCGTCCATCGTCGCGACGTAGTCGCGGGCGAGGTCGGGGTCGGCGTCGAGCCCCTCGCCGAGCAGCGCGAGCGTCCGGCTGACGTGCGTCGGGATGCCGATCTCCCAGTTGTACCAGTTGCCGTAGTAGCCGTTCTCGGTGTCGGAGAACCAGGCCTCGTGGAGCCAGCGCAGGCCGTCGACGACACGCTGGCGCACCTCGTCGTTGCCGCTCAGGTCGTCCGGCACGGTCGCGCCGTCGGGGATCGGGGTCGCGGTGGCGAGGGCGATCTCGTAGAGCCGCAGGTACGTGGTCGTGAGGTTGCTGTCGCTGGTGCCGAGCGGCAGCCCGTCGAACAGCGCGGTGCTCGGCGAGGGCAGCAGCGCGGCCAGGTGGCTGGTGGCCCTCGCGTGGATGTCGGCCAGCTTGGGCTGGACGGCGGCGGTCGCGTTGGTCTCGGCGGTGCCCGCCCGGCCCGCGACGACGTTCGCCAGCAGGGTCTCGGTGCTCGTGGCGGCGGTGCTGCCGCCGGTGGCGAACGCGAGCTGCGGCCGGTGCAGGGCGGCGGCCATCGCCGTCACCCCCGCCCCGGTGAGTACGGCTCGACGGCTGATGCTGCGCATGCGTGCTCCTCGTGCCCCCCGTGCGCGAGGTCACCTCGCGGTGACGTCCTCACCCTACGCACACGCGCGCGCACCGACCCGGTCAACCGGCGTCGGGTCGGTCGCCGCGGCGCGGCGCCGACGGCGGCTGCGCGGCGCCGACGGCGGCTGCGCGGCGCCCTCGGCGGCGTCCTCGGCGGCCGTCACGACCCGTCCGAGCAGCTCGCGCAGCGTCGCCACCTCGCGCGGGTCGAGCCCGGCCAGCGCCCGCTCGCCGAGCGCGGCGCGCCGGGCACCCACCTCCTCGAGCAGCCGCGTCCCGGCCGGGGTGGGCTGCACGAGCGTGGCGCGGCGATCCTGCGGGCTCGGTGCGCGCCGGACGAGCCCCTTCTCCTCCAGGGCGTCGACGACCTCGGTCGCCGAGCGGGGGGCGATGCGCAGGCGCTCGGCGACGTCGGAGAGCCGGGCGCCGCCGTCGGCGGCCACCGCCTCGCGCAGCGCGCGCAGCTCGTGCGGGGTGATCCGCCACGGTTCCAGCGAGGCCAGCCACTGCCGCCGCAGCGCCCGAGCGGCGCGCATCAGCAGCTCGCTGGCGTCGGGGTCGGAGTGCACGGGAACAGTCTAGCCGTCCGTGTGGTTACATCATCGTGAGGTAACCTCACTAAACAGGACCTCGTCTCCGGTGTCACGCCGTCGAGACGTCTCGAGAAAGCAGGTGGTGCGCATGGCACCCGACACACACTCCTCAGCGCCGCGGGGCGACCGCGGCGGACGTGGCGGCGGGCCCGCGGTGGCGCGGCTCGACCCGGCCGACAAGGCCCAGCTCGCCGAGCACCCCGTGAGCCTGCGCCGCATCGGCGCGCTCTTCACGCCCTACCGCGGCCGGCTCGCCGTCGTGGTGGGGCTGATCGTCGCGACCTCGCTCGTCGGGCTCGCGACCCCCTTCATCACCAAGCACCTCATCGACGACGCGATCCCGGACCAGGACGTGCCGCTGCTGCTCGCCCTGGTCGGCGGGCTGCTCGCGGTCACGGTGGTCTCCGCCGTGCTCGGGGTGCTGCAGACCTGGTTGTCGACGACGATCGGGCAGCGGGTCATGCACCGGCTGCGCACCGACGTGTTCACGCACCTGCAGCGGCAGTCGGTCGACTTCTTCACCCGGACCCGGGGCGGCGAGGTGCAGGCGCGGCTGACCCAGGACATCCAGGGCATGCAGTCGGTCGTCACGTCCACCGCCACCTCGATCGCCGCGAACGTCACGACGGCGATCGGTACGGCGGTCGCGATGGTCGTGCTGTCCTGGCAGCTGTCGCTGCTGTCGCTGCTGGTGCTGCCGCCGGCGATCTGGCTGACCCGGAAGGTCGCGACGATGCGACGCGAGGTCACCGCGCGCCGGCAGCGCACGATGGCCGACCTGCAGGCGCAGGTCGAGGAGTCGCTGTCGGTCAGCGGCGCGGTGCTCGGCAAGGTGCTCGGCACCGCGCCGACGGCGTCGGCGACCTTCGCACGCACGTCGTCGGAGCTCATGGGCCTCGAGGTGGCCTCGCAGCTGGCGGGCCGCTGGCGGATGGCGACGATGAGCATCGTCTTCGCGGCGATCCCCGCGCTGATCTACCTCGTCGCCGGGCTCCCGGCGACGTCGAACGGGATGACGATCGGCACCCTGGTCGCATTCACCGCGCTGCAGTCGCAGCTGTTCCGCCCGCTCATGGGCGTGCTGAACGTCGGGGTCGAGGTCATCAGCTCGATGGCGCTGTTCAGCCGGGTGTTCGAGTACCTCGACCTCGTCGTCGAGATCGACGACCCCGAGGACCCGGTGCCCGTCGACCCCGCGGCCGTGCGGGGCGAGGTGCGCTTCGACCGCGTCGGCTACACCTACCCGGGGGCTGCCACGCCCGCCCTGGACGGGATCGACCTGGTGGTCCCCGCGGGCACCTCGCTCGCGCTCGTCGGCCACACCGGGTCCGGCAAGTCGACGCTCGGCTCGCTCGTGGCCCGGCTCGCGGACCCGACGGTCGGGTCGGTCTCGATCGACGGCGTCGACCTGCGCGACATGACGCTCGCGGACCTCAGCAGCGTCGTCGGGGTGGTCTCGCAGGAGACCTACCTGCTGCACGCGACCGTGCGGGAGAACCTGCGCTACGCGCGACCGGACGCGACCGACGAGGAGATCGAGGCCGCGGCGCGCGCCGCGCAGGTGCACGACCTCATCAGCGCGCTGCCGCAGGGCTACGACACCGTCGTCGGCGCTCGCGGCCATCGGTTCTCCGGAGGCGAGAAGCAGCGGCTCGCCATCGCTCGCACGATCCTGCGCGACCCGCGCGTGCTCGTGCTCGACGAGGCGACCTCCGCGCTCGACAACACGACAGAGCGCGCGGTGCAGGAGGCGCTCGACCGGTTGGCGGTCGGCCGCACGACGATCACGATCGCGCACCGGCTCTCCACGATCGCGGGCGCCGACCAGGTCGTGGTGCTCGACGGCGGCCGCGTCGTCGAGCGCGGCACCCACGCCGAGCTCGTCGCGGCCGGCGGCCGCTACGCCGAGCTCCTCGCCGCCCGGGAGCCGGTGCCGGCCTGACGCCGGGAGGTGTCGGGCGGCGGGGCGACCCCCGCCGCCGTGGCGCAGGCCCCGTGCTCGAGACGCTGCGCGGGGCCGCTGTGCGCCGGGCGTGCTGCGCCGGACGCGGCACCCACCCGCGCGCCGCGGTACTCACTGTTGCCAAGTACCGCTACTCAGCGTTACTGTGTACCGGTAGTCAGCGACACAGAGTAGAAGGGGCGGCCGGTGGGCAACCAGATGACGGAGATGCTCAAGGGCACCCTCGAGGGGATCGTGCTGGCGCTGCTGGCCGAGCGGTCCGCCTACGGCTACGAGATCACGGCGTGGCTGCGGCAGCGCGGCTTCGCCGACATCGCCGAGGGCACCGTCTACGCCCTCCTCGTGCGCATCGAGCAGCGCGGCCTCGTCGACGTCGAGAAGGTGCCGTCCGAGAAGGGCCCGCCGCGCAAGGTCTTCACGCTCAACGACGCCGGGCGCGAGCAGCTCTCCGAGTTCTGGAGCAGCTGGAGCTTCCTCGCCGCGCGGATCGACGAGCTGCAGCACACCCGACACGACACCGAAGGAGCGTGAGCATGGTCGCCCGATGGATCGAGGCCCTCACCGGCTCGCTCGAGCAGAAGAAGCAGTACAAGGCCGACCTCGCCAGGATCGAGGCGCTGCCGGCCGCGCACCGTGAGGCCGCGAAGGCCTTCCACCGCTACGTCCTACAGTCCGGGGCCGTGAGCGACGGCGAGACGCTCGTCGCGATGCTCACCGACCTCGTCGACCTGTGGGAGCGGGCCGCGGCCGACGGCACGACGGTCCAGGCCGTCGTGGGCGAGGACCCGGTCGAGTTCATCGAGAGCTTCGTGCGGGCCTACGCGGCCAGGCACTGGCTCGACAAGGAGCGCACGCGTCTCGTCGAGACGATCGAGCGCGTCGTGCAGGAGGAGTCGTGACGGCCGTGGCGGCCCCGGCGATCCGCGTCCGGGGCGTGACGAAGTCCTACGGCGACCTCGAGGTGCTGCGGGGCGTCGACCTCGACGTCGCAGCAGGCAGCGTCGTCGCGCTGCTCGGCTCCAACGGCGCGGGCAAGACCACGCTGGTGCGCATCCTCGCCACCCTCGCCGGCGCCGACGGCGGCCGCGCCGAGGTGCTCGGCCACGACGTCGCGGCCGACGCGGACGGCGGGCGCCGCACGATCAGCCTCACCGGGCAGTTCGCCGCCGTCGACGACGTCCTCACCGGGCGCGAGAACCTCGAGCTGGTCGCGCGGCTGCGGCACCTCGCCGACCCCGCCGGCGTCGCCGAGCGGCTGCTCGCGCGGTTCTCGCTCACCGACGCGGCCGACCGGCGCGCCGGGACGTACTCGGGCGGCATGCGACGTCGCCTCGACATCGCGATGGGGCTCGTCGGCGACCCGCCGGTCGTCGTGCTCGACGAGCCGACGACGGGGCTCGACCCGCAGTCGCGCATCGAGGTCTGGCAGGTGGTGCGCGGCCTCGTGCGCGACGGCACCACGGTGCTGCTCACCACGCAGTACCTCGAGGAGGCCGAGCAGCTCGCCGACCGGATCGCGATCCTGCACGGCGGCACGATCGTGCACCACGGCACGCTCGCCGAGCTGCGTGCGCTGCTGCCGCCGACGACCGTCACCTACGTCGAGAAGCAGCCGAGCCTCGAGGAGGTCTTCCTCGCCGTCGTCGGCCCCGGGTCGACCGGCACGCCCGACCCGACCGACCAGGAGGAGGTCCGATGACCACGCTCGCGCTGCGCGACACCGGCGCCCTCACCCGGCGCTCGTTGCGCCACGTCCTGCGTAGCCCCGACACGATCGTCACGACGGCGGTGGTCCCGGTCGCGCTCATGCTCATGTTCGGGTTCGTGCTCGGCGGGGCGATCACGACCGGTGCCGAGGGCCGCTACATCGACTACATGCTCCCGGGCATCCTGCTCATCACGATCGCCTCCGGCGTCGGGTACACCTCCTACCGGCTGTTCCTCGACCTGCAGGGCGGCATCGTCGAGCGGTTCCGCTCGATGCCGATCCCGCGGTCGGCGGTGCTGTGGGCGCACGTGCTGACGTCGCTGGTCGCCAACCTGGCGTCGCTCGCGGTGGTCGTCGCCGTGGCGCTGCTGGTGGGGTTCCGCTCCGGCGCGTCGGTCGCCGCCTGGCTCGCCGTGGCGGCGCTGCTCGCCCTCGTCACGCTCGCGCTCACCTGGGTCGCGGTGATCGCGGGGCTGTCGGCCGGCAGCGTCGAGGGTGCGGGTGCCTTCAGCTACCCGCTGATCTTCCTGCCGTTCGTCAGCTCGGCGTTCGTGCCGACCGCCACCATGCCCGGCCCGGTCGCCTGGTTCGCCGAGCACCAGCCCGTGACGGCGGTCGTCGACACGATCCGCGCGCTGCTCGCCCAGCAGCCCGTCGGGACCGAGATCTGGGTCGCGCTCGCCTGGCTGGTCGGCATCCTCGTCGTCGCGCAGGTCGTCGCGGTGACGCGCTACCGCCGCCGGCTCGGCTGAGGCGGCTCAGAAGAGCGGCTGCGCGTCGCTCTCGAGGTCGAGCAGGAACCGCTTGGCCTCGAGACCGCCGCCGTAGCCGACCAGGCTGCCGTCGGCCCCGACGACGCGGTGGCACGGCACGACGATCGAGATCGGGTTGCGGTTGTTCGCGAGCCCGACCGCGCGGGCCAGCGTCCAGCCCGCATCCGGCCCGCCGAGCATGGCCGCCTGCTCGCCGTAGCTGCGGGTCTGGCCGTAGGGGATGGTGCGCAGCGCCTCCCACGCGCGCAGCTGGAACGGGGTGCCGCGCGGGGCGAGCGGCAGGTCGAACTCGCGGCGCTCGCCGGCGAAGTACTCGGCGAGCTGCTCGGCGAGGGCGTCGAGCACCGGCGCGGTGCCGACGGGGACCTCGTCGGCCGCGGCCGCCGTCGGACCGCCGGGGAACAGCAGCGCACGCAGGCCGTCGTCGTCGGCGAGCGCGACGACCCCTCCGATCGGCGAGTCGAGGTCCCGGCGCAGCACCACCGCATCGTCGCACCGACCACCGACGCGTGGCACCGCGGGGCCGCGGTGCCACGCGTCGGGCGGCTCAGCCCAGCTCGACGTCGAGGACGAGGCGGTGCGTGCCGTCGTCGTCGATCTCGATCGCGCCCCCGCCGGTGATGCCGGTGAGCTCGTCGGTGCCGCTGCCGGGCACGACGAGGAAGAGCTCCGCCGACCGCCGACCGTCGCCGGTGTCGGTGGCGGAGTGGACGAAGGCGAACCGGCCGCCTCGTCCGGCCACGGTGCCGTCGAAGCTCTCGGTGGCGACGTAGGTGCCGCCGACGGCGGGGTCGTGCACGTAGCTGAACTGCGTGATCGAGCGCCCCTGCACGTCGCCGGTGAACTCCTTGACCATGCGCAGGTGTCCGACGGGGAGGCCGACCGCGAGGTCGGCCGTCCCGTCGACCGGCCGCGTCTCGGTGACGCGGAACGTCCCCTCCACCCGCATCAGGCCTCCCGGGGCGGGCACAGGCAGAACGGGTGGCCGTGCGGGTCGAGCATCACGGTGCTCACGTCGGGGTTCGGCTGCTCGTCGGCCACCGAGGCCCCCAGCCCGAGCGCCGTCGCGACCGCGGCGTCCAGGTCGGCGACGCGCAGGTCGAGGTGGACCTGCTGCGGGTGCTGCTGCGAGGGCCACTGCGGCCGTGCGTAGTCTGCGACGCCCTGGAAGTACAGCGTGCTGCCGAGCGCGGTGACGCTGGCGATGCCGTACTCCGGGTACTCGGTGACCTCACCGCCGAGCAGCGCGCCGTAGAAGCGGGCCAGCTCGCCGGCGTCGGGGGTGTCGAGGGTGACGGCGATGATCTCGGTCACGGGTGCAGTCGTGGTCGTCATGCCGCCATGCTGCTGCGGCGCCGTCGGCCGGTCTTGCACGAACCCGACACGCGGTCAGCCCGGCAGCCGGTACACCGACACGTGCGACGTCGACGCCGACGTGAACGGCGCCCGCGTGAAGTCGGCCCAGCGGTGCTCGAGCTCCAGCCCGGCCAGGCGTGCCATGAGGTCCATCTCGCCGGGCCACACGTACCGGAACGGCGAGAACCCGACGTGCGCGCTGCCGTCGGTGCCGAAGCGCACGTGGTGCGACACGCCCCGCTGCGTCGAGACGTCGAGCACGTCGACCCCGAGATAGCCCTGCCCCGCGGTGAAGACCTGGGCGTGCGAGGCGCCGGCCGGCTGCGGCCGCGGCACCCACAGCTCGAGGACGAACCGGCCGCCCGGGCGCAGGTGCGCGGCGGCGTTCTGGAAGCACCTGACCTGCTCGTCCTGGGTGTAGAGGTTCCCGATCGTGTTGAACACCAGGTAGACGAGCGAGAACTCGCCCTCGACGCGGGTGTCGACCATGCTGCCGATCGTCACCGGCAGCTCGTCCTCGCCGACCTTCGTGCGCAGCTGGGCCACCATCGCCGGCGACAGCTCGATGCCGACGACGTCGACACCCGCCTCCCGCAGCGGGATCGCCACCCGGCCGGTGCCCACCGCCATCTCGAGAGCCCGGCCGCCCTCGGCGAGGTCGGCGAGCGTCGCGACCATCGGCTCGAGGATCTCGGGCGCGAAGGCGCCGCTGCCCGGGGTGTCGTAGGTGGCCGCGGCCTGCTCGTCCCAGAGCTCCGCCTGCGGCCGCTGCCACGGGTCGTCGTGAGCCTGCATGCCACCCACCCTCGCGCGGCAGCGGTGTGCTCGGAAGCGAATTTCGTGCGACGGTCAGCGCCGGACCAGCGCGCGGTACCGGACCACCGCGGCGGTCGCGACCGCCGTCACGACCACGGTGGCGGCGATCGCCCAGCGGGCGGAGGCGGCGTCGGAGACCGTGCCCACGAGCGCCGAGGCGACCGGTCGGAAGCCGACGAAGCAGATCATCCAGAACGCCATCACCCGGCCCCGCAGGTGCTCGGGCACCCGCAGCAGCACCGCGGTGCTCAGGCTCGTCAGCCCGATCGTGAAGCCCGCTCCCGCGATCGCGAAGCCGGTCAGCGCGGCGGCCACCCAGCCCAGCGCCGCCGCGAGCGCCATGCCGCCGGTCAGCGCACCGAGCCCGACGGCGACCATCGTGACCGTGCGCTCCGGCCGGCCGAACCAGGAGAGCACGAGCAGGCCGGCCGCCGCGCCGCCGCCGAAGGTCGCGGTCAGCGCGCCGACCAGGGCCGGCCCGCCGCCCATGTCGGCCGCCAGCGCCGGTGCGAGGGTGATGCTCGGCTCGGCGCCGAACGTCACGCCGGTGACGACGAGCAGGAGCAGCAGCAGACCCTTGTCGGCGCGCACGTGCTGCCAGGCGGCCCGGATCGAGTAGTCGGTGTCGCGGTCGCGCGGCGCTGCGGCCGGGATGCGCACGACCCCGAGCAGCACGAGGAACACGAGCTGACCCAGCGCTGCCGCACCGATGCCCGCAGCGGGCCCGACCGCGGCGACCAGGGCCGCGCCGACGACCGGGCCCGTCACCCGCGCCACCGTCATCGGCGCGGTGTTGAGCCCCATCGCACGCGGCAGCTCGTCGCGCGTGACCAGCCTCGGCACGACCGACTGCATCGCCGGCCCGCCCACGGCGAACCCGAGACCGACGGTCAGGGAGCCCACCAGCACGCCGCCCGCCAGCGTCCAGCCGGTCGGCGCGGCCAGGTGCACCCAGGCCGCGAGCGCGCCGGTGCCGGCGAGGCAGAGGATGCGGCCGAGCACGATCTGGCGCCGCGGGTCGCCGCGGTCGGCCCAGCTGCCGCTCGCGGGCGCGAGCACGAGCTGCGGGACGAACTGCGCGCCGGCGACCACGCCGACCGCGAGCGTCGAGCCGGTCGCGTCGAAGACCGCGATCGCCGTCGCGACGCTGAACGCCCAGATGCCGACGATGCTGACGAGCTTGCCCCAGAACAGGCCGCCGAAGTCGCGGTCCGCGAGCAGCTGCAGCGTCCGCCGCGGCCGGGGTCCGGCGGTGCGGTCTGCGGCGGCGGCGCGGGAGGTCATCGGTCGTCGGCGAGGCGGTCGGCGTAGGCGTCGGTGAGGCGTGCCAGCAGCGCGACCGTCCGTCCGAGGTCCTCGGGCGGCCAGTCGGCGGTGATCCGGGTGAGCAGCGCGCGGCGGTTGCGGGTGGCGACGGCGAGCACGTCGCGACCGGCCGGCGTGAGGTCCAGCCGGGCCTTGCGGAGGTCGTCGCCGCACGTGCTCTTGCTGACCAGCCCGGCGGCCACGACGGCCTGCACCGCGCGGCTGGCGCTCGAGTGCTCGATGCCGCGGTCGGCGGCGATGTCCTTGACGGTGGGCAGCGTGCCCCCGGCGAGCAGCCGCTCGATCGTGCGCAGCACCCGCAGCCCGCCGATGCCGACGCCCTCGGGGAGCCCGCGCAGCACGACGCGCCGGTAGCCGGGGCTGCGCAGCAGCTGCAGCAGCCGGACCACCTGCTCGTCGAGGGCGGTCAGGTCGTCGGTCACCATCATGTGTATAGCACACACATATGGTCTGGTGTCAGGGAGTGAGACCGTGCCCGCCCGTCACGGTGCAGGGGCCCGCGGACCCCGCCCGGGGGCGGGCCACGCCCTAGACTCCCGGAGCGTGGGACTGCACCTGTACGACACGGCGACGCGCGCCGTCCGCCCCTTCGCCCCGCGGACCGAGGGCGAGGTCGGCATCTACCTGTGCGGCGCCACGGTGCAGGGCGCCCCGCACATCGGCCACATCCGGGCGGCGGTCGCCGTCGACGTGCTGCGGCGCTGGCTCGAGCGCAACGGGCAGCGGGTCCGGCTCGTCCGCAACGTCACCGACATCGACGACAAGATCCTCGCGAAGTCCGCCGAGGCGGGTGTGCCCTGGTGGGCGTGGGCGTACCGGTTCGAGCGCGAGTTCACCTGGGCCTACGACGCCGTCGGGGTGCTCCCGCCGACCTACGAGCCGCGCGCGACCGGTCACGTCACCGAGATGGTCGAGCTCATGCAGCGGCTGGTCGACCGCGGTCACGCCTACCCCGGCGAGCCGGGCAACGTGTACTTCGACGTCCGCTCGTGGGCAGGCTACGGCGAGCTGACCCACCAGCAGCTCGAGCACCTCGGCTCGGGCGACGACGAGACGACCCCGCCCCCGGACAAGCGCGACCCGCTCGACTTCGCGCTCTGGAAGGCGCCCAAGCCGGGTGAGCCGGCGTCGGCGGCCTGGCCCACCCCGTACGGGCGGGGCCGACCGGGCTGGCACCTCGAGTGCTCGGCGATGGCGCACCGCTACCTCGGCGAGGCGTTCGACATCCACGCCGGCGGCATCGACCTGCGGTTCCCCCACCACGAGAACGAGCAGGCGCAGTCGCGCGCGGCCGGCTGGGACTTCGCCGGGCTGTGGTTCCACAACGCCTGGGTGACCGTGGGCGGCGAGAAGATGAGCAAGTCGCTCGGCAACTCGCTGCTCGTGCGCGAGGTGCTGCGCGACGCCTCGCCCGCGGTGCTGCGCTACGCGCTGGGCGGCGTCCACTACCGCTCGACGCTGGAGTACACGCCGGGCGCCTCGCTGGTCGAGGCCGGCGCGGCGTGGGAGCGGATCACCGGTTTCGTGTCCCGGGCCGCCGAGGTCGCCGGAGCCGCCGACGACGTCGCGGCGGCCGACCTCTCCGCGGTCGCGCTCCCGGAGGCGTTCGTCGCCGCGATGGACGACGACCTCAACGTCTCCGCGGCGCTCGCCGTCGTGCACGAGACCGTGCGCGCCGGCAACAGTGCGCTCGCGGCGGGCGGTGCCGCGACCCAGGAGGCTGTCGCCGTGCGCGCGATGCTCGACGTGCTCGGGCTCGACCCGCTCTCCCCGCAGTGGCGCACCAGCGGCGACGGCGGCCGCGCCGAGGCGGCGCTGGACGTGCTGGTGCGCGCGGTCCTCGACGAGCGCGCCGAGGCGCGTGCGGCCAAGGACTGGGCGCGCGCCGACGCGCTGCGCGACCGGCTGGCCGAGGCCGGCGTGGTCGTCGAGGACGGCGCCGACGGGGCCCGCTGGTCGCTGCGCTGACGTCTCGCTCCGCGCCGGGCGTGCGGGTGTGACACCATCGTCGCGTGCCAGGTAACTCACGTCGACGCGGAGCCGTGCGCAAGCCCGGCAGCAAGAAGGGCGCGACCGTCGGCTCCGGCGGCCAGCGCCGCAAGGGTCTCGAGGGCAAGGGCCCGACGCCGAAGGCCGAGGACCGGCCCTACCACGTCGCGCACAAGCGCAAGCAGGCCGCCGAGCGGCAGCGCGCGAAGAGCGGCCAGGGCGGCCAGCGGCGGCAGCAGCGGCGCGGCGACCGCACGACCGAGGTCGTCGCCGGGCGCAACGCCGTCGTCGAGGCGCTGCGGGCCGGGGTGCCCGCGACCACGGTGTGGATCGCGAACCGGATCGACGCCGACGACCGCACGCGAGAGATCCTGCGCGAGGTCGCGCAGCGCAACATCCCGCTGCTCGAGGTCGGCAAGGCCGAGCTCGACCGGCACGCGGACGGCGCGGTGCACCAGGGCGTCGCGATGCAGGTGCCGCCGTACGCCTACGTCGACCCCGAGGACCTCGTCGAGGAGGCGCACGGGCTCGGACGCACGCCGCTGATCATCGCGCTCGACGGCGTGACCGACCCCCGCAACCTCGGTGCCGCGCTGCGCTCCGCGGCCGCCTTCGGCGCGCACGGCGTCGTGGTGCCCGAGCGCCGTGCCGCGGGTGTCACCGCGTCGGCGTGGAAGGTCTCCGCCGGTGCCGCCGCCCGGGTCCCCGTCGCACGCGCGACGAACCTCGTCCGCGCGCTGCAGGACTACAAGGAGGCGGGCTGCTTCGTCGTCGGGCTCGACGCCGGCGGGACCACCGACATCGGTGACCTCGAGCTCGCGACCGAGCCGCTCGTGCTCGTGTGCGGCTCGGAGGGCAAGGGGCTGTCGCGGCTCGTGCGCGAGACGTGCGACGTCATCGCCTCGATCCCGATCGCCGCGAGCACGGAGTCGCTCAACGCGGGCGTCGCGACCGGCATCGCGCTCTACGAGGTCGCCCGGCTGCGGCGCCTCGCGAGTGCCTGATGGCCACGTCCGGGGCACCGGTTAGGGTCGGGTCATGACCTCCGGATGGCACCGCCGCTCGGGGCTGGTCACGACCGCGGACGGTCTGGCCGGCCGCTGCAGCGGGTTCCTCGAGGGCGCCCTCGTGCCCGCGCTCGTCGAGTCCGAGCCCGAGAACCCCGACGCCGTGACCGTCGTCGTCGCGGTCGACGACGAGGGACGCGTCGCGGTCCTCGGTGACGACCGCTCGACGATCGTCCCCGGTCCGAGCCTGGCCGAGCTCGCGACCGCGCTCGCGGACGCCACGAGCGGCGAGGCGCGCTTCGACGACGTCGTCGCCGGCGAGCACCCCGACGCCTCCGACGACCCCAGCGACCCGTTCGACCCCGAGATCGAGGTCGACTCCGCCTACTGGCCGGACCGCTCGGTGGTGTTCACGCGCGGCTCCGTCGACGACGTGATGGCGCTCGCGACGACGATCGACCTCCCGGTGCTCGCGGCGCCGCACGGCGAGGGGCAGCTCGTGCTCGTGACCGACGGGCCGGCGCTCGCCGCGTTCGAGTGGCCCGAGGCCCTCAAGCCGGCGCTCGTGCTCGAGCAGGGCACGGCCTACCCGGCGGTCGCCGTCGTCGACGGCGACACCGCCCACCTGCACACGTGGGACGCCACGGTCGAGGTGGTGCCCTCGGCTCCCGAGACCGCCGCGGTCGTGACGCCGTTCGTCGACGCCGTGCTCGGCACCGGTGCCCTGGTCGACCAGGTCGTCGGGCTGCTCCCCGACGCCGACCCGGCCCGGGTACGCGAGGCGATCGAGGGTCCCGGCGCCGGCCCGGCGCGACTGGTCGGAGCGCTCGGGCTGCCGGAGTCGCTCGTGGGGTTCCTGGGCCACGGCGCCGACCTGCCGCACCTCGAGGACTCCCGGGTGGTCGAGCCCGAGAGCGTCGGCCACGCGTTCGCGCGGGCGGTCACCGACGCGCAGGCCCAGATGAGCGAGTCCGTGCGCGAGCGCACGGAGCTGATGCGGGAGCGCGCCGAGCTGATGCGGGAGCGTGCGGAGCAGATGCGGGAGCGCGCCGAGGCCGCCCGGGTCCGTGCGGAGTCGGCGTTCGACGCGGCCGAGACCTTCACCGAGGAGGTCGTGGTCCCGATCCGGCAGACCTGGTGGACGCCCGCCGTGGCGGCCGTCGAGGTCGCGGCGGGGGCGCTGCTGCTGCGGCGCGCCGGGCGCGGCTCGCGCGCGGGCACCGGCACCACCGCGGGCGAGCGGGTGGTCGCGGTCGGCGGCGCGCTGCTGCTGGTCGACGCCGTCGTCAACACCGCGATCTTCGTCTCCGGTCGGCTGCGGCGCGAGATCTAGCGGCGTCTCGCGCGGGTCGGACCCGGGCCGCGCGGGACGCCTACTCCTCGTCGTCGTCGAGGTCGCCGCTGATCGCGCGCAGCGTGGCGGTGTCGAGCTCGAGGATCGCCTCCTCGTCCGGGCGGTTCGGCAGCACGTTGTTCACGTAGGCGGCGACCGCCTCGCTCGTGGGGATGTCGTGCCCCGCCTTCTCCGCGAGGTACCAGCGGTGCTCGAGGATCTCGTGGAACGCCTCGGCCGGCTCGAGCTTGCGCCGCAGGTTCGGCGGGATCGAGGCGATCGTGGGCTCGAAGACCTCGGTCAGCCAGTCGTGGGCGACGATCTCCTCGTCCTCGCCGAGCCGGTCGGTCGCGACCCGGTAGGTGTCCATGTCGTTGAGCAGCCGGCGCGCCTGGTTCTCCTGCACGTCGAGCCCGGTGAGCCGCATCAGCCGGCGGTGGTGGTGGCCGGCGTCGACGACCTTCGGCTGGATCTGCACCGTGGTGCCGTCCACGTCCGTGGTCATCTGCAGCTCGCCCACGTCGAAGCCGAGCTGGTTGAGGCGCTGGATGCGCGCGGACACGCGCCACCGCTCGTCGGCCGAGAACTCCTCGGCCTCGGTGAGCTCCTTCCAGAGCTCGGTGTAGCGCTGCACGAGCATCCCGCCGATCTCGACGGTGTCCTCGACGTCCTGGAGCAGCCCGCCCGCCTCGAGGTCCATGAGCTCGCCGATGATGTTGACGCGTGCGATCTCGAGGTCGTACTCGCGCTGGCCACGGGTGAGCTCGGGGTGCAGGTCACCGGTCTCGGCGTCGACCAGGTAGGCGGAGAACGCGCCCGCGTCGCGCCGGAACAGCGTGTTCGACAGCGACACGTCGCCCCAGTAGAAGCCCGTGAGGTGCAGCCGCACCAGCAGCACGGCGAGCGCGTCGATGAGCCGCGTCACCATGTCCGGGGCCAGGTAGCGGGAGAACAGCGCGCGGTAGGGCAGCGAGAAGCGCAGGTGCTTGGTGATGAGCACCGAGTCCAGCGGCTCGCCGTCGCGGGACGTGCGGCCCGTGATGACGCCGACCGGCTCGACCGCGGGCACGTCCAGGCGCTGCAGGCTGCGCAGCAGCCCGTACTCGCGGTGCGCGACGCTCTCGCCGATCTCCTTGATGGCGATCACGCGACCGGACATCCGCACGAACCGCACGACGTGGCGGGAGATGCCTCGGGGGAGGGCGGCGAGGATGTCCTCGGGCCACTCGGCCAGCGGGATGTGCCACGGCAGGTCGAGCAGCGCCGGGTCGGGCGCGGCGGCAGTGATCTGGAGCGCGGCCGGCATGCCCCCAAGTCTGTCAGGCCCGCCACGGGCGGCCTAGCGAGATCCGCGCCGTGTGCGACAGGTCATAACGCCTCCGGCCGCCGCGGCCGGGCGTCGGCACCCCGCGGCGCCGGGTCGACGGCGCGGGGAGGCGCCCGGAGACGCCACGAGGGGCGGGCCCGTACGGACCCGCCCCTCGTGGGCTGTGACGTCGACCGTCAGTTGGGCAGACGGTTGCCGGTCGCCGGCGAGAAGTGGTGCTGCTCGCCCTCGCGGATCTTGACCCACACGCGGTCACCCTTCATCGGGGTGTTGCGGGGGTCGACACGCACGATGATCTGCGACTCGCCCGCACCCGACGTGATGTGCTCGGCCGCCTCGGCGGAGGCGAGCTGGCCGTACACGAACGCGTCGGAGCCGAGCTCCTCGACGAGGTTGACGTTCACCGGGAACGCACCCTCGGTGCCCTCGGAGGTGACGTCGAGCGACTCGGGGCGGAACCCGAGCGTGATCTCGCCCTTGTCGTCCTCGGTGAGCGCGTCGAGCGTCGTGCGCGACAGCGGGATGTGGGTCTCGCCCAGGTTGGCCTTGCCGTCGGCGACCTTGAAGGAGCCGATGTTCATGGCCGGCGAGCCGATGAAGCCCGCGACGAACACGTTCGCCGGGGTGTCGTACATCTCGCGCGGGGTGCCGACCTGCTGGAGCAGGCCGTCCTTGAGGACGGCGATCCGGTCGCCCATCGTGAGCGCCTCGGTCTGGTCGTGCGTGACGTAGACCGTGGTGACGCCGAGGCGACGCTGCAGCGACGCGATCTGGGTGCGCGTCTGGACGCGGAGCTTGGCGTCGAGGTTCGACAGCGGCTCGTCCATGAGGAACACCTGGGGCTGACGCACGATCGCGCGACCCATGGCGACACGCTGACGCTGACCACCGGAGAGCGCCTTCGGCTTCCGGTCCAGGTACTGGGTCAGGTCGAGGATCTTGGCGGCCTCCTCGACGCGCTGACGGATCTCGGCCTTGGGGGTGCCGGCGATCTTGAGCGCGAAGCCCATGTTGTCGGCCACCGTCATGTGCGGGTAGAGCGCGTAGTTCTGGAAGACCATCGCGATGTCGCGGTCCTTCGGCTGCACGTCGGTGACGTCGCGGTCACCGATGAGGATGCGGCCGGAGTTGACGTCCTCGAGGCCGGCGAGCATCCGCAGCGAGGTGGACTTGCCGCAACCCGAGGGACCGACGAGAACCAGGAACTCGCCGTCGGCGATCTCCAGGTTGAGCGAGTCCACGGCCGGGGTCTCGGAGCCCGGGTAGAGGCGCGTCGCGTGGTCGTAGGTGACTGATGCCATGGTGGCTGTCCCTTCACCGGCAGGTACGTGCCGGACGATCCGTCGTGAAGGTGTCAGAACGCTCTGACACGGCTCGCTGGGTCGCGAGCCGGGCCCAGTGTTGCACATCTGGCGACCACTCGTGACCTCGGTCACACCGACGCCGTGACGGCCGAGGTGGTGCGCCCTCCCGGGAGCCGCGAGATCACGCGCCAAGGCCGTCGTCGACGCCCGCGGTGAGACCCGTCGGCAGGGTCTCGACAGCCGGACGAGGGGACGTCGCAGGGCTGGTGGGAGTGACTCCGTCAGCCCAGCACGAGATCGGCGAGGCGGTCGAGCGCGAGGCCCAGCGCGGCCGGGTCCGGCACCCGGTGCGCGGCGCGGGTCTCGCCGTCGCCGACCTTGACGCCGACGTCGTCGGGACCGAGGACGGCGAACGCGTCCTCGTCGGTGACGTCGTCGCCGGCGTAGAGCACACCCGCGGCGTCGAGCTCGTGCCGCAGCAGGTCGAGCGCGGTGCCCTTCGTCGCCTCCAGCACGCTCAGCTCCACGACGCGCTTGCCGTGCAGCACGCGCACGCCCTGCCGGCCGGCCACCGCGTCGAGGACGCGCTGCTCGAGCGCGGCCGCGGCGTCGTCGGGCATGCGGCGCGTGTGCACGACGGCGCCCGCCGGCTTGTGCTCGACCCACGCCTGCGGCTCGGGCTCGGCCAGCGCGCTCACGGTCGCGGTGAGCGCCTCGAGGTCGGCCCGCTGCTCCTCGGTGAGGTCGGGCGTGCGGGTCTGCGGGGTGCCGTCGTCGCCGACGACGCCGCGCTCGGCGCCGTGGCTGCCGACCAGCAGCGTGCCGCGCGGCGGGTCGGCGACCGCGACGAGGTCGGCGAGGTGCCGCCCGGAGACCAGCGCGACCCGGGTCGCGGGCGCACCGACCAGCCGGCGGACCGCCGCGGCCGACGCCGGCAGCGGGCGGGCGTCGTCGGGCCGCTCGACGATCGGCGCGAGCACGCCGTCGAAGTCCAGCGCGACGAGCCGGCTGCGGGCGGCGGCGAGCGCGGTCAGCGCGTCGTCGAGGTGCGGGTCGAGTGCGGTGTCAGACATCGGTGCGCGGGGTGGTGGCGAGCGCGTCGAGGAACATCTTCGCCCAGCTCGCCACGTCGTGGTCCATCACGCGCTTGCGCATCGCCCGCATCCGCCGGCGGCGCTCGGCGTGCGGCATGTCGATCGCGGCGAGGATCGTGCGCTTGAGGCCCTCGATGTCGTGCGGGTTGACCAGCAGCGCCTGGGTGAGCTCGTCGGCGGCGCCGGTGAACTCCGAGAGCACCAGGACGCCGTCGAGGTCGGCCCGGGCGGCCACGTACTCCTTGGCGACCAGGTTCATGCCGTCGCGCAGCGCGGTGACGAGCATGACGTCGGCGGCGCGGTACATCGCCGCCATCTCCTCGGCGGGGTAGGAGTGGTGAAGGTAGTGGATCGCCGGCCGGCCGAGCGCGGAGTAGTCGCCGTTGATGCGTCCCACGGTGACCTCGACCTGGCGGCGCAGCTCGGCGTACTCCTCGACGTGCTCACGGCTCGGGCTGGCGATCTGCACGAACGTGGTGCCGGGCGGGCGCAGCTTGCCGTCGGCCAGCAGCTCGCCGTAGGCCTTGATGCGGTGCCGGATGCCCTTGGTGTAGTCGAGCCGGTCGACCCCGAGCAGGAGCACGTCGGGGGAGCCGAGCTCCTCGCGGATCTCCAGGGCGCGCTTCTCGACCTCCGGGCGCGCCGCGAGGTCCTCGAACGCGGCGCTGTCGATCGCGATCGGGAACCGCTCCGCGCGCACGTACCGGTCCGGGCGGCCGCGACGCTTGATCGTCGCCACGCTGCCGCGCGTGCTGAACTCGGTGAACCGGCGCACGGCGCGCAGGAAGTTCGACGCGTCGCCGGTGCGCTGGAACCCGACGAGGTCGGCACCGAGCAGGCCGTTGACGATGTCGGCGCGCCACGGGAGCTGGCCGAACAGCTCGACCGGCGGGAACGGGATGTGGTGGAAGTACCCGATCCGCAGGTCGGGCCGCAGCTGCCGCAGCAGCCGGGGCACGAGCTGCAGCTGGTAGTCCTGCACCCAGACCAGCGCGCCCTTCGGCGCCGCCTCGGCCGCGGCCTCCGCGAACTTCGTGTTGACCTGCACGTAGCTGGTCCACCAGTCGCGGTGGTACTCGGGGTCGACGATGACGTCGTGGTACAGCGGCCAGATCGTCGCGTTGGAGAAGCCCTCGTAGTAGCGCTTGACCTCCTGGCGGGTCAGCGCCACCGGGTGCACGTCGATGCCGTCGGCGGTGAACGGGTCCAGCTCCAGGCCGGCCTTGCCGGGCCAGCCGACCCAGGTGCCGCCGGTGCGCTGCATGATCGGCGCGAGCGCCGTCACGAGCCCGCCGGGGGACCGCGTCCACGTGGTCCGCGCGTCGTCGCCCGTGCCTTCTGTGGTCTCCTCGACCGGCAGACGGTTGGCGACGACCACGAGATCCGCGTGCGAGCTGGGCATGCCGCCGAGCGTAACGAAGTGGGCACGCGCCTCCGGCCGCCGCAGGATCCGGCGCGCGGTGGCGTAACTTGCCTGGTGTGGAGCACCCTGAGCACGGCTCCGCCCCCGCCCCAGCGCGCCGCGCGGTCGGGGGTTACGAGCTCGTGCGCGTGCTCGGCTCCGGCGGCATGGGCACCGTCTACGAGGCGATCGACGCCGACGGGCGCAGCGTGGCGCTCAAGCTGCTGCACCCGGCGTTCAGCACCGACGACGCGGCGCGCGAGCGCCTGCGCCGCGAGGTCGCGACCCTGCACCGGGTGCGCGGCGCGCGGGTGGCACGCGTGCTCGACGCCGAGGCCGACTCCGACGAGGCGTTCGTCGTCACCGAGCTGATCGACGGGGAGTCGCTCGACCACTCGATCCGCACGCACGGGCCGATGGACGCCGAGGAGCTGTGCGACCTCGCCGAGGGGCTCGCCACCGCGCTGGAGCAGATCCACGCCGTCGGCGTCGTGCACCGCGACATGAAGCCGGGCAACGTCATGCTCACCGACGACGGCCCGGTCGTGATCGACTTCGGGATCTCCCAGGTGGCCGACGACGCCCGGCTCACCCAGACCGGCCTGGTCACCGGTACCCCCGGCTACGTCGACCCGCAGGTGCTCGCCGGCGGTGTGCCCGATGCCGCGGGGGACTGGTGGGGGTGGGCCGCGGTGCTGCTGTTCGCCGCCACCGGTCGCGCGCCGTTCGGGACCGGGCCGCTGTCCGCCGTGCTCGCACGCGTCGAGACCGGCCGCGCCGACGTCGACGGGCTGCCGCCGCGACTCGGGCAGGTGCTGCGCCGTGCGCTCCACCCGGACCCGACGCTGCGGATGCCGCACGGGTCGGTGCTGCGCGCGCTCTCCGACGTCCGTGACGGCCGCGACCTCACCCAGGTCGTCGACGTCGCGAACCCGCCGGTCGCGGCCGGCCCGCTGCCGCCGAGCTTCGCACCCGGTGGCGACGCCGCGGGTGACCGCGACGGCGTCGGCCGGACCCGCGTGATGCCGGCGGAGCCGCCGCCGGTCGCGGCCGGGGAGCCGGCGGAGGTGCCGCCGTGGGTGTCCCAGCAGCCGGAGACCGCCCTCGCGGGTCCACCGGTCCCAGCGGCGCAGCCGCAGCACCCGTTCCCGGCCGAGCCGCCCGTCCCGGCACCGGTGCCGGGGCCGCCGGCACCGGCCGACCCGCAGCCCGGTGACCCGCTCGCCGACTGGCCGGGGTGGGCGCGACCGGCGCGCTCGCGGCCCGGCATCACGCTCGCGTGGTGGCCGGCCGTCGTCGGGCTCGGCATGCTGTGGCCGGGGTGGGCGCTGCTGACGTTCGGGCTCGTGCTCGTCGTGCTCGCGACCGTCGGCTCCTCGGCGCGGGCGCTGCGCAACCGGCGGCTGCGCCGCGGCGTGCGCCGCTCCGACCTCGCGGTGACGTCGCTCGCCACCCCGCTGCACCTGCTGATCGCGATCGCGATGCTGGTCCCGGGTGCGGTCGTCGGGGTGCTCGGCGGCGGGATCGTGTGGGGGCTGCTGTCGCCGTCGGGCGTCACCCCGCTGCTCATGCTGCTCGTCATGTCGGTGACGACCGCGCTCGCGTGGTGGACGCCGTCCAGCCAGACCGCGCGCGAGGGCGGTTGGGCCGTGCTGGGCGTGCTCGCACCGACGCGCGGCAGCGCGTGGGTGTGGGTCGTCGTCGGGCTCGCGGTCGCGACCGCGACGATCACCGCGGCGCTGCTCGCCGACCCGACCCCGGTGTGGGCGCCGCTCCCGGTGCCGCCGGTTCCCAGGTGACTCACAGGATCGTTACGTAGACTCTGGCCGCTCGGGGCGCACGAACGCGCACGGGCGCCCTGACCGAAAGCCCGCCGTCGACGGTTGCGTCGACCACCTCGTGGAGACGTGTGCCCATGCCCGCCAACGAGCCCCGCAAGACCAAGGCCGACCGCCGCGAGGCGGCACGCCGCGAGGCGGAGCGGCTCGCCGCCAAGCAGAAGGCGACCGAGAGCCGCAACCGCATCGTCATCGCCGTGGTGTCGGTCGTCGTCGTCGCGCTCGTCGTCGTCGCCGGGGTGCTGATCTGGCGCGAGTCGCAGCGCACGCTGCTGACCGACTTCGAGGGCGCCCGCCCGGCGGGGTCCACCGACACCGGCGGCATCACCTTCGGCTCCGACCTCGAGGCCGGGTCGACCAACGAGGGCGCCCCCGAGGTCGACGTCTACATCGACTTCATGTGCCCGGTGTGCGGCCAGTACGACGCGGTCAACCGCGAGGACATCCGCACGATGCTCAGCGAGGGCGAGGCCACCGTCAGCTTCCACCCGCTGAACTTCCTCGACGGGTACTCGCTCGGCACCCAGTACTCGACGCGCGCCGCGAACGCCTTCGCGACCGTGGCGACCGACGCGCCCGACGCTGCGCTCGACTTCCTCGAGGCGCTCTTCGACAACCAGCCGGCCGAGCAGACCGAGGGACTCGGCGACGAGGAGCTCGCCTCGATCGCGGTCGAGGTCGGCGTGCCGCAGGAGGTCGCGGACACGTTCGCGTCGGGCACGTACGTCGACTGGGTCGCGGTCGCCTCCGACCAGGCGCGCAACGACGGGGTCACCGGCACCCCGACCACCTTCATCGACGGCTCGCGGTGGACCGGTGCGTGGAACCAGCCGGGCGTGCTGCTGCAGGCGGTCCGGGACGCCGCCTAGCCGCGATGTCGCAGCGCAGGAAGGCGAAGGCGGCCTCCCGGCGTGAGGAGGCCCGCCGCGAGGCGGAACGGCTGCTGCGGCAGGCGCGGCGCCGCCGGGGGCTGGCCGTGCTCGGCGTCGTGCTGCTCGTCGTCGGGCTCGCGGTCGCCGGCGTGATCATCTGGCAGGGCGCCCAGGCGACCTATCTCGACGACGTCTCCCGCCGCCCGCAGGGCTCCGACACCAGCGGCGGCATCCCGGTCTCGGCCGACGGCGTGCCCGGCACCGCGCCCGACGCGCCACGGCTCGACGTCTACCTCGATGTGCAGTCGCCCGCGTCGGTCGCGTTCTGGACCGCGCAGGCCGAGGACCTGGAGCGGCTGCGCGCCGACGGCACGGTCGCGCTGTGGCTGCATCTCGTCGGGTTCGTCGACGGCGGCATCAACGGGTTCTCGACGCGGGCCGGCGAGGCCGCGGTCGTCGTCGCGGACCGCTCGCCCGAGCAGTTCCTCGCGTTCCTCGACGGCGCCTTCGCCCGGCGCGCCGCGGGGGCCGAGAAGCTCAACGACCCCGACCTGGCCGAGCTCGGACTGGAGGTCGGTGTCTCGCAGGACGTCGTGGACAAGTTCACCGACGGACTGTTCGACCGCTGGTTCGTCGCCGCCACCCAGCAGGCGGAGCGCGACGGCGTCGAGGACACCCCGACGATCCGGCTCGACGGACGCACCATCGAGGCCGACTGGGCCGCCGAGGGCGCGCTCGCGGAGGCGGTCGGGACCGCCGTCGCGGGCTGACGCCGGGGAGCCGCACGGGGACGCGGCTACGATGACTCCGCCCGGACCCCGGTCCGCGCCGCGTTAGCTCAGCTGGCCAGAGCGTCCGCCTTGTAAGCGGAGGGTCGTCGGTTCGAATCCGACACGCGGCTCCCGTCCCGTCCACCTCGCCCTGCCCGTGACCGGCGCGCGAGGAGGCGCCGCCCGCAGCAGGCCTAGGCTGACGCCCATGCGTCCCGAGCACCTCGCACTCTTCCGCCAGCCGAGCCGACCCGCCGTCCACCCCGACGGCACCTGGGCGGCGGTGGCGATCAGCCGGCCCGACCTCGACGAGGACGGCTACCCGAGCAGCCTGTGGCGGCTCGACCTCGGCACCGGCGAGCTGACCCCGCTCACCCACGGCACCGCCGACCGCGACCCGGCGATCTCGCCGGACGGGCGCTGGCTCGCGTTCGTGCGCGGCGGCAAGGGCGTCAAGCCACAGCTCGCACTGATGCCGACCGCCGGTGGTGAGCCGCGCGTCGTCACCGACCACCAGGGCGGTGTCGGCGGACGCCCGGAGTTCTCGCCCGACGGCACCCGCATCGCCTACACCTCGCGCGTGCCCGAGAAGGGCCGCTACGGCACCGACGAGAAGGTCGGCCCCGACGCCGAGCCGCCCCGGCTCATCACCGACTTCTCCTACCGCGCGGACGGGCTCGGCTTCCGGCTCGACCGCCCGTCGCACGTGTTCGTCGTCGACGTCCCGCCGCTGCCGGACCCGACCGCCGACGTGCCGAGGGCCGACGAGGGCTCGGACGAGCCGGCCGCACCGACCGGCGCCGTCGCGTCGACCGGTGTCGCGCCCGTCCAGGTGACGACCGGTCCGCTCGACCACGGCGGCCCGACCTGGCTGGACGACGGCGAGCTGCTCGTGCTCCGCGACGTCGTCGACACGCTGGGCGCCGCCCTGGTGCGGCACCCCGCGACCGCGGGCTCCGAGGGCGTCGAGATCGCGGTGCCGCACCACGGGCCCGACGACGTCGCCGTCGCCCCCGACGGCACCGTCTACCTCCTCGTGCGCGACCAGGGCGAGGACGGCTTCGACTTCATCGGCCGCTCGCCCGCGCTGTACCGGGCACGGCTGACCGGGACGGGCTTCGAGGACGTGCAGCGGCTGACCGACCCCACGACCGAGTCGCTCACCGGCGCGGTCCTCGCCCCGGTCGCCGACGGCGTGCTGGTCACCCGCGCGCACCGCGGCACCGTGCAGCTCGTGCGGCACCCCGGCACGCCGGACGGCGCGCTCGAGGTGCTCGTCGGCGGCGACCGCGAGGTGTACGCGGCGGAGCCGGTGACCGGCGGCGGCGTGCTGGTCGCGTCGACCGGCGTCGGCACGGTCGGCGACCTCGGCCTCGTCGGCGGCGACGGCTCGCTCCGACCGCTCACCGACCTCTCCGCCCGGCTGCGCACCGAGGCCGGCGTGCACGAGCCCGTCGAGCTCGTCGTCCCGACCGACGACGGCTACGAGGTGCACGGGTGGGTGGCGACGCCGGAGGGCGAGGGGCCGCACCCGGTGCTGCTGCTCATCCACGGCGGCCCGTTCGCCGCCTACGCGCCGACGTTCTTCGACGAGGTGCAGACCTACGTCGGGGCGGGCTACGCCGTCGTCTTCTGCAACCCGCGCGGCTCGGCGAGCTACGGGCAGGAGCACGGCCGGGCGATCATCGGCGGTTTCGGGCAGCGCGACGCCGCCGACATCCTGCAGTTCCTCGAGGGTGCTCTCGCGAGCAACCGTGCGCTCGACGGCGACCGCATCGGCGTCATGGGCGGCTCCTACGGCGGCTACATGACCGCCTGGCTCACCACGCGCGACCACCGGTGGGCGGGCGCGATCGTCGAGCGCGGCTTCCTCGACCCGGTGAGCTTCACCGGCTCCAGCGACATCGGCTGGTTCTTCGGCGGCAGGTACCTGGGCGAGGACCCCGACGCCGTCGCTGCGCAGAGCCCGATGGCGCACATCGACCAGGTGCGGACGCCGACGCTCGTCATCCACTCCGAGCAGGACTGGCGCTGCCCGGTCGAGCAGGGGCAGCGCTGGTACGTCGGGCTCAAGCGCCAGGGCGTGCCCACCGAGCTGCTGCTGTTCCCGGGCGAGGGTCACGAGCTGTCCCGCTCCGGCACCCCCAAGCACCGGGTCGCACGGTTCGAGCACATCCTGCGGTGGTGGGCCACGTACCTGCCGGTCGGCTGAGCCGGGCTGAGGTCGGGAGCGGGCGCCGTCGCGCGCGTCAGCGGTAGCGGCGCCGGACGTTCTCCGCGCTCGCGGCCTCGGGCGAGGTGTCGGCGATCCACGGACCGGTGCCCTCGCTGAGGTCGAGCACACCCTGCTCGGCGAAGGTGTAGCGGCCGCCGAGGACGCCGCGCGCGACCCGCTCGTCGACGCCGTCGGTGTTCCACCACAGGTGCCGGAACAGCCGCGCCACCCGGCGCCGGGACTGCTGGCAGAAGGCGTCCGCGAGCTCGCGCGCCGCCGCCGGGTCGTGGCCGGAGCGGGCGAGGTGCTCGGTGCGGGCGCAGGTGGCGGTCATCGCGAACAGCTCCGCGCCGATGTCGACGACCCGCCCCAGGAACGCCTGCTTGCGCTCCAGCCCGCCCTGCCAGCGCGCCATCCCGTAGAAGGTGTTGCGCGCCAGCCGCCGGGAGGCGCGCTCGACGAACCGCAGGTGGTCGCCGAGCGGTCCCAGCGACGCGTACGAGCCGGGCACGTCGCCGGGGCCCACGGCGAGCCGCGGCAGCCACGTCGCGTAGAACTGGGCGGCCTCGCCGAGCGCGGCGAGCCGGGCCTCGGTGTCGGCCTCGGGGTCGACGAGAGCACCGGCGACCTGCAGGTGGGTGTCGACCGCCTCGCGCGCGATCAGCAGGTGCATGATCTCGGTCGCGCCCTCGAAGATCCGGTTGATGCGCATGTCGCGCAGCACCTGCTCCGCCCCGACCGCGCGCTCGCCGCGCGCGCGCAGCGAGTCGGCGGTCTCGTAGCCGCGGCCGCCGCGGATCTGCACCAGCTCATCGGCGCACAGCCAGGCCATCTCGCTGCACCACAGCTTCGCCAGCGCCGCCTCGATCCGGATGTCCGCGCGACCGGAGTCGGCGAGCCGACCCGCCAGGTCGACGACGCACTCCTGCGCGTACGTCGTCGCCGCGATGAAGGCGAGCTTGCTCGCGATCGCGCCGTGCTCGCCGATCGGGCGCCCCCACTGCACGCGGGCCGCCGACCACTCGCGCGCGATCTTCAGGCACCACTTGCTGCTGCCCACGCACAGCGCCGGGATCGACAGCCGCCCGGTGTTGAGGGTCGTCAGCGCGATCTTGAGGCCCTGGCTCTCAAGGCCGATGACGTTCTCGGCAGGGACCCGCACCTGGTGGAACCGGGTGACCCCGTTCTCGATGCCGCGCAGCCCCATGAACGCGTTGCGGCGCTCGACCGTGATGCCGGGGGAGTCGGCCTCGACGACGAACGCGGTGATCCCACCCGTGCCGTGCTCGGAGGCGGGCACCCGCGCCATGACGACGAGCAGCTCGGCCAGCACGCCGTTGGTCGTCCAGAGCTTGACGCCGTCCAGCAGGTAGTCGCCCTCGGGGGTCCGGGTGGCGGTCGTGGCGAGCCGGGCGGGGTCGGACCCGACGTCGGGCTCGGTGAGCAGGAACGCCGAGATCGCGCCCTCGGCGCAGCGGCGCAGGTAGTGCTGCTTCTGCTCCTCGGTGCCGAACTGCTTGACCGGCTCCGGCACCCCGATCGACTGGTGCGCCGAGACGAGCGCGCCGAGACTGGGGTGCACGGTGCCGATGAGCTCGAGCGCCTTGTTGTAGTGGACCTGGTCGAGCCCGACGCCGCCGTGCTCGCGCGGGATCTTCAGCCCGAAGACGCCCATCTCGACGAGCCCCTCCAGCACGTCGTCGCCGACGTGGGCGTCGCGCTCGATGGCCGCGCCGTCGACCCCGCGCAGGTGCTCGGTGAGCCGGGCCAGGTACGCCTCGCCGTGCGCGACGGCGTCGTCGTCGAGCTCGGGGTAGGGCCACAC
The DNA here is from genome assembly GCF_009733795.1 of Actinotalea caeni. GTDB lineage: Bacteria > Actinomycetota > Actinomycetes > Actinomycetales > Beutenbergiaceae > Pseudactinotalea > Pseudactinotalea caeni. Next base: position 66,592 of record NZ_WNXX01000016.1, read on the forward strand.
GAGGTCCGGCCGGAACCGGCCGAGGTAGAGCTCGCGCCCGAACGACGCGTGCTCCCACTCGGTCTGGCGGGCCTGCTCGGCCACGCGGCGGGCGTCACGCTCGCTGACGCGCTCGGTCTGGGCGCTGCTCATGTCGGCCTCCCACGTCCTCGTTCCCCCAGTGTGCGCCGGGGCGCACCCGCGCGGGGGCGGAACGGGAGCGGGGGCGGGGCTAGCCGGCCGTCGGCGGCAGCCGGAACCGGCGGCCGGTGATCTCGCCGACCTGCACCTCGACGAACGTGCTCTTCCACGTCGGCGACCAGGGCGCGAGCGGCAGCGACTCCGCCCGTTCCTCCTCCTCGCCGGAGAGCACGCGCGGCCGGCCGCGGACGACGACGCTCGTGGCGACGTCGCCGCTCACCTCGTCGGTCTCGTAGGCGACGTCGTCGCTCATGTGCATGCCGAGCAGCTTGCTGCCCTCGCCGGTGCGGAACACCAGCCGGGAGCCGTCGACGACGACGTTGATCGGGGCGATGCTCACCTCGCCCGCGAGGTGGTAGGCCAGCCGGCCGAACGGCCGACGGCGTAGGAACTCCCAGCACTCGTCCTCGCTGAGCTCGGCGACCGTGCCGTGCTCGTCGTGGTCCCAGACGGTCATCGCCGATCACCTCCGTGGTGGGTGCCGTGGCGGCGCTGTGCCCTCACGGTACGTCGCGCAGCGCCTCCGCGGAGCGGGACCATCGTCCTTCGAGCGCGGCATGATCGGCATGATCGGCATGATCGGCGGGGTCCGCGAGCTCCGCGGGTTCCACGATGGCGAGGCGGGGCCGCTTGGGCGCGCGGGCGTCGCCGGTCGAGGTGCCGCGGATGCCGCGACCGACCCAGGGGGCGACGTCGCGTCGCAGCCAGGCGCCGTGCCCGCGCAGCCGCTCCAGGGCGGGCGGAGTCTCGACGGCTGGCAGCGGCTGCTGCCAGGCGGCGTCGTCGGGCTCGAGACCGAGGCCGACCAGGGCGGCCTGCGACAGCCGGTGGTGGCCCTCGGGCGAGAGGTGGATGCGGTCGGGCGCCCACATCCGCAGGTCGGACAGCGCGGCCAGACCCCACTGGTCGAGCACGTAGCAGCCGTGGCGGCGCGCGATCGCCCCGATGTGAGCGGTGTAGACGGCCATCCGGGTGCGGGTGGCACCCAGCAGCGGCCCAGCGCCACGCGTGTCCATGCACGTGGCGAGCAGCACGTCGCACCCTGCGCCGCGAGCCCGCACCACGGCGTCCTCGAGCATCGACGCGAGCCGGTCGGGGTCGGCGCCGAGCCGCAGCACGTCGATGCCGCCGCCGACCACCGAGACCAGGTCGGGCCGCATCGCGAGCGCGGGTGGGAGCTGCTCGGCGAGGATCCGCGCCAGCCGGCGCCCGCGCACCGCGAGGTTGGCGTACCGCAGCGGCTCCGCGCCGGCGGCCACCCGCCGTCGGGACAGCGTCAGCGCCAGCCGGTCCGCCCAGCCGCGCAGCTCCGGCTCCCTCGAACCCCCGACGCTGCCCACGTCGTCGGACGCCGCGGGGTCGACGTCCCACAGGCCCTCGGTGAAGGAGTCGCCGATCGCGACGAACGACGCCCAGGGCGGGGGCGTCACGGCAGTCGCCAGTCCACGGGCTCGGCACCCTGCTGGACGAGCAGCTCGTTGGCGCGGCTGAACGGACGCGACCCGAAGAACCCGCCGGAGGCCGACAGCGGCGACGGGTGCGGCGACGCGATCACGGGCACCTCGCCCAGCGCCGGTCGCAGCGACTGCGCGTCGCGGCCCCACAGGATCGCCACGAGCGGCGCGTCGCGCTCGACGAGAGCTGCGATCGCGGCGTCGGTGACGCGCTCCCAGCCCTTGCCGCGGTGCGACGCCGGTGCGCCGGGGCGCACGGTGAGGCACCGGTTGAGCAGGAGCACGCCGGACCGCGCCCACGGCGACAGGTCGCCGGTGCTCGGCCGCGGCACGCCCAGGTCGTCGACGAGCTCGGTGAAGATGTTCGCGAGCGAGCGCGGGATCGGCCGCACCTCGGGGCGCACCGAGAAGCTCAGCCCCATCGGGTGCCCAGGGGTGGGGTAGGGGTCCTGGCCGACGATCAGCACCCGCACCTGCTCCAGCGGTGTGGTGAACGCGCGCAGCACGTCGCGGCCGGCCGGCAGGTACTCGCGGCCGGCGGCGAGCTCGGCGCGCAGGAACTCGCCCATCGCGTGCACCTGCGGCTCGACGGGCGCGAGCGCGGCCGCCCACCCCGGGTCGACGAGCTCGCTGAGCGGGCGTGGCTGCTGCTCCCCGACCGGGCGGTCCGGGCTCGTGGAGGTCGTGGTCACGTCTCCCACCCTGTCAGGAGAACGGCGCGCTCGCAGCAGGCGTCGGGCGGACCCTCACGGGCGACGCGCCGGTGCCCGCGACATGCCGGGGAATGACACCGGTGTGGTTTTGCGCCTACGATGCCGAGCAAGCCCGCACGCCGAGCGTCACATGGGAGGAACGATGGCCGCAGCGTCCGCAGCAGCATCGCACCCAGGCCTGCAGCAGGTCGAGGCCTCGGGCCTGAGCGAGCGGGATGCGCGCATCCTCGAGTTCGAGCGGCAGTGGTGGAAGTACGCGGGCGCCAAGGAGACGGCGATCCGCGAGCTGTTCGACATGAACGCCACCCGGTACTACCAGATCCTCAACGCGCTGATCGACACCCCGGAGGCGCTCGCCGCCGAGCCGATGCTGGTCAAGCGCCTGCGCCGCATGCGCAGCGCACGTCAGCGGGAGCGCTCGGCGCGCCGTCTCGGCGGCGACCTGTAGCCCCTCGGCTCCCGTAGCCTTCGGGTGTGAGCAGCAGGGAGGACTACCCGTACCCCGAGGACGAGTTCGACGTGCTCGGGGCCGACAGGGTCCCTCAGGGTGTGCACCGGGCGCCGCTGCCGCGGTGGCGGCAGCTGCTCCCCTTCCTCATCGTGCTCGTGCTGGCGCCGACGCTCGCGTTCGTCGCGGTGCGCGCGCTCAGCGGTGACGACGGCGACCCGAGCGCCGGTGGGCCCGCCACCAGCCAGGAGCCGACGAGCGAGGAGACGACCGCCGAGGCCGGTGACGAGGAGACGACGACCGACCCCGGCACCGACGAGCCCTCGACCGAGGAGCCGAGCTCCGAGGAGCCTGGCACCGAGGTCGACCGCAGCATCCAGATCTGGGTGCTCAACGGCTCCGGCGTCGGCGGCCTGGCGGCCGACACCGTCGCCGTGCTCGAGGAGGACGGCTGGCTCGACGCCAACGCCGCCGACTACGGGCGTGCCCAGCCGAGCAGCACGACGCTCTTCTACGACAACCCCGACCAGGCCGAGGCGGCCGAAGCGGTCGGGGAGCTGCTCGGCATCACGAACCTCGTCGAGAGCTCCGACGCCGCCGACGGCGACATCGTCATCGTGCTGCGCGGCGACTTCACGCTGCCCTGACCGCACCGGCGGAGGGGCTCAGCGGCCCTCGAGCTCGGCGACAGTGAGGACGACGAGCGCGCAGGTCCACGCCAGCGGCGCCGGGCCCGCCGGCTCGTTCTGCGCGTTCACCTTCTCCGGGAGCGCCCCGAGGGGGGTGCGGTGCGCCGCCAGCCAGTCGAGCCACTCCCGGGCACCGTCCTCGTCGCCGGTCGAGGCCGACGCGAGCGCGTAGAGCGCGGTCTCAGGGGTCCACGACAGGTTGAGCTCGCGCCAGCTCCCGCCCGGCGCCAGGCCACCCGCAGGGCGCATCATCGACGGCATCGACGCCTGCCACGCCTCGACCGCGCCCGGCAGCGGCGCGGGCTGGTACGGCGGCAGCAGGAAGGCGCTCGCGGCATCGGCGGGGGAGGGTCCCGGGTAGCGGCCGTAGCCGTAGCGGCCGAAGTGGTCGACGACGGCCTCCCGGCTGCGGTCGGCGGCATCGCGGACCGTCGCGGCGGTCGTGCCGTCGCCCGCGAGCTCGTGCAGCCGGGCCGAGGCCTCCAGACCCGCCAGCACGGGGGCCGCCGTGCCGAGCGTGACCACCCGCTCCCGGTGCTCCCAGTAGTCCGGCGAGGCGGGCGGCAGCGCGCGCCGTCCGCTCACCTGGGAGAGCAGGAACGCCGTCGAGCGCTCACGTAGCGGGGCGAACCGCTCGAGGAGGTCGGCACGGTCCGCGGCGGGCGCCGCGTCGAGAACCGCAGCGGTCGCCCACATCGCCCACCCGGTGCCGTCGGTCTGCGGCAGCCGGCCGTCCGGCGGCCCGGAGCCGTCCGGGACGTAGCGAGCCTCGAAGCGCCCGTCGGTGCCCTGGACGCGCTGCAGGTACTCCAGGACGCCCACGGCGTCGTCGAGGTGCCCGGCGGCGGCGAACGCGACCGCGACGAACGCGGCGTCGCGCGGCCAGACGTAGCGCCAGTTCACGTTCATCGCGGCGAGCGGGGCGCCGTCGCCCGTCAGCACCTTGAGGTCGAGCAGGGCGTCGGCGACCAGGTGCGCATAGGCGCCCTCGGGCAGCCACCCGGACGCGAGCCACTCGCGCTGCTCGTGCGCCAGCGTGAGCGCGGCCGCGGTCTCCTCCGGGGTGGCGTCGTCCGGCGGCGTCAGCACGCGGGAGCCGGGCAGGTAGGTCGCGCCCGAGCCCGCGGGCAGCAGCTGCACCGCGCCCGAGGGGTCGACGCCGACACCGTCGGCGTAGGAGCCGGCCTCGTCGCGTCGGGGGCGCTCGTACAGCGCGGCGGCGCTCACGAGCGCGACGACGACGGCTGCGAGCAGGACCCGAGAGACGATCCGGCGGCGCATCGGCCCAGTGTAGGGAGGCCCACGGGTGGCGGCGCCGCGCCGGGCGGCGTCGACGCGCGCGGGCTTCCGCGTGCCCGTCGCAAGCGGCGCCGGGCGGGTGCGTGCCGGGTCGGCTGGTGCCCGCCGCGGGCAGCACCGGGTTCGCGGGCGCCGGTGTCGTCGGGTCGGGTCCGCTGCCCGCGACCCGCGACGGCGCGTGGGCAGGTCCGCCAGGGGACATCGGGGATCCGACCAGCGGTGGATGCCCGCGCGGCGGGGCCCTCCTACCATCGGGCCGTGCCACCGCCCTCGACGACGCCCGCGCGCGCGAGCACCCGGCCGGACCTGCGGGACGCCGTCGACGACCCGACGGGCGCGGGAGCAGCGGCGGGCGGCCCTCGCCGGCGGGTGCGCACCGGCTGGCGGCTGCTCGTCGGGCTGGCGATGCTCGCCGTGCTCGTGACCGCCCAGCTCACGCGCGGCGACGACTGGTTCCCGCTCGGGACGCTCGGGCAGTACGCCTACCCCCGCGACCCCGACGGCGTCGTCGTCAACACCTACCTCACCGCCACCACCACCACGGGCGAGGAGGTCCGGATCGGTCTCACCGCGCGCTCGGCCGGGGTCACGCGGGTCGAGCTCGAGGTGGCGCTCGGCGACCTGCACGACGACCCGAGCATGCTCGCCGGCATCGCCGAGGTGTGGGAGGCCAACCACCCGGGGGTCGAGCTGGCCACGATGACGGTCCGGCAGACCCTGCACCAGATGGCCGACGGCGCGCTCGCCGCGCCGCCCGAGGAGCGGGTCGTGCTCACCTGGGAGGTGCCGTGAGCAGGGTGCGCGCGAGCACGGCCGCGTTCGTGCGCTGGTGGGTCCCCGCGCTGCCGCGGGCGCGGGTGGCCTGGGTACGGGCGGCGATCGCCGTCATGGCGGTGCTCGACGTCCGGTACTTCCTCAGCAGCACCGACGACCGCGCCGCGACGCCGGAGTTCTTCGACCCGGTGCTGCTGGCCCGCTGGCTGCACCTGCCGCCGGTGACCGCCACGATCGCGACGGCGCTGCTCGTGGGCGTGCACGTCGGGGCCGTCGGCGTCCTGGTGGGCGGCTTCCGACGCGTGCCGGCGCTCGTGCAGCACGCCGCGGGCGCGCTGCTCGCGGTCGCGTACGTGCTCTGGGTCGTGTGGGGCATGAGCTACGGCTACGTCGCGCACGACCACATGGCGATCACGGTCGGGGTCGTGCTGCTGACCACGGCCGGCACCGCGCGCTACGGCGACGGCGAGGGGGCCGACGCCGCCGCCGGGTGGCCGCTGCGGATGATCCAGGTCCTCACGGTGATGACCTACACGGGCTCGGTGCTCGCGAAGTACGTCGTCTCCGGCGGTTCGCTGCTGCGGTGGGCCACCTCGGGCACGCTCGCGTGGGCGTTCATCCGCCGCCCGAACGACCTCAACCAGGTGCTGGTCACGAACGCGCTGGTGATGCGGGCGGCGCAGTGGGGCGCGCTCGCGCTGGAGCTCTCGGCGCCGCTGGCCTTCGTGCTCCGAGGCCGGTGGCGGGCGCTCCTGGTCGTCGGCTTCCTGGGCTTCCACCTCACCACCTTCCTGCTGCTGGGGATCCACTTCCTGCCCACGGTCGTGTGCTGGTCGGCCTTCGTCCCGTTCGAGCGGGTGCCCGAGTGGGTCCGTGCGCGGCTCGCGGGGGCGGGTCGCCTCGTAGGCTCGACCGCATGACGAAGACGACCGACGCGGTCGTCGTGGGCTCGGGACCGAACGGTCTCGCCGCGGCGGTGACCCTGGCACGGGCCGGGCTCGAGGTGCTCGTGATCGAGGGACAGCCGACGCCGGGCGGCGGTGCGCGCACGCTCGACCTGGGGCTGGCGCCCGGGATCGTGCACGACATCTGCTCGGCCGTGCACCCGCTCGCGCTGGCGAGCCCGTTCTTCCGCGAGCTCGACCTCGGCGCCCGCGGCGTCGACCTGGCGGTGCCGGAGGTCGCCTACGCCCACCCGCTCGACGGCGGTCGCGCGGGCCTGGCGCACACCTCCCTGGACCGCACCGCGGAAGGCCTCGGCGCCGACGGCGCGGCCTGGCACGACCTGTTCGCCCCGCTGGTCGAGGACTGGCAGCCCCTCGTCGCGCTCGCGCTGGGCGAGCGGCCGCGCGGCATCGCCGGCCGGCTCGCCCGCATCGGCCCCACGCGGCTCGTCGGGCTGGGGTCGCGGCTGCTCGAGCAGGGCTCCCCGCTGTGGGCGAGGCGGTTCCAGGGCGACGTCGCCGCCGCGCTGCTCACCGGCGTCGCGGGTCACGCGATCGGCAAGCTCCCCTCGCCCGTGGCGGCGGGCACGATGCTCATGCTCGGCACGCTCGCGCACGCCGTCGGCTGGCCGGTCCCGGTCGGCGGGTCGCGCGCGATCGTCGACGCGCTGCTGGCGGACCTGCGCGCGCACGGCGGCGAGGTGGTCTGCGACACACCCGTGCGGCACTGGCGCGAGCTGCCGCGTGCCCGGACGTACCTGTTCGACACCAGCGCGCAGTCGCTCGTGCGGATCTGGGGCGACCGGATGGCGCCGCACGTGCGGTCGGCGCTGGCACGGGTGCGTCCGGGCCCCGGCGTCGCGAAGGTCGACTACGTGCTGTCGGGGCCGGTGCCGTGGGCGAACCCCGACGTCGGACGCGCCGGCACGGTGCACGTCGGCGGCACCCGCGAGGAGATGGCCGCCAGCGAGTCCGAGGCGCTGCAGGGCCGGCTGTCCGAGCACCCGTTCGTCCTGTTCAGCGACCCGGCGGTGACCGACCCCGGTCGCGAGGTCGACGGGCTGCGGCCCGGCTGGGCGTACGCGCACGTGCCCAACGACTGCCCGGTCGACCCCGTCGAGCTCGTCACACGACGGATCGAGCGCTACGCGCCCGGATTCCGCGACGTCGTCGTGGCGGCCCGGGGGATCCCGGCGAACCGGCTGTCCGGGCACAACGAGGCCTACGTGGGCGGCGACATCGCGCTCGGCGAGCTGACGATGCGCTCGATGACGCAGCGGCCGCGGCTCGCGCTGGACGCCTACGCCGCGGGCGTGCCGGGCGTGTACCTGTGCAGCTCGGCCGCGACCCCGGGGCCGGGGGTGCACGGCATGTCAGGATGGTGGGCGGCGCGACGAGCGCTGGAGGATCGCTTCGGGCGAACGACGCCGGTCGATCTTGCACTCTCCAGGTGAGAGTGCCAACATGGCGTTAGCACTCTCGGGGTGAGAGTGACAACCGACGCGAGGCGCCGGTCGTGACGCGCCCCGGGGGTTCCACTCGGGTCGCCGAGCGAGGCGTCGGCCGAGACGGGACGTGACCGTCGAGACCGGCGTCGTCCGTCGCGGGCGCGCGGCACCCACGTCCAAGCCAGTACCGGAGGAATCCAACCCCCATGGCCAAGATCATCGCCTTCAACGAGGAGGCCCGGCGCGGGATGGAGCGTGGGCTCAACACCCTCGCCGACACCGTGAAGGTCACCCTCGGCCCGAAGGGCCGCAACGTCGTCCTCGAGAAGAAGTGGGGCGCCCCCACGATCACGAACGACGGCGTCTCGATCGCCAAGGAGATCGAGCTCGACGACCCGTACGAGAAGATCGGTGCGGAGCTCGTCAAGGAGGTCGCCAAGAAGACCGACGACGTCGCGGGTGACGGCACCACCACCGCCACCGTCCTCGCCCAGGCGCTCGTGCGCGAGGGCCTGCGCAACGTCGCCGCCGGCGCCAACCCGATCGCCCTCAAGAAGGGCATCGAGAAGGCCGTCGAGCGCGTGACCGAGGCCCTGCTCGACTCCGCCAAGGAGGTCGAGACCAAGGAGGAGATCGCGGCGACCGCCGGTATCTCCGCCGCCGACCCGGCCATCGGTGAGCTCATCGCCGAGGCCCTCGACAAGGTCGGCAAGGAGGGTGTCATCACCGTCGAGGAGTCCAACGCGCTCGGCCTCGAGCTCGAGCTGACCGAGGGCATGCGCTTCGACAAGGGCTTCCTCTCGGCCTACTTCGTGACCGACAACGAGCGTCAGGAGGCCGTCCTCGAGGACGCGTACGTCCTGATCGTCGAGTCGAAGATCAGCAACGTCAAGGACCTGCTGCCGCTGCTCGAGAAGGTCATCCAGAGCGGCAAGCCGCTGCTGATCATCGCCGAGGACGTCGAGTCCGAGGCGCTGGCGACCCTCGTCCTCAACAAGATCCGCGGCATCTTCAAGTCCGTCGCGGTCAAGGCCCCGGGCTTCGGCGACCGCCGCAAGGCGATGCTCGCCGACATCGCGGTGCTCACGGGTGGCCAGGTCATCTCGGAGACCGTCGGCCTCAAGCTCGAGAACGCCACGATCGACATGCTCGGTCAGGCTCGCAAGGTCGTCGTCACCAAGGACGAGACCACGATCGTCGAGGGTGCCGGTGACGCCGACGCCATCGCCGGCCGCGTGAACCAGATCCGTGCGGAGATGGAGAACAGCGACTCCGACTACGACCGCGAGAAGCTGCAGGAGCGTCTCGCCAAGCTCGCCGGCGGCGTGGCCGTCATCAAGGCGGGCGCGGCCACCGAGGTCGAGCTCAAGGAGCGCAAGCACCGCATCGAGGACGCGGTGCGCAACGCCAAGGCCGCCGTGGAGGAGGGCATCGTCGCCGGTGGTGGCGTCGCGCTCATCCAGGCCGCCAACAAGGCGCTCGCGAACTTCGACGACCTGCAGGGCGACGAGGCGACCGGTGCCAACATCGTGAAGATCGCGATCGAGGCCCCGCTCAAGCAGATCGCCATCAACGCCGGCCTCGAGGGTGGTGTCGTCGCCGAGCGCGTGCGCTCGCTCGAGACCAACCACGGCCTCAACGCCGCCACCGGCGAGTACGAGGACCTGCTGGCCGCCGGCATCAACGACCCGGTCAAGGTGACCCGTTCTGCGCTGCAGAACGCCGCCTCGATCGCGGCGCTGTTCCTCACCACCGAGGCCGTCGTGGCCGACAAGCCGGAGAAGGCCGCTGCGGCGCCTGCCGGCGGTGGTGACGACATGGGCGGCATGGGCTTCTGAGCCTGACCGTCTGACGCATCACACCGACGGCCCCCGGGAGCGATCCCGGGGGCCGTCGTCGTCCGCGGGCCCGGGTGGGGGACCGGCGGCGCGAGGTCGCGCCGCCGCCGGGCTCACGCGGCCCTGGTGCCGCCGGCGAGCGTGGCGCGCACGCAGCCGGCGGCCAGGCGTGGCAGGTCCTCGGGGTCGACGAGCGCGGCGAGCGCGTCCGGATCGGTCGGCAGCCCGAGGCGAGCGGCGCCGTCGAGGACCCGGGTGTCGAGGTAGGGCTGCAGATCGGGCCACACGCCCTGCGCCTCCCTGAGCACGATGTGGGCGGCGTGGGTGCCGACGCCGGGCACGCGCCGCAGCGCTCGGTGCAGCTCCGCGGCCGAGGTGGCCTCGCGGTAGAGGGTCCGCAGGTCGCCGTCGAGCCGGTCGACGACGTCGCCGGCCGCGCGCACCAGCAGCGCCGCCTTGGTGCGGTGGAACCGCCAGTAGCCCGCGGCCGTGAGGTGCCGCGACACCTCCTCGACCGGTGTCCGCGCGAGCGCCGCCGCGCTGCGGGTCGCCGGGCGCAGCGCCCGCGCGGCACGGAGGGCGGTGGCGTGCTGCACGGGCGCCGCGAGCAGGCAGGACAGCACCAGCAGCCGGAAGACCGACGACGGGGTGTCCCTCGTCGCGATGCCCGCCTCGGCCGCGAAGGTCCGCGACTCTGTGACCAGCCGCGCGGCCCGCGCGGCTGGCGTCTCGGGCTCGGTCGTGTCGGGGTCCGCGGTGCTGCGGGGCTCGGTGGTGCGGGGCTCGGTGGTGGTCCCCGGTCCGGTCGGGGTGCCGGCCGCCGCGGTGCGGCGGGGCTCGGTCGTGTCGGGCTCCGCCGTGCTGCCGTGCTCGGCGCGCGCGTCGGGGCGGGTCGTGGGGGTGGTCATCTCTGCTCTCCGTCGTCGGTACGTCTCTGTCCTGGCGCGGTTGGGTGCGTGCGAGCGGCGTCGGACGCGATGCCTCCGCACCTCGCGCTGCACGGTCACGCTCGGTCGTCCGTGCTGGTGGCGCCGGCCAGGCTGGCGCTGGGCGCACTGCCGCAGGCGCCCGCACGGATGCGCCGGCTCTCGGCGTGCTCGCCGATGCCGCTGTGGCGAGCGGCGCCGTCGTGGCTGCTCGTGGCCCAGCCGCCCTGGTGAGCGGCAGCGCGCTCAGTCGAGCAGCGTCGTCAGCTCGCGCCGCAGGTTCGCCGTGGCGGGTTCCTGCCACAGCGCCTGCCCCCGCGGGGTGCGGTAGAGCGGGTCGAGCGCGAGCAGGTGCCGCAGCACCTTCGCCCGTCCGGCCCGCCACCGCCCGTCGTCGACGTGGGCGTAGTCCTTCCGGACCCGCGCCACGTAGCGGTCGTACACCGGCGGGGCGGAGCCCAGCACCGCGAGGTCGGCGTCGCACAGCAGCGCCCCGTGGTGGTCGCCGGGCGCGGGCCGGTGCTCGGCCGTCAGCCGCACCAGCCGCGCCACCTCGGCCACGGTCTCGCCGGGCAGGCGACCGGCCAGCAGCGACTCCGCGAGCCGCGCCGAGGCCTCCTCGTCGGCACCGGCGACGCCCTCGTAGACCGCGTCGTGGAACCAGGCCGCCAGTTCCACCGGCAGCGGCACCGGGCCGTCGGCGACGCGCACCAGCGCGTCCAGCACGGCCAGCAGGTGCGTGCTGTATGCTGGCCGCGTGACGACGCAGAGCGGCGGCCCGCCGCCACCCACCGGCCACCTGGTGCTGCTGCGGCACGGCGAGACCGAGTGGTCGCGCTCGGGTCAGCACACCGGCCGGACCGACATCCCGCTGACAGCGCGCGGCGAGGAGCTCGCGCAGGCGTCCGGGCGGCTGCTCACCGACTACCGGTTCGTGCTCACGCTGTCCTCGCCGCTGCAGCGGGCGCGGCGCACGACCGAGCTCGCGGGGCTGACGTCCGAGATCGACGACGACCTGCTCGAGTGGGACTACGGCGGCTACGAGGGCCTGAGCACCAAGGACATCCGCGCGCGGCTGGGCTACGACTGGTCGGTCTTCCGGGACGGCGTGGTGCCGGGCGACACCCCGGGCGAGACGGTCGAGGAGGTCGCGGCCCGGGCCTCGCGGGTGGTGCGCCGCGCCGTCGAGGCGATGGCCGACGGCGACGTCGCGCTCGTCGGCCACGGCCACTGCCTGCGGGTGCTGGCCGCGGTGTTCCTGCGGGCCGAGCCGCGCTTCGGCGCGCAGCTGCTGCTCGACGCCGGCTCGGTCAGCGTGCTCCATTTCGAGCGGGAGGAGCCCGCGATCCGGGTCTGGAACCACGGCCCCGCCGTCGTCGAGGCGGCAAAGGGTCACGACTGAGGCAGGCGCCCTCCCGCGGCTGGACTAACGTGGTCGCACGTGGACACCGAGGCCGTTCTGGATCTGCTGCGGCAGACCGCCGTCGACATCATCACCCCGCGATTCCGGTCGCTCGCCGAGGGTGAGGTGTTCGAGAAGGAGCACCCGAACGACCTCGTGACGGTCGCCGACCGGGAGTCCGAGGAGGCGATCACGGCCGCGCTGCGTCGCGCCTACCCGGACGCGATGATCCTCGGCGAGGAGGCGACGTCGGCCGACCCCTCGCTGCTGGACGCCTTCGCCGCCGCCGACCACGCGTTCACGATCGACCCGATCGACGGCACCTACAACTTCGTCCACGGCAAGGCCGACCACGCGGTGATGGTGGCCGAGCTGCGTGCGGGCGAGGTCGTGCGGAGCTGGATCTGGCAGCCGGAGCACCAGCTCGCCTTCGTCGCCGAGCGCGGCGCCGGCGCCTACCGCAACGAGGAGCGGCTGCCGCGGCTGGAGCCGGCGGCGAGCCCGGCGGAGTGGGCGGGCATCAGCTCGCAGAAGCACATCCGCGGGCACGGCTTCGGCGACCTGGCGCCGCTGCGCGAGACCTGGTTCTGCGCGGGTGTCGACTACTCCCACGTCGCGGCCGGCGACGTCGACTACGTCGTGTTCGCCCACGCCAAGCCGTGGGACCACGCGCCCGGCGCGCTGCTGCTCGCCGAGGTCGGCGGCACCCTCGTCCGCGGCGACGGCTCGCCCTACGCCCCGGGCGTCGTCAAGCCCTGGCTGATCGGCGCCGCCAGCCCTGCCGTCGCCACCCACGTCCGCGAGCAACTGGGCGCCGCCCTCACCTGAACGCGCTCGCCCCACCTCGCTTTCACCGCACTTTGCAACACGCACCACTTTCACCGCACTTTGCAACACGCACCACTTTCACCGCACTTTGTGCCGCGGCCGGGTTTCACCGCACTTCCTGTCGCTCGTGCTCAACCGCACGTCTCGCGTCGGCAGACCCACCGCGCACTCACCACGACGCACTCGACACGCGCCCGACCAACCGGGGGCATGACGCCGACCACGCCCTGCTGCCTGGACATCTGCGCCGACGACCTCGGGTGCTGCACAGCGCGGTGCATTCGGCGTGCGGCATAAGGTGCGGTGAAACCGGGCCCTGTTGCAAAGTGCGGTGAAACCGGGCCCTGTTGCAAAGTGCGGTGAAACCGGGCTGTGTTGCAAAGTGCGGTGAAACCGGACCGGGGGGGAGGCAGGGAGGGGGCGTCAGCCGCCGGCGAAGGGCGGGAGGACGTCGACGACGTCGGTGCCGGCGAGCGTGACCTGGGGGTCGTCGACGCGGCGGCCGTCGACGAGGAGCGCGCACCGGGTGAGGACGCGCTCGAGGTCGGGTCCGTGCGCGGCGATCATGCGGGCGCGCAGCTCGCCGAGCGTGTGCGCCTCGATGACCTCGGCCTGGGTGCCCGCCGCCTCGGCGGCTGCGGCGAAGTAGCGCACCTGGGTCACGACGCCTCCCACGCGCGCGCGGCCTCGGCGGCGGTCGCGCACGCCGCGCGGACCGCGTCCGCGCCGCCGCCCTGGGCGGCGGCCGCCAGCCCCACGACGAGCGCGCTCACCGGCGCCGCCGGGCGGTCGACGTGGTGCGCGACGTCGCGCGTCATGTCGAGGATCGTGCGCAGGTCGACGGCGCCGGGGTCGACGCCGAGGGTCGCGCACAGGTGCTCCACCCAGGCCTGGATCGGGGGCAGGTCGCTCATCGCGGGCCGTCACTCCTTCGCCGTTCCGCTCTGCTCAGATCCTCCCAGGTATCGATGTCCGCCGCAGCCTCCTCCGGCGCCGCGGCCCGGTGCAGCACCAGGCCGGCGGTGAGACGTCGCATCGAGCACCCGCGCACGCCGCCGACCGCGGCGAGCGCGGCGCGCAGCGCGCCGCGCCGGTAGGCGCCGGCCAGCCACTGCGCGCGCCCGGCGGGGTCCTGCAGCACGACGCCGTCCGCCGCCCCCGGCAGGTGGCGCCACGCCGTCAGCAGCCGTGCCGTCGCGGCCTCGGGGCGGGCGAGGTCGCACGCGAGCACGAGGACGCCCTCGGCGCTCGCACCCTCGCGCTCGTCGAGCGCCGCGAGCCCCGCCGCCAGCCCGGCCACCGGCCCGCCGTGGGGCGGGTCCTCCTGCACCACCGGGACCGCGGGGCGCAGGGCGGCGGGACCCACGACCACGCACCGCCGGGCACCCGCGAGGCGGGCAGCCGCGACCGCCCGGTCGACCAGCCGCTCGCCGTCGAGCAGCAGCGCCGCCTTGTCCCGGCCGAGCCGGGAGCTGCGGCCGCCGGCGAGGACGACGGCGTCCAGCGGCTCAGCGGGTCCAGTCACCCGACTTGCCACCGGTCTTCCGCTCGAGCCGCACGCGCGTGATCTCGGTGCCCTTGTCGAGCGCCTTCACCATGTCGACGACGGCGAGCGCCGCCACCGACGCCGCCGTCAGCGCCTCCATCTCGACCCCCGTGCGGTCGGCGGTGCGGACGGTCGCGCGGATGTCGACGCCGTCGTCGACCACCTCGACGTCGACCACGGCGCCGTGCACGCCGATGACGTGCGCGAGCGGCAGCAGCTCCGGCGTGCGCTTGGCGGCCGCGATGCCCGCGATGCGCGCGACCGCGAGCACGTCGCCCTTGGGCACCGCGTCGTCGCGCAGCACCTCGACGACGTGCGGCGCGCACGCGACGTGCGCCGACGCCGTCGCCGACCGGACGGTCGGCTGCTTCTCGGTGACGTCGACCATCCGGGCCTGGCCCGCGCCGTCGACATGGGTGAGCGGTCGGCTCATCGCGCCCCCTCCAGGACCTCGATCTCGTCGCCCTCGTGCACCTCGGTGACGTCGGCGGGCACCCGGGCGAGCCCGTCGGCGCCCGCGAGTCCGCCGACCAGGTGGCTGCCCGACCCGCGTCGCGACGACGGGTGCACGAGCGGCGTGATGCCGTCACGCGTGATCGTGACCGGCATGTACTGCTCCCGCCCCGGCGGGCTCGACCACGACACCGCGGCCCGGGCCGGCAGGAACGCCGGCTCCACGTCCCTCTCGCCGGCGAGCCGTCGCAGCGCCGACCGCACGAACACCTCGAACGAGACGTAGACGCTCACCGGGTTGCCGGGCAGCGCGACGACGAGCGTGCCGTCGGCCAGCCGTCCGGAACCCTGCGGCTTGCCCGGCTGCATCGCGACCGGTCCGAACCACATCGACGGCAGCGGCGCGAGCACGGCCTTGACGACGTCGTACGCGCCGACGCTGACCCCGCCGGACAGGATGATCGCGTCGACGCGCGGGGAGACCTCGGCGAGCGTCGCGCGCAGGGCGTCCTCGTCGTCGGGCACCGCGCTGACCCGTTCCGGCACGCAGCCGGCCTCGGCGACCGCGGCCGCGAGCAGGTGGCTGTTGGAGTCGGGGATCTGGCCGTGCGCGAGCGGCTCGCCCGCGCGCACGAGCTCGGAGCCGGTCGAGACGACCGCGACCCGCGGCCGTGCGTGCACGTCGAGCAGGCCGTGCCCGGCCGCGGCGGCGGCGCCGAGGTGCCGCGCGGTCAGGCGGGTCCCGGCGCGCAGCACGAGCGCGCCGGTCGCGAGGTCGTCGCCCGCGCGCCGCACGTGGGTGCCGACGGCGCTGGGCCGCCGGACGACGACCCGCTCGGTGCCGCCGTCGGTCACCTCGACCGGGACGACGGCGTCGGCGCCGGCGGGCATCGGAGCGCCCGTCATGATCCGGATCGCGGTGCCGGGCGCGAGCGTGAGGCGGTCGGTGCGTCCGGCCGGGACGTCGTCGGCGACGGGGAGCACGACCGGGCGCTCGTCGGTCGCGCCCGCGACGTCGTCGGCCCGGACCGCGTAGCCGTCCATCGCCGAGTTGTCGAACGGCGGCGTCGGGACGCGGGCGTGCAGGTCGTTCGCGAGCACGAGACCGGCGGCGTCGGCGAGATGGGTCGGCGCGCTCGCGGTCGGCTCGACCAGCGCGAGCACCTGCTGCCGGTACGCGGCCGCGGAGATCGCGCTCATGCCGATCGCGAGGTGGTCGCGAGCCAGGCGGGGAAGCCGCCGGCGAGCGAGACGGCGTCGCGGCCGTCGGCGCGCAGCAGCGCGGCCGCCCGCTCCGAGCGGGGCCCGGCCTTGCAGTAGGCGACGATCGTGCCCTCGCGGGGGACCGCGGTGCGCCCGGCCTCGGTGAGCAGCCGGGCGAGCGGCACGTGCAGCGCACCCGGGATGCTGCCCGCGGCCACCTCGACCGGCTCGCGGACGTCGAGCACCGTCACCGGCGCGTCGCCCTCGAGCAGCGCGCGCAGCTCGGCGGCGTCGATGACCGGCACCTCCGGGCGAGCGAACGGCGAGGCCACGGGAGCGGCCGCCGCCGGGGCCGGCGTCGGGGCAGCGGGCGGCTGCGCGGCCGGCGCCTGCGCTGCGGGCTCCGCG
>NZ_WNXX01000017.1 GCF_009733795.1 Actinotalea caeni
CCGCGCCGGTCGACCCGGCCGACCGGCCGCGCCGGCCGACCCGCGCTGCCGGCTCACACCGCGCGCCGGTGTGCCGCGTGCCGCGGCCCCGCGCCGCGAGTCTCCTGACCCCGTGACGGCCGGCCGCTACCCTCGTCAGCGCAGGGCGGCGCCGAACCGCGGCACCGACACTCACATCTAGGAGGCCCGGTGATCAAGGGGTTCAAGGACTTCATCATGCGAGGCAACGTGGTCGAGCTGGCGATCGCGGTCGTCATCGGTACCGCGTTCGCCGCAGTCGTCGACACGTTCGTGTCGTCGATCGTCACGCCGATCCTCAACGTGTTCGGCTCGCCGGACACCGGCGGCTGGGGCATCGACCTGCGCGCCGGTGACACCGTCGACGGCGTCAACCCGACGCTCATCGACCTCGGCGCGATCGTCAACGCCCTGATCGTCTTCCTCATCACGGCGGCGGTCGTCTACTTCGCCTTCGTCGTCCCGATGAACAAGTTCACGGAGATGCAGAAGAAGCGCAAGGGCATCCAGGAGGGCGTCCCGGAGCCGACCGACACCGAGCTGCTCACCGAGATCCGCGACCTGCTCAAGGCGCAGCGGCAGGCCTGACCGCCCCCGCCGCTCCCGAGCCCGGCCCGGGTGCCCTGCGGGGCCCCGGGCCGTCGTGCGTCCAGGGAGGGGCGGGCGCCCTGCGGGGCGTCGCACGTCCCGGCGGCGGATGGATCAGGGAGGCTCGGAACTCACGCCGTCGTCGGTCGCGGCGGGCGGGAGGTCCGACGTGCCCGCCGCCCCGGACAGCACCGCACGGAACGGGCCGAACCCGCTGGCTCCGGTGAGGGCGCCGGCGTCGCCGGGCCGCACCGCCACCACCACGGTCTCGACCGTGGCTGCCGCGCCGCCGCCCAGCCAGGAGGACGTGCCCGCCTCGGCCTCGTGCCGCGCCAGCACCAGCGCTCCCGCCGTCACGAGCCTGGCCTCCTCGGTGCGGCCCCCGGTGTCGGCGGCCGCGAGGTAGAGGTCGAGCCGGTCGCCGACGCGCAGCAGGTCGGCCAGCACCGGGTCGGCCAGCACGACCGGCGTCACCACCCAGCCCGGCGGCGCCGCCTCGGGCAGCCCGGGGCCCAGCAGCATCGTCGGCACCACCGGCAGGCCCTCCGGGACGCCGATCGTGAGTCTCGAGCCGATGACGTCGGCCGCCGTCACACCGGTGCGCGGAGCCGCGGGCAACCGCTCGACCCGCACGTCGGTCTCGGCGACCGTGGTGCCTGCGGGCAGGTCACGGGCCGCGACGACGACCGGGACCGTCGGAGGCGGTACCGGCCGGAGCTGGCCGAGCACCACCCACACGGCGACGGCGAGGCAGACCGCGACCACGAGCCACCGGGTGCGCCACAGCAGCGTGCGCAGACGACGAGACATGCGGCGACGCTAGGGCCGCCGCCCGGGGCGTGCCGGTGCGCCCGGAGGGGTGCTGTGGACGACGGTGCAGCACCGCGACCCTGTGGACGACGCGGCGCGCGGGGGCTCAGGAGCCGGAGGCCGCCTTGCCGGAGGAGCCGGTGGTCGAGGACGGGCTGCTGCTCGAGGACGAGCCGGAGCCCGACGAGCCGGAGCCCGACGAGCCGGAGGTCGACGAGCCGGAGGTCGACGAGCCCGACGAGCTCGAGCCGGAGCTCGACGAGCTCGAGGAGGAGCTGTCGGAGGAGGCCGAGCTGGAGCGGGAGTCGGTGCGGTAGAAGCCCGACCCCTTGAACACGACGCCGACGCTGCCGTACTCCTTGCGCAGGGTCCCTGCGCACTCGGGGCACTCCGTCAGCGCGGCGTCGGAGAACGACTGATAGAGCTCGAAGCGGTGCCCGCAGGAGGTGCAGGCGTAGGCATAGGTCGGCACGAGTGGCGATTGTACGTCGCGCACCCGGGGGCGGTTAGTCTCGGGACGTGTCGAAGATGTCCTGGTGGCGCCGGATCGCGATCGCTGTGGCGGCGGTCCTCGTCGTCGTCCTCGTCGGGGGCGCCATCACGCTGTTCTCCATCTCGCGCAGGGCGCTGCCGGACACCGGCGGCGAGTTCCGCGTCGAGGGTCTGCAGGGCGAGGTCCAGGTGGTGCGCGACGAGCGGGGCGTGCCGCAGATCTACGCGACCACCACGCACGACCTGTTCATGGCGCAGGGCTACGTGCACGCGCAGGACCGCTTCTTCGAGATGGACCTGCGCCGCCACATCACCGCGGGCCGGCTGTCGGAGCTCGTCGGCGAGGCCGGCCTGAGCACCGACCGCGTCATCCGCACCCTCGGCTGGCGTCACGTCGCCGAGCAGGAGTGGGCGCTGCTGTCGCAGGAGACGCGCACCTACCTGCAGTCCTACGCCGACGGCGTCAACGCCTACATCGCCTCCCGCGCCCCGAGCCAGCTGGCGCTGGAGTACACGATCCTCGACATGCAGTCCGCGGTCCCCGAGATCGAGCCGTGGGACCCGATCGACTCGCTCGCCTGGCTCAAGGCGATGGCGTGGGACCTGCTCGGCAACTACGACGAGGAGCTGGGTCGCGCGGCCGTCTACGGGCAGGCGCAGGGGTACGGCGACGACGTCGCGCTCGACATGGTGCGCACGATCTTCCCGGCGTACCCGACCGAGCGGAACCTGCCGATCCTCACCACGCCGGAGCTGCTGGCCGCCAACGCCGAGCTCGAGGCGACCGAGCAGGCGGAGGCCGGCCCCGGCGCCTCGGACGACACGACCGCCACGCCCGGACCGCAGGGCCCGTCCCCCGACGCCGCGCTGCTCGCCCACGAGGCTCTCGCCGGCGCGGCAGCCGCCCTGGCCGCCGTCCCGCACCTGCTGGGCGAGGGGGACGGCATCGGGTCGAACAGCTGGGTCGTCTCGGGCGAGCACACGGCCTCGGGGCTGCCGCTGCTGGCGAACGACCCCCACCTCGGCATCTCGCAGCCGGGCATCTGGTACCAGAACGGCCTCCACTGCCGCGAGGTCGGGCCGGACTGCCCGTTCGACGTCGCCGGCTTCAGCTTCTCGGGGCTGCCCGGTGTCGTCATCGGTCACAACGCCGAGCTGGGCTGGGGCTTCACCAACATGGGCTCCGACGCCGTGGACCTGTTCATGGAGCGGGTCTACCCCGACGACACCTACCTGTACGACGGCGAGCGGCTCCCGCTGACCGTGCGGCAGGAGGTGATCGAGGTCAACGGCGGCTCGCCCGTGACGATCGAGGTCGCCGCGACCGAGCACGGCCCGATCGTCTCCGACGTCATCGGCGGCGTCCGGGGGGCGACCCAGGGCCCCGACCACGAGGACCAGCCGCCGGGCGGTGTGAGCGGCTTCTCGGTCTCGATGCAGTGGACCGCGCTGCAGCCGGGCCGGACCGCCGACGCGATCTTCCTCCTCAACACCGCCACGGACGCCGCCGACGTCGCCGCGGCCGCCGCCGCGTTCGAGGTGCCGACCCAGAACATCGTGTTCGCGACGACGTCGGGCGACATCGGCTACCAGGCACCGGGGTCGATCCCGGTGCGGGCCGACGTGCCCGGCTCCCCGGTGCCCACCGACGGCTCCTGGCCGCGACCGGGCTGGGACTCCCGCTACGACTGGCAGGGCTACGTCGACGCCGCCGACATGCCGCGCGCGCTCAACCCGCCGGAGGGCTTCATCGTCGCGGCCAACCAGGCCGTGCAGGCGCCGGGGACCGAGCCGTTCCTCACCGTCGACTACGACTACGGCTACCGGTCGCAGGCGATCCGCGACGCCCTGGAGGCGCGGATCGCGGACGGCGGCGAGCTCACGGTCGCGGACATGAACGAGATCCAGCTGATCGACGCGAACCCGTACGCCGAACTGCTGGTGCCCGTGCTGCTCGAGATCCCGGTCAAGGACCCGTTCACCGGCGAGGACGACGCCTTCACGCAGGAGGCGGTCGACCTGCTGGCCGACTGGGACATGCGCAACGACGTCGACTCGGCCGCGGCCGCCTACTTCTCGGCCGTGTGGGCGAACCTGCTGCGGCTGACGTTCTGGGACCAGATGCCGGCGGAGCACCGGCCCTCGGGCGGTTCGCAGTGGCTCGAGGCGGTCCGTGCGCTGCTGGAGGACGACGAGAGCCCCTGGTGGGACGACCGGGCGACGATCAACGTCGTCGAGCAGCGCGACCAGGTGCTCGCGGAGGCGCTGCGTGCGGCCCGTACCCAGCTGACGGTGCTGCTCGGCAAGGACCCCTCGGACTGGCGGTGGGGCGCGCTGCACGTCGCGGCACCGCAGCACCAGGTGCTGGGCGGCGAGACCGTGCCGGGCGCGATCCGCAGCATCGTCAACCCGCACCAGGTCGGCGTCGCCGGCGGCAGCTCGATCGTCAACGCCAACGGGTGGGACGCCTCCGCCTGGGAGCTGGTCGACGGGGAGCCGACCTACCCGATCTTCACCGTGACGGCGGTGCCGTCGATGCGGATGGTGCTCGACCTCTCCGACTGGGACGCCTCGACCTGGGTGCAGCTCACCGGCAACTCCGGGCACCCGCTGTCGCAGCACTACGCCGACCAGCTGCACGCGTGGGCCGCGGGCGAGACCTACCCGTGGCCGTTCGGCGCGGAGGCGGTCGAGAAGGCCGGGCGGAGCACGCTGACGCTGCTGCCGAGGAGCTGAGGCTCACTCCTCGCCGACGAACCACCAGCCGTCGGGGGTGAGGACGCCGTCGACCACCTTGTCGTGGTCGGCGCGGGGCAGCGGAGCGTCGCTCACCTCGTCGGCGAACACGATCGCCACCACCGGTGCGTCCGGGCGGCGATGCACGAGCACGCGGTCGTACCAGCCACCGCCCTGACCGAGCCGCACCCCGGTGCGGTCGACGGCGAGCGCGGGAACGAACACGACGTCGGCGCGCTGCAGGGCGGTGACGCCGAGTCCGGGACCGGCGGGGTCCGGCGGGCGACCGGGCGCGCGCACCTCGAGCGGCTCGCCCGCGCGGTGCAGCGCCCAGTCGCGCGACAGCCCGGGGCCCAGCATGGGCAGCAGCACGTCGATGTCGCGCTCGTGCAGGTGGTCCATGAGCGGCTGGGTGGGCGGCTCGGTGGGGCGGGCGGCGTACACGGCGACGCACCCGGCGTCGGCGACGATGTCGCTCGCGTGCCGGGCGATGGCGGCACCGGCCTCGGTGCGCTCGCGAGAGCTGCGACCGTGCCGGTGGGCGCGGACCGCCTCGCGCAGCTGCTGCTTGGCGTCCTCGGTGTCGAGGGTCGGCTCGGTCACGACCAGGGACGACACCGACCACATGACTCCCACCTTCCCGCACGACGGGCCCGTCGCGCTACTCGGCACCCCGAGGAGCCGCGCATCAAGACGACGAGACGGGGAGGCACCGGGCAGCGGCGCGGCCCTACAGTTCTCGCGTGGAGCTGACCGACGGCGTCGTGCGACTGCGGCCGCTGCGCCGCCGCGACGCCGCCGCGTGGGAGCGGCTGCGTCGCGAGAACCACCACTGGCTGTCCCGGTGGGAGGCGACCGCGCCCTCGCTCGAGGGCCGCCGTCCGACGTTCGCGCAGTACGTGCGCGACCAGGCCCGCGCGGCCCGGCGGGGGACGGGGTACAGCTTCGGCGTCGAGGTCGACGGCGAGCTGGTGGGGCACGTCACGGTCTCGTCGGTCACGCTCGGGTCGCTGCGTGGCTGTGCGATCGGCTACTGGATCGGGGAGCGCTGGGCCGGTCGTGGCTACATCCCGCGGGCGGTCGCGCTGGTGACGGACTTCTGCTTCTTCGAGCTCGGTCTGCACCGGGTGGAGATCAACATCCGTCCGGAGAACGCGGCGAGCCTGCGCGTCGTCGAGAAGCTGGGGTTCCGCGACGAGGGGCTGCGGGAGCGGTACCTGCACATCGACGGCGCGTGGTGCGACCACCGCACGTTCGCACTGACGAGCGAGGAGGTCGGCGACGGCCTGGTCGCCGCCCTCGCGAGGAGCCTCGAGAGGGGCTGACGGGAGTCAGAGCCCGACACGCCGACGTCGTGCCCGGGAACCTGCCGACGGCGGACCTACCGTCATGACGTGGGCGATCTCGCGGGCTGGGTGCTGCTGGGCATCGTCGTCCTCGTGCTCGCCTACATCCTTCCTGTCGCGATCCGGTCGCGGCAGGTCGTCGTCGACTCCCGCGTGGACGACCGCTACTCGGGCGACCTGCGGGTCGTCGCGACGGCCGGTCACCGTCCGGTCGCGACCCCAGGTTCCACCCGCGTGCTGGTGCACCAGCGGCTGAACGAGGAGCACCCCATGAAGTCCCAGGCCGATCGTCTGCTCGCGGCGTCGGACGCCCGGCGTCTCGCCGCTGCCCGGGCGGCGCGCGCAGCCGCGTCGAGCAGCCGCGCCGCCGCGGCGCGTCGCCGGCTGCTGCTCACCGTCGTGGTCGCCGGGCTGACGGTGGCCGGGTGGGTGGGCTGGGGCCTGCTCAGCTGGCCGATGCTCGCGGGCATCGTCCCGGCGGTCGCGCTCGTCGGGGTGATCGCGCTCGGTCGTCGTGCGGCCGCGCTGGGTGCCGCCGCCGACGCCCGGTGGGAGCGCGAGATCGCGCAGATCACCGCGCAGGCGCACCGCCGCAGCGCGTCGAAGGTCCGCGCGAGCGGGCGGCCGCGGCTGCGTGTCGACGTCGACCCCACGACGCTCGTGACCGACGCGGCGCCGGCGCCGGAGAAGCCGGCCGAGACCCCCTCGGAGCCTGCGTCCTGGACGCCGGTGCCGGTGCCGCCGCCGGCGTACACGCTCAAGCAGAGCGCGCCGCGCCGCCAGGTGTCGCCGCTGGTCATGGACGCGCCGACCGAGCGCATGGACCCGGTCGCCGAGCCCGCACCGGGGGCGGCGCCGGCGGAGGAGCGCAGCGCCGAGCCCGCGGCCGAGACCACCACGCCGGTCGCCCCCGCCATGGACGTGCAGGCGGTGCTGGCCCGCCGTCGCGCCGCCGGCTGACGCGGCGTCGAACCACGGCGCACCAGGTGCTATTCTGGACGCCGACCTGGGGCTATGGCGCAGTTGGTAGCGCGTCTCGTTCGCAATGAGAAGGTCGGGGGTTCGAGTCCCCCTAGCTCCACAGGACAGAAGGACCCCCGCCGGTTCCGGCGGGGGTCCTTCCGCGTCTCTCGGGCTGTGCTTCCTCGCCGAGTTCGCACCGTCCCGCCGAGTTCGCACCGTGCACGGTCCGAACTCGGCACGACGGTGCGAACTCGGCGGAGTGTGCGCCGGGTGGCGCTGGGCGGCAGAGGGCGGTCAGCCGCGGCCGGCCTTGGCCTCCATGAGCTCCTCGACCGCCTGCGGGATCGTGGTCTCGAAGTCGAGCAGCTTCGCCCAGGTGGGTGTGACGCGGATGACGACCATCTGGTCGTAGAGGCCTCGGACACCGGCCTCCCACTCGGCATACTGCTCCGGCGTCATGAAGGTCTCGCCGCCCTCGAGATAGCCCTCCGGCGGGCCGTCGACGGTCTCGAGGTCGACGACGCCGCGCAGGAGCAGCACCTTGGGCGGGAACGCGTTGGTGTCGATCGTGATCGCCACGGTCGGCTTGGCGCGCAGCGCTGCGACCTTCGGTGCGTTCGTGGCGGTCGCCATCGTGATCCGGCCGTCCTCGAGCCAGAACCCGATCGGCACGACGCGTGGGTCGCCGTCGAGGCCGTCGTAGGCGAGCCGCAGCGGGTCGGTGCTGTGGAGGAGCTGCTGGGCGTAGGGCTTGGCGAGGACCTCGGCGATCTTCTGCTGGTTCATGTCTGCTCCCTCGATCGGTGTGCTCACGCGGGGACGGAGCCGCCCCGCCGGTCCCGACATCGTCGCACGAAATCGAACACTTGTGTACGAGTTACGTACTCGGGCTCACGCGGCCGCCCATGACGGCGGTGCACGCCGAGGCAGCGGCCCGACGGCGTCGCTTCCCGGGGGGCGGGAGCCCGCCAGCGGCGTCGGCCACCTCGCCGCCGACGGCCTAGCCTGACCGCATGCCGCACCACGACCTCGTCATCATCGGCACCGGCTCGGGCAACTCGCTGATCACACCCGACCTGGAGGGCCTGGACATCGCGATCGTCGAGGAGGGCCGGTTCGGCGGCACCTGCCTCAACGTCGGCTGCATCCCCACGAAGATGCTTGTGGTGCCGGCCGACCGCGTCGTCGAGGCCGCCGACGCCGCCCGGCTGGGCGTCACGTTCGCGCCGCCCCACGTCGACTGGCCGGCGATCCGCGACCGCGTGTTCGGGCGCATCGACCCGATCGCGACCGGGGGCGAGGCCTACCGGCGCTCGCAGGACTTCGTGACGGTCTACGACCAGCACGCCGAGTTCGTCGGCGAGCGCACGCTGCGGCTGGCGGACGGCACCGAGGTCAGCGGCGACCACGTCGTCGTCGCGGCCGGCTCCCGTGCGCAGGGGCTGCCGGTGCCGGGGCTCGAGCACCCCGACCCGGCCCGTGGCCTGCACACCTCCGACACGATCATGCGCATCGACGCGCTGCCGCCCCGGATGCTGGTGCTCGGCGGCGGGTACGTCGCGTGCGAGCTCGCGCACGTGTTCTCGGCCTACGGCGTCGCGATCACCCAGGTGCAGCGCTCCGACGTGCTGCTCACGCGGGAGGAGCGCACCGTCTCCGAGGCCTGCACCGCGGCCGCGCGCCGCCGCTACGACCTGCACACCTCCACGACGGTCACGGCCGCCGAGCACGTCGACGGCGTCTGGCGGGTGTCGGTGCTCGGTGCCGACGACCGCACCGAGGTGCTGGAGGCCGAGATGGTGCTGCTCGCCGTCGGTCGCGTCCCGAACGGCGACCGGCTCGCCGTCGAGCGCGGCGGGATGGAGGTCGACGAGCACGGCTACGTCGTCGTCGACGACCACCAGCGCACGACGGCGCCCGGCACCTGGGCGCTCGGCGACGTCTGCTCCCACTGGCAGCTCAAGCACGTGGCCAACCACGAGGCCCGGGTGGTCGCGCACAACCTCGAGGTCACCCTCGGCCGGCGGGACGGGCAGCTGCAGCGCGCCGACCACCGCTTCGTGCCGCACGCCGTCTTCGGTCACCCGCAGGTCGCGTCGTTCGGCCCGACGCAGCAGCAGCTCGCCGCGTCGGGCACCGCGTTCGTCACCCACACCCAGCGCTACGGCGACGTCGCGTACGGCTGGGCGCTGGAGGACCTCGACGGCTTCGTCACGGTGCACGCCACCCCGGAGGGGCAGGTGCTCGCCGCGCACTGCGTGGGGGCGATGTCGTCGAGCATCGTGCAGACGCTCGTGCACGCGGCCAGCTTCGGGCAGCCGGCGCACGAGGTCGCGCGCGGCCAGTACTGGATCCACCCCGCGCTCGCCGAGGTCGTCGAGAACGCGCTGCTGGGGCTGCCGACGTCGGAGGCGCGCGGCAGCATGTGACGCATGAGCACGCCACGCCCGGACGTCCCCGAGGAGATGCTCGAGCGCCTCGACGCGATCCTCGCCGACCTGCCCGAGACCTACCGCGAGGACGCGTGGGTCGGGCAGCGCTGGCGGGTCGGGACCGCCACGGTCGTCCACGTGTTCGGTGGCGAGGACCAGCTGTTCCGGATCGTGTTCCGGGGCGAGCCCGACGAGGTCGCCGCCTTCGAGCACCTCGGGCCGCCCTACTTCCGGGCGGGCTGGGGCGAGAACGTCATCGGGATGGTCGTCGACGAGACGACGGACTGGGCGGAGGTCGC
The DNA here is from genome assembly GCF_009733795.1 of Actinotalea caeni. Lineage (GTDB taxonomy): Bacteria > Actinomycetota > Actinomycetes > Actinomycetales > Beutenbergiaceae > Pseudactinotalea > Pseudactinotalea caeni. The sequence goes on from NZ_WNXX01000017.1 coordinate 9,685, forward strand.
CGAGCTCGTCACCGACTCCTACCGCATCCAGGCGCCCGCTCGGCTGGCCGAGAGGCTGGTGACATGAGCCGTTACCTCCTCGCGCTCACCGACGCCGGCGGCACCGTGCCGCCCGAGCTGGGCGTCGCGCGCCGGCTGCGCTCCCGGGGCCACCGCGTCACCGTGCTGTGCGACGCCTCGATGGCGGCCGCCGCGGAGCGCACGGGCGCCGACGTGCGGACCTGGTCGGTCGCGGTCGCACCGTTCGAGGACTGGCGGCTGCGCTCGCCCACCGCGCTCGCGCGGGGCATGGCTGAGGCGATGATCGCGGGCCCCGCGGCCGGGCACGCGCGCGACACCGCGGCCGCGGTGGCCGAGGTGTCGCCGGACGCCGTCGTCGCCTCGTTCGTCGCGGTCGGCGCGATGATCGCCGCCGAGGCGGCCGGGCTGCCCTACGCCGTCCTCGTCCCGAACGTGTACTCGCTGCCGGCGCCAGGGCTGCCGCCGTTCGGGCTGGGGCTGCCGCCCGCGCGGGGCGCGCCGGGCAGGCTCAGGGACCGGGTGCTGTCCGACGCGAGCACGCGCATGCTCGGTCGCTACGCGCTCGAGCCGCTCGACGGCGTCCGCCGCGAGCACGGGCTCCCGCCGCTGGCGAGCGTGTGAGGTCAGCACCAGCGCGCGCAGCGGCAGCTCGTGCTCACCGCGGCCGCGTTCGACCTGCCGGGCGAGCTGCCCGGGACCGCGCGCTACGTCGGGCCCGTCCTCGACGACCCGGACTGGGCCGCCGGCGAGGCGTGGACCCCGCCGCCGGGGGAGGGGCCGCTGGTGCTCGTCGCGATGTCCTCGACGTTCCAGGACCACGTCGCGTGCCTGCAGCGGGTCGCCGACGCGCTGGCGCAGGCGGGCGTGCGCGGCGTCGTCACCACCGGACCCGCCGTCCCGCCCGGTGCGGTGCGCGGCAGCGACCGCGTGCAGGTCCTGGCCGCGGCGCCGCACGCCGAGGTGCTGCCGCACGCCGCCGCGGTCGTCACGCACGGTGGGCACGGCACGGTGATGAAGGCGCTCGCGGCGGGGCTGCCGCTGGTCGTGCTCCCGCACGGTCGCGACCAGGCCGACAACGCGCGACGGGTCGCGCTGCGCGACGCCGGTGTCACGCTGTCGCGGCGTGCCTCGGCTGCGCGGATCGCCCGCGCCGTCCGTCGGGTGCTCGACGACGGCCGGTACCGCGACGCCGCCGCGCGCCTCGGCGAGGCGATCCGCGCCGAGGCCGCGACCGACACGCTCGAGGTCGAGCTGGAGAGCCTGGTCGGCTGATCCTCAGGCGGGCGCGATCCCGCCCGGCAGCGGGGTGGCCTCCTGCGGCACCCGCTCCTCGGGGCGCGGCGGTGGCGGCGGCGTGCCGTCGCCCCACGGGCGGCCGCCGAGCTCCTCGCGGCCGTGCGGCTCCAGCCACCCGGACAGGTCCGGCCCCTTCGGGACGATGCCGTTCGGGTTGATGTCGGTGTGCACCTCGTAGTAGTGCGACTTGATCTGGAGGAAGTCGACGGTGTCGCCGAACCCGGGCGTGGTGAACAGGTCGCGTGCGTAGGCCCACAGGGCCGGCATCTCGGTGAGCCGGTTGCGGCTGCACTTGAAGTGCCCGTGGTAGACCGGGTCGAACCTGACCAGCGTGGTGAACAGCCGCACGTCGGCCTCGGTGATCGTCTCGCCCATGAGGTAGCGGCGGTCGGTCAGCCGCTCCTCCAACCAGTCCAGCGCGGCGAACAGCCGGTCGTAGGCGGCGTCGTACGCCTCCTGGGAGCCGGCGAACCCGCACCGGTAGACGCCGTTGTTGACCTCGGTGTAGATGCGCCGCATCACCTCGTCCATCTCCTCGCGCAGCGGCTCGGGGTAGAGGTCCGGCGCGCCCTCGCGGTGGTGGTCGACCCACTCGCTGCTCATGTCGAGGGTGATCTGCGCGAAGTCGTTGGTGACGACGGCACCGCTGGGGACGTCGACGATCGCGGGCACGGTGATGCCCTTCGGGTAGCCGGGGACGCGGCGGTAGTAGGCCTCGGCGAGCCAGTGGATGCCGAGCACGGGGTCGAGCCCGTCGGGGTCGAGGTCGAACGTCCACGACCGCATGTCGTGCGTCGGCCCGCAGAACGCGATCGAGATGGCGTCCTCGAGCCCGAGCAGCCGCCGCACGATGATCGTGCGGTTCGCCCACGGGCACGCGCGTGCCACGACGAGCCGGTAGCGGCCCGGCTCGACGGGCCAGCCGTCGGCGGCGTCGCGGGTGATGCGGGACTCGATGTAGGAGGTGTCCCGCGTGTACTCCTGACCGGGAAGGACGTAGCCGCTGCTTGCCATGCCGTCAGGCTACGGGCGCAGGCGACCCCACGGCACCTGCCGTGCAGGGGTCGAGGACCGCTCGTCGGGAGCGTGCGGCCCGGCACCTCGTCGACGCGGCGCCTGTCGGTCCGGCGGCGCCGGTGGTCCCTCGCCCGCGCCCGGCGTCCGACTCCGCGGCGCGCCGGACCGCCGTCCCGCGGCGGACGGCGAGCGCGCAGGAGGATGGTGCCGTGAGCCTCCCGCTGATCCCCGCTCCCGCCCGCCTCGACCTGCTCGACGGCGAGCCGTACGAGGTACCGCACGACTACTGGACCGCCGGCGCCGGCCCCGAGACCGGCGACGTGCGCTACAGCCTCGAGGTGTCGGCCGAGGGCGGGTTCGAGATCGCCCCGCAGGGCCCGGGCGGCGACGAGGCCGCGACCGCCACCGTCGTGCAGCTCGTCGAGCTCACGCAGCGGCGTGTGCCTGCGCTGCGCATCGAGGACGCGCCGCGGTACGCGTGGCGCGGGCTGATGATCGACGTCGCGCGCCACTTCTTCGGCCCCGGCACGCTGCGCAAGGTCATCGACCTCGCGGCGCTCTACAAGCTCAACGTGCTGCACCTGCACCTCACCGACGACCAGGGCTGGCGCTACGAGGTGCCGAACCGCCCCGAGCTCACCGAGGTGTCGGGCGCGACCGCCGTCGGCGGCTCGGCGGGCGGCTTCCTCAGCGCGGCCGAGCTCGCCGACCTCACCGCCTACGCCGCCGAGCGTGGCGTCACCGTCGTCGGCGAGATCGACCTGCCGGGTCACACCGGCGCCGCGCTGCACGCGGTGCCCGGCCTCAATGTCGAGGGCGTCGCGCGCGAGGCCTACACCGGCACCGACGTCGGGCACTCGACCCTGCGGCTCGACCTGCCCGAGACCGCCGCGTTCCTCGAGGACGCCGTCGGCGCGCTCGTGGCGCAGACCGTCGGCGAGTTCGTGCATGTCGGGGGCGACGAGGTGCGGCTGCTCACACGCGAGGAGTACCTGGCGTTCGTGCAGCACGTCGAGGCGCTCGTGCTGCGGCTCGGCAAGCGGCCCGTGTTCTGGCAGGAGGCCGCGCCCGCGCTGCAGGACACCCGCTCGGTCGTGCAGCTGTGGGACTCCAACGCCGACCCCGCCGAGGTGGTGGCGGCCGCACGGCGCGGCCACCAGGTGATCCTCAGCCCGGGCAACCGCACCTACCTCGACATGAAGTACGACGCCGGCACCCGGCTCGGGCTGGACTGGGCGGGCTACGTCGACGTCCGCGACAGCTACGACTGGGACCCGGCCACGCTGGTCGAGGGGCTCCCGCCGGAGTCGATCCTCGGGGTCGAGGCCGCGCTGTGGACCGAGACGATCGAGACCGAGGACGACCTCTTCGCGATGCTGCTGCCGCGACTGCCCGCCGTCGCCGAGGTCGCCTGGTCGGCGCCCGAGGTGCGCGACTGGGAGGCGTTCGCCGAGGACCTCGAGGCGCACGTCGCGCTGTGGCAGGCGCGTGGTCTCGCTCACACACCCCGTCCGCTGACCGGGACCTGAGCCTCCTGGCGCGTCGGCGGCCCCCGGGCATGCCCTAGCCTGCTGCGCGTGACTTCTACCTTGATCGCCCCCGAGCTGGCACTGCACGACGGCACGACGATCCCGCAGCTGGGCTTCGGCGTCTGGCAGGTCCCCGACGACGAGGCGCAGCCCGCCGTCGAGGAGGCGCTCCGGGTCGGCTACCGGCTGATCGACACCGCCGCGATCTATGGCAACGAGCGTGGCGTCGGCCGCGCGATCGCCGCCTCCGGGCTGCCGCGCGAGGACGTGTACCTCACGACCAAGCTGTGGAACGCCGACCAGGGGTACGACTCGGCGATGCGCGCCTACGAGAAGTCCCTCGCGCGGCTGGGCGTCGACCAGGTCGACCTCTACCTCATCCACTGGGCCGCGCCGCCGCTGGACCGCTACGTCGACGCCTGGAAGGCGCTCGTCGCCCTTCAGGAGCAGGGCGCCGTCCGGTCGATCGGTGTCTCGAACTTCCACGCCCCGCACCTGCAGCGCATCATCGACGCCACCGGCGTGGTCCCCGTGGTCAACCAGGTCGAGTGCCACCCGTACCTGCAGATCGAGCAGCTGCGTGCGTGGAACAGCGCCCACCAGATCGCGACCGAGGCGTGGTCGCCGCTGGGCTCCGGCAAGGGCCTGCTCGACGACCCGGTGCTCGCCGAGATCGCCGAGCGTCGCGAGGCGACGCCGGCCCAGGTCGTGCTGGCCTGGCACATCGCGCAGGGCAACGTCGTGATCCCGAAGTCGGTGACGCCGTCGCGCATCGCCGAGAACTGGGCGGCCCTCGGCGTGCACCTGGAGCCGGAGGACATCGACGCGATCGAGGCGCTGGAGCGCGGCGAGCGCACCGGCGGCGACCCCGACACCGCCGCCTTCGCGAGCCCGACCCCCGAGTGACGACGGGCGGGCCCTGCACCCGCCCCGCCGCTGCTGCCGTCCTGGGTCAGACCCAGGACGGCAGCAGCATGTGCAGCCGCCAGAACCAGTACGGCACCCACTGCCCGGTCCAGATCGGCCAGTAGAACGCCGACACCAGCAGCGCGGCCACCACGAGCGCGGCCGCGGCCCAGATGCCCGGTCGGCGCTCGCGCAGCGGTACCGAGCGCGGCCCCACCAGCTCGCCGATCCCGTAGGTGAGCGCGAGCACGACGTACGGCACGAACGCGACCGCGTAGAACGTGAAGATCGTGCGGTGGGAGTAGGCGAACCACGGCAGGTAGCCGCCCGCGTAGCCGGCGAGGATCGCCCAGGCCCGCCAGTCGTGCCGCCGGAACGCCGCCCACAGCACCAGCAGCAGCGCGAACGCGGCGCCCCACCAGATCACCGGGTTGCCGACCGAGAGGATCGCGCCCGCGCAGCGATCGGCGCCGCACGTCTGCCACGCGCCGTCGGTCTCCTCGACCGAGCGCCACGCGAACGACGTCGGCCGGAGCTGGATCAGCCAGCCCGCCGGGTGCGACTGGTAGGTGTGCTCGCTCGTGAGGTTGTTGTGGAAGTCCCACATCCGCAGGTGGTACTCCCACCAGGAGTTCAGCCAGTCCGGCATCCACGGACGCTCGGGCTGCTCGGCCGCCGCGTTGGTGGTCGCCGCCCACTGCCGCATGTAGCCGTCGGTGGTCGCCCACCACGGCAGCCACGTGAGCACGTAGGTGAGGGCCGCGACCGGGACCGTGAGCAGGAAGGCGGGCACGCCGTCGCGCAGCGCGCCCGCGCCGACCCAGTAGCGGACCCCGACGGCGCGGCGCGCCGCGATCGTCCACGCCACCACCAGCAGCCCGAACGCGGCGAGGAAGTAGATGCCGGACCACTTGACGCCGCAGGCGAGCCCGAGCGCCACGCCCGCGACCAGCAGCCACGGGCGGAACCCGACACGCGGCCCCCACGGGTCGTCGTAGCGGCCCTCCTCGGCGAGCTCGACGGCGGCCGCCGCGGCCAGCCGGCGCCGGTAGGAGTCGCGGTCGACCAGCACCGCCACGAACGCGACCAGGGCCCAGAACGACAGGAAGACGTCGAGGATCGAGATCCGGGACATCACGAGGTGGTTGCCGTCGATCGCCAGCAGCAGGCCGGCGGTCGCGCCGAGCGTCGTCGAGGCGAACAACCGACGCGCGGCACGCACGAGCAGCAGCACCGACAGCGCGCCGACGACGGCGGCCGCGACACGCCACGACACCGGGTCGTTCGGGCCGAGCAGCCGCATCCCGGCGGCGATCATCCACTTGCCGACCGCGGGGTGGACGACGTAGTCGGCCTCGGTGCTGAGCTGGGAGTAGTCGCCGGCGGCGAACCGCTCGTTGGGCTGCCGGCTCTCGTCGCCGACCTCGTACTCGACCCAGTCGCCCTCGTAGCCGAGCTGCAGCAGCGACAGCGCCTGCTTGACGTAGTAGGTCTCGTCGAACACGAGTCGTCCGGGGCGTCCCAGGTACAGCAGCCGCAGCACCGCCGCGACCGCCGTGACGAGCAGGGTGACGACCCAGCCGGTGACGGCGGAGCCCGGCACCGGTCGCACGAGCCGGGACAGCAGGTCGGTCTCGATCTGCGTCCGGGTGCGCCCGGCGGTGACGACCGCCGGCGCCGCGAGCCGCTGCCGCAACGAGCCGAGGAGGTCCCGGGGGCGGCGCGGGGCGCTGGTGCGCGTGTGGCGGCTGACGCCGACGCGGCGGCGCACGGGGGGCGAGGCGGTCGCCTCGGGGGTCGTGGTCACGTCGGTCGCGAGACCGGTGTCGGTGCGCGTGCTCGGCGCGCCCGCGGCGGTTGCTCCCGCGCTCCCGCCGCCGTCGGGTTGCGGGGCCCACGCCTCGTCGGGGGACGCACGCACGTCGTCGTCGGCTCCCCTCACGGCCACGAGTGTAGGTGGCGGTCGCGGCCGCGGCCTGGCACCGACGAGCCCCCGGCACCTGTGGGTACCGGGGGCTCGGGAGGCAGGGTCAGCGGAGCCAGGGGTGCTTGCGGACGACGTCCTGGTGCGCCCACCAGCGGCCGAGGCCCCACGTGTCACCGGCGAGCGTGACCGCCGCGATGACGAGGAGCAGGCCCTCGACCCAGTGGGAGTCGAGGATCGGGTTGGTGGCCGACTCGCCGATCCACGGCAGCGCCACCAGGTACATGAACGCCATGAGCAGCGCGCCGCCGACGGCCGCGATCCGCAGGCCGGCGCCGGCGATCATCGCGACGCCGATGCCGAGCAGACCCAGCATGAACAGCACGTCCCCGACGGGGTTGGCGAACGTGGACTGGAAGAACCCCGCGAGCGGCTGCGCCGGGTCGAGGTTGTTGAGGTAGCCCTGCGCGGGGGTGCCGCCGTTGATCCAGGCGCGCTCCGCGGGGGTGGAGAAGCCGAGCCCGAACGTCTTGTCCAGGAACGGCCAGAGGAAGAAGAAGCCGATGACGATCCGCGAGACCGCTAGCACCTTCCGGGCGAGCGGGCTGGTGACGACCGACTCCTGAGTGACGACCGCGGCGGAGGTGGTGACCTCGGCCTGCGCGGTGCGGGTGGTGCTCATTGTCTGGTCCTTGTCAGGTGATGGGATGGTGCTTGGATCGAGCGCTCATGACCATTGTTGGGCGCCACGACCGCCCCCGCTCGGGACGGAGGTCCCCCCGTCCCTGGGACCTCGGTCCCAACCGACCCCGCTGTCAACCCGCTTCTGCCCCCTCGGACGGTTTCAACCCACTTCTGCCCCGGCGCGATCGGCGGCGTCGGGGGCAGGAGTGGGTTGAAACCGGCCCGTGAGACCGGTGACGGCGAGGACCGCTCCGCACCCGGGTCCCGACCCGCGGCACCTGGCAGACTCACGGCGTGGACACCTCAGGCGCCGTCGTGCTCGCGGGCACCCCCATCGGGGACGCCGAGGACGCCCCGCCGCGGCTGCTGCGGCTGCTCGCCGAGGCCGACGTCGTCGCGGCCGAGGACACCCGGCGGCTGCGAGCGCTCGTCGCGCGGCTGGGCGTGACGCCGTCCGGCCGCGTGGTCAGCTACCACGAGCACAACGAGGCCGCCCGGGCGTCCGAGCTGGTCGAGGCGGCGCTCGCGGGCCAGACCGTGCTCGTCGTCAGCGACGCCGGGATGCCCGGCGTCTCCGACCCGGGCTACCGGGTGGTCCGCGCCGCGGTCGACGCGGGCGTGCGGGTGACCGCGGTCCCTGGTCCGAGCGCCGTCCTCGTCGCGCTCGCGCTCTCCGGGCTCCCGACCGACCGGTTCTGCTTCGAGGGGTTCCTGCCGCGCAAGCCCGCCGAGCGCCGGCGTGCGCTCGCGGCGCTGGTGACCGAGCCGCGCACGGCCGTGCTGTTCGAGTCCACGCACCGGATCGCGGACACGCTGGCCGACATGGCGCAGGTGCTGGGACCGGACCGGGCCGCCGCCGTCTGCCGCGAGCTGACCAAGACGTACGAGGAGGTGCGCCGCGGCACCCTCGCCGAGCTCGCCGCCTGGGCCGCCGACGGCGTGCGGGGCGAGATCACCGTCGTCGTCGCCGGTGCGCCGCCCGTGCCGGCGTCGACCGACGACCTGCTCGCCGAGGTGCTCGACCGGGTCGCGGACGGCGAGCGGCTCAAGGAGGCCACCGCCGCCGTCGCGGAGCGGACCGGTGCCAGCCGGCGCGAGCTCTACGAGGCCGCGCTCGCGGCGCGCGACGCCGCACCGGGTGACCCGAGTCATCTGGGTCATCCGGGTTATCGTGGCGCGACCTCGCGGAAGGAGGGCCGGTGATGGCGGTCAACCGCAACCTCGTGCGCACCGTGATGACGATCGTCGGGACCGCCGGCCCCGTCGTCGCGACGTACCTGCGCGAGCACCCCGAGATCGCCCAGGAGGTCCAGGCGACGGTCACCAAGCTGCTGCGGCGCCGCTCCTCCGGGCCGGCCGGCATGCGGCAGACGATCGAGGTGCTGCGCGAACAGGTCGCCTACCTGGCCGACAGCGCCGACGACGGCACCGAGGCCGCCCGCGCCCAGGACTGGTCGCGGCGGCTGGACAACCTCGACCACGCGGTCGCGATGCTGCACGACACGGCCAGCCGCCGCGAGGTCAAGGTCGTGCGGCAGCGGCTGCACGCGCTCCGCGGCGAGATCCTCGCCGCGTTCGTGGCCGAGCAGGCGGACGACGCCGAGCAGCGACGCCTCGGTCGGTGATCGTTCGCTAGTTGTTGCGTCTCATGAGGTTGGTGACGCTGGGGGTGTGAGGAAGGGGTAGGTCCCCGGCGGCAGGATGGAAGTACCTCTACGACCGTTCTGCTTGAAGGACCTACCCCTCGATGAGTCACGCTAACGCTCCGTTGACCCCTGCTGGTCGGCTTCGTCTGATCCAGCGCTGCCAGCACCGCCCGATCGCTCACGTGGCCGCCGAGGCAGGGATCTCGCGGGCCTGCCTGTCCAAGTGGACGGCCCGCTACGACGCCGACGGCGAAGAGGGCTTGATCGATCGCTCCAGCACGCCGTTCGCTCGCCCGACCCAGCTTGCTCCGGCGGTGGTGGATCTGATCGAGACCTGGCGCCGGGAACACAAGTGGACCGCCCGGCAGATCGCCCGCGAGCTGGGCGCTGCCGGGCACCAGGCCTCTGTCGCGACGGTGGGCCGCTGGCTGGTGCGGTTGGGCATCAACCGGCGCAAGGACCTGGACCCTGACGGCTCCTCCAACCGGGAGGTCGGAACCATCACCACCCGCTTCCCTGGTCATATGGTGCACCTGGATGTGAAGAAGGTCGGCCGCATCCCCGATGGTGGCGGCTGGCGCGCCCACGGCCATGGCAGCGCTCAGCACAAGAAGTCCAGGGCTGCCAAGAGAGCTGGCGCCCGCGCCGGGTACGTGTACCTGCACTCGATCATCGACGGCTACTCCCGCCTGGCCTACACCGAAGCCCTGCCCGATGAGAAGGCAGCCACCACGATCGCCTTCTATGCCCGCGCCCGGGCGTTCTTCGCCGCGCACGGCATCACCCGGATCGTGCGCGTGATCACCGACAACGGCTCCAACTACCGCGCCCGCGACTTCACCCGGACCGTCCTGGCGACAGCCTCCCGGCACCAACGCACCCGCCCCTACACACCCCGCCACAACGGCAAGGTCGAGCGCTACCAGCGCATCCTGGCCGAAGAGCTGCTCTACGCCCACGCCTGGAACAGCGAAGCCGAACGAGCCGCCGCCATCACCGTCTGGAACATCCACTAGAAGTAGGCCAGGACGTCGGCGGCGCGCTTCTTCAGGGTGCGCCCCAGGGTTCGGACCTCGTGGAGCGCGGCGGGAACGCCGGCGCTCAGTGAGGTGATGAGTTCGGTCATGAGTGCTCGGCCGGTCGCGCGGTCCGGGGCGCGGTAGGCGGTGATCATCTGCTGGTAGACGCCCCAGGTGGCCTCGACCTGGACGTGCTCCTCGACAGCGAATAGCGCCTTGAGCCGGGACTGCTGCTTGTCGGTGAGCAGCTCGGCGCCGGTGTGCAGGGTGCGACGGGCGCGGTAGAGCGGATCGGCAGCCCGTCCTCGGTGGCCGTGGAGCTCTTGCTGGACGCGGCGGCGGCAGCGGTCCATCGCGTCGCCGGCCAGGCGCACGACGTGGAAGGGATCCATCACCGCCACGGCCTTGGGCAGTTCCTCGGTGGTGGCGGTCTTGAACCCGGTGAAGCCGTCCATCGCCACCACCTCCACGCCCTGGCGCCAGGTCTCGCCGCGATCCTTCAGCCACTGCTTGAAGGCTTGCTTGGATCGGCCCGGGACCATGTCCAGCAGCCGCGAAGGGCCAGTTCCCTCGCGGATCGGGGTGAGGTCGATGATGACGGTGACGTACTTGTCCCCGCGGCGGGTGTGGCGCCACACGTGCTCATCGACGCCCACGACCCTCACGCCGTCGAACCGGTCCGGATCGCTGATGAGCAGGCGCCTGCCCTCGGCCAGGACCGCGGCGTTCGCGGTGTTCCACGACACGCGCAGGCCCTCGGCCAGGCGCGCGACCGTCAGGTGCTGGCACACGATCGCCTCCAGGGCCCAGCGCAGCCCGCCGCGGGAGATCGCCGCCCGCGGTTCGGCCGCTGCGGTGGTGTCCTGACGCCACACGTGCCCGCACCCGGTGCACCGGTAGCGGCGCACGGTGATCAGCAGCGTGGTGGGGCGCCAGCCCAGCGGCTCGTGCGCCAGCTGCCGGGTGACGGTGTCGCGCGGCACGCCCTCGCAGCCGCACCGTCGACACCACTCGTCGGCCGCAGTGACTCGGCAGGCGAGCACCGCGCGGTCGGGCTCGAGCAGCTGGCCGATGACCTCCAAGCCGAGGTCGTCCAGGCGGGCGAACGTGGTCAGGTCAGGGCGCGTGAAGGTAGCCTCGAGCATGTCGAGGTCTTTCGGGTGGCTGGCGTAGGAACCTCCATCATCGGAAGACCTCGACCTCTACCCAGCGGCCGACGCACCCACTACCTCTACACCCTCATCTGCGAAGAGCCGCCAGATCAGACCGTCACAGTGGAGCCAGACCAACCTGCCAGAGTCACGAGGGACGCCGCCGAGGCGAACGGTCTCGGACTCAGCCCTCTGGGAACTCCAGGCAAGACAGTTCGCCCCAGACGGGAGAGACGGCAAGGATCTCGTCTCCGTCGGGGCTGATCTCCCAGACGACTGCGTCGAAGGTGTCGGCCGTCGGAATTGCGCAGACGTCCAATGGGTACTCGTCTGAGGGCACGGGTTCGGCGAGTTCGATGACGACGAACCAGTCGTCGCGTGCCCCCGTGACGGGTTCGCGCGCTTCTCCCTCACGCCACGCCTGCGGAAACCGGTCATCGCCGCGCGCAGTTTCTTCGGCGCGTTCTCCCGGAGAGGAGGGCGTAGGAGCGCATGCGGCCAGGGTCGCCGCTGCCAGCGCAGCGACTGCCACCATTGACGGCCAGGAACGGTGACCTTTCATCGGAGCGCTCATGTCGTCAGGATCCATCCTGAGGGGATCTGGTAGGTGATCGACGCGACGATGCAGTTTCCGGCATTGCTCCCGCTGGCGACCTTGCCCGAGGTGAGGCCAACTGCGTTGCTGAATTGGAACCACGGGCCGCCGCTGTCGCCGTTGTTGCACAGGGTGCCAGATCCGCTGTTCATGTCGCTGCGTCGACCGCGGAGGGCCCGTCGTCGGCTGGGCTCGCGTCGTCGTCGTTGTCGGCGTGCGCCGGCGACAGGCTCCCCATGACAAGGGCTGCCGCAACCGCCAGATACACTGTTGGCTGGCGAAACGTCTTGAACGTGCGATGGGTTGGCGGCACCTTGAGCCTCCCCCTAGTGGCATCTACGTTGATGCAAGCGCGAGTCTAATCATCGCTTCTGAGAGAAGCAACAACTTTCCGGCGCGCCTAGGGCGTGTTGGTAAAGCCCGTCATCGTGTCCAGATGAGGGTCGCGGCGAGGGTGAGTCCGGCGAGATAGGCCCGGGCGGTCTTGTCGTAGCGGGTCGCGATTCCGCGCCACTGCTTGAGCTTGTTGAAGCAGCGCTCGACGACGTTGCGACCCTTGTAGGCCTCGGCGTCGAAGGTGCGTGGCCGGCCGCCCCGGGATCCGCGGCGAGCGCGTCCGGCCTTCTGGTCATCGCGTTCGGGGATGGTGACCTTGATCCCGCGGCCGGTGAGGTAGCGACGGTTCGCCGCGGAGGTGTAGGCCTTATCGGCCAACACGCGGTCGGGTCGGCTCCGGGGGCGTCCTGGCCTGCCGTCTCGGACGTTGATGGTGTCGAGCACGCTGTTGAAGTAGGTGGTGTCCGCAGCGTTCCCACCGGTCAGCACCAACCCCAGCGGCCTGCCCACGGCGTCTGTCGCGAGGTGGATCTTGCAGGTCACACCGCCACGAGAGCGGCCGATCGCATGGTCAGGCGGCTCGGGATCGCCGCTGCGAACGAAGGGATTCGTGTAACTCGACCCAGCCCCCTGTGTCCCTGGGAAGGGTGGCGCCGTGCTGGTGGACGCGGGTGATGGTGGAGTCCACCGAGACCGTCCACTCCACCTCGCCCCTGGCTGCTGCCGCGCCCTGAACGGTGGCCAGCAGCCGCGCCCAGGTGCCGTCGGTCGACACCAACCCCCAGCCTCACGACTCCGAACCGGCGTCACCAACGTCATGAGCCAGAACAGCTAGTCTCCCCGACATGATCATCTGGCGGGGGTGGGGGATCGTGGCGCTGCCGTTGGTGGCGCTCCTGGTGTTCGGGCTCGGGACGCTGATCTCGACGGGGCTGCTGGGGCACGACGCGCTCGAGGGCGTCGGCGCCGGCATCGGGCTGCTCGTCGCGGCACCGGTGACGTGGCTCCTCGGGCGGTGGCTGAACCAGCGCAGCGCCGAGAAGGCCGCGGACCGGTACGTGGCCGCGCGGCAGCCGGAGCTGCACCAGCAGGTGCACCAGGCCGCCGAGAACCAGACGCTGCGCGACCTGCAGGGTCTGTCGCAGGAGGACCTGCAGATGCGCTGGCACGACGCCTACGCGCGCAACCGCGGCCAGCTCGAGGGCGTCGCGGTGCAGCAGCTGGCCTCCGAGCGCGAGGAGGTCCGACGCCGCCTGCGCAACCAGAACTCGCTGTTCTTCATCCCGGTGCAGTGGCTGTGGGTGCCGCTGGCCGCGGGCGGGGTGCTCGCGCTCACCGGAGGCCTCGCCGGCTCCTGAGTCAGGCCGAGGGCTCCAGCAGCACGCCCGCGGCCGCCATCTCCTCGCGCGCCCTGGCCCCCTGCTCGGGCGTCACCGGCACCGTGAGGTCGGTGAGCACGCGGACGCGCAGGCCCAGCGCGGCGGCGTCGAGCGCGGTCTGCTTGACGCAGTGCGACTCCGCGATGCCCACGACGTCGACCTCGGTGATGCCGCGTGCCGCCAGCAGGTCGGCGAGCGGCCGGCCCGCGACGTCGACACCCTCGAACCCGGAGTAGGCGGCCTCGTAGCGGCCCTTCTTGACGCTGATGTCGGGGGCCAGGTCGGCCAGCGCCGGGTGCAGCTCGGCCTCGTCGGTGCCGGCCACGCCGTGCGGCGGCCAGGTGTCGACGAAGTCGGGCTCGTCGGAGAAGTGCTCGCCCGGGTCGATGTGCCAGTCCTGCGTGGTGACGACGGCGTCGTAGTCGGACCGGTGCGCGGCCGCGTAGCCGGCGACCCGCTCGGCGACGGCGTTGCCGCCCTCGACGGCGAGCGCGCCGCCCTCGCAGAACGTCGGCTGCACGTCGACGACGAGGAGCGCGCGGCGTGCGTCGCGGTCGTGGTGGGCGGTCTGCGTCATGGCTCCATTCTCGCTGTCCCGGCCGTCGTCGTCCACGCGTGTGCACGGCGCCATGCCGGGGTCGCCCCGTGTCTCGACACGCCGTCGCACCGCGGACACGGCTGCGACCCGACGGCGTGGCGCGAGTAGCCTCGCCGTCATGGAGTTCCGCCGCATCGACGGCCTGCCGCCGTACGTCTTCACCATCATCGACGGTCTCAAGCTCGAGGCCCGTCGAGCCGGTCGCGACGTCGTCGACCTCGGGTTCGGCAACCCGGACCTGCCGAGCCCGCAGATCGCGGTCGACAAGCTGGCCGAGGCGGCCCAGAACACCCGCAACCACCGGTACTCCTCCTCGCGCGGCATCCCCAACCTGCGCCTCGCCGTGGCGAACCTGTACCAGCGGCGGTTCGGCGTCACGCTCGACCCCGAGCACGAGGTGCTCGCGACCATCGGCGCCAAGGAGGGGTTCAGCCACCTCATGTGGGTGCTGCTGTCCGCCGGCGACAGCGCGATCGTGCCGACGCCCAGCTACCCGATCCACATCTGGGGCCCGTACTTCGCCGGTGCCGACGCCCGGCAGGTCCCGATCGGCGACGGCACCGACGGCGCCGGCTACATCGACCGCGTCATGGAGGCGTGGGACCTCGGGTGGCCGAAGCCGCGCGTCGTCGTGCTGAGCTTCCCGCACAACCCGACCACCTCGACCGTCGAGCTCGCCGACATGCAGCGGCTCGTCGACTGGGCGCGTGAGCGCGAGGTCGTGCTCGTCCACGACCTCGCCTACGCCGACATGTGCTTCGACGGCTGGCAGCCGCCGTCGATCATGCAGTGCGAGGGCGCCACCGAGGTGGCGGTCGAGCTGTACTCGATGACCAAGTCGTTCTCGATGGCCGGGTGGCGCGTGGCGTTCCTCGTCGGGCGACGCGACGTCATCAAGGCGCTCGCGCAGCTGAAGTCCTACCTGGACTACGGCACCTTCCAGCCGATCCAGATCGCGGCGACCGTGACGCTCAACGAGGCGACCGACTACCCCGCGGAGCTGTCGGCCGTCTACGAGTCCCGGCGCGACGCGCTCTACGAGGGCCTGCAGCGCATCGGGTGGGACATCCTCAAGCCGCGCGGCACGATGTTCGCGTGGGCGCGGATCCCCGAGGCCTACGACGACATGGACTCGATCGAGTTCGCGACGCACCTGGTGAACGCGTGCGACGTCGCGGTCTCGCCGGGTGTCGGCTTCGGCCCGGGCGGCGAGAGGTTCGTGCGCTTCGCGCTCATCGAGAACGAGCAGCGGATCGGGCAGGCGGTGCGCAACCTCAAGCGCGGCCTGACCCGGCTCGCGTGACCGGCAGGCTGCGCCGGTGACGACGGTCCCGCCCGCGGTCGCCGCGCTGACGCCGCGGCGCATCGGTGCGCGCACCTTCGACTTCGCGCGCCGCTGCGCGGTGATGGCGGTCGTCAACCGGACGCCGGACTCCTTCTTCGACCGCGGCGCCACGTTCGCGCTCGAGCGCGCCGTCGAGCACGCGCTGCGCGCGGTCGACGACGGCGCGGACTGGGTCGACGTCGGCGGCCTGCCGTTCTCGCCGGACACCCCGGAGGTGTCGGTCGCCGAGGAGATCGACCGGGTGCTGCCGGTCGTCGAGGCGATCCGGTCCCGCTCCGACGTCGTGATCTCGGTCGACACCTACCGGCCCGAGGTCGCCGAGGCGGTGCTCGACGGCGGCGCCGACGTCATCAACGACGTCATGGGGCTGCGGGTGCCGGGGCTGGTCGAGGTCCTCGCCGACCGCGGCGCGACCGTGGTCGTCGCGCACTCGCGCGCCGAGCCGCACCAGCACCTGCGGGCACCGCGCTACGACGACGTGGTGGCCGACGTCGTCGCCTACCTCGAGGACCGGGTCGCGGCCGCGGTGGCCGCCGGCGTGGCCGAGGAGGCGATCGTCATCGACCCCGGCCACGACCTCAACAAGAACACCCTGCACTCGCTCGAGCTGACGCGCCGGCTCGAGGAGGTGGCCGCGATCGGGCTGCCGCTGCTCGTGGCGCTGTCGAACAAGGACTTCGTCGGCGAGACGCTCGACCGTCCGCAGGGCGAGCGGCTGCCGGGCTCGCTCGCGGCCGCCGCCCTGTGCGTCGAGCGCGGTGCACGCGTTCTCCGCGTGCACCAGGTGCGCGAGACCGTCGACGTGGTGCGGATGACCGAGGCGGTGCTCGGGCTGCGCGAGCCCGCCTACCTGCGGCACAACATCGACACGGCCACCGACGACCCGCGGTCGAACGGGTGATCGCGTGTTCGACGTCGAGACCCTGATCGAGCGGTACGCGGTGCCCGACCGCGCGCGGCCGCACCTGCGCGTGAGCTTCGTCAGCAGCCTCGACGGCGCGGCGTGGCTCGACGGCCGCTCCGGGCCGCTCAACGACGAGTGGGACCAGCAGGTGTTCGCGACGCTGCGGCGGCTCTCCGACGCCGTGCTGGTCGGTGCCGGCACCGTGCGCATCGAGGGCTACGACGGCCTCACGCTCGACGAGGAGTCGCAGCGCTGGCGGGTCGAGCACGGCCTGCCGCCGCACGCGCGGCTGGCGATCGTGTCGCACGCGCTCGACCTCGACCCGACCGCGGCGGTGTTCACCGAGGCGCCGGTGCGGCCGCTGGTCGTCACGCACGCGACCGCCCCCGCCGCGCGGCGCGAGGCGCTCGCGCAGGTCGCCGACGTGCTGGTGCACGGCGAGCGCTCGGTCGACCTGCCGGCCGCGGTCGCCGACCTCGCGGCCCGGGGGATGCCGCAGGTGCTGTGCGAGGGCGGGCCGACGCTGCTCGGTGCGCTCGTCGCGGCGGACGCCGTCGACGAGCTCGACCTGACGATCAGCCCGGTGCTGGTCTCGGGCACCGCGGCGCGGATCGCGCACGGCCCGCAGCGCCTGGTGCCGATGCGGATGGTGCACGCGCTGCCGGGCGGCCCGATGCTGTTCCTGCGCTACGTGCGCGCCTGAGCAGCGCGCACGCCCGCATCGAGAGCCTGGGCGCCCGCGCGACGTCACCAGCCACGACGCGTCGGTAGGCTTCGCCGCATCATGACCTCACCTGGCACCGACGGCGAGCGGCCGCCGTTCTACATCACCACCGCGATCGCCTACCCCAACGCGAACCCGCACATGGGCACGGCGTACGAGTACGTCTCGACGGACGTGCTCGCGCGGTTCAAGCGCCTCGACGGCTACGACGTCCGGTTCCTCACCGGCACCGACGAGCACGGCATCAAGATGATGCAGGCCGCCCAGCGCGCGGGTGTGGAGCCGGCCGAGTTCGCGCGCGGCAACTCCGACAAGTTCGAGGCGATGCAGCGCGGCCTGGGGATCACGTTCGACCGGTTCATCCGGACCACCGACCCCGACCACATCGAGGCCAGCCAGGCGATCTGGCGCGCGATGGAGGCCAATGGCGACATCTACCTCGGCAGCTACTCCGGCTGGTACTCGGTGCGCGACGAGGCGTACTACACCGAGGACGAGACCGAGGTGCGCGAGGACGGCGTCCGGGTGGCGTCGGCGTCCGGCACCGAGGTGTCGTGGACGGAGGAGCCCAGCTACTTCTTCCGGCTCTCGGCGTACCAGGACCGCCTGCTCGCGCTGTACGAGGAGCACCCGGAGTTCGTCGGGCCCGACGTGCGCCGCAACGAGGTCGCCTCGTTCGTCCGCTCCGGGCTGCGCGACCTGTCGATCTCGCGCTCGACGTTCGACTGGGGCGTGCCCGTGCCGGGCGACCCGGCGCACGTCATGTACGTGTGGGTCGACGCGCTCACCAACTACCTCACCGGTGTCGGCTACCCCGACGTCGACAGCGAGCGGTTCCGCCGCTACTGGCCGGCCGACGTCCACATCATCGGCAAGGACATCATCCGGTTCCACGCCGTCTACTGGCCCGCGTTCCTCATGAGCGCCGGCATCGAGCTGCCCAGGCGTGTGTTCGCGCACGGGTTCCTGTTCGACCGCGGCAAGAAGATGAGCAAGTCCGACGGCACGGCGATCGACCCGCTCGCGTTCGCCGAGACCTACGGGCTCGACCAGATGCGCTACTTCCTGTGCCGGGAGTTCACCTACGGCCAGGACGGCAGCTACAGCCACGAGGCCGTGGTCACCCGCATCAACGCCGACCTCGCCAACGAGCTCGGCAACCTCGCGCAGCGCTCGCTGAGCATGGTCGCGAAGAACCTCGGCGGCGTCGTGCCGACGCCTGGCGAGCTCACCCAGGAGGACCGTGCGCTGCTGGGCCGGCTCGAGCCGCTGCTCGAGGAGTCCCGCACGCACATCGACGGCCAGCAGATCAGCGTCTACCTCGAGGGCCTCTGGGCGGTGCTGGGGGAGACCAACCGGTACTTCTCGGCGCAGCAGCCGTGGGTGCTCCGCACGAGCGACCCCGAGCGGATGGCGACCGTGCTGTCCGTGACGCTCGAGGTCGTGCGGACGGTCGCGACGCTCGTGCAGCCCGTGATGCCGACGGCGGCCGGCCGGCTGCTCACCCAGCTCGGCCTGGCCGAGGAGGTGCCGTTCGCGACGCTCGCGACGCCGCTCGCGCCCGGCACGCCGCTGCCCGCGCCGTCCGGGGTGTTCCCGCGCTACGTCGAGGAGTGACCGCGCGGTGCCGTCCGGCCCGCTCGCAGCGGGTGGTGCCGGTGCACGGGCCGTCGGGCCCGGTCGTCGAGAGGAAGGTGTGAGCGTGGCGCGCAGGCGAGGGGAGTGGCCGCCGGACCCGGAGCCGTTGCCGGTGCCGGTCATCGACGACCACACCCACCTGGAGTCGATCCCGCACGTGCTCGACGACGGTGTGCCCGACCCGGGCATGACCGGTCAGCTCGACCGTGCGGCGGCGGTCGGTGTCGAGGCGGTCGTCCAGATCGGCTGCGACCTCGACTCCGCGCGCGTGAGCGTGGCCTGGGCGCACGAGGACCCGCGCGTCGTCGCGGGCGTGGCGATCCACCCGAACGAGGCGGTGCTGCACGCCGGCGTGCGCGAGGTCGCGCCCGACGGTCTGCCGCCGCAGCCGCTCGACCGGCACGCGACGTCGCTGGACGACGCGCTCGCGGTCGTCGCCGAGCTGGCCAGGGACCCGCGGGTGCGCACGATCGGCGAGACCGGCCTGGACTTCTTCCGCGCCGGTGAGCGGGGCCGACAGGTGCAGCGGGAGTCGTTCCGCGCGCACGTGGCGCTCGCGAAGGAGCTCGGGCTCCCGCTGCAGATCCACGACCGCGACGCCCACCGCGAGGTGCTGGAGGTGCTGGCGCGCGACGGCGCCCCCGAGGTCACGGTCTTCCACTGCTTCTCCGCCGACGCCGAGATCGCCGCGGAGTGCGTCGCCCGCGGCTACCTGCTGTCGTTCGCGGGTCCGGTGACGTTCGCGAGCGCCGAGGACGTGCGTGCCGCGGCCCGCGTCGTGCCGGCCGAGCAGCTGCTGGTCGAGACCGACGCGCCCTACCTCACGCCCGCGCCGCACCGCGGTGCGCCGAACGCGCCGTACCTGCTGCCGCTCACGGTCCGGCGGCTGGCCGAGGTCCGCGGCGACGACCTGGCGGGGCTGTGCGCCCGGCTGCACGCCAACGCGACCCGGGTCTACGGCCCCTGGTGAGCTTGTGAAGGACCTGTGAACAGGCCTGGTCGTCGGCTTCCAGGATGGTCACGGATCGGTTACGGTGCCCAGGTCGGTCTGCGTGGACCGGCTTCCCTCGACCGAGACGAAGGACACCTCCCTCCAGTGCCCTCCGAACCCGGGAGCGTCCCGAGCGACCGCTCCGAGTCCCGCCGCGAGCGGCGCAGCCACCGCGCCGACGCGCCCGCGGTGCAGCTGCCCCGTCCCGTGCGCTACGCCCTCGGCGTGGCGGTGCTGGTGCTCGCGCTCGTGGGCTCGCTGTCGTTCGCCGGTCTCGGCGGCGCGTCGCCGTCCGCCGAGGACGCACGCGCCGACGTGGCCGGCCTCGCCGGTCGCGAGGACGTCTGGGCGCAGGTCTCGCGCGGCGACATGGTCCGCGAGCCGCTCATCCTGGAGGCGGGCGAGGCGGTCGACTTCACCGTGACCGTCGACGGCCGCACGGTCGACCTCACGACCACGAGCACGACGATCCTCGCCGACGCCCTCGTCGACGCCGGCATCGTGGTCGAGCTCGACGACGTGGTGTCCGCCCCGATGGGCGAGCCGCCGGCCGACGGCGCCGAGATCGTCGTCGAGCGCGTCGGCACGCACATCGAGACCGAGGTCGAGGAGCTGCCGTTCAGGACCGTCGAGCGCAAGACGTCGCAGCTGCCGAGCGGCACCACGCGCGTCGAGACCGAGGGCGTCGAGGGCTCCCGCGTCACGACCTACCGGACCACCTACGCCGACGGCGAGGTCCTCGACCGCCAGCAGCTGACCTCGGTGGTCGCGGCCCAGCCCGTCGACGAGGTCGTCCTCGTCGGCACCGGGACGGTCTCCGCCGGCTCCTCGGGCTCCTCCGGCTCGGGCTCCTCCGGCTCCGGCGGTTCCACCCCGCAGCCGGTCACCTACTCCGGCGGCAACCCGCGCGCGATCGCGCAGGAGATGCTCGCGGCCTACGGCTGGGGCTCCGACCAGTGGAGCTGCCTCGACCGGCTCTGGCAGCGCGAGAGCAACTGGAACCCCTACGCGCAGAACCCCAGCTCGGGGGCGTACGGCATCCCGCAGGCGCTGCCCGGCTCCAAGATGGCCACCGCGGGTGCCGACTGGCGCACCAACCCCGCCACCCAGATCGCCTGGGGCCTCAGCTACATCAAGGGCCGGTACGGCTCACCCTGCGGCGCGTGGGCGCACAGCCAGTCGGTCGGGTGGTACTAGCCGGGGGGCGGTCCGCACCCTCACAGGTCCTTCACGGGCACAGTGAGGTCTCCCACCCACGCTTGGCGGGAGATCACGATTCGGTTACGGTGGCGAGCGGCCCATGAGCCCAGCGCGGCGAGCCGAGGTCGTCGTACCTGCCCGCGCTGCACCGCAGCGAGACCGTCACCAGGGAGTCTCGCGTGATCGCCAGGACCCCAGACGTGAACACACCTGACCCGCGCCAGGACGAGACCGCCGTCGTCGACCCGCCCGCCGTCGAGGAGACCCCCACCGACGCGACCGAGGTCGTCGACCCGCCCGCCGAGACCGAGACGCCCGACGAGAAGCACCGGGCGCCGCGCCGCCGCGCGCTGGCCGCGCTCGGTGTCGCCGCCGCGCTCGCGCTCGGCGGCGCGGTCGCCGCCGGCGCCGCCCACAAGGACGTCCAGATCGACCTCGACGGCAGCACCGTCGACGTCGGCACCTTCGCCGGCAGCGTCGGCAGCGTGCTCGCCGCCGAGGGCATCGAGGTCGGCGAGCACGACCTCGTGGTGCCCGGCGTCGACGAGCCCCTCGCCGACGGCGCCGAGATCGTCGTGCGCACCGCCGAGCAGGTCGAGGTCGAGGTCGACGGTCGCTCGACCGTCGTCTGGACGATCGGCGACACCGCCGCCCAGACCCTCGCCGAGGTCGCCGCGAGCGGCCGCGAGGCCGTGATGACGGCGTCGCGCAGCGAGGGCCGCCTCGCTCTCGACATGCCGCTGGTCGCGCACGGCCCGGTCACCTTCGTCGTCGACGGCGAGAGCCGCTCGCTCGAGGTCGACGGCGTCGCGGACCTCAGCACCGCGCTGCTGCGCGCCGAGATCGAGGTCGGCGAGCACGACACCGTGACCGTGACGACCGGGGCCGACGGCCAGCCGGTGGTGACCGTCACCCGCGTCGCGAGCGAGGAGACCACCCGCACCGAGGCGCTGCCGTTCGAGACCGTCGAGCGCGGTACCGACGACCTCTACAAGGGCGAGCGCCGCGTCGTCGACGAGGGTCGCGAGGGTGCGCGCACCTATACCTACCTCGAGTACACCGTGGACGGCGAGGTGGCCTCCAGCCAGCTCGTCCGCGTCGAGGTGACCCGTCAGCCCCAGGACCGCGTCGTCGAGTACGGCACCGCGCAGCGCCCGGCCCCCACGCCGAGGCCCACGACCACGAGCAGCGGCTCCAGCAGCTCCAGCAGCTCCAGCAGCGGCGGTGGCGGCGGTGGCGCCGTCTCGGGTGACGTGTGGGCCGCGCTCGCGCAGTGCGAGTCCGGCGGCAACCCGACCACGAACACCGGCAACGGCTACTACGGCCTGTACCAGTTCTCGCTGCCGACCTGGCAGGCGGTCGGCGGCACCGGGCTGCCGTCGGAGGCCAGCGCCGCCGAGCAGACCCAGCGCGCCCAGATCCTGCAGGCGCGGTCGGGCTGGGGCCAGTGGCCTGCGTGCTCGGCGAAGCTCGGGCTGCGCTGACCGGCCGGACCCGCAGCCGCGTGCGCCGCGGCGGTGGCGGTGCCACCGCCGCGGCCCACGGATGTGGGAGGCTCACCCGGTGACCCACGAGCACCCGGGTGAGGCCGCACAGGGCCTCCTCACGCCCGTGGACGTGCGCACGCTCGCCGAGCACCTCGGGGTGCGCCCCACCAAGGCGCTCGGCCAGAACTTCGTCATCGACGGCGGGACGATCCGCCGCATCGTCCGCGCGGCCGGCGTGGCCGCCGAGGACCACGTCCTCGAGATCGGCCCCGGGCTGGGGTCGCTGACGCTCGGCCTGCTGGCCACCGGCGCCGACGTCGTGGCCGTCGAGATCGACGAGCGGCTCGCGACGGCGCTGCCGGGCACGGTCGCCCGCGTGGCGCCCGAGGTCGCGCCACGGCTCGCGGTGGTCCACGCCGACGCGATGGACCTCACCGGCGTCCTCGACCGGGTCGGGCACCCCACCCGGCTGGTCGCCAACCTTCCCTACAACGTCGCCGTCCCGGTGCTGCTGCACGTGCTGCAGGTGCTGCCGTCGGTGACGTCGGCGCTCGTCATGGTGCAGGCCGAGGTCGCCGACCGGCTGGTCGCGCCGCCCGGCTCGCGCACGTACGGCGTGCCGTCGGCGAAGGCGGCCTGGTACGCCGACGCGCGGCGTGCCGGATCGGTCGGCCGGTCGGTGTTCTGGCCGGTGCCGAACGTCGACTCCGCGCTCGTGCGGCTCGACCGCCGGCAGCCCCCGACGACGACCGCCACGCGCGAGGCGACGTTCGCCGTCGTCGACGCGGCGTTCGCGCAGCGGCGCAAGACGCTGCGGGCGGCCCTCGCCGGGTGGGCGGGGTCCGCGGACCGCGCCGAGCGTGTGCTGCGCGCCGCGGGCATCGACCCCACGCTGCGGGGCGAGCGCCTCGACATCACCGCGTTCGCCGCGATCGCGGAGGCCGCCGCGGCCGAGGCGGGGAGCGAGGCGTGAGCCACCCGCCGCACGCCGTGCACGTGCGCGCGCCGGGCAAGATCAACATCGCGCTGCGCGTCGGCTCGCCCCGCCCGGACGGCTACCACCCGCTGGCGACCGTGTTCCAGGCCGTGAGCCTGTACGAGGACGTCGTGGCCGAGCCGGCCCCCGACATCTCCGTGACGGTCACCGGCCGGCACGCCGCGCAGGTGCCCACGGACCGTTCCAACCTGGCGTGGCGGGCGGCGAAGCTGCTCGCCGACGCCACCGGCACCGACACCGGCGTCCGACTGCACGTCACCAAGGGCGTACCCACAGCCGGCGGGATGGGCGGCGGCTCGGCCGACGCAGCCGCGACGCTGCTCGCCTGCGACCTGCTCTGGGGCACCGGGCTCGCGCGCGAGGAGCTGGGCGAGCTGGCCGCCGAGCTCGGCGCCGACGTGCCGTTCGCGCTCACGGGGCACACCGCCGTCGGCGTCGGGCGTGGTGACGTGCTGACCCCGGCGCTGGCGCGCGGACGGTTCGCGTGGGTGCTGGCGCTGTCGGACCGCGGGCTGTCGACGCCGTCGGTCTTCCGTGCCTGGGACGCGCTGCACCCGGACCCGGTGCCGTCACCCGTGCTCGACCCGGACCTCATGAGCGCACTGGTCGCCGCCGACCCTCGCACGCTCGCGCGGCACCTCGTCAACGACCTCCAGCAGGCCGCGCTCGAGCTGCGCCCCGACCTCGGTGACGTGCTCGAGGTGATGGCCGGGACGCCCGCGCTGGGCACGATCGTGTCCGGCAGCGGCCCGACCGTGGCGGCGCTCGCGAGCGGACCGGGCGACGCGGCGCGGATCGCCGAGGCGGTCACCGCGGCAGAGGTGGCCTCGGAGGTGCTGGTCGTGACCGGGCCGGTGCAGGGGGCCCGGCTGCTCGAGCACGTGCGCGGCGACGACGACTGAGACGCAGGGCCGGGCGCCCACGGCTCAGGAGCGGTCGAACGGCTCCATGAGCGTGCGCAGGGCGTCGGTCAGGGCGGCGCGGGTGCCGCCGTCGAGGTCGGCCAGCAGCGTGCTCTCGCGGTCCAGCAGGTCCGACATCGCCGCGTCGACCGCCTCCGCGCCCGGCGCGGTGAGCCGGACGACGACGACGCGCCGGTCCTTCGGGTCGCCGTGCCGCTCGACCAGCCCGGCCGCGACCAGCCGGTCGATGCGGTTGGTCATCGTCCCGGAGGACACCAGCGTCTGCGACATCAGCACGCCCGGCGTCAGCTCGTAGGGCGCCCCGGCGCGCCGCAGCGCCGAGAGCACGTCGAACGCCCACGGCTCCAGGCCGCGCGAGGCGAACGCGGCGCGGCGGGCGAGCTCGAGGTGCCGGGCCAGACGCGAGATGCGCGAGAAGACGTGCAGCGGCTCGGGGTCGAGGTCCGGCCGCTCCCTGCGCCAGGCGGCGACGATCCTGTCGACCTCGTCCTCCATGGGGGTGAGGGTACGGGACGCACCGGTGCCGGACCCCCGCGCGGCCGGTGGCGTGGCGGCGGGCGGAGGAGGCATGGTGGAGCCATGGGGCTGGTCAGCGAGGCGTTCTACGACGGTGACGAGCAGACGGGGGTGCTGCTGCGCGACAGCAGGGCCGAGGAGCTGGCGACGTTCGTGGCGTTCCGGCTCGACGACGGCCAGGTCTACCGGGCCGAGCAGGTGACCGCGCTCGGGGCGGAGCCGACGGCCTGGACGTCGTTCCGCTTCGTGGAGACGCTGTCGGGCACGGTGACCACGGGCGTCCGCGAGGACGGCCGGGTGGTGCTCGACGGCGCCGTCCTCGACGGCGACGTGGTGCCCTCCTACCTCGGGTGGCGTGTGCTGTGCGACCTGGCGAGCCGCGGTGGCGACCGGGTGGCGTTCCGCCAGGTCGACGAGCACGGCGACCGCGAGGTGCACGACGCCCAGCTGGTCGCGCGGGTCCCCGAGGAGGTCACGCTGCCGGGCGCCGACGGCGTCGAGCTCGCGCACCGCTACGACATGCTCCTCGACGGCCGGCCCTACACCTCGTTCTGGTGGGACGGCCGCGCGGTCGTCGCGAGCGACTGGACCGCGGGCGCCATGTCGGTGCTCGTGCCGGACCTGGAGGCCGCGCTCGCCGGCTGCCCGGTGCTCGCCGCCGAGGCCGCGCGGGCCTGGGTCGCGGGTCGGCACCTGGCCTGAGGTCGCGCCCCCGCCGCCGGGTGCTCAGTCCTGCGGGTCGGTGCGGGTGCGCCACGCTCGGGACAGCTGTGGGTCCGGCTCGATGCCGCGCAGCCCGTTCCACGCGAGGTTGACGAGGTGCGCCGCGACCTCAGCCTTGCCGGGCGAGCGCGCCTCGAGCCACCACTGCCCCGTCAGCGCGATCATCCCGACGAGCATCTGGGCGTACATCGGCGCGTGCTCGGCGTCGAACCCCTGCCGCGTGAACTGCGCGGCGAGGATGTGCTCGACCTGGCTGGCGACGTCGCCGATGAGGGACGAGAAGGTGCCGGTGGCCTGTGCGACGGGGGAGTCCCGCACGAGGATCCGGAAGCCGTCGGTGTTCTCCTCGATGTAGTCCAGCAGCGCGAACGCCGCCGCCTCGACCGTCACCTTGGGGTGCCCGCCGCGCGACAGGGCGGCCGAGAGCGAACCGAGCAGCGCGTCGACCTCACGGTCGACGATGACGGCGTAGAGGCCCTCCTTGCCGCCGAAGTGCTCGTACACGACCGGCTTGGACACCTTCGCGCGCGCCGCGATCTCCTCGACGCTCGTCGCGTCGAAGCCCTTCTCGGCGAAGAGCGAGCGGCCGATCGTCAGCAGCTGCTCACGGCGCTGCTGCCCGGTCATCCGGTGCCGTCGGGGGGTCTCGCTCACGCCGCCATCATGCCGCAGCGCACCACCGGCCCCGCCCCGCCCGTCGCGCGCGCGGGCCGTGCGGCAGCCGTCAGGGCGTCAGACCGGCGGAGAGCACCGTGGCGAGCGAGTCGGGGTCGCCGGTGACGCGCAGCGCGGGGGAGTCCAGGTCGGCGCGGCCCCAGACGAGCAGCGCCAGGTCGCGCGCGGGACCGGCGAGCACGCAGCTGCCCGTCGCGTCGTCGGCCGCGAGGAAGGGCACCTCGGCCCCGGTCTCGTCGGGGACCGCGGTCACGCGCACCGGCGGCGCGGCCACGCGGCCCAGCCGGACCTGGCGCGGGTGCATGACGGTCGCGACCTCGTCGAGGCAGTCGAGCCAGGCCTCGGGGCCGGGCTCGTACGGCTCGCCGAGCGCGGTGCGCAGGTCCCACAGGTGCACGAGCGTCTCCAGCGCCTGCCGCCGGTGCCAGAACCGCACGGTGCCGCGCTGCTGCTCGCGCGGCACCCCGTCGTCGAGCAGCGTCCAGGCGCGTGCGTCGGGGTCGAGCTCGGCGAGCGTGGCGCGCAGCTCCGCCGCGCACTCGGCGTAGAGCACCGGCAGGTCGAAGGGGCCGCGACCGAGCGGCGTCTCGCGACGCCGTCGTGCCTGGGCCGCCGCCCAGTGGTGCACCCGCGCCAGGTGGACGACGAGGTTGCTCACGCGCCAGCGGCCGCACCAGGGCACGCGCACCGTCGGGTCGGCCACCTCGACCGTGCGCAGGAACGCGTCCTGGCGGTCCGCGAGCGCTGCGAGGTGGTCGAGGTGGTCGAGGTGGTCCAGACCACCCTGTGTGCTCTCGGTCACGCCGCGACGATAACCAGCGGCTGCGACACCCGGCGGGCGAGCCGTGCGCACACCGCGACGTGCCGGCCGGTGCGAGGCGCGTCGACGCCCGGGGCGCGGCGCCCCGACGCCGTTCCTGGCAGACTGACCCCCGCCATCCGCCCTGGTGTAACGGCAGCACTCCGGCCTTTGGAGCCGTGCGGTCCAGGTTCGAATCCTGGGGGCGGAGCGTGCTCGGGCGTCACGAGCGCCGCGTTACAGTGGCCCGGTGACCAGCCCCGCCGCCGTCATCGTCCTCGCCGCGGGCGCCGGTACCCGGATGAAGTCCGCGACGCCGAAGGTCCTCCACCGCATCGGCGGCCGCACCCTGCTGGGTCACGTGCTCGCCACCGCGCGCGCCCTCGACCCCGCGCACCTCGTCACGGTCGTGCGCCACGAGCGCGAGGCGGTCGCCGCCCACGTCGCCGAGGTGGACCCGGCCGCGCTGATCGCCGACCAGGACGACGTCCCGGGCACCGGCCGCGCCGTGCAGTGCGCCCTCGAGGCGCTGGAGGCCGCGACCGGCGCGCCCTGCGAGGGCGCCGTCGTCGTGCTCGCCGGGGACGTGCCACTGCTCGACGCTGGCACGCTGGCCGCGCTGCTGGAGGCCCACGAGGCCGACGGCAACGCGGTGACCGCGCTGTCCACGCTCGTCGAGGACCCGACCGGCTACGGCCGCGTCGTGCGCGGCCCGGACGGCGAGGTCACCGGCGTCGTCGAGCACAAGGACGCCACCCCCGAGCAGCTCGCGATCAACGAGATCAACGCCTCGGTGTACGTCTTCGACGGGGCCGCGCTGCGCGAGGGGCTCAGCGGCGTCGACCGCGACAACGCGCAGGGCGAGGTCTACCTGACCGACGTGCTCGCGCTCGCGCGCCGCGCGGGTCGCCGCGTCGCCGCCCTCGTCGCGGAGGACTCGATCGTCGTCGAGGGCGTCAACGACCGCACCCAGCTGGCGACGCTCGGCGCCGAGCTCAACCGCCGCACGCTGACCCGCTGGATGCTCGAGGGCGTCACGGTCGTCGACCCCGCGACCACGTGGGTCGACGTCGAGGTCGAGCTCGCGCCCGACGTCACGCTGCTGCCCGGCACCCAGCTGCACGGTGCCACCACGGTGGCGACCGGCGCTGTCATCGGCCCGGACACCACGCTGACCGACGTCGAGGTGGGGGAGGGCGCGACCGTCGCCCGCACCCACGGCAGCCTGGCGATCGTCGGCGCCGGCGCCAGCGTCGGACCGTTCTCCTACCTGCGGCCCGGCACCGTGCTCGGCGCCCAGGGCAAGATCGGCGCCTACGTCGAGACCAAGAACGCCGAGATCGGCGCCGGGTCCAAGGTGCCGCACCTGTCCTACATCGGTGACGCGACGATCGGCGAGCACACCAACGTCGGTGCCGCGAGCGTCACCCTGAACTACGACGGCACGAACAAGCACCGCACGACGATCGGCTCCTACGTACGGATCGGTGGCGACACGATGATGGTCGCCCCGGTCACGGTGGGCGACGGCGCCTACACCGGCGCCGGCGCCGTCCTGCGCCGCGACGTGCCACCGGGTGCGCTGGCGGTGACCACCGGCTCCCAGCGCAACATCGAGGGCTGGGTGGCGAGCCGGTTCCCGGACAGCGCCGCGGCCCGCGCCGCCGCTGCCGCGCAGCCGACAGACGAGCAGCCGCCCGCACCGACGGGCGACGCGGAGCCGACCGACGGGGACCCCTCATGAGCACCGGTATCACCAACCTCGGCGAGAAGCGTCTCGTCCTCGTCAGCGGCCGCGCGCACCCGCAGCTCGCGCACGACGTCGCCGCCGAGCTCGGCATCGACGTCGTGCCGACGACGGCGTACGACTTCGCGAACGGCGAGATCTACGTGCGCTACGCCGAGAGCGTCCGCGGTGCCGAGGCGTTCGTGCTGCAGTCCCACACCGCGCCGATCAACCAGTGGATCATGGAGCAGCTGCTCATGGTCGACGCGCTCAAGCGGGCGTCGGTCAACTCGATCACCGCGGTGCTGCCGTTCTACGGCTACGCGCGGCAGGACAAGAAGCACCGCGGCCGCGAGCCGATCTCGGCACGCCTGATGGCCGACATGTTCGCCACCGCGGGTGCCGACCGGCTGATGAGCGTCGACCTGCACGCCGCGCAGACGCAGGGCTTCTTCGACGGCCCGGTCGACCACCTGTGGGCGATGCCGATCCTCACCGACTACGTGCGCTCGCGGGTCGACCTCGACAACGTCACGGTCGTCTCGCCCGACGCCGGCCGCATCCGGGTCGCCGAGCAGTGGGCCGCCAAGCTCGGCGGCTGCCCGCTGGCGTTCGTCCACAAGACCCGCGACATCTCCCGCCCCAACCAGGCCAAGGCCAACCGCGTGGTCGGCGAGGTCGAGGGCCGCGAGTGCGTGCTCGTCGACGACCTCATCGACACCGGCGGCACGATCGCCGAGGCGGTCAAGGTGCTGCTGGCCGACGGCGCCAGCTCGGTCGTCGTCGTCGCGACCCACGGCGTGCTCTCCGACCCGGCGTCCTCGCGGCTGCAGGAGTGCGGGGCGCGCGAGGTCGTCGTGACCGACACGCTGCCGATCCCGCAGGAGAAGCAGTTCCCCACCCTGACGGTGCTGTCGATCGCACCGCTGATCGCGCGCGCGATCCGCGAGGTGTTCGACGACGGCTCGGTCACCAGCCTGTTCGACGGGAACTCCTAGGCACCACGAGGGAGCAGCCATGCACGGTCACGAGGGCGTCACCGTCACGGGTTCGGCGTCGGTCGACGTCGAGCCGGACATCGTCGTCGCCGACATGGGCGTCGATGTGCGCGACGACGACGTCTCGACCGCGCTCCGCGCTGCCGAGGCCGCGCTGGAGGAGATGCGCGCCGCGCTGCTGTCGCGCGGCGTCGAGCGGCCGGACATGCGGACGGCGCAGACCTCGATCTGGCGGCAGGACCGCACCGACGACAGCGGGGCCGTCGTCGGCACCACCGTGCACGTGCGCCTCGGGCTGCAGGTGACGCTGCGCGACACCGCCACGGCCGGCGAGCTCGTGCACGCCGCGCTCGCGGCCGCGGGTCCGGTCGCGCAGATGAACGGCCTGTCGTTCGCCGTCTCCGACGCGACGTCGGCCCTCGCGCAGGCGCGCGACGCGGCGTTCGACGAGGCGCTGGCCGCCGCGCAGCGCTACGCCGCGAGGGCCGGCCGCGTCCTCGGTCAGGTGGTCGCGGTGGTCGAGGAGCCCAGCGGCGGCCCCGTGCTGCCCCGCGCCCTCAAGGCAGGCGCGGAGATGGCGCTCGCGTCGCTGCCGGTCGAGCCGGGCGTCCAGGCGGTCTCGGCCTCGGTGCGGGTCACCTGGTCGTTCGCGGGCTGAGCGTGCCCCACCCGACCGGTCCGGCGTCGCTCAGCGCGGCGCGGACCCCGGCGGTCGCTGCCCGGGCGCGACGGCACCCCACCGGGCCGCCGCACGGGCGAGCCCGGCCGCGTCGTCCCCGCCGGGGTCCTGCTGCCAGGCGAGGTAGCCGTCGGGTCGCACGAGGACGGCGGGCGCGGCGGGGTCGGTCTCGACCGTCCGCACGACGGCGGCGGGATGGTGAGCGGCGAGCAGCCGCTGCGGCGCGGCGAGCACGAACCGCGCCGGCGACAGCGGCAGGTCGGTGCCGCCGCGGTGCGCGCGGGACCCGACCGCCCGATGGCTGCCCGCGGGCGCCGGGTAGCGCAGCCCGACGCCGCTGACCCGGCCGACGAGCGCGGCCCGGACCCTCGGCAGGGAGGTCGCCGTCCGGATCGCGACGTCGCGCATCGCCCTGGTGACGGGGTCGCGGCGCAGCGCCGCGCGGATGAGGCCGCCACTGACCCGCAGCACCTGCGCACCGATCGGCTGCCGCTCGTCGTGGTAGGTGTCGAGCAGGTCGTCGCGGGCGCGCCCGTCGAGCACGGCCGCGAGCTTCCACGAGAGGTTGGCGGCGTCCTGCAGGCCGGTGTTCATCCCCATGCCGCCGGCGGGGGAGTGCACGTGCGCGGCGTCGCCGGCGAGCAGCGCCCTCCCGACGCGGTAGCGGCGGACCTGCCGCTCGTCGCTGTGGAAGCGTGACGTCCAGCGCGTCTCGCCCATCCCGAGGTCGGTGCCGAGCACGCGTTGGACGACGTCACGGACCTCCGCGAGCGAGACCGGTTCGTCGACGTCGGGCTCGCGGCGGGCGTCGCGGGCGATGACGCGGTACCAGCCGTCGCCGAAGGGGGCGACGAACACGAAGCCCTCCTGGTTGCCGCGTGCGGTCAGCACGTCGGGCGGCGGGGACCCGAGCCGGACGTCGGCGAGCACGAGCGACCGGATCACCGACTCGCCCGGGAAGTCGAGGCCGAGCGCGTCCCGCACGCGCGATCGGTGCCCGTCGGTGCCGACGACGTAGGCCGCCTCGGTGACCGTGGTGCCGCCGTCCTGGTCGACGCCGCTCAGCCGGACGCCGTCGTCGTCCTGCGTGAGATCGGTCACGGTGACGCCCTCGACGAGGCGGGCACCGTGGTCGAGCGCACGCTCGAGCAGCAGGCGTTCGACGTGGTGCTGCGGCGTCACGAGCACGAACGGGAACGGGCTGTCGAGACCCGTGAGCGGGAGGGTCGCGCTCCCGAAGAGCTGGAGGCGGTCCACGGGCTGGCCGGTGGCGACGAGGGCCTCGGCGAGGCCGCGGACCCGCAGGTGCTCCAGGGTGCGCGCGTGCACCGCGAACGCGCGTGTGAGGTTCGAGCGCCCGAACCGCTTCTCGAGCACCAGCACGTCCGCACCGGCCTCGGCCAGGTCGCCGGCGAGCAACAGACCGGTCGGCCCCGCCCCGACGACGACGACGTCCGCACCGGCCCCCGGGCTCACGACCTCACCTCGTGCACCTGCTCGACGCTACGGCCCGTCCCCGGGCTCCGTCCAGGGCTCCGACCTCGGGTATGCTGGCCCGCGTTGCCTCGGCGAGGGACGTCGGACGGCCGTGCCACTCGGCCGCCGCGTGATCCTACGCACCGACAGTCCGTGATCGACGTGGTGGGGCGCTCGCGTGAGCGCTGTCCGCCCGGTGTCCCGCGTCGAGGAGCACCCGTTCTCCCCACGACGAAAGCGCACTCCCATGGCTGACAACACCACGCTCGCCGCCACCGTCCGCACCGAGTTCGGCAAGGGCGCCGCCCGCCGCACCCGCCGCGCGGGCCAGATCCCCGCGGTCCTCTACGGGCACGGCTCCGACCCGATCCACCTCGCGCTCCCGGGCCACGACACGTTCCTCGCGCTCAAGGGCAACGCGAACGCGCTGCTCACGCTCGAGTTCGACGGCCGCTCGGAGCTCGCGCTCACCAAGGACGTGCAGCGCGACCCGGTGAAGCGCACCATCGACCACGTCGACCTCGTCATCGTGCGTCGCGGCGAGAAGGTCGTCGTCGACATCCCCGTCCACGTCGAGGGCGAGTCCGCGCCCGGCACGATCCACACGGTCGAGTCGCAGACCCTGTCGGTGCGCGCCGAGGCCACGCACATCCCGGAGGCGCTCACCGTCTCGATCGAGGGCCTCACCGAGGCCGACGACGTCCGCGCCGCCTCGGTGCCGCTGCCCGACGGCGTCGAGCTCGAGACCGACGGCGACACCGTCGTCGTCTCGATCACGGTCCCGCGCGCGAGCGCCGACGACCTCGAGGCCGACGAGGCCTCCGCCGCCGCGGGCGCCTCGGCGGGCGAGGCCGGCGAGGCCGCTGCGGAGAACGACGGCTCGGAGTCCGGCTCCGACGAGTCCTGACCCGGGTCTCGTCCATGGCCGACGGTGCACACCTCGTCGTCGGGCTCGGGAACCCGGGCCCGGCGTACGCGGGCAACCGTCACAACGTCGGCCACATGGTGCTCGACGTGCTCGCCCGGGACGTCCCGGGCGGGTTCGTCAACCACAAGGCGCGCGCCCAGGTGCTCGACGGCCGGCTGGGCGTCGGGCCGGGCGGCGCGCCCGGGCCGCGGGTCGTGCTCGCGCGGCCCAGCACCTACATGAACCTCTCGGGCGGCCCGGTCGCCGCCCTGCTGCGCTTCTACGACATCCCGGTCGAGCGCCTGGTCGTCGTGCACGACGAGCTCGACCTGCCGTTCGGCACGCTCCGCCTCAAGCGCGGCGGCGGCGAGGGCGGTCACAACGGGCTCAAGTCGATCAGCGCTGCGATCGGCTCGCGCGACTACATGCGGCTGCGTGTCGGCATCGGCCGCCCGCCCGGCCGCCAGGACCCGGCGGACTACGTGCTGCGCGACTTCGCGGTCGCCGAGCGGGCCGATCTCGCCGTCATCCTCGAGGAGGCGGCCGACGGCGTGCGCGACCTCGTCGAGAACGGCCTGGTGCTCGCCCAGGACCGGCTGCACGCCCCGCGCTGAGCCCGCACCCGCCGGGTGGGCCGACGTGACCCGTGCCACCGGGTCCGTCGTCGGCGACCCCGTAGACTTGACGCCCTACCCGCAGCCGTCTGCCGCGCACCCCCTGCGACCGGCGGATGTGGGCTCGTCGTGCTGCCCACCGGCCGAACCGAGGAGCTCATGCCCACGCTGACCGCCCTGCTGCCCGCGCTCCGCCACGACCCCGGCCTCGCCGAGCTGGTCGAGGCCGTGCCCGCGCGCGGCGCCCTCGACATCGCCGCCTCCGTCGGCGTGCGGCCCGCCGTCCTCGCCGAGCTGGCGACCCGCGGCAACCGCCCGCTGGTCGTCGTGACGGCGACCGGTCGCGAGGCCGAGGAGCGCGCCGAGGCGCTGCGCGGCTACCTGCCCGCCGACGACGTCGCGACCTTCCCGGCCTGGGAGACGCTGCCCCACGAGCGGCTCTCGCCGCGCTCCGACACCGTGGCCCGCCGCATCGCGGTGCTGCGCAGGCTCGCGCACGCCCACGGCGACGGCGAGCAGGGTGCCGCGAGCTCGACCCGCCCGATCCGCGTGCTCACGATGCCGGTGCGGGCGCTGCTGCAGCCGGTCGTCGCGGGGCTCGGCGACCTCGAGCCGGTCGCCCTGCGCACGGGGGACACCGCCTCGATGGACGACGTCGTGCAGGGCCTGGTCGACGCGGCCTACACGCGCGTCGACATGGTGACGCGCCGCGGCGAGTTCGCCGTGCGCGGCGGGCTGCTCGACGTCTTCGCACCGACCGAGGCGCACCCGCAGCGCATCGAGTTCTGGGGCGACGAGGTCGAGGAGATCCGGTGGTTCTCGGCCGCTGACCAGCGCTCGCTGGAGATCGCGCAGGACGGCGTGTGGGCGCCGCCGTGCCGCGAGATCCTGCTGACCGACAGGGTGCGGGAGCGTGCCGCGGCCCTCGTCGAGCGGCTGCCCGGCGCCGCCGACATGCTCGAGAAGCTCGCGGAGGGCATCGCGGTCGACGGCATGGAGTCGCTCGCCCCGGTGCTCGTCGACGAGATGGTCCCGGTGCTCGAGCTGGTGCCCGCCGACTCGCTGCTGGTGCTCGACGACCCGGAGCGGCTGCGCCGGCGCGCGCACGACCTGGTGGCGACGACGCAGGAGTTCCTCGAGGCCGCGTGGACCTCGGCCGCCGCCGGCGCGCAGACCCCGCTCGACCTGTCCCAGGCCTCGTTCGCGACGCTCGCGGCGACGCGCGACGTCGCGGCCCGCCGCGGCCTGGGCTGGTGGACGCTGGGCGCCTTCGAGGCCGACGCCGAGCTCGCCGAGATCGCCCGGGAGGCCGGCGACGAGGTCGCCGACGGCGCCGCGGGCGCAGGCGACGACGTCACCTGGGCCGACGGCGACCCCGCGGCGTCGGTGACGATCGCCTCGCGCGACGTCGTCGGCTACCGCGGCGACATCGAGCGCGCGGTCGCGGACCTGCGTGACCTCACCTCCGCCGGCTGGCGGCTCGTGCTGGTCACCGAGGGCGCGGGCCCGGCGCGACGGATGGTCGAGCAGCTGCTCGCCGCGGACGTGCCCGCGCGTCTGGTCGCTGACCTCGAGCCCGCGGGCGGCGACGCGCGCGAGGGCGAGGACCCGCAGCTGCCGCCCGCCGGCATCGTGCTCGTGACGACGGCGAGGGTCGGCAAGGGGTTCGTCTCCGAGCCGCTGCGGCTGGCGGTGTTCACCGAGGCCGACCTCACCGGCCGCGCCGGCACCTCGACGCGCGACATGCGCACGCTGCCCTCGCGCCGTCGCAACGTCGTCGACCCGCTGGCGCTCAAGGCCGGCGACTACGTCGTGCACGAGCAGCACGGCGTCGGCCGCTTCGTCGAGCTCGTGCAGCGCACCGTGGGCACCGGAGCGGCCGCGGCGAGCCGCGAGTACCTGGTCATCGAGTACGCGCCGAGCAAGCGCGGCCAGCCCGGCGACCGGCTGTTCGTGCCGACGGAGTCGCTGGACCAGGTCACCAAGTACACAGGTGGCGAGGCGCCGTCGCTCAACCGGATGGGCGGCGCGGACTGGGCGAAGACCAAGGGCCGTGCGCGCAAGGCGGTCAAGGAGATCGCCGCCGAGCTGATCCGGCTCTACGCCGCGCGGATGGCGACCAAGGGTCACGCGTTCGGGCCGGACACGCCCTGGCAGGCCGAGCTCGAGGACGCGTTCGCGTTCGTCGAGACGCCGGACCAGCTCGCCACGATCCAGGAGGTCAAGGCCGACATGGAGAAGCCGGTCCCGATGGACCGGCTGATCTGCGGCGACGTCGGCTACGGCAAGACCGAGATCGCGGTGCGCGCGGCGTTCAAGGCCGTGCAGGACGGCAAGCAGGTCGCGGTGCTGGTGCCGACGACGCTGCTGGTGCAGCAGCACCTCGACACCTTCACGGAGCGGTACTCGGGCTTCCCGGTGGTCGTCAAGGCGCTGTCGCGGTTCCAGACCGACAAGGAGGCCCAGGAGGTGCGCGACGGCGTGCGGGACGGCACGGTCGACGTCGTCATCGGCACGCACCGGCTGATCACCGGCGAGGTGCACTTCAAGGACCTCGGGCTGGTCGTCGTCGACGAGGAGCAGCGGTTCGGCGTCGAGCACAAGGAGACGCTCAAGCAGCTGCGCGCCGAGGTGGACGTGCTCTCGATGAGCGCGACCCCGATCCCGCGCACGCTCGAGATGGCGGTGACCGGCATCCGCGAGATGTCGACGCTCGCGACCCCGCCGGAGGAGCGACACCCGGTGCTGACGTTCGTCGGCCCGTACTCGGAGAAGCAGATCGCCGCCGCGATCCGGCGCGAGCTGCTGCGCGAGGGCCAGGTGTTCTACGTGCACAACCGGGTCGAGTCGATCGAGAAGGCCGCCGCGCGGCTGCGGGAGCTGGTGCCGGACGCGCGCGTCGAGGTGGCGCACGGGAAGATGAACGAGCACCAGCTCGAGCGGGTGATCGTCGACTTCTGGGAGAAGCGGTTCGACGTGCTCGTGTGCACGACGATCGTCGAGACCGGGCTGGACATCTCGAACGCGAACACGCTGATCGTCGAGCGTGCCGAGGTGCTCGGGCTGTCGCAGCTGCACCAGCTGCGCGGCAGGGTCGGTCGTGGCCGTGAGCGCGCCTACGCCTACTTCCTGTACCCGCCCGAGCGCCCGCTCACCGAGACCGCGCACGACCGGCTGCAGACGATCGCGGCGAACACCGACCTCGGCGCCGGCATGCAGGTGGCGCTCAAGGACCTCGAGATCCGCGGCGCCGGCAACCTGCTCGGTGGCGAGCAGTCCGGGCACATCGCCGGGGTCGGCTTCGACCTGTACGTGCGGATGGTGGCCGACGCCGTCGCCGGGTTCCGCGGCGAGAAGACCGAGGAGCTGCCCGAGCTGCGGATCGAGCTGCCGGTCGACGCCCACATCCCCGAGAGCTATATCGAGCACGAGCGGCTCCGGCTGGAGGCCTACGCGAAGCTGTCGGCCGCGGCCGACGAGGACGCGATCGCCCAGGTCGCCGAGGAGCTCGACGACCGCTACGGCGCGCCGCCGGAGCCGGTGCAGCGGCTGTTCGAGGTCGCTCGCCTGCGGGTGGCCGCGCGCGCGGCGGGGCTGTCGGAGATCACCGTGCAGGGCAAGTACGTGCGGTTCGCGCCGGTCGACCTCGCGGAGTCGCGGCAGGTGCGGCTCAAGCGCCTGCACCCCGGCACGGTCCTCAAGCCCGCCCTGCGCACCGCGCTGGTGCCCGCGCCGACGACGTCGAAGGTCGGCGGCCAGCCGCTCGTCGGCGAGCCGCTGATGGCGTGGGTGCGCAGCGTGATCGAGGACGCCCTCGTCGCGGTGCCGGTCGCCACCGGCTGACGTCCGCAGGCCGGCGTCCGCAGGCCGCGAGCGGACGTGGTCAGGTGGTCGCGGCGCTGCGCCGCCCGCGGCGCTCGACGACCATCTCGTCGGTCATGTCCTCGAGCTCCTTGCCCTTGGTCTCGGGGATCTTGAGGAGCACGAAGACGAACGACAGCAGCGCGAACACCGCGTAGAAGCCGTAGGCGAAGGTGAGCCCGATCTCGGCGAAGGCGGGGAACGTCGTCGAGATGAAGAAGTTCGACAACCACTGCGCGGCCGCGGCCACCGCGAGCGCCCAGGCGCGGATCGAGTTCGGGAACATCTCGCCGAGCAGCACCCACACCAACGGGCCCCAGCTGACGCCGAAGGCGATGACGAAGACGTTCGCGCACACGAGCGCGATCGTCGACCAGGGCGCGGCGAGCTCGGCGGTGGAGCTGCCGTCGTCGGCGGTGACGATCGTGGCGTTGGCGAACGCGACCGCCATCAGGCCGAGCGAGACCACCATGCCGGCGGAGCCGGCGAGCAGCATCGGACGACGACCCACCCGGTCGACGAGCAGGATCGCGACGATCGTCACGACGATGTTCGTCACGGAGGTGATCACGGTGATCGTCAGCGCGTCGGACTCCTCGAAACCGACCGACCGCCACAGCGTCGTCGAGTAGTAGAAGATCACGTTGATCCCGACGAACTGCTGGAACATGGACAGCAGGATCCCGAGCCAGACGATCGGCTTGAGCCCGAGCCGACGCCCCCGCAGGTCGCCGAGCCGCTGCTGGCGCTCCTCGCCGAGCGAGGTGCGGATCTGCTCGATCTTGAGGTTGACGTCGGTCTCGCCGGTGAAGTCGAGCAGCACCTGCGAGGCCTTGTCGACCTTGCCGCGCGCGACCAGGAACCGTGGCGACTCCGGCAGCCGCAGCGCCATCACCCCGTAGACGATCGCCGGCACGGCCTCGGCCATGAACATCCAGCGCCACGCCTCCCGGCCCAGCCAGAGCTCGTTGGCGGCGCTGCCCGCGCTGCTGGCGAGCCAGGCGTCGGAGAGCAGGGCGACGAAGATGCCGGTGACGATCGCGAGCTGCTGCAGCGAGGCCAATCTGCCGCGCACCCGGGCGGGGGAGACCTCGGCGATGTAGGCGGGCGCGATGACCGACGCCGCGCCCACGCCGAGCCCGCCGACCACCCGCCACACGATGAGGTCGATCACGCCGAACGCGAGCCCGGACCCGATCGAGGACATCAGGAACAGCACGGCCGCGATCAGCATCACCGGGATGCGCCCGAGCTTGTTGGCCAGCCCGCCGGCGAACCAGGCGCCGACGACGCAGCCGAGCAGCGCCGAGGAGACCGCGAAACCGGACAGCCCGGCCCCGAGCGAGAACTGGTCGGTCAGCGCGTCGACCGCGCCGTTGATGACCGCGGTGTCGAAGCCGAACAGGAAGCCGCCGAGCGCGGCAGCGATGCAGATGCCGATGACGCGGGCGTTGAGCCTGGGTGGTGCGGACGCCTCCATGCCGATCCCTTCCCCCGGGCGAGGACCGGGCAGGCCCGTCGCAGCTGGTACGACGAACCTAGCCCCGGACCCGCCCGGGGGCGCCGAGAACGCCCACCACCGGCCGCACGAGACCTCGCCGCCGGTGCCGGGTCAGCGGGACGCGACCTCGCGCACGAACATCCGGCAGCGCTCCTGCAGCCCGGCGATGCGGTCCGCGACCAGCAGGTCACGGATCTCGGCGACGCCGCTGCCGGCCTCGGCCGACGTCGGAGGACGACGGGCATTGGTCGAGCAGCGGAAGTCGGCGCAGATCAGGGTGCCGATCGAGTCGCCGCGGCGACCGGCGGGACCGGCCCGGCGCGCGGTGAGGAGCGTGACGTCGTCGGTCTCGACGACGTCCTCGCACCAGGCGCACATCGCGCGCCGGCGCGGCCCGCTGCCGCGGTCGGCGACGCGGAGCACGATACCGGTCGGGACGTCGTCGATCTCGACGACGACGTAGGCGACCAGCGGCGCCTTGCGGTCGCGCCAGCCGAGGTACTCCAGCCGGTCCCAGCGGACGGCGGAGAGGTCGGGCAGGGTGGCCTGCGCGACCTCGCGACGGGTGGCGTTGACGAACGACGCCCGGATCTGGGCGTCGGTGAGCGGGGTCATGACAGAGGTGTCCTTCGTGCGTGGGGTCGGGGTCGACGGGACCCGCCCGCACGCCGACGCACGGCACGCCGGGACGACGCGTGCGCACGCTGTCGCGTGCGCGAGGAGAGCTGCGGTCAGCGGGGACGGGTGGCAGGAGCGACCGCTGAGCAGGCCTGTCCGGCCACCCCGCTCCCTGCGGCGACACCCATCGCTGCTCCTCGCTGTCCGACCCGCGGCGCGGACACGCACGCGGTCACCGACCACGCTACCCAGGCCGCTGCGGCGTGGTCGAGGCGATTTGAGCGTGACACGGGCCACTCGGGTCGCTAGCGCGCCGCGACCGAGACCAGCTGACCCTTGCCGAGCGGCACCAGCGCCGTCGCCCAGCCGGGCTCGGCCCGCAGCAGCTCG
Source organism: Actinotalea caeni (assembly GCF_009733795.1). GTDB lineage: Bacteria > Actinomycetota > Actinomycetes > Actinomycetales > Beutenbergiaceae > Pseudactinotalea > Pseudactinotalea caeni. Next base: position 49,478 of record NZ_WNXX01000017.1, read on the forward strand.
GCGAGCGGAGCGACCTGCTCGACGTGCGAGACCGCGTTGTCGACGACGAGCGAGCCGCCCGGCCGCAGTGCGGTGCGGATCGCGGGCCACCACCCGGCGTAGCGACTGCGCTCGGCGTCGAGGAAGAGCAGGTCGACCGAGCCGGGCGGGCACGCGCCCAGCCAGGCGCCGCCGTCGGCGGTCACGAGCTCGGCCGTCACGCCCGCGCGGTCGAGGTTGCCGCGGGCCTCGGTCTGGTCGGCGACGTCGACCGACGTCAGCCGGCCGCCCGTGCGCCCGACGGCGTCCGCCAGCCAGATCGTCGAGTAGCCGTTCGAGGTGCCGATCTCCACGACCCTGGTCGCCGCGACCGCCTGGACGTGCCACCACAGCCACGCGGCGGCGTCGGGCTCGAGGTTGCGGCGTCTGCGCTGCCGGTCGGGCTCGTGCTCGTCGAGCCGGCGACCCTCGTCGTGCAGGTCGGTCAGGAAGCGGCGGAGCGTGGCATCCATCCCGTTCGATCCTGCCACGGCCTCACACCAGCAGTGCGGACACCGCCTCGACCAGCGCGGACGCCGCCGCGCGGGCCTGCTCGGCGGTGGTGTCGCGCCCGAGGGTGAGCCGCACCGCGGTCTGGGCGACCTCCGGGTCGATGCCGAGCGCCAGCAGCACGTGCGAGGGCTCGTCGCGACCGGCGGCGCACGCCGAGCCGGAGGAGACCAGCACGCCGCGCCGCTCCAGCTCCAGCAGCACGGCCTCGCCGCTGGTGCCCGGGAAGCAGAACGACGCGTGGTGCGGGAGCCGGGACGTCGCCGAGCCGGTGAGCACCGCCGTCGGCAGCGCGGCGCGCACGCTCGCGACCAGCTCGTCCCGCACAACCGCGAGCGCGGCCGCGCGCTCGCCGCGCTCGGCCTCGGCCAGCTCGAGCGCGACCGCCAGCGCCACCGCGCCGGCCACGTTCTCGGTCCCGGACCGGCGCCCACGCTCCTGCCCGCCGCCGTGCAGCACCGGCTCGACGGCGAGCCGGCCGCGCAGGTAGACGGCGCCCACCCCCTTGGGTGCGCCGACCTTGTGCCCGGAGATGCTCAGCGCGTCCACACCGAGCGCGCCGACGTCCAGCGGCAGCCACCCGGCCGCCTGCACCGCGTCGGTGTGCACGAGCACACCCTGCTCGCGCGCCACCGCGGTCAGCGCGGCGACGTCCTGCACGGTGCCGACCTCGTTGTTGGCGTAGCCGACGCTCACCAGCGTGCTCCCCGGGTGCACGGCCGCCGCGAGCCGCTCGGGCGCGAGCGCGCCGTCGCCGTCGACACCGAGCACCTCGCTGGTGAAGCCGTGCAGCCGGGCCAGCGCGTCCACCGAGGCGAGCACCGCCTCGTGCTCGACGGCGGTCGTCAGCACGTGCCGGTCCCGGGGCTGCCCGAGCGCCAGCCCCTTGATCGCCAGGTTCGCGCCCTCCGTGCCCCCCGAGGTGAAGACGACCTCGCTCACCCGGCAGCCCAGCACCGCCGCCACGCGGGCCCGCGCGTCGGCGAGCGCGGCCGCCGCCCGCTGGCCGAGCTCGTGGCGGCTCGAGGGGTTGCCGAACTCGCCGGTCAGGTAGGGCCAGGCGGCCTCGAGGGCCTCGCGGCGCACCGGGCCGGTGGCGGCGGTGTCGAGGTAGAGGGTCATCGCACCTCGATGTCGAGCCCGAGGTCGAGCGAGCCGGCGCTGTGGGTGAGCGCGCCGACGCTGATGACGTCGACGCCGGTCTCCGCGATCGCGCGCACCGTGTCGAGCCGGACGTTGCCGCTGGCCTCGACGACCGCCCGGCCGGCGACGAGCGCCGCTCCCTCGCGCAGCTCGTCGAGCGTGAAGTTGTCGAGCATGACGACGTCGACACCCGCGGCGAGCACCGGCTCCAGCTGGTCGAGGCGGTCGACCTCGACCTCGATGCGCACCGTGTGGGGCACGCGCTCGCGCGCGGCCCGCAGCGCCTCGGTGACGTCCAGCCCGGAGGCGAGCAGCACCGCCAGGTGGTTGTCCTTGACCATGACGGCGTCCGACAGGCCGAAGCGGTGGTTGTGACCACCGCCCGCCCGGACCGCGTGACGCTCCAGCAGCCGCAGCCCCGGGGTGGTCTTGCGGGTGTCGGCGATCCGCACCCCGGTGCCGGCGACGGCGGCCACGTAGCGCGACGTCGTGGTGGCCACGCCGCTGAGCCGCTGCGCGAAGTTGAGCGCGACCCGCTCCGCCTGCAGCACCGCGGCGGCCGGGCCGCTCACGCGTGCCAGGACCGCTCCGCCGTCGAAGGTCGCGCCGTCGTCGACCAGCAGGTCGACCACGGTGGTCGGGTCGGTCAGGCGGAAGGCCGCGGCGACCGCGGCGCCGCCCGCGAAGGTGCCGGGCTCGCGCGCGACGAGCTCCGCGGTCGCGGTCGCGGTCGTGGGCACGAGCGCCTGGCAGGTGAGGTCGCCCCAGGGGGCGTCCTCGCGCAGCGCCTGCCCGACGACGTCGGCGACGGCGGCCTGGTCGAGCACGCCGGTCACGCGCCCTCGGCCAGGGCGGCGAGCCGCTCGATCGAGGCGAGCAGGCGCTCGCTCGTCGTCGCGCGGGCGTGCGCGAGCCTCGTGGGGTCGGTGAGGTTCGTCCAGTCGTAGGTGTGGCGCACCAGCGTGCCGTCGGCGACGGGCTCGAGCTCCCAGCGCCACAGGTGGCCGCGGGGCTCCTCGCCGGGCACGTTCGGCAGCCACGCGACGCGGCGGCCCTCGACGAGCTCGACGACGGTGTTCTCGCGCGTCGCGCCGTTCGTCAGCGTCATCGTGAACACGTCGCCCACGGCGCGGACGCGCTGGCCCGGAGCGGCCGTGGCGAGGTTGTCGTTGCCGTCCCACTCCGGCTGCCGGGCGGGGTCGGCGATCAGCTCCCAGATCGTCTCGGCGGGCGCGTGCACGACGCGCTCGGCCGTGGCGACGCGGGTCTCGGTCTCGCTCATCGGTCCTCCTCGTGAGGCGTGTGCCTCGGGTCGGCGGGTCAGCGGGTTGCCGCGGCGAGCTGCGGCGTGCGGGCGGTGGCGGGGTCGTCGGAGCGGTGGTGGGCTCCGACCGAGCGCGGGCGGTCCGCCGCGGCGCGTGCGCACGCCCGCGCGAGCAGCAGCAGGTTCGCGTCCTCGTGGGAGGCGCGGTCGGTCGCGGCCGGCGCGCTCGCCGCCCAGGCGTCGAGGGTGGCGACCGCGGCGGCGAGGCCCTCGCCGTCGCGCACCAGCCCGACGGCGTCCCACATCAGCTGCTGCAGCGCGGCGCGGGTGAAGGGGACGCTCGTCGCGAGGGCAGGCGCCGCCGGGGTGTCGGCGAGCACCGTCCCGGGCAGCGACCCCGGTGTCGGCCAGGAGTCGAGGTCGCCGAGGGCGCGGGCGGCCCGGTCGGCGAACACCGCTCCCTCCAGCAGCGAGTTCGACGCCAGCCGGTTCGCGCCGTGCACGCCGGTGCGCGCGCACTCGCCGATCGCGAGCAGCCCGGGCACGCTCGTGCGGCCCCAGAGGTCGGTCGCGACGCCGCCCATCCAGTAGTGCGCGGCCGGGGTCACCGGGACCGGCTCGGCGGCCCAGTCGAGGCCGGCGGCGCGCACCGCGGCGTCGATGCTGGGGAAGCGTGCCGCGAGGAACTCCGCGCCGAGGGCGGTCGCGTCCAGCACCACCGGGACGCCGCCCTGCCGATCCATCTCGGCGAACACCGCGCGGGCGACGACGTCGCGCGGGGCCAGCTCGGCGCCGTCGACGTCGGCCATGAAGCGCTCGCCCGCGGCGTTGCGCAGCACCGCTCCCTCGCCGCGCACCGCCTCGGAGACCAGGAAGTTGCCGGGCAGTGCGAGCGTCGTCGGGTGGAACTGGTACAGCTCGACGTCCGCGAGACGGGCGCCGGCACGCGCGGCGCACGCGACGCCGTCCCCGGTCGCCGCCGCCGGGTTGGAGGTGAACGGGTAGAGCTGGCCGGCACCGCCGGTCGCGAGCACGACGGCGTCGGCGTCGAGAAGGACGCGGGCACCGCCGTCGAGCTCGACCTCGGCGCCGACGACCCGCGTGCCTGGTCCGGCCTCGGTGCGCAGCGCGAGCAGGAACGCGTGCTCGTGCACCGCGACGTCGCGCTCGCGCAGCCGCGCCACCAGCGCCGAGGAGATCGCCGCCCCGGTCGCGTCGCCGCCGGCGTGCAGGATGCGCGGGAACGAGTGCGCCGCCTCCAGCCCGTGCGCGAGCTCGCCGTCGTGGGTGTCGAACGCGACGCCGAGATCGATGAGCTCCCGGATGCGGTCGGGACCCTCGGCGCACAGCACGCGCACCGCCTCCGGGTCGCACAGCCCCGCGCCTGCGGCGAGGGTGTCGGAGACGTGCGAGGCGACCGAGTCGTCCGGGAACAGCGCCGCCGCGACCCCGCCCTGCGCGTACCGGGTGTTCGACTGCCCCAGCTCGCCCTTGGTCACGACCGTGACCTCGTGCCCGGCCGCCACCGCGTCGAGCGCGAGCGACAGCCCCGCGATGCCCGACCCGACGACGAGCACCCGGCTCATCGCGCGGCTCCCACCGCCGGCTGCGGCCTCGCCTCGAGCATGCGCTCGAGGGCGACCCGCGCGTACGCGGTCACGTCGTCGGGGACGGCGACCTGGTTGAGGACCTCGCCGTCGGCGAGCGCCTCGAGCACCCAGGCGAGGTAGCCGGGGTGGATCCGGTACATCGTCGAGCACGGGCACACGACGGGGTCGAGGCAGAAGATCGTGTGCTGGGGGTGCTGCGCCGCGAGCCGCTGCACGAGGTTGATCTCCGTGCCGATCGCGAACGTCGTCGGCTCGGTCGCGCCCTCGATCGCGCGCCGGATGTAGTCGGTCGAGCCCGACTCGTCGGCCGCGTCGACCACCGGCATCGGGCACTCGGGGTGCACGATGACCCGCACGCCGGGGTGCTCGGCGCGCGCCTGCTCGATCTGGGCGACCGTGAACCGCTTGTGCACCGAGCAGAACCCGTGCCACAGCAGCACGCGGGCGTCGTGGAGGGTGTCCTCGTCGTTCCCACCGAGCGGCTTGTTGGGGTTCCACGTCGGCATCTGCTCCAGTGGCACACCCATGGCCTTGGCGGTGTTGCGGCCCAGGTGCTGGTCCGGGAAGAACAGCACCCGCTGGCCGCGCGCGAACGCCCACTCCAGCACGGTCGCGGCGTTGGAGGAGGTGCAGACGATGCCGCCGTGGCGGCCGCAGAACGCCTTGAGCGCGGCGGAGGAGTTCATGTACGTCACCGGGATGACCGGGACCCGGCCCTGCGCGTCCGGCTCGGTGCCGTAGAGGTCGACGAGCTGCTCCCAGCACTCCTCGACCTGGTCGAGGTTCGCCATGTCGGCCATCGAGCAACCGGCGGCGAGGTTGGGCAGGATCACGCGCTGGTGCGGGCCGGAGAGCATGTCCGCCGTCTCGGCCATGAAGTGCACGCCGCAGAACACGATCGTCGAGGCGTCCGGGTGCTCCTTGGTGGCCTGCGCGAGCTGGTAGGAGTCGCCGACGTAGTCGGCGTAGGTGATGACCTCGTCGCGCTGGTAGAAGTGGCCGAGCACGACGACGTCGTCGGCCAGCCGCTCGCGCGCGGCCCGGATCCAGGCGTCGAGCTGCTCGGGCGAGGCGTCGCGGTAGCGCTGCGGGAGGGTGCCCTGGCGCGGCGAGCCGATCGGGAGCGGGTCGGCCTGCGAGGCGCCGGGACCGTATCCGAACGTGCGGGCGTCGTACTCCCAGGGCCCCTGCGGGAGGTCGGAGCTGCACGTGCTGCCGGGGGTCGTGCCGGCGGCGATGCTGCGGATGCGCAGGTCGACCGAGGCGGTGCTGGTCATGGTGGGCTCCTAGCTCCGGATCGGGCCGAGGTCGACCGGTTCGACCTCGGCGTTGTAGCGGTAGAGGCGCGCGGGGCGGTGGGCGCCGCCGGTGCGCATCTGGTCGGTGGGGACGACGGCGCCGTCGGCCTCGACCTGCCGCCGGAAGTTCGCGGGGTCGAGCCGGGTCTGCCGCACGATCTCGTGCACCTCGCGCAGCTCGCGCAGGGTGAATGTCTCGCCGAGGAGGTTGTGGGCGATACGGCTGTAGGAGACCTTGGTGCGCAGCCGCCACAGCGCGTACTCGACGACGAGGTTGTGGTCGAACGCCAGCCGCGGCAGGTCGTCGGCAGGCAGCCAGCGCACGTTCTGCCGTGGTGCCGCGGAGCCGACCTCGTCGGCGCGCACGAGCGCCCAGTAGACGACCGAGACGACGCGGCGGCCGTCGGGGGAGCGGTCCGGGTCGCCGAAGGTGTACATCTGCTCGAGGTAGGCCGGCTCGAGACCGGTGGTGTCGGCGAGCGTGCGGCGGGCGGCGTCCTCGAGGCTCTCGTCGCCGAGCGGCCCGCCCGGCAGCGCCCACATGCCGTCGTAGGGCTCGCGGGTGCGCACGACAAGCGGCAGCGACAGCACCGGCCGCTCGGCGGAGCCCTCGCGGCGCAGCGCGAAGATCACCGTCGAGACGGCGACCTCGGGTGCTGCGGTCATCGCCGGACTCCTTAGGGTCAATGTGACCTGAACTCTGCGATCACCTTAGTGTCGGCATGACTAGAACCGCAACACCCGCTCACGATGCGGGTATCCACCACTCTTCCCGCACAGGTTTCAGCCCACTTCTGCCCCTCCGCCGGTTCAACCGCTTCTGCGCGGTCCGGTGCCCCTCGTCCCCGTTCCTGGCCCGCCGTCGGACAAGGTCGATTCGGGCGTCGGCTCGTGTACGACCGGAGTTGGTGCTGGTGCCCGCTCGGGCGGGGGCGGAAGCGGGTCGAAACCTCGGGAGGGGGCAGGAGTGGGTTGAAACCTCGGGAGGAGGGGGGCAGGAGTGGGTTGAAAGCGGGAGGGTGCGGGGGCCGTACCATGTCCGGGTGGCTCGACTCGCATCTCGTCTGACGCACCGTGTCCTCGCCCCGCTCGCGGGGCTCGCGCTCGCCGGAGCGCTCATGACGGCGTGCGCGCCCGCCCCGGGCGCAGCCGCGACCGTCGACGGCCGGCCGGTCGGGGAGAACGCGGTCGCGACCGTGGTCGACGAGCTGGCGCCGTACTTCGGCGGCCAGCTGACGCCGACCGACGCGCTGCGCCTGCTCATCACGGCGCCGACCTACATCGACGTCGCCGCCGAGGCGGGTGTCGGCCTGTCCGAGCAGGACGCGGAAGAGGTGCTGCTCTCGCTCAACGAGTCGGTCGGCTCCGAGCGCACCGAGTTCAGCGACGCCTCGCTGAGCGTGGTGCGCCGCGTGGTCGCCGAGACGACGTTCGCCAGCTCCGAGGAGGGTGCCGAGCTCGCCGACGAGGCCGCGCAGCGCGTCGCGGACCTCGACGTCACCGTGAGCCCGCGCTACGGCGAGTGGGACGGCTCCGCCGTCTCCTTCAGCTTCCCCGAGTGGATCGAGCAGCCGGCGCCCGAAGCCGCGTGACCGAGCGGTCCGAGCCGGTCGGGGCGGCGCTGCTGGAGGCGGTCGCCGTCATGGACCGGCTGCGCTCCCCGGGCGGCTGCCCGTGGGACGCCGAGCAGACCCACGCCTCCCTCGCGCCGTACGCGATCGAGGAGGCTCACGAGGTCGCCGAGGCCGCGGAGGCCGGTGACGCCGAGGCCCTCGCCGAGGAGCTGGGCGACCTGCTGCTGCAGGTGCTCTTCCACGCCCGTGTCGCGAGCGAGCGCGGCTCCGACGACCCGCAGCCGGGCTTCGACATCGACGACGTCGCCCGCGGCCTGGTCGCCAAGCTCGTGCGGCGCCACCCGCACGTGTTCGACGACGCCGCCGAGCTCACGGCCGCGCAGGTGCACCAGCAGTGGGACGCGATCAAGGCGGCCGAGAAGCGCGAGCGCACCCACCCGCTCGACGGCATCCCGGTCTCGCTCCCGGCGCTCGCGCGCGCCCAGAAGTCGGTCGGTCGGCTCCGCAAGGCCGGTGTCGCGCCGTCGAGCATCGTCGAGCCCCTCGGCGATCTCGAGGGCGACGTCGGGACCGACGACGCCGAGCGGCGGATCGGGGAGCGGCTGCTCGCCGTCGTGGCCGAGGCCGACGCCGCGGGCGTCGACGCCGAGGCGGCCCTGCGCAGCGCCGTCCGCGCCCTGCACGAGCGCCACCGGACCGCGTGACGAACCCCACCGGAACCCGCCCGCCCCGCAGGGCTAGTGTGGTCGCCGGACACCAGACCCGAACGCCCTAGCGGCGTTCTCACCCCCACGGACAAGGAGTCACACATGGCCACGATCGAGGCCGTCGGCGCCCGGGAGATCCTCGACTCCCGCGGCAACCCCACCGTCGAGGTCGAGCTCGCCCTCGAGGACGGCTCGTTCGCGCGTGCCGCCGTGCCCTCGGGCGCCTCCACCGGCGCGTTCGAGGCCGTCGAGCGCCGCGACGGCGACAAGGCCCGCTACCTCGGCAAGGGTGTCAGCGAGGCCGTGGCCGCCGTGACCGAGGTCATCGCGCCCGAGATCCTCGGGCTCGACGCCGCCGACCAGCGCTACCTGGACGCGACGCTCATCGAGCTCGACGGCACCCCGAACAAGTCGAAGCTGGGCGCCAACGCGATCCTCGGCGTCTCGCTCGCCGCCGCCCGCGCCAGCGCCGAGAGCGCCGAGCTGTCGCTGTTCCGCTACATCGGCGGCCCGAACGCGCACGTGCTGCCGGTGCCGATGATGAACATCCTCAACGGCGGCAGCCACGCCGACTCCAACGTCGACATCCAGGAGTTCATGATCGCCCCGATCGGCGCGGACTCCTTCAAGGAGGCGCTGCGCTGGGGTGCGGAGGTCTACCACAACCTCAAGTCGGTCCTGAAGGAGCGCGGCCTGGCCACCGGCCTGGGCGACGAGGGCGGCTTCGCCCCCAACCTCGACAGCAACCGCGCGGCGCTCGACCTCATCCTCGAGGCGATCCAGCGCGCCGGCTTCACCGCCGGCACCGACATCGCGCTCGCGCTCGACGTCGCCTCCACCGAGTTCTTCTCCGACGGCGGCTACCAGTTCGAGGGTGGCACCAAGACCCCGGCCGAGATGATCGCCTACTACGGCCAGCTGGTCGCCGACTACCCGCTGGTGTCGATCGAGGACCCGCTGAGCGAGGACGAGTGGGACTCCTGGGCGCAGCTGGTCGCCGAGGTCGGCGACAAGGTGCAGATCGTCGGCGACGACCTGTTCGTCACCAACCCGGAGCGCCTCGCGCGCGGCATCGAGAGCAAGGCCGCGAACTCGCTGCTCGTCAAGGTGAACCAGATCGGCTCGCTGTCGGAGACGCTGGACGCCGTCGAGCTCGCGCAGCGCAACGGCTTCACCGCGATGGTGTCGCACCGCTCGGGCGAGACCGAGGACACGACGATCGCCGACCTGTCGGTCGCCGTCAACGCCGGTCAGATCAAGACCGGTGCCCCGGCCCGCGGCGAGCGGATCAACAAGTACAACCAGCTCCTCCGCATCGAGGACGAGCTCGACAGCGCCGGCCGCTACGCGGGCGCCTCGGCCTTCCCGCGCTGGAAGCCGCAGGCCTGACCGGCCGAGAACCGCCGTGCGTGCAGCCCCGGGACGTCCACGTCCCGGGGCTGCGCCCGTCTTCTGAGGAGGATCGATGACCAGGACCGTCGTCATCGGAGCGACCGGCCACATCGGGACCTACCTCGTGCCGCGGCTCGTCGCCGCGGGCCACGAGGTGGTCGCGGTGAGCCGCGGCAGCTCCGAGCCGTACCAGCCGCACCCGGCGTGGGACGCCGTCGAGCGGCTCGTCCTCGACCGGGAGGCGCTCGAGGCAGCGGGCGAGCTCGGCGAGCGGATCGCCGCGACGCGGCCCGACGTCGTCGTCGACCTGATCTGCTTCACGCCTGCCAGCAACGAGCAGCTGGTGACGGCGCTCGCCGCCGCCGGCGGCGACCCCCACCTCGTGCACATCGGCACGATCTGGACCCACGGCCACGCGACCGCGGTGCCGGTCACCGAGGACACCCCGCGCGAGCCGGTCGGACGCTACGGCACCGACAAGCTGGCGATCGAGCGCGCCCTGCTGGGCGAGGACGGCCGGGTGCGGGCGACCGTGCTCCACCCCGGACACATCGTCGGCGCCGGCTGGTGGCCGCTCAACCCGGCCGGCCACTTCTCGCCCTCCGCGTTCGAGATCCTCGCGCGCGGCGAGGAGCTGGCGCTGCCGAACTTCGGGCTCGAGACCGTGCACCACGTGCACGCCGACGACATCGCCGCCCTCGTGATGGCAGCGCTCGCCCGGCCCGAGGCATCGGTCGGCGAGGCGTTCCACGCCGTCTCGCCGCAGGCGCTCACGCTGCGCGGCTACGCCGAGGGGATGGCGCGCTGGTTCGGGCACGAGCCGCGGCTGCGGTTCGCGCCGTTCGAGCAGTGGGCGGCCGAGCAGCGTCCCGAGGACGCCGCGGCCACCTTCGAGCACATCTCGCGCAGCCCGAGCTGCTCGATGGCCAAGGCCGAGCGGCTGCTCGGGTTCGTGCCGCGGTTCGGCTCGCTCGCGGCGGTCCAGGACGCGCTGGCCTGGCAGGTGGCGCAGGGTGCGCTCGACGTCGAGGCCGCGGCACCGGGCAGTCCTGCCCGCGACGCGCGCCCGCCCGCCTCACCCGGTTCGCCGCTCACCTGAGGGAACATGGGTCGGTGAGCTCCCGTCGTCCTGCCGCGCCCCGAGCCGCAGCCGCACGCTCCGCTGCCGCCACGGCGGCGCGCCGGCCCCCGCGCCCCGCGCGACCGGGCGCACGGCCCGGGAGCGCCGCGAGCAGCCGCGCCACCACGCGCCGCAGCCAGCCCGCACGACCCGTGGTCGAGCAGCCGGAGGAGCCGCGCCAGGTCACCGTGCGCGCCGTGATGCTGTTCGTCGTCATCCTCGTGGCGTTCGTCGTGCTCGCGCCGACGATGCGCGGCTACCTCGTGCAGCAGGAGCAGCTGCGCGAGCTCAACGACGCGATCGCCGCCTCCCGGGAGCGCACCGCGGCGCTGGAGAGCGCGATCGAGCGGTGGAGCGACGAGCAGTACGTGCAGTCGCAGGCGCGCGACAGGCTCGGCTTCGTCATGCCGGGGGAGACGCCCTTCGTCGTCGTCGACCCCGAGACCGTCACCGGCGAGGAGGTCGCCGCCGACGGCGAGGACGGCCCGGTCACGATGCCCCGCACGGGCCCCTGGTACCTGACCGTGTGGGACTCGGTCCAGGTCGCCGGCGAGGTCGGCGACTGATGCCGCAGGTCAGCGAGCAGGACCTCGCGGTCGTCGCCGAGCAGCTGGGTCGCCCGCCGCGCGGGGTCGTGGAGGTCGCCGCGCGCTGCGTGTGCGGCCGCCCGCTCGTGGTGCGCACGGCGCCCCGGCTCGAGGACGGCACCCCGTTCCCGACCACCTTCTACCTCACGTGCCCGCCCGCCGTCGCGGCGGTGAGCACGCTCGAGGCGAGCGGTGCGATGAAGGAGATGACGGCGCGGGTCGCCGACGACGCCGACCTCGCCGCCGCCTACCGCGCCGCCCACGAGGACTACCTGCGCCGCCGCGCCGAGCTCGGCGAGGTGCCCGAGATCGAGGGCATCAGTGCCGGCGGCATGCCGGATCGCGTCAAGTGCCTGCACGTGCTCGTCGCGCACTCCCTGGCCGTCGGGCCGGGCGTCAATCCGTTCGGGGACGAGGCGCTCGAGCGCATCCGCGACACCTGGCGCCCCGACCGCTGCACCTGCTGAGCGGCTCGGGCGCCGGTCCGAGGTGCGAGGCGTACCGCGAGAGGTGCGAGAGTAGGGCCCGTGACACGCGTGGCAGCCATCGACTGCGGGACCAACTCGATCCGACTCCTCGTCGCTGACGCCACGACCGGGCCGGACGGAGCCGCGGAGCTCAGCGACGTCGTCCGCCTCATGGAGGTCGTGCGGCTCGGCCAGGGCGTCGACCGCACGGGTGAGCTCGCGCCCGAGGCGCTCGAGCGCACGCTGGCGGCGACCGACACCTACGCCGCGCTGTGCGAGGAGCACGGCGTCGAGGCGGTCCGGTTCGTGGCGACGTCGGCGACGCGCGACGCCCGCAACCGCGACGTGTTCGTCGACGGGGTCCGCGAGCGGCTCGGCGTCGAGCCCGAGGTCATCTCGGGCACCGAGGAGGCGGCGCTGAGCTTCGCCGGTGCCGTGCGTGCGCTCGCGCCCGAGGACGGCCCGGCGCTCGTCGTCGACATCGGCGGCGGGTCCACCGAGCTCGTCCTCGGCGACGTCGGCCCGACCGCCGGCCCGCCGACCGCCTCGACGTCGCTGGACATGGGCTGCGTGCGGATGACCGAGCGGCACCTCGCCACCGACCCGCCCACCGCCGAGGAGATCGCCGCGGCCGAGCGCGACGTGCGCGACGCGCTCGAGTCCGGCGCCGCCGTCGTCCCGCTCGGCGGGGTGCGCACGCTCGTCGGCGTCGCCGGCTCGGTGACGACCGTGACCGCCCATGCGCTGCACCTCGACCGTTACCGCCCCGAGGCGATCAACGGCGCCAGGCTGCCGGTCGCCGACGTCCTCGCCGCGTGCGAGGAGCTGCTGCACGCCACGCGCGCCGAGCGCGCCGCGCTGCCCTACATGCACCCGGGGCGTGTCGACGTCATCGGGGCGGGCGCGCTCGTCTGGGCCGAGGTGGTGCGCCGGGTGGCGGCCGACAGCGGCATCGACACCGTCGTCGCGAGCGAGCACGACATCCTCGACGGCATCGCGCTGTCGGTGCTGGGCCGGCTCGCCTGACTCAGTCGCCGAGATCCTCGTAGACGAAGGCGGGGATCGCGTCCGCGACCTGGGCGAGGAGGGTGGCCCGTCGCAGCACCTCGTCCGCGGCGGGGACGCCGGGCCGGACGCTGATCAGGTGGTCGCCGATCGCCTGCACCGTCGCGTCGTCGGGCAGCTGCTGCACGAGGGCGATCACCCGCGGCGTGAGCACGGCGTGGGCGTGCCGGTCGTCGTCGGTGCGGATGTCGCGCGCCTGGTTGAACGCGCTCGACTCGACGTCGACGTGCGAGGCGGTGACGCCGTCGCCGACCACGTTGATGGTCGGCAGCGACCCCGGCAGTCGCACCGCCACGAGCGAGTGGGCGATCCCGGAGGTCGTCGAGCGCGCGCGCCACGCACCGCGGGTGGTCGCCCAGCCGCGGCCGTCGGTGCGAGCCGCGAGGGCCTCGCGTCCCTCGGTCCGCCACCGCACCACCCCGCTCGCTCGCCTGACGAGCCCGGTCAGCCCCAGCCGCCGCAGCAGCTCCGGCCCGGGCGGGCCAGCCGCGAACGGGGCCCGCCCGGCGACGATGTCGGTGTCCGCCGAGGAGCCGCTCGCCCGGCGCGCGAGGACGACCGCTGCGACCACCGCGACGAGCGCACCCCCGACAGCGACCACGAGCACGGGGACCAGCCATGTCGTCTGCATGGGTCACGATCGTGCCATGCGCGGTCGTCGCTGCCGGGGGTGCAGGGATCGTCGAGGACGTCCTACTCGAGCCAGATGTAGCGCGCGATCAGCAGCGCGGCGAGGAGGTACAGCAGCCAGCTGCTCTCCTTGAACCGGCCGGTGAAGACCTTGATCAGGGCGTAGGAGATGATGCCGAACGAGACGCCGTTCGCGATCGAGTACGTGAACGGCATCGTCACGATCGTGAGGAACGCCGGCACACCCTCGGAGACGTCGCTCCAGTCGATCCCCTTGACGCCCTCCATCATGAGCGCACCGACGAGGATGAGGGCCGGCGACGTCGCCGCGCTCGGCACCGCGCCGACCAGCGGCCAGAAGAACATCGCCACGACGAACAGACCACCGGTGGTGACCGCCGTCAGGCCGGACCGGCCGCCCTCCTCGACACCGGCCGCGGACTCGACGTACGCCGTCGTCGTCGAGGTGCCCATCGCGGCGCCGAAGATGGCGGCGAGGCCGTCCATCGAGAACAGCGTCTTGGCGCGTGGCATGTCGCCCTTCTCGTCGATGAAGCCTGCACGGTGCGCCAGGCCGGTCAGCGTGCCGGTCGCGTCGAAGAAGTCGACGACGAAGAACGTGAGGATCACGGTGATCGCCGAGGTGACCAGCATGCCGGGGCTCACGTCGAGGTGGCCCGGGTTGAACAGCCCGCCGAAGTCCATCTGGAAGGCGAGGTCGCCGGGCCAGAACGGCAGCGCGACGATGCCGTCGCCGAAACCCGCGAACGGCACCAGGTTGTCGCCGTCGACGTAGACCGCCAGCCGGAAGACGATCGCGATCGCGGTCGTGGCGAGGATGCCCCACAGGATCGCGCCGGTGACCTTGAGCTTCATGAGGATCGCCGTGATGACGAGGCCGAGCAGCGCCAGCCACACGGTGGGCGAGCCGAAGTCGCCGAGCGCGACGGCCGTGGCGTCGTTCGCGACGACGATGCCCGCGTTCTTCATGCCGATCAGCGCCAGGAACGCGCCGATGCCCGCGGTGATGGCGAGCTTGAGCGACATCGGCAGCGCCTGCACGATCGCCTTGCGGGCGCCGATGACGCTGAGGACGACGAACAGCACGCCCGAGATGAACACCGCGGCCAGCGCCTGCTGCCACGTGTAGCCCATGCCGATGACGACCGTGAACGCGAAGAACGCGTTCAGGCCCATGCCGGGCGCCTGCGCGAACGGGTAGCGGGCCACGATGCCCATCACCAGCGACCCGAACGCCGCCGCGATGCACGTGACGATGACCAGCTGCGTGAAGACGTTGGAGACGCCGTCGATCTCGATCGCGTTCGAGAGCACGTCCGGGTTGACGAAGATGATGTAGCTCATCGCCAGGAAGGTCGTGAGCCCGGCGCGCAGCTCGCGCGGCACGGTCGAGCCGTGCTTGGTGATCTCGAAGAACCGGTCGACGAACGAGGTCGGCCTCGGTTCGGCCGTCTCCTGCTCCTCTGGCTGGGTCGTCTCGGTGCGTGTTGCCATGGGTGCTCCTGTGCAGAACGGTGCGGTGCCGGGGGCCCGGTGGCCGCAGACTAGTGCCCCTCCAGGTGTGGTCGTCGCCGTCGTCCGTGACGGCGACGTGCCGTGCGTGACGCCTCTCGTCTACGGGTGGGTCACGGCAGGGGCCGGGTGTCGGTCGGGGGTGCCCGGGGCGGCGCCGCCGACCCAGACCGAAGCGATGTCGGCCGGGGTCCCCAGCACGAACACCTTCGCGACGGCGTCGTCCGCGGACTCCGCGTGACGCAGCGCGACATCGAGGGTGCTGCCGGCGGTCGGCCGGACGAGCACCGCGTCCATCTGCATGCCGACGCCGAGGTGACCGACGTCGTCGAGCCCGAGCGCCTCCGCACCGGCGCGAGTCGCCAGGTGCAGCAGGTCGGCGGGCTGCAGCGGCAGCCCTGCCTCGCCGAGCAGCTGCTGGGCGAAGTACGCCTGCAGCCCCTCCTTCATGAGGCAGAAGCCGGTGCCGCCGCCCACGTCGGACCCCAGCGCCACCCGCACCCCGGCCTCGACGTGACGCCGCAGCGGGAACAGGCCCGACCCCAGCGCCGCGTTCGACGTGGGGCAGTGCGCGACGGCCGCACCGGTCTCGGCGAGCCGCGCGAGCTCGCGGTCGGTCGGGTGGACGTCGTGGGCGAAGACCGAGGTGCGGCGCACCAACCCGTGCCGGTCGTAGGTGTCGAGGTAGTCGCGGGTGCCCGGGAACAGCTCGGCGACGGTGGCGACCTCGCGCGGGTTCTCGTTGATGTGGGTGGTGAAGACGCTGCCCTCCACCGCGTCGAGCAGGGCGGCGCTGCTCGCGAGCAGCTCCTCGCCCGCGGCCAGGCTGAACCGCGGGGTGACGGCGTAGCGCAGCCGTCCGCGCCCGTGCCAGCGGCCGGCGAGGTCGAGACCCTGCCGGAACGCCGTCTCGGCGTCCGTGTGCAGCTCCGGCCGCAGCAGCCGGTCCCCGGTGACCAGCCCGGCGGCGATCCGCAGCCCGGTCGGCTCCGCGGCCGCGAACAGGGCGTCGACGGCGTCGGCGAAGTGCGCGCCGAACACCAGGGCCGTCGTCGTGCCGGCCGAGGCGAGCCCGGTGAGCAGCTCGCCGGCGACCTCCTCGGCGTAGCCGCGGTCGGCCATGCGGGCCTCCTCGGGCAGCGCACGGTGCTCGAGCCAGTCGAGCAGCGGCCGGCCGAGCCCGCCGATCACCCGCACCTGCGGCAGGTGGACGTGGGTGTCGACGAAGCCGGGCAGCATCAACCCGTCGCGCACGTCGACGACATCGGCGCCGCCGGCCTCGGGCGAGCCCGCGACCTGCGACCACGGCCCGCGCGCCACGATGACGCCGTCGCGCACGAGCAGCGCGGCGTCGTCGTCCGCTCGCAGCCGCGCGGCGCCCAGCGGCCCGGTCGGGGCGTCGACGACGCGGGCGCGGAACAGCGTGGACATCAGGTGCTCGCCTTCTGGAGGGTGCGGAGGAGGTCGGCGGCGACGCTGACGGCGATGACCGCCGGCTGCTTGCCGGTGATGTCACCGACGCCGATCGGGCAGGTGATGCGCTCGAGCGCGGCGTCGTCGTGTCCGGCGGCGTGCAGCCGCACGCGGAACCGGGCCCACTTGGCGCGCGACCCGATGAGCCCGATCGAGCCGAGCGGGCGTCGCAGCGCGGCGTCGCAGATCGCGATGTCCTCGGCGTGGTCGTGGGTGAGCACCAGCACGTGCGCGTCCTCGGGCAGCAGGTCGCCGGCGAGCACCGACTCCGGCGCCGGCGGGTGATGGAACCGCACCGAGGCGCTGCCGCCCTGGAGGTCGGCGCGCTGCTCGGGCGTGAGGATCGTGGCGCGGGAGTCGACCAGGTGGAGGGCGACGTCGAGCCGGGAGACGATGCGGGCGAGCTCGTGCCCGACGTGCCCGAGCCCGAAGACGGCGACCGTCGGCCGGACCCCGATCGGTTCGAGCAGCCCCCGCACCTGGCCGCCGCAGCACTGGCGGCCGTGCTCGGTGCTCGCGTGCTCGGTCAGACCGAACTCGACGACCTCGGGGCCCTCCGCGCGCTGCGCCAGCATCCCGCGTGCTCGCTCGACCGCGGTGATCTCCATGTTGCCGCCGCCGATGCTGCCCCAGGTGCTCGCCCCGGAGACGACCATCTTCGTGCCGGCGTCGCGCGGCGCGTGCCCGCGCACCTCGATGACCGTGACCAGCACGTGCGCGACCCCCTCGGCGCGCAACGTCGCGACCGCCTCGACCCAGTCCACGTCACGCCTCCACGTGCGCCGGGGCGGGCGCCGCCGGGGCCGGACGGGCGCCGTCGTCGGGCACACCGGCGCGGGTGGGCGCAGCGTGGGAGCGCTCGGGGCGCGCCGCCGCGGCACGGCGCGCCTCCTGGACGGCCCAGAACACCTGCTCGGGCGTCGACGGGCAGCCGAGGTCGACGACGTGCCCGGCCGGGCCGAACGCGGCGCATGCTTGCCGGATCGCCTCGCGGACCGCGAAGGCGAGCATGAGCGGCGGCTCCCCCACGGCCTTGCTGCCGTAGACGACGCCGCTCTCGTGCGCGCGCTCGAAGAACTCCACGCGCAGGTCCGACGGCATCTCCGAGAACGACGGCAGCTTGTAGGTCGACGCCGCCTGGGTGGCGAGCCGGCCGCGCGTCGGTCCGTCGGAGGTGTCCCAGCGCAGCTCCTCCAGCGTCAGCCAGCCGGCGCCCTGCACGTACCCGCCCTCGACCTGACCCAGGTCGATGAGCGGCGACAGCGAGTCACCGACGTCGTGGACGATGTCGGTGCGCAGCGTGCGGTAGGCGCCGGTGAACCCGTCGACCTCGACCTCGGTCGCCGCGGCGCCGTAGGCGAAGTACTTGAACGGTGAGCCCTGCATGCGCTCGGCGTCCCAGTGCAACCCCTCGGTGCGGTAGTAGCCGGCCGCCGACAGGTGCACCCGCTGCACGTACGCCAGCCCCACGACCTCGGCCCAGGACAGCGTCGCGGCGCTGCCGAGACCGGTGACGGCGCCGTCGTGGAAGCGGACGTCGTGCGGGTTGACGTGCAGCGCCTGCGCCGCGACCACCCGGAGCCGGTCGACGATCTGGCGGCACGCGTCCTGCACAGCGCCGCCGTTGAGGTCGGCGCCCGAGCTGGCCGCGGTCGCGGAGGTGTTGGGCACCTTGTCGGTGCGCGTCGGGGCGAGCCGCACCAGCGACAGCGGCACCCCGAGCGCCGTGGCCGCGACCTGCAGCATCTTCGTGTGCAGGCCCTGGCCCATCTCGGTGCCGCCGTGGTTGATGAGCACCGAGCCGTCCTTGTAGACGTGCACGAGCGCGCCGGCCTGGTTGAACGCGGTGAGGTTGAACGAGATCCCGAACTTCACCGGGGTGATCGCGAGCCCGCGCTTGACGTGCTCGTGGGTCGCGTTGAAGCGCTCGACGGCGGCCGCCCGGGTCTCGAGCTCGCTCGTCGCGCGCAGCCGGTCCCAGATCTCGACGATCCGCTCCGCGTGCCGCACCGGCTGCGCGTACGGCGTGCTCTGGCCGGGGGAGTAGAAGTTGCGGCGCCGCAGCTCCTCGGCCGGCAGCCCCAGCGCGGGAGCGACCCGGCCGAGCAGGTCCTCGATGACCAGCATGCCCTGCGGGCCGCCGAACCCGCGGAACGCCGTCTGCGAGGTCTTGTGGGTGCGCGCGACCCGCCCGTGCACCTCGATGTCCGGGATCCAGTACGCGTTGTCGATGTGGCACAGCGCCCGCGCGAGCACCGGCTCGGACAGGTCGAGGCTCCAACCGCCGTCGGAGGTCAGCGTGGCGCGCAGCGCGGTGATGCGGGCGTCGTCGTCGAACCCGACCTCCCAGACGGCGTGGAACGGGTGCCGCTTGCCGGTCATCGTCATGTCCTGGGTGCGGTTGAGCCGCAGCCGCACCGGGCGGCCCGTGAGCGTCGCGCCCAGCGCGGCGACGGCGGCCAGCCCGTGCGGCTGCATCTCCTTGCCGCCGAACCCGCCGCCCATCCGCAGGCACTGCACCGTGACCTCGTTGCTCGCCAGCCCCAGCACGTGCGCGACGATCTCCTGCGTCTCGCTCGGGTGCTGGGTGCTCGAGTGCACGAAGACCTGACCCGCCTCGTCGACCAGCGCGAGCGCCGCGTGGGTCTCCAGGTAGAAGTGCTCCTGCCCGCCGATCTCGAGCTCGCCCGAGAACCGGTGCGTGGCGCGCGCCAGACCCGCCTCGACGTCACCGCGCGACACCGTGCGCGCCGCACCCTGGAACGAGCCGGCCTCGATCGCCTCGGCGAGCGTCAGCAGCGCCGGCAGCGGCTCGACGTCGACCTCGACGGCCTCCGCGCCGAGACGGGCGGCCTCGAGCGTCTCGCCGAGCACCCACGCGACCGCGTGGCCCATGTAGCAGACCTCGGTCGGGAACAGCGGCTCGTCGTGCTTGACGCCCGCGTCGTTCACGCCGGGGACGTCGGCCGCGGTGAGGACCCGCACGACGCCAGGGACGGCGAGCGCGGCCTCGGTGCGCATCGCCGTCACGCGGCCGTGCGCGACGGCGGTCTGCACCGGCCAGGCGTGCAGGGCGCCCTGGGTGCGCGCGACCAGGTCGTCGGTGTAGAGCGCCGCGCCGGTGACGTGCAGGCGCGCGGACTCGTGCGGCACCTCGACGCCGACGACGGCACCCTCCGGGCGGTCGGCGAGCGGGTTCGTCCCGGCGGTCATACCAGCGCCCCCTCTCGAGAGGTGGTGTCGTAGAAGCGCAGCAGGCTCTGCTCGAGCATGGCGGCGCGGTAGCGGGCGCTCGCGCGGTGGTCGTCGATCGGTGTGCCCTCGCCGGCGAGCACGGCCGCCGCGGCGGTGACGGTCTCGAGGTCCCAGGGCCGGCCCTCCAGCGCCGCCTCGGTCGCGTGCGCGCGCACCGGCGTCGCGGCCACGCCGCCGAGCCCGATCCGCACCTGGCGCACCACCCCGCCGTCGAGGTCCGCGGCGATCGCGACCGCGACCGAGGAGATGTCGTCGAAACGGCGCTTGGCGACCTTGAGGAAGCTCGTGCGCGGCAGCAGCGGCAGCGGCACGCGCACCGCGCGGATCAGCTCGTCGTCGGTCCGCACGCTGGTGCGGTAGCCCGTGAAGTACTCGGCCAGCGGCACCTCGCGCTCGCCGCGGACCGAGGTCAGCACGAGGCGCGCGTCCAGCGCCAGCAGCACCGGCGGCGAGTCGCCGATGGGGGACCCGGTGCCCAGGTTGCCGCCCAGCGTGGCGCCGTTGCGGATGAGCCGGGAGGCGAACTGCGGGAACAGGTCGGCGAGCAGCGGCACCGAGCCCGCGAGCCGCTGCTCGATCTCCGACAGCGTGAGCGCGGCACCGATCTCCAGCACGTTCTCGCCACGGTGCAGGCCGCGGAGCTCGGGCAGGTGGTCGATCGCCACGAGCAGCGGCGCGCGGCGGTGGCGCAGGTTGTTCTCGACGCCCCAGTCGGTGGCTCCCGCCACCAGCACCGCGCCGGGCACCTCGGCGAGCGCCGCCAGCGCCTCCGCGAGGTCGGCGGGGCGCAGGAACGGGTGCTCGCCCTCGATGACGGTGCGGCTCGGCGCGGGTGCGGGCTCGCCGCGACGTGCCGCGAGCGGGTCGTCGGCTCCGACCTCGCCGAGCGCGTAGGCAGCGTCGCGGATGGGGCGGTAGCCCGTGCAGCGGCACAGGTTGCCCGACAGCGCGTGCAGGTCGAACCCGTTCGGACCGACCTCGTGGGCGTCGAGCGCCTCCTGCACCGCCTCGGTGCCGGTGTCGGGGGTGGTGCTGTCGGGGTCCTCGACCGGGCGCCGGTCCGGGCGGTAGTACTCCGCCGCCATCGAGCACACGAAGCCGGGCGTGCAGTAGCCGCACTGCGAGCCGCCTCGCACGGCCATCTCGTGCTGCACCGGGTGCAGCGCCGTGGGACCGCCGAGACCCTCCGCGGTGACGACCTCGCCGCCGTCGAGCGACCCGACGGGCACCAGGCAGGAGTTGACGGCGGTCCAGCGGGTGCCGCCGGCGCCGTCGGGGCGGGCGACCAGCACCGAGCACGCGCCGCACTCGCCCTCGGCGCAGCCCTCCTTGGCGCCGGTCAGGCCGAGGCCGCGCAGCCAGTCGAGCGTGGTCGTGGCCGCCGTCACCGGGGCAGCGGTGCTGGCGTCGCCGCGGCGCCGCTCACCGTTGACGGTGATCTCGATGTCGGTCATGACCACTCCCATCGCGCGCGTCGTTGCTCGCGCATGGTTCGCAGTCGCCTTCCGCGGCTGGTTATCCATGCGAACAACCGCGGCCTGCGGCGAGGCTACACGCCCAGGCGACGGTTGGGAAGCCTTCAGTGGAAGTTCGATTCCGCATCGTGACATCCACTTCCGACGCGCGTCGCGAGCAGGTCCCGCGGCGCACCGCTGCCGCCCACCCCGTGGGCGGCTAGCGTGGCGTGATGGTCGACCCGGCCCCGCTGCCGCACCCGCTCACCGGGCAGCCGTTCCCGTCGCCGGTGCCGCCGGGCACCGGCTGGCCCGGCGACCCGGCCGACGCCGGCACCCCGGTCGCCCGGAAGGAGCGCGACGTCGAGCGCCTGGCTCGGGGCAGCGACGCGCTGCCGGTCCTCGACGCCCGCAGCAGCGTGTGCGAGGCGTGCCCGCGGCTGGTGGAGTGGCGCGAGCACGTCGCGGTGACCAAGCGCCGCTCGTTCGCCGAACAGCCCTACTGGGGGCGGCCGGCACCCGGCTTCGGCGACGAGCGGCCCCGGCTGCTGCTGGTCGGGCTCGCCCCGGCGGCCAACGGGGCCAACCGCACCGGCCGCGTCTTCACCGGCGACCGCAGCGGCGACTGGCTGTTCGCCGCCCTGCACCGCACCGGGTACGCGACGCAGCCGACCTCGGTGCACGCCGGCGACGGGCTCGAGCTGCGCGACGCCCGGGTCGTGGCCGCCGTCCGCTGCGCGCCGCCCGACAACAAGCCGACGCCCGACGAGCGCCGCACCTGCGCCCACTGGCTGCACCGCGAGATCGAGCTGGTGACGCCGTCGGTGGCGGCCGTCGTCGCTCTCGGCGGCATCGCCTGGCAGGCGACGTTCGCCGCGCTCGGGGCGCTGGGGTGGGCCGTGCCGCGGCCGCGGCCGGCGTTCGGCCACGGCGTCGAGATCGACGTCGTCTCGCCCGACGGCCGCCGCGTGCAGGTGCTCGGCTGCTATCACGTGTCGCAGCAGAACACCTTCACGGGCCGCCTCACCGAGGCGATGCTCGACGACGTGCTGCTGCGCGCGCGAGCGCTGGGGGAGCGGGGCTAGGTGTCCGATCACACACGCCATCGGGCGTGATGCGACATAGCCTGGAGGAGTGACCCCCCGCAAGGTACCCAGGATCCTCGTCCTCGGCGGCGGCTACGTCGGCCTGTACGCCGCGATGGCCCTGCGCAAGCGGCTCGGCCGGCGCGAGGCGGCCATCGTCGTCGTCGACCCCCGCTCCTACATGACCTACCAGCCCTTCCTCCCGGAGGCGGCGGCCGGCAACCTCGAGCCACGTCACGTGGTGGTGCCGCTGCGGCGCACCCTCAAGGGCTGCACGATCCTCTCCGGGCGCGTGACGAGGCTGGAGCACGCCAACCGCGTCGCCGAGGTCACGCCGCTGGAGGGCGAGCCGTACCGGGTCTCCTACGACCACGTCGTCACCTCCCTCGGCGCGGTCGCGCGCACGCTGCCGATCCCCGGGCTGGCCGAGTTCGGGCTCGGTTTCAAGCAGATCGAGGAGGCGATCGCGCTCCGCAACGCCGTGCTCGGCAAGATGGAGGCCGCCAGCTCGGTGTGGGACCCGGCGCTTCGCCGCCGGCTGCTCACCTTCACGTTCGTGGGCGGCGGTTTCGCCGGCATCGAGGCGCTCGGCGAGGTCGAGGACATGGCCCGCAACGCCTGCAAGGACTTCGACTCGATCCGCCCGGAGGACCTGCGGTTCGTGCTCATCGAGGCGATGGGCCGGATCCTGCCCGAGGTGGGCGAGGAGCTCGGCGGGTACGCGCTGGAGCAGCTGCGCGCCCGCGGCATCGACCTCAAGCTCAACACCCGTCTCGAGTCGTGCGTCGGCGGCCACATCGAGACCTCCGACGGCGACCGCTTCGAGAGCGACACGCTCGTCTGGACCGCCGGCGTCAAGGCCAACCCGGCGCTCAACGTCACCGACCTGCCGCTGGACGAGCGCGGTCGCGTCCGCACCAACGCCCAGCTGCAGGTGGTCGACGCCGACGGCCAGGTGATCGAGGGCGCGTGGGCGGCCGGCGACAACGCCGCCGTCCCGGACCTCACCGGCGAACCGGGTGCGCTGTGCGGACCGACGGCGCAGCACGCCGTCCGCCAGGGACGTCACCTCGGCGCCAACCTGGCCCGGCACATCCTCGGCGAGCCGCTCGAGGAGTACCGCCACGCGAACCTGGGCACGGTCGCCTCCCTCGGCCTCTACAAGGGCGTCGCGCAGACGTTCGGCATCAAGCTCCGCGGCCCGCTCGCGTGGTTCATGCACCGCACGTACCACATGTGGGCGATGCCGACCCTGAACCGCAAGGTCCGCATCATCCTCGACTGGACGACGGCGCTGCTGTTCCGCCGCGAGATGGTCGCGCTCGGCAGCTTCTCCTCACCCCGCGCCGAGTTCGTCGCCGCGGCCGCCGGCGACCAGCCCCGCCACCAGTAGCGGTTTCACCGCACTTTGCAACACCGGCGACTTTCACCGCACTTTGCAACACCGGCGACTTTCACCGCACTTTGCAACACCGGCGACTTTCACCGCGCTTTGCAACGTGATCGGCGGCGCCCCGAGCGACCGTGCCAGCGTGCGGCGCGGCGCGGTGCCGTGAGACGAGGGCAGGGCAACACGTGCGGTGAGATTCGCCCGTGTTGCAAAGTGCGGTGAAACCAGCCCGTGTTCCACAGTGCGGTGAAACCTGCCCGTGTTCCAAAGTGCGGTGAAAGTGGGCCGGTGGGCGGGGTGGGTGGGGGCCGCTACAGGCTGAGCTCCAACGACCGGCCGGGGATGGCGGCGAGGAGGCGCTGGGTGTAGGGCTCCTCGGGGGAGTCGAAGACGACGTCCGTCGGGCCCTGCTCGACGATCCTGCCCTTCTCCATGACGCAGGTGTGGTCGGCGATCTGCCGCACCACCGCGAGGTCGTGGGAGATGAACAGGTAGGTCAGCCCCAGCCGCTCCTGCAGGTCCGCGAGCAGGTGCAGGATCTGCGACTGCACGATCACGTCGAGCGCCGACACCGCCTCGTCGCACACGACGACGTCGGGCTGCAGGGCCAGGGCGCGGGCGATCGCGACGCGCTGCCGCTGGCCGCCGGAGAGCTCGGCGGGGTAGCGGCGCGCCATCGCGGCGGGCAGCGCCACCTGGTCGAGCAGCTCGTAGACCCGCTGCGACCGGGTGCGGGCGTCGCCGTAGCCGTGCGCACGCAGCGGCTCCTCGATCGTGCGGAACACCGTGAACAGCGGGTCCAGCGAGGAGTACGGGTCCTGGAACACCGGCTGCACGCGCCGCCGGAACGCGATCTCGTCGGCCTGGCGCCGCGCGTCGACCTCCTGGCCCTCGAGCAGCACGCGGCCCGAGGTCGGCTCCAGCAGGTGCAGCAGCATCCGCGCGACCGTCGACTTGCCCGAGCCGGACTCGCCGACGATCGCGACCGTGCGGCCGCGCGGCATGTCGAAGCTGACGTCGTCGACCGCGACGACGTCGGGCTCGCGCCCGAACAGGCCGCGCCGGGCCCCCGGGAAGACCTTGCGGAGGTTCTCGACCCGGATCAGCGGGGGCTCGTCGGTCCCGGTCTCGTGGCCGTCGGTGCGAGCGAGCAGGTCGTCGCCCTCGACGGCGTCCTCCGCACCCGTCTGCTTGGCGATCTCGATGCGTCGCGAGGCCAGCGACGGCGCTGCGGCGAGCAGCCGCTTGGTGTACTCGTGGGTCGGTTCCCGCAGCAGCGTGAGCGCCGGCCCGGACTCCACCAGCTCGCCCCGGTACATCACCAGCACGTCCGACGCGCGGTCGGCCGCCAGACCGAGGTCGTGCGTGATGAGCATGACCGCGGTGCCGCGGGCCGCCGTCAGCTGCTCCATACGGTCGAGGACGACCTGCTGCACGGTGACGTCGAGCGCCGAGGTCGGCTCGTCGGCGACGAGCAGCTCGGGGGAGGCCGACAGGCCGATCGCGATCAGCGCGCGCTGCCGCATGCCGCCGGAGAACTGGTGCGGGTAGGCGGCGATGCGCTCCTCGGCCTGCCCGATGCCGGCCTCGGTCAGCAGCTCGACGGCGCGGTCCCGCGCCTCCTTGCCCGACGCGGTCCCGGTGTCCTCGAGCGTCTCGACCAGCTGGCGGCCGATCGTCGCTGTCGGGTTGAGGTTGGTCATCGGGTCCTGCGGCACCAGGCCCAGCACGCGGCCACGCAGCCGCTGCAGCCGTCGCTGCGAGAGCCCCAGCAGCGACTGCCCGTCGAGCGTGACCGATCCGGCGGTGACCCGGCCGTTGCGCGGCAGCAGCCCCAGCACGGCGGCGGCGACCGTCGACTTGCCGGAGCCAGACTCGCCGACGATCGCGACCGTCTGCCCGGCGCGGACGTCGAAGCTGACGCCGCTGACCGCGACCACCGGGCCGGCGTCGGTCGTGAACGTGACCTCGAGGTCGCGCACCTGCAGCAGCGCGGGCGCCTCGTCGTCGCGTGGTGTGGTCACCGCGTCGTCCTGCGCGCTCATCGACGCCTCCTCATCCGCGGGTCGAGCGCCTCGCGCAGCGACTCGCCCAGCAGCGTGAACCCGAGCGCGGTGATCGAGATGCACAGGCCCGGCAGCAGCGCGAGCCGCGGTGCGATCGACAGCTCGGCCTGCGCGCCGGTGAGCATGCGGCCCCACTCGGCCTCCGTGGGACGGCCGCCGCCGAGCCCGAGGAACGACAGCGCGGCCGCCTCGATGACCGCCGTCGCGAGCACGAGAGTCGCCTGCACGATCACCGGGCCGAGCGAGTTCGGCAGCACGTGCGACATCGTCACGGTGCCGCGCGTCAGCCCGAGCGAGCGGGCCGCGAGCACGTAGTCCTCCTTGCGCTGCGCGAGCATCGAGCCGCGCAGCAGCCGCGCGAAGATCGGGATCTGCACGACACCGATCGCGATGATGATCGAGGTGTTGTTCTGGCCGGCGATCGCCGCGATCGACACCGCCAGCAGCAGCGACGGGATCGCCAGCATCAGGTCGACGAACCGCATCACCGCGGTGTCGACCCAGCCGCCGAACGCGCCCGCGAGCAGACCGACGGCCACGCCGCCGGCGAGGCCGAGCAGCGTCGACACGACGCCGATCACCAGCGAGGCGCGCGCTCCCCATATCAGCTGGCTCAGCACGTCGCTGCCGAACCGGTCGAGGCCGAGCGGGAACTCCGCGGACGGCCCCGGGATCATCGTCGGCCGGATGAGGTCACGCCCGGGCGTCGCCTGCGCGGGGTAGGGGGCGAGCCACGGCGCCAGCAGCGCGACCAGCACGAACGCCAGCACGATGACGGCGCCGAGGATCGCGATCGGGCTGGTCCGCATGCGGCGGAACGCCTGGCGCCACAGGCTCTGCCCGTCGCGCTTGCTGCCGGGTCGGGTGTCGGAGCCGCCGGGCTCGGGCGGGGGAGCCGCGTCGACGACGGGCTCGGCGGGGGGAGGGGTCGCGGTCATCGTGTCCTCAGGCGGGGGTCGATGATGCCGTAGGAGATGTCGACGGCGAGGTTGACGAGGGCGTACACGAGCGCGATCAGCAGGATGAAGCCCTGCAGCACCGGGTAGTCGGCGCTGGAGATCGCGGTGGCGAGGAAGCCGCCGATGCCGGGGTAGGAGAAGACCGTCTCGGTGAGCACGGCCCCGGACAGCAGCAGCCCGACCTGCAGGCCGATCGTCGTGGCGACCGGCAGCAGCGCGTTGCGCAGCAGCACCCGGTTGCGCACCCGCGGCGGCCGCAGGCCCTTCGCGACGGCGGTGCGCACGTAGTCGGAGCTCTGCACCTCGATCACCGACGAGCGGGTCATGCGCGCGATGATCGCGAGCGGGATCGAGGCCAGCGCCAGCGCCGGCAGCACGAGGTGCAGCACGGCGTCCCACGCGGCGTCCCACTCCCCGGTGAGGATGCCGTCGAGCACGTACAGGTTCGTGTAGTGGGTGGCGTCGATGTCGTTGGACTGCCGGCCCGTGCTCGGGAACCAGCCGAGCCGGACGGCGAAGACGAACTTGAGGATGAACGCCAGGAAGAACACCGGCACGGTCACGCCGACCAGCGACGCCACGACCGCGGCGTTGTCGACGAGGCTGCCGTGCCGGCGAGCGGCGACGTAGCCGAGCGCGATGCCGACGACGACGGCGATGAGGATCGCCCAGATCGTCAGCTCCACGGTGGCGGGGAAGCGGTTGGTGAACTCCTCCATCACCGGCCGCCGGGTCGTCAACGAGGTGCCGAAGTTGCCCTGGAGCAGCTGGCCCAGGTAGCGCACGTACTGCTCGTGCAGCGGGCGGTCGAAGCCGTAGAGGCGGTTGATCTCGGCGACGGCCTCGGGGGTGGCGCGCTCGCCGAGCAGGGCGGCCGCGGGGCCGCCGGGGAGCGCGCGCACCCAGAGGAAGAGCAGCACGGAGAGGCCGAACAGGGTCGGCACGAGCAGCGCCAGACGGCGCAGGATCAGTCGGAGCACGGGGTCCTCGCGAGCCCCGCGCCGCCCCGGGGGTCCCGGGGCGGCGCGGCGGCGGTCAGGTCACGGTCGAGCGGGCGGGGCTGACGCGGTGCGTCAGTCCGGCAGCTCGACCATGTTGTAGACCTCGTCCTGCACCGGCGAGGCCGGGTACACGACGCCCTCGCGGAACGCGAGCGACGGCACCGGGTGCGCGATCGGGAGCCCGGGCAGGAACTCCAGCAGCGCGGCGTTGGCCTCCTCGTAGGCCGCGGTCTGCTCCTCGATGTCGGGGAGCACGCGTGCGTCGTTGATCATCTGGAACAGCTCGGGGTTGTCGAAGCCCCACTCCATCGACTGCCCGCCGAAGAAGACGCCGATGAAGTTGTAGGTGTCGTTGTAGTCGCCGGTCCAGCCGAGCAGGTGCAGCCCGTGGTCGGAGCCGCCCTGGATGCGGTCGAGGTAGTCGGGCGACCACGGCAGCGGCGTGGCCTCGATCGTGATGCCGACCTCCTCGAGGTCAGCGGCGATCCGCTCGAAGACCTGCACCGGGGTGGGCATGTAGGGCCGCGACACGTTGGTCGGGTAGGTGAAGTTGATCGTCAGCCCGTCGGCGAAGCCGGCCTCGGCGAGCAGGTCGCGCGCGGCGTCCTGGTCGAACTCGTAGGTCTGGACGTCGTCGTTCCAGCCCACGACCGACGGCGGCACGAAGTTCGTCGCCACCTCGGTGCCCTCGGGCAGCGTCGCCGCCACGAGCGCCTCGCGGTCGATCGCGTGCGCGATCGCCTGCCGGACGCGGACGTCGGCGAGCTCCGGGACCGCCTGGTTCATGCCCAGGTACAGGATGTTGAACGGGTCGCGGTTCACGATCTCGTAACCGGCCTCATCGAGCGCGACGACGTCGGCGGGACCGACGAGGTCGTAGCCGTCGATGTCACCGGCCTCGAGCGCCTGACGGCGGGCCGTCGGGTCGTCGATGATCGGGAAGACGACGCGGGTCACCTCGCCCTGCTCGCCCCAGTAGTCGGGGTTGGCGGTGAGGACGACGCGCTCGCCGGGCGACCAGGAGTCGAACACGAACGGTCCGGTGCCGGTCGGGTGCTCGAGCGCGTACTCGGGCAGCACCGGGGCGTCGGACTGGCCACCGACGTTGTCGGCGTCGTACTCCTGCAGCGCGGTGGGCGACTGCATCGACAGCGCGGGCAGCGAGAGCGCCGCGATCAGCTCGGGCAGCGGCGAGGAGAGCCGCACGACGGCGGTGGTCTCGTCGGGCGCCTCGCAGGACTCGTACTTGCCGTTGCCGTCCTCGGCGTAGCCGCCGTTCACCTTGCCCCAGTAGTAGGACAGGCTCTCCGAGGCGGCGACGCCGGTGAAGTTGTTCCAGCGCTCGAAGTTGAAGCAGACCGCCTCGCCGTTGAAGTCGGTGCCGTCGTGGAACTTCACGCCCTCGACCAGGTGGAACGTGTACTCGAGGCCGTCGTCGCTGACGTCCCAGGACTCGGCGAGCAGCGGTGCGGGGTCCGCGGTGCCGGGGACCGTGCCGACGAGGCCCTCGAAGATCTGGCGGGCGACGCGGAACGACTCGCCGTCGCTGGCGAACGCGGGGTCGAGCGAGCTCGGGTCGGAGGACGACGCGAAGGTGAACGTCACCTCGCCGCCGCCGGTGCTGCCGTCGCCGCCACCGGTCTCGCCGCCGCCGTCGTCATCGCGCTGGGACGCACATCCGGTGAGGATGAGCGTGGCTGCGGCTGCTACGGCAGCCCACTTCGCGGTCCTTCGCATGGTGCTCCTTCTCGTACTTCGAATGGGTCTCACTCGAAGCCGACACACTAGAACGGCGCCGGAGGGCGCGCGGACCAGATCGGCTCATGGTGACCGAACTGCAACCTCGCGGAAACACCGTGCGCACCCGCACCGCCGCACCGGTCCGACGGCGTCGTGGCCTAGCCTCGGACGCGCCCCCATAGCCCAACTGGCAGAGGCAGCCGACTTAAAATCGGCGCAGTCCGGGTTCGAGCCCCGGTGGGGGCACGGCGTGCCCGTCGGCGCCGTCCGGACGCCGTCGGCGGGCGGGGGCCGCCGCGCTCGACGGCCTCGCCCGGCTCAGATCGAGGCGCCGGGCAGCCGCGCGGACTGCTCGAACCACGACGTCAGCAGCGCGTCGTCGACGTCGTCGCCCTCGTGGATGTCGAGGTAGCGCACGCCCTCGTGCTCCGACGCCTTCGGTGGCCGCGGGTCCAGCGACGTCCCGTGCAGCAGCTGCAGCTGGACGTCGTCGCCGTAGCACCGGAAGGAGGCGAACCAGCCCTCGTCGCCGGCGCCGTACCAGGGCTGGTTCCAGCGGACAGCCTGCCGCACGCCCGGGACCGCCCGGACGAGGAGCTCGTCGAGGCGCTTGCCGACGGCGCGCTTCCAGCCAGGCATGGCGGCGACGTCGTCGCGGACCGGCCTCTCGCCGTCGCCCTTGGGGATCTGCGGGTTGCCGCCCGAGAGCAGCCTGGGCGCGGTCGTCCTCGTCTCCGCCATGGCGGACCTCGGTGCCGCGGCGCGCGCCGGCGGTGGCACGCGCCGTCGAGCCTAGGTGCGACCGGTCACCGCGTCACGGGCTCCCAGACGACGCCGTCCGGATCGGTGAACGGATCGGTGCCGGCCTGCAGCACGACACCGGGGGCACCGTCGCCCTCGGCGGGCACGCCCGCCGCCTTCGCGAGCGCGGCGCGCCGGTTCAGCGTGACGGCGACCGGCGCAGTGTCGAGCTCGGCGTAGCGACGGCCGAACCTCCTCCCGGTGCCGACGCCGCGCTCGGCGTAGAACGCCGTGCTCGTGGCGACGTCGTCGACGGCGAGCTGGACCACGAGCTGCTGGATCTCGCTCGTCGCGGGGCCGGTGTCCTTCTTCTGCGCCGACGCGACGGTCACGACCGTGCCGTCGGGGGCCGCCACGGTGCCGCCGTACCCCCACAGCGACCGTGACACGGGCTTCACCTCGGTGCCGCCCGCGGCGAGCGCGGCAGCCACAGTGGCGTCCACGGAGGAGGGCTGGTCCAGCACGAGCGACACGGTGAAACCGCGGAACCCGCTGCCGGGCGCGCCCGGGCGCACCCGCACGCGCTCCTGCAGCCCGAGTGCGCGGAAGAACGCCTCGGTGCGGTCGTCGGCGGTGGCCGACTCGATGACGACGGTCTCGACGGTGGTGGTCATGCCGCCACGCTAGGGACGGCGTCGCGAGGTCGCTTCTCGATTCCTGACCGGTCGTCCGGCGGCCCGCCGGGCGGGCCTCACAGCACCGAGACGATCTTGACGACGACGACGCTGGCGTCGCTGTCGGTGATGCCCAGCTCGGGGTGCTGGTTGGCGAAGTAGCCGACCGGCGCGGCCACGAGCAGCACGTCGTCGCCGTGCATGTCGGCGACGTCCTGGCCGATCGCCGCCGCGAGCTCCTCGGGCGTGAGCGTCACCGTCGTGCCGAGGTTGACCGACTCCATCGGGTTGAGCGAGAACGTCTCGCCCTCCTGCCAGGACGCGGTGTCGGTCGAGACGTCGACCTGCAGGGCCTCGGGCAGCGGCGTGCCGGTGCCGGTCTCGAGCACCCGGGACTCGACGTCGTCGGGGATCGGCAGCCCGTCCGGGACCGTCACATGGTAGACGCCGGCCGAGTTCGGCGCGGCCTGGAGGTTCTCGACGGCAGGCCCGGTGAAGCTCGGCTCGCTGCCGGCGCGTACGGCCAGCAGGACGCCGACCACGATGCAGGCGACGACGAGGACGCCCATGAACCCGCCGTAGACGAGGCGCCAGCCCGGCCCGTGCCGCGGGCCGGCGGGTGCCGGGGCGGCGGCCGGCGGCTGCGCGGGCAGCGGACCCGCGACGTGCGCGGGCTGTGCTCCG
>NZ_WNXX01000018.1 GCF_009733795.1 Actinotalea caeni
ACCGCCCGAGCCGACGCGCTGGCCCCATGGCTCAAGCACTACAACTACGCTCGAGCCCACACCGCCTGCGGAGGCAAGCCACCGATCAGCCGACTGTCACCAACGTGCTGACCGAGTACAACTAGGCGCCGTCGGCCCCGCGGGCCGCGAGCCACTCGGCGCGGGTGAGCTCGTAGACCACCTCGCCGTGCTCGGAACCGGGCAGCGGGTCCTCCCACTCGCGCACCTCGGTGCGCACGTGGCGCATGCCGAGCTTGCGCATGACGCCGCGGCTGGCGGCGTTGACCGCCATCGTCTCGGCCCAGAGCCGCTCCAGGCCCACGGCCGTGAAGCAGTGCTCGACGACGGCCCGGGCGCCCTCCGTCGCCAGCCCGCGCCCCCAGCGGTCGCGCCGGACCCGCCAGCCGAGCTCCGCCGTCGTGGGCCGCTCGGGCACGGGGCGCGACGGCGAGGCGTCCCACCACCCGACGAACTCGCCGTCGACGAAGCCCACCCAGTAGCCGAGGCCGGTGCGGTCGGCGTCGGTGTCGGCGCAGCGCGGGCCCCAGAACTCGGCGATCTCCTCGGGCGTGCGGGCGCGGCCGAGGAGGTAGCGCATCACCTCGGGGTCGGTGTCGAGCTGCTCAAGCAGCGGCAGGTGCTCGGGCCGCATCGGTCGCAGCTCGAGGCGCGCGGTGCGCAGCACCGGGCGCGTGGTGGCGGTGTCCGTGTTCGTCATCGGCCCACTCCTACCACCCGGGCGGGGGTCGGTGCGGAGCGATTTTCGTCGTCACGCGACGAGGCCCGGAGCCGTGACGGCTCCGGGCCTCGGTCATCCCGGCGGGTCGGCGAACGACCCTAGAAGTCCCAGTCCTCGTCCTCGGTGTTGACGGCCTTGCCGATCACGTAGGAGGAGCCGGAGCCTGAGAAGAAGTCGTGGTTCTCGTCGGCGTTGGGGGACAGCGCCGAGAGGATCGCGGGGTTGACGTTGGTCTGGTCCTTCGGGAACAGGCCCTCGTAGCCCAGGTTCATGAGCGCCTTGTTGGCGTTGTAGCGCAGGAACGCCTTGACGTCCTCCGTGAGCCCCAGCGGGTCGTAGAGGTCCTCGGTGTACTGCTCCTCGTTCTCGTACAGCTCGAAGAGCAGCTCGAAGGTGTAGTCCTTGAGCTCCTGACGGCGCTCGGGGGAGGCGTCCTGCAGGGCGCGCTGGTACTTGTAGCCGATGTAGTAGCCGTGCACCGCCTCGTCGCGGATGATCAGTCGGATCAGGTCCGCGGTGTTGGTGAGCTTGGCGTGGCTCGACCAGTACATCGGCGCGTAGAAGCCCGAGTAGAAGAGGAACGACTCCAGCATCGTGGAGGCGACCTTGCGCTTCTCCGGGTCGTCGCCGCGGTAGTAGTCGAGGACGATCCGGGCCTTCTCCTGCAGGTTCTCGTTCTCCTCGCTCCAGCGGAACGCCTCGTCGATCTCCTGGGAGGAGATCAGCGTGGAGAAGATCGAGGAGTAGCTCTTGGCGTGCACCGACTCCATGAACGCGATGTTGGTGTACACCGCCTCCTCGTGCGGGGTGCGCGCGTCCGGGATGAGGCTGACCGCGCCGACGGTGCCCTGGATGGTGTCGAGCATCGTGAGCCCGGTGAACACCCGGGTGGTCATGCGCTGCTCGTGCTCCTTGAGCGTGTGCCAGCTCTGGATGTCGTTGGAGAGCGGCACCTTCTCGGGCAGCCAGAAGTTGCCGGTCAGGCGCTCCCAGACCTCGAGGTCCTTCTCGTCCTCGATGCGGTTCCAGTTGATCGCCGACACCCGGCTCACGAGCCTCGGCTTGTCGCCGTGGGCTGCGGTCACTGCGGTCACGTCGTCACTTCCTTGCACGGTTCGTCCGAGGGCCTCCTCGGACCGGGGCGGTGGCCCCTCGGGTCATGGACTGTCTGTTCGTGCCGGGCGCGGCGGCCGCCCGGCGGTGGCGCGGGGGCTCGCGCCCCCGCGCCGCGGCGTCACAGCATGCAGCTGACGCAGCCCTCCACCTCGGTGCCCTCGAGCGCCATCTGGCGGAGCCGGATGTAGTAGAGCGTCTTGATGCCCTTGCGCCAGGCGTAGATCTGCGCCCGGTTGAGGTCACGAGTGGTGACGGTGTCCTTGAAGAACAGCGTGAGGCTGAGCCCCTGGTCCACGTGCTGCGTGGCAGCCGCGTAGGTGTCGATGATCTTCTCGTAGCCGATCTCGTACGCGTCCTGGAAGTACTCCAGGTTGTCGTTCGTCATGAACGGCGCCGGGTAGTAGACGCGCCCGATCTTGCCTTCCTTGCGGATCTCGATCTTGCTCGGGACCGGGTGGATCGAGGAGGTCGAGTTGTTGATGTAGCTGATCGAGCCGGTCGGCGGCACGGCCTGCAGGTTCTGGTTGTAGATGCCGTGCTCCATGACCGAGGCCTTGAGCGCGCGCCAGTCGTCCTGCGTGGGGATGTGCACGTTGGCGTCGGCGAACAGCTGCGCGACCCGCTCGGTCGCCGGCTTCCACTCCTGCTCGGTGTACTTGTCGAAGAACTCACCGCTGGCGTACTTGCTCTTCTCGAAGCCGCCGAAGGCGCGGCCCCGCTCGATCGCGAGCTTGTTCGACTCGGTGAGGGCGTGGAACAGCACCGTGTAGAAGTAGATGTTGGTGAAGTCGATGCCCTCCTCGGACCCGTAGTGGATCCGCTCCCGCGCGAGGTAGCCGTGGAGGTTCATCTGGCCGAGGCCGATCGCGTGGCTGGACTCGTTGCCCTTCTCGATGCTGGGCACGGACTTGATCCTCGTCTGGTCGCTGACGGCGGTGAGCGCCCGGATCGCGGTGCCGACGGTCTTGCCGAGGTCGGGCGAGTCCATCGTCAGCGCGATGTTGAGCGAGCCGAGGTTGCAGGAGATGTCCTTGCCGACGTGGGCGTAGGACAGGTCCTCGTTGTAGGTCGACGCCGTCGACACCTGGAGGATCTCGCTGCACAGGTTCGAGTGCGTGATCTTGCCCTCGATCGGGTTCGCCCGGTTCACCGTGTCCTCGAACATGATGTACGGGTAGCCGGACTCGAACTGGATCTCGGCGATCGTGGTGAAGAACTCGCGGGCCTTGATCTTCTTCTTGCGGATCCGGCCGTCGTCGACCATCTCGTGGTACTTCTCGGTGACGTTGATCTCGGCGAACGGCACCCCGTACACGCGCTCGACGTCGTAGGGCGAGAACAGGTACATGTCCTCGTTCTTCTTCGCGAGCTCGAAGGTGATGTCGGGGATGACGACACCGAGCGAGAGCGTCTTGATGCGGATCTTCTCGTCGGCGTTCTCACGCTTGGTGTCGAGGAACCGCATGATGTCGGGGTGGTGCGCGTGCAGGTACACCGCACCCGCGCCCTGGCGCGCGCCGAGCTGGTTGGCGTAGGAGAAGGAGTCCTCGAGCAGCTTCATCACGGGGATGACGCCGGAGGACTGGTTCTCGATCTTCTTGATCGGGGCGCCGTGCTCGCGGATGTTGGACAGCAGCAGGGCGACACCGCCGCCGCGCTTGGACAGCTGCAGCGCGGAGTTGATCGCGCGGGCGATCGACTCCATGTTGTCCTCGATGCGCAGCAGGAAGCAGGAGACGGGCTCGCCGCGCTGCTTCTTGCCGGAGTTGAGGAAGGTCGGCGTGGCGGGCTGGAACCGGCCGGAGATGATCTCGTCGACCATCTCGAGCGCGAACTGCTGGTCGCCGTCGGCGAGCGTGAGCGCGACCATGACGACGCGGTCCTCGAAGCGCTCGAGGTAACGCTTCCCGTCGAAGGTCTTGAGGGTGTACGACGTGTAGTACTTGAACGCGCCGAGGAAGGTCTGGAAGCGGAACTTCTTCGCGTAGGCGTGGTCGAAGATCTGCTGGAGGAACTCGAACGGGTACTTGTCGAGCACCTCGCTCTCGTAGTAGCCGTGCTCGATGAGGTAGTTCAGCTTCTCCCGCAGGTTGTGGAAGAAGACCGTGTTCTGGTTGACGTGCTGCAGGAAGTACTGCCGCGCCGCCTCCTTGTCCTTGTCGAACTGGATCTCGCCGTTGGGGCCGTACAGGTTGAGGAGCGCGTTGAGGGCGTGGTAGTCCATCTCGCCCTGCGCGACCGCGGTTGGTGCGATCTCCTCGGTCTCGGTCAGCGTGGCAGCCACAGTCGTTCCATCCCCTCTCGGACGTTGTCCACGTCCTCGGTCGTTCCCAGAAGCTCGAACTTGTACAGGTGGGGCACGCCGCACTTCGCGGCGATGATGTCGCCGGCGATGCAGTAGGCGGACCCGAAGTTGGTGTTCCCCGCGGAGACCACGCCGCGCAGCAGCCGGCGGTTGCGCTCGTCGTTGAGGAACTTGATGACCTGCTTCGGCACCGCGCCCTGTCCGTTGCCGCCCCCGTAGGTGGGGACGAACAGCACGTAGGGCTCGGTGACGACCAGGTGCGGCTCGGTCGGACGCAGCGGGATGCGCTGCGCGGGCAGGCCGAGGCGGTCCACGAATCGCTTCGTGTTCTCCGAGACCGACGAGAAGTAGACGAGCGACAGCTGCTGGGTCGCGGTGCTCGTGCTCACGCTGCTCGTCTCCTCTCGGTGGTGCTCAGGGGTGGGCGCGCGAGGGTGCGGCAAGGCAACCCGTCCCGGGCCCTCCCGGTCGGAAGGTGGTGCTGCGCACCCCGCCCGGAACCGGTCTCGGACGGGGTACGCAGGGTCTGTGTGGAGCTGTCGGCGGTCGTGGACCGCCGGTGACGGCGTGACGCCGTCAGGCGATCGCGGCGCTCTGCTGGGAGGCGGCGACGAGGGCCTTGATGCGGTCGGGCCGGAAACCCGACCAGTGGTCGCCGTCGGCGAACACGACGGGGGCCTGCTGGTAGCCGAGGGCCTTCACCGACTCGAGGGCCTCGGCGTCCTTGCTGATGTCCACGATCGTGTACTCGAGGCCGTACTTGTTCAGCGCCCGGTAGGTGGCGTCGCACTGCACGCATGCCGGCTTGCTGAAAACGGTGATGGTCATCCGGGTTCCCCTCCCTGGCCGCGGCGGCCGCAGCTCGTGCCCTGTTCCTGCGCTGTGCAATCACCCGCCGACCCCGTCCGAACCGGCTCGCGAGGCCCGTGATCAGGGGCTTCGCGCCGTCGGACGACGGCGATGTAACTACAACTTTGTCATTCGGAGGCGGATGTGCTCCGCCCACGTCTTCGACACTACACCTAGTGGCCGACATCGCGCGATACCCCTAGGTGTTGTGTCTGGCGTGTCGCGGCCTGCGTGTCGTCCACACGTCGACGGCGTGTCGATGTGCACGATCAGGGCCCTCCTGTGGGTGGCTCGGGCAACCGTGTGGACAGGGCTGTGCACACCCCGCGGGAGGGGTGCGCGGGTCCACAGGAACGGCGCGATCCGGCGCCGTCGGGCGGTGGAGAAGTTCAACCTCGCGTGCACAGCTCGTCCACCCCGTCCACAGGCAACCGGGACGGCTCGCCGTCCCGGGTGCCCCACGCGCCCCTCGAGCCCCGCGGTGCCGGGAGGGCGCGGTGCGACACGCCGACGGCCCGCTCCCGGGTCGGGGCGGGCCGTGCGGCGGGGCGGTCAGGAGGTGCGGAGCCGGGCACCGAGGGCGTGCGCCCCGACGACGAGCCCGGCCGCCGCCAGCACGATGTCCTTGAACACGTACTGCGCCTCCAGGCTGGGGCCGCCGGCGTACATGAGGTCGGGGAACAGCACCAGCGGCGACATGATCCCGACGAGCGCCACGGCCAGCATCACGAGACCGACCTTGAGGAGCCTGCCGGTGAGCAGGGTGAGCCCGATCACGGTCTCGATCACCGCCGTCAGGAAGACGGCGGCCTGGCCGCCCACGAGACCGAGCGTGAGGACCTCGATCGTCGCCGAGGCGAGGTCCTCGGCCGGGCTGAGGCCGGGCACGAGCTTCGGGATCCCGAAGGCCACGAAGACCAGGCCCAGGCTCACCCGCAGCAGCGTCACGCTGTGGGCGGCGAGCAGGTCGCGGGTGCGCGCCACCAGGCGTGACGGCGGGCGGTCCGGGGCTTGTGAGGGCAGTGGTGCGGTCGTCCAGGTCGACATGGTGCGCTCCTTCGTGTGCGGGTGGTTGACGACGTCGTCCACGCTCCCGGGAACGGGCCTCGCTGCCATCGGCCCGTGAGCGTCACCTGCGCTACGCCTCGGCGCGGAGCGGGCGACGTCCGGCGACGTCCGGCGTCGACCCTCGTTCACGCGGCGACGCCCGGCGGGCCGACGCGCGCCTGGGGGCTGACCCCCAGGGGTCGACCGCGACCGGGCGGGGAGAGCACGTGGCCTCGGGCTCCGCACGCACGACGACGGCGGTCACGGCGCCGCCGATCAGCAGCAGCCAGACCAGCGGGAAGATCCAGAACGGGAACGGCGGGCCGTAGCCGCCGTGCCAGGGGCCGTCGGCCAGGACCTGCGTGACGATCTCCATGGGGAGCCTCCTTCGTGTGGGGATGCCACCAGCGTCCGGCGCCGGGGCTCCGTGCGGATCCGCCGGGGTGCGTGACTCCGGGTACGTCCGGTGACGTAGGGGGTCGGCGCGGAGCAGCCGGGACGCGCGGGTGTCATGCACCGCGACCCGCAGTACGTGGACGAGCCCGCGCCAGGACTGTGGTGCGGGCGCTTCGTGGCTCTCGACCTCGTCGGGCGTCTGGCGACTGTTGCTGCACCGCTCGGCGGGGGCGCGACGCCCGTCACCGGCTCCGGGATGGGCCTGCCGGGCATGCGCGACCGCGTCGCCGCCGCGGGCGGCACCCTCGACATCGACCCCGGCCCGCCACGGTTCGTCGTGCGGGCCACGCTCCCGACGGAGGAGGCCCCGTGATCTCGGTGCTGATCGCCGACGACCAGGACATCGTGCGCCGCGGGCTCCGCGCACTGATCGAGGACGAGGACGGCCTGGAGCTGGTCGCCGAGGCCGCCGACGGCCTCGACGCCGTCGCTCTCGCGCGCCGGCACCGCCCCGACGTCGTGCTCATGGACATCCGGATGCCCGGCGTCGACGGCCTGGAGGCGACCCGGCGCATCGGCGCCGCGCCCGAGCTCGAGCACACCCGCGTCATCGTGCTCACGACCTTCGAGACCGACGCGTACGTGCTCGACTCGCTGCGCTTCGGCGCCAGCGGCTTCCTCCTCAAGGACGCCGGGCCCGACGAGATCCTCGCGGCGATCCGGGTGGTGCAGGAGGGGCAGGCGCTGCTCGCGCCGTCGGTGACCCGCCGAGTGGTGAGCGAGCTGCTGGAGGCCCGGGCGCGCGTGCTCACGCCGCACCCCAGGATCGGTGACCTCACCGCGCGCGAGCGCGAGGTCGTCGCGCTCGTCGGGCGCGGACTGTCCAACGACGAGATCGCCTCCGAGCTCGTGCTCAGCCCCGCCACCGCACGCACCCACGTGAGCCGCGCGATGATCAAGCTCGGTGCACGCGACCGCGCGCAGCTGGTCGTGTTCGCCTACCAGTCGGGCCTCGTGGACTGATCCCAGGCCCGCACCGCCGTCAGGCCGACGCCGCCTCCCGCAGCCACGCCAGGAGCGCGAGCGGGTCGTCGGCGGTGCCGCCGTCGACACCCCACGCCAGCGCACGCTCGAGATCGTCCCGCTCGCGCAGCGGCCAGGCGTGCACCTGGTAGCCGAGGCCCTGCCAGTGCGCGACGTGCTCGGGCGTCAGGCCGGTCCAGTGGCAGTAGAACGCGCTCGCCGCGATCTCCGCCAGCGCGGCCGCGAGCGCGGGCTGCCCGTCCGCGTCGGGGTGCGACCCGACGATCAGCCCGCGCGGCACGTCGGGCAGCAGCGTGCGCAGCGCCACCAGCGGCTCCGGGTGGAAGCTCGTCACCCACGTGCGCGCGGCGTGCGCGGGGTGCGACCGCAGGAACGCTGCGAAGGCCTCGACGCACGCCGGTGCCTTGATCTCCGCCTGGATCTCGACGCTCGTCGCCTCGTAGGCCTCCGCCAGCGTGACGACCGGGAGCCCCGAGGCGAGCGGGATCTCGCGCAGCTCGGCGAGGGTCAGCTCCGCCACCGGCCCGTGGCCGCGCCCGCGCTCGTCGGCCGCGACCCGGTCGAGGGTGTCGTCGTGCAGCACGACCAGCTCGCCGTCGGCGGTCATGCGGACGTCGAGCTCGATCTGGTCGACACCCGCCTCCTCGGCCAGCGCGAACGACGCGAGGCTGTTCTCGGGCCGGTGCGCCATCGCGCCCCGGTGGCCGACCGTGACGAAGCGGCGGCTCACGCGCCGGCCCGCAGCCGCACCTGCAGCCGCGCCGGAGCCGGCTCCAGCGTCGCGTTCGGGAGCACACCCGGCCCGCACGCGGCCGAGCCGACACCGTGCTGGGCGACGTCGACGTGCAGCCACAGGGCGCCGTCGGGCCACAGCTCGTGCGGGTGCCGCGCCGCCGCGAGCGCCTGGTCCGACCACGGCCGTGCCGTGAGCTCGACGCCGTCGATCTCGTCGACGCCGAGCGTCACCTCGCCGGCTCGCAGCTCGAGCGGACCTGCGGCGAGCCCGATCCTCGCGCGGGTCACGCCGCGCCGTGCGCCGTTCTCCTGCGGGTGCGTGTACCGGGTCTGCAGCTCCTCGACCGTGTGGCGGTAGCGGCCGAACAGCGCCGCCTTCGCCGAGTCGGCGTAGGACTCGCCCGGCCCCTGCCCGACCCAGTCGACGACGACGTCGCCCGCGCCCTCCTGCTCCAGCGCCAGCAGCCACCCCAGCCGCGGCAGCGGCCCCGCCCAGCGGCCCTCGGGCACCAGGTCGAGCGTGACGTCGACCGTCTGCGGGTCCTCGGCGTCGGCGCGCCACGTCCAGGTGACCGCCAGCCCGCACTCGCTCGCCGCGCCGGCGAGCCGGCCCGTGACGACGAGCGCCTCGCCCTGCTCGTCGGTCTCGACCGTGACGTCGTCGAGCCGCTCGCGCAGCCGGGTCAGGCCCGCCTGCTCCCACAGCCGCGCGTCCTGGCGGCCGGGCCCGTTGTCGGCGGCGTCGTTGTCGGTCGGGGCGCGCCACGCGTCGGCGCGCGACGTGCGCACCGGGGTGCCGCCGAGGGAGACGAGGCGACCTGCGCCGTCGAACCGCGCCGGGCCGACGGCGAAGCCGTCCTCGCCACGCTCGACCGACCCGGACACCGGCGCCAGCGGCGCACGGCCCTGCACGTGCAGCTGCCCCGCGCCCAGCTCGGCCGGCACGTGGTCGCCGCTCTCGCGGCTGACGGCGCGCACCAGCCACCAGACGTCGACGTCGTCGCCCACCTCGGGCACCTCGATGCCGGCGGCCTCGAGCGACACGATCGCCGACTCGCCCGGCTCCAGCACCCCGACGGCGTCGCTCAGCGAGCCCTCCGCGAGGGTCTCGCCGTCGGCGCTCAGCGTCCAGCGCAGGTCGACGTGCTCGGTGGTGCGGAACGCGTAGCGGTTGCGGATCTCGATCGCGCCGTCCAGGCCCGGGAACTCCTCGATCCGCACCGGCGCGTACACCGCCGCCATCTCCACCATGCCGGGCGACGGCGTCCGGTCCGGCAGCAGCAGCCCGTCGGCGATGAAGGTGCCGTCGTGCAGCTCCTCGCCGAAGTCGCCGCCGTAGCCGTAGAAGGGCGTGCCGTCCGCGTCGCGGGTCGCGATGCCGTGGTCGATCCACTCCCACACGAAGCCGCCCATGAGGCGCGGGTACGCCTCGAACACCTCGTCGTAGTCGCTGAAGCCGCCCGGCCCGTTGCCCATCGCGTGCACGTACTCGCACTGGATGAACGGCAGCGTGCGCCGCCGGGCCGCGGTCTCGCCGTCGATCGTGTCGTCGGGCTGGTTGCGCTGCAGCGCACGGTCCTCGCCGCGCCCGATCTCCAGCGTCTCGGCGACCGAGGCGTACATGCGGGAGTAGACGTCGGTGTGCTCCGCCGTCCAGTCGCCCTCGTAGTGCAGCGGGCGGGAGTCGTCGATCTCGCGGATCGCGGCGGCCATCTCGCCGAGGTTGCGGCCGACGCCGGCCTCGTTGCCGAGCGACCACATGACGATGCTCGGGTGGTGGGCGTCGCGGCGGACCATGCGCTGCACCCGGTCGACCAGCACGTCGCGCCAGGCCGGGGAGTCGGTCGGGTTGTCGCGCCACCCGTTGGGCTCGAAGCCGTGGGTCTCCAGGTCGTTCTCGTCGATGACGTAGAGCCCGTAGGCGTCGCACAGGTCGAGGAAGTGCGGGTGCGGCGGGTAGTGCGAGGTGCGGACCGCGTTGACGTGGTGGGTCTTCGCCAGCAGCACGTCGGCGAGCATCGTCTCGCGCGTGACGGCGCGGCCGCGGGTCGGCTCGAACTCGTGGCGGTTGACGCCGTACAGCTTGACCGGGGCCCCGTTGACGGTGAACACGCCGTCGACGATCGCGATCGTGCGGAACCCGACGCGCACGACGACGGTCTCGGCCGCGGTGCGCACCTGCGCCTCGTAGAGCCGCGGCGTCTCGGCGCTCCACGGCTCGACGGCGACGGTCGCCTCCTCGCCCGCGGCGAGCTCGAGCCCGAGCTCCGGGACGCTGACCGTCGCCTCGGCGTCGCCGAGCGTCTCGACGTCGATGCGCAGCGTGCCCTCGCCGGTCGTGTGGTCGTAGGAGGCGTCGACCGAGACGTGCTCGATGCCGCCCTCGGGCCGGTGCGCGAGCTCGACGTCGCGGAAGATGCCGGACAGCCACCACTGGTCCTGGTCCTCGACGTAGGTGAACGCCGACCACTGCGTCACCCGCACCGCGAGCAGGTTCTCGCCCGCCTGCACGTGCTCGGTGACGTCGATCTCGGTCGGCAGCCGGGAGCCGTGGGAGGTCGCGACCGGGGTGCCGTTGACGGCGACCTCGAACCAGGAGTCGACGCCCTCGAAGCGGAGCACCACGCGCCCGGAGCCCAGCCACGTCTCGGGGACCTCGACGGTGCGGCGGTACTCACCGGTCGGGTTCTCCCGCGGCACGTTCGGCGGGTCGACGGGGATCGGGAACAGCACGTTCGTGTAGGCGGGCTTGCCGTAGGGCCACGCGTCCGGCGCACCCGCGAGCTGCCAGTGCCCGGGCACCGCGATCGTGTCCCAGCCCGCGCCGACGTCCGCCGAGTCCGCGCCCGTACGCGCCTCGTCGAAGAGCCGGAACCGCCACTCGCCGTTCAGGTCGAGCGACTCGGCCGTGCTCGCGCCCGCCGGCGGCCGGAACCGTGGCCCTCGCACCCCGGCGGGGACGACGACGTCGGTGTGGGTCGGGAGCGAGCTCATCGACTTCTCCTGAGGGTTGAAAGAATCCGTCCGCAGGAGCCTAGTGGCGCCTCCTGCGGGTCCTGGCACCGCAGCGCCGTGCTCATCAGCGGACGCGATGAGCAGGCCTACTACGGTGGCCGCATGACGCACGCCGCCCCTTCCGCCGCCGACGCCGTGCTCGCCGGCCTCCCCGGTCTCGACTGGCTCGAGAGCACCTACACCGACCTGCACGCCCATCCCGAGCTGTCGCACCGCGAGCACCGCAGCGCCGCGATCTGCGCCGCCCGGCTCCGCGAGCTCGGCTTCGAGGTGACCGAGGGCATCGGCGGCACCGGTGTCGTCGGGGTGCTGCGCAACGACCGCGACGGCGAGACCGGCCCGGTGGTGGTGTTCCGGGCGGACATGGACGGGCTGCCGGTCGCCGAGGCGACGGGGCTGCCCTACGCCTCGACCGACGTCGGGCTCGACCGCCACGGCGTGGAGTGGCCGACGATGCACGCCTGCGGCCACGACTTCCACATGACCTGGCTGCTCGGCGCCGCCGCGCTGCTCGCGGGGGCCCGGGACGCCTGGTCGGGCACCTTCGTCGCGCTCTTCCAGCCCGCCGAGGAGACCGGCGACGGCGCGGTCGCGATGGTCGAGGACGGTCTCGTCGACCGGCTGCCGCGGCCGGACGTCGTCATCGGGCAGCACGTCGGCGCCGAGCGCGCCGGCAGCGTGCACCTGCGGCCCGGGCCGGCGATGTCGCGCTCGGAGAACCTCAAGATCGTCGTGCACGGCAAGGGTGGGCACGGCTCGATGCCGCACTACACGATCGACCCGGTCGTCGTCGCGGCCGCGATCGTGACGCGGCTGCAGACCGTCGTGGCGCGCGAGCTCTCGCCGTTCGAGTTCGGCGTCGTGACCGTGGGCATGCTGCAGGCGGGCACGAAGGCGAACATCATCCCGGCCACGGCGGAGCTGCACGTCAACATCCGTTCCTACGACGACGGCGTGCACGACCGCCTCGTCGAGGCGATCACCCGGATCTGCCGCGGCGAGGCGGCCGCGGCCGGCTGCCCGGCCGAGCCCGAGATCAGCTCCTACGACCGGGTGCCCCTGACCGACAACGACCCCGACGTCGTCGCCACCGTCCGCGCGGCGCTGCTCGACGCCGGACTCGAGGTCGTGCACGGCGAGCAGATCACCGGCAGCGAGGACTTCTCCTGGCTGCCGCGCGCCTGGGGCGTGCCGTACGCGTACTGGTTCATCGGCGGCTGGGACCCGGCCGCCTACGACCAGGCGGTCGCGACCGGCACCGAGCGGGACATCCCGAGCAACCACTCGCCGTACTTCGCGCCCGTCATCC
This sequence comes from Actinotalea caeni, assembly GCF_009733795.1. Classification (GTDB taxonomy): domain Bacteria; phylum Actinomycetota; class Actinomycetes; order Actinomycetales; family Beutenbergiaceae; genus Pseudactinotalea; species Pseudactinotalea caeni. Next base: position 12,556 of record NZ_WNXX01000018.1, read on the forward strand.
ACCCGACGCTCGAGACCGGGGTGCGCTCCGCCGTCGCCTCCTCGCTGGCCTTCCTGGGGCGATGACCACGCCGTGACCGAGCTGCCGCCAGGCCTCGCCGACGACCCCTTCGACCACCAGGTCACCAGCTCGGGCCAGGTGCGGGTGTTCCGCGGCGGGCGGCTGGTCACCGTGATCGGCGGCCGCGACGCCGCCCGCCTCGCCGCCCGGCTCGAGGACGCCGACGAGGTGCGGCGCCAGCACCTGCTCGCCCGCGCGACCGGGAACTACCGGCAGGGCAACGAGAAGCGCCCGCACCGCTGACCTCCGGCACCTGCCGCGGCCGGGACGCAGTGCGACAGACTGGCCCGATGGAGCTGAGGGTGTCGGCGTACGCGGTGGTCGTCCAGGACGGACGCCTGCTGCTCGCGCACTGGAACGACCACGGCGCGTCGGGGTGGACGATGCCCGGTGGCGGGATCGAGCCCGGCGAGGACCCGGCCGACGCCGCGGTGCGCGAGGTGCGCGAGGAGACCGGCTACGACGTCGAGCTCGACGAGCTGCTGGGCATCGACTCGCTCGTGGCGCGCCGCGTCGACGGGCGCACGGCGCACGCGCTGCGCGTGCTCTACCGCGCGCGGGTGGTCGGCGGCACGCTCGCCCACGAGCGCGACGGCTCGACCGACGAGGCCGCCTGGATACCGCTGGCGGACGTCGACGACCTCGACAGGGTCGGGCTCGTCGACGTCGCGCGGCGCATGGCGGGGCTGCTCGACGGGTAGCGCCGCGCCCCGCTCATCACCTCGACCCAGCGCGCGAGGCTGGCGGCCCGGGCCGACCGGGCGGAACGTGCGGACATCGCGGACACCTCCTGCACGACAGGAGTGGTGCGGCCCCGAGGTGATACCCGCTCAGCCGCCCAGCACGCCGTGCCGCGCGAACGACTCCTCCGCCGCGCCGTCGACCCGGATCGCCACCTGCTCGCCGCTCATGTCGGTCAGCTGCTGCCGGCGGCCGTCGGCGCCGAGGAAGTACACGTGCGGGCTGAGCGCGCCCGGCGCCCCCTCGTACTGGCTGCGCGCGAGACCGACGAGCCCGCGCACCGCCATCACGGTCCCCGGCCCGGCGATCGGGTGGATCGCGGCGACGTGCCGGTTCGGCACCACCGCGACGACGTCGGTCGACGGCGCGGCGCCGATGCGCTCCAGCAGGTCGGGGAGCACGAGCACGCGCGAGGGGCCGAAGTAGTCGTCGGTGTCGAACACGTGGATCGTCGCGTCGGCGCGCGAGTCGTCGGCGGTGATCGGGTGGTGGCTCATCGCCGGCAGCGCGCGGATGTTCGCGAGCGCGAGCGCGCGGATCTCCTCCCAGCTGCCCAGGTTGTCGATGCTCGAGACCTCCTCGATGTGCTCGGGGTGGTCGACCGCGACCATCGGCACGATCCCCGGCAGCACCGGCTCGCCGTACTCGGGAGGCCGCGGCAGCCCGTCCACGGACCGCAGCCGCAGGTAGAGCCGGTCGCGGACCTGCGCGAGCGAGCGCGGCCCGGGCGCGTCGATCGAGGCGTTCATGATCCGGGCGAACTCCGACACCACCTCCGGCCAGTGCTCGCGCGGCGTGCGGCGCAGCGTGGCCTCGACGTTCGTGAGCCCGAACGCGCGGCCGTCGATGCCGCGCAGCACCCCGGCGCCGTCGGGCACGAGCTCGCGGCCCAGCCGCGCGAACTCCTGCCGCACCATCGCGACGACGCGCGCGCGGTCCTCCTCGTCGAACGGCTCGGCGCCCGGGTTCCCCGTGGGCGGGCCCTCGCCGCTCCCCCGAGGTGGTGGCGTCCGGTCACCGCTGTCGGCCCGCTTGCGGAACCGGTCCATCCATCCCATGCGACCAACATGTCAGGGATCGCGGCCGAGCACGATGGGGAGGCGGACCCTCGGACACGATCGGTGCGCACCGCGGCCACGACCGGACCGCCGCGGACCCCGAGCCGCGACCCTGGACCGGTCCCCACGAGGTTGTTCAACCATCCGGTTGACAACCCGTGCACCGGCGTCTACCGTTCTTCTCAACCGGATAGTTGAGGACGGCTGATGACGGACACGCTCTCCCAGGTCTTCGCCGCACTCGCCGACCCGACGCGGCGCGACATCGTCGCGCGGCTCGCGACGGCGGACGCGTCGGTCACCGAGCTCGCGGCGCCCTACGACGTCAGCGTGCAGGCGGTCTCCAAGCACCTCAAGGTGCTCGAGCAGGCCGGGCTGGTGACGAAGACCAAGGACGCGCAACGCCGTCAGGTGCACCTCGAGGCGGAGGTGTTCGACCTCATGACCAGGTGGATCGAGCGCTACCGGCGTGAGGCCGAGCAGCGCTACCAGCGGCTCGACGCCGTGCTGGCACAGATGAACGACGACAGCGACACCCAGCAGAAGGGACAGGCATCATGACCACCACCACGCGCCTCGCCGAGGCCACGATCGAGGCCGACGAGAAGGTGCCGGCCATCCGCATCACGCGCGACTTCCGGGCCACGCCCGCGCAGCTGCTGGCCGCGCACACCGACCCGGGGCTGTTCGCCCGCTGGGTCGGACCGAACGGCATGAACACCGAGATCGTCGTCTGGGACGCCCGCGACGGCGGCGAGTGGCGCTACGTCGCCCGGCGCGACGGCGAGGAGTACGCCTTCCGCGGCTGCTTCCACGAGGTCAACGATCAGCGCATCGTCCAGACGTTCACCTTCGAGGGCTACCCGCAGGGTGTCGCGCTCGAGACGCTGACGTTCGAGGACCTCGGTGACGGCTACACGCGGCTGCACGCGCAGTCGCTGTGCGACTCCTTCGAGGAGCGTGACGGCATGCTCGCCTCCGGCATGGAGAGCGGCGTCCACGAGGGCTACGCCAAGCTGGACGGCCTCCTCGCCGAGGGAGCCCGGTGACCCAGGGGTCGCTGACCGAGCTCGAGCCGGCCGAGCGGCACCGGCGGGTGGCCGCCGGCCTGGCCGCCGTCGCGGCGCAGGTCACCGACTGGGACGCTCCCTCGCCCGTGCCGCAGTGGCGGGCGAGGGACGTCGTCGGGCACCTCCTCGAGTGGTTCCCCGGGTTCCTGGCCGGCGGCGGCGTGACGCTGCCGGCCGGGCCCGGCCCCGACGACCCGGTCGCGGCGTGGCGGCACCAGGCCGACGCGGTGCAGGCGCTCCTCGACGACCCCGCGACCGCCGGGCGCACGTTCGAGCGCGACCACGTGCCCGCGCAGCCGCTCGCGGAGGCGGTCGACCGGTTCTACACCGCCGACGTCTTCATGCACACGTGGGACCTCGGCCGCGCGGCCGGCGTCACCGTCGCGCTCGACCCCGCCTGGTGCGCCGCCCTGCTGGCGGGCATGACCCCGATCGAGGACCTCATGCGCGCCTCGGGCCAGTACGGCCCTGCCGTCGCGGTGCCCGACGACGCCGACCCCCAGACCCGGCTCGTCGCGTTCATCGGCCGCGACCCGGGATGGATCCCCGCCGTCACACGGTCTTGAGCGCCGCGTGCACGGCGGCCAACGAGTCCTTGGCGTCGCCGAAGAGCACCTGGGTCTTGGCCGAGTACAACAGCTCGTTCTCGATGCCGGCGAAGCCCGGGCGCATCGACCGCTTGAGGAAGAACACCTGGCCCGCGGCCTCGGCGTCGATGATCGGCATCCCGTAGATCGGGGCCGACGGCTCGGTGCGCGCGGCGGGGTTGACGACGTCGTTGGCGCCGACGACCACGACGACGTCGGTCGACGGCATCGTCGGGTTCACCTCACCGGCCTCGACCAGCAGCTCGTAGCCGACGTTCGCCTCCGCGAGCAGCACGTTCATGTGGCCGGGCATCCGGCCCGCGACCGGGTGGATGCCGTAGACGGCGTCGACGCCGCGCTCCCGCAGCGCGTCCACGAGCTCGGCGACGACGTGCTGGGCCTGCGCGACCGCGAGCCCGTACCCGGGCACGACCACGACGCGGCGCGCGTAGCCGAGCGCCACCGCGACGTCCTCCGGGGTGGCGCTGCGGACCGGGCGGTCCGACGCCTGCGTCGACCCCGCCGTCGAGCTGCCCCGCAGCGCGCCGAAGAGGATCCCGCTCACCGACCGGCCCATGCCGCGCGCCATCGCGAGGGTGAGCATCGTGCCGGCGGCGCCGATGAGCGTCCCGGCGACCAGCAGCAGCACGTTGTCGACGGCCCAGCCGGTGCCGATGATCGCCAGCCCCGTCGTGGCGTTGAGCAGCGAGATGACGATCGGCACGTCGGCGCCGCCGACCGGCAGCACCAGCAGCACGCCGAGCGCGCCGGCGACGACGAGCACGACGACGCCCCACCACACCTGCCCGGTGGCTGCGACCACCGCGGCCCCGGCGATCGTGCCGATCACCGCGGCGCCGAACAGCACCGGTGCGCCCGGCAGCACGACGGGCCGCGCCGTCATCCACCCCTGGAGCTTGAGGAACGTCACCAGCGACCCGACCAGCGTGAGCGAGCCGATCGCGATGCCGGTCGCGATCGCGGTCCCGGCCATCGCGTCGCCCTGCACGCCGAGCACCTCGTGCTGGGTGAGCTCGATCAGCCCGATGAGCGCCGCGGCGCCGCCGCCGATGCCGTTGAAGATCGCGACCAGCTGTGGCATGTCGGTGATCGCGACGCGGCGGGCGACCGGCACCGAGACCACCGCGCCGGCGGCGATCGTCACCAGCACGATCGCCAGGTTCGCGCCGGCGAACTCCGTCGAGAGCAGCACGACCGCGAGCGCGAGCGCCGCACCCGCGGCGCCGATCAGGTTGCCGCGGCGGGCTGTGCGCGGCGAGGCCAGGCCTTTGATCGCGACGATGAAGCAGATCGCGGCGAGCAGGTAGCCGAACGCGGCGACGGGCGTGGGGAGCAGGGTCACTCGTCGCCCCCTCGCCGGCCCTGCGGCCTGCTGAACATCTCGAGCATCCGGTCGGTGACGACGAACCCGCCGACCAGGTTGATCGTGGCGAGCAGCACCGCGAGCGTGCCGAGCACGACGAGCAGCGGGTTGGTGGTCCCGGCCATCGCGGCGATCGCCCCGATGAGCACGACGCCGCTGATCGCGTTGGTGCCCGACATCAGCGGGGTGTGCAGGCGCGACGTCACCTTCGAGACGACCTCGGCGCCCACGAAGCCGGCGAGGACGAGCAGCGTCAGGGTCGTCATCGCGTCCATCAGCCGGCCTCCTGAGGCGCCACGTCGACGAGCATCCCCGCCAGCACCTCGTCGTTCGTGTCGACGGCGAGCGTGGCGCCCTCGCCCTCGGCGCCCGGGACCGTGAGGAGCTCGACGACGTTGCTCACGTTCTTCGCGTACAGCCGGGAGGCGTCGGTGGGCAGGTCGCCCGCCGCGTTCGCCAGCCCGACGAGCACGACGTCGCCGCCGCCGCGCGAGGACGGCACCCGCACCTCCGCGCCGGGCTGCGAGCCCTCGACGTTGCCGCCGGTGGCCGCCGCGAGGTCGACGGCGACCGAGCCCGGCCGCATCGCGGCGAGCATCTCGGTCGTCACGAGCCGGGGCGCGCGCCGGCCCGGCACCGCCGCGGTCGTGATGAGGACGTCGGCCTCGGCGATGTGCGGGGCGATCGCCTGCTGCTGGGCCTCGGCGGCGGTCGCCGCGAGAGCCCGTGCGTAGCCGCCCGACGCCTCGGCGGTGCCGACGCCGGCGTCGATGAAGGTGGCGCCGACCGAGCGGACCTCCTCGGCGGAGTCCGGGCGGATGTCGTTGGCCGCGACGGTGGCGCCGAGCCGGCGCGCGGTCGCGATCGCCTGCAGCCCGGCGACGCCGACGCCGAGCACGACGACCTTCGCGGGCGGCACCGTGCCCGCCGCCGTCATCGCGAGCGGGAAGAACCGCGGCAGCCGCACCGCCGCCTCCAGCACCGCCCGGTAGCCCGCGACGAACGACTGGCTGGAGAGCACGTCCATCGCCTGGGCGCGCGAGATCCGCGGCAGCCGCTCGAACGCGAGCGTGACCGTGCCGGCGGCGGCCAGCGCGGCGCGGCGCTCGTCGTCGAGCGCGCCGGCCAGGCCGAGCGTGATCGTGCCCGGCTGCAGCACCGCGAGCCGCTCGGGCTCGAGCGGCACGACGTGGGCGAGCAGGTCGGCGCCGCGCAGCGCGTCGGCGAGCGGGGCGCCCTCGAGGACCTCGGCGCCGGCGTCGGCGTAGGCCTCGTCCGGGTGGAACGCGTGCGTGCCGATGCCGGTCTGCACGACGACGCGGTGGCCGAGGCGGACGATCGTGCGCACCGCCTCCGGGGTGAGGGCGGCCCTCGTCTCGCCGTCCGGCTCCCGCAGGGCGACGAGGGTGCTCACACCCCCACCCTAGGGAAGACCGCGCGGTCGCCGCAGGACCTTCGCGGCGCCCAGGCCGAGCGGATCAGCCCCGCCCGACCGTGCTCTCGCGCACGACCAGCTCGAACCCCGCCTGGATCTCGCGCAGCGGCTGCGGCCCGGCGAGCCGCCGGGCGAGGCTCTCGACGGCGGCGCGGGCGATCTCGTCGCGCGCCGAGGCGATCGTCGTGAGAGTCGGTGTCGACACCCGCCCGTAGGGGATGTCGTCGAAGCCGACGACGGCGACGTCCTCGGGCACCCGCAGGCCGCGTGTGACCAGGGCGCGGATCGCGCCGAGCGCGAGCCAGTCGGCCGAGCAGAACAGGGCGTCGGGCACCTCGCCGCCCGCGGCGTCGTCGAGCAGGGTCGTGACGGCGGCCGCGCCCTCCTCACCGGTGTTGGCCGGCACCGGACGCACCCAGTCGGGCACGACCGGGAGACCGTGCTCGCGCAGACCCGCGAGGTAGCCGTCGCGGCGCACGTCCTCCGGGGTGTCGAGCGAGGCACCGATCATGCCGATCCGGCGGCGGCCGAGGCCGACGAGGTGGTCGACGACCGTGCGGCCCGCCGCGACGTTGTCGATGGCGACGTGGTCGGCGACACCCTCGGCCCGGTGCTCGCCGATGAGGACCAGCGGGGTCGTGTCGGCGCGGTCGCGGATCTCCTCGGCGCTCACGTGGATGGGGTCGAAGACGATGCCGTCGAGCCGCTGCGGGAACGTGCCCGCGAGCACCCGCCGCTCGGCCTCGGCGTCGCCGCGCGTCTGCACGATCAGCACGAACCAGCCGTACCGCTCGGCCTCCTCGAGCACGTGCATCGCGAGCGAGGCGAAGTAGGGCATGTCCAGGCGCGGCACGACCAGCGCGATCGTGCCGGCGCGGCCGAGCGCCAGGTTCCGGGCCGACAGGTTCGGCCGGTACCCCAGCTCCTCGATGGCCGCGAGCACCCGGTCGCGGGTGGCGGGGCGCACGACGCTGCGCTGGTGGACGACGTTCGTGACGGTCTTGAGCGACACCCCGGCGCGGTCGGCGACCTCGCGCAGCGTCACCCGCCCCACGCGCACCTCCGGCCTGCCGTCACGCGAGCACGCTACCGTCGCGCCGGGCTCAGCCGAGCGCGGCCTGCGCCTCGGCGACGACGGTCGCGGCCGCCGTCGCCGCGTCGGTCTCGCCGAACGCCACCTGCTCGTTCGCGCGCGAGAAGATGCCCATGATCTCGCCGTAGCCGACCGGCCAGGCGGGCGGCGGCGGGCCCACGCGGTCGGCGAGCTCCTCGACGTAGGCGATCGCCCGGCCGGCTGCGGAGTCGGGCTCGGCACCGAGCAGGTCGCGCGCCGCCTGCGACGGCGGCACGCCCAGGGTGAGCCCGATCGCCTCGACGGCGCGCGGGTCGTTGAGGAGGAAGTCGACCAGCGACGCGGCCGCCTCGGGCGCGGCCGTCCGGGCCGAGATGCACCAGAAGTCGAGCGCCTTGAGGAACATGCCGCCGAGGTCGCCGGAGGTGGCGGCCGGGACCGTGACGACCTGCAGCGGGTTCTCGGTGAGCGGCTGGTAGAAGGTGACCTGCTGCACCCAGCCCCACTGCATCGCGCACCGCCCCTTGACGAGCAGCGCGTTCTCGAAGCCCTGGGTCTCCGCGGTGAGGTCGGGCGGCGGCACCACACCGGCCTCGCGCCACGCCTGCCACATGGCGAACCACTCCTCGACGACCTCGGGCTCCACGGCCAGCGCGCCGTCGGCGGTGAACAGGTCCCCGGCGCGGTCGCGCGCGAACGGCTCGAACGCCTGGATGTTGCCGCCGTTGTCGTTGCAGCCGAAGGTGCCCTCGGGCGTCGCCTCGGCGAACCCGGTCGCGAGCGCGTCGAACTCCTCCCAGCTCCACCCGAGCTCGGGTGCGCTCAGCCCGGCGTCCTCCAGCTGCACCGGGTCGACGAACACGGCGAACACGATCGAGCTCTGTCCGACGCCGAAGGTGCCGCCGGCGACGTCGCCGCTCGCCGCGACGTCGGCGTCGAGACCGCTGGTGTCGATGGCGCCGCCGCCCAGCAGGTCGGCGACGTCGAGCAGCGCGCCGCGGCTCGCGTAGTCGTCGAAGTAGGTCATCGACATCCGGAACACGTCGGGCGCGTCGTTGCCCGCGGTCTGGGTGGCGAGCCGGTCCCAGAAGTCGTCGAACGGCGCCGACTCGGTGGCGATCGTCAGGTCCGGGTCGTCCGCGCCGAACGCCTCGAGCGCCGCGGCCATGCCGTCGTGCACCGGCTGCCCGCCGTACCAGGCGACCCGCAGGCCGTCGCCACCACCGGACCCGCTCGTGCCCCCGTCGCCGCCGCGGTCGCCGTCGCCGCCGCCCCGGCTGCAGGCCGCGAGCGCGCCCGCGCCGAGCAGGCCCAGGCCCGCGGTGAGGAACGTGCGTCGCTGCAGGTCGCTCATGTGGATCCCTCCGTCGTGCTGGTGCCGAGGTCGGCCCAGCGCCAGTTGTGCGGCACGGTCTTGGGGACGTAGGCACCCCGCGGCAGGTCGTCGGCGACGCGGATCATCCAGCGGCCGAGCAGCCGTAGCAGCTCGCCGCGGACGTCGGCGAGCCCGGGGTCGTCGGCGAGGTCGACGAGCTCGGCCGGGTCGCTCTCGAGGTCGTAGAGCTCGACGCGGCCGTCGGCGTCGAGCGTCAGCTTGTGCCGCCCCGCCCGCACCATCCGCGTGCCGCCGCTCATCGTCACCGTGTTGAGCTCGTCGAGCGTGGGGCCGTCATAGGAGAAGTGCAGCTCCGGGTGCTCGTCGTGGCGGTAGGGGACGCCGCCGTAGCCGAGCTCGGCGTAGACCGACCCGAACTCGGCGGGCGGTGCCGGCTCGCCGCGCAGCAGCGGCGCCAGGCTGCGCCCCTGCACGCCGTCGGGGATCGGGGCACCGGCCAGCTCGCACAGGGTGGGCATGAGATCGACGATCGAGACGGGCTCGGTGACCTGCGTGCCCGGCGCGACGCCGGGACCACTGATCTGCATCGGGATCCGCATCAGCACCTCCGGCATCCCCGCGCCCTTGCGCTGCAGGCCGTACTCGCCGACGAAGTCGCCGTGGTCGGCGACGTGCACGACGACCGTGTCCGCCAGCTGGTCGCCGAGGTGATCGAGCAGTCGCGCGACCTGGTCGTCGAGCAGCCGCAGCATGCCGAGGTAGGAGGCGCGGTAGCGGCGCCACCGGTCGTCGAACCCGGGTCGCTTGCTCTCGAACAGCTCGCCGAGCCAGCGGAACATCGGCCCCTTGGCGTCGCGCGCCTCGGGGCCGGCCAGGCGGTCGGGCACCTCGTCCTCGGGGAACAGCTCGAAGTAGGGCGAGGGCACCTGGTACGGGTTGTGCGGCTCCGGGAAGGACACCCAGCAGAAGAACGGGCGGTCGGGGTCGTCCGCGGTCAGCCGGTCGACGACGTCGATCGCGTCCGACACGATCCGGTACGGCAGCTGCCGCTCGAGCGGGAACGGCGTCGGCTCGGTCGCGACGCCGTGGTCGAGCTCGTGCAGCCAGGCGTCGAAGGCCCTGTCCTGCTCACCGGCCTCGCCCTCGCCCGTCGGACCGCGCTCGTGCCAGTAGGGCCCGCTCGCGACGTCGAAGTCGGTCAGCGGCCGGTGGATGTGCGGCTTGCCGGCGAACCCGAGGCCGTACCCCTGCTCGCGCAGCACGTCGAGCAGGTCGGCGTCGTAGAGCGCGTGCTCGCCGGTGCTGTTCTGGCGCACGCGGTGCGCGGTGGGGAACCGCCCGGTCAGCATGCTCACGCGGGCGGGCACGCACAGCGGTGCCGCCGTGTAGGCGTTGCGGAACAGGGCGCCCCGTGACGCGGTCGCGTCGAGCGTGGGCATGGTGTCGAGCGGGCAGCCGGTGGCCCGGGTGAGATCGGCGCGGTGCTGGTCGGTCATCACCAGCAGGACGTTCGGCTTCCCCGGCGACGGCACGGGCCTAGCGTCGCACAGATTCTAACGCTAGAATAGTGAGTTGGGTCACAGGTGTGTGGAAGCGCCTCGGTCCGGGACAAGCCGACGAGACCGGGCGGGACGGCGACCGGACGGCCGCGCGCGGCTGCGGGTCCGGTGCCGCCGTCGTTCGGTCTCGCCGGCGGGGGTCAGCGGATCTCGACCGTGAGCCGGTCGTCGCCCACCTCGGTGCAGACGACGGCGTACCCGGCCACCTCGAGCGCGTCGCCCTCGGCGCACGTCGCGGGCTGCCCGTCGATCGCGAAGCGGGCGGTGCCGTCGGCGGCACCCTCGAGCTCGACCGTGATCGTGTCGTCGAGCACCTCGGCCTGAGCGCCGGCGCCCGTGAGCGAGACCGTGCACAGGCCGTCACCGCACCGCGACGAGTAGGACGTGGCACCGCCGCACGCGGCGAGCGTCAGCCCCGTGAGGGCGGCGAGCGCCGCCAGGCGGGCGGCGGTCGAGGTGGTGCGGGCGGTGCGGGCGGTGGTCGTCATGGCGACCATCCTCGGGCACCGCCGAGGGTCGCCGGGCACCCGCCGACGGGCAGAACCACCCACCCTGGCGCGGTTGGTAGTTTGCCGGTGTGTCGGTGTCCCAGCTCTCCACGAGCAGCCAGAACTACCTCAAGGTGGTGTGGGGGCTGCAGGAGTGGAGCTCCGACCCGATCACGCCGACCGCCGTCGCCGAGAAGGCGGGCGTGCGGCTGTCGACCGCCTCGGACGCGATCCGCAAGCTGACCGAGCAGGGGCTGCTCGGGCACACGCCCTACGGCGCGGTGACGCTGACCGAGCGGGGGCGCGCGCACGCCGTCGCGATGGTGCGCCGGCACCGGCTGATCGAGACGTTCCTCGTGCAGGTGCTCGGCTACACCTGGGACGAGGTGCACGACGAGGCCGAGCACCTCGAGCACGCGGTCTCCGACCTCCTCGTCGACCGCATCGACGCCCACCTCGGCCACCCCGACCGCGACCCGCACGGCGACCCGATCCCCTCGCGCGACGGCACCGTGACGCGACCGGACGCCGTCCGGCTCACCGAGGTGCCCGCGGGCGGCTCGGTCGTCGCCGAGCGGATCTCCGACGACGACCCCGACCTGCTGCGGTTCTTCGCCGAGCGCGGCATCGGGGTCGGCGCCGTGCTGCAGGTGCGCGAGGGCGCGCCGTTCTCCGGCGCGGTCGAGGTCCTCGTCGAGGGCGGTGACGCGCCGGTGCCCCTGGGGCGCCCGGCGACCGACGCCGTCTGGGTCACGCCGGCCGGCTGACCAGCTGCCGTCGGCGGCGCGCGGCCGCCACGCGCGCGGCGAGCACCCCGCGGCGGGGCGCCAGCAGGTAGACGAGCGCGAACGCCGCACCCTGGGCGAGCACCACCATCGGACCGGTCGAGGTGTCGAGGTGGTAGCTGGCACAGACGCCGGTCACGCCGCACACCAGGGCGATCGCGGGCGCCACCAGGAGCATCACCTGGAACCTGTCGGTCAGCAGGTAGGCGGTGGCGCCGGGGATGATGAGCATCGCGACGACCAGCACGACCCCGACCGCCTGCAGCGCCACGACGGCGGTCAGGGCGAGCAGGCCGAGCAGCAGCGCGCTCAGCCGCCGCGGGTTCAGCCCGATCGCGTAGGCGTGCGTGGGGTCGAAGGCGAGCAGCGTGAGGTCGCGCCGCTTGAGCAGCAGCACCGCGAGCACCAGCGCGCCCAGGACGACGACACCGACGAGGTCGGACCGGGAGACGCCGAGCAGGTTGCCGAAGAGCACGTGGTTGAGGTCGGTCTGGCTCGGCGTCACCGACACCAGCACGAGCCCGAGCGCGAACAGCGTCGTGAACACGATGCCTATCACCGCGTCCTCCTTGACCCGGCTGGTCGAGCGCACCACCCCGATGAGGGCGACCGCGAGGAAGCCGAGCGCCGCCGCCCCGATCGACAGCGGGATCCCGAGCACGTGCGCGAGCACGACCCCGGGGAGCACCGAGTGCGACACCGCGTCGCCCATGAGCGACCAGCCGACGAGCACCAGCCAGCACGACAGCACGCCGCACACGACCGAGGCCACGACCGCGGTCGCGAGCGCGCGCTGCATGAACTCGTAGCTCACCGGCTCCAGCAGCAGGTCGATCACGACGCCTCCCCCCGCAGCGGGTCGAGCCCGAAGGCGAGCGCGAGGTGCTCGGGGCGCAGCACGTCCTCGACGGGCCCGTGGCGCAGCACGCGCCGCATCAGCAGCACCGCCTCGTCGGCGAGCCCGGGCAGCGCGTGCAGGTCGTGGGTCGCGACCAGCACGGTGGCGCCGCCCGCGGCGAGCTCGCGCAGCAACCGGGTGATCGTGGCCTCCGAGCGCTTGTCGACGCCCGCGAACGGCTCGTCGAGCAGCAGCACGGTCGCGCCCTGCGCGAGCCCGCGCGCCACGAAAGCGCGCTTGCGCTGACCGCCGGAGAGCGCGCCGATCTGGCGCTCGGCGAGGTCGGTGAGCTCGACCCGTGCGAGCGCGTGCGCGACGGCCTCGCGGTCCGCCGCCCGCGGGCGCCGGGTCGGCCCCATGCGGCCGTAGCGACCGGTCATGACGACGTCGCGCACCGAGAGCGGGAAGTCCCAGTCGATGTCCTCGGTCTGCGGCACGTAGCCGACGACGCCCTGGCGGCGTGCGACGTCGGGAGGGACGCCGTCGACCGCGACGGCGCCGGTGTCCGGGCGGACGAGACCGGTGACCGTCTTGAGCAGCGTCGACTTGCCCGAGCCGTTCATGCCGACGAGGCCGCACACCCGGCCGTGCCCGACCGCGAGCGTCGCGCCGTCGAGCGCGAGCACGTCGCCGTAGTGGACGGTGACGTCGCGGACGTCGACGGCGGCGCTCACCCGGCCCCTCCCGCCAGCGCCGTGACGATCACCTCGACGTCGTGGCGGACGAGGTCGAGGTAGGTGGGGACGGGGCCGTCGGGCTCCGAGAGCGAGTCGACGTAGAGGGTGCCGCCGAACGCGGCGCCGGTGGCGTCGACCACCTGCTGCATCGGCCGCGCGGAGACGGTCGACTCGCAGAACACCGCCGGCACGCCCGTGTCCTCGACGAGCTCGATGACCGCCGCGACCTGCGCGGGCGTCGCCTGCTGCTCGGCGTTGACCGGCCAGATGTAGGCCTCGGTGAGGCCGGCGTCGCGCGCGAGGTAGGAGAACGCGCCCTCGCACGTGACGAGCGTGCGGTGGGAGGGCGGCAGCTCGGCGAGCGCGGCGACGAGATCGTCGTGCACCGCCTGCAGCTCGGCGGTGTAGGCGTCAGCGTTCGCCTGGAAGGTCGCGGCGCCGTCGGGGTCGAGCTCGGTGAACGCCTCGACCATGACCTCGACGTAGGAGATGACGTTGAGCGGGCTCATCCACGCGTGCGGGTTCGGCGTGCCTGCGTAGGCGTCGGAGGCGATGTCGATCGGCTCCACCTTCTGGGACACCACGACGTGCGGCACGTCGAGGTCGGTGACGAACTGCTCGAACCAGGCCTCGAGGTGGAGCCCGTTGTCGAGGATCAGGTCGGCGTCGCTGGCGCGCGCGACGTCGCTCGGCGTCGGCTCGTACCCGTGGATCTCCGCGCCCGGGCGGGTGATCGACTCCACGCGCAGCCGGTCGCCGGCGACGTTCGCGGCGATGTCCGCGAGCACGGTGAACGTCGTGAGCACGACCGGCCGGTCGTCGTCGGGCTCGCCCGCGCCGGCGCCGCCGCAGCCGGCGAGCAGCAGAGCCAGCAGCACCGTCGTGAGCCCTGCGACCGCGGAGCCGGCCGACCGCACCCCTCGCACCTGTGCCTCCGGTGGGTAGAACTACCAACTTCGGCTCAACGTAGTTCGGTGCGACGGGTTTGCCAAGTCCCCCTGGCCGGTGGGGCGAGTGGCGGATATCCGTCGCTCGATGCCGACGTCCAGCACCGCAACCGCGTGCACCGGCATCGAGCGCCCGTTCTCCGCCGCCGGAGACGACGAGACCCCCGGGCGCCACGAGGCGGCCGGGGGTCGTCGAGGAGAAGGCGCTACGCCGTCACCACTCCCGGTGCTCGGGGATGAGGGTGCCGGGGTTGAGGTTGCGCTTCGGGTCGACCGAGCGCAGCAGCCCGACCATCGTGTCGACGCCCGCGACCGAGATGTCCTGCTCCAGCCACGGGGCGTGGTCCGTGCCGACGCCGTGGTGGTGGGACAGCGTGCCGCCGCCGTCGATGAACGCCTGCTGGATGGCGCGCTTGACGACGTCGTACTGCTCGAGGAAGTCGCCGTCGGGGTTGGGCGGGAAGCCGAACGTGAAGTACAGGCACGCACCCGCGTGATAGCTGTGCGACAGGTGGCACATGACGTACCCCTTGACGCCGATCTCCTCGAAGGCCGCGTTGGTCGCCTTGATCGCGCGATGGTAGACCTCGCCCAGCCGCTCCCACGGCGCCGCGGTCTCGCTGACGTCGCCGACCGCACCGCGGTCGAGCAGGAAGTCGCGGATGTAGGGGGTGTCGAACTTCTTCTGGTCGTACAGCGCACCGGGGCCCTTGCCGAGCTTGATGCCGCCGTTCTTGGCGATGATCTTCCCCACCGTCGACTTGTCGGCGCGCACCTTGGCGGCGCCGCCCTCGTAGCCGATGTAGGAGATGCAGACCTTGTCCATGTCCCAGCCACGCTTGGCGAGCAGGTCGAACAGCAGCGGCCCGACCTTGCTGCTCAGCGACGAGGACTCCTTGCGGGTCGCGAGCGAGAACCCGGTCTCGTTCGCGTCGGAGACGCGCGTGATCGACGGCGTCGCGTCGGAGACCGAGATGTCGTGCATCGCCTTGAGACCCGCCGCCCAGTTGGGGAACAGGTAGGCGATGACCTCGCGGTTCTCCGGCAGCCGGTGCACGTGCACCCACGCCTCGGTGATGACGCCGAGGCGACCCTCGGAGCCGAGGATCATCTCGCGCACGCTCGGCCCGGTCGACGTCGACGGCAGCGGGCGGAGCACGAGCACCTTGCCGGGCTGCACGACGCGCATGCCGCGCGTGATGTCGGCGATGTCGCCGTAGCGGTCGGACTGCATGCCCGAGGAGCGGGTCGCGATCCAGCCACCGAGCGTCGAGTGCTTGAACGAGTCGGGCTGGTGGCCCATCGTCCAGCCGCGCGGGTTGAGCTGCGCCTCGATGTCCGGGCCGAGCCCACCGGCCTGGATGCGGGCGAGGCCGGAGCCCTCGTCGATCTCGAGCACACGGTTCATGCGGCCCATGTCGAGCGAGATGATCTGGCGCTCCTCCCGCGCGGGCGGGGTGAGGCTGCCGGAGATGTTGGAGCCGCCGCCGAACGGGATGAGGACGGCGTCGTGCTCGACGGCGAGGTCGACGACCGCCTGCACCTCGGCCTCGGTGGCCGGGTAGACGATGACGTCCGGCACGCGCGGCAGGTGGCCGGCGCGGACCCACACGAGGTCGCGCATGCCCTTGCCGTAGGTGTGCACCACCCGGTCCATGTCGTCGGTGACGACGTGGTGGTCGCCGACGGCGGCCCGCAGGGCTGCGCCGAGCTCGTCGCTCAGCCGCGACGCGGGGACGTCGATGTCGTCGAAGTCCGGCGGCGGGGTGCCGGGCTGGGAGAGATCGATGCCGATCTTCTCCAGCACGAACGGGGCGAAGTGGGGCTTGTCCTCGTGGTGGAAGGCGATGCCCTCGACACCCCACCCCCACCACTTCTGGTGCGTCACGTCTGTCATGCGTGCTCCTGCTCCTCCTGCCGGGTGCGGGCCTTGACGGCGGGTCGTGGTGCGTCGCCGGAGGCTGGTCTCGTGGCTCGCCGCCGGCGCACCGGGGTCGTCACGAGGCGTCCTCCGCCGCGTCGAGGTGACGGCCGCGGCGTCGCGTCCGGTCCTCGTCGTGGATGAGCACGGTCGTCGACTGGGTGGTGTACATCGCGCGGACCCGGTTCTCCACGCGTGCGTTGAAGTCCGCGAGCGACTCGCCGGCGCGCACCCGCAGCGGCTTGCCGATCAGCAGCTTGACGGGCGGCCGGCCGGGCTTGGGCCAGTTGCGGCCGACGGGCATCGCCTCGTGCGCGCCCACGATCGCGACCGGCACCACCGGGACGCGCAGGGCGCGGGCGAGCGCCGCGGCGCCCGGCTTGAACGACTTCATCACGCCGTCGCGCGAGCGGGTGCCCTCGGGGAAGATGCACAGCGGCACGCCCGAGCGCAGCAACGAGACGCTCAGCCCGGCGTTCTTCGACTTCCGGCCGCCGCGGTCGACGGGGTAGGAGTTGAAGAACAGCCCGACGAGGTTGCTGCGGATCTTGTTGTTGTAGAAGTAGTCGCCCGCGGTGGCGGTGGCCAGGTCGCGCGTGAGCGAGTAGGGCAGGTACGACAGCATCGTCGCGGCGTCGAGGTGGCTGGAGTGGTTGCCGACGACGATGAACGGCGCCTGCAGACCCTCGACGTTGCGCTCGCCCTCGACCGTGACGCTCACCTCGGCGGCGATGACCGCCTTGAGGATGACGCGCTGGCAGATCCGCCGGACGGCGCGGTGCCAGGCCCAATGGTAGCGGTCGGTCGGTCGTCGGCTCACCGGGCGGCCCCCTTCCGCAGCTTCGCGGTCGCCGCGCGCACGAGCGGTCGCGGCGCGATCCTGATGAGGAAGGCGAGGACGGCGAACCGCTTGGACGGCATCGAGCGGTTCTTGCCGGCGTCGATCGCGTCGAGCGCGTCCCCGACGAGCCGGTCGGCGTCGAGCCACAGCCAGTCGGGGATCTTCGAGGTGCGGATCTCGGCGCGGTCGTGGAACTCGGTGCGCACCCAGCCCGGGAGCAGCGTCAGCACCCGGACGCCGGTGCCCTCGAGCTCGAGGCCGAGGGCGTCGGAGAACGTGTTCACCCAGGCCTTGATCGCCGAGTAGTTGTTCTGCGCGATGAGCCCGGCGACCGACCCGACGTTGATGATGACGCCGTGCCCGCGCTCGGCCATCGCGGCGGCGCCACGGCCGCCGAGCACCAGCACCGCACGCACCATGACGTCGAGCGCGCGCAGGTGGACGGTGAGGTCGCGCTGCGCGATCGGGTCGTGGAGGCCGTGCCCCGCGTTGTTGACGAGCACCTCGATCGGGTCGGAGTCGGAGACGAGCCGCTGCGCGACCCGCTCGGTGTCGTCGCGGTCGGAGAGGTCGGCGCTCATCGTCTGGACGTCGACGCCGAAGCGGCGGTGCAGCTCCTCCGCGGTCGCCTCCAGCCGGGCGGGGTCGCGCGCGACGAGCAGCAGGTCGCAGCCGCGGGCGGCGAGCGCGCGTGCGAAGGCGAGCCCGATGCCGGACGTGCCGCCGGTGACCAGGGCGCGGCCGCGGAGCGGGGACCCGGTCATGACCGGCTCCGGGTGGGCAGCGACCCCGTGAGGCCGCCGACGACGCTGCGGGCGATCGTGCCGAAGCGACTGTCCGCCACGGTGGTCCACGACTCCACGGCCCAGCGCTTCTCGCGCGCGTACCGGTACAGGCTGGCGTCGGGGTTGACGACGGTCGGGTGCCCGAGGAGCTCGAGCCAGGGCCGGTCCGCGTAGGTGTCGCCGTAGCCGTAGGACCCGGTGAGGTCCATGCCGTGGTCGCGCGCGTAGCGGCGCAACCAGGTGGCGCGCGCCTCGTCGACGAGCGGCGAGATCGCGAGGTGCCCGGTCCAGCGACCCTGCGCATCGGTCTCCATCGAGCCGGCGACCACCTCGTCGAACAGGTGCGCGATCGGCTCGACGAACACGTCGATCTGGCCCGTGATGAGCACGAGCCGGTGCCCGGCGGCGCGGTGCGCCTCGATGCGCTCGAGCGCCTCGCGCAGCATCCGCGACCGCAGCAGCGGCGCCACCTTGGTCGCGACGAGGCGCCTGAGCTCGGCCTCCTCGGTGCCGGCGTAGCGGCGCATGAAGGAGCGGATGAAGTCGCCGCGGTCGCGCTGCTCGGCCTGCAGATAGACCATCGACCGCCCGACCATGCCGGAGACGTCGACCAGCGCCTTGTGCGGGCCGCGCGCCATCTCGACCCACACGTAGGTCTCGAGCAGGTTGGCGGCCGCGATCGTGCCGTGCAGGTCGAACACCGCGAGCACGTCGCTGCGCTGCGGCAGCCCGGCGCCGCCGGCGCTGACGGGACGGTGCCGCTGCTCGCGGGCCCGCATCAGGCCGGGCACGTTGGGGATGTGCACCTGCTGCAGGTAGTACGGCCAGTCGATCGCCGTGACGTCGAAGCCGTGCTCGGCCTTGCGGTCCTCGGGCAGCGCGTCGTGCAGCGCACGCGTGCGGGCGTCGTCGAAGACCACCTCGGTCTGCGTGTACGGCTGGTAGAGGTCGGTGAACTTGCGCAGCGTGCGCAGGTCCCGCTTGGCCTTGTAGATCCCGGAGATCCAGGTGCGGGTGGTGTCGTTGGCCGGCAGCCGCCCGACGAGCTTGTCGGCGACCTCGACCGCGACCTCGCGGCGGCGCAGGCTGCGCTCGACGGCGGGTCCGTTCGGGAACGTCCAGTTCGGCACCTGCACCCGGCTGCCCTCGTCGTCGAGCAGCGGGTGCTCGCGGAAGTAGTCGCGCACGAGCCGGATGACCTCGCCGAAGCGCAGCGGGTTCCGCAGCCCGGAGCCGACCTGGTAGTACTGCGCGTCGCCGGGCGCGGGCGGCACGGCCGCGGCGGCGAGGATCGCGTTGACGACGTGGTCGACCGGGATGACGTCGAGGATCGTGTCGTGCAGCGCCGGGAACTCCGGCAGCATGCCGCGGCCGTAGGCCGCGATCAGCGGGTCGGCGACCTTGAAGCCGTCGATCCAGCCCGGGTAGGGGTGGGCGAGCGAGGACTCGATGATCGTGGGCCGCACGACCGAGAGCCGGTGCTCGGCACCCCACAGCTCCTCGGCCACGCGCTCGCCGAGCGCCTTGGTGAAGGTGTAGACGTCGGGCCAGCCGAGCGAGAGCGCGCGCGTGCGCCCGGCCTCGACGAGTCGGTCGTTCACCCACGCCTTGCGGGCGTCCTCGGCGGCGGTGGCGACGGCCTGCGCGCCGGCGCGGCGGTGCGTGGCGCGCGCCTGCGCCAGCAGCGGCTTGAGCACGTCCGGCCGGCGGGACGCGGCCTCGGCCTCGTCGCGGGCCGCGAGCGCACGGGCGGTCTCGAGCCGCCGGTCGATCGTGTGGTCGAGCGAGCGCTCCTCGGAGACGCCCTTGCGCAGCCCGGCGACGTAGCAGGTGGACACGTGCACCACGTGCGGGTCGGAGCCCGATCGCAGCAGCGCCTCGTACAGGCTGACCGGGCCGTCGACGTTGGCGGCGAAGGCCTCGTCGATCGGCAGGTCGAAGGAGACCGAGGACGCGGAGTGGATGACGACGTCGATGTCGCCCGGCAGGTCCGGCACGTCGCCCAGGTCGCCGGAGAGCGCGGTGACGCGACGGGCGACCTCCGCGTCCGCGGTCTCGGCACCGACCTTCTCGCGCCAGGCGGAGAACACCGGCTTGCGCATCAGCTTGTCGACGCGCATCTGCGCCGTGAGCGCACCGCGGGGCCGGACGAGCACCGTGATGCGCGTGCTGGGGTAGGCCGAGAGCAGCTTCTCGAGGACCGCCTGGCCCACAAAACCGGTCGCCCCTGTCAGCAGGACATGGGCGTTGCTCAAGGGATCCGACACCGAACGCACTTTACGCGGGTGGGCGCGGTTCCGCCGACCCCTCCCCGGGCCGACGGCCGGGCTCCGCACGAGCGCTCAGGAACGCGTGCAG
Source organism: Actinotalea caeni (assembly GCF_009733795.1). Classification (GTDB taxonomy): domain Bacteria; phylum Actinomycetota; class Actinomycetes; order Actinomycetales; family Beutenbergiaceae; genus Pseudactinotalea; species Pseudactinotalea caeni. Next base: position 32,558 of record NZ_WNXX01000018.1, read on the forward strand.
CGCCGCGGCCGCCTCCAGCAGCGCGAGGCTGCGGCGGGCGAGGTCGGACAGCCGCGCGTCGAGGAGGTCCTGGGCGTCGCGGGTCGTGCGGTGCCGGGCGAGCTCGTCGAGCACGCGGGCGATCGTCGGGACGGGGTAGCCGCCGGACCGCAGCGCCGCGACGACGCGGGCCGCCGCGACCGCGGGCGGGTCGTAGCGGCGCGCCGCGGCCGCACGGCGTGGTGCGAGCAGCCCGGCGCGCTCCCAGTGGCGCAGCGCCGAGGGACGGACGTCGAGCGCCTGCGCGAGCTCGCCGATCGTCATCGCATCGCCCTCCACCGCGGGGAGGTCGGGCTCGCCGACCACGACGGCGAGGCCGCGCAGGGCCTCGACCACACGAGCCCGCTCTCGCGCGAGCGAGGCGTGCAGCTCGTCGACCTGCCCGGCCGCCTCGGCGAGCGGGCTCGTGCGCAGCACCGGCAGCAGCCGCCGGGCCGGCTCCGGGCCGATGGCGGCCGCGAGCGCCCGGTAGGCGCGGAGCACGACGACGTGCTCCTTGGTCCATCGACGGTACCCGTTGGGGTCGCGCGCGGCGGGCGGCAGCACCCCGAGCCGCTCGAGGTCGCGCACCTGCTGCGGCGAGTAACCGACCAGCCGACCGAGGGCGGTGCTTGTGAGGCGCTCTGTAGGGTTCGGCATCGTCTCCGCCCGTGATCTCGCCGATCGTGGCCGGTCAGATCCACACATGGAGGTGAACCTCACGATAGAGGGATGGAGATCGAGCAGGTCATCGAGACGGTCCGCGGGCTCGACGGCGCCCTCGTCGTGCAGCCCGCCGAGGGCGACGGGTCGCCGACGCTCGCGTGGGGCGACACGTTCCTCTACCACGCGCCCGACGGCGTCGTGCCCGAGCGCACCCAGCCCTGGGCGACGATCACGACCAAGGACTACCCGGGCGACGAGGCGTCCCGGCTCGGGCCGGGCCGGTTCCGGGTCAACGTCCACGTGGGGCGCGACCGCGCCGCCGAGGTCGTGAGCACCGAGGACCCGGCCGAGGTCGACGCGATCGCCGCGCACCCCGCGTACGGGGCGCTGGGCTGGGTGTCGATCGTCAACCCGGGCGAGCGCACCGCCGCGACCCTGCGGCGACTGCTCCACGAGGCCCACGAGGCGACCCGAGCCCGGGCCGCGCGCCGGGAGCGGGCCCGCTCGTGACCTCGGTGCAGACCCTCGAGCTACCGGAGCGGCGGCTGCTGGCCGGCTGGGCCGCGGCGTGCGCCGCCCGGGTGCTGCCGATCTACGAGGCGGAGGCCGACGACCCCCGCGTGCGGGACGCCGTCGAGCGCGCCGAGCGGTTCGCCCGCGGCGAGCTGGACGCCGCGGGCGAGATCCGCCGGCGGCTGGAGGCAGGGCGGGCCGCGCACGCCGCACGCACCGCGGCCGGGAGGGCGGCTGCCCGGGCCGCGGCGCAGGCAGCGGCGGTGGCGCACATGGGCGCCCACGCCCTCGGTGCCGCCGGATACGCCGTGCGGGCACGCGCGCTCGCCGAGCCGGACCGGCCCGACGCCGCCGCGACCGAGATCGCCTGGCAGCTCGCGCAGCTGACCGGGCCGACCCGACGCGCGCTGCGGGCGCTGCCCGCGGTCGGCACGCACACCAGCGGCCCGCTGGGGCCCGGGCTGCTCGCCTCGGGCGCGCTCGGGGAGGTGGTGCGCGAGCTGCAGGCGCGGGTCGCGGCCCCGTGACGCGTCATCGCGGGCCGAGCAGCTCCTCGGCGACGACGTCCCAGTCGATGCCGGACCCGTGGGCCCGCTCCGCCCGGCGGGAGGCGTCGCGCATGAGGGCGGGCAGCTCGCTCGGCACCCCGGCCTCCTCGCTGGCTGTGAGGATGTGCTCCTGGAACGCCAGGCACATGCCGAGGCGGGCGTCGCCGGTGCGGTAGGTCCGCTCGGTCGCCGACGCCGCGAGCCCCGGGAGCGAGCCGTTGAGCGTCTCGGTGATCGCCTGGGCGTAGGGCAGGAAGCGCGCCGGTGTGACGCCCTGCCGGCCGACGAGGGCGGCCGCGTGCATGAACGCGTACATGCCGGCGAAGTAGATGTCGAGCATCGCCAGGTCGAGCACGGGCGGCACCGCGTGATCGCTGCCGACGACGTCGGCGGTGCCGCCGAGCGGCGTCAGCGCGGCGGTCGCGACCGTGACGTCGTCCTCCTCGCCCGCGTAGAGGACGAGGCAGTCGTCGGTGCCGACCATCGGGGTGGGGACCATGACGGCGCCGGTCACGTAGCGCACGCCGAGCGCCTCGGCGTGCCGCGCGGACCGGGTCGCCTGGTCGGGCGAGCCCGTGGAGACGTTGACGAGCACCGCGCCGTCGAGGTGCGGCGCGACGGTCTCGAGCAGCGCGCGGCTGGCGGTGTGGTCGCGCACGCAGACGACGACGAGGTCGGCGCCGGCGACGGCGGCCGCGGGGTCGTCGGCGAGCTCGATCGGCGCGGGCGAGCCGTCGCGCTCGACGTCGGCGAGCCCGTGCTCGGCGAGGGTGCGCGGGGTGCGGTTCCAGACGCGGACCCGGCTGCCCCCGGCGGCGAGCGCGCGGGCGAGCGCGACACCCATCGGGCCCAGCCCGAGCACGGCGACCGTGGTGGTGGTAGCGGTCATGCGTCCATGCTGGGTCCGGTGCCGATGTCGCACCAGTACGCACAATCATGTGGGTACCGACCCGGAGGTGAGCCCCATGAGCAGGGACGCGCAGGAGTGCGGTGTCAACGTCGTCATCGGCTTGATCGGCTCGAAGTGGAAGCCGTCGATCCTGTGGCGGCTCGACGAGGGCGACCACCGGTTCGCCGAGCTGCGCCGCGGCGTCGGCGGCATCACCGAGAAGGTGCTCACCGACCAGCTGCGCGAGCTGGAGCGGGACGGCCTGGTGAGCCGGACGGCGCACGAGGGCTTCCCGCTGCGGGTCGACTACGCGCTGACGCCGCTGGGCGAGCAGCTCAACGCCCTGCTCGACCCGCTGGCGGAGTGGGGCGACGCCTACGGCGCGGGCGCGCTCGCCGAGGTAACAGGCGGCTGACCTCCGGCTCGATCACACAGGGCTCGTAGCCGCCAGGCTCGACGAGCGCGACGTGGGCCTCGTCGGGCTGCTGCCCGACGTCGAGGTGGCCGGCACCGAGATCGAGCGCTCGAGCGACGATCTCCTGCTGGTCGGACGGGCTGGCGCTGGTCAGGTGCAGGTGCATCGGGTGGCGGGCCTGCGGCGGGGCGTCGTCGTCGACGAACCGGAGGCCCAGCTGAGAGCCGGCCCCGGGCGGGTGGGTCGAGGCAGCACCAGGGTCCAGGATGATGTGGGGCCCGTCCGGAGGTGAGAGGCATGGCGCACGCGCAGGAGACCGCCGAGCTCTCCCGCGCCCTCGACCTGTTGCACGGCGGCAGCAACCTCTTCCTCACCGGCCGGGCCGGCACGGGCAAGTCGACGCTGGTGCGGCGGTTCGTCGCCGAGACCCGCCGACAGGTGGTGGTCGCGGCGCCGACCGGGATCGCGGCGCTGAACGTCGACGGCTACACGCTGCACCGGCTGTTCGGGTTCCGGCCCGACACCGCGCTCGCCGACGTCCGCACCGGGCGGTACCACCCGGGCCGGTTCGCCGAGACGATCGCCGGGCTGGAGACGCTCGTCATCGACGAGGCGTCGATGGTGCGGGCGGACCTGCTCGACGCCGTCGAGGCCGCGCTGGCGCGGTACGGGCCGCGCCGCGGCGAGCCCTTCGGCGGCGTGCAGGTGGTGCTGGTGGGCGACCTGTTCCAGCTGCCGCCCGTGGTGCCGCCCGGCGAGGCCGGCCACGTGCTGGAGACCTACCCGACGCCGTACTTCTTCTCCGCGGACTGCTACCGGCCGGAGGAGTTCCCGACCGTCTCGCTGACGACGGTGTTCCGGCAGCAGGGCGACGACCGGCTGACGGCGACCCTCAACGCGATCCGCGAGGGCACCCTGCTGAGCTCGGCGCGGCACGACCTCGACGCCCGCGTCGAGCCCGACTTCGAGCCGCCCGACGGCGAGATGTGGCTGACCGTCGCGCCCACCAACCGGATGGTGCAGGCGCGCAACACCGCGCGGCTGGCGGCGATCGAGGAGCCCGAGATCGTCCACCACGCGTGGGCCAGCGGGGACCTCGAGGGGTTCGAGCCGCCGGTGCCCGACCTGCTGCGGTTCAAGGTCGGCGCCCAGGTGATGCTCGTGAGCAACGACCCCTCGGACCGGTGGGCGAACGGCACGCTCGGCACCGTCACGGGGTGGGACCCGGACGAGGCCGAGGCCCGGGTGCGGCTGCAGAACGGGCGGGCGGTCGCCGTCGGGCACCACACGTGGGACGTCACGCGCCCGGTGGTGCGGCAGGGGACGCTGCGCCGCGAGGTGGTCGGTACCTACACGCAGCTGCCGTTCACGCTCGCGTGGGCGATCACGATCCACAAGAGCCAGGGGCAGACGATCGACCGGCTGGTCGTCGACCTGCGCGGCGGCACCTTCGACTTCGGCCAGCTGTACGTGGCGCTGAGCCGCTGCACCTCGCTGGACGGGCTTGTGCTGCGGCGCCCGGTGCTGCCCAAGGACATGAAGACCGACCGGCGGGTGGTGCGGTTCCTGCGCGAGACCACCGGTGCCCGGGTGGGGCAGCGGCGCTGCGCGATCGGGCTGCTCACCGTCGGGGAGGAGGGCATGCGGTCGCGGCCGCGGCCGGTCGAGCTGGCGGTGGCCTTCGACGACGGCTCCGCGGTGAGCACGCTCGTCAACCCGCAGCGCGACCTCGCCGACGCGCGCGGCGCGTACGGCATCGGGGTCGACGACGTGCTGCTCGCGCCGACGCTCGCGCAGGCGTGGGCCGTGCTCGCGCCGCTGCTGGAGGGCTGGACGCCGGTGGGGCCCGACGTCGACCGCACCATCGGGCTGCTGGACCACGAGCTCAAGCGGCTCGGGCACGTGGTGCCGCTACCGCTCGGCGTCGAGTGCCGCGGCCCGGTGCAGGGCCGGACGGCGCTGCAGCGTGCGCGCTCGGCGCTCGCGCTCGCCGAGGGCACGACCGGCGCCGCCGCGACCGCGTTCGAGCGGGCCGAGGAGCTGCCCGACGCGGGCATGCTGGTGAGCCGCGACACCGACGTGAGGGCGCCGAGCACGACCGAGCTGCCGATGCTGAGCGCCTACCTGGAGCTCAGCCGCCGGCTCGGCCCGGCGCTGCTGGGCGCCGAGCCGGACGCGGCGCTGCCCGACGACGCCGACACCGGGCCGGCGCGCGCGGTCGTGGCCGCGCAGCTGCGCGAGGCGGCGGCCGCGACCCCGCTGACGCCCGAGGTGGTGCGACGGCTGCGGGCGGTCGAGCGCACGCTCGGGACCGTGGTGCTGGACGAGGACGTGCTGGCCGAGCACGCACGCCCCGAGATCGACGCCGTGCTCCTCGCCGGCGCCCGCGTGTGCTTCACCGGGACGATCCACCTGCCCGACGGCGGCGCGCTCGACCGCGACGAGGTCCACGACCTCGCCGAGCGTGCCGGGCTACAGCCGGTGCGCACGGTCACGAAGACCCGCTGCGACGCCCTCGTCGTCGCCGAGGCCGGCACCCAGAGCGGCAAGGCCCGCCGCGCGCTCGAGCTCGGCACCCCGGTCTACACGGCCGAGGAGTTCCTCGCCTGGGTCGGCGACCGCGTCCCCGCGTGAGGACCGCCCACCGAGCACGAGGTCAGGTGGCGACGGCGGCCGCCGGTGCGGGACGCCGTCGGGCGCCGCGGCGGTACCAGGCGGCGAGCAGCGCGACCGCGAGGAGGATCTCGGCGACGTCGCCGCCGTAGTACATCCACAGCGCGGCCTGCTGCATGGTCGCGGCGTGGGCGTCGTGGTGGGCGTGGATCTCGGCGCGCGCGTAGAGCAGGGTGGCGAGGTAGGCGTGCGCACCGGCCGCGGCGACGAGCACGGCGAGCCGGACCGCGAGCCGCGGCCGCCGCGGGCCCGGCCCCTGGCCGAGGACCGCCCACGTGAACAGGCACCCGGCGAGCAGCATGTGCGCGAGCACCAGCGCGTGCAGCCACGGCCGGGTCGCGGTGGCCTCGAGCAGCGGCGTCAGGTAGAGCACGAACAGGCCACCGACGTCGAGCAGCGCCGCCGTGACCGGGTGCGCGAGCACGCGTACCACCGGCGACCGCAGCACGCGGGCAAACCGTCGCGCACCCACCCGAGGCAGGGCGGAGAGCACGAGCTCGACGGGCGCCGCCAGCACCAGCGCGAGCGGCGCGTACATCGCGAGCAGCAGGTGCTGAGCCATGTGGGCGCGGTGGTCGTCGTGCACGAGCCCGGCCAGCGGCGGGCTGAGCGCCACCACGACCGCGAGCGCGCCCAGCAGCCACGCGACGGTGCGCGCGACCGGCCACGCCGGCAGCCCGGCGGGACGGCGCCGCAGCGCGGTGCCGTAGCCGGCGAGCAGCCCGCCGACCACGAGTGCCGGCGCCCACCAGGTCACCCGGACCCCTCGCCGTCGAGGTGGCGACGGCGGGCGGTCAGCACGAGCGCGGCGCCCGCCACCAGCAGCAGCACCGCGGCGAGGTTCCATCCCAGGTCGTAGGGCAGCAGCTCGACGTCGTAGCGGACCTGGTGGACCCGCAGCACCTTGTGGTTGACGAGACCGTCGAAGAGCTGGAAGCCACCCGCGCCGAGCAGAAGGCCGCCCCACGCGGACCGGCGCACGAGCGCGCGGCGGCGGTGCAGGTCGGCGAGCAGGAACCCGCCGGCGACGAGCGCGACGAGCTGGGCGGCGTGCAGCAGGCCGTCGGAGAGCAGCGCGAGCTGCGGCGTGCCGCGGTCGTAGAAGTGGTGCCACGCGAGCAGCTGGTGGAACACGATCTCGTCGACGGCGGCCATGGCGCCGACGCCGACGAGCGCCGCGGACCAGGCGCTTGCGGCGGGGCTCGGGGCGCGGGCCGTCGGACACCTCAGGCCGTCCAGGCGAGCAGGTCGTCGGCGCTCATCGTGTTGACGATGCGGTCGCGCGGGATGCCGAGGTCGGCGACGCGCGCGCAGCCGTAGTCGAGGAAGTCGAGCTGGCCCGGCGCGTGGGCGTCGGTGTCGACGCTGAACAGGCAGCCGGTCTCCAGCGCGAGCTCGACGAGCCTGGTCGGCGGGTCACGCCGCTCCGGGCGGGAGTTGATCTCGACCGCGACGTCGAAGCGGCGGCACGCCTCGAACACGATCTCGGCGTCGAACGTCGACTCCGGGCGGAAGCCGCGGCCGGTGAGCACGCGCCGCCCGGTGCAGTGCCCCAGCACGTCGACGCGCGGGTTGGCGATCGCCCGCACCATCCGGCGGGTCATCGGCTCGGACTCCATGCGCAGCTTCGAGTGCACCGAGGCGACGACGACGTCGAGCTGGTCGAGCAGCTCAGGCTCCTGGTCGAGCGAGCCGTCGTCGAGGATGTCGACCTCGATGCCCGTGAGCACCCGGAAGGGCGCGAGCTCGGCGTTGAGTGCGGCGACCCGGCGCAGCTGGTCGCGCAGCCGCTCGGGCGAGAGCCCGTTGGCGACGGTGAGGCGCGGCGAGTGGTCGGTGAGCGCGATGTACTCCAGGCCGGTCTCGATCGCGGCGGCGGCCATGTGCTCGATCGGGGAGCCGCCGTCGGACTCCTCCGAGTGGGTGTGCAGGTCGCCGCGGATCCACGACCGCACCTCGGCGGCGCCGTCGGCGAGCGGACCCGCGCCCGCCTCGAGCTCGGCGAGGTAGGCGGGGACGCCGCCGTCGAGCGCCTCCTGCGCGATGCGCGCCGTCTTGGCACCGATGCCGGCGAGCGAGGTCAGCTCGCCCGCGGCGGCGAGCCGGGAGACCTCGACCGGGCCGATGCGCTCGAGGGTGTCGGCGGCGCGGCGGTAGGCACGGATGCGGTGGGTCTCGGCGAGCTGGCGCTCCAGCAGGAACGCGATGCGACGGAGCGCGGCGACGGGATCCACCCGTCCATCCTGGCAGCGGCGCTCGCTGCGGACCCGGACAACCGGGACCGACACCGACGTCAGCCCGGCAGCAGGACGCCGTTGCGGGTGCGCTCGAGGAACGTGCGGATCGTGTCGCGGCTGCGTGACAGGCACGCGATCCGGCTCTCGAGACCGCTGAGCTCGGTCGCGAGCATCTCGGCGACCTCGCGGGGGCACGTCGGCTGCTGGCTCGCGGCGGCGTCCTCGGCGTCGAGGAGGACCTTGACGAGCCGGGTCGGCAGTCCGGAGCGGACCAGCCCGGCCACCCGCTGCACGCGCTCGACGTGCTCCTCGCGGTAGGAGCGGTAGCCGTTGTCGGCGCGGTCCGGCGCGAGCAGGCCCTGCTGCTCGTAGTACCGGATCAGGCGCGGTGCGACGCCGGTGCGCTCGGCGACCTCGCCGATCTTGAGAGCCGTGCTTGACATTGACATCAGTGTCAGACTCTAGCGTCGAGCGCATGACGACGCAGACGTCTCCCGTCCCGACCGGCACCGGCCTGCCGTGGCCCGCGCTGCTCACGCTCGGCGCCGCCACCCTGGTGATGGTCACGGCCGAGATGCTCCCGACCGCCCTGCTGCTGCCGATGAGCGCCGGTCTCGGCGTCTCGGAGGCGCTCACGGGCCAGCTGGTGGCGGTGTGGGCGCTGGCCGTCGTGGTCGTGAGCCTGCCGCTCGCGCACGCCACGCGCCGCATCGACAGGCGAGCGCTGGTCGTCGCGGGGCTGCTGGGGCTGGCGGTGTCGTCGGTGCTGACCGCGCTGGCACCGAGCTACGGCATCGCGCTCGGCGCGCGGCTCGTCGGGGCGGCGGCGGTGGGGCTGCTGTGGGCGACCGCGAACGCGCACGTCGCCGATCTCGTGCCCGAGGAGCAGCTCGGCTCGGCGGTCGCGGTCGTCCTCGGCGGCGCGACGCTCGGCATGGTCGTCGGCACGCCCGCGGCGCGCCTGGTCGCGGACCTGACGAGCTGGCGGACGGCGTTCGTCCTGCTCGCCGTCGCCGTGGTGGTCATCGCCCTGCTCGTGCGCGCGCTGGTGCCGACCCGGCCACGGCTCGCGACCTCCGCCGACGGCGCCGCGCGCAGGCCCGCGGGGCCGCTGGGCCCGGTGCTCGCCGTCATCGGCCTGGTGGGGCTGCTGCTGGTCGGTCACTACGCCGTCTACACGTTCATCACCCGGATCGGCGAGCCGGCCGCGGGGCTGCTGCCCGGCGGCGTCGGCACCCTGCTGCTCGCGTTCGGGCTCGCGTCCGCGGCCGGCATCGTGGTCGCCGGCCGGCTCTCCGGCCGCACGACGGTCGCCCTCGTCGGGTCCGCGGCGGCGACGGCCGCCGGGCTGCTCGCGCTGGCGTGGGCGGGCCACGCCGGCTTCGGCCTCGTCGCGATCCTCGCGCTCGGCGTCGCGAGCGGCGCTCTGCCGCCGCTCGCGCAGACCGAGATCCTGCGACGGGCGGGCACCGGCCGTCGGGACCTCGCCGCCGCGCTGATCCCGGTCGTCTTCAACGGCGGCATCGCCGTCGGCGCAGCGACGGCGAGCCTCGTCGTCGTCCAGGCCGGCGTCGCGGCGCTGCCGGTCCCGGCCGCCGGGATCGCCGCCGTCGCGGCGCTCGGGCTCGCGGTGTCGACGGTACGACGGAGCCGCCGTCAGCGGCCGCGCACGTCGGCGATCGCCTCGGCGACCAGCGCGACGCCCTCGGCGATCGCGCGCTCGCCGATCGAGGAGTAGCCGAAGATCAGCGCGTCGCGCCCGGCGGGGCTCATCCGGTGCGGCCGGAGCCCGGCGATGCCGACGCCGCGGGCGCGGGCAGCGGCGATCACGGACTCCTCGTCGAGGTCGGGCGGGAGCCACGCCACGAGGTGGATGCCGGCGGAGACGCCGGTCGGCTCGAGGTCGGGGAGGCGCTCGCGCAGCGCGGCGAGCAGCACGTCGCGCCGGCGCCGGTACACCGGGCGCATCCGGCGCAGGTGCCGGTCGAGCTCGCCGCGCTCCAGGAAGTCGGCGAGCGCGAGCTGCTCGATCGACGACGACCCGCGGTCGGCGAGGATCTTGGCGTCCGCGACGGCGTCCGCCAGGTCGTGGGGGACGGCGAGCCACCCGAGCCGCAGCCCGGGCGCCAGGGTCTTCGACACCGAGCCCGCGTGAACGACATGGTCCGGCGCCAGCCCCTGCATCGCCCCGATCGGCGCCCGGTCGTAGCGGTACTCGGCGTCGTAGTCGTCCTCGACGACGAGCGCACCGCGACGCACCGCCCACTCGATCACCGCCGCACGCGACTCGGGCGGCAGCACCGCGCCGAGGGGCCACTGGTGCGACGGCGTCAGCACGACCACGTCGGCGTCGGAGGCCGCGAGCGCGGCGACGTCGGCGCCGTCCTCCCCGACGGGGATCCCGACGACCTGCAGGCCGAGCGCCCGGGCGACCTGGACGGCGTCCTGCGACGTCGGGTCCTCGACCGCGAGCCGGCGCGCCCCCCGCGCGGCGGCGGCGTGCAGCACGAGCGAGACGCCCTGCGCGAAGCCGCTGCAGATCACCATGTGGTCGGGGTCGATGTCGGTGCCGCGCACCCGGTTGAGGTAGCCGGACAGCGCGTCCCGCAGCTCCGGCGAGCCGCGCCCGTTGAGGTAGCCGAGCCGGTCGCCGGGGGCGTCGTTCAGCACGCGCCGGACCGAGCGCAGCCAGGCCGCGCGCGGGAAGCTGGAGACGTCGGCACGGCCGTAGCCGAAGTCGATCCGTGGCCGCGACGGGGGTGCGGGCCGTGGGGTCGGGCGCGGTGGCCGCGCCCCCGCCGCGACGTAGGTGTAGCCGCCGCCGCGGCTGCTCAGGTACCCCTCCGCCGTCAGCTGCTGGTACGCCTCGACGACGGTGCCGCGCGAGACACCGAGGTCGGCGGAGAGCGTGCGCGTCGAGGGCAGCGCGGCCCCGAGCGGCAGCCGGCCCGAACGGATCGCGTCGCGGATCGCGGTCTCGATCTGGCGGTGCAGGGCGACCGGTCGGTCGCGGTCGAGGTCGAGGTGCAGCGCTCCGGTGATCACCGAACCGGTCCGAGATCCGCCCACCCCACTGGACCTTAACCGGCGGACCAGTCGCTGTCAGTCTCCTCGGCATGGCTGACCGAGCACGGCTGACCGCGCTCACCGACGGCATCGTCGGCGAGCGCGTCTTCCCCGACGACCCCCGCTACGACGACCTCCGCACGGTGTGGAACGCGATGATCGACCGGCGCCCGCGACTCATCGTGCGCTGCACGACCGTGGCCGACGTCGTCGCGAGCGTGCGCGCCGCGCGCGAGCTCGACCTCGAGATCGGTGTCCGCTGCGGCGGGCACAGCGTGCAAGGGCACGGCGTGCCCGAGGACGGGCTGATGATCGACCTCACGCCGATGGGTGGCGTGCTCGTCGACCCCGCACGACGCGTCGCCTGGGTGCAGGGAGGAGCGCTGCTGGGTGCGCTCGACGTCGCCGCGCAGCAGCACGGGCTCGCGACGACCGCCGGCAACGTCTCGCACACCGGCGTCGGCGGGCTCACGCTGGGCGGCGGCATGGGCTGGCTCGCCCGTCAGCACGGGCTGGCCTGCGACAACGTCATCTCCTACGAGGTGGTCACCGCCTCGGGCGAGGTCGTGCGCGCGAGCCGCGACGAGCACCCCGACCTCTACTGGGGGCTGCGCGGCGGCGGCGGCAACTTCGGGGTCGTCACCGAGTTCGAGTTCCGGCTGCACCCCGTCGGCACCCGGGCGCTGTCGGTCGAGCTCGACCTGCCGGTCGAGCAGGCCGCGGGGGCGATGCGCGCCTGGCGCGACCTGAGCGCGACGGCGCCCCGGCAGGCGACGTTCACCGCGTTCGCGGCCGGCGACGTCGTCACCCTCGGCTTCGTGTGGGTCGGCGACCCGGCCGGCGGGTACCGCCTGCGGCAGACGTTCGGGGCGCTGGGCACCCCGCTGGCCGAGCGCACCGAGGAGCTGTCCTACCTCGCGCTGCAGACGCGCGACGACACCGTCGGCGGGCACGAGTACCGGCGCTACTGGAAGGGCCACCTGCTGCCGGACCTGAGCGACGCCGCGATCGACGCGATGCTCGGCCGTGGCGGGCAGACCGAGCTGCTCCCGAGCTGGAGCCTGCAGGCCTACGGCGGTGCGATCTCCGACGTCGGCGAGGACGAGACACCGTTCAGCCACCGCGACAGCAGGTTCGAGTACATCGCGGGCGCCCGGTGGGAGGACCCGGCCGAGGACGCCGAGCGGATGGCCGTCGCGCGGCGGTGCGCGGCCGCCGTCGAGCCGTTCGCGGCGGGCGTCTACGTCAACGCGCTCGGCGACGTCGACGCGGCGGGCGTGCGGCGCGCCTACCCGCCCGCGAAGCTCCAGCGGCTCACCGCCGTCAAGGACGCCTACGACCCCGACAACGTGTTCCGCCTCAACGCCAACATCACGCCGTCACGGGTACGCGACGGCGCCGACGTCATGTGAGGTGACCGGCCGGTTCCCAGCACGGGGTCGGTGCGCGGTCCTAGCGTGACGTCATGGACCTGACCTTCGTCGGCACGCTCGACCACGGCACGGTGCTCGACGCCGTCGACGAGATCGGCCCGCTCGTGCGCGCGCCCGAGGTGGCGGCCGCCTGGTCGCAGGAGTCGGCGCTGCCCGGGATGACGGTCGGCGGCCTCACCCGCCACCTGGTCAGCCAGCCCGAGACGGCGGTGGACTTCCTCGGGATCCCCGTGCCGGCCGAGGCGCCGCGGCCGTCGCTGCTGGCCTACGCAGCCTCCTGGGACTGGCTGGACGCGCCCGTCGGCCACGAGGCCAACATCTCGATCCGGGACGAGTTCAACGCGATGGGTCGGGCGGGTGCGCGGGACTCGGTCGAGGCGCTGGACTCCGCGGCCGCGCGGCTCCCGGCGGCGCTCGCGAGCGCCGGTCCGCTGACGTTCGTGCCCTGGCAGCAGGTCGCCATCCCCACCGAGGACTTCCTCGTGGTGCGCCTCATGGAGATCGTCGTGCACGCCGACGACCTCGCGGTCAGCGTGGGGCTGCCGACGCCGCGTTTCGCCGACGCCGCCGTCGAGCCGGTGACGCGGCTGCTGCTCGCGCTGGCGTCGAGGCGGCACGACCAGCCCGCACTCGTACGCGCGCTGTCGCGGGCCGAGCGGGGCGGCCCGATCTCGGCCTTCTGACGCGGGCGGGCCGGGCGACCCGGGGCTGGCCGACCCCCAGCTCCGCGAGCAGGACGGTCGCGGAGCTGGGGCCACGCCGGAGCCGGTCGAGGACGTCGAGCCGCAGCTGGTGCGACAAGGCCTCGAACGTCGTCTCCATGCTGTCCACAGAGGTCGCGCGGCGCGGTCAGGGCAGCTGCGTGAACTCCCGCACCTCGACGGCGTGGGTCCAGGCCATCGGGTGCCCGGCGGCGACCTCGATGGCGTCGGCGAGCGAGTCGGCCTCGATGACGTCGAGCCCGGCGATCACCTCGCCCGCCTCGGTGAACGGGCCGTCGGTGCGGTGGATCTTGCCGCCGCGCACGCGCACGGTCTGCGCCTGCGCGGCCGGCACCAGCGGGTCACCGGTGACGTAGCGGCCGGCGTCGATCAGGCGCTGCGCCCACGCCTCGACGTCGGGCGCGCCCTGGTGGTCCTCCTCGCTCGCCGGGACCGTCGTGTCGGTGGTGATCAGCAGCAGGTACTTCGGCATCGTGCTCTCCTTCGTGGGTGTCGGACACCGTGGTGACGCCGACCACCGCCGGAACTCGACAAACGCAGGGCAAGGGGCTCGACGGACGCGAGACGACGAGTCGAACCACACGCGGAAGCCCCGACCACGCTCCGCCCACCCTGGCACCACCACCCCTGGTTTCACCGCACTTTGCAACACGGCCCACTTTCACCGCACTTTGCAACACGGCCCTCTTACACCGCACTGTGCAACACCGCCACGGCATCACGCCTGGGCACCGCGTCAAGAAGTGCGCCGATAGCAGGTGTTCCAGAGTGCGGTGAATCCGCGTGATGTTCCAAAGTGCGGTGAAACCGCGTGGTGTTGCAAAGTGCGGTGAAAGTGGGGTGGGGGTCAGGCGTAGGTGCGGGGCTGGTTGGGGGCCTCGCGGGCGGCGCGCTCGCCGGGGACCGGGACCGCCCACCGCACCGCGTTGGCGAGCACGCGGCGCACCTGCGGGTGGAAGTACACCGGGTACTCCTGGTCGCCGGGGGAGAAGTAGAAGACCTTGCCGCGGCCACGCCGGAACGTCATGCCGGAGCGGAACAGCTCGCCGCCGGCGAACCAGGACGCGAACACCAGCTCGTCGGGCGGTGGCACGTCGAAGTGCTCGCCGTACATCTCCTGCGCCTCGATGACGAACGGCTGCTCCACCCCGACGGCGATCGGGTGCGTCGGGTCGATCGTCCACACGATCTCCCGCTCGCCCTCGTTGCGCCACGACAGCCCGCAGGTGGTGCCCATGAGCGCCTTGAAGATCTTCGAGTAGTGGCCGGAGTGCAGCACGATGAGGCCCATCCCGCCGAGCACGTGGCGCTGCACGCGCGCCACGACCTCGTCGGAGACCTCGTCGTGCTTCATGTGCCCCCACCACAGCAGCACGTCGGTGCGGGCGAGCACCTCCTCGGTCAGGCCGTGCTCGGCGTCGTCGAGGGTGGCGGTGCCCACCTCGACCTCGTCGCCCAGCAGCTCGACCAGCCCGCCGGCGATCGCGCCGTGGATGCCGGCGGGGTAGAGCGCGGCGATCTCCGGCTGCGTCTGCTCGTGCCAGTTCTCGTTCCACACCAGGACTCGGGTCGTCACAGGTCAGCCCTTCAGCTCGTCGAGTCGGATCTCGGTCCCGCGCGTGGCGGAGAGGTAGCAGGCCTCGATCACGCGGGTCAGCTCCGCGGCCGGGGCGCCGTCGTGCTCGGGCCAGGTCGCCGGGTCGGCGACCGTGGCCACGAAGTCGTCGACGACGCCCGCGTGCCCGGTGCCGGGCCGCTCGGGCAGCTCGACGTCGTCGACGCCGTCCGGCGCCGCGCCGTGGATGCGCACCACGGTCTGGGGCGCGTAGTCGACGACCTTGAGCTCCGCACCGGCGTCGGTGCCGTAGAGGGTGATCGCGAGCTCGTCGCCGCTGGGGCGGTGGGTCGCCCACGAGGACTCCAGCGCGAGCGAGGCCCCGTTCGACATCCGCAGCAGCACGACCGCGAGGTCCTCGACCTCGTACGCCGAGCCGACGCCCGACTTCTCGGTGGCGGCGCCGCCGAGCCCGCGCGGCCCCAGCTCGGCGTGCGTGACGGCGCTGACCGCCTCGACGCTCGGGCGTCCCATGAGCTGCAGGGTCGCGTCGAGCACGTGCACGCCGAGGTCGATGAGCGGGCCGCCGCCGGCCATCTCGCGGTTGGTGAACCACGAGCCGAGCGTCGGGATGCCCGCGCGCCGCAGCCACCAGGCGCGCGCGTGGTAGACGCGGCCCAGGGTGCCGGCCTCGACCTGCTCGCGCAGCGCGGAGATGTCTCCGCGGTAGCGGTAGTTGAAGGCGACCTGCAGCACCCGGCCGGCCGCACGCGCGGCGGCGACCATCGCGTCGGCCTCGGCGCTGGTGCGGGCCATCGGCTTCTCGGTCAGCACGTGCGCACCCGCCTCGAGCGCCGCGATCGCGACCGGCGCGTGCAGGAACGTCGGTGTCGCGACGCTGACGGCGTCGAGCTCGCCCTGCGCGAGCAGGTCCTGCCAGTCGGCCACCGCGACCTGCACCCCGTAGCGCTCGGCGAGCTCGGCGCGGCGCTCGTCCTCCAGGCCGGCGATGCCGACGAGCTCGACGTCGGGGCGCTCGGCGTAGCGGTTCATGTGCTGCTGGCCGGCCCAGCCCAGGCCGACGACGCCGACGCGCAGCGGTCTCGGCTCGGTCTCGGAGGCTCCGGAGGGGGCGGCGGTCATGGGGCTCCTTCGCTCTCGGTGCCCGCGGCGCGGTCGGCCTCGGGGTCGATCCAGGACTCGATGGTCTCGGGGGCCAGCGCGTGCCGGGCGGCCATGATCGCCGCCCCGAGCGCGCCGGCGTTGGCGTCGCTGCGCGCCGCCACGATCTGCAGGTGCTCGGTGGCCAGCGGCAGCGACCGCCGGTAGACGACCTCGCGCACGCCGGCCAGCAGCTCCTCGCCGGCGCGCGACACGCTGCCGCCGATGACGACGACCGAGGGTCCGAGCAGGTTGACGACGCCGGCGACGACCGCGCCGATCTCGCGCCCGGCGTCGCGCACCAGCTCCAGCGCGGTGCGCTCGCCCGCGCGGGCGAGCGCGGCGACGTCGGCGCCCGTGCGGGCCTCGAGCCCCGCCTCGCGCAGCCGAGCGGCGATCGCGGGGCCGCTCGCGACGTCCTCGAGGTCGCGCACCTCGGTGGCCGGGCGCGGGCTGCCGGGGTGCCAGGGCACGACCACGTGACCCAGGTCGCCGGCCGAGCCGCGCGCGCCGCGCTGCAGGACGCCGCCGGCGACGATGCCGGCGCCGATGCCGGTCGCGACCTTGACGTAGACGAGGTCGTCGGCGTCCGGCCACGACGTCGCGTGCTCGCCGAGCGCGAGCACGTTGACGTCGTTGTCGACCAGCACCGGGACGTCGGTCGCGAGCCGGGCGGCGACCAGCGCCGGGACGTCGACGCGGTCCCAGCCGGGCATGATCGGCGGGTTCACGGGGCGACCGGTCGCGTGCTCGACGGGTCCCGGCAGGCCGAGCCCGACGGCGGCGACGTCGGCGACCGGCCGGCCGACGCCGTCGAGCAGGCCGCGAGCGGTGTCGAGCACGAGGTCGAGCACGGGGTCGGGGCCGTCGGCGATGTCGAGGTCGACGGTGGCCGCCGCCAGCATGCCGCCGGCGAGGTCGCAGACCGCGACGGTGCCGTGGGTGGCGCCGAGGTCGATGCCGACGACGACCCGGGCGACCGCGTTGAACGCCACCCGCGCCGGCGGTCGACCGCCGGAGGAGGCCGCCGAGCCGGCCGGGGCGAGCACGCCCGCGCGCAGCAGCGCGTCGACGCGGGCGGAGACCGTCGAGCGCGACAGCCCGGTGAGCGCGGCGATCTCGGCGCGGGTGCGCGGCTCGCCGTCGAGCAGCAGCTCGAGCACGCCGCCGGGCCCGGGACCGGCGGCGCGTCCACGGCGGGCGGCAGACGGCATCTTTTGAGTACAGCACACCGCACTACTGCTGTTCAATGATCGAACTTCTGATTGACCGTTACGCAGAAGTGTGTGACCGTGGTCTCAGCCGGACGCGCCGGCACGACGACGAAGGAGCACGTGTGCCCACCTCACCCCTGGCGGCCCCCTCGGCCCTGTCGGTCCAGCTCTACACGGTGCGCGAGGCCGCGGCGGAGGACCTCACCGGGACCCTCGCGCGGATCGCCGACATCGGCTACCAGCTCGTCGAGCCCTACGGCTTCACCAGCTGGGGACCCGCGCTCGCCGAGGCGCTGCAGGCCAGCGGGCTGCGCGCACCGACGACGCACCAGAGCTTCATCACCGCCGACGAGGGCGAGCAGGAGGCGCTGTTCGCGGCCGCCGCCCAGGTCGGCGTGACGACCGTGATCGACCCGCACCACGCCGCCGAGAACTGGCAGACCGCCGACCAGGTCGCCGAGACCGCGGCGCGCCTCAACGCGGCCGCGGCGGTCGCGGCGCGGCACGGCGTCGCGGTCGGCTACCACAACCACGCGTTCGAGCTCGAGGCTCGCCCCGAGGGCGGCGACGGCCGCACCGGGCTGGAGCTGCTCGCCGACCAGCTCGCGCCCGAGGTCGGGCTGCAGGTCGACGCCTACTGGGCCGCGGTCGGCGGCGCCGACCCCGTCGAGCTGCTGCGCCGGCTGGGCGAGCGCGTCGTCGCGGTCCACGTCAAGGACGGCCCCGGCACCAAGGAGAACAAGGACCAGGTCGCCGTCGGCCAGGGCAGCCAGCCGATCGGGGAGATCCTCGCCGCGACGCCGCACGCGCTGCACGTCGTCGAGCTCGACGACAGCCGCTCCGACCGGTTCGAGGCGATCGCCGAGAGCTTCCGCTTCCTCACCGGGGGCGAGCGATGAGCCGGACCGGGCGCGCGGGCGTCGGGATCATCGGCGCGGGCAACATCAGCAACCAGTACCTGAAGAACCTCACGACGTTCCCCGACGTCGAGGTGCGGTTCGTCGCCGACCTCGACACCGAGCGGGCCGCGACCCAGGCGCAGGCCTACGGGGTGCCCCGGTCGGGCACGGTCGCCGAGCTGCTGGCCGACGACGAGATCGAGGTGGTCGTCAACCTCACCGTGCCGTCGGTGCACGTCGAGGTCGCGCAGCAGGCGCTCGCCGCCGGCAAGCACGTGTGGAACGAGAAGCCGTTCGCGCTCGACCGCGACAGCGGGCAGCGGCTGCTCGACGCCGCGCGCGACGCCGGGCTGCGGGTGGCGACGGCGCCCGACACCTTCCTCGGCGCCGGCATCCAGTCCGCGCTGCGGCTGATCGGCGAGGGCGGCATCGGCACGCCGCACGGCGCGCTGACGCTCATGCAGTCGGCCGGCCCGGAGTCCTGGCACCCGAACCCGGCGTTCCTGTTCGACATCGGAGCCGGCCCGCTGTTCGACATCGGCCCCTACTACCTGACGGCGCTCGTGCAGATCTTCGGTCCGATCGCCCGGGTGCACGCGGTGACGTCGCGCGCCCGGACCGAGCGGGTCATCGGGTCCGGCCCGCTCGCGGGTCAGACCTTCCCGGTCAACGTGCCCACGCACGTCGCCACGCTGCTGGAGTTCGAGAGCGGCGCGACGGCGCAGAGCATCTTCTCCTTCGACTCCAAGCTCGCGCGCACCCAGTTCGAGGTGACCGGCGACGACGCGACGCTCACGGTGCCCGACCCGAACACGTTCGCGGGCGACCTCGTGATCACGCGGGGCCGCGACGACGTCGAGACGCGCCCGAGCGAGGGCTCGGCGGCGGGTCGTGGCAGCGGCGTCGTCGAGCTCGTGCGGGCGATCCGCGCCGGGGTGCCGGAGCGCGCATCGGGCGACCTGGCGTTCCACGTGCTCGACGTCATGCAGTCGGTCATCGAGGCCGGCGAGGCACGGCGGCCGGTCGAGGTGGCCAGCACGGTGGTGGTGCCGCCGCCGCTGGAGGTGTCCTGGGACCCGACCGAGGCCACGCTGTGACGGCCGCGCTGCCCGGGGCCGGGCTGGGGGTCGGCGTCGTCGGCGGCGGCTTCATGGCGCAGGTGCACGCGCGATCGGCGCGGCTGGCCGGTGCCCGGCTGGTCGGGCTCAGCTCGTCGTCGCCGGAGTCCGCTGCCCGGGCGGCGCAGCAGCTGGGGTTCGATCGTGGCCACGCCTCGCTCGAGGACCTGCTCGCGGACGAGTCGATCGACGTCGTGCACGTGTGCACGCCCAACGCGCTGCACGCCGAGCAGGCGGCCGCGGTGCTCGCCTCCGGTCGCGACGTCGTCTGCGAGAAGCCGCTGGCGACCACGGTCGCCGACGCCGCCGCGCTCGTCGAGCAGGCGGCGGGCGCGGGCCGCACCGCGACCGTCCCGTTCGTCTACCGGTTCCACCCGCTGGTGCGCGAGGCGCGCGACCGGGTGGCGCGCGGCGACACCGGCCGCATGCTGACCGTCGCGGCCAGCTACCTGCAGGACTGGCTGCTCACCGCCGACGACGACAACTGGCGCGTCGACGCCGACCTCGGGGGTGCCTCGCGCGCCTTCGCCGACATCGGCTCGCACCTGGTCGACCTCGTCGAGTTCGTCACCGGCGACCGGATCGTGCGGATCGCAGGCCGGACCCGCACGTTCGTCGCCGACCGGGCGCAGCACCGCGGCGTCACCAACGAGGACGCCGCCGCGCTCGTCGTCGAGACCGCGGGCGGCGCCGTCGGCACGCTGCTGGTCTCGCAGGTCGCGCCCGGGCGCAAGAACCGGCTGCACCTGGAGGTCGCGGGGGCCGCCGAGTCGCTCGCGTTCGACCAGGAGCACCCGGAGACGCTGTGGCTCGGCCGGCGCGAGGGCAGCGTGCTGCTGCCGCGCGACGCCGCGCAGAACAGCGACGCCGCGAACCGCTACTCGGTGGTGCCGTCCGGCCACCCGCAGGGCTACCCGGACGCGTTCGCGGCGTTCGTCGCCGACTCCTACGCCGCCGCGCGCGGCGAGGACCCCGACGGGCTGCCGCGGTTCGCCGACGGGCTGCGCGCCGCCGTCGTCACCGAGAGCGTGCTGCGCGCGGCGGCCACCGATGGTTGGGTGGACGTACCCGCCTAGCCCGTCGTCCCGCCGACCCCGCACGGTTTCAACCCACTTCTGCCCCCTCCAGGGGTTTCAACCCGGTTCCGCCCACTCGAAGGAGAGCACATGACCGAGTCCCGACTGCCCGTCACGCTGTTCACCGGCCAGTGGGCCGACATGCCGTTCGAGGAGCTCGCCGAGAAGGCGGCGGCGTGGGGCTACGACGGCCTGGAGATCGCCGCGTCCGGCGACCACCTCGACCTCAAGCGCGCCGACGAGGACGACGCCTACGTCCGCGAGCGCCTGGAGATCCTCGACCGGCACGGCCTCAAGTGCTGGGCGATCTCGCACCACCTGGGCGGCCAGGCGGTCTGCGACGACCCGATCGACTTCCGCCACCAGGCGATCCTGCGCGACTACGTGTGGGGCGACGGCGACCCCGAGGGCGTGCGGCAGCGCGCCGCCGAGGACATGAAGCGGGCGGCGCGGGTCGCGCGCAAGCTGGGCGTCGACGTCGTCGTCGGGTTCACGGGGTCGAAGATCTGGCCCTACGTCGCGATGTTCCCGCCGGTGCCGCAGTCGGTCATCGACGAGGGCTACGAGGACTTCGCGAACCGGTGGAACCCGATCCTCGACGTGTTCGACGCCGAGGGCGTGCGGTTCGCGCACGAGGTGCACCCCAGCGAGATCGCCTACGACCACTGGACGAGCGTGCGCACGCTCGAGGCGATCGACCACCGCGAGGCGTTCGGGTTCAACTGGGACCCCTCGCACATGGCGTGGCAGGGCGTGGACTCGGTCGCGTTCATCACCGACTTCGCCGACCGGATCTACCACGTCGACTGCAAGGACACCCGGATCCGCCCGGCGTCGGGCCGCTCGGGCATCCTCGGCTCGCACCTGCCGTGGGGGGACCCGCGCCGCGGCTGGGACTTCGTCTCGACCGGTCACGGCGACATCCCGTGGGAGGACGCCTTCCGCGCGCTCGCCTCGATCGGCTACGACGGCCCGATCTCGGTCGAGTGGGAGGACGCCGGGATGGACCGCCTGCACGGCGCCGCCGAGGCGGTCGGGTACATCCGCTCGCTGCTGTGGAACCTGCCCGAGGCGTCCTTCGACGCCGCCTTCAGCAACCAATAGGCCTGTCGCGACGGCGGCCGGGTGCGCGACGCCCGGTCGCCGACTCGTACGCCCGTGCCGAGCTCGTAGCGTGCACCGTACGAGCTCGGCACGGGTGTACGAGCTCGCGGCTCGTGGCGGGGGTGGGCCCGGACGACGGCGAGGACGGTCGTGGGCGCCGAACCCGGGCGCCGGGGTGCCGCGGCGGTGTAGCGTCCGGGTCACCGGACGTCTCAACGATCGGAGCGCACGCATGACCTCGCCCGTCGTCCCCGGAGCCGCGCCGCCCGAGGTGCGCAGGCTCGCCACCACCGTGTGGTGGCTCGTCCTCCTCGAGGGCGTCCTCGCGATCGTCTTCGGCCTGCTCGCGATGTTCTTCACGGGCGCGACGCTCGTGACGATCATGGTGTTCTTCGGCGTGTACTCCCTGCTCGACGGCGTGCTCGCACTCGTCGGCGGCGTGCGCAACCGCGAGGAGGGCTGGGGCTGGCTGGTGTTCCAGGGCATCGCGGGCGTCGCCGTCGGCATCATCGCGCTGCGCTACCCGAGCACGACGGCGGTCGCGCTCACCCTGCTCGTCGCGTTCTGGGCGCTGGTCATCGGCGTCATCCGGATCGTCGGGGCCTTCGAGCTGCGCCGGCTCGGCGCACGCGGCTGGCTGTGGGCGCTGGTCGCGGGCGTCGCCGCGGTGCTGTTCGGCCTCGCGCTGGTGATCAACCCCGGCTACGGCGCCGCGACCCTCATCTGGCTGGTGGGCGTGACGGCGCTGGTGTTCGGCATCGCGCTCGTGGTCAACGCGTTCCTGGTGCGCAAGGTGGTCGAGGACCTCGCCGACGACGGGCTCATCAACAACTCGAACGCCTGACTGCCGTAACGTCGGGGCCGACGGGTCGTGGGGCCCGCCGCGGCGGCAGGGGAGCGTGAGGGATGACGACGGCGGAGCGTGCGCTGGCCGGCATCGCGCACGACCTCTACGGGCTGCCGCCCGGGGAGTTCACCGCTGCCCGCAACGCCCGCGCCGCGCGCGCGAAGGCCGAGGGCGACCCCGGGCTGGCGAGCGCGGTCAAGGCGCTGCGCAAGCCCGCGGTGGCCGGCTGGGTCGTCAACCTCATGGTGCGGCAGCTGCCCGAGCGGATCGGGGACCTGGTCGCCCTCGGCGAGGAGATGCGCGCGGCGCAGGAGGACATGGACGCCGCGACGCTGCGGATGCTGACCTCGCAGCGGCGCGCGCTCACCACCCGCGTCGCGCGGGAGGGCGCCGAGCTCGCCGCCGAGCTGGGGCAGCGGCTCACGCCCGCCGTCGTCGAGCAGGTGCAGGCCACGCTGCACGCGGCGATGACCGACGAGGTGGCCGCGACCGCCGTCCGCAGCGGCGTGCTGCTGGGACCGCTGGCCGCGACCGGGCTCGACGAGGTCGACCTCACCGACGCGCTGGCGCTGCCGCTGGAGCTGGTCGGGCTGGAGGGAGCCACGGAACGGCCGCGCGACGACGGCCCCACCGACCTCTCGGCGCGCCGGGCCTCCAACAAGGCGAAGGCCGCCAAGGAGGTGACCGAGGCCAAGGCGGAGCTCGCGGTCGCCGAGGCCGCGGCCGCGAAGACCGGCCGGTCGGCGCGTGCGCGCAAGGACAAGGTGCGCACGCTGCAGGCCCAGGTGCTGCAGCTGCGCGCCGAGCTGGACGAGCTGCTGCGGCAGGTCTCGGCGCTCGAGGAGCGTCTCGAGCCGCTGACCGCCGACCTCGAGGCGGCCCAGGACGCCTACGCCGAGGCCGAGGCGATGGATCTGGCGGCGGCCGCCGCCGTCGAGAAGGCCGCCAAGCGGCTCGCCAAGGCGCAGGCGGCCGCACGACGCTGACCGGCTCGTGTCGCCCGGCTCTCGGTAAGGTCGTCCGCCCGACGGCGAGGAGGGACGGACATGGCACGGATGCCGCAGGCGGAGGTCGAGATCACGCCCGCGCTGGTGGAGCGGCTGCTGGCCGAGCAGCACCCCGACCTGCTGGGCGGGCGGGAGCTGGCGATCCTGGCCAACGGCTGGGACAACACGCTCGTGCGGCTCGGCGAGGACCTGCTGGTGCGGCTGCCGCG
This sequence comes from Actinotalea caeni, assembly GCF_009733795.1. Taxonomy (GTDB): domain Bacteria; phylum Actinomycetota; class Actinomycetes; order Actinomycetales; family Beutenbergiaceae; genus Pseudactinotalea; species Pseudactinotalea caeni. Next base: position 55,928 of record NZ_WNXX01000018.1, read on the forward strand.
CCGGCAGGCGGCGGCCGAGCTCGTCGAGCACGAGCAGGCGTGGCTGCCGCGGCTGGCACCGCGGCTCCCGGTGCCGGTCCCGGCGCCGGTGCGCGTCGGTGAGCCCGCGGCGGGCTACCCGTGGTGGTGGTCGGTGCTGCCCTGGGTCTCAGGACGCACGCTCGCGTCGGTCCCCGCTGGGCGGCGCGGCCCGTTCGGGGCGCCGCTCGGTGCGTTCCTCGCGGCTCTGCACACCCCGGCGGACGCCGATGTCTGGCGCAACCCGTTCCGCGGCGGCGCGCTCGGCGAGGAGCGGGTCGCACGCGTGACCGAGCGGCTCGAGGCGTGGGACGGTCCCCGGCGGGTCGAGCTGCTCGCCCGCTGGCGTGGCGTCCAGCAGACGCCCGAGGCGCCGGACGCCCGGCTCTGGGTGCACGGCGACCTGCACCCGCTCAACGTGCTCGTCGAGGGCGACACGCTCGCGGCCGTCATCGACTGGGGCGACCTCACCGCAGGCGACCCGGCCTGCGACCTCGCGGTCGCGTGGCTGGGTCTGGACGCCGAGGGCGCCGCCGCGCTGCGCACCGCCTACGACCACGCGGCGGCCCACGACCTCGACCGGGACCACCTGTGGGCCCGGGCGGAGGGCTGGGCGTTCCACCTCGCGACGATGCTGCTCGCGAGCAACGACGACCACCCCGAGCTCGAGGTGGCGGCGCGCCAGGGCGTGACGCGGCTCACGGAGCGCGCGATACGGACGTGACGGGACGTCGCCGGTTGGGGATACTCCCTCTGGTGACCACCCGACGTCTCACCGCCCTGGCGCTCGTCGCTCTCACTACGCTCGTGCTCTCCGCCTGCACCCGGGGCGTGGAGACGCCGGACGATGTCCCGACCGACGCCGCGACGCAGACCGACCCGACCGGCGAGCCGTCGACCGAGCCGAGCGCGGGCGAGACCACCGACGGTGACGAGGTCGACCTCACCACGCTGCCGGAGTGCGAGGGCATCGCGCTCGAGGAGGGCGCCGTCGTCGACGGCGAGGTGCTCGCCGACTGCATGGCCGCCGCGATGATCGAGGCCGGCTCCGGCTCGCACCGGCTCGACTCCTACGACGGCGTCACCGAGGTCGACTTCACGTGGAACCCGGAGATCGCGCTGCACGCGCGCGGCGCCGTCGAGTACGTCATCCGCGGCGACGAGGGCTGGATGCTGATCGACGGCCGGTGGGTGCGTGGCGACAGCACCTCGTCCGACCCCGACGAGGTGTTCGCGGCGAGCGTGCTCGAGCTGTCCCGGGCGTTCGGCGACCCGCGCGGCATGGTGCTGATGTTCAACCAGACCGCGTGGGAGGTGCTCGGCGAGGACGCCGTGCCCGCGTCCGACGCGGTGCGCGAGTCGGGCTGGCACCTCGTGCCGCAGGGTCAGCTGACCCTGCTCGGGGTCACGCTCTCCGACGTCGAGCTCTGGCTCGGCGAGGACCACCTCGGCATCTACTTCGTCGGCACCGGGCAGTTCGGGGGCGTGAGCGCGACGTCGTCGAACACGTTCACCCAGTGGGGCGGACCGGTCGAGATCCCGGACCCGGCAGCGGGCTGACTCAGGCGCGGCGCTGGTGCCGCGCGAAGTAGGCGACGACCTCCGGGTCCGCCTCGGGCACCCGGCGCGGCCGGGCGCCGTCGCGCAGCGACGCGGTCGCCGCGACCCCGGCCGCGACGGCGTCCCGCGCGGCGACCGGCGAGGTGGCGGTCGGTCCGCCGTCGCGCACCAGCCGCACGAACTCGGCGACGGTGAGCGGGTCCGCGCCGCCGTGCCCGCCGGTGCCGGCCTGGATCGGGTGCTGCACGTCGCCGCGCTCGGAGAACCCGGTGCGCCGGTTCCACACGCGCACCTCGCCGCCCGCGCCGTCGCCGACGTTCTCCAGCCGCCCCTCGGTCCCGATGACCGTGTAGCTGCGCCAGTAGTCGGGCGTGAAGTGGCACTGCTGGTAGCTGATGAGCGCACCGCTGTCGAGGCGGCCGGTCAGCATCGAGATGTCCTCGACGTCGATCGTCGGGTGCAGACCCGTCTGGGTGAGCGGCGGCCAGACGTCGCGCGAGTACCAGTCGGTCATCAGCCGCCCGCTGTTGTCGGCGCGGTCGGTGACCTGCCCGTACACGGCGAGGTCGCCCATCGCGACGACCTCGCGCGTCGAGGAGCCGGCGAGCCAGTGGATGACGTCGAGGTCGTGGGCACCCTTCTGCAGCAGCAGGCCGGTGGTGCGGGCGCGCTCGGCGTGCCAGTCCTTGAAGTAGTAGTCGCCGCCGTCGCCGACGAAGTGCCGGCACCACACCGCCTTGACCTCGCCGATGTCGCCGCGGTCGATGATCTCCTTCATCAGCCGCACGACGTGCATGTGGCGCATGTTGTGGCCGACGTAGAGCTTGGTGCCGGTGCGGTGGGCGGTGGCGAGGATGCGGTCGGCGCCCTCGGTCGTGATCGCGATCGGCTTCTCGAGGTAGACGGCGACGCCGGCCTCCAGCAGCGTGACGGCGATCTCCTCGTGGGTGTCGTCGGGCGTGAGCACCATCGCGGCGTCGAGCCGCTCGGCGGCGAGCAGGTCGTCGAGACCGGGGTGCACGGGCACCGCGTGACCGAGCGCCGCGGCGAGCCGGTCGGGCGCAGCCGGCGCCGGGTCGGCCGCCGCGACGACGGTCGCGCCCGCGGGCGCGAGGTGGGCGGCGAGGCTCGCCCGGGCACCGATGCCGACGACGCCGACCCGCAGCCCGGTCACGCGTCCCACCCGCTCTCGGCGGCCATCCGGAGCACGTCCTCGAGGATCGGCCCGGCGGTCGCCGTCCCGTAGTCGCCCTCCTCGACGAAGACGGCGACGGCGAGGTCGCCCTGGAAGGCGATCATCCACGCGTGCGTGGCCGGTGGGTCGTCGGTGCCGTACTGCGCGGTGCCCGACTTGGCCCCGACCGGTTCGCCCGGCACGTCGCGCAGGAACGTCGAGGTGCCGTCGGTGACCACGCCGCGCATGAGCTCCTGCAGCGCCGCGGCCTCCTCGGCGGTGAGCGGCTGCGCGGGCGGGGTCGGTGCGCCGGCGCCCTCGACGACGACGAGGGTCGGCGTCACGGTCTCGCCGGCGGCGACCGACGCCGCGACGCCCGCCATCGCGAGGGGCGAGACGAGCACGCCGCCCTGACCGATGAGGGCGGCCGCGTGCGCGGTGCCGGTGGCGTCGGCCGGGACGGTGCCGGAGAACCAGGGGAACGGCCAGGAGGCGCCGTCCGGCATGGTGGCGCCCACGCCGAGGCTGGCCGCGGCCGCCGCGAGGTCGGCCGCGGTGATGCGCGCGTGCTCGGCGATCAGCCCGGTGTTGCAGGACTGCGCGATCGCCTCGCGCAGCGGGATCGTGCCGACCGAGCCGGCGGGGTAGCCGGGGTAGTTCTCGAACTCGTAGCCGTCGACGGTCACGGTGGGCGTGCATGCGACCGGTGAGTCCGGCGTGAGCCCGGCGCGCAGCAGCGCGAGCGCGGTGGCGACCTTGAAGGTCGAGCCCGCCGGGTACTGCCCGAGGGTCGCGGTGCTGAAGCCCTCGCTGCCGGGCCCGGAGGCGGCGACCAGCACCGCGCCCGTGGACGCCTGCATCGCGACGATCGCGCTGGGGGACTCGACGTCGGCGAGCCGGTCCTCGGCGTAGGTCTGCAGCGTCGTGTGCAGCGTGGTCCGCAGGTCGGTGCCGTCGACCGCCTCGGAGGTGTAGAGGTCGGTGACGGCGACGCCCTCGGTGTCCACGAGCGTCACCTCGAGCCCGGGGGTGCCGCGGAGCTGGTCGTCGTAGAGCCGCTGCAGCCCGGACAGACCGACGACGTCGCCCTGCACGACCTGGCCGTCGGAGCCCTCGATGATCTCGGCGGTCGCCTCGCCGACCGCACCGAGGATCGGGCGGGCGAAGGTGGGCGTGGGCGGCAGCAGCATGACGTCGTCGACGACGAGCACGCCCGGGAGCCCGCGCAGCTCGTCCACGCCGTAGACCTCGGCCTGCGACGCACGGATCGTGATCGCGACGACGAACGCCTTCTCCCCGGCCGCGAGCACCCGTTCGGCGAACCCGTCGACGTCGTCGAGCGCGAGCTCGCGTGCGAGCGTGGTCGCGGCGCTCTCGTAGTCGTCCTCGTCGAGGTTCTGCTTGTCGATGCCGATCCGCATGACCGGCCGCTCCTCGACGAGCACCTCGCCCCCGTGGCCGAGCACCTCGCCGCGCTCGGGCCGGGTGCGCTCGGTGGCGATCGAGTAGCCCTCGGCCGCGTCGGGGTGCACGACGGCGGGGTCCCACACCGCCGTCCAGCTCTCCTCGCCCTCGGCGTCGGCGACGCGGACGAGCCGCGCCGTCGACTCGACGACCATCGGCTCGACGTCGGCGCCCATGTCGTAGGTCCAGGTGAGCGCGACGTCGCGCAGGTCCTCGGGCTCCGTGTCGCCCTCGCCCTCGGCGACCTCCGTGATGCCGGCGACGGCGACCGTGCGGGGCATCTCGACGACCTCGCCGAGCAGCGCCTCGAGCTGCTCGGCCGCCGTGGCCGGGTCGGTCCCCTCGGCGAGCGCGACGCCGTCGAACGTGCCGTCGGCGAGGTCGGCGGCCAGCGCCTCGGCGACCGGTGCCGGGTCGGCCTCCTCCTCGGGGCTGCTGCAGGCCGTGACGCCGACGACGGCGAGCGTGATCGTGCTGACGACGACGGCGACACGGCGGCAACGCATGCCAGTCACCCTAGGGCGGTGGCGGACGCGGGCCGGAGACCCGCACCGCGCCGCCACCGAACCTTCACGGCGGCCCGCGTCAGCGGCGTTCGGCGGACTCCTCGGCCTCGACGACCTCCGGCGAGCCCTCGGCCGCGACCGGACCGGCCGCCTCGAGCGCACCCTCGGCGCGCTCGGCCGGGGCCTCGTGCAGGGTCTCCCGCAGCGGCAGCGCCTTGATGAACAGGGTGGCGAGGAACGCGACGACGACGAGCGGGATCGCGACCACGAACACCTGGTGCAGCGCGTCGGCGAGCCCCATCCGGATCGCCTCCTCCACCGGGTCCGGCAGCTGGGCGAGCACGTTCGGGTCGAGCACCGCGTCGATGCCGATCTCGGTGCCCGCGGGCATCTGCGCCGCCGCGGCGGGGTCGAGGTGGTCGGCGATCGCCGCCGGCAGCCGGCTCGCCATCACGGTGCCGAGCACCGCGATGCCGACCGTGCCGCCCGCGGACCGGAAGAACTGCGTGGCCGAGGTGGCGACACCGAGGTCACGGCGCTCGGCGGTGTTCTGCACGACGAGCGTGTAGGTCTGCATCGTGGCGCCCAGGCCGAGGCCGAGCACGATCATCGCGATCGTCAGCTGCAGGTAGGAGGAGCCGTAGTGCAGCTGGGTGAGCAGCCCGAACCCGGCGATCATCAGCACGGTGCCGGCGACCATGAACGCCTTGTAGCGGCCGGTGCGGGTGATGAGGGCACCGATGAGCATGCTGAGCACGATCATCGACAGGCTCATCGGCATGACGATCGCGCCCGAGCTGGTCGCGTTGGCCTCGAGCACGCCCTGGGCGTAGACCGGGATGTAGAAGATCGCGCCGAACATGCCCATCGCGACCGCGAGGCTCGCGATGTTGGACGCCGTGAAGGTGGGGTTGCGGAACAGCCGCAGCGGGATGACCGGCTCCTCGGCGCGCCGCTCGATCAGCACGAACGCGACGAGCGCGACGGCGCCGAGCACGTACAGACCGATCACGTGCCAGTCGCTCCACGGGTAGGTGGTGCCGCCCCAGGAGGTGGCGAGCAGGATCGCGACGAGCGCGACGGTGAGCGTGACGATGCCCCAGACGTCGACGACCGCCTTGCGCGGGGTGTGCGGCAGGTGGAGGTTCTTCGCGATGAACACCAGGCCGACGAGCCCGAACGGGATCCCGACGAAGAACAGCCAGCGCCAGCCCCAGTGGTCGGTGATGAAGCCACCGGCGAGCGGGCCGGCGATCGAGCAGATGCCGAAGACGGCGCCCATGAGGCCCTGGTACTTGCCGCGCTGACGCGGCGGGATGATGTCGCCGATGATGACCTGCGACAGCGGCATCAGCGTGCCCATGCCGATGCCCTGGATCACGCGGGCACCGACGAGCCACCAGAAGCTCTGCGCGAGCCCGGACAGCACCGCACCGATCATGAACAGCACGAGACCGGCGATGTAGAACGGGCGGCGGCCGTAGAGGTCGGACAGCTTGCCGACCACCGGCACGACGACCGCGCTCGCCAGCATCGCCGAGGTCGCGAGCCAGGAGTAGTGCTCCATGCCGCCCAGCTCGGCGACGATGATCGGGAGGGCGGGCGAGACGATCGTCTGGCTGATCGCCGCCACGAACATGCCGATCATGAGGCCGATGAAGACGGCGCGGGAGCCGGCGTCGAGGTGGAACGGGGCGGGGGTGGTGCCGTTCGACCCGGGGCGACCGGCGCCGTCCGGCCGTGCGGTGGTGGTGCTCGTCATGTGACAGGGAGTCCTCTCGGTGTGCAGCCGATCCATCGTGCCACTTTCTTGCAGTCTCTGCAATGTTGCAGAGCATGCAGTAGCATGCGATGCGTGACACAGGTAGCGGCGCCGCCCGAGCCGGGGCTGCGCGAGCGCAAGAAGCGCGCCACCCGCCGCGCGCTGCAGTACGCCGCACTGCGGCTGGTGGCCGAGCGCGGCATGGACGACGTCACGGTCGACGAGATCGCGGCCGCCGCCGACGTCTCGCCGCGCACGTTCTTCAACTACTTCGCCACCAAGGAGGACGCGCTCAGCGCGCTCGACCCGGACGCGCTGGCGGAGAACCTCGAGGCGATCCGTGCCCGGCCGGCGACCGAGACCCCGCTGCAGACGCTGCGCGAGGTGTACCTGGCCCGCGCGGCCCGCACCTCCTCCGACACCGAGTTCTGGCGCCTGCGCGCCCGCGTGACCCGCGACTACCCGCACCTGCTCGTGACGATCTCGGGTGCCGCGGCGCTCGCCGACCACGCGGTGTCCAAGGTGCTCGCCGAGCGCATGGGCGTCGACCCGCTCACCGACCCGCGGCCGCTGCTGCTGGCCGGTGCCGCCAGCACCGCCCGCCGCGCCGCGATGCAGCTCTGGCTCGCCGGCGACCAGCAGCGCGACCTCGCCGACGTGCTCGGCGAGTGCTTCGACGCCGTCGCGCACCTGGCGCGCGCGTAGCGGCGCCCAGGTCGGCTCCGGTCGATACCACCCCGGGACGAACGAGCCCGCCGAGCGCCTCCCCGCGGACGACCCCTGGCCTACGCCCACGGACCTCCCTCCCGGGGTGGAACTACGCCGAGAGTGAAGCCGCCAGGTTTCCTCCTATTTGACGATGCGTCGTGTCGGGGGCCAGGTCTAGCCTCGATCGCGGTCCCCACCCCGCCCGCCCAGCGAGAGCAGCTTGCGCATGACACTTCTCAGACTCGCCCTGGCCTACGCCAGGCCCTACCGCACCTGGGTGCTCGCCGTCGTCGCGCTCCAGCTCGTGTCGACGATCGCCGCGCTGTACCTGCCCAGCCTCAACGGCCGCATCATCGACGAGGGCGTCAGCACCGGAAACACCGGCCTGATCTGGGCCCTCGGCCGCGAGATGCTGATCTGGTGCGCCGTGCAGGCGGCCACCGCGATCACCGCGATCTACTTCGGCGCCAGGACCGCGATGGCGGTCGGGCGCGACATCCGCCGCGACATCTACCGCAAGGTCGACAGCCTCGGCGCGCTCGACATCTCCGCGATCGGCACCGGCTCGCTGATCACCCGCAACACCAACGACGTCCAGCAGGTGCAGATGCTCGTGCTGATGACGCTGAACTTCATGGTGTCGACGCCGATCATGTGCGTCGGCGGCATCATCATGGCGCTGCGCGAGGACGTCGGGCTGTCCTGGCTCGTGTGGGTCTCGGTGCCGGTGCTGTTCGTCATCGTCGGCTTCCTCGTGCGCACGCTGCTGCCGCTGTTCCGGCTCATGCAGGAGCGCATCGACCGCATCAACGACGTCACCCGTGAGCAGGTCGTCGGCCTGCGCGTGATCCGGGCGTTCGTGCGCGAGCCGTTCGAGGAGGAGCGCTACCGCGAGGCCAACGCCGCGATCACCGACACCTCGATCAAGGTCGGCAACGTCTTCGTGCTGATGTTCCCGGTGATCATGATGATCCTCCACATCGTGACCGCCGCGGTGCTGTGGTTCGGCGGCTACCGCGTCGACGCCGGCGCGATGAACGTCGGCCAGCTGAGCGCGTTCCTGCAGTACGTGCTGCAGATCCTCGTCGCGGTCATGATGGGCACCTTCATGGTCATGATGATCCCGAGGGCGGTCGTCTGCGCCGAGCGCATCGACGAGCTGCTCGGCACCGAGACCTCGATGACGGTCCGCGAGCGCGGCGCGACCGCGCTGCCCTCCGCCGGTCGCGTCGTCTTCGAGAACGTGACCTTCGGCTACCCCGGCGCCGAGCGCCCGGTGCTCGACGACGTCAGCTTCGTCGCCGAGCCCGGCACCACGACCGCGATCGTCGGCTCCACCGGCGCGGGCAAGACCACCCTCGTCAAGCTGATCCCGCGGCTGTTCGACCCGCAGTTGGGCCGCGTGACGATCGACGACGTCCCGGTCGACACCATGGACCGGCACCAGATCGCCGGTGTCGTGGGCCTGGTGCCGCAGCGGCCGTACCTGTTCTCCGGCACGATCGCCTCCAACCTCCGGTTCGGCAACGCCGACGCCACCGACGAGGAGCTGTGGGAGGCGCTCGAGGTCGCGCAGGGCGCGGACTTCGTGCGCGAGAAGGAGGGCCAGCTCGAGGCGCGGGTCTCGCAGGGCGGCACCAACGTCTCCGGGGGCCAGCGGCAACGGCTGTGCATCGCACGCGCGCTGGTCGCCCGGCCGAAGGTGTACGTGTTCGACGACTCGTTCTCCGCGCTGGACGTCGCCACCGACGCCCGGCTGCGCGCCGCGCTCGCCGAGGCCACGGGCGGGGCGACCGTCATCATCGTCGCCCAGCGCGTCTCCACGATCGTCGAGGCCGACAACATCGTCGTGCTCGACAACGGCGTCGTCGTCGGGCAGGGCACGCACGAGCAGCTGCTCGAGAGCAACGAGACCTACCGCGAGATCGTCGAGTCCCAGATGAGCATCGAGGGGGCAGGACGATGAGCACCCGCGAGGAGCCCACCATGACCGAGCCGGAGGAGAACCCGACCGGCCCCGCCGTCGAGACCTCCGAGGCGAGCGCCGCCGTCGGGCCGGACGCCGCGCCCGAGGAGGAGGCGTTCATCCCGGGCGCCGACGACCTGGGCGCCTTCGGCGAGGGCGCCGCGCCGCGCAAGCCGAAGAACTTCTGGCCCAGCGCCAGGCGGCTGTTCGGCCTGCTCGCGCCGCACAAGGTCAAGTTCGTGGTCGTCGTCGCGCTGGTCGCGGCATCGGTCGTGCTGACCGTCATCGCCCCGCGCGTGCTCGGGCAGGCGATGGACGTGATCTTCGACGGCGCGATCGGCCGCGCGCTCGACGACTTCGCGGGCGTGCCGATCGAGCAGGTCGTCGAGATCCTGCGCAGCCAGGGCCAGGACGACCTCGCCGACATGCTCGCCGGCACCGCGAACGTCATCCCGGGCGTCGGGATCGACTTCTCACGCCTCGGTCAGCTGATCCTGACCGTGCTCGGCATGTACGTCGTCGCCTCGGTGCTGATGTGGGCGCAGGGCTACATCCTCAACCGCATCGTCATGTCGGTCATCTACGACCTGCGCAAGCGGATCGAGGAGAAGCTGCACCGGCTGCCGCTGTCCTACTTCGACACCCGCCAGCGCGGCGACCTGATGTCGCGCGTGACCAACGACGTCGACAACATGCAGCAGGCGCTGCAGCAGGCGTTCAGCCAGCTCGTGCAGTCGGCGCTGCAGGTCATCGGCATCGCGGTGATGATGTTCATCGTGTCCTGGCAGCTCGCGCTGCTGGCTCTGATCGCGCTGCCGCTGTCGGCGATCATCGCGGGCGTCGTCGGGTCCCGGTCGCAGAAGCTGTTCACCGAGCAGTGGAAGAGCACCGGCCAGCTCAACGGCCACATCGAGGAGTCCTACTCCGGTCTCGAGCTGGTGCGGGTCTTCGGCCGCGACAAGGAGATGCTCGAGGTGTTCGACGAGCGCAACGAGCGGCTGTTCACCAGCTCCTTCGGCGCGCAGTTCGTCAGCGGCATGATCATGCCGCTGATGCAGTTCGTGAACTACCTGCAGTACGTGCTGATCGCGGTCGCGGGCGGGCTGCGGGTCGCGTCGGGCACGCTGACGATCGGTGACGCCACCGCGTTCATCCAGTACTCGCGCGAGTTCTCCCAGCCGCTGGGCCAGATCGCCGGCATGGCGAACATGCTGATCTCCGGCGTCGCCTCGGCCGAGCGGACCTTCGAGCTGCTCGACGCCGAGGAGGAGGAGCCCGAGACCGCGACGGCGAGCCTGCCGCCGCGCACCGACGGCCACGTGGAGTTCGACGACGTGTCGTTCTCCTACTCCGCGGACACCCCGCTCATCGAGAACCTCTCGTTCTCGGTGCAGCCGGGGCAGACGGTGGCGATCGTGGGCCCGACCGGCGCCGGCAAGACCACGCTGGTCAACCTCGTCATGCGGTTCTACGAGCTCGACGGCGGCCGCATCCTGCTCGACGGCGTCGACACCCGCCAGCTCAGCCGCGCCGAGCTGCGCGGCCAGGTGGGCATGGTGCTGCAGGACACCTGGCTGTTCGACGGCTCGATCATGGAGAACATCCGGTACGGCCGCCTCGACGCCACCGACGAGGAGGTGATCGCGGCCGCGGAGGCGACGATGGTCGACCGGTTCGTCCGGCAGCTCCCCGAGGGCTACGACACCCAGGTCAGCGCGGAGGGCGGGTCGATCTCGGCCGGCGAGCGGCAGCTGATCACGATCGCGCGGGCGTTCCTCGCGAACCCGTCGCTGCTCATCCTCGACGAGGCGACGTCGAGCGTCGACACCCGTACCGAGCTGCTGGTGCAGCACGCGATGAGCGCGCTGCGGACCGACCGCACCAGCTTCGTCATCGCGCACCGGCTCTCGACGATCCGCGACGCCGACACCATCCTCATGATGGAGAACGGTCGGATCGTCGAGCGCGGCACGCACGAGGAGCTGCTCGAGGCCCGCGGGGCGTACTACGACCTGTACATGACGCAGTTCCTCGGTGGGCACGTCGAGCCCGAGGACGCCGCGCTCGTCGGTGCACCCGTGGGGCTCGGCGCCCAGCCGGACGCCGAGGGAACCTCGCCCGAGGCGCCCGCGGAGCCCGAGCAGGGCTGAGGCCGCGGCGCAGCGACGCCTCGACGAACGACGGCCGGTCACCACGCCCGCGTGGTGACCGGCCGTCGTCGTCGGAGGGTGCCGATCCGCTGGCCGGAACCTCCGGGCCGTCGTAGCGTCGAGACGTGCGCGCGACGCCGTCGCGTGCCCGAGGCGGACGGAGCGGGCGGTGGAGGTCGCGAGGCGGGTGCCGGGCCGGCGTGCGGTGGTCGCCGCCGTCGTCGGGGTGCTGGTGGTGCTCCTGGCGACGGTCGCCGGCTGCTCGGTGACGATCCCGACCGACCCCGACGACACGCTGACCCACGTCACGGGAGGCACGCTGCGCGTGGGCGTCTCGGTCAACCCGCCGTGGACCGACTTCCCGGACGGCACCGGCAGCGACCCCACCGGGTCCGAGGTCGCGCTCGTCGAGGAGTTCGCGGGCACGCTGGACGCCGAGGTCGAGTGGACGGCCGGCAGCGAGGAGGCGCTGGTCGGGCAGCTCGAGCGGGGCGACCTCGACCTCGTCATCGGTGGGCTGACCGCGCGGTCGCCGTGGTCGGAGAAGGCCGCGCTGACCTATCGCTACATGGCCGTCACCGGGGCCGACGGGCAGCAGGAGCTGCACGTCATGGCGGCGCCGATGGGCGAGAACGCCTTCCTGGTGGCGCTGGAGCGGTTCCTGCTCGACCAGGACCTGCCGCGATGACCGCCGCCCGGTTCGGTCACACCGAGCTGCCCGAGGAGCAGCAGGCCGCGCTGCGGCGCGGCAAGCGCCTGACGTGGCTGTCGATCGCGTTCCTCGCGACCGCGATCACGCTCATGTACCTGGTCATGGGCAGCTCGCAGGCGATGAAGGCCGCCTGGGCGGAGGACCTGCTGTCCCTGATCCCGCCGATCGCGTTCCTCGTCGCGGTGCGCCGCGCGAAGCGGCCACCGACGCCGGAGCACCCCTACGGCTACCACCGCGCCGTGGGTGCCGGGCACCTCGTCGCGGCGACCGCGCTGCTGACCATGGGCCTGTTCCTCGTGTGGGACTCCGCCTCCGGCCTGCTCAAGGCCGAGCACCCCCCGGTCGGGCTCGTCGAGATCGGCGGCTGGTCGCTGTGGTCGGGCTGGCTGATGATCGCCGCGCTCGCCTACTCCGCGGTGCCCCCGGTGCTGCTGGGGCGCGCAAAGCTGCCGGTCGCGGACACGCTGCACGACCGCGTGCTCTACGCCGACGCCGACATGAACAAGGCCGACTGGATGACCGCGCTCGGCGGCATCGTCGGCATCCTCGGCATCGGCGTGGGGCTGTGGTGGGCGGACGCCGCCGCGGCGCTGTTCATCGCCGGCGGCATCCTCAAGGACGGCTGGACGAACCTGCGCACCGCGGTCGGGGCGCTGATGGACGCGCGCGCGGAGACCGTCGAGGGTGACGACCCGCACCCGCTGGTCGGCGACATCGAGGACTCGCTGCGCACGTGGGGGTGGGTGCGCGACGCCCGGGCCCGCGTGCGCGACCAGGGCCACGTGTTCCACGTCGAGGCGTTCGTGGTCCCGGTGGCCGGGCACGCGGCCACGCTGGACGAGCTGCGGGAGCTGCGGGAGCGGCTCGTCGAGCTCGACTGGAAGATCGACGACGTCGTGGTCGCCCCCGTGGAGGAGATCCCGCCGCAGCTCGAGCCGGGCGAGCGGGCGCAGGAGCACACAGATGTCTAGGGCCTAGGGCCGCACACCCGAGGCCCCGGACCGACGTCGCCCGGGACGGTCCCGTCGTGACCGTTTCGTCATCGTGGTGCGATGCCGACCCGACACCGGCTGACCGCGACCGTGGCGTGCGCGCCGGCGCTGCTGCTGGCCGTCCCTCCCGCCCACGCGTCGCTCCAGAGCGAGGTGGCGGCGCTCGTCAACGCCGCGCGCAGCCAGCAGGGGCTCGCCGCGCTGACCTGCAACGCCGACATGGACGCCGTCGCGCAGGCCTGGGCCGAGCACCTGGCCGAGACGGGCGAGCTCGCCCACAACCCGAGCTACGCGTCCCAGATCCCGGGCGGCTGGCGCAGCGCCGCCGAGAACGTCGTCTCCCAGGCGCTCGACGCCGCGGCGAGCCCGGAGCCCACCGAGACGGCGAGCGAGCCGACCGAGGTGGCGGAGGAGGAGACGCCCGAGCCGCCGGCGACGCGCGCAGCCGCGGCCGCCCGGACGGCGGTCGTCTCCGACGTCGTGCCGACCGACGCCGGACCGCCGCCCGCGGACGACGAGGGCGGGCCGCGCACCGGCGCCCTCGTCGGCGTGCTCGCGGCCGCCATCGCCGCGCTGGCGGCGCTGCTCGTGGTGCGGCGTCGGCTGGTCCGCTCCTAGTCGCAGCGGCCGACCCGACGCGCGAACGAGCCGCGACCTCACCCGCCCGGCGGCGGTGCGCGAGTAGGTTCGGACCATGGAGCCCGAGGCGTACGGGGCGACGGGGGCGTGGCAGGCGGGGCCGCCGGCCGCGGACCCGCTGGCGGAGCCGGCGTGGCGCCGGACCCGGCTGGCCTCGCTGCTGCAGCTGGCGAGCCCGTTCGTGTTCACGGCGACGCTGCTGGCGGGCCTGGTGTGGGAGATCCCGACCGCGCGCGACCCGCACGGCTACGGCCAGATCTTCGGCTTCCTCGGCTCGGTGGTGCTGCTGCTGGTCGTCGTGATCCTGGCCGCGCTGGCCGCGGGGCTGGTGCGACGACGCAGCGAGGGCGGTGCGGTGCTGGTGGCGGTGCTCGCGTGCGTGGCCGCGGTGGAGTCGCTCGGCCTCGCGACCGGGTTCCCGTCCGGGATCGGGGCGCTGGTTCCGGTGCGGGTCCTCACGATCCTCGTCGGGGTCGTGTGGCTCGCGGTCTCGGTGTGGTGCGTCGTCGCCGCGGTGCGCACGTTGTCGGCGGTCCGCGACTGAGGGTGCGCGCGCCGTCGCCCCGTACCAGACTGGTTCGCATGTACCCACCGGGACCGATCGGCGTCGGCGAGGGCGATGCGGGCGTGACGTACAGCGGTGTCTACGTGGCGGCTGAGCGCGAGCGGGTGATGGCCGCGCTGGTGGAGATGCGGTTCACCGGCTACCTGGGCCCGCAGGAGGGCGACTGGGTGCTCGCGGTCGCGGGCAACCCGCTCGGCAAGGTCGCCGGCAGCAAGCGGCGCATCGACGACGTCGCCCGTGACCTCGCGGCCGAGCTCGGCGTGGTGACGCTCGCGGCGGAGGTCGACAAGGACGAGCGGCTGAAGCTGTGGGCGTTCGACGGCGACGACGCGATGCCCGCCTACGACTCCGACCCCGACGGCGACGAGCCCGGCGGGATGATGCTCGACGACTTCGGCAACCCCGTGATGCCCGCGGGTGGTGGCGGGTTCGTGGACGTCGAGATGGTCGCGGCTGCGCTGCTGTCGACGTTCGAGGTCGAGGACGAGGAGGAGCGGCTCACCGAGCTGCTCGCCGAGGACCTCGGCGAGGACACCAACGAGTCCGAGCGGCTCACCGGCATCCTGCGCGTCCTCGGGCTGCCGACGTGGATCGTCTCCTCCGACTCGCTGCCGCGCCGGGTGCCCGGAGGGCCGGACAAGCACGAGGTCACCCGGCTCGGCGCCGGCCGGACCGGGGTCCGGGGTCGTCTCCGCGAGGCGCTGTGGAAGCCGGTGCGGCCCTCGCCGAAGAAGGACGACTGAGCGTCAGCGCGGCCGTGCCGCGGCGGTGAGCACCGTCGTCAGCACCAGCGGGTCCGGCGGCGCCGTCGTCGCGACGACGTCGACCCACCAGACCCGCTGCGGGAAGCCGCCGCGGCCGGTGGGGAAGGCACCGGTCTCGACGGCGGCGCCCGGGTCGTGCCGCAGCGTCACCCGGCCGCGGGCGCCGGCGACCTCGACCGTGCCGGCGGCGCTCGCACCTGGCTCGGCGAGCACCGGGAACCGCTGCCTCACCCGCACCGGGGCGCTGGTCTCGAAGGCGTCGGTCACGGTGACGACCGCGCCGTCGCGCTCGATCGTGCGGACCAGCCGGACGAGTGCGGGGTGCGGGTAGGCGGCGGTGAGGTCGAGCACCAGCCGCTCCCGGCCGCCGTCGAGCGCGACCTCGAGGACCTCGGCGCGCGCCTGCTCGCCCTCGGCCTGACGCACCTCGTCGAGCAGCGGGACCGGGTGCCCGTGCGAGCCGGTGGCGGGGCTGGCGTAGCGGCGCGGCCCGAAGTACTCGCGGTCGTAGACGCCGCGGCCCGCGTCGCCGACCAGCAGCTCGCCGTCGACCGCGAGCGCGAACGAGCCGAGGTCGTTGTGGTTGTGCGGCTCGCCGTTGTGCCCGGCGCGCGCGGCGAGACCCACCGGGCTGCGCTCGCCCTGCGGCACCACGAGCCACTGCGCACGGGGGAACCACAGCGGGTGGCGGGGCGCGGCGTCCCAGACGCGCTCGGCGCCGTCGAGGCGGGCCAGCCCGTGCAGCGCGAGCGCCCACCGGCCGCACTCGTCGACGACGTCGGGCGCGACGACGGCGGGGTCCGGGCGGGCGAGGCCCCCGTAGCGGCGGGCCGCGAGCGCGAGCAGGCCCTCGCTGATCGCGTCGGTGACGTGGGTGTCCGCGAACGGCACCACGACCCGCCCGCCGAGGAACGCGCGCGACGGCCAGCGGGCCGCCTCCGCGGCGTGGCCGGGCGCGGCGACCGGGTCGGGCCCGAGCGCGGCGTCGAGCGCCTCGCTCGCGACGAGGTGGTAGCCGAACCCGTAGGTCCAGTAGCCGAAGCCCTCGACGCAGACGCCGTCGTCGCCGTAGCCGTCGAGCGAGCGGCGCAGCGTGGCGCGCAGCCGCGGCGCGAGCGCGGCCGCGTGGCCGGGCTCGCACACCTGCAGCACCGCGAGCGCGACCGACCCCGCACACACCGACGCCCAGTTGGTCGGTGAGTCCTCCCACCACCAGCGGTGGCTCTCGTAGGGGTCGATCACCCGCGCACGCACGAGCGTGCGGGCGCGGCGCACGACGGCGTCCGGCAGCCGGGGGCCGAGCAGCCCGGTGATCTCGGCGAGCGCCGAGGCGGTCTCGGCGGCGAACAGGTCGACGACGTGCTCCGGCGGGACCTCGCCCCGCCGGTCGACATGGGCGGGCAGCGCCCACTGCGGCTCGTCGCAGATCGCGACCACCGTCTCGGCGAGCGCGCGGGTGTCGCGCTCGGGCTCCAGCAGCGCCGCGAGCGCGAGCGCCGCGAGCCGCCGGCGGCGCTGGAAGTAGCGGCGCTCGAAGCCCGCGCGGTCGCCGGTCCGCTCGAACTCGAGGTAGCTCGACGCGGGCAGCGCCGCGACCGGCTCGGCGGCGAGCACGTCCGCGAGCAGCAGCAGCGCCTCGACCTGCGGGAGCGCCTCGCGCCGGTCGCGCAGCCGGCGCCAGGTGGCGGGGTCGGCGGCGGGGCCGCAGGCACGCACGCCGAGCGGGGTGGCGGGGGTGGCGGGCGGCATGACTCCTCGTCGGGTCGGACGGCGGCCAGCATGGCAGAGCCTCGGAAGTGTGATGTACGACCCTTTTCAACTATCAGGCCTTTGGTCCCGCCGAACCGGATACCTCTGTCCCCCACAATGCGGCCATGACGCAGGCCGCCACCAAGCCGAACCGGGGTCCCGCGGCCGCCGCCGAGAACCGCGCCGCCCTGCTGGCCGCGGCGCGGCGCCTGTTCGCCGAGCGCGGCTACCACGTCCCCCTCAGCGCGATCGCGCGCGAGGCAGGCGTCGGGCAGGGGAGCCTGTACCGCCACTTCCCGCAGCGGGAGCTGATCGCGGCCGCGATCCTCGAGGAGAACCTCGCGGTCCTGGAGCGCTCGGGCGGGGACTTCGCGGAGATCTGGCGCACCGTCGTCGAGCAGCTGGCGCACAGCGGCGGCTTCGTCGAGACGACCCTGGGCAGCGTCGACGCCCCGCGGACGATCGACATGGAGCGCCGGTTCTGCGAGGTCGTCGCCGAGCCGCTGGCGCGGGCGCAGCAGGCCGGCACGGTCGCCGCCGACCTGCGGGTCGCCGACCTGGTGCTGGTCATGCGGATGCTGCTCGGTGCGATCGGCGTCGAGAAGGACGTCCCGTCGCGGCGTGCGGCGGCGGCGCAGGTGCTCGCGCTGGTCGGGCGCGGGCTGGAGCTGGACGAGGGTGAGTGAGATGCGGGTGCAGGGCGCGGTGCTCGTCGTCACCGGCGGCGGGAACGGGATCGGCCGGGAGGTCGTGCTCGAGCTGCTGCGCCGCGGCGCCCGGGTGGCCGCCGTCGACCTCCGCGCGGACGCGCTCGCCGAGACGGCCGCGCTGGCGGCGGCGGGCGAGCGGCTGAGCACGCACGCCGTCGACGTCACCGATCGCATGGCGGTCGGCACGCTGCCGTCCCAGGTGGTCGCCGCGCACGGCCAGGTCGACGGGCTCCTCAACGTCGCCGGGATCATCCAGCAGTTCGTGCCGTTCGCCGAGCTCGGCTACCCGGAGATGGAGCGGGTGCTGGCGGTGAACCTGTGGGGCGTGCTCAACACCTGCCACGCGTTCCTCCCGGTGCTGCTGGAGCGGCCGCGCGCGTGCATCGTCAACGTGTCGAGCATGGGCGGGCTCGCCCCGGTGCCCGGCCAGACGGTCTACGGCGCCAGCAAGGCCGCCGTCAAGCTGTTCAGCGAGGGCCTCTACGCCGAGACCAGGGGCACCGGCGTCGCGGTGACGACCGTCGTCCCCGGCGGCGTCGCGACCGCCATCGCCGACAACTCCGGCGCCGCGATGCCCGGCCAGGACGAGCGCGCGGGGGCCATGGCGGCCCGGCTCACGACGGCGCCCGACGCCGCCCGCCAGATCGTCGACGGCGTCGAGAGGGGCGCCTTCCGCGTCGTCGTCGGCGGCGACGCCAAGGGCGTCGACCGGCTCTCACGGCTCGCGCCGCGCAAGGCCGTCGAGCTCATCGCGTCGAAGATGAAGGCGCTCACGGCCGCCTGAGCCCAGCGTTCTCGCGGAGGCCTCGGAAGAAGGCGCGGACGTCGTCGACGAGGAGGTCGGGTGCTTCCACGGCGGCGAAGTGACCGCCGCGGTCGTGCTCGGTCCAGTGGACGACGTGGTGCTCGCGCTCGACGACGCGGCGGATCGCGGGGTCGGTGGGGAAGACCGCGACGCCGGTCGGGACGGTCGAGCGCGGACGCGGACCCTGCTCGGTGGCGCGGACCTCGTAGTAGAGCTGGGCGGCCGAGCCGGCGCAGCCGGTGACCCAGTAGAGGGTGACGTCGGTGAGCAGGTGGTCGAGGTCCACGGCGTCGTGCGGGAGCGGCGCGGCCGGGTCGGTCCAGTCCCAGAACTTCTCGAGCATCCAGGCGAGCAGCCCGACCGGTGAGTCGGTGAGCGCGGGCGCGAGCGTGTGGGGGCGGGTCCCCTGGATCGCCGCGTAGGCGGTGCCGTCGCGCCAGATCCGCTCGGTGACCGCGAGGCGCTCGCGCTCGCGCGGGGTGAGGGCGGCGACGTCGTCGGGCAGCAGCGCGGGGCGGGCGAGGCCGCCGTGGACGTGGACGCCCACCACCCGGTCGGGCGCGAGCCGGCCCAGCTCGGGCGAGACGATCGAGCCGGTGTCGCCGCCCATGGCGCCGAAGCGCTGGTAGCCCAGGCGGGTCATCAGCTCCGCCCACGCGCGTGCGATCCGCGCGTGGCCCCAGCCGGTCTCGCGCAACGGTGTCGAGAAACCGAACCCGGGCAGCGAGGGCACGACGACGTGGAACGCGTCGGCCGGGTCGCCGCCGTGGCGGCGCGGGTCGGCGAGCGGGCCGACGACGTCGAGCATCTCGACGACGGAACCCGGCCAGCCGTGGGTGACGACGAGCGGCAGCGCGTCCGGCTCGGGCGAGCGGACGTGCAGGGCGTGGATCGGCTGCCCGTCGAGGGTGGTGAGCAGCTGCGGGTGCTCGCTGAGGCGTGTCTGCCAGGTGCGCCAGTCGTAGCGGTGCGCCCAGTGGTCGGCGACCTCGCGCAGGTAGGCGACGGGCACGCCGCGCTGCCAGCCGACGTCGGGCAGGTCGGGCCACCGGGTGCGCTCGACGCGCTGGCGGAGGTCGTCGAGCGCGGCGTCGGGCACGTCGACACGGAACTCCTGGAGGGTCACGTGCGCTCCTCTCGGGCCACCCGGCGGGCGGCGTCGTCCCATCGCCTCACGGGTGCGTGTCGCGGATCAAGGGGACAGGCCCGGAAACTTGAGTCGTTCACGATGCGGACCTACGGTGGTGGGGTGACCACCACCGCCCCGATCAGCGACGCCGCGCTGCTGCGCGAGCACGGGCTGCGGGTCACGGCAGGGCGGCTCGCGGTGCTCTCGGCGCTGGGGCGGTCGCCGCACGTGGACGCCGAGACGATCCGGCAGCGGCTGGGGCACGCTGCGCCGAGCCTGCAGGCGGTGCACAACATCCTGGCCGACCTCACCGAGGCGGGGCTGGTGCGGCGGTTCGAGCCGGCGCGCTCGCCCGCGCGGTACGAGCGGCGGGTGGGCGACAACCACCACCACGCGGTGTGCCGGCGGTGCGGCGAGGTGTTCGACGTCGAGTGCGTGGTCGGCGAGGCGCCGTGCATGAGCGGCCCGACGCCGTCGGGCTTCGCGGTGGAGACGGCGGAGCTGATCTTCTGGGGCGTGTGCGCGGCCTGCGCCGCGCAGGGGTGACGGGCTCGATCGAGTGCGCCCGGACCCCCGGCCCCCGCTGGCGCAGCGTCGCGACCCGTTCTAGTCTTGAGTCATTCACGACAAGGGTCGATCGCGAGCGGCGGTCCCCGGAAGGGAAGACAGCATGGCTGAGAACGAGACCAACGATGAGGGCGTGACCGCGTCGGAGAAGCTGAAGGCGAACCTGCAGCGGGTGCTGGTCAACCTCGTGGACCTGCACGTGCAGGGCAAGCAGGCGCACTGGAACGTGACGGGCCGTGGGTTCCGCACGCTGCACCTGCAGCTCGACGAGCTGGTGGCGGCGGTGCGCGAGCACAGCGACGTCATCGCCGAGCGGATGCGCGCGCTGAACGTGGTGCCGGACGGGCGCGCCGAGACGATCGCCGCCACCTCCGACCTCGCGGACTACCCCGCTGGCCTGGTGAACGTGAACGAGACGATCGATGCCGTGACGGCCCGGATCCGGCAGGCGGTGGCCGTGGTGCGCGAGGTGCACGACGACGTCGACGCCGAGGACCCGACCTCCGCCGACCTCCTCCACGCCCTCCTCGAGGACCTCGAGAAGCACGCGTGGATGATCAGCTCCGAGAACCGGGAAGCCTGAGCCCCGAGACCCGTGCCGAGCGGCCCGGTCCCCCGTGAGGGGCCGGGCCGTTCCGCGTTCGAGGACCGGACAGACACTACCGCTGTTGTCACCTGTCGGTTACCGTGGTGGGGTCAGGACGAGTCGGGGGGCCTGACACTCGCCGGGGGCCCAGGCAGGGGGCCGGCGGCGGCGTTGCTCGTTCGTTCGGGTACGCCGCCGCCGCCTGTGGGAGTCGCCTAGGTGTACTCGGTCAGCACGTTGGTGACAGTCGGCTGATCGGTGGCTTGCCTCCGCAGGCGGTGTGGGCTCGAGCGTAGTTGTAGTGCTTGAGCCATGGGGCCAGCGCGTCGGCTCGGGCGGTGTTCGAG
>NZ_WNXX01000019.1 GCF_009733795.1 Actinotalea caeni
CGACCGGCCGGAGCGAGCCGCGCATTACGGTGGACCAAGAGAAGGCCTCCCTCGAGTGACGTTGAACACCACTCAGAATGGAGGCCTTCTCCCTACATCCGTGTCACCAACGTGCTGACCGAGTACAGCTAGCGCACGCGCGTGGCGAGCACCTCGTCGTAGTGCGCGTTCTTCATGACTCCGAGCACGTTGCCGAACGGGTCGGTCACCGAGGCGGTGACGAACCCCTCGCCGCGCACCGTCGGGCCGGCCAGTGGCGTCGCGCCGAGCGCCAGCAGCCGCTCGAACGCGGCGTGGACGTCGTCGACCGCCCAGTGCAGCACGCTGCCCCCGGGTGCGCCGACGGGGTAGGGGGCGTAGGCGGCGTCGACGACGCCGACCTCGGTCTCCAGGTCGCCCACGCGCCACTCCGCGTAGGCGGGCGGGCCCTCGACGGGGCGACGGAAGTACGGCTGAGCGCCGAACAGCTCGGTGTACCACGCGATCGCGGCCGGCATGTCGGCGGCGTAGACGTTGACGGTGGCGGGGCCTCGGAACATCTGGGTTCTCCTCTCGAGGTGGGTCGTTGACCAGCCTCGCTGCCAAAGTGCTCATCCAGTGAGCACGTTTCGTGACAGCATCGACACGTGCGCGCGGACCGGTTGGTGGCGGCGACGCTGTACCTGCAGCGGCGCGGTCGCGTGACGGCCGCGGAGCTGGCCGAGCACCTGGAGGTGTCCCTCGCCACGGCGCGGCGCGACCTCGAGGCGCTCGGCGCCGCCGGCATCCCGGTCTACCCGCAACCCGGCCGCCGCGGCGGCTGGCAGCTCGTCGGGGGCGCCCGCACCGACCTGTCCGGGCTCTCCGAGCCCGAGGTCCGTGCGCTGTTCCTCGCGCTGGGCGGCCTCGACGGCGGCGCACCCGCTGCCGGCACCGCGCTCGCCAAGCTGGTGCGCGCCCTGCCCGAGCCGTTCCGCGACGTCGCCGAGGTCGCGTCGTCCGCGCGCCGCCGCGACCCGTCGGGCTGGGAGCGCCCCGCCGACGAGCCGCCGGCGCTGCTCGCACGCCTGGAGGACACCGTGCTGCGGCGTCGTGCCTGCGAGATCGGTTACCGCCGGCGCGGGTCCGCCGGGGTGCGGCACGTCGAGGTCGAGCCCTGGCGGCTGCTCGAGAAGGCCGGGGTCGTCTACCTCCTCGCGGGCACCGCGCGCGGCCCGCGGACGTATCGCGTCGACCGCGTCGTCGCCCTCATGCCTCTCGACCGCACGATCGAGCGGCCCGACGACGGCGAGCTCGACCGCATCTGGGAGGAGACCTCCGACGTCGTGCGGGCGGCCCGCACCGACGTCACCGCCCGGGTGCGCGCCGACCCCGCGGCGCTGCGCGTGCTCGCCGACCTCTTCGGGAGCGCGTTCACCCCGACCGAGGTCGAGGACGAGGCGGTCGTGGCGGCGCACACCGAGCGCGGCCTCGCCGAGCAGCTCGCCGGGTGGGGCGGTCGGGTCCGGGTGCTCGACGCACCTGGCGTTGTCGCCGAGCTCCGCGCGATCGGTGCCGAGCTGCTCGCCGCCTACGACGACGCCACGACCGCCTGAGGCCGCCGGGTGCGCCGCCGCCCCGCGTCGACCACTCGCCCCGGCGGCGGGCGACCGGTGACCTGGTCCGCCGCCCGCGCCGCCCCGATCGTCGACGCCGTGCGCGCGCCGGGCAGGCGCCTGCTCGACCGCCCCGGGCACCCGCTGGCGGCCGAGCTCGACCAGGCGGTCGTTCCGTGGGTGCGCGGCCACCGGGAGCCGATGGGCTTCGTCGCGCTCCTGGTGGGATGATGGGGCCAGGAGGACCAGCATGAGCAGCACCTCACCGGCACGAGCGGCCTGGGTCGACCCGCGCGAGCAGGTCGAGTGGTCGGTGCGGCTCGCCACCGGTCGGCTCGCCGGCCGCCGGTTCGGCTCGCGCGAGGAGGCCGAGGCGTGGGCCGACGCCGCCGCAGGCGACGAGGTCGTCTCCTTCAACCCGGTGTGCGACTGCGAGATGTAGGGCAGGGCTGCCCGTCGGGTGCGCGGCCGCGGGCAGGGCCGAGCACGCTCGCGCGTGCTTAGACTCGGGCGGTGACCTTCTGGATCGGTGTCCTCGCGGTCGCCGTCGGCCTCATGATCTCGATCGCGCTGCACGAGATCGGCCACCTGCTGCCCGCGAAGCGGTTCGGCGTGCGCGTGCCGCAGTACTTCGTCGGCTTCGGCCCCACGGTGTGGTCGCGGCGGCGCGGCGAGACCGAGTACGGCGTCAAGGCGATCCCGCTCGGCGGCTTCGTGCGGATGATCGGCATGTTCCCGCCCGCGCGCGAGACCCTCAGCGAGGACGCCGCCGTCGAGCAGCGGCTCCGCAGCCGCGGCATCCGCGGCTGGGCGCGCAACGTCGCCGAGGACGCCCGCGCGGTGTCGCTCGAGGAGGTCGGGCCGGGGGACGACAAGCGCGCCTTCTACCAGCTCAGCACCCCGAAGAAGCTCGCCGTCATGTTCGGCGGCCCGGTGGTCAACCTCATCCTCAGCGCGCTGCTGTTCACGATCATCCTCTCGGTGATCGGGCTGCCGACGCTCGCCACCAGCACGGTGTCACGCGTGATGCCGTGCGTCGCCTCCGCCACCGGCGAGACCTGCCCGGACGGCGTCGAGGACTCGCCGTCGGCGCTCGCCGGCTTCGAGCAGGGCGACACGATCGTGTCGTGGGGCGGCACCCCGACCGAGGACTGGGCCGACGTCTCGTCGGCGATCCGCAGCGGTGGCACCGACCCGGTCGAGGTCGTGGTCGACCGCGACGGCGAGCAGGTCACGCTCACGGTGACGCCGGCCCTCGTCGAGCGGCCGGTCTACGACGCCGAGACCGGGGAGCCGGTCGTCGACGCCGACGGCACGCAGGTCACCGAGGAGGTCCCCTACGTGGGGCTGGTCGCGCTCGCGGCGCGGGAGCGGCAGCCGGTCACCGCCGTGCCGGGGGTAATCGGGGAGCAGCTGCGGCTGACGGCCGGGGTGGTCCTGACGCTGCCGCAGCGGCTGGTCTCGATCGCTCAGTCGCTGTTCGGCGACGCCGAGCGTGACCCGAACATCGTGGGGATCATCGGCGTCGGCCGCGCGGCGGGCGACCTCACCGAGGCCAGCGCGGAGTCCGGGTTCCTGTCGCAGCTGACGAACATCCTGCTGATCCTCGCGAGCCTCAACATGGCGCTGTTCGTCTTCAACATGATCCCGCTGCCGCCGCTGGACGGCGGGCACATCGCCGGCGCGCTCTACGAGGGCGCCCGACGGCAGGTCGCCCGCTGGCGGGACCGGCCCGACCCGGGCTTCGCCGACACCGCGAAGCTGATGCCGCTCACCTACGGCGTCGTCGTGCTGTTCCTCGGGATGTTCGTGCTGCTCGCCGCCGCCGACATCCTCAAGCCGGTCGCGTTCACCTAGCGGTGCCTGTGAGTTCGGCCACCGGTGGTGCCGGTGGCCGGTGTGCACCACAGGTTCTCCACGTCGCGGTGCGATACTGCCACGGTGACTGTTCCGATCGCTCTCGGCATGCCGACCGTCCAGGAGACGCCTGAGGTTCTCGCGCCCCGACGCAAGAGCCGCAAGATCAAGGTCGGGTCGGTCGAGGTCGGTGGCGACGCCCCGATCTCGGTGCAGTCGATGACGACGACGCCCACCACCGACATCAACTCGACGCTGCAGCAGATCGCCGAGCTGACGGCGTCCGGCTGCGACATCGTGCGCGTCGCGGTGCCCAGCGCCGACGACGCCGAGGCGCTGCCGATCATCGCGAAGAAGTCGCAGATCCCGGTGATCGCCGACATCCACTTCCAGCCGCGCTACGTGTTCGCGGCGATCGACGCCGGCTGCGCCGCCGTGCGCGTCAACCCGGGCAACATCCGCAAGTTCGACGACCAGGTGGGCGCGATCGCCAAGGCCGCCGCGGACGCCGGCGTCTCGCTGCGCATCGGCGTCAACGCCGGCTCGCTCGACAAGCGCCTGCTGGAGAAGTACGGCAAGGCGACCGCCGAGGCGCTCGTCGAGTCCGCCGTCTGGGAGGCGTCGCTGTTCGAGGAGCACGACTTCCACGACTTCAAGATCTCGGTCAAGCACAACGACCCGGTCGTCATGGTGCGCGCCTACGAACTGCTCGCCGAGCGCGGCGACTGGCCGCTGCACCTCGGCGTCACCGAGGCCGGCCCCGCGTTCCAGGGCACGATCAAGTCCGCGACGGCGTTCGGCGCCCTGCTGAGCAAGGGCATCGGCGACACGATCCGGGTCTCGCTGTCGGCGCCGCCGGCCGAGGAGGTCAAGGTCGGTCTGCAGATCCTGCAGTCGCTCAACCTCCGCGAGCGCAGGCTCGAGATCGTCTCCTGCCCCTCCTGCGGCCGCGCCCAGGTCGACGTCTACTCGCTGGCCGACGAGGTCACCGCGGGCCTGGAGGGGCTCGAGGTGCCGCTGCGCGTCGCCGTCATGGGCTGCGTCGTCAACGGCCCGGGGGAGGCCCGCGAGGCCGACCTCGGCGTCGCCTCCGGCAACGGCAAGGGTCAGATCTTCGTCAAGGGCGAGGTCATCGCGACCGTGCCGGAGGACCAGATCGTCGCGACCCTGCTCGAGGAGGCCCACCGCATCGCCGCGACCATGGACGCGTCGGGGCAACCCAGCGTCTCGGTGTCCTGACCGACGGCCATGCGGCGCTGGCCCTGGCAGTCGACGGCCGAGCCGTCCCCGGTGCTCGTGCGTGACGCCCGGCACGTCGACATGGCCAGCGTGCTCGACTTCTGCCGGCGGCAGCCGGTCGAGGCCGCGCTGCTGGGCGAGCACGTCGAGGCGATGCTCACCAGCCCGCAGCTGCGCGACCAGCTGCTGTGCGTCAGCACGCCGGAGGGCCTGCAGGGGCTGTGCTGGACCGGCGGCAACATGGTGCCGCTCGGCATCGACACCTCGCTGATGCCCGAGGTCGCCGCGGAGGTGCGGCGGCGCAACAGGCGCTACTCCTCGATCGTCGGCCCCGCCCGCGAGGTGCTCGCGCTGTGGGACCTGCTCGCGCCGCACGCGCCGCCCGCCCGGGACGTGCGCCCGGAGCAGCCCTCGATGGTCATCGCCGAGGACCCGCACGTCGAGCCCGACCCCGAGGTCCGGCTGACGACCGAGGACGACATCGAGGCGTTGATGCCCGCGTGCGTCGCGATGTTCACCGAGGAGGTCGGCTACTCGCCGCTGAGCGTGGGCGGCGGCTACGAGCGGCGTGTGCGCTCGCTCGTGGCGGCCGGGCGGTCGCTCGCGCGCATCGAGGACGGCCGGGTGGTCTTCAAGGCCGAGCTGGGCACGATCGCGCTCGGCGTCACCCAGGTGCAGGGCGTGTGGGTCGCGCCGGAGCTGCGGGGCCAGGGCCTGGCGCGCGCGGGCATGGCGGCGGTCGTCGCGTACGCGCGGGCGCAGGTCGCCCCGACCGTGTCGCTGTACGTCAACGCCTACAACACCGCGGCGATCCGGGTCTACGACGCCGTGGGGTTCCGCCGCGTCGGGACGTTCGCGACCGTCCTGTTCTGACGCCGTCCCGGGGGGCGGCTACTTCAGCAGCTTCGACATCCGCCGGTCGGCGAGCACCTTGCCGCCGGTCTGGCAGGTGGCGCAGTACTGCAGCGAGGAGTCGGCGAAGCTGACCTCGCGCACCACGTCGCCGCACACCGGGCACGCCTCGCCGGTGCGCCCGTGCACGCGCATGCCCGCACGCTTGGCGTCCTTGAGCTCGGCGGCCGGCTTGCCCGACGACGTCTCGATCGCCGCGCGCAGCGTCTCGCCGATCGCGGTGTGCAGGCGCGCGAGGACATCCTCGTCGGCGGCGATCGCCCTCGTCTGCGCGAACGGGCTGATGCGGGCGACGTGCAGGATCTCGTCGGAGTAGGCGTTGCCGATGCCGGCGATGCCCGACTGGTCGCGCAGCAGCCCCTTGACCTGCTGGTTCCTCGCCGTCAGCAGGTCGCGCAGAGCCTCGCGCGTGAAGTCCTCGGCCAGCGGGTCCGGGCCGAGGGTCGCGACCATCGGCACCTCGGTCGGGTCGGCGACGACGTAGACCGCGAGCTTGCGCCGGGTGCCGGCCTCGGTCAGGTCGAACCCGGTGCCGGCGTCGGTGACGACGCGCAGCGCGAGCGGCGACTTCGGGCTCGGCCGCGGCGTCGTCCTCGGCACCTCGTCGTACCAGCGCAACCAGCCCGCGCGCGCCAGGTGGAACACGAGGTGCCGCTCGCCGTCGGCGGTGGTGATCGCGACGTCGAGCCACTTGCCGTGCCGCGCGACCCCGGTCACCTCGCCGCCGTGCAGCGTCTCGGGGCCGATCGCGAAGGTCTTGAGCGCGGTGAACGCCACCAGCCGGACCTCGCTGATCGTGCGCCCGCGCAGGCGCTCGTCGAGGAAGTCGACCAGGCCCTGGACCTCGGGCATCTCGGGCATGGGGACACGGTAGCCACCCACGCGCGGACCCGCACCGCCCCGGGCGGCGGGCCGGGCCGGGCGGCGTGCGAGGACTCCACCGACGCATAGACTCGCCCGCGTGCTGAGGATGTCGAGCCTGTTCGTCAGGACGTTGCGTGAGGACCCCGCCGATGCCGAGGTCGCGAGCCACAAGTGGCTCGTGCGTGCCGGCTACATCAGGCGTGCCGCACCGGGCATCTACACGTGGCTGCCGCTGGGGCTGCGCGTCCTCGCCAAGGTCGAGGCGGTCGTGCGCGAGGAGATGGACGCGATCGGCGCCCAGGAGGTGCACTTCCCGGCGCTGCTGCCGCGCGAGCCCTACGAGGCCACCGGCCGCTGGACCGAGTACGGGCCCAACCTGTTCCGGCTGCAGGACCGCCGCGGCAACGACATGCTGCTGGCGCCCACGCACGAGGAGATGTTCACGCTGCTCGTCGGCGACACCTACTCCTCGTACAAGGAGCTGCCGCTGACGCTGTACCAGATCCAGACGAAGTACCGCGACGAGGCGCGACCCCGCGCCGGGCTGCTGCGCGGCCGCGAGTTCATCATGAAGGACGCCTACTCCTTCGACCTCGACGACACCGGGCTCGAGAAGTCCTACATGGCCCAGCGCGGCGCCTACCAGCGGATCTTCGACCGGCTCGGGCTGGAGTACGTCATCGTCACCGCCACCTCGGGCGCGATGGGCGGCTCCCGCAGCGAGGAGTTCCTGTTCCCGTGCGACATCGGCGAGGACACGTTCGTGCGCTCGCCCGGCGGCTACGCGGCCAACGTGGAGGCGGTCGCGACGCTGCCCCCGCCGCCGCCCGACCCGGCGGCCGTCGCGGCGCTGCCGCCCGCCGTCGTGCACGACACCCCGAACACGCCCACGATCGAGACGCTCGTCGACGTCGCCAACGCCGAGCACCCGCGCGACGACGGCCGGGCCTGGACGGCCGCGGACACGCTGAAGAACGTCGTGGTCACCTACGTGCACCCGGGCGGGGAGCGTGAGCTCGTCGTCATCGGCATGCCGGGGGACCGGCAGCTGGACCTCAAGCGGCTCGAGGCCGTGGCGTTCCCCGCCGAGGTCGAGCAGGCCACCGAGGACGACCTCAAGGCGCACCCGGAGCTCGTGCCCGGCTACATCGGCCCCGAGGTGCTCGGCCCGAACGCGGGTCAGGGCGAGGACGGCGAGCGCACCTCCGTGCGGTACTACCTCGACCCCCGTGTCGTCGACGGCACCGCCTGGGTCACCGGCGCCAACGAGCCCGGCCGGCACGTGTTCGGGCTGGTCGCCGGTCGCGACTTCACCGCCGACGGCGTGCTCGACGTCGCCGAGGTGCGCGAGGGCGACCCCGCGCCCGACGGCTCCGGCCCGCTGGAGCTCGCGCGCGGCATCGAGATCGGCCACATCTTCGCGCTCGGCCAGAAGTACGCGAAGGCGCTCGACCTCAAGGTCCTCGACGCCAACGGCAAGGCCGTCACGGTGACGATGGGCTCCTACGGCGTGGGTGTGACCCGCGTGCTGGCGTGCATCGCGGAGAAGTACTCCGACGACGCCGGGCTCGCGTGGCCGGTGCAGGTCGCGCCCGCGCACGTGCACGTCGTGGCGACCGGCAAGGACCAGGCGGTCTTCGACGAGGCCGAGCGGCTCGCCGCGGCGCTCGAGGACGCCGGCCTGGAGGTCCTGATCGACGACCGTCCCAAGACCTCGCCGGGCGTGAAGTTCGCCGACTCCGAGATCCTCGGCGTCCCCTACGTCCTCGTCGTCGGCCGCGGGCTCGCGCAGGGCGTCGTCGAGGTGCGCACCCGCGCGACCGGCGAGCGTGTCGAGCTCGCGCCGGACGCCGCGGTGGCGCACCTGACCGAGACCGTCAGGTCTGCGCTGTCCTGACGCCGAGCGGCGCGAGCGCGCGCACGAAGGCCGAGACGTCGGGCGGCTGGTCGCTGAGCAGCCGGAACAGGGCCGAGCGGATCATCGCCTGGCGCGGTGCGCCGTCGGTCCACGCCTCGATCGCGGCGGGGTCGGCGCCCCACCACATCACCGAGTCGAGCACGCACGTCGCCTCGGCCCACAGCGCCGGCCGCCAGTAGGGGGCGACGTCGATGACGACCGGTGAGCCCTCGGCGTCGAGCAGGACGTTGCCCGCCAGGTCGCCGTGCACGAGCTGGTCGGGGCCGAGGGGGGTCTCGTCGCGCTGCTCGGCGAGCTCGCGCGCCAGCGCGCCGGCGGGGGTGTCGTCCAGGTCGTCGGGGATCTCGCCCTCGCCGAACGCGATCCGCTCCGCGCGCGACCACCGGTCGCGCGGCGGCTGGTGGCGCAGCGGCCAGCCGGGGAAGCGCGGCTCGAGCTCGGCGTGCAGCACCGCCCCGACGGCGCGCACAGCCTCGAGGTCGACCAGCAGCACGGCGCCTGGCTCGTAGCGGCTCGCCGACCAGCCCTCGACGACCCAGCTCCCGTCGCGGGCGGGTACGGGCATCGCGACCCGCAGGTCGCGGCGGTCGCGCCCGGCGCGGGTGTCGAGGTCGACGGCGAGGCGGGCCAGCTCGGGAGCGAGCGCGTCCTGCACGAGCGGGTCACGACCGGGGGAGAGCACGAGGTCGCCCGCGCGCACCGACCCGCCCTGGCCGCCCGCGAGAGGCTCGACGTCCCCGGGCACCGCGAACAGGTCGAGGACGTGCTCCGAGGGTGGTTGCATGCCCGCCACGCTACCCAGACGCCTCCGCCGCCAGCCCGGGCAGCGGCGGCAGGTCGGCGCCGGGCCGGTCGAGACCGGCGTCGTGCGCGGCGGCCAGGGCCTGCTGGACGACGCGCAGCCGGTCCTCGCCGGAGGTCGCCGGGACCTGCGCGAGCCAGCACGGCACGAGGTCGGCGACGAGGTCGTCGATCGTGGCCGCGAGGTCGTCGTCGTCGAGCGCGTAGGCGACGAGCCGTGGGTCCTCGGGCGAGTCGGCGACACCGGCGAGCTGGGCCAGGTCCTGCGCCGAGGCGCGCCAGCGCTCGGCCTGGGCCGCGGCGTCGGCACGGGCCTCGGCCTGCGACCGGGCGGCGACGACCTCCCAGGCCTGACCGAGAGCGTCGTACGTGCGCACGAGGTCGGCCGCGGGCGCGGGGTCGAGCGCGTCCGGCAGCGCGGGCTCGACGACGAGCGGCTCCTCACCGAGCGCGGTCGCGAGCTGGTCGGCACGCAGCTGCCGCGACAACGACAGCCCGACGAGCAGCCCCGCCGCGCCTGCGTCGGCATCCGCGGCGGCGGCGCGGTCCTGCGCCGCGGCCGCGGTCAGCTGCGCGAGCACGTCGTCGGCGTCGCCGCGCGGTGCGAGCTCCTGGGCGTACCTGCCGCTGGGCCGCCACACGCCGCCGAGCACCTGCAGGTGCGTGCGCGCGTCGGCGGCGACGGCGGCGAGCACCTCGGCGACGTCGCCGTCGGCCTGGGCGAGCGCGTGCTCGGCGACCTCGGCGAGCCGCTCGGCGGTGACCGCCAGCGCCTGCCGCTGCTGCTCCGCGGGGCCCGGCTCGGCGGGTGCCGGATCGGTCGTCTCCAGCCGCACCGAGCCGCAGCCGGTGAGCAGCGTCGCCGCGAGGGCGAGGAGCACGAGCACGCGACGCATGACCCCGATCCTGTCACGCGGACCGGCCCGCACCCGCCGCCGCTCCGGCCGCGGCCGCGACCCGCCGTGGACGTGCACGCGGGGTCGGAGCCACGTAGGCTGGTCGGACCCACAACTGCACACAGGAGGCACGATGGCGAACGATCTCGCCGCGCGACTGCGCGAGGTCCTCGACCCGGTGGTCGCCGCATCCGATCTGTACCTGGAGGGCGTCGAGGTCACCGGACCGGCACGACGCCGCCTGGTGCGCGTCACGGTCGATCTTCCCGACGGCCCGGGCGGCGTGGGTTCCGACAGGCTCGGGGACGTCTCGCACGCCGTCTCCGAGGCGCTGGACGGCGTCCACGACGCTCTCGAGGGTTCCTACCTGCTCGAGGTGACCACTCCGGGTGTCTCCCGGCCGCTCACCGAGGCCCGCCACTTCCGGCGTGCCGAGGGGCGACTGGTGACCGTGCACACGGCCGAGGGGTCGGTGACCGGTCGTGTCGTCGCGGTCGACGCCGACACCGTGCACCTGGACGAGGAGCGCCGCAAGGGCGGCCCGGTGCGGCACGAGGTGCCGCTGGCGACGATCACCAAGGGCTGCGTCGAGGTCGAGCTCCGGCGCGCGGGCGAGGACGGGGAGGCCTGACATGGACATCGACATGGCCACGCTGCGGATGGTCGAGCGCGAGCGGGAGATCCCGCTCGACGTGCTCGTCACCGCGATCGAGCAGGCGCTGCTGTCGGCCTACCACCGCACGCCCGGCGCCTACCCGCACGCGCGGGTCGTCCTCGACCGCACGACCGGCCACGTGTCGGTGCTCGCGCGCGAGGTGCTCGAGGCCTCCGAGGACGACGCGGACGACAGCGGCGAGCCGCGGCTCGGCCCCGAGTTCGACGACACCCCCGAGGGTTTCGGCCGCATCGCGACCTCGACCGCGCGGCAGGTGATCGTGCAGCGGCTGCGCGACGCCGAGGACGAGCAGGTGCTCGGCGCGTTCCGCGGCAAGGAGGGCGACATCGTCGCCGGGATCATCCAGCAGGGCGGCGGCCCGCACAACGTGATGATCGAGATCGGCGGTGTCGAGGCGACGCTGCCGCAGCACGAGCAGGTGCCGACCGAGACCTACGCGCACGGCGAGCGGATCCGCGCCTACGTGCTCGACGTCAGCCGGGGCATGCGGGGGCCGCAGATCACGGTGTCGCGCACCCACCCGAACCTCGTCAAGCGGCTGTTCGCGCACGAGGTGCCCGAGATCGCCGACGGCTCGGTCGAGATCGCCGCGATCGCGCGCGAGGCCGGCCACCGCACGAAGATCGCGGTGCGCTCGCGCGTGCAGGGGCTGGGCGCCAAGGGCGCGTGCATCGGCCCGATGGGGCAGCGCGTGCGGGCGGTCATGGCCGAGCTGCGCGGCGAGAAGATCGACATCGTCGACTTCTCCGAGGACCCGGCGACCTTCGTGGCGTCGGCGCTCTCGCCCGCCCGGGTGAGCAGCGTCCAGATCGTCGACGCCGAGGCACGCTCCGCGCGGGTCGTCGTGCCCGACTACCAGCTCTCGCTCGCGATCGGCAAGGAGGGCCAGAACGCCCGCCTCGCCGCGCGACTGACCGGCTGGAAGATCGACATCCGCCCCGACACCGAGGAGCAGGAGGGCGCCTGAGCGCCGGCGGCCGCCGCCGCGGCCTCGCGAGGACGCGGGCGGCCGACGAGCGCGTCGTCGCCCTCGGCAGCGACCGCAGCGACCGCAACGGTCTGCTGACGCTGCTGCGCGCGGGCGACGGCGACGTCGTCCGGCCCGGCCTGCCCGAGCTGGACCGGCACACCTGCGCCGGCTCGACGGCGCCCCCCCGCGTGCGTCGGGGCCGCCCTCCTCGGCGTCGCCGAGCGCGCCGGAGCCGCGTACCGGCTGCCCGTCCTGGGGTGACGCGGCGCCGCGGGACACGCCCGGGAGCGGTCGGAGGGTGCCCGGGTAGTACACTGGTCTGCGGGCTTCGCGCCCGATGTCACGATGCCCGGTGCGCACACCGGGTGGTCCTGGAGGTCTCGAGGTGGTCGATACGGCTGCCGCGGGCGACCGGGTCACCGGGATGCGCACGTGCGTGGGATGTCGGAGCAAGGCCCACCGGTCCGACCTGGTGCGCCTCGTCGTGGATCGGCGAGCCGCGGCCCCGGTCGTGGTGGTCGATCCGCGGGCGGTGATGCCGGGCCGAGGGGTCTGGCTGCACCAGCGGCCGGACTGCCTGGACCGTGCCGAGGCCCGGCGAGCGATCACGCGCGGTCTGCGTCTCACGCAGGCCGTGTCGCTCGACGAGGTACGGGCATGGTTCGATCAGCACACGTAAGACGTCGTTGATCATCGACATCAGAGAGCGGGTCAGCAGCCGATGGGCACCCGATGAGCACCGTGCGATGAACAAGCACCAGTAACGACGGTCCGGCCTGTCCCGGTTCGGACCGAGACAGGAGAAGTGTGGCCAAGGTTCGCGTCCACGAGCTCGCCAAGGAGCTCGGCGTCGACAGCAAGACGGTGATGGCGAAGCTCCAGGAGCTCGGGGAGTTCGTCAAGTCAGCGTCATCCACCATCGAGCCGCCCGTGCAGCGGCGGCTCCGCGAGGCGTTCCCGGCTCCTGCCGAGAAGCCCGCCAAGGCAGACAAGCCCGCCGAGAAGGCCGCCAAGCCGGCCCCGGCGGCACCCAAGGCACCCGCACCGGCACCCGAGGCGCCCGCGCCGCAGGCGCCGACCCCCGCCCCCGAGGCGCGCCCGGCCGAGCCGACCCCCGCGCCCAAGCCGGCGGGTCCCGCGCCCGAGCAGCCGAGCACCGAGCGTCCGGCAGCCCAGGACGGCCGCGAGAAGCAGCGCCCGACCCCGGGCCCGGCGGCCCCGCGCCCGCAGGCGCCCCGTCCGGCCGCGCGCCCGGGCAACAACCCGTTCGCCTCCTCGCAGGGCATGCCCCGGCCGGGTGGCGGCGGTGGCCCGCGCCCCGGCGGTCCCCGCCCGGGCAACAACCCCTTCGCGTCCTCGCAGGGCATGCCGCGCCCCGGTGGCAGCGGTGGCCCGCGCCCGGCGGCCCCGCGCCCCGGTGGTCCGCGCCCGACGCCGGGCATGATGCCCGACCGGTCCTCGGTCGGTCGTCCCGGCGCGCCCGCCCGTGGTGGCGGTGGCGGCGGTCGTGGCGGCGGTGGCCGCGGCGGCGGTCCCGGTGGCGGTTTCGGCGGCGGCCGTCCGGGTGGTCCCGGCGCCGGCGGTGGCTTCGGCGGCGGTCGCGGTGGCGGCCGTGGCGGTCGTGGTGGCACGCAGGGCGCGTTCGGTCGCGCCGGCGGTCGTCCGGCCCGTGGTCGCAAGAGCAAGCGCGCGAAGCGGCTCGAGTTCGAGCAGCAGGGTGCGCCGTCGCTCGGCGGCGTCACCGTCCCCCGCGGTGACGGCAACACCGTCATCCGGATCCGCGCCGGCGCCACGCTGACCGACTTCGCGGACCGCATCGACGCCAACCCGGCAAGCCTGGTGACCGTGCTGTTCCACCTCGGTGAGATGGCGACGGCGACCCAGTCGCTCGACGAGGACACCTTCCAGACGCTGGGCGCCGAGCTCGGCTACGTCATCGAGATCGTGTCCCCCGAGGAGGAGGACCGCGAGCTCCTCGAGAGCTTCGACATCGACCTCGAGGCCGAGGAGGCCGCCGAGACCGACGAGGACCGCGAGCCCCGCCCGCCGGTGGTCACCGTCATGGGTCACGTCGACCACGGAAAGACGGCGCTGCTGGACGCGATCCGGCAGACCGACGTCGCCGGGGACGAGGCCGGTGGCATCACCCAGCACATCGGTGCCTACCAGGTCCACACCCAGCACGAGGGCGAGGACCGCGCGATCACCTTCATCGACACCCCGGGTCACGAGGCGTTCACCGCCATGCGTGCGCGCGGTGCGAAGGTCACCGACATCGCGATCCTCGTGGTCGCCGCGGACGACGGCGTGATGCCGCAGACCGTCGAGGCCATCAACCACGTGCAGGCGGCCGGCGTGCCGATCGTCGTGGCGGTCAACAAGATCGACAAGGAGGGCGCGAGCCCGGACAAGATCCGTGCCCAGCTCACCGAGTACGGCCTGGTCGCCGAGGAGTACGGCGGCGACACGATGTTCGTCGACGTCTCCGCCAAGCAGCGCATCGGCATCGAGGACCTCCTCGAGGCCGTGCTGCTGACCGCCGACGCCGCCCTCGACCTGCGGGCGAACCCGGACAAGGCCGCGCGCGGTGTCGCCGTCGAGGCGAACCTCGACCGCGGTCGCGGCGCCGTCGCCACCGTGCTGGTGGAGTCGGGCACCCTGGCGGTCGGCGACTCGATCGTCGCGGGCACCGCCCACGGGCGTGTCCGTGCCATGTTCGACGAGCACGGCAACAACCTCGACGTCGCGCTCCCGGCCCGCCCGGTCCAGGTGCTCGGCCTGACGTCGGTGCCGCGCGCCGGTGACACCTTCCTGGTGGCGCCGGACGACCGGACCGCTCGCCAGATCGCCGACAAGCGCGAGGCGGCCGAGCGTGCCGCGACCCTGGCCAAGCGGCGCAAGCGCGTGTCGCTGGAGGACTTCACCCAGGCGCTCGAGGCCGGCAAGGTCGAGACCCTCAACCTCGTCATCAAGGGCGACGTCTCCGGTGCCGTCGAGGCGCTCGAGGACGCGCTGCTCAAGATCGACGTGGGCGACGAGGTCGCGCTGCGGATCATCCACCGCGGCGTCGGTGCGATCACGCAGAACGACGTCAACCTGGCGACGGTCGACAACGCCGTCATCATCGGGTTCAACGTCCGCACCGCACCCCGGGTGGCCGAGATGGCCGACCGCGAGGGCGTCGACATCAAGTACTACTCGGTCATCTACCAGGCGATCGAGGACGTCGAGGCCGCCCTCAAGGGCATGCTCAAGCCGGAGTACGAGGAGGTCGAGCTGGGCTCGGCGGAGATCCGTCAGGTGTTCCGCTCGTCCAAGTTCGGCAACATCGCCGGTTCGGTCGTGCGCTCGGGCATCATCCGCCGCAACGCCAAGGCACGGCTGCTGCGTGACGGGGTCGTCGTCAACGGCGACCTCACGATCGAGTCGCTGCGCCGCGAGAAGGACGACGTCACCGAGGTCCGCGAGGGCTTCGAGTGCGGTATCGGCCTCGGCTACCGCGACATCGCGGAGGGCGACGTGATCGAGACGTTCGAGGTCCGCGAGAAGCCGCGCGACTGAGGAGATCGCCATGTCTGACCACCCCCGGGCGCGCAAGCTCGGCGAGCGCATCCACGAGATCGTGGCGCGCATGCTCGACACCCGTGTCAAGGACCCCCGGCTCGGTTTCGTGACCGTGACCGAGGTCCGTGTGACGGGCGACCTGCAGCACGCGACGGTCTTCTACACGGTGCTCGGTGACGAGGATGAGCGTGCGGCCAGCGCGGCCGCTCTGGAGTCGGCCAAGGGCCTCATCAGGTCCGAGGTCGGCCGCCAGACCGGGGTGCGGCTGACGCCGACCCTGGAGTTCACCCTCGACGCGGTGCCGGAGACGGCGGCGCACCTCGAGGCCGCGCTGGCGGAGGCCGCCGCACGTGACGCCGAGCTCGCTCGGGCACGTGCGAACGCGGCCTACGCCGGCGAGGCGGACCCGTACCGCAAGCCGGCCGAGCGCGAGGCCGACGAGCCGGAGGAGTGAGCGGCGCCGACGGCGTCGTGCTGGTCGACAAGACGGCCGGCATGACGTCGCACGACGTCGTCGCGCGCGTGCGCCGGCTGGCCGGCACCCGCAAGGTCGGGCACGCGGGCACCCTCGACCCGATGGCGACGGGGCTGCTGCTGCTCGGCGTCAACCGGGCGACGCGGCTGCTCACGTACCTGGTGGGGCTCGACAAGACCTACCGGGCGACCGTGCGGCTCGGGCAGGGCACGGTCACCGACGACGCCGAGGGCGAGGTCACGTCCGCGCCCGGCGTTCGCGACGTCGAGGAGCAGGCGCTGCACGACGCCGTCGCCGGGCTGACCGGTGCGATCGAGCAGGTGCCGAGCGCGGTCAGCGCGATCAAGGTCGACGGCCGCCGCTCCTACGCCCGCGTCCGCGCGGGGGAGGAGGTCGAGCTCGCGGCCCGGCCGGTCACGGTGCACGCGTTCGAGGTGCTCGCGACGCGACCCGCCACCGCGGCCGACGGCACCGCCGTGCTCGACGTCGACGTCGAGGTGGTCTGCTCCAGCGGCACCTACGTGCGGGCGCTCGCGCGCGACCTCGGGGCCGCCCTCGGCTCCGCCGGGCACCTGACGGCGCTGCGTCGCACCCGCGTGGGTGCGTTCGACGTCGCCGAGGCGGCCTCGCTCGAGGCGATGGCCGACGGCGTGCCCATGCTCGACACCTCCGACGTCGCCCGGCGGGTGCTCGCCGCGCGCGAGCTCACCGAGGCCGAGACCGCCGAGGTGCGCTACGGGCGTGGCCTCGCGCCCTCGGGCCGTGACGGCGTGGTGGCCGCGTTCGCGCCCGACGGGCACGTGGTCGCGCTGCTCACCGACCGCGGCGACCGGGCGCGCCCGGTGCTGGTGCTCGACCCCGCCTGAGGGCCCGCTAGTCCGGTCGGCTCAGTCGCCCGGTGCGACGACGCCGCGGAGCACGCGGGTCGTCATGGTCGAGCCGGGCTCGATGCCCACGCCGCGCCACCAGGCCGCGAGCTCGGGGCTGCTGCTGCGCCCGACGAGGTTCGCGTACTCGCGCGAGGAGTGCGGGTGCGCTCCGGTCCAGCTGCCGGTGACGTCGATCGCGCCCTCCGGGGTGCCGCCGATCCGGGCGACCGGGTCGAACGGGTTGCGCACCGACACCACCGTGGTGCCGGGCGGCACCTCGAACGCACCGCCGCCCGCGCCGGTGGTGACGACCGACGCGATGTCGTGCCGTGCCCGCAGGTAGGGGTCGGCGACGACGTCGAGCGCGGCGAGGCTGCTCTGGCTGTGCGTCGCGAGGTGGATCGGCACGCCCGCGGGCACCTCGTCGAGCGCGGCGAGCAGGAGCCGCCGCGTGGGGCTGTCCTTGCCCGAGGCTGCGGCGACCGCGCCGTAGGCGCCCATCGGGTTGGCGCCGTCCCGGTCGAGCGACCAGTCCTGGGTGCCCGGCGCGAGCACGAGCGCGACCTGGCTGCCGTCAGGTCGGGTGACGAGGTCGACACGCACCGCGCCGTCGTGGTCGTACATGTCCGCCAGGTCGTGCAGCACGTCCGCCGGTCCGACGGGCGGGGTGTCGCGGATCGGCACCTCCTCGGTGACGTCGACGACGGCGGTGCGGTCGGCGCGGTCGTCGGCGACCCCGACGAGGCCGTCGACCAGCCGCGGCCCCGCGACGGCGCCCACGAGCGCCCCGACCGGGCCCCCGACGGCGTGACCCACCAGGCCGAGCAGCAGCCGCCCCGCGCCCCGCGCCCACCCGGCCTCGCGGGCCTCGCGCGCTGCGTGCGCCGCTGCAGCCGCGGACGTGCCCAGCGTGCCGCCGTCGGTGCTCGCGAGCTCCTGCTCCTCGGCGTCGAGGCCCGCACGGTCGGAGGCGGCGACCAGCGCGCGGCTCGCACCCCGGACCGACGGCGCGAGGCGCGTCTGCCAGTCCGCCACGAAGCGCTCCCGGTCCGGGCCGGACCAGGGCGCGGTGAGCACCGCCCGGTCGAGCCGCGTCGCCACGTCGTCGAGCGTCGCCGCGCCGTCGGCCGCGGCCCTGGCCCACGCGCGCAGCGCGCCGACGTCGGCGCCGTGGGTCACGGCGCTCACCGGAGCAGCTCCGCGACGCGACCGGCGAGGCCGTCGCCGGCGGGGACGGTGCGGATCGCGCCACGGCCGTCGGCCACCATGACGACCGCGTCGCAACCCACGCGGGCCGCCAGCGCGGCCGCGGTCTCGCCGACGCCGACGTCGGCGGCCAGCGCCGCCACCTCGACGCCGCCCGGCGCGGGGGCGACGAGCAGCACCCGGTCGCGCCCGACCGCCAGCAGCGCGACGAGCGCGTCCGACGTACCCACCGAGACGAGGGCCTCGGCACCGGTGAGGACGTCCCCGACGACGAGGTCGGCGTCGCGGGGGAGCACCTCGCCGCGCCGCTCCTGCGCGCGCCCCTCCGCCAGCAGCCGCGCGGGCACCGCGGGGTCGGGGACGGGGTCGGGCGGCAGCCCGAGCGCCGTCGCGACCAGGGTGGCGGCGGCACCCGGGCGCAGGGACAGCAACCAGGCGAGCTCCGCCGTCGTCAGGCGGGTGGCGGGGACGGTCGGCGAGGACATGGCGCCGACGCTAGGGACGCCGTCGTGGCGCCACCAGGTCACCGAGCCCGGAAGCTTCCGCCTCTTCTCTTGACGCCGATACAAACGCGATATATCGTGAGTGCGTCGTGAAAGGAGTCATCATGCGATACAACGACGTCGACCCGGGCGCAGACCCGGGCTTCGGCGCGGACGAGGACCGTCCGCGCAGCCGCCGTCCCAGCTTCGGCGAGGCGGTCGGGCCCGGGTTCGTGCCCGACCTGACCGACGACGACGAGGGTGGCGACCGCCGTCGCGGACGGCGTGGCCGCCGGCCGCGCGTGCACACCCATCACCGCGGCGGCTTCGGCCCCGCGTTCGGGCCCCCGCCGCCGATCCCGGGGCCGCCCGGATTCGGACCCGGCTTCGGCTTCGGGCCCGGCGGTCCGCGTGTCCGTCGTGGGCGAGGGCGTGGTCGCCCCCGTGGCGACGTCCGCGCCGCCATCCTGCTGCTGCTGGAGGAGGGGCCGCGTCACGGTTACCAGCTCATCCAGGACATCACCGAGCGCTCGGGCGGCACCTGGTCGCCGAGCGCAGGCTCGATCTACCCGACGCTGCAGGTGCTCGAGGACGAGGGGCTCGTGACGATCGAGCCCGTCGACGGCCGCAAGACCGCCTCGCTCACGGAGGCCGGCGGCACCTACGTCGCCGAGAACCGTGAGCGGCTCGGCACGCCGTGGCAGCAGGCCGACGGCGAGGACGACACCGGGATCGCCCTGCGCGACGCGATGCTCGGCCTCGGCGAGGCGGCCAAGCAGGTGTTCCGCGTCGGCACCGACGACCAGCAGCGTCGTGCGGTGCAGGTGGTCACCGAGGCGCGCACGTCGCTCTACCGGATCCTCGCCGAGGACCCCGGCGGCGACGAGGGCTGAGCCCAGACGCAGGACGGCCGCCCGGTTGACCGGGCGGCCGTTCTCTCCTAGCGTGAGAAAACGATTACTCACCGCGCGAAGGAGCGAGGCGTGCCGCTGGCCGGACCGACCACCCCCACGCGTCCGGGCGCGCGCCGCACGGTCGCCTGCACCGCGGTCGCGGCGACGCTGCTCGCCCTCGCCGCCTGCACCTCGTCGTCGGAGCCCGCCATGCCGCCACCGCAGGACCCCCACGCACCAACCTCGACCTTCTTCGCCACGGTCGACGTCCCGGCCCACTCGACCGTGCGCACCGACAGCGACGGCGACCTGTGGCCCTCGGCGTGGGCCGACGACGGCGCCCTGTACACCGCCAACGGCGACGGGCGCGGGTTCTCGACGACGGCGCCGTGGGCCGACATCGTCGTCAACCGCGTCGAGGGCACGCCCGAGACCGGGCTGACCGGCGAGCGGCTCGCGGCGGGGCACCTCGTGGCGCCGATCTGGACCGACGCCCACCAGTACAACCGCAAGCCGACCGGGATGGTCGCCGTCGACGGCGACGGCGACGGTCGCGACGAGCTCTACCTCGCCGTCCAGGACCTGCGGAAGCCACCCTCCCAGCACGCGTTCAACGACGCCCCGGCGGCCACGATCGTGCGCTCCGACGACTACGGCCGCACCTGGACCTGGCCCGAGGACGGGCCGATGTTCGACGACTACGTGTTCACGACCGTGATGTTCCTCGACCTCGGGCAGAGCAACGGGCTCGCCGGCGTCGTCGAGCCGGGCGGCGAGGACTTCGTCTACGCGTACGGCCTCGACAACAACTGGCGCGACTCCTTCACCGACGTCGTGCCGGACCCGGTGGACCTCTACCTCGCGCGCGTCCCGGCCGCGGCGATCCAGGACCGGTCCGCCTGGCAGTTCTTCGCGGGCACCGACGGCGAGGCTCCGGTCTGGTCGGACGACGTCGCCGACCGGCAGCCGGTGCTGCACGACGAGCGGCGCGTCTACCCGACGCTCACCGTCGACGGGCCGTGGGACTCGACGGTGGTCGCGCAGGGCGGTGTCGTCTACGACGCCCCGATCGACCGGTACCTGTACACGTCCTGGACCGAGTTCACCTGGGAGCTCTACGAGTCGCCCACGCCGTGGGGGCCGTGGACGCTGTTCGAGCACAAGGAC
Organism: Actinotalea caeni; assembly: GCF_009733795.1. Taxonomy (GTDB): domain Bacteria; phylum Actinomycetota; class Actinomycetes; order Actinomycetales; family Beutenbergiaceae; genus Pseudactinotalea; species Pseudactinotalea caeni. Next base: position 20,364 of record NZ_WNXX01000019.1, read on the forward strand.
TTCGGCCCCTACCCCTGGTACGGGCAGGACAACCCGGACGGCTGGGTCAACGGCGGGTACGCCGTCACGACGCCGTCGAAGTTCATCTCCGACGACGGCCTGCGGCTGTGGGCGCAGGCGAACTGGTTCGTCGGTGCGGCCACGCCCGAGGAGGTGACGACCTACCACTTCGCGCTGCGACCGCTCACGCTCACCCTCGCCGACCCCGACGCCGAGCCGTTCGAGGCCGAGCGCGGCACCGATCTCGCGCAACCGGGCTCCGGCAGCGGGGCCGTCCTGGTCGCGACCCACGCCCACCTCGGCCGCCTCGACGCCGTCGTCGACGGCGACCCGGGCACCCACGCCTCGTCCTGGAACGCCTCGATCAAGGACCGCGACGAGTGGGGAGTCGTGTGGCCGCAGCCGGTGACGATCGACCGGGTCGTCCTCACGCCGGGGCCCACCGACGACGACGGCGGCTGGTTCGAGGGCGCGCCGGCGCTCGAGGTGCGGCAGGACGGCGCCTGGGTGCCGCTCGCGGGGGTGCGCGTCAGCCCCGCCTACCCCGAGGCTGGCCCCGGTGACGCCGACCGCTACACGTTCTCGTTCGACGCCGTCACGGTCGACGGCGTCCGGCTCGCCGGTGCGCCCGGCGGCAGCGCGCGGTACACGACGGTCGCCGCGCTGGAGGTGCTCGCCGCGGGCTGACCGGTGCACGGCCGCACCCATCCTGATTCGGAACGACACCCGCGGTGGTGGCACTCTTGTCAGCGGTCCGACCGTCGAGGAGCCGAGGGAGATGGTGCACGTGCAGGTCTGGCACGGGATCGAGGAGGTGCCCGACGACCTGCGCGCCAGCGTCGCCACGATCGGCAACTTCGACGGCGTCCACCTCGGGCACCGCTCCGTGCTCGGCGTGACGATCGCCGCCGCCCGCGCCACCGGGGCGCTCGCGGTCGCCGTCACGTTCGACCCGCACCCCGCCGCCGTGCACCGCCCCGACGACTCCCCGGTGCTGCTCACCGGGCTGGAGGACCGGCTCGCGCTGCTGGCCGAGACGGGCCTCGACGCCACCCTGGTCATCCGCTACGACCTCGCGTTCGCCGCGCAGACGCCCCGGGAGTTCGTCTCGCGCTACCTGGTCGACGCGCTGCACGTGCGGCGCGTCGTCGTCGGCGAGGACATCCGCTTCGGCCGCGACAACGCGGGCGATCGCGAGACCATGCGCGCGCTGGGGGAGGAGCTGGGGTTCGCGGTCGACATCGTCCACGACATCGAGGCCGCGGGGACCCGGCGGCGGTGGTCCTCGACCTGGGTGCGCGAGCTGCTCGCCGCGGGCGACGTCGAGCAGGCGCAGGCCGTGCTCGGCCGCCCGCACCGGATGCGCGGCGTCGTCGTGCACGGCGAGGCCCGCGGCCGCGAGCTCGGGTTCCCGACGGCGAACCTGTCGCCCGCCTCCTCGGGCACCGTCCCCGCCGACGGCGTCTACGCCGGCTGGCTGTGGCGACGCTTCGGCCGCGCCGACGCCGAGCAGCTGCCCGCCGCGATCTCGGTCGGCACCAACCCGACGTTCGACGGCGAGGTGCGCCAGGTGGAGGCGCACGTGCTGGGCCGCACCGACCTCGACCTCTACGACGAGGAGGTCGTCGTCGAGTTCACCCACCACCTGCGGCCGACGCTGCGGTACGAGGGCATCGAGCCGCTGATCGCCCAGATGCACGCCGACGTCGAGCGCGCGGCCGAGCTGCTCGGCGTCGCTCGGCCGCTCGCGTGAGGCGGCTGCGCCGGCCGCGCCGCCGGTGCCGCGGCGCTGTGACCCGCGCCACCGCGGCCGCGATCTCGGGGCCCGTGCGCGTGCTGATAGTCTGAACCTCGCCGTGTGAATCGGCCGCGGTCTTGTCATGCCCGGGTGAACGTGCCCCGGCGCTCCGCGCAACGAGTGACGAAGGAGAGCCAGTGGCCCTGGATCCCGCAGTGAAGAAGCAGATCATCGCCGAGTACGCGACCCACCCGGGCGACACCGGCTCCCCCGAGGTGCAGGTCGCGCTGCTGACGCGGCGCATCAAGGACCTGACCGAGCACTTCAAGGAGCACAAGCACGACCACCACAGCCGTCGTGGTCTGCTGCTCCTCGTCGGTCAGCGTCGCCGCCTCCTCGGTTACCTGCGCAGCATCGACATCGAGCGCTACCGCTCGCTCATCGAGCGGCTCGGCCTGCGCCGATAGCGCTCCGCCGGCCCGGACCCGCTGGGTCCGGGCCGGTACTCATGTCCGGCACCAGCCGGGCAGCAGAACAACTCAACAACCCACGAACCCCCGGCCCCGCTGGTCCTCGGTAGTGGCTCCCGGAACGGCACGCCGTCCGTGAGCCTCGATCGATGACCAGGTGAAGCCGCGGGCCGAACCACGAAGGAGGGCACCCATGGAGGGTCCCGAGATCCAGTTCGCCGAGGCCGTCATCGACAACGGCTCCTTCGGCACGCGCACCGTCCGCTTCGAGACCGGTCGGCTGGCCAAGCAGGCCGGCGGAGCCGTCGCCGTCTACCTCGACGAGGAGACGATGGTGCTGTCGACGACCACCGCGGGCAAGCACCCGCGCGAGGGCTTCGACTTCTTCCCCCTGACCGTCGACGTCGAGGAGCGCCAGTACGCCGCGGGCAAGATCCCCGGCTCGTTCTTCCGTCGCGAGGGCCGTCCCTCGACCGAGGCGATCCTGGCCTGCCGCCTGATCGACCGCCCGCTGCGCCCGCTCTTCGTCAAGGGCCTGCGCAACGAGGTGCAGGTCGTCGAGACCGTGCTCTCGGTCCACCCCGACGACGCCTACGACGTCGTCGCGATCAACGGCGCCTCGATCTCCACCCAGATCTCCGGCCTGCCGTTCTCCGGCCCGGTCGGCGCCGTCCGCATCGCGCTGATCGACGGCCAGTGGGTCGCGTTCCCGCGCTACTCCGAGCTGGAGCGCGCCGTCTTCTCGATGGTCGTCGCCGGCCGGATCGTCGGTGACGACGTCGCGATCGCGATGATCGAGGCCGAGGCCACCGACAACGCCTGGACGCTCATCAAGGAGCAGGGCGCCACCGCCCCGACCGAGGAGGTCGTCGCCGAGGGTCTCGAGGCCGCCAAGGCCCCGATCCGCGTGCTGGCGCAGGCGCAGATCGACCTCGCTGGCCGCGTCGCGAAGGACGTGCAGGAGTTCCCGCTGTTCCCGGACTACGCCGACGACGCCTACGCCGCCGTCGAGGGCCACGTCACGCAGGCCCTCGAGGAGGCCCTGTCGATCGCGGGCAAGCAGGAGCGCGAGAACCGCCTCGACGAGATCAAGGACGAGATGGTCGCCGCGCTGCAGGCCCGCTTCGAGGGTCGCGAGAAGGAGCTCACCGCCGCCTACCGCAGCGTGCAGAAGAAGCTCATCCGCCGCCGCATCATCTCCGACGGCTTCCGCATCGACGGCCGTGGCCTGCGCGACATCCGCACGCTGTCCGCCGAGGTCGAGGTCATCCCGCGAGTGCACGGCTCGGCGCTGTTCGAGCGCGGCGAGACCCAGATCCTGGGTGTCACCACGCTGAACATGCTCAAGATGGAGCAGCAGCTCGACACGCTGTCGCCGCAGACGCGCAAGCGCTACATGCACAACTACAACTTCCCGCCCTACTCGACCGGTGAGACCGGTCGCGTGGGCTCGCCCAAGCGCCGCGAGATCGGCCACGGCGCGCTCGCCGAGCGCGCGATCGTGCCGGTGCTGCCGACGCGCGAGGAGTTCCCCTACGCGATCCGTCAGGTGAGCGAGGCGCTGGGCTCCAACGGCTCGACCTCGATGGGCTCGGTCTGCGCCTCGACGCTGTCGCTGCTCAACGCCGGTGTGCCGCTGCGCGCCCCGGTCGCGGGCATCGCGATGGGTCTGGTCAGCGAGACGATCGACGGCGAGACCAAGTACGCCGCCCTCACCGACATCCTCGGTGCGGAGGACGCCTTCGGCGACATGGACTTCAAGGTCGCCGGCACCCGCGAGTTCGTCACGGCGATCCAGCTCGACACCAAGCTCGACGGCATCCCGGCGCACGTGCTCGGCTCGGCGCTGACCCAGGCCAAGGAGGCCCGCCTCCACATCCTCGACGTCATGGCCGAGGCCATCGACGCCCCGGACGAGATGGCCCCGACGGCGCCGCGCGTCATCACGGTCAAGGTGCCGGTCGACAAGATCGGCGAGGTCATCGGCCCCAAGGGCAAGATGATCAACCAGATCCAGGACGACACCGGCGCCGACATCTCGATCGAGGACGACGGCACCGTGTTCATCGGCGCGACCGACGGCCCGTCGGCCGAGGCGGCGCGGCAGGCGATCAACGCGATCGCCAACCCGCACATGCCCGAGGTCGGCGAGCGGTTCGTCGGCACGGTCGTCAAGACCACCTCCTTCGGCGCGTTCGTCTCGCTCACGCCCGGCAAGGACGGCCTGCTGCACATCAGCCAGGTCCGTCGCCTCGTCGGCGGCAAGCGGATCGACGCGGTCGAGGACGTGCTCAGCGTGGGCCAGAAGGTCCAGGTCGAGCTCGCCGAGATCGACCCGCGCGGGAAGCTCTCGCTGCACGCGGTCGTCGAGGAGGACGAGGCCGGTGACGGCGGGGCGGACGCCCCGGCCGACCAGTCGGTCGACGCCTGAGGCAGCCGAGGCCTGTGCCTGAGCTGATCCTCGGCCCGGCGGGGGAGCCGGGCACCGAGCTGACGATCGAGGCCGGCGACGGGTCCGGGACGGTGCGACGCTCCGTCCTGCCCGGCGGCATCCGGGTGCTGACGGAGGCCATGCCTGCGCAGCGCTCGGCGTCGATCGGCGCGTGGGTGGCCGTCGGCTCGCGGGACGAGCACGACGGCCACCACGGCTCGACGCACTTCCTCGAGCACCTGCTGTTCAAGGGGACGCCGCGCCGGACCGCGATGGACATCGCGTCCGCGTTCGACGCCGTCGGCGGCGAGGCCAACGCCGCGACCGGCAAGGAGCACACCTGCTACTACGCGCGGGTGCTCGACGCCGACCTGCCGATGGCGACCGACGTCATCCTCGACATGGTGACCTCCGCGCTGCTCGACGCCGACGAGCTGGAGAGCGAGCGCGGGGTCATCCTCGAGGAGCTCGCCATGAACGAGGACGACCCGACCGACGTCGCGCACGAGCGCTTCGCCGAGGCCGTCTTCGGGCAGCACGCGCTGGGTCGCCCGATCGGCGGTACCGCCGAGACGATCCAGGCGGTGCCGCGCGACGCCGTGCTCGCGCACTACCGACGCACCTACGTGCCGAGCGAGCTGGTCATCACCGCCGCGGGCGGCGTCGACCACGACGCGCTGTGCGCGCAGGTGCTCGACGCCGTCACGACCGGCGGCTGGGAGCTGCCCGGTGGTGCGCTGCCGGCGGCGCGCCGTCACCCCGGTGAGCTCAAGGGCATCCCGGGCAGCGGGTCGGCGCTGACCGTCTCGCGGCCCACCGAGCAGGCGAACGTCCTGCTCGGCGGGCTCGGGCTGGTCGCCAACGACGAGCGCCGGTTCACGATGACCGTGCTCAACGCGGTGCTGGGCGGTTCGATGAGCTCCCGGCTGTTCCAGGAGGTGCGCGAGAAGCGCGGCCTGGCCTACTCGGTCTACTCGTTCTCCTCCGGCTACACCGACGCGGGGCTCTTCGGCCTCTACGCCGGGTGCGCGCCGAGCAAGGTGGGCGACGTCGTCGCGATCCTCGACGACCAGCTGCGGCTGCTGGCGGACGAGCCGGTCGACGCCGAGGAGCTCGCGCGCGGCATCGGCCAGGTGTGCGGCGGGCTCGTGCTCGGCCTGGAGGACTCCGGCTCGCGGATGTCACGGCTCGGGCGCGCCGAGATCACGCTGGGCGAGCTGACGACCGTCGAGGACAACCTCGACCGGATCCGCGCCGTCACCGCCGAGGACGTCCGCGCGCTGGCGGCCGACCTGGTGGCGCAGCCGCGCCACCTCGTCGTCGTCGGTCCGTTCGACGACGACGTCGCCGCGCGGCTGCTGCCCGCCTGAGGCACCGAGCCGCCGGGCGCGGCGATAGCCAGGCGTCATAGCAGCTATTGCTGCGCACGTCGGGGACGGGCGCAGGCGTCCTGCGGCTCCGCGGCGGGAGGTGCACGGGTAGCCTCTCCGGGTCGAAACGTTCCGACTCGAGAGCGGACACGTGGCGTGACCGTCACCTCCACGCACGGCGCGCCGAGCGCGCCCCGGCCGTCCCTGCGGCGTCGTGCTGTCGCCGCCTACCCGGTGCTCGGTCGCCGTGGCTACCGCCGGTACGCGGCGACGATCGCGATCGTGAACACCTCCGGATGGATGCAGCGCATCGCGCAGGACTGGCTCGTGCTGGAGCTGACCGGCAGCGTCGCGATGGTCGGCCTGACCGTGGCCCTGCAGCTCGGACCGATCCTGTTCCTCGGCATGTGGGGCGGCGTGCTGGCGGACCGCCGCTCCAAGCGCCGCCTGCTGATGCTCTCCCACGCTGTAGGCGGCACCGCCTCGCTGACGCTGGCCGTGCTGGTGCTCGGGGGCTGGGTCGCGGGCTGGCACGTGCTGCTGGCCGCGCTGGTGCTCGGACTCGTCACGGCCGTCGACGTGCCGACCCGGGAGGCGTTCCTGCCGGAGGTCGCGGGCACGGCGAACGTGCGCCAGGCGGTCGCGCTCAACACGACGATCCTCCAGTGCGGAGCGCTCCTCGGCCCCGCGCTCGCTGGTGTGAGCATCGCGCTGCTGGGCAACGCGCCTGCGTTCGTCACCAACGCCGTCGCTCAGGTGGTCGCGGTGCTGCTCCTCGCCCGCATCGAGCCGGCCGGCCTGGAGACCGTGCCGCGGCTCGAGCGCTCCCGCGGGCAGCTCGTCGAGGCCGCCAGGTACGCCCGCGCCACGCCGCACGTCCTGTGGCCGGTCGTGCTGATCGGGTTCGTGTCGATCACGGGCATCAACCTCGCCACCGTGCTGGCCGCCTACGCCGACGACGTGCTGCGGTCGGGGGCGAGCGGGTACAGCCAGCTCACGGCCGCGGTGGCGGCGGGCGCGGTGCTGGGCTCGATCTGCGCAGGACGCTGGGGGCAGCCCGGTCTGCGCCGTCTCGTCTACCTGGTGCTGGGTGTGGCACTGCTGCTACTGGTCGCGTCGCGGCTGAGCGCGGCGCCGGGTCTGCTTGTCGTGATGGCTGCGTTCGGGTTCGTGGCGAACGTCTACCTCGTGGGGAGCATGTCGCTCGTCCAGGCGAGCGTGTGGCCGCACCTGCGCGGTCGTGTGCTCGCGCTCTACACACTCGTCTGCGTCGCGGCGCAGGCCGCGTCGGGGCTGCTCGTCGGTGCCGTCGCGCAGGCCCACGGCGCCCCGGCGGCGATGGTCGTCAGCGCTGCGGGGCCGCTGACGGGTGCGGTCGTCGTCGGCCTGTGCCTCGCGCGCCTGCGCGGGCTGCGCCCGACCCTGGTGCTGCGGGACCGGCCGGGCCGGGGATGGGTCTACATCCGGCCCGTGGCCGCCTCCACGGCCGTGGACGCCGGGTCCTCGCTCGTGCTCAGCCGCCCGACCGGTGACGGATGATCGCCGTGCTCAGCGCCTCGATCGGGCCGCGCTCCGAGAGCGGGTTGGCGAGCAGCGTGATGTCGACGTCGCCCAGCGCCGGCAGGTCCGGACCGGGCGGGAGCACCACCAGGTCCGCGGGCACCAGCGACGCCGGGAACGGCGCGACGCCGATGCCGGCGCGGACGGCGGCGAGCACGCCGTTGACCTCGAGCACCTTGCAGGTGATCCGCCAGCTGCGGTCGGCCTCGGCGAGCACCCGGGTGGCGGTGAGCCGGCTGAGCGAGGGCGCCGAGTAGGCCACCAGGGGGATCGGCTCGTCCGGGCTGATCCGCGTGCCCGGGGCGCCGATCCACACGAGCGGGTCGCGGCGCACCAGGGTTCCGGTCGTCGTCCCGGGCGCCTCCTTGACGAACACGAGGTCGAGCTGGTTGGCGTCGAGACGGCGGCGCAGCATCGACGTCTGCCCGACCGTGAGCTCCAGTTGCACCGACGGGTGGAGCTGGCGGAACGCGCGCAGCACGCTCGGCAGCTGGGCGAGGGCGAGGTCGTCCGCCGCGCCGAACCGCAGCCGGCCGGTCATGGTGGGGGAGGCGAAGTACGCCTCGGCGTCGGAGTGCGCGGCGAGGATCGTCCGTGCGAAGCCGGCCATCGCCTCGCCGTGCTCGGTGAGCGCGACCGAGTGCGTGTCGCGCACGAGCAGCTGCCGGCCGCACTTCTCCTCGAGCCGCTTGATCTGCTGGCTCACGCTCGGCTGGCTGACCTCCAGCAGCTGGGCGGCGCGCGTGAAGCTGAGCGTCGACGCGACGGCGAGGAAGGTGCGCAGGTGCTGCGGCTCGAACACGGTGACCCCGCTAGACGTGGCGATCATCACGCCGAGTGATGACGCCTATAGGGCGGATAAGGGGAGACGAACGTCATCCTGCCAGGTACCGTCGTAGGTCGAAACGTTACGACACTCTTCGAGACCAGGACACCGTGACCGTCGCCGCCCGCCCCCGACTCGATCTCTCCCGCATCGCCTCCGCACCCGGCCGCACGCTGCTGCGGACCTTCCCGTCGCTGCACGTGCCGAACTACCGGCTCTACGTCGCCTCGCAGCTGCTGACCAACCCGCTCGGGTGGATGCAGCGCATCGCCCAGGACTGGCTGATCCTCCAGCTGTCCGGGAACGTCGCGCTCGTCGGTCTGACCGTCACGCTCCAGATGGGCCCGATGCTGCTGTTCGGGCTGTGGGGCGGCATGCTGGCCGACCGCTACGACAAGCGGAAGATCCTCATGGTCACGCAGTCGCTGTTCGCGGCGACCGCGCTCGGCCTCGGGCTGCTGGTCGTCACCGGGCTCGTGCAGCCGTGGCACATCCTCGTGAGCGCGTTCGTGCTGGGGCTCGCGATCGTGGCCGACAACCCGGCCCGGCAGGCGTTCGTCGTCGAGGTCGCGGGCGGTGACAACCTCCGCAACGCGATCAGCCTCAACTCGACCGTGTTCCAGATGGGCGGGCTCGTCGGGCCCGCGCTCGCCGGCGTCAGCATCGCCGCGATCGGCGAGGGTCCCTCGTTCCTGCTCAACTCCGCGGCCGGCGTCGTCGCCGTGAGCCTGCTGGCGCGGATGGACCCGAGCCGGCTCCGGGCGGCGCCGCGCGTGCCGCGCGACCGCGGCCAGCTGCGCGCAGGGCTCCAGCACATCCTCGACCGTCCGGTCATCCTGTGGACGATCGTGCTCATCGGGTTCGTCGCGCTCACCGGCATCAACCTCGCGACGGTCCTCACCGCCTACGCCGACCGGGTCTTCGGGTCCGGCGCGGGTGGCTACGGGCTGCTCAGCGCCTCGCTCGCCACCGGCGCCGTCATCGGCTCGGTGGCCTCGACGCGGCGCGTGCGCGTGGGCCTGCGCCAGCTGGTCTACCTCGCGCTCGGAGTGGGCCTGCTGCAGCTGGCGGCGGCGCTCACGGGGGCGCAGGTGCTGTTCGCGCTGGTGCTGGTCGCCGTCGGTGCCGTGACGCTGCTCTACCTCACGGGCGGCAACACCCTCATCCAGACGACGGTCGACCCGCAGATGCGCGGCCGCGTGATGGCGGTCTACGTCATGGTGCTGTTCGGCGCGCAGGCGGCCTCGGGCACGCTGATCGGGTTCGTCGCCGACCACTGGGGCGCCCAGGCCGCGATGCTCGCGACCGCGAGCGGTCCGCTGCTCGGCGCCCTCGTCGTCGGCTCGCTGCTCGCGCACCGCCGCCGGCTGCGCCCGGTCGTGATCCTGCACGACCGCCCCGGCCGGGGCTTCCTGTACGTGCAGCCGCGCGACCTCCACCGCGCCGCCTGAGGCACGGCGTCGACCGTCGACGACGGCCCACGTGGCGTTCGCCACATGGGCAGATCGACCGGTCGCGTGACGTCGGCGGCGGGGCGGCGCGTTGTTAGCCTTGCGCGCCGTGACGTCGTCTCCCGACCAGCCCCAGCGCCCGATCGCTCCGCTCGGTCACTTCATCTTCCTGTCGCGCTGGCTGCAGGCCCCGCTGTACCTCGGCCTCATCGTCGCCCAGGTCGTCTACGTCTGGCAGTTCATGGTGGAGCTGTGGCACCTCATCCACGAGGTGATCCTGCACCCCGGTGACATGAACGAGGCCACGACGATGCTGGCCGTCCTCGGGCTCGTCGACGTCGTGATGATCTCCAACCTGCTCATCATGGTGATCGTCGGCGGCTACGAGACCTTCGTGTCCCGGCTGCGGATCGACGGCCACCCCGACCAGCCGGAGTGGCTGAGCCACGTCAACGCCAACGTCCTCAAGACGAAGCTGGCGATGAGCATCGTCGGCATCTCCTCGATCCACCTGCTGCGGACGTTCATCGCCTCGGGGCAGGTCATCGACGGGATCGAGCCGCCCACCGAGACCGACATGCTGTGGCAGACGCTCATCCACCTGGCCTTCATCGTCTCCGCGGTCGCGCTCGCCTGGATCGACCGCATGTCGCTGACGGCGCACCAGCGCGCCGCCAACGCCCGCGCGGAGGCCGAGGTGCCGCTCGGGCGCTGAGCGTGCGACGGAGTGACCGCGCCCGGCCCCGTCCTCAGGGCGACCTCGTAGCGCCGTGCCGATCTCGTACGGTGCGCGGTACGAGGTCGGTACGTGGGTACGAGCTCGTGCGCGGTGGACATGGACGCACCGCTGGCCGCGTGTGGCGCTAGCGTGCGCTCATGCCGATCTACGTCGTGGAGCTCGCGTTCGACCAGGACGACGACTACCGCCTCTCGGTGCGCCCGGCGCACCGGACCTACCTCGCCGGCCTGCACGCCACGGGTGCGCTGCGGATGGCGGGACCGCTGGCCGACGGCAGCGGGGCGCTGCTGGTCTACGACGTCGCCGACCGTGCGGCGCTCGACGACGTGCTCGCCGACGACCCGTACTTCGCCGGTGCGCAGCCGGCGGCGTCGGTCACGAGCGTGCGCGAGTGGGCCGTGCTCGACCTCGGCGAGGCCGGCGCGACCGGCTAGCGCGAGCCGGTCGCTGGGCCGAGTCCTCAGTCGAGGAGCGCGTCGAGCCCGAGCGTCAGCCCGCGGCGGTGGACGACGCGGCGCACGGCGAGCAGCACGCCGGGCATGAAGGAGCTGCGGTCGAAGGAGTCGGTGCGGATCGTCAGCAGCTCGCCGGGGTTGCCGAGCAGGATCTCCTCGTGCGCCACGAGCCCGCGGAGCCGGACCGCGTGCACGGGGACGCCGTCGACGCTGGCGCCGCGCGCGCCGTCGAGCCCCGAGGTGGTGGCGTCGGGCCCGGGCGGCACGTCCGCCTCGCGCCGCGCGGCCGCGATCGCCCGCGCGGTGTGGATCGCGGTGCCGGACGGCGCGTCGACCTTCTCGGGGTGGTGCAGCTCGACGACCTCGACGCTGTCGAACCAGCGCGCCGCCTGCGCGGCGAACCGCATGGCGAGCACGGCGGAGAGCGCGAAGTTCGGGGCGACCACCACGCCGAGGGGTGTGTCGGCCAGCCGGTCGCGCACACGCTGCAGGGCGTCGTCGTGCCACCCGGTCGTGCCGACGACGGCGTGCATCCCGGCGTCGAGGAGGGCGTGCACGTTCGCCTCGGCGGCGTCGGGCACCGTGAAGTCGACGCCGACATCGGCCGCACCGGCGAGGTCGCCGATGTCGTCCCCGACGTCGAGCCGCGCGACGAGCTCCAGGTCGTCGGCCTTCTCGACGGCGTCGCACACCGTCCGTCCCATGCGCCCCTCGGCGCCGATCACCGCGACCCGCAGACCAGCCATGTCGCCACGATAGGGCGGTCCGCCGCGAGGTGTGGTCGGCGTCCGGAGGGTGGTGGGGGAGCGCACGCGCCGCTCGTGGCCAGATGTCAGTGGTGCCTGGCAGCGTGCTCGCATGGATGTTCTACCGCTCGGTCTGACCGGTGACGGTGCGCTGCGCGCGGCCGTCGCCGCGGACCGGGAGGTGACGCGGATGGAGGGTGCGCGGCTCGACCACCTCGCGCAGTACCTCCTCGAGGCGGCGCAGGCGTGGGTGCCGCCGCGGGTCTCGGTCCCGGGGGGCGAGGAGCTCGTCGCGCTCGGTGGGCCGGGTGCTCCGCGCGTGCCGGAGCTCACGGTCTGCGAGGTGGCGGCCGCGCTGGCGCTCGGTCAGCCTGCCGCGACGAGCCTGTGCGCCGACGTGCTCGACCTGTCGTGCCGGCTGCCGCGAGTCGCAGCGGCGGTGCGCTGCGGCGACCTGCCGTTCGCGCGCGCCCGCGTGATCGCGCGGCGCACCCGCGAGCTCAGCGCCGAGCAGGCGGGCCTCGTCGACGCCCGGCTCGTGCAGGCTCGGCACACCGGGCGCGGTCCGCTCCCCGTCGTGGCGCTGGTGCCGACCAGCCGGCTCAGGGCGCTCGTCGACCAGGCGGTGCTCACAGTGCGTGGGCCGCAGACGGCGGAGGAGGCCGAGGCGGCCGTCGCGGCCTCGCTGTACGTCGACGTCGTGCACGAGGCGGGTGGTGCGACCGACCTCGCGGCGCGCCTCGCTGCCGGCGACGCGGCGAGGCTCGACGCCCGCCTGAGCGAGATCGCGGGATGGCTGGCGGACGTCGGCGACGACCGCCCGTGCGCGGTGCTGCGAGCGGTCGCGCTCGGACTGCTCGCCGATCCCGCGTTGCTCGACGCGCTCCACGAGGTGCGTCGCGACCGCGTCGTCGACGAGCAGGGGAGAAGCGGCTCGAGCGGGGCGAGCGACCGTCGCGCCGGGGACGTGCACGCGACCGCGCCTGACGACGGGGACCGGAGCCACGTCCAGGGGAGAGCGTGCGGTGCAGCCGGCGCCGCCGGGCTGCCGCCGGCGCTGCTGGACGGGCTGGTCCGCTCGCGGTCGACCGTGCTGTACGTCCACCTCGATCGCGCCAGCGGGACGTGGTGCGAGGAGCGCGCTGGTGCGTTGAGCCCGGCGCAGGCGCGCGAGATCGTGGGGCACTCGGCCGTGACCGTCAGGCCCGTGCTCGATCTCGCCGAACCGCTGACGTACACCGGCTACGTGGCGCCGCCGCGACTGCGCGAGCAGCTCGCGCTGCTGAACGCCGGCTACTGTACGTTCCCGTTCTGCCAGCGTCGCGCCCGAGCCGCCGATGTCGACCACCGCACCCCGTACCGCGTCACTCGGACCACCAGCACGCTCGGCACGCACAAGCTCTGCCGCAAGCACCACCGCGCCAAGGACAAGGGCGGCTGGCGGGTCGCAAGCCCAGCGCCGGGGATCTGGCTGTGGCGCTCACCCGCGGGCGCGTGCTGGCTCGTCACGAACGGCGTCACCGCACCGCTCAACGGGATCCACGACCCCGTCGGCATCGGCGGACGGGCTGTCGACGCGTCCGAGCTGCCGGGCTCGCACCCGCCCACCCGCGCATCGCGCGGCTCGGTGACGAGCAGCGATCGCACGGCGCCGTGCGACCCCGGCCCCACCGCCGCTCAGGAGGTAGCCGTTCGAGGGAGCAGCTGGCACGACGTCACCGTCGGGTTCGTCGACACGGGGTGAGGACGCCCCGGGTGTGCACCCGGACGCCTCGGCAGACGTGCCCGGCACCACGCACCGCCCGCCGGGCCGACGTGCTCGACCTCGACACGGGGTGAGGACGCCCCGGGTGTGCACCCGGACGCCTCGGCAGACGTGCCCGGCACCACGCACCGCCCGCCGGGCCGACGTGCTCGACCTCGATCAGGTGCGTCGCCGACTCGCGCGACCAGCCTGAGGAGCTCGCGCGGCCCGCGCGGTCTGGCCGCCCGCGGCCCGTGACCGAGGGCACGCCGAGCTCAGCCCTCCGGGGGCTCGGACCCCTCGGCACGCTGAGCGGCGCGCAGCCGCTCCTCCTCGGCGCGCACCCGTGCGAACCGCTCGCGCTCCTCGACGAGCCACGGCGGCGGGTTGCGCCGGAGCTCGTCGATCTGCTCGGTCGTGAGGGCCTCGTCGACCCCGCCGCGCGCCAGGCCGGAGATCGAGACCCCCAGCCGGCCCGCCACGACGGGTCGGGGGTGCGGGCCGTTGCGACGCAGCTCGGTCAGCCACTCCGGCGGGTTCTCCTGCAGCTCCCGCAGCTCCTCGCGGCTGATGCCGCCGGCGCGGAACTCCTCCGGCGTCGCGGGCAGGTACACGCCCAGCTTCTTCGCCGCCGTCGCGGGCTTCATCGCCCGTGGCGAGGGCTCGGGCCTGGCGGAGTCCGTGGTCATGGCCCCCAGCGTAGAGCGCGGCAGCGGCCCGCCCGCCTACCCTGGCGAGGTGGACGAGCCCGCGACGAGCGACCCGACCCGGCCCGGCGCACCGTTCCGGCTCGGGTTCGTGCCGGGAGCCACGCCGGCGAAGTGGGCCCGCACGTGGCGCGCCCGCCACCCGGGGACACCGCTGGAGCTCGTGCCCCTGCCTGCGGCCGACGCCGAGCGTGCGGTCGTCGACGGCGCGCTCGACGCCGCGATCCTCCGGCTGCCGGTCGACCGCGACGTCCTGCACGCCATCCCGCTCTACGTCGAGGAGCCGGTCGTCGTCGTGCCGCGCGACCACCTGCTCGCCGCGCTCGACGAGGACGAGGCCGTCACGCCGGCCGACCTCGCCGACGAGATCGTGCTGCAGCCCGCCGACGACGTCCTGCCCTGGCGAGGCCGTCCCGGCGCCGAGGACGACGCCGTCGACCCGCCCGGCCGGCCGCCGCTGGAGACACCCGCGACGACGGTCGACGCGATCGCCCTCGTCGCCGCCGGCATCGGCGTCGCCGTCGTGCCCCGCTCGCTCGCGCGGCTCCACCACCGCAAGGACACCGCGGTCCGCACGCTCGCAGGCGGCCCCGGTGCGCCCGTCGGGCTGGCCTGGGCCATCGCGCGCGAGGACGAGCGCACCGAGGACCTCGTCGGCATCGTGCGCGGCCGCACCGTCAACAGCTCGCGCGGGCGGCGCGAGCCCACGGCGCCAGCGGCGCCCGCCGCGACGAGCACGCCCCGCCGCACCCAGCAGGACCGCACCCAGCAGGGTCGGGGCGGCGCGCGCCGCACCTCGCCGCCTCGCCGAGGTCGGCGCCGGCGCTGACGCCGTCGGGTCCCGTCAGCCGATCCGCTGCGGCACGACCACGATCGGCACCGTGAAGTCGGCCGCGTAGGTCTCGAGATCACCGAACATCGCCGCCGCCCGCTCCAGGTACTTGTCGCGGAACTCCGGGTTCTCGGCGGCGCCCGACTCCTCGGGAGCCACCCGCGCCTCGCCGCGCCCCACCACGAGGTTGCGGCCGAGGTCGCTGACGTCGAGCGCGAACGACACCCGCGGGTTCGTCTCCAGGTGGCGCAGCCGCCTCGACCCGGGCCGGCTGTAGACCAGCAGCGTGCCGTCGGCACGGTGCAGGAACCACACCGGTGCGGTCCAGGGCTGACCGTGGCGGTCGACCGTCGTCAGCCACGCGACGAGGTTGGTCCGCAGCCGGGTGCGCACCCGGTCCGCGTCGTCGCCCGTGGCGGGCGGCAGCACCGGCCTGCTCACGCCAGCGGCTCCAGCCACGCCGCCGCCGACGCCGCCACGGCGTCCATCGCGGCCAGGTAGGCGACGGGACCCAGGCTGATGCGCCGGGCACCGGACGCCGCGAGCTGCTGGGCCTGCTCGCGCGTCGACACCATGACGTTGACCGGCAGGGCCGAGCGCTCCACGACCCGTGCCACCAGCGCCGGGTCGAGCAGCCCCGGCACGAAGAACGACTCCGCGCCCGCCGAGGCGTACGCGTGGGCCCGCTCGACCGCCTCGTCGACGAGCCCGGCGTGCTCGGCCTCCGGCGTGGTGAGGAACAGGTCGGTCCGCGCGTTGACGAGCAGCGCACCCTCCGCGCCCTCGACGACGGCGGCCACGCGCTCCGCGGCCTCGGTCGCCTCACGCAGCCCGTTCGGGGTGCCGTCCTCCAGGTTGACGCCGACGGCGCCGCTCGCCACCACGTCGCGCGCGACTCCGCGCAGGTCGTCCAGGTCCGCGGCGTAGCCGCGCTCGAGGTCGATCGACAGCGGCAGCCCCGTGGCGGCCGCGGTCGCCCGCGCCAGCGCCAGCAGCTCCGTCACGGCGAGGTGCTCGCCGTCCTCGCGGCCACGCGCGGCCGCCACCGCCCAGCTGCTCGTCGCCACGGCGGCCGCGCCGGCGCGTGCGACGGCCAGCGCCGAGCCCACGTCCCAGCAGTTGACGAGCACGAGGGGAGCGGCGGCGTGGTGCAGGGCACGGAAGCGCTCCAGCCGGGCGGTGCGGGTCGTGCGGGTGAGCGTCTCGGTCATCGTGGCTCCTCGGGAGGTCGGCGGTCCTGGCCAGCCTGGCGGGACCCACCGACACCCTCAACGATTCGGCGACAGCCGTATCCTCGTGGGGTGCTCGCGACCCTCGCGCTCGACCCCGCCGCCGTGCTGCAGGCGCGGTTCGCCACCTCGCCGGTGTGGGAGGCGGCCGCCGCGACGCGCGTCCTCGCCCAGGGCGCGCACACCTTCCACGGCACCTGGGTGGCGCAGACGCGTGCCGCGCTGCGCCGCACCGCCACCGCGCTGCCCACGCTCGACCTGCTCGTACCGCCCTCGGGCCACATGGCGGACCTGCTCACACCCGCCCCGACCGGGCGCGCCGCCACGCTCGAGGACGACCTGGCCCGCATCCGCGCCACGCCCGTGGAGCTGGTGCTGGAGGATCTCGAGCACCTCGCGCGCTCGACCCGCTCGCCCGAGCGACGTCGCGCGCTGGCGGAGGCCGCACGCGACCCGGGCGCCCTGCTCGAGGCCGCCTGCACCGAGCTCGCCGCGCTGTGGCGGCTCTGCCTCGCCCCGGCCTGGCCGCGGCTGCAGGCGCTCGCCGACGCCGACATCGCGCACCGCGGTCGCCGCGTCGCCGAGGTCGGCGTCGCCCGCGCCCTCAGCGAGCTGCACCCGCGGCTGCGCGTCGACGGCGACGCCGTGACGATCCGCACCGCCTGCCTCGACGAGCCGCTCGAGGCGGTGCCGACCGAGCTCGTGCTCGTGCCGTGCGTGTTCACATGGCCGGACCCGCTCGTGCTCAACCATCGCGCGCACCCGCTGACGATCGCCTATGCCCCGCGCGGCGTCGGCACGCTCTGGCAGACGAGCGCGGCAGCCGACGGCCTCGCCGGGCTCACCGGCGGCACCCGGGCGCACGCGCTGCGGCTGCTCGACATCCCGATGACGACGTCGCAGCTCGCCGAGCAGCTCGCGCTCACGCCGGCCACGGTCAGCGAGCACCTGCAGATCCTGGCGCGGGCAGGCGTGGTCCGCGCCGAGCGGCAGGGGCGCCGGGTCTACTACGCGCGCACGCCGCTGGGCGACGGGCTGGTGACGGGTGCCGTCGCCGGCGTGCCCGCCTGAGACCGCCGGTCGCCCCTCACAGGGCCGCGCCCCACGCCTCCTCGGTCACCTGCGTGCCCAGCACGTCGAGCGTGCGGCGCAGACCCGACGGCGCCAGCCCGGCCGAGCGCAGGAACTCGCCTCGCCGCTCGTCGGAGGTGAGCACCCAGGTCCGGATGGCCGCGGCGTTGGTCTGGCGCAGCACGTCGGCGCACGCCGCGAGCAGCCGCGAGCCGTGGCCGTCGCCGCGACGCGCCGGGCTGACCTCCAGCGCCACCACCTCACCGGTCGTCGGCGCGTCGGGCGCGGGCGCGAGCGCCGCGAACCCGACGACCACCGGACCCGCGCACGCGGTGAACATCCGGTGCTTGGCCGACGGCGGCTGCGTGAGCGCCGCGTGCCACGTGGCCTGCATCGCGTCGACGTCGAGCGACGCCAGCGCCTCCGCCGGCAGCACGTCGACGTAGGCGTCGCGCCAGGCGGCCGCCTGGATCGCCGCGATCGCGTGGGCGTCCTCGGCGATGCCGGGGCGGACGCTGACGTCGGCGGTAGGGCCGTGCCCGTGGCTGTGGCTGTGGTTCACCCCGCCAGCCTAGGCACCCGATGCGGTGCCGAGCGCGCCGACCCGGTAGCGTCAGGGGTCATGGCACACCCGTCCCGCAGCTTCGGCTCGGTGTCGGTGGCGATGGTCACGCCGATGCACCCCGACGGCTCGATCGACATCGACAGCTCGCGCCGTCTCGCCACCCACCTCGTCGACTCCGGCTGCGACGCTCTCGTCGTCAACGGCACCACGGGCGAGTCGCCCACGACCCACACGCCGGAGAAGGACCAGCTGATCTCCGCCGTCGTCGACGAGGTCGGTGACCGGGCGATGGTCGTCGCCGGTGCGGGGTCCAACGACACCGCCCACGCCGTCCGGATCGCGGAGTCCGCCCACCGGGCCGGCGCGCACGGGCTGCTGGTCGTCACGCCGTACTACAACCGGCCCTCGCAGGAGGGTGTGTACCGCCACATGCTCGCCATCGTGGAGTCGACGCCGCTGCCGGTGATGCTCTACGACATCCCGGGGCGCACCGGCGTCGCGATCGGCGACGAGACCCTCGACCGGCTCGCCGAGCACCCGCAGGTGCGTGCGGTCAAGGACGCGACCGGCGACGTCGCCCAGGGGTTCGACCGCATGCGCCGCACCGGACTGGAGTTCTACTCCGGCGACGACACCCTCAACCTCGCTTGGCTCGTGCACGGCGCCGCGGGCGTCGTCTCGGTCGTCGGCCACCTCGTGGCCGGCTCCTACGCGGCGATGGTGAGCGCGGTCGACGACGGCGACCTCGAGACCGCGCGTGACATCTCCGCCCGCCTCGCCCCCGTGTGCGACGCGATCATGGGCGGCGGCCAGGGCGCCGTGATGGCCAAGGCCGCGCTCCAGCTGCAGGGCGTCATCGCCCACCGCACCGTCCGCTCGCCGCTGGTCGAGGCCAACGACGCCGAGCTCGCCGACCTGCGCACCGCCCTGGTGCTGCACGACCTGCTGGAGGACGCACCCCGATGAGCCGCGCCACGTCGCGGCCCGGTGCGCCTCCGACCCACCTGCCGGAGGCCCCACCCCGGTGAGCCGCGCCCTGCGCTGCCCCGGTGCGCCTCCGACCCATCTCCTGGAGGAACGTTCCCGATGAGTCACCCCCACCCCGATCTCGGGGCACCGCCGCCGCTGGCGAAGAACGCGCTGCGGGTCGTCCCGCTGGGCGGCCTCGGCGAGGTCGGCCGCAACATGACCGTGGTCGAGCACCGCGGCCGCATCCTGATCATCGACTGCGGCGTGCTGTTCCCCGAGGACAACCAGCCCGGCGTCGACCTGATCCTCCCGGACTTCTCCTACATCGCCGACCGGCTGGACGCCGTCGAGGCGATCGTCCTCACCCACGGCCACGAGGACCACATCGGCGCGGTGCCGTACCTGCTGCGGATGCGGCCCGACATCCCGCTCGTCGGCTCGAAGCTGACGCTGGCGTTCGTCGAGTCGAAGATGCGCGAGCACCGCATCACGCCGGTGCTGCGCGAGGTCCGGGAGGGCCAACGCGCGACCTTCGGCGCCTTCGAGTGCGAGTTCGTCGCGGTCAACCACTCGATCCCCGACGCGCTCGCGGTGTTCGTCCGC
This sequence comes from Actinotalea caeni, assembly GCF_009733795.1. Lineage (GTDB taxonomy): Bacteria > Actinomycetota > Actinomycetes > Actinomycetales > Beutenbergiaceae > Pseudactinotalea > Pseudactinotalea caeni. The sequence goes on from NZ_WNXX01000019.1 coordinate 39,870, forward strand.
ACACCCGCCGGCACGCTGCTGCACACCGGCGACTTCAAGATGGACCAGCTGCCGCTGGACGGCCGCATCACCGACCTGCGCGCGTTCGCCCGGCTGGGGGAGGAGGGTGTCGACCTCTTCCTCGTCGACTCCACCAACGCCGAGGTGCCGGGTTTCACGGTCTCCGAGCGCGAGATCGGCCCCGTGCTCGACCGCGTGTTCGCGCAGGCCACCGGCCGCATCGTCGTCGCCTCCTTCGCCTCGCACGTCCACCGCGTGCAGCAGGTGCTCGACGCCGCCGCCGCGCACGGCCGCCGCGTCGCCCTGGTCGGGCGGTCGATGGTGAAGAACATGGGCATCGCGGCCGACCTCGGCTACCTGCACCCGCCCGAGGGCGTGCTCATCGACCTCAAGAAGGTCGACGACCTGCCCGACGACCGCGTCGTCCTCATGAGCACGGGCTCGCAGGGCGAGCCGATGGCGGTGCTGTCGCGCATCGCGAACCGCGACCACAAGGTGTCGGTCGGCCCCGGCGACACCGTGGTGCTCGCCTCCTCGCTGATCCCCGGCAACGAGAACGCGGTGTTCCGGGTCATCAACGGCCTGATGCGGCTCGGCGCCAAGGTCGTGCACCAGAGCAACGCGCGCGTGCACGTCTCCGGGCACGCCTCCGCCGGTGAGCTGCTCTACTGCTACAACATCGTGCGACCGCGCAACGTCATGCCGGTGCACGGCGAGGTGCGGCACCTGGTCGCCAACGGTGCGCTCGCGGTGCAGACCGGGGTGCCGCCCGAGCGCGTCGCGCTCGCCGAGGACGGCGTCGTCGTCGATCTCGTCGACGGCAAGGCGAAGATCGTCGGTGCCGTGCCCTGCGGGTACGTCTACGTCGACGGGTCCTCGATCGGCGGCGTCACCGAGGCCGAGCTCAAGGACCGCCGGATCCTGGGGGAGGAGGGCTTCATCTCGATCTTCGCGGTCGTCGACTCCCAGACCGGTGCGCTGGTCGCCGGCCCGCAGCTGCACGCGCGCGGTGTCGCCGAGGACGACCAGCGGCTGGCCGAGATCGTGCCCGAGATCGAGAAGGCGCTCGCGGCCGCGACCGCCGACGGCTCCTACGACACCCACCAGCTCCAGCAGGCGATCCGACGCACCGTCGGCCGGTGGGCCTCCTCGCGGCTGCGTCGCCGGCCGATGATCATCCCGGTGGTCGTGCAGGCCTGAGCGGGAGCGGCGGCCGCGTCAGGGGCGGCTGTGCCGCAGCGCGGCCGCGTACCGCTCGGCGCGCTCGCGCTCGTCGCCCGGCAGGTGGCCGCCGAGCTCGAGACTCACCAGGCCGTGCACGAGCGCCCACAGCTCCAGTGCGCGCTCGCGCGCCGCACCCTGCGCGCCGTCGACGCCCTCCTTGCCCTGCTCGCCCTCGACGACGCGTGCGGTCGCGGCCTCCAGACGGCGGAACGTCGGCTCGGCGAGCGCGTCGTGGCCGGCTGCTGCCGGGCGGCCGAACATCGCCCGGTAGAAGTGCGGCTCGGCGAGCGCGTACTCGCGGTAGGCGAGGCCGAGCCGTAACAGGTCGCGCGCCGCGTCGTCGGTGGGCTCGACGGCGTCGAGCACCCGCCCGAACCGCGCGAACCCCTCGGCGACGACGGCGTCGAGCAGCGCCTCGCGGCCGCCGAACAGCGTGTAGACCGCCGCGGTGGTGGTGCCGGCCGCCGCCGCCACCGCGCGCAGCGAGACGCCTTCGGCGCCGGCGTCGGCCAGCGCGACGGAGGCGGCCTCCAGCAGCCGCGTACGCAGTGCGTCGTCGTACTGGCGAGGGCGGGGCATGGCGCGACCCTACCGTCTTGACGGAGTTTCCTAACAGTGTCAGGATTGGATCCTCACACTGTCAGAATCGGGGGCGACGACCTCGGAGGAAGCGATGATCGAGCTCAGCGACGCGGCGCGCACGACGGCGGGGATCGCCCTGGTCGCCGCGACGACGGTCGCCACCGGCGGCCGGCTGCTCTACACGATCGTGGTCGGCAGGCTCGCCGCGACCGACTTCCAGAAGGCGTTCTTCCGCGCGGGTCACGCCCACGCCGGTGTGTTCATCGTGCTCGGGCTCCTGTGCCTGCTGCTGACCGAGGCCACCTCCTTGACCGGCGCCTGGCAGTGGCTCGCGCGCAGCGGCGTGCTCGTCGCCGCGATCGTCATGCCGATGGGGTTCTTCTTCTCGGCGATCGGCACCGGTCGCACGAGCCCGAACCGCTGGGTGGTGCTCCTCGGGGTCGGCGCCGCCTTCCTGGTCGCCGGCCTGCTCACGGCCGGGATCGGCCTGCTGACCGCCTGAGCCGGACCCCCGGGTCTGAGCAGGCGGCGTCGCGCGTCCTCGCCTAGCGTGGCCGCATGACCACCGTGACGTCCCGTGACCGCCTGCGCCAGATCGTCGTGACCGTCAGCGAGGTGGCGTGCCTCGCCGGCACCCTCGTCGGCACCGGGCTGATCGGCACCCGTGTCGAGGAGAGCGCCGGCGGCGCCCTGTCCGACGAGGCGACACCGTTGGCCCCGGCGGGCCCGGCCTTCTCGATCTGGTCGGTGATCTACCTCGGCCTGCTCGCCTACACCGTCTGGCAGTGGTTCCCCGCGAACGCCGCCACCGAGCGGACGCGGCGCACCGGGTGGCTGGTCGCGGTCTCGATGCTCCTCAACGCGACCTGGCTGCTCGTCACGCAGCAGGGCTGGATCTGGCCGAGCGTCGTCGTCATCGCCGTCCTCATGGTCGTGCTCGGTGTCGCGCTGGTGCGGCTGAGCGAGCACCCGGCGCGCACGCCCCTGGAGCGGGTCGTCGTCGACGGCACCGTGGGCCTCTACACCGGCTGGGTCGCCGTCGCGACGTGCGCGAACACCGCCGCCGCGCTCGCGGCCTCGGGCGTCGAGATCGACGGCGTGGCCGCCGACGTGCTCGGTGTCGCCGTGCTCGCCGCGGCCGTCGTCGTGGCCGCGCTGCTGGCGCGCCGCGCGGGTGGCCGCATCGCTCTCGCCCTGGCGATGGTGTGGGGCCTGGTGTGGATCGCCGTCGGCCGGCTCGCCGACGAGCCGTCCTCGACCGTCATCGGGCTCGCGGCGATCGTCGCCGCGCTCGCGGTGGTCGCGATCGTGCTGCTGCGACGGCGGCAGCCAGGCGGGGTGCCGGCCACGGCCTGAACCCCGACGCCTCGAGAACGCTCGCGCGCTCCGCGACCGGGTGCAGCTGCACCGCGGCGACGCTGCTCCGGATCCGCCCCAGGCGGGTGTCGCTCCAGGCCGGGGGCGGCGGCGGATGGTTGAGTGGAACCCGTCAGGTGTGCCTGCCGACACGCCTGGGTAGGAGGCCACAGACACGATGGCGACCCGTACGTCTTCCCCCGCACGGAGCGCCGCACCAGGACGCAAGAAGACCACGACGAACGCCGCCAGGGCGTCGTCGGGCTCGTCGCGACCCGGTCAGCGCAAGACCAGCAGCCGCACGCCGGCGCGCCCGGACCGGCCCGCGCTGCCCGTGCGCATCCTCAAGGGCATCTGGATGGGAGCAGCGCACGTGGCCGGTGGCACCGCCCGCAGCGTCGGGAGCAGCGCGAAGGGTCTCGACCCCGCGCACCGCCGCGACGGCGCGGCGTTCCTGCTGCTCGCCCTCGCCGTCGTCGTCGCCGTCCGCGAGTGGTTCGGGCTCTCCGGCGCCGCGGGCGAGATCATCCACGCCGCGATCGCGGGCGCGCTCGGCATCCTGGGCATCATCGTGCCGCTGCTGCTGCTGTTCTTCGCGGTGCGGCTGATGCGCCACCCGGACCGTCCCGAGGTCAACGGCCGCATGGCGATCGGCTTCACGGCGATCCTCACCGCGGTCGCGGGCATCGTCGCGGTCGCCTCCGGGCTCCCGGACCCGCCGGACTGGCAGGGCGTGTTCGACGCGGGCGGCCTGCTGGGCTGGGTCGCCGCCAACCCGCTCTCCACGGCGCTCACGCCGTACGTGACCGTGCCGGTCATGGTGCTGCTGGGCGTGTTCGGCCTGCTCGTGCTCACCGCGACCCCGGTCGCCGCGATCCCGCGCCGGTTCCGGCAGGCCGTCGACTGGATCTCCGGCAACGACGTCGAGGACGAGACCGACACCGCCGAGCCCGACCAGCCCGCGCAGGTCGAGGCCCGCCCGGCCAGGAAGCCGCGCAAGCGCAAGGCCGACACCGCCCCCGCCGTCGAGGACGGCGGTTTCCGTGGCGACGAGGCGTTCGAGCGTCCCGAGGACCGCGAGGTGCCGACCGACGTCACCGGGCTCACCGAGGTGCTCGAGGCCGCCCCCGGCAAGGAGGAGCTGGCGCCGCCGCCGACCAAGCCGCTGCCGCAGCGGGCCGAGCAGCTCACGCTCGCGCCCGATCTCGTCTACACGCTGCCCAGCGACGAGGTGCTCGCGCACGGCACCCCGCACAAGACCCGCTCGCCCGCCAACGACCGCGTCGTCGAGGCGCTGACGGCGGTGCTCACCGACTTCGACGTCGACGCCCAGGTCACCGGGTTCACCCGCGGGCCGACGGTCACGCGCTACGAGGTCGAGCTCGGCCCCGGCGTCAAGGTCGAGCGCGTGACGGCGCTGAGCAAGAACATCGCCTACGCGGTGGCGAGCGCCGACGTCCGGATCCTCTCGCCGATCCCCGGCAAGAAGGCGATCGGCATCGAGATCCCCAACGCCGACCGCGAGACGGTCGCGCTGGGCGACGTGCTGCGCAGCGCCCCGGCGCGGCGCAACGAGCACCCGATGGTCATCGGCGTCGGCAAGGACGTCGAGGGCGGCTACGTCGTCGCGAACCTCGCGAAGATGCCGCACATCCTCGTCGCGGGCGCCACGGGCGCCGGCAAGTCGAGCTTCGTCAACTCGATGATCACCTCGATCATGATGCGCGCGACGCCCGAGGAGGTGCGGATGGTGCTGGTCGACCCCAAGCGGGTCGAGCTGACCATCTACGAGGGCATCCCGCACCTGATCACGCCGATCATCACCAACCCGAAGAAGGCCGCCGAGGCGCTCGACTGGGTCGTGCGCGAGATGGACGCCCGCTACGACGACCTGGCGCAGTTCGGCTACAAGCACATCGACGACTTCAATGCGGCGATCCGGGCGGGCAAGGTCAAGCCGCTCGAGAACTCCGAGCGCGTGCTCACGCCCTACCCGTACCTGCTGGTGATCGTCGACGAGCTCGCCGACCTCATGATGGTCGCGCCGCGCGACGTCGAGGCGTCGATCCAGCGCATCACGCAGCTCGCGCGCGCGGCCGGCATCCACCTGGTGCTCGCGACGCAGCGGCCGAGCGTCGACGTCGTCACCGGGCTGATCAAGGCCAACGTGCCGTCGCGGCTGGCGTTCGCGACGTCGTCGCTCGCCGACTCCCGCGTGGTGCTCGACCAGCCCGGCGCCGAGAAGCTCATCGGCCAGGGTGACGCGCTGTTCCTCCCGATGGGCGCGAGCAAGCCGATGCGGGTGCAGGGCGCGTGGGTGAGCGAGTCCGAGGTGCACGCGGTCGTCCAGCACGTCAAGGAGCAGATGAAGCCGACGTACCGTGACGACGTCACGGTCGCGGCGACGAAGAAGCAGGTCGACGAGGACATCGGCGACGACCTCGAGCTGCTCATCCAGGCGGCCGAGCTCGTCATCTCGACGCAGTTCGGGTCGACCTCGATGCTGCAGCGCAAGCTGCGCGTCGGGTTCGCGAAGGCCGGGCGGCTCATGGACCTGCTGGAGTCGCGCGAGATCGTCGGTCCCTCGGAGGGGTCGAAGGCCCGCGACGTGCTCGTGCAGCCCGACGACCTCGCCGCGACGCTGGCGATGCTGCGCGGTGACGGTCCGGGCCCGAGCCGTGGCGACGACGCCGACGACGACCCGCTCGCTCCCGAGGGGGTCGAGGAGGCCGTCGACTACCACGACGGCGACGACGACTCCGAGGACGCCTGGAGCCTCACCGACCGCGGGTGAGCGTGCCGACGGCCTGACGCCACGCCGCGGGCAGGCGGATACTCCTCGCAGGAGCGGCGGTGACCGCTCGCCGAAGGAGCACGTCATGGCGTTCGTCGACCTGCCCGATCCCGAGGACCTGACCGGCGCCGGCGCGCAGGTCGTCGCCGACGACCGCGCGGCGATGGGGTACGTCCCCGCCTACGACCTGGTCTTCGGCCAGCGGCCCGAGGTGCACCACGCGTGGGAGGGCCTCGCGGGCGCGGTGCGGTCCGCGGCGGGGCCGCGCCGCTACCACCTGGCCACGCTCGGCGCCGCGCGCGGGCTGCGGTCGAGCTACTGCTCGCTCGCGCACGGCAAGGTCCTCGCCGAGCGGGTGGTCGGGGAGGCCGGGCTGCGGCGGCTCCTCGACGGCGAGGAGGGCGACGGCGTGGACGCGACCGACCTCGCGGTCGTCGCCTTCGCCGAGAAGGTGGGGCGCGGCGGTGCCGACGTCACCGCCGACGACGTCGCCGCGCTGCGGTCGGCCGGTCTCGACGACGGCGAGGTCGTCGACGTCGTGCTCGCCGCCGCTGCCCGGTGCTTCTTCAGCACGGTCCTCGACGCGCTCGGCCTCCAGCCCGACGCCGCGCTCGGCCGCGCGGTCCCCGCCTCGGTGCGCGACGACCTGGTCGTGGGGAGGCCGGTCGCGGAGGCGTGACCGCTCAGTCCACCCGGGGGAGCACCTCGGGGCGGTCGCCGGTCGGGGTGGAGGGCGTGTCCAGCAGCGGGAACTCCGCGCCGGTCGAGTCCGCCATGATCGCCTCGACCTCGGCGAGCCGCTGCCGCAGCGTGCCCTCCGACAGCTGCAGGATGCCCGGGCGCTCGCCGTCGACGAGGTCGAGGAGCGGGTAGGCGCGCTGCTGGCCCACCCGGTCGACCGTGATCGGGGTCCAGCCCATGTCCGTGACGCGCGCCGGGCCGTCCACCGGCTTGGTGACGGTCGCCGTCATGAACAGACCGGTCGCGGTCTGGCCGATGCAGCAGTTCGAGTCCTGGTTGGAGATGAAGTTCCCGAGCGACCAGGCGACCCACATGCCCGACCCGTCCGGGCCGCCGTCGAGCAGCGCGTAGGGCTGCGGCACGTGCGGGTGGGTGCCGACGACCAGGTCGATCTGGCCCGACTCCGCCAGCGCCTGCGCCATCGCCTCCTGCTCGACGTTGGGCGCCAGCTGGTACTCGACGCCCCAGTGGATGGTCGCGACCACGAGGTCCGCGCCCGCCTCGCGCGCAGCGGTCGCCTGCGCGATCAGGCTGCTGGGGTCGTAGTCGCCCGGGTTCATGATGTCCGGGCTGAACGCCGAGACCACCCAGGGGGTGTCCGCGGGGATCGGGATGCCGTTGGTGCCGTAGGTGCCGCCGATCTGCGCGACCGTGATCGTCTGGCCGCCGCGCTCGAGCACGTAGAGCTGCGGTGCGTCCGCCTCCTCCTGCGACCGCGCCGAGCCGGCGTGTCCGAGACCCTCCTCGTCGAACACGTCGAGCGTGTACATCGCGTTGTCGGCACCGCGGTCCAGCGTGTGGTTGGTCCCGGTCGAGCAGCCCTCGTAGCCGAGATCGACCAGGTTGCCCACCAGCTCGCTCGGGGCCCCGAAGCTCGGGTAGCCCGACGGCGTCTCGCCCGGCATCGACAGCGGCACCTCGAAGTTGCACAGCATGAGGTCGACGCCCTCGCTCCAGGGGCGGGTCGCCTCGAGCATCGGGCGGAAGTCGTAGCCCGACCCGCCGGCGTCGTCGCGTGCGGTGCGGATGGGGGTGTCGTGCGGCAGCACGTCGCCGACGGCGCCGATCGTGAAGACGGCGTCCTCGGCCTCGGGCGTCGCCGGCTCGCTCGGCTCCTCGGACGGTTCCTCGGTCACCGGTGGCGTCGTGGGCGCGGCCGTCGCGGTCGGGCTCGGCTCCGCACCGGGGCGCCACGGCGACAGCGCCGCCAGCGCGGCGACGCCGCCGGCGAGCACGAGCAGCAGCACGAGCGTCATCGGCAGCCGTGCCGCGGGCGGGACGTGGGTCAGGCTCCGGGCCCGGCGACGTCGGCGGCGGGCAGGCGGCTGCGACACGGACGCGAGTCTAGGTCGTCGCGGGCACCCGCCGTCCACCCCCGTCGGGGTCGGCGCCGCCCGTTCCTGCCGCTAGCCTGGAGAGGTGTCTGAGCGAGAGGTGGCGGCACCGCCGTCGGTGTGGAACCTCCCCAACGCTCTCACCATGCTCCGCATCCTGCTGGTGCCCGTGGTCGGCGTGCTGCTGTGGCAGCAGACGACGACGTCGCGCATCTGGGCGACCGCCGCGTTCGTGCTCGCCGCCCTCACCGACCGCTGGGACGGCCAGATCGCCCGCAAGCGCGGCCTGATCACCCGGTTCGGCACGATGGCCGACACCTTCGCCGACAAGGCGCTGGTGATCGCCGCCGTCGTGCTGCTGTCGATGATCGGTGAGCTCGGCTGGTGGGTGACGATCGTCATCACGGTGCGCGAGATCGGCATCGCGATCCTCAAGGGTGCGCTGTCGCGCAGGCACCTCATGGCACCCTCGCGCGGCGGCAAGCTCAAGGCCGTGCTCCAGATGGTCGGGCTCTCGGTGCTGCTGCCCGACTGGGTCGGGCTGCTCGGCGCCACGGTGGGTGGCTGGGTGCACACGCTCGGCCTCGTCATCGTCTACGCCGCCGTGCTCGTCGCCGTCGTCACCGCGCTCGACTACGTCATGAAGGCCTGGCGCATCGTGCGCACGGGCGACGCACCGGGGGACTGAGCCCGTGGCCGGCCCCGACGACGTCGTCGCGGCGCTCGCGCGCGCCGGCCTGACCGTCGCGGTCGCCGAGTCCCTCACCGGGGGAGCGCTGACGTCGCACCTCGTCGGCGTGCCCGGCGCGTCGGCGGTCGTGCGCGGCGGGGTCGTCGCCTACGCGACCGATCTCAAGGGCGCGCTGCTCGGCGTCGACGCCGCCCTGCTCGAGGCGCGCGGACCCGTCGCCCCCGACGTCGCCCGGCAGATGGCCGACGGCGTCCGGCACCGGCTCGGGGCCGCCGTCGGTCTCGCGACCACCGGCGTCGCGGGTCCGTACACGCAGCACGGGCAGCCCGTCGGGACGGTCTTCGTGGCCGTCACGACGGCGGGCCGCACCGCGGTCCGCGGGCTGCGGATGGCCGGCAGCCGCGACGCGCTGCGCACCGCGACCGTCCTCGTCGCCACCGCGCTGCTGCGCGCGACCGTGCTGCCGGAGGCGGGCTGAGGGGGCGCCGGGGAACATCCCGGGCGGTCGAGGCGTTGTGCCTGTCGATGATGAAGAACACGCTGCCGCGGCGATACGCGGGCAGCCTGCGTCCCGTCCCGCGGGCGTTGGATGCCGTCCGAAACCCCACCGTCACAGCGGCGGGGTACCGTAGGACCAACGGATCGGCCGCACCGGCAGGTCGGCGCAAGCAGAAGACGAGTCAGAAGCAGTCGCGAGGGGAGGGCAGACCGATGATCGTGCTCCGTCAGCAGATCGGGGACGTGCTCCGTGCTGCCCGCCAGCGCCAGGGCAAGACGTTGCGGGAGATCTCCTCCGCCGCCCGTGTCTCGCTCGGCTACCTGTCCGAGGTCGAGCGGGGTCAGAAGGAGGCCTCCTCCGAGCTGCTCTTCGCGATCTGCGACGCGCTCGACCTCCCGGTCTCGGTCGTGCTGCGCGAGGTCTCCGACCGGGTCGCCCTGCTCGAGGGCATCACGATCCCCGACGTGCTCCCGCCCGACTTCACCACGCGCACCGACGAACTCGCCAGCGTCCGCTAGCGCGGCTGGCACCTCGGGCACCAGAACGTCACGCGATCCGTCGGCGGGCGTCCGAGCCTGCCCTCCCGGATCGGGGTTCCGCAGCGACGGCACTCCCGGTCCGCGCGCCCGTACGCGTGCGTGTCACGCCCGGGCCGCGGGTCGCCGGTGGCGGTCATCGTGCGCGCGTCCGCGCTGCGCCGCATGAGGAACGCCGCCGTCCGCATCACCGCCTCCGGGTCCTCCACCTCGGCTGCCGGCCGCCACGGGTTGATCTGCAGCGTCCACAGCGTCTCGGCGACGTAGACGGTCCCGATGCCCGCCGCGACCGTCTGGTCGAGCAGCACCTCGCCGACGGCACGCCCGCCCTGCGCGCGCAGGTTCGCCGCCGCGGTCGCGACGTCGACGTCGTCGGCCATGAGGTCCGGCCCGAGGTGCCCCACGACCGTGTGCTCCGCCTCGGTGGGCACCAGGTCGACCATCCCGAGCGAGATGCCCGCACACGTCCAGCGCGCGGTCGCGAGCACGACCCGCACCGTGTGCCGGCGCCACGGCTCCGGCGGCGTCACCGTCCGCCGGATCTGCCACGTGCCCTCCATCCGCAGGTGGGTGTGCAGGGTGCGGCCGTCGTCGAGCCGGGTGAGCAGGTGCTTGCCGTGGCTGACGGTCTCCAGCACCCGGCGCCCCGTGAGGTCGTAGCCCGCGACGCTCGGCCACCGCAGCTCGGCGCGCACCAGCGGCCCGTCCGCGAGCGCCTGCGTCAGGCGCCGCGCGGTGCGCAGGACGACATCACCCTCGGGCATCTCAGCTGCGCAGCCGCAGCCCGCGCGGCGTCGCGATGAACCCGGCTCCGGTGAGCGCGTCGGTCAGCGGGGAGGCGTAGGCGAGGGCGGATCCGCCGTCGGCCCGGCTGACCGTGAACCGCCCCAGCGCACCGGCGCGTGCGTGCCTGGCCAGCTCCTCCGCGGCGATCGCGAGCAGCCCCGGTTCCGCGGTGAACGACAGCAGCGTCTTCGCGCCGCGCTCGAGGTACAGCACCGGCTCGCCCGCCACGAGCACGACGCTCGCGCCCACCTTCCGGCCGGGTCGGTGACCGCTGCGCTCCTCGACGACGCCCACCGGCTCGGGCCACGGCAGCGCGGCACCGTAGGGGTTGGCGGGGTCGGTCGCGGCCAGCAGCATCGCCGGTGCGGTCGCGACGTCGCGCGCGTCGGAGCGCAGCGCCTCGACGGCGTCCGGCAGCGCGAACTGCGCGGCGCCGAGGCCCTCGACGAAGTAGCCGCGCCGCACCTGGCCGTTCTCCTCGGCGCGCGACAGCACCGTGTAGACCGTGGAGAACCCGCCGGCCAGCGTCTCGGGGACGGTGCCGCGCACGACGACGCCGTCGCGGTCGAGCAGCGACAGCGCGCGGGCGGTGCGTCGGCGGCCGTCGTCGGCGCGTGCTCCCACGAGGCTCCAGCGGCCGACCGCCTCCGGCGGCGTCGCCGTCACGGTCGTCGTGCCACCGCCGAGAGCCGCGGTCCGCAGCGCGGTCGTGCGCAGCGAGCGCGCTCGCGGTCGCCGGGGCACCCGGGTCCCGGGCCGTGGCGCCACGCCGAGCCGCGCGCGCAGCGGCGCGAGCGTGTCGTTGGTGACCCAGCCGGCCCACACGAGCTCCCACAGCGCCTCGACGACGTCGGACCCCGACGGCGCGAGGTCGCCCTGCCAGGTCGATCGCACGTGCTCGACGACGTCGCGGGCGAACCGGCCACCGCCCGGTCCGAGCGCGTCCAGCACCGCCTCGTGCACCTCGGTGAGGGTGAGCTCGCCGAGGTCGGGGGCCAGGTCGGCGACGGCGTCGGCCGGCAGCAGCGTGACCCAGCCGTCGGAGCCCGGCCCGGACCCGGCGCCGACCCACACCACCTCGCCTGCTCCGGTCAGCTCGTCGAGCATGTCGGGCCGGTAGTCGCGCACCCGCGCCGGCAGGATGAGGCTCTCCAGCGCGGACGCGGCGACCGGGGTGCCGGCGAGGGCGTCGACCGCAGCGAGGACGCCGTCGACCCCGCGCAGCCGCCCGACGTGGTGCCAGCGCGGCAGGAACACCCCGAGCGCGGCGGGCGGCACCGCCTCCACCTCCGCGCGCAGCGCGGCGAGCGAGCGGCGTCTGATGCGGCGCAGCACGTCGGCGTCGCAGAAGTCCGGGCCCGGCAGCGCCGCGCTCTCGGGCGTGTGCGCGTCGGCGGGTCGCAGCGTCCCGGAGGCGAGGAGCCCGCGGTCGGCCAGCCCCGTGAGCACGGGCAGCACCGCACCGACGCCGAGGCCGAACCGCGCCGCGACCTCGCCCGCGCGGAACGGTCCGTGCGTGCGGGCGTGCCGTCGCACGAGGTCGGTGAGCGCGTCCGGCACCGGCTCCAGCAGCGCCTCGGGGAGCCCCACCGGCAGCGCCACCCCGAGCGCGTCGCGCAGCCGCCCGGCGTCCTCGACGACCGCCCACTGCTGCTCGCCGGCGACCCGTACCGGGATCACCCGGCGCGCCGAGGCCAGGTCGATCAGCCAGCCCTCGACGGCCTCGGGGTCGACCGCCCGCGCCGCGAGCTCCGCCGTCGGCACCGGCCCGAGCAGCCGCACGAGGTCGAGCACGCCCTCCGCGTCCTTCGCCCGGATGCCCTCGGTCCGCAGCCCGACCTCCGCCTCGACCGAGGCGAGCGCACCGACGTCGAGCAGGTCGGCGACGTCGGTCAGCCCCTCGCCGAGCAGGTCCGACAGCAGCGTGGGGTCGAGCGTGAGCGCCGCCGCGCGCCGTTCCGCCAGCGGGGCGTCGCCCTCGTAGAGGAACTGCGCGACGTAGGAGAACAGCAGCGACTGCGCGAACGGCGACGGGGACGGCGTCGTGACCTCCACGACCCGCACCCGCCGCGCCCGGACGTCGGACATCAGGCGCTCCAGCGCGGGCACGTCGAAGTCGTCCTGCAGGCACTCCCGCACCGCCTCCAGCACCACCGGGAACTCGGGGTAGGAGGAGGCGACGGAGAGCAGCTGCGCGGCGCGCTGCCGCTGCTGCCACAGCGGCTGGCGGCGGTCGGGCCGGCGGCGGGGCAGCAGCAGCGAGCGGGCCGCCGCCTCCCGGAACCGTGCCGCGAAGTGGGCGGAGCCGCTCAGCGCCGCGACCACCTCGCCGCGCAGCGTCTCGGGGTCGAGCAGCAGGTCGTCGGCGCCGAGGTCACCCGCGCCCGGTGCGTCCTGGCGCCCCTCCTCGTCGTTCTCGGCCTGCCAGGCGGTGTCGAGCCCCCACGCCGACTCGGTGTCCGGCAGCCGCAGCACGATGCCGTCGTCGGAGTGCATCGCCGCGACGTCCATGCCGTACCGGTCGCGCAGCCGGGCACCGAGCACGAGCGACCACGGAGCGTGCACCGCCGCGCCGTACGGCGAGTGGATGACGACGCGCCAGTCGCCCAGCTCGTCGCGGAACCGCTCGACGACGAGCACCTTGTCGGTCGCGAGCCGTCCCGCGGTCTCCTCCTGCTCGCGCATGTAGGTCAGCAGGTTGTCGCGCGCCCAGTCGTCCAGCCCCCAGCCGTCGAGCGCCTCGGGCGCGAACCGGGCCTGCTCGACCTCGCGCATCATCGCGCCCATCGCCGCACCGAGCTCGGCGGGCCGCGCGGGCGCATCGCCCTTCCAGAAGGGCAGCCGCCCGGGCAGGCCGGGCGCGGGGGAGACCAGCACCCGGTCGGGCGTGATGTCCTCGATGCGCCAGGTCGAGGAGCCGAGCGTGAAGGTGTCGCCCACGCGCGACTCGTAGACCATCTCCTCGTCGAGCTCGCCGACGCGGCGGTTGCCCGACGCGGCGGCGCCGTCGCCGCCGACCACGTAGACGCCGTACAGGCCGCGGTCGGGGATCGTGCCGCCGCTCGTGGCGGCCAGGCGCAGCGCTCCCGGGCGGCCGCTGACGACGTCGGCGACGCGGTCCCACACGATCCGTGGGCGCAGCTCGGCGAAGTCCTCGCTCGGGTAGCGGCCGGCGAGCATGTCGAGCACCGCGTGCACGACGGCGTCGCTCACCTGCGCGAACGGGCTCGCCCGCCGCACGAGGCGCAGCAGGGCGGGGACCTCCCACTCCTGCGTCGCGACCATCGCGACCACCTGCTGCGCGAGCACGTCCAGCGGGTTGGCGGGCACCGTGATCGACTCGATGTGCCCCTCGCGCGCCCGCACCGACGACGTCGCGGCCGCCAGCAGGTCGCCCCGGTGGGTCGGCAGCACGACGCCGTGCGAGACCGCGCCGACCTGGTGGCCGGCGCGACCGATGCGTTGCAGCGCGCTCGCGACCGACGGCGGCGACCCGACCTGGACGACCAGGTCGACCGCACCCATGTCGATGCCGAGCTCGAGCGAGCTCGTCGCGACGACCGCCCTGAGCGTGCCGGCCTTGAGCGCCGACTCGATGCTGGTGCGCTGCTCGCGGCTCATCGAGCCGTGGTGCGCACGCGCGATGACGGCCTCCGCGGGCACCGGCATCCCCGCACCGGACTGCGCGGTCACCTGCGCCGGCCACGTGCTGCCGGGATCCAGGGGCTCAGCGGTCTCCGTCGTCGACTCGCCCTCGCCCGCGGCCTCGGCGAGCCGGGCCGCCTGCACCTCGTTGATCCGCGCCGTCAGCCGCTCGGCGCTGCGGCGCGAGTTGGTGAACACGATCGTCGAGCGGTGGGAGGTGATCAGGTCGACGACCCGCTCGGTCACGTGCGGCCAGATCGACCCGCTCGGCGGCTCGTCGGAGACGAGCGGACCTGCCGCGGCGCCCGAGAGATCGGGCTCGCCCGACCCGTCGCGACCCGGCGCGGGCGCGCTCGGGATGTCGGCGAGGTCGGGCACCGGCACGACGACGTCGATGCGCAGCTCCTTGCTCGAGGGCGGCTGCACCACGCGCGTGGTGCGGCCGCCGTCGGACAACGGGCGGGCACCGGAGAGGAACGAGGCGACGGTCTCGACCGGCCGCACGGTCGCGGACAGCCCGACCCGCTGCGCCGGCCGGTCGAGCAGGTCGTCGAGACGTTCGAGCGACAGCGCCAGGTGAGCGCCCCGCTTGGAGCCCGCCAGCGCGTGGATCTCGTCGACGATGACCGTCTCGACGCCGGCCAGGCCGGCACGAGCGGCGGAGGTGAGCACCAGGAACAGCGACTCCGGCGTCGTGATGAGGACGTCGGGCGGCTTGGTCGCGAAGGTGCGGCGCTCGTTCGGCGGGGTGTCGCCCGTGCGCACCCCGACCCGCACGTCGGCGACAGGCACGCCCTGCGCCGTCGCCGCGGCGGTGATGCCCACCAGCGGCGACCGGAGGTTCCGCTCGACGTCGGCCGCCAGCGCCTTCAGGGGCGAGACGTACAGCACGCGGCAGCGCCGCTGCGGGTCCTCGGGGGGCGGCTCGGTCAGCAACCGGTCGATCGCCGCGAGGAACGCCGCGAGCGTCTTGCCGGACCCGGTGGGCGCGACGACCAGCGCGTGCTCGCCCGAGGCGATCGCCTCCCACGCGCCCGCCTGCGCCTGCGTGGGCGCGTCGAACGCGCCCTCGAACCACGCGCGGGTGGGCGCCGAGAAGGGCGCCAGCGGGTCCGCGGAGGCGCCGGTCGATGTCATCGACCCATTCTCACCTGCGGCGCCGACACGACGGGTGCGGTATCACCCCCGACGGCCGCGCCCTCCTTCCGGGTACACGAACCACGACGGGGTGGGGACCCGAACGCCCTGCCCTCAGGGAGGAACGACCATGCACGAGCACGAGCTCTTCGACGCGGAGGCGACGGCGGTACCAAGCGAGCTGCAGGGGCTCACCGACGCGCTCGCGACGGCCGAGGACAAGTTCCTCGACAAGCCCAACGTCGTCGGCGTGGCGCTCGGCCACAAGATCACCGACGGCGTCATGTCCGACACGCCCAGCATCATGGTGCTGGTCAGTCACAAGGTGCCCGCGGACATGCTGCGACCTGCGGACCGTGTCACCAAGACGGTCGACAACACGCCGACCGACGTCCTGGAGGTCGGCCACCTGGTGGCCGGCGGCGAGGCACCGGCGGAGCCGCTGCGCGCCGTCGACGCCCAGACGCTCGCCAGCCGCGTGAGGCCGGTGCGCCCCGGCTACAGCGTGGGGCACCCGAAGGTGACGGCCGGCACGATCGGGGCGGGCTGCTACGACATCGCGCCGCTGCCGGGCATGCCGCCGCGCTACTACGTCCTCAGCAACAACCACGTCCTCGCCAACAGCAACGACGCGCAGATCGGCGACCCGGTCTACCAGCCGGGCGTGTTCGACGGCGGTGGCCCGGCCGACGCGATCGGTCGGCTCGCGCGTTACGTGCCGATCCGGTTCGACGGCACGTGCAACTACGTCGACGCCGCGATCGCCGAGGTGCCGTTCGACACGATCGACCGCGACATCTACTGGTCCGGCTACCCGACGACGGCGGCGACCGCCGCGCCGGTCGGGCAGCTGGTGAAGAAGACGGGCCGCACGACCCACTTCACGACCGGGCGGGTGACGGCGGTGAACGCGACGGTCAACGTGGGCTACGGCGGCGGCAAGGTCGCCCGGTTCTGCAACCAGATCATCACGACCACCATGTCGGCCGGCGGCGACAGCGGGTCGCTGGTGCTCGACTGGGAGAACCGCCCGGTCGGGCTGCTGTTCGCGGGCTCGGCGGTGGCGACGATCCTCAACCCGATCGCGACCGTGCAGGTGGCGCTCGGGGTGCGGCTGTGGCCGTGAGCCGGGCCTGACCCGCGGCGACGCCGGGGATCAGCCGGGAGGCGGGTCCCCGGCGTCCTGCGCCTGGATCGGCCCCGACGTCACGACCTGGACCGGCAGCCCGTTGACCTCGCGCGGCAGGTCGGGGGCGTGGGGCCCGGCGTGCACGACGACGCACGGCCGGCCGTCGTCGGTGCTCCCCAGCCCGACGGCGTGCACCTCGCGACCCACCCAGTCGGCGGCCTGCGCCAGCGCCGCGCGCTGCTGCTCGTCCATCGGGGTCGTGGCCGCGCCCGACAGCCCGTCGTCGGGCCCCGGGGGACCTGCTGCGGCGTCCTCGCCCATCCGCCCAATGTACGCCTCGCCGCGCGGCGAGGTCGGTCGATCCGCCTAGGCTCGTCCCGTGAAGCACTCGGAGCTGCGAGCGGCCATGGAGGCGGCGTTCGGCGCGCGCGCGACGTCGGTGGCGGCCGACCTCGTGCTGGGTGCCCTCGACCACCGCACGGCGGAGCAGGCGCTCGCGGACGGCGAGCCGCCCGGTGCCGTGTGGGCGGCGATCTGCGAGGCCCAGGACCTGCCGGACGACCTGCGCTGGCACCACCGGCGCGACCACCGCCGTCGGCGCTGAGGCGCTCGCCCTAGGCTGACCCGCATGGCGATCCTCCACAAGGCCACCCTGACCCCGACCAAGGCCGAGCTCGTCGCCGCCTGGCTGCCCGAGCAGGACTGGTACGACGGCGTCGTACCGCCGCGGCCGCGGCGGGTGGCGACGTTCCGCCTCGACGACCCCGCGGGCGAGGTCGGGCTGGAGACCCTGCTCGTCGACACCGGCGACGAGCGCCTGTGGCAGCTGGCGTTCTCCTACCGCGCCGAGCCGCTCGAGGGCGGTGCGGAGCACCTGGTCGGCACGCTCGAGCACTCGGTGCTCGGCACGCGCTACGTCTACGACGCGGTCGGCGACCCGGTCTACCTCGAGGTGCTGCGGCGTACCGTCGTCGGGGCGGGGCGCGAGGCCGACCTGGTGCGCGACCTCGGCGACGGCACGACCGAGCCGGTCGAGAAGACGATGACGGTGCGGGGCACCGGTGGCGAGGGCGTCGACGTCGTGCTGGAGCGGCTGCCGCAGCCGGTGGCCGACGGCGACCTGGAGGAGGGGTCGGCGGCGCTGGTCGGCGAGCTGCCGGGCCGTGCGCCGGTCGTGCTCGCCCGCCTGGTGTAAATCCGTTGGACCACGAATTGCTAGCACGCTAGCCTGCGGCGCATGAACGACGACGCCCCGCTGATCCAGGCGGTCGGGCGGCGCAAGACCTACGGCGCCTTCACGGCCGTCGACGGGATCGACGTCGAGGTGGCGCCGGGAGAGTCGTTCGGGTTCCTCGGCCCCAACGGCGCCGGCAAGACGTCGACGATGCGGATCATCGCGTGCACGTCACCGGCGACCGGCGGCACGGTCCGCGTGCTCGGCATGGACCCGGCGACCGACGCCAGCCGCATCAAGGCGCAGCTCGGGGTGGTCCCGCAGGAGGACACGCTCGACAACGACCTCACGGTCACCGAGAACCTCCTGGTCTACGGCCGCTACTTCGGGCTGCCGCGCGCCACCGTGCGGGAGCGCGCCGCGGAGCTGCTCGAGTTCGCCCAGCTGGTCGACAAGCGCGACGAGCTCGTCGAGAACCTCTCGGGCGGCATGAAGCGGCGGCTGACGATCGCGCGCGGGCTCATCAACACCCCCAGGATCCTGCTGCTCGACGAGCCGACCACCGGCCTGGACCCGCAGGCGCGCCACATCCTGTGGGACCGGCTGTTCCGGCTCAAGCGCGAGGGCGTCACCCTCGTGCTGACGACCCATTACATGGACGAGGCGGAGCAGCTGTGCGACCGACTGGTCGTCATGGACTCCGGGCGCATCGTGGCCGAGGGGTCGCCGCGCGCGCTGATCCGCGAGCACGCCTCGCGGGAGGTGCTCGAGCTGCGCTTCGACGTCGCCGACCACGCCGAGCGTGCCGACGACGTCGCCGGGATCGGGCGCGTCGAGGTGCTGGCCGACCGGCTGCTGCTCTACGTCGAGGACGGCGACGCCGCGCTCGAGCAGGTGACCGCGCGCGGCGTGCACCCGATGTCCTCCCTGGTCCGCCGCGCCTCGCTGGAGGACGTCTTCCTCCGGCTGACGGGACGGAGCCTCATCGAGTGACGACGACCGCGACACCCGTGCGCACCGCCGTCGGCCACGCCGCCGGCGGCGGCTGGCGCGCCGTCCTCGGCTACTGGATGGCGGTGTACCGACGGATCTGGAAGGGCACGCTGATCTCGTCGTTCCTGGCGCCGCTCGCCTACCTCGCGGGCATGGGGCTGGGGCTGGGCGCGCTCGTCGACTCCGGCGAGCGCACCGCCCTCGGCGTGCCCTACGTCGCCTTCGTCGCCACCGGGCTGCTGGCCGCCCAGGCGATGCAGACCGGCGTCGCCGAGACGACGTTCCCGGTGATGGGCGCGATCCGCTGGCGCCGCACCTACCAGGCGATGCTCGCGACGCCGCTGCGCGAGGAGGACCTCGTGCGCGGGCACGTCGCGTACGTGACGATCCGGCTCGCCATCGTGTGCGGGGTCTTCGCGGTCGTTGCGACGGCGCTCGGCGCGATGTCGGGCTGGGGCGTGCTCGCAGCGGTGCCGGCCGCGATGCTGTGCGGGCTCGCGTTCGCGATGCCGGTCTACTGCTACTCCTGCCTCGTGCGGTCGGAGCAGGGCTACAACGTGCTGAGCCGGTTCGTCATCATGCCGCTGTTCCTGTTCTCGGGGACGTTCTTCCCGATCGCCCAGCTGCCGGGCTGGCTGCAGGCGGTCGCGTGGGTGTCCCCGCTCACCCACGCCGGGGCGCTCACGCGTGCGCTCGGGCTCGGCCAGGGCTCGCCGCTGTGGCTCGACGGCGGTGCCTTCCTCCTGCACACCTGCTACCTGCTGCTGTGGGCGGTCGGCGGCTACGCGGTCGCGGTGCGGGCGCTGCGGCACCGGATGACGGCATGAGCGCGCCGACGGTCACCGCCCGACGGTCTCGGCCTCGACTGCCGTTCCCGATCGCGTTCGCGATGCCGCTGGCGCTGGTCGAGCGCAACGCGCGTGCCGGCAAGCACTACTGGCTCACGATCGTCTCCGGGTTCTTCGAGCCGGTCTTCTACCTGTTCGCGATGGGCGTCGGGATCGGCGCGCTCGTCGGCACGGTCGAGGTCGACGGCCGGGCGCTTCCCTACGCGGTGTTCGTCGCCCCCGCGCTGATGGCGACCTCGGCGATGAACGGCGCGGTCTACGACTCGACGCAGAACGTGTTCTGGAAGCTGCGCTTCGCCAAGCTCTACGACACCGTCCTCAGCACCCCGATGCGCCCGGTCGACGTCGCCGTCGGCGAGATCTCCTGGGCGTTGCTGCGCGGCCTGCTGTACTCGACCGCGTTCCTGGCGGTCGCGTGGGCCGCCGGGTTCGTCACGAGCCCGTGGGCGCTGCTGGCGATCCCCGCGTGCACGCTGATCGGGCTCGCCTTCGCCTCGGTGGGGATGGCGGTGACGACGTGGATGACCAGCTGGACGCACCTGGAGTACGTGCAGCTGGCGCTGCTGCCGATGTTCCTGTTCTCCGCGACCTTCTTCCCGCTGAGCACCTACCCGGAGGGCCTGCAGTGGGTCGTGCGGGCGACGCCGCTCTACCACGGGGTCGACCTGGTGCGAGGGCTGATGACGGGGGACCTCCACGCCGGGCTGCTCGTTCACGTCGCCTACCTGCTGGTGCTCGGCGCGGTCGGTGTCGCGGTGACCGCGCGGCGGATCGAGCGGCTGCTGCTGAGCTGAGCCCCGCCGTCAGCCCAGGATCGTGTCGAACACCGCGGGGTCGACCTGCACCCAGATCGCCCGCGCCTGCGCGAGAAGCTCGCCGTCGGCGCTCCACAGCGCGGTCGAGGTCCAGCTGCGGCGCCCCTCGGCGCGGTCGAGCCGGCCGGTGACGACGCAGGCCTGCTCTGGCAGCGGCACGTGCGCGACGTGCGCGGTCATCGTGCCCAGCACCATCGGCCGCTCGAGCAGCTCGCTCGCCCAGCCGCCGGGGCAGTCGAGCGCCGCCCACACCCACGGCTCGCCGACGCGCGACCCGTCGAGGGCGTCCGCGGGCCGCCACACGCACGCGGTGAGACCGGGCGCGAGCCGGCCCGGCGTCAGTCGCAGGCCGTCGCCGGGCTCACGGGCCGGGCCGCACACGAAGCACCGCGGGAACGGGTGCCGCTCGGGCGCGACGTAGTGCGCCGCCGTCGCCGCGGCGGCGTCGAGGGACACGAACGGCACCGGGTCGCCGTCCAGCGGTGCCGCCGCGGTCGCGCTCGCGACGACCGTGCCGCCGTCGACCAGCGACGCGATCGGGGTGCGCAGCGCGTCGCCGTCGTCGGTCGCCGCCTCGACGGTGACGTCGAGCGGCCGGTCCAGCGGCGGTGGCGCCGACAGCCGGACCGTCACCGGGCCCTCGTTGCCGGTCGCGGCGCGCAGCGCCCGCGCCAGCAGGCCGGCGGTCCAGCCGCCGTTGCCGGAGGTCGAGGGGCCGCAGAACCTGCGCTCGATCGTGATCGTCATGGGTTCATGGTGGCGCAGCGGGCGGGTGCGTGCGGCGGGACCGACGCCCCGGACGGGGCTGGCCCTGGACGCCGCGGGGGTGCACGCTGAGGGCATGGCCACCGCACGGCAGGTCGAGATCCGCGACGGCGTCGAGCTGAGCAGCCTCGACACGCCCCTCTTCGACGGCGCCGACGCCACCAAGCGCGACCTGGTCGACTACCTCGACGCGGTCGCGGAGCCGATCCTGCGCGAGCTGGCCGGTCGGCCGCTGTCGGTCGTCAAGGCCCGGCCGCGGCAGCAGCCGTTCATGCAGAAGAACCTGCCGGAGCACGCGCCTGACTTCGTGCGTCGCGCCGTCGTGTGGTCCGACGCCGGCCGCCGCGAGATCCACTACCCGGTGTGCGAGGACCGTCGCACGCTCCTGTGGCTCGCGAACCAGCGTGCGGTGGAGTACCACCCGACGGTGATGCTGCCCGACCTCGACGTCGCCGAGGGGGAGCGGGTCGACGTGCTCGCGGGGCGCGTCACGCACCTCGTGCTCGACATCGACCCGCCGGAGGGCGGTGGTTTCGACCAGGCGGTCGCCGCGGCGCTGCTGGTGCGCGAGGCGCTCGCGGGCGCCGACCTCGCCGGCGCGGTCAAGACGTCGGGCTCCAAGGGTGTGCACGTGATCGTCCCCGTGCGCGACCTCGCGCCGCCCGACGCCGCGGCGGCGACCCGTGCGCTCGCCGCCCGGGCCGAGCGCCTCGACCCCGACGTCGCGACCACCGCCTACATCAAGGCCGACCGCGGCGGGAAGGTGTTCCTCGACTCCACCCGCTCAGGCGGCGCCTCGCTCGCGTGCGCCTACAGCCCGCGGGCGCGCCCCGGGACACCCGTCTCGTGGCCGGTGGGCTGGGACGACCTGCCCGACGTCGTGCCCGCCGACTTCACGGTCCGCTCCGCACCCGCCCTGCTCGACGGCGACCCCTGGGCCACGATGCTGCCCGCGCCGCAGCGCGTGCCCGACGACGTCGTCGCCGAGGGTCACGAGATCCCGGTGGCCCGGGTGGCCGCCATGCACGAGGGCAAGCGCCGCAAGCGGGCAGCCGAGCAGGGGTGACGCCGTCGGGCGTCAGACCGGGTCGAAGTACGGCGCGCAGCGCGGAAGGTGGGGCACGGCTCTCTCCTGTCGGGACCGCGCCAGGGTGGTGCGCCACCCTTCGGGAAACCTTCGGGTCCTGGAGTCGGCCGGCGAGCTCGTACGTCCGTGCCGAGCTCGTAGCGTGCACCGTACGAGCTGGGTGCGGGGGTACGAGGTCGCGTGGCGTCGAGCGCCTGCCGGGGCGGGCGGGGAGGCCTGTGCGCCCGGTGTCGAACATCCCACGTCCGGGACGCAGCCAGCCGGCGAGCTCGTGTGCCCGGTGTCGAACATCCCACCTCCGGGACGCAGCCAGCCGGCGAGCTCGTACGTTCGTGCCGAGCTCGTAGCGTGCACCGTACGAGCCCGGCACGGGGGTACGAGCTCGCGTGAGCGAGGCGGTGCTCAGCCGGTGCCGAGGAGGTCGTACAAGGGCACGGGGGTCTTGCCGAGCTCGAGCATCGCCGCCCGGTAGTCGGCGTAGTGGCGCCGCACCTGCCCGTGCCGCCGGTCGGCGTGCAGCGCCCGGAGCAGGCCGCTGTGCGCGGGCTCGTCGTACGGGTCCACCGCGACCAGGCCCAGGTGCCAGGGCACCGCGGCGGCGGGGCGCCCGTCGTCGAGCAGCGCCTGCGCGAGCGCGCGTCGCACGCCGTCGCGCAGCACCGCCAGCCGTCCGAGCACCCGCACCTGCACCTCGGCGCTCGGTTCCGGGCCGAGCACCCGCAGCGGGCCCGCGACCCGGGTGGCGGCGTCGGAGACGCCGAGCGCACGCAACCAGCGGCGGGCGTCGCGCTCGCCGTCGCGGTCGCGCCGCACCCGCGCGAGCAGCAGCGCGTTGACGCCCGCGCCGATGCTGTTCCCGACGCCGTCCCACAGCGCGGCGGCCTCGGCGAGCCGCGCTGCGGCGCCGGCGGGCTCGGCGAGTGCGTGCAGCTGCAGCGCCTCGACCTGCCCCGCGGGGTCGCGACGACGCCCGGCCTCGTCCTCGGCGTCGCGCGCGTGTCGGACCGCCGCAGCGGTGTCGCCGGCGTCGAGCGCGAGCCAGCCGGCGGCGAGCCGCGCGCCGACGTCGCCGAGCGCGGCCGGCGTGCGCAGGCACCGGGACAGCGCCTCGC
>NZ_WNXX01000001.1 GCF_009733795.1 Actinotalea caeni
CGACCGGCCGGAGCGAGCCGCGCATTACGGTGGACCAAGAGAAGGCCTCCCTCGAGTGACGTTGAACACCACTCAGAATGGAGGCCTTCTCCCTACATCCGTGTCACCAACGTGCTGACCGAGTACAGCTAGACACCTGGGCATGGCCCGGACGACGCGACGCTCCCCCGCCGTCCGCCTGCACGCCGACGGCACCCGGACGAGCCGGCCGGACACGCTCGCGGGCGAGGAGCCGCTGGAGATCTCGCTCGACGGTCAGCGCTGGCTGGTGACGATGCGCACGCCGGGCGACGACGTCGACCTCGTGCACGGGCTGCTGCTGGCCGAGGGCGTCATCAGCCGCGCCGACCAGGTGCTGCGGGTCGGGTACGGACCGGGCGTGGACGCCGGCGGGCTGCTCGAGTACAACGCGGTCGACGTCCGGCTCGGCGACGGCGCACGTGCGCCGGAGCGGCGCGAGCGCGCCGTCTACACGTCGGCCTCGTGCGGCATCTGCGGGACGTCGTCGATCGAGGCGCTCGCCCGGACCAGCAGCCACCCGGTCGCCGACCCGGGGGTCCGGGTCCGGCTCGCCACGCTGCTCGCGCTGCCCGACCGGCTCCGCGAGCGGCAGCGGCTGTTCGACCGCACCGGGGGCGTGCACGCCGCCGGTCTGCTGCTCGACGACGAGCTCGTGTGCGTCCGCGAGGACGTCGGGCGCCACAACGCGGTCGACAAGGTGCTCGGCCGGGCGCTGCGAGACGGGCTCGTGCCGCTCACCGGCGCCGTGCTGCAGGTCTCGGGCCGACTCTCCTACGAGCTGGTCCAGAAGGCGTCGATGGCCGGCGTCCCCGTGCTGGCGGCCGTCAGCGCGCCCAGCGCGGCGGCCGTCGAGCTGGCCGAGGAGGTCGGCATGACCGTCGTCGGGTTCTCCCGCGGCACCAGCCTCTCGGTCTACACCCGGCCGGACCGCGTCGTCGCCTGAGCCACGGCCGATCTCCGGACGATCGGTCGGAAGCCCCGGATGCGTGGTCGGACACGACGGCCGACGCCGGTGTTGCAGCCGGTGTGATCGAGACAGACACTCCCGACAGTCCCCCGTCCACCGACCGCGGGCGCCGGATGCCCTACCCGGCGCTCGTCGCGATGATGCTCACGAGCTTCGTGCTCGTCACCGCCGAGTTCCTGCCCAACGGGATCCTCACGGAGATCGCGCGCGACCTCGGCGTCACCGTCGGGCAGGCCGGTCAGATGGTGACGATCACCGCCGTCGTCGGCTTCCTCGCCGCGCTGACGATCGGCTCGGCCTTCCCCCGCATGGACCGCCGCACGCTCATGGTCCTGCTGGCGCTGGCGGCGGCGGTCTCGAACCTCGTGGTGGCGCTCGCCCCGACGCTGCCGCTCATCCTCGTCTCGCGCGCGCTGCTGGGCGGCGCGATCAGCGCGTTCTGGTCGATGTCGCTCACGGTCGCGTCCCGCATCGCCGGGCCCGAACGGCTCGGCCGGGCCGTGATGTTCACGACCGCCGGGCTCTCGCTCGCGACGATCATGGGCGTGCCGCTCGGCGTCGTGCTCTCGTCGGCCTCCGACTGGCGCAACGCCTTCGTCGTGCTCACGCTCGTCTCCGCGGCCGTGGCGCTCGCGCTGCGGCTGTCGCTGCCCGCCGTGCCCGCCGAGCGGTCGGCCGGACCCGCGGTGCTGCTGTCCACCCTGCGCTGGCCCGGTGTCGGGCTCGGCCTCGTCGGGCACGTGCTCACCGTGCTGGGCCACGTCACCGCCTACACCTACATCCGGCCCGCGCTGGAGCGGGTGGGTGACGAGGGCACCGTGGTGCTCGTGCTCGCCCTGTTCGGCGTCGGCGGGCTGGTCGGCAACATCGTCACGGGCGCCGTCGTCGACCGGTGGCTCGCCCCGCTGTCCGGCATCGTGCCCCTGCTGATCGGCGTGTCGCTGCTGGTCGTGATCGCGCTGCCGGGCTCGACGGCGGTCGTCGGCGCAGCCGTCCTCGTCTGGGGCGTGGCGTTCGCGGCCTGGCTGATCGTCCTGAACACCTGGATCGGCCGCCGCACGCCGGGCCGGCTGGAGGCGGGCGGCGCGCTCAGCGTCGCCGGGTTCCAGCTCGCGATCTCCGCCGCCGCCGGGATCGGTGGCCTGGTGATCGACCTCGTCGGCGTCACCTGGGTGTTCCTGCTCGGCTTCGGCTCCGTCACGGTCGGCGCGGTGGTCTTCTGGCTGGCCGGCCGCGTCCCGCCGGCCTCAGCCGACGCCGGCGCCGACGACGCCCTCGCGCCAGGCGGAGGGCAGCACGCCGTCGTGGTGGCGACGGAAGGCGCGGCTGAAGCCCTCGTCGGACGCGTAGCCGAGGCGACGGGCCACCTCGGAGACCCGGACCCCGTCGGCCAGGAGTGAGCGCGCCCGCGCCATCCGCACCTCGGTGACGTAGCCGAGCGGTGACGTGCCGGTCTCGGCGCGGAACCGCTCGGCGAACGCCGAGCGGGACATCGCCGCGACGGCGGCGAGGTCCTCCACGGTCCACGGGCGACCCGGGTGCTCGTGGATCGCGTCGAGGGCGCGCGCGAGGTGCCGGTCCGCCGTCCGCGCGGGCCAGCCCTCGGGTGCGCAGCCGTTGCGGGTCCACGCACGGAGCACGGCCAGCACGAGCGTGGTGGCCATCAGGCGGCACAGCCTGGTCGCCTCGTGGCACCGCGCCGGTGCCGGGTCGACGTGGCCGACGTACGGGGCGAGCGCGGCCGCCCCCGGCTCGGACGCACCCAGGTCGGGCACGGTGATCACGTCGGGGACCACCTGCAGGCGCGGAGCGCTCGTCGGGGTCGGGAGCAGCCGGGTCACCCGGACCTCGGCGTCGGAGCGTGCCCGGACCGTGACCGCCCGGCGCCCGACGGCGAGGAGCACACCGCCCGGCTCCACGAGGTCGCCCGGGCGTCCGTGCGCACCGGCCGGGTCGAGCGTGCACCGCAGCGCCCCCGACGGCACGGCGAGGGCGCCGCTGCGCACGGTCACCACGGCCGTGCGGCCGGCGCCCAGCAGCAGTGGTTGCCCCGCGACCAGGTGCTCGTGGGTGGCGGTCGCCACGTCCCACTCGAGGTCGGCGAACAGATCTTCCAGAGCCCGCTGGTTCACGTCGGCGCAACCGACCCCGGCCCGCGCGTATTCCGTTCGAGCCCCGGGGTGAGAGTCTTGGCCCATGCAGATCTGGCCCGGTGACCCGTACCCCCTGGGTGCGACCTATGACGGCAGCGGCACCAACTTCGCGCTGTTCTCCTACGTGGCGGACGCCGTCGAGCTCTGCCTCGTCGACGACGGCGAGGACGGGACGCTGGTCGAGCGGCGCGTCCCG
Source organism: Actinotalea caeni (assembly GCF_009733795.1). Taxonomy (GTDB): domain Bacteria; phylum Actinomycetota; class Actinomycetes; order Actinomycetales; family Beutenbergiaceae; genus Pseudactinotalea; species Pseudactinotalea caeni. Next base: position 3,338 of record NZ_WNXX01000001.1, read on the forward strand.
CTCACCGAGGTGGACGCGCACGTCTTCCACGCCTACCTGCCGGGCGTGGAGCCGGGGCAGCGGTACGGCTTTCGCGTGCACGGTCCCTACGACCCTGCGCAGGGCCACCGGTGCAACCCGGCGAAGCTGCTGCTCGACCCCTACGCCCGCGCGGTCGACGGACAGATCGACGGCGACGAGTCGCTGTACTCCTACCGCTTCGACGACCCGGGCGCGGCGACCTCGGCCGACGGCGTCAACGACGACGACTCGCTCGGCCACACGATGCTGTCGGTCGTGACCTCGCCGTTCTTCGACTGGGGCCACGACCGGCCGCCGGGGCACGACTACGCCGACACGATCGTCTACGAGGCGCACGTGCGCGGCATGACCAAGCTGCACCCGGAGATCCCCGAGGAGATCCGCGGCAGCTACGCCGCGCTCGCGCACCCGGCGATGATCAACCACCTCACCGAGCTCGGCGTCACCGCCGTCGAGCTGATGCCGGTGCACCAGTTCGTCCACGACCCGCACCTGCAGGAGCAGGGCCGGCGCAACTACTGGGGCTACAACACCATCGGGTTCTTCGCGCCGCACAACGACTACGCGGCCTACGGCACGCGCGGCCAGCAGGTGCAGGAGTTCAAGTCGATGGTCAAGGCGCTGCACGAGGCCGACATCGAGGTGATCCTCGACGTCGTCTACAACCACACCGCCGAGGGCAACCACCTGGGCCCGACGCTGTCACTGCGCGGCATCGACAACGCCTCGTACTACCGCCTGGTCGACGACGACCCGACGCACTACTTCGACACCACCGGCACCGGCAACTCGCTGCTCATGCGCAGCCCGCACGTGCTGCAGATGATCATGGACTCGCTGCGGTACTGGGTGACCGAGATGCACGTCGACGGGTTCCGCTTCGACCTCGCGGCGACGCTCGCGCGACAGTTCCACGAGGTCGACAGGCTGAGCGCGTTCTTCGACCTCGTGCACCAGGACCCGGTCGTCTCGCAGGTGAAGCTGATCGCCGAGCCGTGGGACCTCGGGCAGGGCGGCTACCAGGTCGGCGGGTTCCCCCCGCTGTGGACGGAGTGGAACGGCAAGTACCGCGACACCGTGCGGGACTTCTGGCGCGGCGAGCCGTCGACGCTCGGCGAGTTCGCCAGCCGCATCACCGGCTCCTCCGACCTGTACGAGCACACCGGTCGCACCCCGATCGCCTCGATCAACTTCGTCACCGCGCACGACGGGTTCACGCTGCGCGACCTCGTGTCGTACAACGAGAAGCACAACGAGGCCAACGGCGAGGACGGCCAGGACGGCGAGAGCCACAACCGGTCGTGGAACTGCGGCGTCGAGGGCCCGACCGACGACCCGGAGATCAACGCGCTGCGGGGACGGCAGCAGCGCAACTTCCTCACGACCCTGCTGCTGTCGCAGGGTGTGCCGATGCTGCTGCACGGCGACGAGATGGGCCGCACGCAGGGCGGCAACAACAACACCTACGCCCAGGACAGCGAGATCGCCTGGATGCACTGGGACCTCACGGAGGAGCAGCGCGAGCTGCTCGCGTTCACGTCCTCGGTGATCGGGCTGCGCCGCGACCACCCGGTGCTGCGGCGTCGCCGGTTCTTCAACGGCTCGGTCTCCCACAGCCCCGAGGGCCCCGACCTGCCCGACATCGCCTGGCTCGACCTCACCGGTGAGCCGATGGACGCCGAGGCGTGGAACACCTGGTACGCGAGGTCGGTGGCGGTGTTCATCAACGGCGAGGCGATCGAGGAGCCGGACCGTCGTGGCCGCCGCATCGTCGACGACTCGTTCCTGCTGCTCATCAACGCCGACGCCTCCGACCTGGTGTTCGCGCTGCCCGGCCCCGACTACGGCGCCTCCTGGCGCGTCGTGCTCAGCACCGACACCAGCGCCGAGCACCCGGAGTCCTACGCCGCGGAGGACGCGGTGGATGTCGCCGCGCGCAGCGTCACCGTGCTCAGCCGCCCGCCGATCGAGTCCGCCAGCACCCCGGACCGCGCCGTCGCCCCCGCGGCGGGGGCCTGATGGGTCGCGTCCCGGTCAGCACCTACCGGCTGCAGCTCGGGCCGGACCTGACGTTCGACGACGCCGCGGCCCGGGTCGGCTACCTCGCCGACCTCGGGGTGACCGACCTCTACCTGTCCCCCGTCCTCGCCGCGGCACCGGGGTCGACGCACGGCTACGACGTCGTCGACCACGACCGCATCAGCGAGGTCATGGGCGGGCGCGCGGGTCTGGAGCGGCTCGTGGCGGCGGCGCGGGCGCACGACATGGGCGTGGTGCTCGACATCGTCCCCAACCACATGGCGGCACCGACGCCGGCGTACCTGAACAAGGCGCTGTGGTCGGTGCTGGCCGAGGGGCCGGAGTCGCCGTACGCGAGCTGGTTCGACGTCGACCTGGCGGCCGGACCGGTGCTGATGCCGGTGCTCGGGCGCCGCATCGGTGCCGTGCTGGCCGACGGCGAGCTCTCGGTCGAGCCCGCACCTGCCGAGTCGGGCCTGGACGGCATGGTGCTGCGCTACTACGACCACGTGCTGCCGGTGCGCGCCGGCACCGAGCAGCTGCCGCTGGCGGACCTGGTCGACCGGCAGCACTACCGGCTCGCGTACTGGAAGGTCGGCGACGAGGAGCTCAACTACCGCCGCTTCTTCGACGTCGGGACGCTCGTCGCGATCCGCGTCGAGCGCCCGGAGGTGTTCGACGCGACGCACCGGCTGGTGGTCGAGCTCGTGCAGCAGGGCCTGGTCGACGGCCTGCGGGTCGACCACCCGGACGGGCTCGCCGACCCGCGCGGCTACTTCCGGCGGCTCGACGAGGCGACCGGGGGCGCGTGGACGGTCGCCGAGAAGATCCTCGAGCCGGACGAGACGCTGCCCGGCGACTGGCCCGTGGCGGGCACCACCGGGTACGACGCCGCGTGGCGGATCGGCCAGGTGCAGATCGACCCGGCCGGCGCCACCGACCTCGCGGGCGTGATGACCGAGCTCACCGGCGACAGCCTCGGCGGGCTGCCCGCGCTGATCGAGTCGTCGAAGCGCGAGATCGCCACCGGCTCGCTCGCGGCCGAGGTCGAGCGGCTCAGCCACGCCGTCGCGGCGGAGTGCCGCGACGACGTCCGGCTGCGCGACCACACGCTGAGCGCGATCCGGGACTGCCTGCGCGAGCTCGTGGTCGCGTGCGACCGCTACCGCGCCTACGTGGTGCCGGGCGAGCCCGCTCCCCCGCTGAGCGTGTCCCTGCTCACCGAGATGGCCGAGCGGGCGCGGACCCGGCTCGACGCCGAGCGCGGCGAGACGCTCGACGTCGTCGTCGACCTCGTGCTGGGCCGGGAGGTCGGCAGCGCCGGCCGGCGGCAGCAGCCGCGCCGCGACGAGATCATCGTCCGGTTCCAGCAGGTGTGCGGAGCCGTCATGGCCAAGGGTGTCGAGGACACCGCCTTCTACCGCTGGACGCACCTGACGAGCCTGTGCGAGGTCGGCGGCGCCCCGCAGAGGTTCGCGGTCGCACCCGACGACCTGCACGCCTGGGCGCACGCGACCCAGCAGAGCCACCCGACCACGATGACGAACGGCTCGACGCACGACAGCAAGCGCGGCGAGGACGTGCGCGCCCGCATCGGCGTGCTGTCACAGCTCGCCGGCGCCTGGCGCGAGCACGTGCACGCGCTGCGCGAGGCGACCGCCGGCTACCGGCCCGCCGACCTGCACGGCCGCACCGAGAACCTGCTGTGGCAGACGCTCGCGGGCACGTGGGGCCCCGACGGCCCGATCGCCGTCGAGCGGATCACCGGCTACCTCGTCAAGGCCAGCCGCGAGGCGAAGGACTGGACGACCTGGACCGCCGTCGACGAGGCCCGTGAGGCCGCGCTGACCGGCTTCGTCGAGCAGCTGTTGCAGGACCGGGCGGTCGTCGACCTCATGGACGCGTGGGCACGGCGGACCGCCGAGCCGGTGCGCACGGCGGTGCTGGTGACCAAGGCGCTGCAGCTGACCGTGCCGGGCGTGGCCGACGTCTACCAGGGCAGCGAGACCACCACGGTCGGGCTGGTCGACCCGGACAACCGGCGACCGGTCGACGTCGAGCCGCTCGCGGCCGCCCTCGCCCGGCTCGACGCGGGGCAACGACCCGCGGACCTCGGCGAGGAGAAGCTGCGGCTGGTCGCGGCGCTGCTGCGGCTGCGGCGGTCGCTGCCGGAGGCGTTCGTCGGGTCGCGGTCGGGGTACGCGGCGCTGCCGACGACGACCGGGCACGCGCTCGCGTTCACCCGCACGCTCGACGGCGAGCCGGCCGTGTGCACGGTCGTCACCCGGCTGCCGGTCGCGCTCGCGGCCGCGGGCGGCTGGGCCGCCCACACGGTCGTGCTGCCCGAGGGGTCGTGGCGCGACGTCGTCACCGGTGCCGTGCACGACGGCGGACCGGTCGCGCTCGCGGACCTGCTCGCCGACTCGCCGGTCGCGGTGCTCAGCGCGGCTCCGCCCGCATGAGGATCCCGACGCCGCCGGTGAAGGTGACGCCGGCGAGCCGGTCGGCGCGCATCACCTCGCGGAACCCCCACCGCTCGTGCAGCGCGATCGAGGCGCGGTTCGCCGGGTTGACGACGTAGTAGACCGCGCCCTCGTGGTCGGGGAGGGCGGCGACCCAGCGCATGCGTGCGTCGGTGAGGGCGACCGCGACGCCGCGGCGCCGGTGGTCGGGGTGCACGGTGACGCCGCCGAGGTAGTGGCCTGGCGGCGCCGGGTCGGCGTCGTCGGCCGGCTCGGTGCGGTGGTGCGTCAGCGCCCAGCCGAGGACCGGGCGACCGCGGGCCGCGCGGTCGGCCGCCGTCGAGCCGGCCGCCGCGCGAGGCTCGGCGAGGAGCACGCACCTGTCGGGGTTTGCGATCGCGCGACCCAGCGCGGCGGCGTCGACGGTCCGGCCGGCGGCGTGCTGCACCGCGACGAGGGCCTCGACGTCGGCCGGCAGCGCGGCCCGGACGACGACCGGCAACGGGTCGCGCGCGCGACCGGGTCGGTACTCCGCGAAGGACATCCGAGCCACGGTAGCGAGGGGCTGGTCCGACCGGGGTGCCCAGCAGGAGCCGACCGGGTCGCCGTGCCCGCCCGGGTGCCTGGCCGCACGCCGGAGCGAGCTCGTAGCCCCGTGCCGAGCTCGTACGGTGCACGGTACGAGCTGGGCACGGTCGTACGAGATGGCGGCCCTGCCGGCGGTCGGCGCGGCCGCGGCGCCTGACCGGCGACGCCCCTGTCCGCCCTACCCCGTCCTGTCCTCGGGGCGAGCTCGTAGCCCCGTACCCATCTCGTACGGTGCACGGTACGAGCTCGGCACGGTCGTACGAGATGGCGGCCCTGCCGGCGGTCGGCGCGGGCGCGGCGCCTGCCGACGCCGAGGCCGTCCGACCCCCGGGACCCGGGTCGATCGGACGCGTGGCATCTGGGTACCGTCTTCAGATGAGCTCCGTCCCCGTCCAGGTCTGGGCGCCGCACGCGGCCGACGTCGCCCTCGTCGTCGGCGACGACCGCACACCGATGACCGCCACCACGGACGGGTGGTGGGAGCACGCGCCCGGGCTGCCCGCCGGCACCGACTACGCCTTCCTGGTCGACGGCGAGGGCCCCTACCCGGACCCGCGCAGCGCCCACCAGCCGCACGGCGTCCACGGGCCCTCGCGCACCTTCGACCCGCACGCCCACACCTGGACCGACACCGGGTGGGAGGGCGTCGAGGTGCACGGTGCGCTCGTCTACGAGCTCCACGTCGGCACGTTCACCCCCGCGGGCACCCTCGACGCCGCGATCGAGCGGCTCGACCACCTCGCCGACCTCGGCGTCGACATCGTGCAGCTGATGCCGGTGGCCGCCTTCGCCGGCTCGCGCGGCTGGGGGTACGACGGCGTCGCCCTCTACGCCGTCCACGACGCCTACGGCGGTCCCGCCGCGCTGCAGCGGTTCGTCGACGCCGCCCACGCGCGCGGCCTCGGCGTCGCGCTCGACGTCGTCTACAACCACCTCGGCCCGACCGGCAACTACCTCGGCGTCTACGGCCCCTACTTCACCGACGCCCACCACACGCCGTGGGGCGCCGCCGTCAACCTCGACCAGCCCGGGTCCGCGCAGGTGCGTGCGTTCCTCGTCGAGAACGCGCTGCGCTGGTTCCGCGACTTCCACGTCGACGCGCTGCGGCTCGACGCCGTCCACGAGCTCAAGGACGACAGCCCCACCCACCTGCTCGCCGAGCTGTCCACCGCCACCGCCGACCTCGCCGCCACCCTCGGCAGACCGCTCGGGCTGGTCGCCGAGTCCGACCTCAACGACGTCGTCATGGTCACGCCGGTGGCCGACGGCGGCCTCGGCATGACCGCGCAGTGGGACGACGACATCCACCACGCCATCCACGCCTACCTCAGCGGTGAGCGGCACGGCTACTACACCGACTTCGGCACGCTCGACACCCTCGTCGAGGCGTTGCGCCAGGTGTTCGTGCACAACGGCACGTTCTCCTCCTTCCGCGGACAGGTCTGGGGCGCCCCGGTGCCCGACGACGTCTCGCGCCACCGCTTCGTCGTCTCCACCTCGACGCACGACCAGGTCGGCAACCGCGGGCTCGGCGACCGGCCCCCGACGACCCTCACCCCGGGCCAGTGCGCGATCGGCGCAGCGCTGCTGCTCACCACGCCGTTCACCCCGATGCTGTTCATGGGCGAGGAGTGGGCGGCCCGCACCCCGTTCCAGTACTTCACCGACTTCGAGGACACCGACCTCGCCGCGGCCGTGCGCGAGGGGCGGTCCCGCGAGTTCGGCGAGCACGGCTGGGACCAGATCTACGGCGCCGGCGCCCAGGCCCCCGACCCGCAGGACGAGCGCACGTTCACCGGCAGCCGGCTCGACTGGGACGAGCCCACGCGGCCCGAGCAGGCCCGCCACCTCGCCTGGGTGCGCACGCTGGTCGCGCTGCGCCGCGTCCACGCCGGGCTGCGCGACGGCGCCGCCGACAGCATGCACATCTCCTTCGACCCCGATCGCGACTGGCTGGTGCTGCACCGCGGTGACGTCGACGTCGTCATCAACGCCGCCGCGTCCCCGCAGGACGTGCCGCTGCCCGAGGCGGACCGGGTGCTGCTCGCCTCGTGGGAGCCGCACACCGATGCGGGCGCCCCGCAGCAGGTCCGGCTCGCCGGCCACGACGTCGTCGTGCTCGGACGCCGCTGAGTCAGCGTCCGGGCGTGCCGGCGCTCGGCCCGTCGAGCCCGTCGAGCACGACGCGCAGACGTGCCACGGCGGCCGCGAGCGCCTCCGCCGGGACGCCGTCGTCGATCGCCTCGGTGCGGACGTCCGCGCCGGCGACCCGCCAGGTGCCGACCACCCGCCCGTCCAGCAGCACGGGATGCCGACCGGCGGAGAGCAGCGACCGCCGCGCAGGCGGCACCACCCGGGAGTCCGCCGTCCCGGGGCCGAGCACCCAGGGGTCGTAGCCCGGCACCAGCACGACCGTGCCGCCGGCGGCCTCGCCGCCTGCCACGGCCGTCGACGGCGCCCACGCCGGTGCGCCGTCGACGGTCACCTCGCGGACCCGGTCGCCGAGGTCCGTCAGCCAGCCGTGCACGCGTCGCCACGGGGCACCGAGCCCCTCGGTGAACCAGTACCGCAGGTTCGCCTCGGTCGCCGGCCCGTAGGCGAGGAGGTGGTCGAGCACCGCGCGCCGGCCGGCCTCGTCGACGTCGGGTGTCGCGGGCAGCGGCTCGGGGCTCAGCAGCCGGAACGTCGAGACGCCGTCGCGGTCGGGGCCGAAGGCGAGGTCGCTCCACCAGTGCAGCGGCTTGTAGAGGGCGTCCGAGCCCGCCCCGGTGGCCGCGGCCGGCGCGAGGTGCCGCAGCGACGCCGACCGCTCCAGGTGTGCGGCGATCTCCGCGCGTGTGGCCGGGCCGTCGGCCAGCGCCTCGCGCACCGCCTCCCGCAGCGGTGCCCAGTCCGCCAGCGCGAACCCGCCCTGCGCCTGCCAGCGCGCGGTCTCCCACATCCGTGTCGTCGTCCGCACCGCCAGCAGCGTGCGCGCCACCGCAGGGGTCATCACGTAGGAGCCGCCGCGGAACGCGTACGCGCGCACGAGCGCACCGGCGTCGAGCGCCTGCTCGAGCGTGCCCCGGGCAGGGTCGGCGAGCCGGGTCGCGACCGCCACACGGGTGTTCCACGACGGCCACGCGCGGACGGCGAGCACGCGGCGAACGACGTCGACGACGTCGCTCGCCCACGGCGGCACCAGCGCCTGCCGGCGCAACCGGCCGAGGAGGGCCCGGGCGCCGTCGTGCACGCTCAGCCGACCCGGAAGCGCTTGAGCCGGGAGGTCGCACCCGAGACGAGCTCGACGTCGCGGCGCGGCACCCCCAGGTGCCGGGCGAGCAGGGCCGCGGCCGCCTCCGTGGCACGGCCGTCGACCGCGCGCTCCCGCACCCACAGCGTCAGCACGCCGTCCTCGCCCTCGGCGACCCGGTCGCCCGCACGGCTGCCCGGCTTGACCCGCACCTGCACCACCCTGCTCACCGGTGCAGCATCTCCTGCAGCGCGAGCACGGTACGCCAGTTGCGCGCCGTCGCGTCCTGGTGCCCCGACGCCCTGCTGCGCCCGAGCTTCTCCGCGAGCACGCTGCGACCCATGCCGTCGGGCAGGTGCAGGTAGGCGACGCGGCCCCGGATCGTCAGCTCGTCGCGCGAGCCACCCTCGCGGACGCGCTCGGCGATCTCGAGAGCGGCCCGGCGCTGGGCGTCGGTGAACAGCTCCTGCGCGACGACGGCGTGGAGCCTCGTGCCGTAGGTCACGTGCGGGTACGGGTTGCCGTCGACGAGGTCGTCCCACTCCGCCGCGCGGAGCACGACCACGCGCGGCTCGATGCCGGCGCGCGCGGCGATCGCTGCCCGGATCTCGGCCGCGAGCCGCACGGGCGAGCGGCGGCCGCTCGCGGTCAGCACCACGTTGCCGGACTGCACGTACGTCGCGACGTCGGTGTGCCCGCAGTCCGCCACCGCGGAGCGCAGGTCCGCCATCGCGAGCCGCACCCCGCCGACGTTCACGCCCCGCAGCAGGGCGACGTAGGAGGCCACGCGACCATCGTGCCAGCCGGCGCGGGGCCCGAGCAGCCCGACGACGGTGCGCGCGCGTCGCGGCCGCGTGCGGCGCGGTGGCGGCGCGGTGTCAGTGCAGGTCGTCCGCCGTCATGCCGGTGCCGATCGCGACCCGGTTCCACGTGTTGATCGTCGCCACGGCCATCGCGAGGTGCACCACGCCCTTCTCGCCCCACTGCGCGAGGACCTCCTCGAACAGGTCGTCGGGGAGCTCGCCGTCCGGGCGGGTGAGCGCCTCGGTGTAGCGCAGGGCTGCGCGCTCGCGCGCGTCGAAGAGGTCACCGGAGCGCCAGTCGCCCGTGAGCGCGGCCGTGATGCGCTCCTCGCTCTCCCCCGCCTTGCGTGCGTCGCGCGTGTGCATCGCGGTGCAGTAGGAGCAGCCGTTGATCGCGGACGCGCGGATCTTGACGAGCTCGAGCGTCGGCCGGTCCAGGTGACGCCGGGCGTAGGCCTCGAGCGCGAGCACCGGTGCGTAGGCGGTCGGTGCGACCGACCGGATCAAGATGCGTGCCATCACCCGATCGTGCCCCCTGTCGGAGCCATCTCCTAGCCTGTCCGAATGGCAAGCCTGTTCACACGCATCATCGACGGCGAGATCCCCGGCCGGTTCGTCTGGTCCGACGAGGTCTGCGTCGCCTTCCTCACGATCACCCCGCTGCAGCTCGGCCACACGATGGTGGTGCCGCGCGCCGAGGTCGACCAGTGGGTCGATCTCGAGCCCGACGTCGCGGCGCACGTGTTCGAGGTCGCGCGGCTCATCGGCCGCGCGCAGCGCGAGGAGTTCGGCGCCGAGCGGATCGGGCTGCTGATCGAGGGCTACGAGGTCCACCACACGCACGTGCACGTGTGGCCGAGCCGCAGCCCGGCCGACTTCGACCACGCGAACGTCCTCACCGACGTCCCGGACGCCGACATGGACGACGCGGCCGCCCGCCTGCGCGAGCGGTTGCGCGCTCACGGCCACACCCACGTCGCCGAGGACGGAGCCGCTCGATGACCGCGCTGTCGATGACCGCCGAGGAGCGCGAGGCCTTCCTGGCCGACGTCCACGTCGGCGTCCTCGCCGTCGAGCGACCCGGCGGTCCGCCCTCGGTCACCCCCGTCTGGTACCGCTACGTCGACGGCGTGGTCGAGATCGTCACGTCCGGCGGGACGAGGAAGGTCGAGCTGCTGCGCGCCGCCGGGCACGCCAGCCTCTGCGCGCAGGTCGAGGCACCCACCCCCGCCTACGTCACGGTCGAGGGTCCGGTGTCGGTCACCTCGCCGGTGCCCGACGGCGTCGTCGCGTCGATCGCCGCGCGCTACCTCGGGGGAGAGGAGGCGGGCGCCGCCTACGCCGAGGGCCCCGGCAGCCACGACGACACGTTGATCTCGCTGCGCGTGCAGCGGTGGCGCACCGCCGACTTCGCGAAGATCGGGTTCTGAGCTCGCTCCGAGCAGGTGCGGCGCGGCCTCGCAGGAGCGGCAGACTGGGCACCATGTCCCTCACCTGGCGGCCCTACGGCCTGCCCGACGTCGAGGCCGTCACGGCCCTCGCCAACGCCGCACGCGCCGCCGACGGCACCGGGCGACCCCTCGCCGAGCACCACGTCGCCGAGCAGCTCGAGGGGCCTCGCTTCGACCCCACGACCGACACCGTCAGCGCCTGGGAGGGCGACACCCTGGTGGCGGCCGGCAGCGTGTGGGGACCGGCCGAGCCGGTCGACGGCGCCGCGCTCGGCGTCTTCGACGGCGACGTGCACCCCGACCACCGGGGCCGCGGCATCGGCACCGAGCTGCTGCGACGTCTGCAGGAGCGTGCGGCGGCGCTCGCCGCGCAGCGACACCCGGGGCTGCCGGTGCGGCTCCGCACACCCGGCGGGACGCCCGGCTCCGGCACGGCGCGGCTGCTCGAGCAGGCCGGCTTCTCCGCCGCCGCCTGGTTCGTGTGGATGGAGGTCGACACCGCGGCGTGGACCGACCCCGGCACCCCGAGCGCCGCCGTCCCGCTCGACGGGGAGACGCTGCGGCTGGCCCGCGACGCGCACAACGACGCCTTCCGCGACCACCGCAGCTCCAGCCCGGTGCCGGAGGACGTCTGGCAGCACTGGACGAGCGGCGCGACCGCCCGCCACGACCTCGGCCGTGTCGTCGTCGAGGACGGCGAGGTGCTCGCCTACGCGCTCGTCAGCTGCTACCGGCCCGATGTCGCCCACGTCGACCTCGTCGGGACCCGCCGGCGCGCCCGCGGCCGGGGTCTGGCGCGCGCCGTGCTCCTCGGCACCCTGCGGGCCGCACGCGACGCCGGGATCGACGTCGTCGAGCTCGAGGTCGACTCGACCAGCCCGACGGGCGCGGACCGCCTCTACGCCTCGCTCGGGTTCCGGCCGGTGCGCACGATCTCGCGTCATCAGCGCGACGTCGCCTGAGGGTCGACCCGACCCCGGCGACGTCGAGGGCTCACGGCGCGGCCCGGACCGGCGCGTCGAGGGAGCCCGGCGACTCCGCCGGCTCGCCGAGGAGGCGGCGCACGGCCGCCCGCGCGGCGAGCAGGGCCAGCACCAGCACCGTCACCTGGACGAACCCGCCGAGCGAGACCGAGTCGCCGAAGACCTGCGCGACGAGCTCGAGCACGACCAGCTTGCTGCCGGCGGCCACCAGCCACAGCGCCCCGCCCGCCAGCACCTTCGCACCCCGGGTCGTCGCGGCGTGCCACCGGCGCAGCACGGCCGCCTTGAGGAGCAGCACGGCCTCGAGCGCGATCTTGAGCAGGACCGCGGTCAGCAGCGAGATCGTGAAGCTCTCGCTCATCACCGCCGGCAGGTGCTCGATCGCGAGGTTGAGGACCACGACGTAGACGAAGACGTCGACGACATCGGCCGGCCGGGTCGCCAGCCAGCGCCGCACGCGGCCCCGCCGCGGCCGCTCACCGGACCCCGCCGGGGCGGACGGCGTCGTCACCGTCCCATCCTCCACCTCCCGCCGCCGGCGCGCGGGCGGTCGAGGGTGCCGGAGGCAGCGCCTATGCTCGCGGCCATGCCGACGATCATCCTGCTGACCGAGGACGCGCTGCGGCCCAGCGACGTCGAGAACATCGCGACGCTGCACGGCGACGAGCCGCTCACGATCACGGTCCTCGTGCCGGCGGACACCGAGCGCAACGTCGTCACCGACTTCATCGACCACCTCAGCCTGCTGGAGCTCAAGGAGGCGTGGGAGGCGATCACCGAGCGCGAGACCGAGGCCGAGGCGCGGCAGGAGGCCGGCGAGGCGCTCGAGCGGACCGTGTCGGCGCTGCAGGCGGCCGGTGCGACCGTGACGGGGTCGGTCGTCGACGACGACCCGCTGCCGGCGCTCACGCAGGCGGTCGTCAACACCGACGCCGACGAGGTCGTCGTCGTCACCAGGCCGCACGCGGTCGAGGACACCTTCCACCAGGACTGGGCGTCGCGGGCGCGCGAGAAGCTCGGCGTCCCGGTGCTGCACTTCTACACGGGGACCAACCTGCTCGGCTGAGCGCGTCGGCCCCCGTCGTTACGGTGGTGGGGTGCGGATCGCGACCTGGAACGTCAACTCGGTCAAGCAGCGCCTGCCCCGGCTGCTGCCGTGGCTCGACGAGCGCCGCCCCGACGTGGTGTGCCTGCAGGAGACCAAGCTCACGGCCGAGGCGTTCGGGGCGCAGCTGGGCGACCCGCTGCGCGAGCGCGGGTACGCGTTCGCGACAGCCGGGCAGCCGCAGTGGAACGGCGTCGCGCTGCTCTCCCGCGTCGGGCTCGACGACGTCGAGACCGGCATCCCCGGCGCCCCCGGCTTCCCCGACCCGGAGGCCCGCGCGGTGTCGGCGACCTGCGACGGGCTGCGCGTGCACTCCCTGTACGTGCCCAACGGCAGGGTCCCCGGCTCCGACCACTACCACTACAAGCTCGCGTGGCTCGCCGCGCTGCGGGACGTCGTCGCGCAACGACCCGGCGACGCCGTCGTGTGCGGCGACATGAACATCGCACCGGCCGACGCCGACGTCTTCGACCCGGAGGCCTACGTCGGCCAGACGCACGTGACCCCGCCCGAGCGCGAGGCGCTGCAGGCGCTCATGGACCTCGGGCTGCGCGACGTCGTGCGCGACCGCTGGCCCGACGAGCGGATCTTCACCTACTGGGACTACCGCGCCGGCATGTTCCACAACGACCTCGGGATGCGGATCGACCTCGTGCTCGCCGCCGCGCCGGTCGCGCGGCGCGTCCGTGCGGCATGGGTGGACCGGCACGCGCGCAAGGGCACCGGTCCGAGCGACCACGCGCCGGTGGTCGTCGACCTCGACGAGGCGCCCGACGGCGACATCGGGCCGGTCGTGCCGCCTCCGTCGGTGCGCCGGCGCCCCAACGCCAAGCGCACGGCGCGGCTGCCCCAGGCGCGCGGCTGAGCCGGCGCGGCGCGCCGGGCGCTACCCGGTGTGCCAGCGGCGGAACTTGCGGAACTGGTTGAGCATCGCGACCGAGACGTAGAGCAGGCGGCGCGGGTGCTTCTCGACCGCGTACCGGTAGACGTTGGTGACGGCGCCGCGCCGGCGCAGCTCGCGCACGCGCTCCCAGGTGCGCGCCGAGACGTAGCGGCGCAGCAGCGCGAGCGGCACGACCGTGAACAGGTGCTCCTCGGTGCCGACGACGGGCTCCTCGGACGGGGGGGCAGCGCCCTCGACGTAGGCGTCGCCGTACATGCGCGCCACGTTGTAGCCGGCCGCGGTCACCGCGTACCCGCTGCGACCCACGCGCGGGTTGAGCTCGAGGAACCGGTAGCGGCCGTCGCGCGGGTCGCGCTTGAGGTCGAGGTTCGCGAACCCGGTCCAGCCGACGTGCTCGAGCAGCCGCCGGGCGTGCTCGACGGCGGTGCGCGCCTCGGGGTCGTCGCCTCCGGTGATCTGGGCGACCGAGTTGCCCAGCCCGTTCGGGGTGGCCTCCTCCAGCAGCACCTGCCCGAACAGCAGGAACCGCACGCCGCCGTCGGGGCCGCAGAAGGCGTTCACCGCCGCCATGTCCTCGTCACCACCCGGGATCCGCTCCTGCACGACGACCTCGCCGCCGAACCCGGCGGCGGCCATCCGGTCGAGCAGGTCGCGCAGCTGGGCGGGGGTCTCCAGGTGGGAGACCTTGCGCTTGCCCTCGTACTCCAGCCCGTGCGTCTCGGCGGTCGCCGACGCCTTGACGACGACCGGGAAGTCCAACCAGCCGCCCACCTCGTGCGGGTCGGTGCCGACCCGGAGCACCACGGTGCGCGGGTGCGGCACGTCGAGCTCCTCGCACAGCCGGCTGAAGCCGGCCTTCGTCGTCACCTGCGCCATCGTGGTCGCCTCCGCGTACGGGACGACGACGTCCGCACCGAGCCGCTCGCGCACCCGCACGAGAGCGTGCACGGTGTGGTCGGCGCTGCCCAGCACCAGGTGCGGCGCGCCCGGCCGCTCGTCGGCGACCGCACGGACCGCGGCGACCAGGGCGTCGTCGTCGGCGTCGACGCCGGGCACGACCCGCAGGTCGACGACGGCGCTGTGCGCGACCGGGCCGGTCGCCACGCCAGCGAGCACGACCGTGCGCACGCCGTAGGCCTCGTGGAAGGCCCGCGCGGAGCCGTAGGCGCCGATGTCGCCGCCGACGACGATCGGTCGGAGCAGGTCGTCGTTCGGCACGGCCCGAGACTACCGAGCGCACGCGGCGCCCCGCGCACCGGCGCTCCCCCCGGTCGCCGCCTCGCGCTCGCCCCGGCACGGGGGGCGGTCCGGCCCGGCGTGGCACCTCCCGCGCGAGCCACCGGCCCGCTTACGCTGTCCGGGTGGACTCCGTCAAGCAGCCGCCACGGCCGCACGGAGACGGTGACGACACCGGCGGGATCGGTGTGCCACCGGACTTCGAGGCCGCGCTGCTCAGCCTGCGAGGGCACCGCCTCCGACCCGAGCTGCACCTGGAGGAGGTCCCGCCCCCGACGCGCATCGCGCCGTACGCGCTCGCGCTGACCGGTGAGGTCAACCGCACCCGTGAGCCCGAGGACCTGCTCGGGTCGGGACGTTTCGTCGTGCTCTACGACCCCGAGGGCCAGGAGGCATGGAACGGCACCTTCCGTGTCATCGTGATGGCGCGTGCCCGGATGGAGCCCGAGGTCGCGCAGGACCCGCTCCTCGGCGAGGTCGGCTGGGCCTGGCTCACCGACGGGCTCGTCGAGTGCGGCGCCGACCACCACTCGCTGTCGGGCACCGTCACCCGCGTGCTGTCGGAGACCTTCGGCGGCCTGGAGCTGCGCGGCGGCGAGGTGGAGATCGAGGTGCGCGCGTCCTGGACGCCCGGGAGTACCGACCTGGGGCCGCACCTGCGCGCGTGGGCGCTGCTGCTCTCGCAGGTCAGCGGCTTGCCACCGGTGCCGGACAACGTCAGCGTGCTGAGCCGGCGCCGATGACCGAGGAGGAGACCGCGACCGCACCGTCGGAGGACCTGCGACCGCTGCTCGCGCCCGCCGAGGGCGTGCCCGACGTCGTGGCCGGCCCGGACCGGCTGGCCGAGGTCGTCGAGGCGATGCGCCGGGGCCGCGGACCGGTCGCCGTCGACGCCGAGCGCGCCTCGGGCTTCCGCTACGGCCAGCGTGCCTACCTCGTGCAGCTGCGCCGCGAGGGTGCCGGGACCGCGCTCGTCGACCCGATCCCGCTCGGCGACCTCACGGCGCTCTCCGAGGCGCTGGACGGCGTCGAGTGGGTGCTGCACGCCGCCAACCAGGACCTGCCCTGCCTCGCCGAGATCGGCATGCGGCCGAGCTCGCTGTTCGACACCGAGCTCGCGGGTCGGCTGCTGGGGATGCAGCGGGTCGGGCTCGGCCCGATCGTCGCGGCCGAGCTCGGGCTGAGCCTGGCCAAGGAGCACTCGGCCGCCGACTGGTCGGTGCGCCCGCTGCCCGAGTCCTACCTGCGCTACGCGGCGCTCGACGTCGAGGTGCTCGTCGATCTTCGTGACGCCCTGAGCGAGAAGCTGGAGCGCGCCGGCAAGCTCGAGTGGGCGCGGCAGGAGTTCGAGGCGGTCCGGCTCGCTCCCCCGCCGGCGCCCAAGCCCGACGCGTGGCGGCGCGGCGCGCACGTCATCACCGACCGGCGCGGGCTCGCGGTCGTGCGCGAGCTGTGGCGCACGCGCGAGGAGATCGCCGCCCGCGCCGACATCGCCCCCGGGCGGATCCTGCCGGTCGCGGCGATGATCGCCGCCGGTCAGGCGAAGCCACGCTCGGCCGCCCGGCTCGCCGAGCTGCGCGAGTTCAAGAACCGCGGCGCCGCGCGACGCCTGCAGATCTGGGCCGCCGCCGTCGAGCGCGCGCTCGCGCTGCCCGAGGAGGAGCTGCCGCCGCGCCGCGCGCCGCAGAGCCCCGACGGCATCCCGGCACCGCGGTCCTGGCGCGACCGCAACCCCGAGGCCGCCGAGCGGCTCGAGGTCGTCAAGGCGGTCGTGCGGCACCGTGCCGCCGAGATCGACCTGCCGCAGGAGAACCTGCTGACGCCCGACTACCAGCGCCGGCTCGCCTGGTCGCCCCCGGAGCCCGCGACCGAGCAGCGCATCGGCGAGATGCTCACCGAGCTCGGCGCCCGGCCGTGGCAGGTCGAGCAGCTCGCCGGGCGGCTCGCGGCCGGTCTCGCCGACCCGTCCTCGGTCCCGCCCCCGGAGGCGGTAGGCTCGGACCCGGTTACCTAGTACCGCCGGTACCAACCACCGCCACCACCCCGGCGGCGCGGCGCCGGCGCCAGCCTCGGGAGGCGACGATGCCCTTGCACGGTCGTGACGTGGTCCTGGTGGACGCCGTCCGCTCACCCTTCGGTCGGGCCAAGCCCGACGGCCTGTACGCGCACACCCGCGCGGACGACATCGCCGTCGCCGTCGTGCGCGGGCTGCTGCGCCGCAATCCCGACCTGCCCCCGGAGCGCATCGGCGACGTCGGCCTCGCCGCCACGTCCCAGGTCGGCGACCAGGGCCTCACCCTGGGCCGCACGGTCGGCATGCTCGCCGGGCTCCCCCGCACCGTCCCCGGGTTCGCGATCGACCGCATGTGCGCGGGCGCGATGACCGCGACCACGCTGCTCGCGGGCCAGATCGCCGTCGGCGCGCTCGACGCCGCGATCGCCGGCGGCGTCGAGCACATGGGCGCGCACCCGCTCGGCAAGGGCATGGAGCCGAACCCGCGCTTCATCGCCGAGCGGCTGGTCTCCGCGGACGCGCTCGTCATGGGTGCGACGGCCGAAAACCTGCACGACCGCTACCCCGCGCTCACCAAGGAGCGCGCCGACGCCTACGGAGCCGCCTCGCAGGCCAAGTACGCCGCCGCGCTCGCCGCCGGGAAGATCACGCCCGACCTCGTGCCGGTCGCGGTCGCCGACCCGCAGCGCGGCTGGGGTCTCGCGACCGCCGACGAGCCGCCGCGCCCCGGCACCACGGTCGAGGGCATGGCCGGGCTGCCGACCCCGTTCCGGCCCGGCGGCCGCGTCACGGCCGCGACCTCCTCGCCGCTCACCGACGGCGCGACGGCGGCCCTGCTGACCTCGGCGGACCTCGCCGCCGAGCTCGGCCTGACCCCGAAGCTGCGGCTGGTCTCCTACGCCTACGCGGGCGTCGAGCCCGAGGTGATGGGCACCGGTCCGGTGCCCTCGACCGAGCGGGCGCTGGAGCTCGCCGGCCTCGACATCTCCGACATCGGGATCATCGAGGTCAACGAGGCGTTCGCCGTCCAGGTGCTCGCGTTCCTCGACGCGTTCGGCATCGCCGACGACGACCCGCGCGTCAACCCCTACGGCGGCGCGATCGCGGTCGGGCACCCGCTGGCGGCGTCGGGCGTGCGCCTGATGCTGCAGCTCGCTCGCCAGCTCGCCGAGCGCCCCGACGTCCGCTACGGCATCACGACGATGTGCGTCGGCCTCGGCCAGGGCGGCACCGTCGTCTGGGAGAACCCGAACTACACGAGCACGGAGGCCGACCAGTGAGCGCAGCGACCGACACGCCCACCGAGAGGGTCACCCACGCCCTCGTCCGCGACGTCGACCTGACCCCGTTCCGCGAGGCCGCCGGCAGCGGGGCGGGCGACCCGCTCGTGCTGGGGCTGATCACGCTCGACAACGGCGAGGACCACACCAAGCCGAACACGCTGGGCCCGATCGGGATGGCGGAGCTGCGCACCGCCCTCGAGGGCCTGCTCGAGCGCGCGCGGGCCGGCGAGGTCCACGCGATCGGCGTCACCGGCAAGCCGTTCCACTTCGCCGCCGGCGCCGACCTGCACGGCGCGGCGTCGATCCGCACCACCTCCGACGCGCGTGCGATCGCGCGCCAGGGCCACGACACCTACCGGCTGCTGCTCGACGCACCGGTGCCGACGTTCGCGTTCGTCAGCGGTGTCGCGCTCGGCGGCGGCATGGAGCTGGCGCTGTCGTGCTCCTACCGCACGGTGATGAGCTCGGTCCGCAACCTCGGGCTGCCCGAGGTCGCCCTCGGGCTCATCCCGGGCTGGGGCGGCACGTTCCTCGCGCCGGGCGTCGTCGGCATCGAGAAGGCGCTCGAGCTGATCGTGGGCAACCCGCTGCGCAACAACAAGCAGCTGACCGCGCCCGCGGCCGCCGAGATGGGGCTGATGGACGTCGTGCTCGAACCAGCGGACTTCCTCGCGGAGTCGCTGCGGTGGGCGACGGCGGTGCTCACCGGAGCGGTCGAGGTCAGCCGCCCCGAGCCGGCCCCGGCCGAGCACTGGGCCGCGGCGGTCGAGGCCGTCCGCGCCCAGGTCGACGCCCGGCTGCACGGGGCCGCACCCGCCCCCTACGAGGCGCTCGACCTGCTGGCGCTGTCGGCGCAGCGCGACCGGGAGGCGTCGTTCGCGGCCGAGGACGAGGCGCTCGCCCGGCTGCTGGTGTCGCCGGAGTTCAAGGCCAGCATGCACGCCTTCGACCTGACGACGCGTCGGGCGAAGCGACCGGTCGGGGCGCCGTCGAGCGACGAGGCACGCCCGGTGCGCTCGGTCGGGATCGCGGGCGCGGGGCTCATGGCCAGCCAGCTCGCGCTGCTGCTCGCGCGCCGCATGAAGGTGCCGGTCGTCATGCGGGACCTCGACGACGAGCGTGTGCAGCGTGGGCTCGGCTTCGTGGCCGCCGAGGTCGACAAGCTCCGGGGCCAGGGCCGCATCGGCGACGACGAGGCCAACCGGATCACCGGTCTGGTCACCGGCACGACCGACCTCGCCGACCTCGCGGACCGAGACCTCGTCATCGAGGCGGTGTTCGAGGAGCTCGACGTCAAGAAGCGGGTGTTCGCCGAGCTCGAGCAGGTGATCTCGCCCGAGACGATCCTGGCGACGAACACCTCGGCGCTCTCGGTCACCGCGATGGCGGCGGACCTGGCGCACCCCGAGCGGGTGGTCGGGCTGCACTTCTTCAACCCGGTCGCGCAGATGCCGCTGGTCGAGGTGGTCCGTGCCGAGCGCACCGACGACGCCGCGTACGCGACCGCGTTCGCCGTCGCCAAGGCGTGCGGGAAGTCGGCGATCGCCGTGGCGGACCGGCCCGGCTTCGTCGTCAACCGGCTGCTGGTGCGGATGCTCGGGGAGGTGCTCGGCTCGCTCGAGGACGGCACCGACGTCGAGACCGCCGACGCCGCGCTGCGGCCGCTCGGGCTGCCGATGGGGCCGTTCCAGCTGCTGCAGCTGGTCGGGCCGGCGGTCGCCGAGCACGTGCTCGACACGCTGCGCGAGAACCTGGGCGAGCGGTACCCGACCTCGCCGGGGCTGCGGCGGATGGTGACCGAGGGCGCCCCGTTCGTCGTCGTCGAGGGTCGCCCGACCGCGGCGTCACCGGTGGACCCGGGGATCGCGCGCTACTTCGGGTCGCGCGGCGGCCATGGCCAGACAGCCGACGAGCTGCTCGCCCGCGTGCGCGACGCGCTCGCCGAGGAGGTCCGGCTGATGCTCGAGGAGAAGGTCGTCACCGACGCCGCCGACATCGATCTCGCGATGATCCTCGGCGCCGGCTGGCCCTTCCACCTCGGCGGCATCACGCCGTACCTGCAGCGGACCGGCGCCCTCTGAGAGGACCACTCGGTCCTGTGTCGGTGTCGGCGTGCGGTGGGGGTGGGCGCTACGTGACCCCGCGGATCCGGGAGACCAGGAGCCCGCCGAGCACGCTGACGGCGGCGGAGAGCGCGTACAGCGCGGCGTAGCCGGAGGCCGCCGTCGCGAACGCCGCCACGAGCGGCGCCGCCACCACGGGCGCCACGACCTGCGGGAGCGCGGCGGCGATGTTGATGACGCCGAGGTCTCGTGCGGCGTCGCCCGACGACGGCAGCACCTGGGTCACGAGCGCGAAGTCGACGGAGATGAACACGCCGTAGGCGATCCCGAACACCGCGGCGCCGATGATCGCGCCCGGCCACGTCTGCGACACCGCCAGCACACCGGCGCCCACGCCGGACAGCACCGCGGAGAGCGACACGAACGGCTTGCGGCGTCCGACCCGGTCGGACCAGATCCCGGAGAGCACCGCGGTGCTCACCACCGACACCGCGTAGACGGCGACGAGCACCAGCACGCCGGTCGCGGGGTCGGCGATCCCGACGGCGTCCTGCAGGTAGTAGAGCAGGTACAGCGTCCCGAGCGCGTTGCCCAGGTTGACCAGCCAACGGGTCAGCCACGCCCAGCCGAAGTCCGGGTACCGCCGCGGCGACACCCAGAACCGCGCGAAGAACGCCCCCGCGCGGAAGCGGCCGACGTCACCGACCAGCCGCAGGTCGCGCGACCTCAGCAGGTACGGGATCACCAGCGCCAGCACCAGCCCGGCGCACGCGAGGTAGCCGGCCGTGACCCCGCCCGCGACGACCGCCAGACCGGTGCCGAGCACCAGCCCCAGGGTCTGCGCCATCCCCAGCCAGCCGCCCACCTCGCCGCGGCGGCGCACCGGCACCTGGTCCGCGACCGCGGCCGACACGGCGGCGTAGATCGCGTTGAGCCCCAGCTGGGTGACCATCCACGCCAGCGCCATCACGGCGACCGAGCGCGTCTGGCTGAGCACGACCAGCCCCAGGATCCCGACGACGGCGCCGCCCGCGACCCAGGGCCAGCGACGCCCGAACCGGCTGCGGGTGCGGTCCGACAGCGCACCGGCCAGCGGGTTGCCGAGCGTCGAGGCGAGCGCGCCCGCACCGGTGACGAGCCCGACGACGTACTCCTTCGCCTCGGGCGCGATCTCCTGCGCCTGCAGCGCGATCAGCACCTGGATCGGCCCGTAGAGCCCGCCGAAGATCGCGAGGTTCGCCAGCGTCAGCCCGAGCACCCAGCGGCGGGGCGGGTCGACGGTCGGGACGTGCTCGACGCCGACGCGGACCTCGGTCGCAGCAGCCAGCGTCATGGCCGAACGCTACTGGCCGCGCACCCCTCGAGGGGTCGTGCGCCACGCCGATGCGTGGCGGTGCCGCCGCAGGTCAGTGGCGGATGTCGACGTGCGCCGCGACGGCCGCGGCCGTGTCGCGCGCGACGTCGGCCGCACGCAGCCCGAGGTCCTCGACGATCTCGCCGCGGGAGGCGTGGTCGAGGAACCGGGTCGGGATCCCGTGGGTGCGCACCGGGGTCTGGACACCGGCTCGCAGCAGCGCCTCACGGACCGCGGCGCCGACGCCGTTCTCGACCAGCCCGTCCTCGATCGTGACGACCAGGTCGACGCCGCGCGCCATCTCGACGAGCTCGCCCGGCACCGGCAGCACCCAGCGCGGGTCGACGACGATGCTGCCGACGCCCTGGTCGGCCAGCCGGACCCCCACCTCGAGCGCGGTCGGCACGAACGCGCCGATCCCCACCACGAGCACGCGGGTGTCGCCGTCGCCGGCGGTTCGCGCGAGCACGTCGACGGTGCCGCTGCGCGACAGCGCCGGGATCGGCTCGGGCAGCGCCGACTTCGGGTACCGGATCACGGTCGGGGCGTCCTTGACAGCGACGGCCTCGCGCAGCGACTGCCGCAGCGTCGGTTCGTCGCGCGGCGCCGCCAGCCGGAGCCCGGGGACCAGGCGCAGCAGCGCCATGTCCCACATGCCGTTGTGCGAGGCGCCGTCGTCGCCCGTGATGCCCGCGCGATCGAGCACGACCGTCACGCCCGCCTTGTGCAGGGCGACGTCCATGAGCAGCTGGTCGAACGCACGGTTGAGGAACGTCGCGTAGAGCGCGACCACCGGGTGCAGCCCGGCGAACGCCATGCCCGCCGCCGCGGTGAGCGCGTGCTGCTCGGCGATGCCGACGTCGAGGACCCTGTCGGGCATCTCCTCGGCCATCGGCGCCAGCCCCACCGGGCCGAGCATCGCGGCGGTCACCCCGACGACGTCGGAGCGGGCACGCGCGATGTCGCGGATCTCCTCGGCGAACACCGCGGTCCACCCGAACCGCGACGGCACGACCGGCAGCCCGGTCTCGGGGTGGATGACGCCGACCGCGTGGAACCGGTCGGCGACGTCGCTCTCCGCCGGGACGTAGCCGCGGCCCTTCTCGGTGATGGCGTGCACGATCACCGGGCCGCCGAAGGCGCGTGCGCTGCGCAGCGCGGCCTCGACCGCGAGCACGTCGTGCCCGTCGACCGGCCCGACGTACTTGATGCCCAGCCCCTCGAACATGCCCTGCGGGCGCAGCACGTCACGCAGCCCGGTCTTCAGCCCGTGCAGGGCCTCGTAGGTGACGCGCCCGGGTGCGCCGCCGGCCTGCAGCGTGCGCTTGCCCCAGTCGAGGACCTTCTCGTACGGGCGTGAGGTCCGCAGCGCGTCGAGCTGCTTGGCGAGCCCGCCGATCGTCGGCGCGTAGGAGCGACCGTTGTCGTTGACGACGATGACGAGCCGCCGGTCGTCGGACTCGGCGATGTTGTTGAGGGCCTCCCAGGCCATGCCGCCGGTCAGCGCGCCGTCGCCGATGACGGCGACGACGGTCCGGTCGGTGCGGCCCGCGAGGTGGTTGGCGCGTGCGATGCCGTCCGCCCACGAGATCGCGGTCGAGGCGTGGGAGTTCTCGACGACGTCGTGGTCGGACTCGGTCCGGCTCGGGTAGCCGGACAGCCCGCCGCGCTTGCGCAGCCGGCTGAAGTCGGTGCGGCCGGTGAGGATCTTGTGCACGTAGGACTGGTGCCCGGTGTCGAACACGATCGTGTCCTGCGGCGAGCTGAACACCCGGTGCAGCGCGATCGTCAGCTCGACGACGCCGAGGTTGGGGCCGAGGTGGCCGCCGGTCTGCGAGACCGACCCGACGAGGAACTCGCGGATCTCCGCGGCGAGCCGCTCGAGCCGCGCGGGCCCGAAGGCGCGCAGGTCCTCGACCGAGGTCAGGCGGTCCAGCTCACCCACGCGGTCCCTCCCCGGTCTCGGTCTCGGCGGTGTCGCCGCACACCCGGCCATCGTACGTCCGCCCGCGTGGCAGGTCGGTGCAGCCGCGGTGGAGATGTTCCGCACGCCCGGGCAGGGCCGCGACGCCTCCGGCCGACCCCGCACCGGTGGCCGGAGCGCCCCCTAGGCTGGCGCCATGCGGTTCCTGCCAGGTCACCAGCTGACCCACGACCTCACCTACGGCGACGCGTTCCTGGTGCCGTCGCGCTCCGACGTCGCGTCCCGGTTCGACGTCGACCTCACGCCCGTCGACGGCGCCGGCACCACGATCCCGGTCGTCGTCGCGAACATGACGGCGATCAGCGGCGCCCGGATGGCGGAGACCGTCGCGCGCCGCGGCGGCGTCGCGATCCTCCCTCAGGACGTGCCGCTGCCCGAGGTGGGGCGCACGATCGCGACCGTGAAGTCGCGGCACCCGGTGCTGGAGACCGCGGTCACGGTGACCGCGCAGGACACCGTGCACACGCTGCAGTCGCTGCTGCACAAGCGCTCGCACGGCGCCGCGGTCGTGCTCGACGGCGACCGGCCGGTCGGGGTCGTCTCGCGCGCCGACTGCGAGGGCGCCGACCAGTTCGCGCAGGTCGGCGACCTCATGTCGGCCGACCCGACGACGCTCGGTGTCGACGTGCTCGACGGCGAGGGCACCGAGCCGATGCGGCGCGCCTTCGACCAGCTGCACGCCAACCGGCGTCGCTTCACCCCGGTCGTCGACGCCGAGGGCCGCTACCTCGGCGTCCTGACCCGTCTGGGCGCGCTGCGCTCCTCGATCTACTCCCCCGCCCTCGACGCCGCGGGCCGGCTGCGCGTCGGCGCCGCGATCGGCGTCAACGGCGACGTGGCGGGCCGGGCCGAGGCGCTGCTGGAGGCCGGCGCCGACCTGCTGGTCGTCGACACCGCGCACGGGCACCAGCAGAAGATGCTCGAGGCGCTGCGCGCCGTGCGAGGCGTCGCCCCGGACGTCACCGTGGTCGCCGGCAACGTCGTCACCGCCGACGGCGTCACCGACCTCGTCGAGGCCGGCGCCGACATCGTCAAGGTGGGCGTCGGGCCGGGTGCGATGTGCACGACCCGGATGATGACGGCGGTCGGGCGGCCGCAGCTGTCCGCGGTGCTCGAGTGCGCGACCCGGGCGCGCGAGCTCGGCCGGCACGTGTGGGCCGACGGCGGCGTGCGCTACCCGCGCGACGTCGCGCTCGCGCTGGCCGCGGGAGCCAGCCAGGTCATGATCGGCTCCTGGTTCGCCGGGACGTACGAGTCGCCGGGCGACCTGCACGTGACGGCGGACGGCCGCCAGTACAAGGAGAGCTTCGGGATGGCGTCGGCGCGCGCCGTCGCCGTCCGCTCCTCCAGCGAGTCCAACGCGTTCGACCGGTCGCGCAAGGCGCTCTACGAGGAGGGCATCTCGCACTCGCGGATGTACCTGGACCCGGACCGCCCCGGCGTCGAGGACCTGCTGGACCACATCACCTCGGGGCTGCGGTCCGCCTGCACGTACGCCGGGGCACGCACGCTCGCGGAGTTCGCGGACAAGGCGGTGGTCGGGCTGCAGTCCTCGGCCGGGTACGAGGAGGGCCGGCCGCTGCCGGGTGGCTGGTCGTGAGCACGCTCCCCCACGGTTCCTGGCCGTCGCCCCTGCGCGCGGCCGACCTCGCGGGCGCGACCGTGCGCCTGGGCGAGGTGGCCGTCTCCGGCGGCGACACCTACTGGACCGAGGGCCGCGCGTCCGAGGGTGGCCGCACCGTGCTGCTGCGGCGCGACGCCTCCGGCGCCGTCACCCGGGTCTCGCCCGAGACGGCGCCCGACGGCGGCACCTTCGACGTGCGCAGCCGCGCGCAGGAGTACGGTGGCGGCTCGTTCGCCGTCGTCGCCGACACCGACGGCGCCCCGCTGGTCGTCGCCTCGCGCAAGGAGGACGACCGGCTCTACCGCCTCGGCGAGGACACGGTCCCGCTCACGCCCGCCGACGGGCGCCGCTACGCCGATCTCGCCCTCGACCTGGGGCGCGGCCTCGTCTACGCGGTCGCCGAGGACCACGGCGAGCCGGGCGGCTTCCGCACCGACCCGCCCGTCACGCTGGTCGCCGTGCCGCTCGACGGCAGCGCCGCCGAGGACGGCGCCCGCGTCCGCACCGTCTTCGAGGGCACCGACTTCGTCAACGCGCCGCGACTGTCCCCCGACGGCCGCCACCTCGCCTTCGTCACGTGGGACCACCCGAGCATGCCGTGGGACTCGTCCCTGGTGCGGCTGGTCGAGCTCGCCGAGGACGGCTCGCTGCGGGGGCGCCCCGTCACGGTCGCGGGCGGCGACGGCGTCTCCGCGCAGGAGCCGGTGTGGACGTCTGCCGGCGACCTCGTGCACGTCGACGACCGCACCGGCTGGTGGAACGTCTACCGCACCGAGCTGAGCCGCCCCGAGGGCTGGCTGGAGCTGCGCACCCGGCACCTGCACCCCGCCGAGGCCGAGTTCTCGGCGCCGCAGTGGGCGTTCGGCCCGCGGACGGTCGCCGTCCTCGACGAGGACCACCTGGTGCTGTCCTGGGTCGAGCAGGGCCGCCGTCGGCTCGGGACGATGCGGCTCGCGAACGGCGAGCTCGAGGCGTGGGTCGGCGACTGGCTGCCCGAGGGCTCGATCGCCGCGGCACCCGACCGGGTGGTGTTCGTCGGCTCGCACCCGCGCCGCCCGAGCGCGGTCGTGGAGCTCGACCTGGCCGAGGGCGCCACCACGGTCGTCGCCGAGTCGAGCACGCTGCGGCTCGACGAGGACAGCGTCAGCGAGGCCGAGCCGGTCTCGTGGGAGGTCGGCGACGGCGTCGAGGCGCACGGCTTCTACTACCCGCCGCGGCTCGCCGGCGTGCAGGCGCCCGACGGCGAGCTCCCGCCGCTGCTCGTCATGATCCACGGCGGCCCGACGGCGGCGACCAGCCCGGGCTTCTCCCCCGGCGTGCAGTACTGGACGACCCGGGGCTTCGCCGTCCTCGACGTCAACTACGGCGGCTCGACCGGTTATGGCCGGGCCTACCGCGAGCGGCTCGACGGCGCCTGGGGCGTGGTCGACGTCGCCGACTGCGCGAGCGGCGCGGCGGCGATGGCGGCGGCCGGCAGGGCCGACCCGGCGCGGCTGGCGATCCGCGGCGGGTCCGCAGGCGGCTTCACGACGCTCGCGGCGCTGGCCTTCACGGCCACGTTCGCGGCGGGCACCTCCCGGTACGGCATCGGCGACCTCGCCGCGCTCGCGGCCGAGACCCACAAGTTCGAGGCGCGCTACCTCGACCGCCTCGTCGGCCCCTACCCGGAGGCGGAGGAGGTCTATCGGCAGCGCTCGCCGCTGCACCACGTCGACCGCATCGAGGCCCCCGTGCTGCTGCTGCAGGGCTCCGAGGACCGTGTCGTGCCCCCCTCGCAGTCGATCGGGATGGCGGAGGCGCTGCGGGCGCGCGGCGTGCCCGTCGCCTACGTCGAGCTCGCCGGCGAGGGCCACGGCTTCCGCGGCGCCGACGCGATCACACGAGCGCTGGAGACCGAGCTCGCCTTCTACGGCCAGGTGCTCGGGTTCACGCCCGCCGACGACGTCCCCACCGTCGACCTGGGCACGGCATGACCGAGCGGCGCACCGTCGTCGTCGCCGGCGCGTCCGGCTGGATCGGCCGCTACCTGACGGCGCGGCTGCGGCACCGCGGCGCCGTCGTGCGCACCGTCGGACGGCACGCCGAGGACGACGGCCGCTGGTCGGACGCCGGTTCGCTGCGACGCGCGCTCGCCGGCGCGGACCTGCTCGTCAACCTCGCCGGCCGGTCGGTGAGCTGCCGCTACAGCAAGCGGAACGCGGACGAGATCTTCCGCTCGCGCGTGGAGACGACCGCCGCGCTGGCCGACGCGCTGCGCGCGCTGGGCGGCGACGCGCCGCCGGTGTGGCTCAACGCGAGCACGGGCACGATCTACCGCGACGCCCGGGACCGCCCCCAGGACGAGGCGACCGGTGAGCTCGGTGGCGGCTTCTCGGTCGAGGTCGCGCGCGCGTGGGAGCGCGAGCTGGACACCGCCCCCGACGGCGTCCGGACCGTCGCGCTGCGGATGTCGATCGTGCTGGGGCCCCGGGGCGGTGCCGTCAACCCGATCATCAACCTCGTCCGGATGGGCTTCGGCGGCCCGATGGGCGACGGCGGCCAGATGTTCAGCTGGGTCCACGTCGAGGACGTCGCGCGCGTCGTCGACCACGTCGCGGCGACGCCGTCGATCCGCGGCCCGGTCAACGTCGCCACGCCGCACCCGGTCACCAACGCCGAGCTGATGGCGACGATGCGCGAGGTCTTCGGTGTCCCCGTCGGGCTGCCGGAGCCGCGCTGGCTGCTCGAGCTCGGCGCGCGGGTCATCCGGACCGAGACCGAGCTCGTGCTCAAGAGCCGCTGGGTGCACCCGGGCGTGCTGCTCGCCAGCGGCTTCGACTTCCGCTTCCCGCACCTGCGCGACGCGCTGCACCAGATCGCCTCGCGCACGCCGCGTGGGCTGCTGCCGGTCCAGCTCGGCTGACGGGCGCCGACGCGGCCCGCGCTCAGCCGCCCGCGCGGAGCCGGGCGACCTCGGCCTCGAGGTCCTCGACCCTGCGGCGCAGCTCGATCACCATGCGCGCACCCGCGAGCGAGACGCCCTCCTGGGTGAGGTCGATGACCTCGCGCAGCAGGGCGATCTCGTTCTGCGTGTAGCGGCGCTGGTTGCCCTGCGAGCGGCTCGGCTGCACGATCTCCAGGTCGTCGAGGCGGCGCAGCTGCGCCACCGGCACACCGAGCACCTCGGCGACCTGACCGATCGTGTAGAACGGCACGTCCGAGCCGGTGACGGCGTACTCGCCGCCCGGCTCGGCCGCCCCTGGGCCTGAGGCCGGTCCGGTCGCACCCTCGGCTGGTTCGCTGGTCACTGCCCCTCCTCCGCGGTCGCGTGCTCGCGCTCGGGTGCCACCGTGCCGCTGCTGCGATCGGCACGCACGCGGTGCGAGCGCTGCTCGAACGGCAGGTTGTCGATCGCGACCGAGCCGACGCGCTCCGGCGTGGCGCCGACGTCGAGCCCCGTGCTCGACGGCTCCATGCCGAGCGCGATCCGGAGCAGCTCGAACGGCACCGCCGCCGCCCACGCCTGCGGCGAGCACGACGTGGGGTAGCGCACCGGCACCTGCTGCTCGGCGCGGTCGAACCCGCAGAACAGCTCGGGCAGCCTGCCGTCGAACGCGGTCGCGGCGTCGAGGAGGCCGTCGCTCACGCGCTGCGCGTGGTCGGTGAACCCGTAGCGAGCCAGACCCGCGGTGACGATCGCGGTGTCGTGCGGCCACACCGACCCGTTGTGGTAGCTCACCGGGTTGTAGCGCACGTTGCCGGTGCCCAGCGTGCGCACCCCGAATCCGGTGAACATCTCCGGGCTCAGCAGCCGGTCGGCGACGGCGGGGGCCACCTCCTCCGGCACGATGCCGGTCCAGAGGCAGTGCCCGGCGTTCGAGGCGATCGCGTCCACCTGCCGCTTGTCGCCGTCCAGCGCGAGCGCGTAGAACTGCTGGTCGGGCATCCAGAAGGCCTCGTGGAACCGTACGCGCAGCCGCTCGGCGCGCTCGCGCCAGCCGCGCGCGGCCTCCTCGTCTCCGCGACGCGCCTCCAGGTCGGCCATCGCGAGCAGCGCCGCGTAGCAGTAGCCCTGCACCTCCGCCAGCGCGATCGGACCGTGCGCGGGCCGTCCGTCGGCGAAGCAGATCGAGTCGGCCGAGTCCTTCCAGCCCTGGTTGAGCAGACCGCGGTCGGACGTGCGCTGGTACTCGACGAAGCCGTCGCCGTCGCGGTCGCCGTGCTCGACGACCCAGCGCGCTGCGGCCTCGGCGGCCGGCAGCAGCGGCTCGATCTGCTCCCACGGCACACCCCAGCGCAGGGCGCGGCCGAGCAGCATGAGGAACAGCGGCGTGGAGTCGATCGAGCCGTAGTAGACGCCGTGACCGCCGAGCGCCTGCGAGAGGTCGGCACCGCGGCGGACCTCGTGCAGGATCCGGCCCGGCTCCTCCTCGCTGAGGTCGTCGCGCCGCGTGCCCTGCATGCGCGCCAGCGTGCGCAGCGTCCCCATCGTGAGGTCGGGCGAGAACGGCAGCGTCATCCACCCGGTGATCAGCGAGTCGCGCCCGAACAGCGCCATGAACCACGGGGCGCCGGCGGCGACGACGTCGTCGTCCGGGTAGGCGGGATCGACGATCCGCAGCGCACCGAGGTCCTCCTCGCTGCGCGCGAGCGCCCGTGAGAGCGCCGGGTCCTCGACCGTGATGTCCGGGATCGAGTCCCGCCAGCCCTGCATGCGGCGGGCGGGCGCCGTCTGCTCGACGGCGGTGTGCAGCGGGAACGGCGCCTCGATCTCGTCGCCGCTCACGCTCGCGACGACCTCGACGCGCGCCGACCACGAGCCGTGCGCGGGCACCACCGTCGTGAACCGCAGGCCCTGCTCGGTGGCAGTCGCCTCGGCGGCGCTGACACGCACGCCGCGGCCGTCGCCGTGCTCGGTCCACACCAACAGGTCGGACCCCACCGCGCGCCGCTGCACGCCGCGGCCGGACACCGCACGGTTCTCCTTGACCTCGAACAGGTCGGCGAAGTCGCAGTCGACCACCAGCCGCACCTCGACGCCGGCGGGCTCGGGGCCGTAGTTGTGCAGCGTGATGTCCTCGCGCATGCCGGCGCCGACGTAGCGGTGGCGCTCGACGACGACCGTCGGCTCCACCTGCCCGGGACGCACCGGCGCACGGCCGACGAACTCCGCCTCGAAGGGCTCGACGCGCGTCGCGGCCAGCGGCTCGACCTCCTGGCCGTCGACCTGCAGCACCCACGTCGACAGGATCCGGGTGTCCTGCACGAAGAGACCCTGCCCGCGCCCGCCGTGCAGGTCCCCCGAGACGTCGCTCACGCAGAACGAGGCGCCCTCGACGAGCGTGACCTGGGCACCGGTGACGTCGATCGCGTCGCGAGACGCTCGCTTCATGCTCACCTCCACAACTGGTGCTATATAGAAACTAACACTGCAGTCGTAGGTATCTACCACTCGCGATGCAGGTTTCTTCTCGTCCGCGCCGCACCCGGCGCAGTCAAGGAGGGTTCATGTCTGACCTGTTCGTCCCCGCCGCCGAGCAGGCGGCGGCCGAGTCCGCGCAGTCCCCGCTCCATGTCGCGATGGTCGCCCCGCCGTGGTTCGAGCTGCCGCCGCGCGGCTACGGCGGCACCGAGGCGGTGGTGGCGGCGCTCGTCGACGGTCTCGTGGACCGCGGGCACCAGGTGACGCTGGTGGCCTCGGGCTCGCACCGCACGAAGGCCACCCGGTTCCACCGCGTCTACGACGTGCCGCCGACCGAGCGGCTCGGGGACCCGGCGCCCGAGGTGGTCGCCGCCGCCGAGGCCGCGCGCGTGCTCGCGGACGCCGACGTCGACCTCGTGCACGACCACACGCTCGCCGGGCCGCTGCTGGCGCGCGGTCGCAGGCAGCCGACGGTCGTCACCACGCACGGGCCGGTCGCGGGCAGCGACGGCGACTACTACGAGAGGCTGGGCGCGAGCGTCGACGTCGTCGCGATCTCGGCGTCCCAGCGCCGGCTCAACCCCGCGCTCAACTGGGTCGGCACGGTCCACAACGCGATCGACGTGCGGTCGTTCCCCTACCGGGCCGACAAGGACGACTACGTGCTCTGGCTCGGCCGCTTCAGCCCGCAGAAGGCGCCCGACCTCGCGATCGAGGCGGCCCGCGCCGCCGGTCGCCGCATCGTGCTGGCCGGCAAGCTGAACGAGGAGCCGGAGCGCCGCTACTTCAGCGAGCGGGTCGCCCCGCTGCTGGGCCCGGACGCCGAGTACGTCGGCGAGGCCGACGCGACGCTCAAGCGCGAGCTGCTCGCGGGCGCGCAGGCGCTGGTGTTCCCCATCCAGTGGGAGGAGCCGTTCGGGATGGTGATGATCGAGGCGATGGCGACCGGCACACCGGTCGTCGCCACCCGGCGCGGCAGCGTCCCCGAGATCGTGGTCGACGGCGCCACGGGCGTGGTGGTCGACGACGTCGCCGAGCTGCCGGCGGCGATCCACCGCGCGACCGAGCTCGACCCCGCAGCCGCACGCCGTCACACGCTGGAGCACTTCGACATCCCGGTGATGGCCGCCGGCTACGAGCGGGTCTACCGGATGCTCGTCGAGGGCACGCGGAGCATCCGCGACATCACGGCGCTCGGCTCCGCCGCCGAGGCGGCAGGCTGACCGTTCGCGGGCGCGGCGACCTCGGTGGCCGCGCCCGCCGCGGTCAGCGGTCGGCGGCGGGCGCCGGCAGCGCCGAGCGCGGGGCGACCGAGGACCCGACCACCAGCATGACGACCAGCCCGAGGTAGAGCGCGGTCAGCCCGCTCCGCAGGCCGAGCACCGCCGTCAGGGCGCCGCCGACGCCGATGAGCAGCGCGGTGCCGAGACCGTCGAGGATCTGGGCCGCGGCGGTGTTGAAGCCGACCTCGCCCGGCCCCGAGTGCGTCATCACCAGCAGCGACACCGCGGGCATCCCCAGCCCCATGCCGAAGCCGGCCACGGCCTGCGCGGGGAACGCCAGCCCTGGGTGGACCCAGCCGAGGGTCACCGGCACGACGAGCAGGATCCCGCACGCGAGCAGCCCGAAGGCGATCCAGAGCAGCCGATGACGCGGGATGTGCGGGCGGCCACCCTGCCACGTCGAGGCCGCCGACCAGCCCAGCGAGCCGGCGATCAGCACCGCGCCGGCCTCGGTGAGGGTCCAGCCGTGCAGCCGGTTGAGCATGAGCGGGAGGAAGGAGTTCGTCGCGAAGAAGCCCCCCGCCAGCAGGCCGCGCGCGAGCACGGTCGAGGCGACGCCGCGGCGGGCGAGCAGGGTGCCGCGCGGGACGAGCTGCAGCAACGAGGGCACGAGCACCGCGAAGGCGACCAGCACGACCGGCAGCACCGCGGTCCCGGGCCGCTCCCCCGCCCAGCTGAGCGCGGCGACTCCGACCGCGGCACCCGGCGCCGCGAGCACCAGCCGCCGCGTCGACCGACGCTCGCGGTCCCCCTGGTCGTGCGGGGCGCCGGAGCCGGCGCGGCGCAGCACGCGCGCCATCATGACCAGCGCGACCACCGCGATCGGCGCGATGCCGAGGAACACCCAGTGCCACGACCAGGTCTCGGTGACGTAGGCGGCCGCGGGCGGCCCGAGCAGCGACGGCAGCACCCACGCGGTCGCGGTCCACCCGAAGACCGCGGGGCGCAGCTGCGGTGGGTAGACCCGCGCGACGAGCACGAAGATCGCGACCGTGAGCGCGCCGGCACCCAGCCCCTGCAGGGCGCGGCCGACCAGCAGCTGCGGCAGCGCCGCAGCGGTGCCGGCGGCGACCAGCCCGGCCGCGAACGTCGTGACGCCCGCGACCAGCGGGCCGCTCGGCCCCCGCGCGTCCGCCCAGCGGCCGCCGAGCACCGTCGCGAGCACCGAGGAGGCGAGGAACGCGACGAACGGCCACGCGTAGGTCTCGAGCGTGCCGATGTCCGCCATGACCTCCGGCATCGCGGTGCCGACGCCCATGCCCTCGAACGCGACCGCGGTGATGACGAGCAGGATGCCCGCGGTCGTGCTGCCCAGCCCGCCGCGGAACACGTCCCAGCGGCCGGTGCCGTGGGCGAGCGCGCCGTCGTCGGTCCCGGAGGGCGCGTCGGGGCTCGGCCGGTCGGTGGGCTGGTCGGTGGGCTGGTCGGTCGTCATGGTCCGTCTCATGACGCAGCGCCGACGGGTCCGTCGTGGGACCCGCCGGCGCTGCGCCGGGGTCTCTCAGCTCGCGACGAGCGAGCGCAGCACGTACTGGAGGATGCCGCCGTTGCGGTAGTAGTCGGCCTCACCGGGGGTGTCGATGCGGACCACGGCGTCGAACTCGACGACCGTGCCGTCCTCCTTGGTGGCCCGCACCTGCACGGTGCGCGGCGTGGGGCCGTCGTTGAGCGCCGAGATGCCCGAGATGTCGAACGTCTCGGTGCCGTCCAGACCGAGCGACTCGGCCGACTCACCCGCCGGGAACTGCAGCGGCAGCACGCCCATCCCGATGAGGTTCGAGCGGTGGATGCGCTCGAAGCTCTCGGTGATGACGGCCCGCACGCCCAGCAGCGCGGTGCCCTTCGCCGCCCAGTCGCGCGAGGACCCGGAGCCGTACTCCTTGCCGCCCAGCACGACCAGCGGGATGCCGGCCTCCGCGTAGGCCTGCGCCGCGTCGTAGATCGTCGTCTGCTCGCCGGTGAGGAGGTTCTTGGTGAACCCGCCCTCGACGCCGTCGAGCAGCTGGTTGCGGAGCCGGATGTTGGCGAAGGTGCCGCGGATCATCACCTCGTGGTTGCCGCGGCGGGACCCGTAGGAGTTGAAGTCGCGCCGCTCGACGCCGTGCTCGGCGAGGTAGCGGCCCGCCGGCGAGTCGGGCTTGATCGAGCCCGCGGGCGAGATGTGGTCGGTCGTGACCGAGTCGCCCAGCTTCGCCAGCACGCGCGCGCCGCTGATGTCGGTGACCGGCGCCGGCTCGAGCGTCATCCCCTCGAAGTACGGGGGCTTGCGCACGTAGGTCGACTCGGGGTCCCACGCGAACGTGTCGCCCTCGGGGGTGTCGAGGTTGCGCCAGTGCTCGTCGCCGGCGAACACGTCGGCGTAGTCGGCCGTGAACATCTCGCGGCTGATCGACGACGCGATCGTGTCCTGGACCTCCTGCGGCGTCGGCCAGATGTCACGCAGGTACACCGGCGTGCCGTCCTTGGACTCGCCGAGCGGCTCCGACTCGAAGTCGAAGTCCATCGTGCCGGCCAGCGCGTAGGCGATGACCAGCGGCGGCGACGCGAGGTAGTTCATCTTCACGTCGGGGTTGATGCGCCCCTCGAAGTTGCGGTTGCCCGAGAGCACCGACACGACCGCGAGGTCGTGCGCGTTGACCGCCGCCGACACCTCGTCCGGCAGCGGGCCGGAGTTGCCGATGCAGGTCGTGCAGCCGTAGCCGACCAGGTGGTAGCCGAGCTTCTCCAAGTAGGGCCACAGGCCCGCCTTGCTGTAGTAGTTCGTCACCACCTGCGAGCCCGGCGCCATCGAGGTCTTCACCCACGGCTTGGCCTGCAGGCCCTTCTCGACCGCGCGCTTGGCGAGCAGACCGGCGGCGAGCATCACCTCCGGGTTGGAGGTGTTGGTGCAGGAGGTGATCGAGGCGATCACGACGTGGCCGTGGTCGAGCTGGTAGGTGCGGCCGTCGGGTGCGGTCACGTCGACGAGCTTGTGGGCACGGCGGGCGACCGGCGCCGGCGAGCTGGTGGGCTCACCCAGCGGGGAGCTCTCCTCGTGCGCGTCGTGGGACGGCGCGTCCGAGGCCGGGAAGGTGTCGGCGAGCTCCTGGTCCACCGGGCTCTTCTCGATGCCCTGGCCCTCGACGACGTAGTTGCACAGGTCGGCGTGGAACTGCTCCTTGGCCCGGCTCAGCTCGATGCGGTCCTGCGGTCGCTTCGGGCCCGCGATCGAGGGCACCACCGTCGAGAGGTCGAGCTCGAGGTACTCGGAGAACTGCGGCTCGACGTAGCCCTCGGCCGACGGGTCGAGCCACAGGCCCTGCTCCTTGGCGTAGGCCTCGACCAGCTGCACCTGGGCCTCGTCGCGACCGGTGAGCCGCAGGTAGTCGAGCGTGACGCCGTCGATCGGGAACATGGCCGCGGTCGAGCCGAACTCGGGGCTCATGTTGCCGATGGTGGCGCGGTTGGCCAGCGGCACCTCGGCGACGCCCTCGCCGTAGAACTCGACGAACTTCCCGACGACGCCGTGCTGGCGCAGCATCTGGGTGATCGTGAGCACGACGTCGGTCGCGGTGACGCCCGCGGGGATCTCGCCCTTGAGCTTGAAGCCGACGACGCGCGGGATGAGCATCGAGACCGGCTGGCCCAGCATCGCGGCCTCGGCCTCGATGCCGCCGACGCCCCAGCCGAGCACGCCGAGGCCGTTGACCATCGTCGTGTGCGAGTCGGTGCCGACGAGCGTGTCGGGGTAGGCCTTGCCGTCGCGGGTCATGACGACGCGCGCGAGGTACTCGATGTTGACCTGGTGGACGATGCCGGTGCCCGGCGGCACGACCTTGAAGTCGTCGAACGCCGTCTGGCCCCAGCGGAGGAACTGGTAGCGCTCGTGGTTGCGCTGGTACTCGATCTCGACGTTGCGCTCGAACGCGTCCGGGCGGCCGAAGACGTCGATCTGCACCGAGTGGTCGATGACGAGCTCGGCCGGCGAGAGCGGGTTGATCGCCGCCGGGTCGCCGCCGAGGTCGGCGACGGCCTCGCGCATGGTGGCGAGGTCGACGACGCAGGGCACGCCCGTGAAGTCCTGCATGACCACGCGCGCGGGCGTGAACTGGATCTCGGTGCTCGGCTCGGCCGCGGGGTCCCACTCGGCGAGCGCGCGCACGTGGTCGGCGGTGATGTTCTCGCCGTCCTCGGTGCGCAGCAGGTTCTCGGCGAGGACCTTCAGCGAGTACGGCAGCCGCTCCAGCCCCGGCACCGCCGACAGCCGGTAGATCTCGTGGCTCGCGTCCCCGACCTCGAGCGTTCCCTTCGCACCGAAGCTGTTCACCGTGCTCACCGTTGCACCATCCCTCGTTCGCTGCCCGGCCGCTGCCTGCACCTGAGCGTGCATCCAGGTCGGGCTGGACTTGCTGAAACTATCTTGACGTCGAGATATCTTACCAGCCGGCCCGACGACTCCCAGCCTGGCACAGGGCGCGTCGTCGGTCAGCAGGTCCGGCGGGCACCGGCCCTCAGCCGGCCGCAGCAGCCAGCCGCCGGGCCCGCACGCGGTGCACGACCTCGATGAGGATCGCGCCCGGCACCCCGACGGCGAGGACGAGCGAGGCGGTCTCGGACGTCGGCCACTCCAGCGCGAAGAACTCGCGCACGAACGGCAGCGCGACCGCGAGCACCGCACCGAGCGCCATCGCGAGGACGAGCCCGAGCCGCCACCAGCTCCACGGCCGCGCAAGGATGCCGAGCAGCCACAGGGCCATGAGGATGAGCACCAGCGTCGCTCCCGTGCTGGCCTGCAGGTCCTCCCCGCGCACGTGCAGGGTGCCGTAGACCAGCAGCACCCCGGCGCCGCAGATCACGCCGCACGGCACCGACAGCTGCAGGACGCGGTCGAGGAAGCCACGCCGGTAGCGCTGGTCGTTCGGCGCGAGCGCGAGGAAGAACGCCGGCGTCCCGATCGTGAGCGCGCCGACGAGCGTGAGGTGGCGGGGCAGGAACGGGTAGGGCCAGGCGACCAGCGCGACGACGACCGCGAGCAGCACCGCGTAGGTGGTCTTGGTGAGGAACAGCGAGGCGACGCGCTCCATGTTCGCGATCACCCGCCGCCCCTGCGCGACGACGCCGGGCAGCGTGGCGAACCGGCCGTCGAGCAGCACCAGTCGCGCGACCGCCTTGGTCGCGGCCGCACCGCTGCCCATCGCGATGCCGAGGTCGGCGTCCTTGAGCGCGAGCGCGTCGTTGACGCCGTCGCCGGTCATCGCCGCGGTGCGGCCCGCGGCCTGCAGCGCGTGCACGAACGAGCGCTTCTGCTCGGGCGTCACACGGCCGAGCACCCGGGCGCGACCGATCGCCTCCGCCAGCTCCTCGCCGTCCTCGGGCAGCGTCCGGGCGTCGACGCCCTCGACGTCGTCGTCCACGAGCCCGACCGTGCGCGCGATCGAGGCGACGGTCGCGGGGTTGTCGCCGGAGATCACCTTGACCTCGACGCCCTGCTCGGCGAAGTACGCCAGCGTCTGCGCGGCGTCGGGTCGGATGCGCTCGCGCAGCACCGCCAGCGTCACCGGGCGCAGGTCGGCGGGCAGCGCGGCGACCGAGGGGGCCTCGCCCTCGCACCGGGCCAGCAGCACGACGCGGGCGCCGGTGGACGCGAGCTCGCGCACCCGGTCCTGGACGGCGTCGTCGGGCCGGTCGGCGAGCAGCACCTCGGGGGCGCCGAGCACCCAGTCGCCGGCCGCCGTGCGGTGACCGCTCCACTTGCGCGCGGAGCTGAACGGGACCAGCTCCTCCTCGGCCGCCCCCTCGACGCCGTCGAGGCCCTGCGCGATCGCTGCGGTGGTCGGGGACGCCGTCGCCGCGCGCGACAGCGTCGCGAGCAGCTCGCGGGCACCCTCGGCCTCCTCGAGCTCGACGAGCTCGTCGAGCTCCACCGTGCCGTCGGTGATCGTGCCGGTCTTGTCCAGGCAGAGCACGTCGACGCGCGCGAGCACCTCGACGGCCGGCAGCTCCTGCACGAGCACCTGGCGGCGCGCCAGGATCACCGCGGCCAGCGCGAAGTTGATCGAGGTCAGCAGCACGAGGCCTTCGGGCACCATGCCGACGATGCCCGCGACCGCCTGCACGACGGCGTCGCGCCAGCCACCGTCGGCGAGGGCCGCCGACCAGCCGCCCTCGTTGCGGATCTGGCTCCAGAACAGCAGCACCGCGATCGGGACGATCACCCACGACACGACGAGCAGCACCTTGTTGATGCCGTCGCGCAGCTCAGACCCCACGAGCGAGAACCGCTTCGCCTGCGCCGTGATCCGCTGCGCGTAGGAGTCCGGGCCGACCCGGGTCGCGCGCACGACCGCGGAGCCGGCGACCACCGCGGACCCCGACAGCACCGGGTCGCCGACGTCCTTCGCGACCGGCTCGCTCTCCCCCGTGAGCATCGACTCGTCGACCTCGAGGCCCGCCGAGCCGAGAACCTCGCCGTCGGCGGGCACCTGGTCGCCGATCTCCAGCCGCAGCACGTCGTCGAGCACCACCTCCCGCATCGGGACCCGGGACTCCAGCCCGTCGCGCACGACGACGACCTCGGACTCGTTGAGGATCGCCAGTCGGTCGAGCGTGCGCTTGGCGCGGTACTCGGTGACGGCACCGATGAGGGTGTTGAACAGCAGCACGAACCCGAAGACGGCGTCCTTCCAGGCGCCGACCGCGAGGACGACGACCAGGGCCGCGCCGAGGATCGCGTTGAACAGTGTGAAGAGGTTGCCGCGCACGATCGCCCAGAGGCTGCGCGAGGAGGTGTCGTCGGTGACGTTGACCTGCCCGAGCGCCACGCGCTGAGCGACCTCGGCCGAGGTCAGACCGGGCAGGGGTGGCGCATCGGCGCTGGCTGCGTGCACCCACAGGAGTATGGCCGAGGCAGCCCGCGCGCGACCCGCAACGGCACACCGGGTGCGCCCGTGCGCGACACCTGTGAGCGAGGTCACACACGCGCCGCGTCATACGCGACCGGATGCCACGTCTCTCGGGCACGTCGCACAGGAGGAGGACGGCAGATGGTTGTCACGGCGTCGCAGCATCGGCTCCGCCGCGGCCGCCGCCGACTCACCGGTGCGGCCAGTCCGCCGGGTCGGGAGGTGGGGTGGGGTCGGGCCCGCCCCGCCTCCGCCGGCGGGCGATGAGACCTCGGCGCCGGACCGACCGGCTGCACGGGTCGGGCCGGCTCGGCCCGCACCGCCCCGACGCGACGCGCTGCCAGCTGACGCGCGCGCACACCGCGCGTGCCGTCGGGCAGCCAGGGGCCGCCGTGCACCGGCGGCCCGATCTCGAGCTCGAGGAGGTCCTCGGTGCGGTCAACGGCCACGTCGCTCCTGTCCTGGGCCCGGGAGGTCGCCGGGCTGCTGGCCGGGCTCGCCGACGGCGAGCGTGCGGGAGGTGTCCTTCGAGGAGGCGAGCTGCCACGGCACCGACGCCACGACGACACCGGGCGTGAACAGCAGCCGGCTCTTCAGCCGCAGCGCCGACTGGTTGTGCAGCAGCTGCTCCCACCAGTGGCCCACGACGTACTCCGGGATGTAGACCACCACGACGTCGCGCGGCGAGTCCCGCCGGATCGAGCGGACGAACTCCAGCACCGGGCGGGTGACCTCCCGGAACGGGGAGTCCAGCACCGTCAGCGGGAGCGGGACCTCCATCTCCTCCCACTCCCGGCGCACGCGCGCCGCGTCGTCGGGGTCGACGGCGACCGTCACCGCCTGCAGCGTCGAGGGCCGGGTCGCGCGTGCGTAGGCGAGCGCGCGCAGCGTCGGCCGGTGCACCTTGGACACCAGCACGACCGCGTGCACGCGCGACGGCAGCGCCCGGGCGGCGGCGACGTCGTCGACCGCGAGCTCGGTCGCGACCTCGTCGTAGTGGCGGCGGATCCCGCGCATGACCGCGAACAGCAGCGCCATCAGCGCGATCGTGATCCAGGCGCCCTGGAGGGTCTTGGTGGCCAGCACGGTCACGAGCACGACCGCGCTCAGCGCGAACCCGAACGCGTTGATCGCGCGCGAGCGCTGGTACCGGCTGCGGTCGCGGCTGCGAGCCGCCGAGCCCAGCCGCTCCGACCAGTGCCGCACCATGCCCAGCTGCCCGAGCGTGAAGGAGACGAACACGCCCACGATGTAGAGCTGGATGAGCCGCGTCACCTGGGCGTCGAACAGCCACACCAGCAGGCCCGCGGCGACCGCGACGGTGATGATGCCGTTCGACAGCGCCAGCCGGTCGCCGCGGGTGTGCAGCTGGCGGGGCAGGTAGCCGTCGCGCGCGAGGATGCTGCCGAGCGCCGGGAAGCCGTTGAACCCGCTGTTCGCGGCGAGCAGCAGGATGAGCGCGGTGGCACCGGTGACGACGTAGAACATCACCGGGAAGCCGGCGAAGACCGTCGCGGCCACCTGGCCGATGACCGGGTCCTGCGCGTACCCCTCGGGCACCGGCCCGCCGTCCAGGCGCAGCTGCGTGGCGGGGTCGTCGACGAAGCGGACGCCGGTGGCACGCGCGAGCGCGAGCACCGTGAGCATCATGAACGCCGAGATGGCGCCGAGCAGCAGCAACGTCGTGGCCGCGTTGCGCGAGCGCGGCGCACGGAACGCGGGGACCCCGGTCGCGATCGCCTCGACACCGGTGAGCGCGACCGCCCCGGAGGTGAACGCGCGCAGCACGAGGAAGGCGCCGGCGATGCCGACGAGCCCCTGCTCGTAGCCCGGCTCCGCCGTCATCTCGAAGGAGGCCGACGCCGCCTGCCCCAGCCGGCCGGTGAGCCACTGCACCCCGCCGACGACCGCCGTCGCCCCCATGCCGGCCATGAACACGTACACGGCGACGACGAAGGCGCGCCCCGACTCGCGCACACCACGCAGGTTCAGCAGCATGAGCAGCACGACGAACCCGACGGCGACGCTCGCCTCGTGCCCCCGCGCCCCCGGCAGCACGGTCGCCAGGTACTGCGACGCCGACGACACCGAGACCGCGACCGTGAGGACGTAGTCGACGAGCAGCGCGCTCGCGACCGTGACGCCGGCCCGCGCACCGAGGTTGGCCGTCGCGACCGCGTAGTCGCCCCCGCCGTCCGGGTATGCGCGCACCGTCTGCCGGTAGGAGGCGACGACCGTGAGCAGCACGACGACGACGGCGAGCCCCACCCACGGCGACAGCGCGTAGCTCGCGAGCCCCGCGATCGAGAGCATGAGCAGGATCTCGTCGGGCGCGTAGGCGACCGAGGAGAGCGCGTCCGAGGCGAACACCGGCAGCGCGCGGCGCTTCGGCAGCAGCGGCCGCTCGACGCTGTCGCTGCGCACCGGCCGCCCGACCAGCACGCGCTT
The DNA here is from genome assembly GCF_009733795.1 of Actinotalea caeni. Classification (GTDB taxonomy): domain Bacteria; phylum Actinomycetota; class Actinomycetes; order Actinomycetales; family Beutenbergiaceae; genus Pseudactinotalea; species Pseudactinotalea caeni. Next base: position 44,477 of record NZ_WNXX01000001.1, read on the forward strand.
GACGGCATCGACGAGTCCCGGCACGACAGCCGATGCTACGCCGCCCGTGGGCCCGACCGGAGGTGTAGGTTCGGCAGTCGTGCACTTCGTGATCATGGGTGCGGGGCGTGTCGGCGTCACGCTCGCCGAGACGCTGGAGGAGCACGGCCACTCGGTGGGCATCATCGACCAGAACCCCGAGGCGTTCCGGCGGCTGTCCCCGGACTTCGAGGGCCGCCGCGTCACCGGGCTGGGCTTCGACCGCGACGCGCTCGTCCAGGCCGGCATCGAGGACGCCCGCGCCTTCGCCGCGGTCTCCTCGGGCGACAACTCCAACGTCATCGCCGCGCGGGTCGCGCGCGAGACGTTCGGCGTCCGCAACGTCGTCGCGCGCATCTACGACACCCGCCGCGCGGAGATCTACCAGCGGCTCGGCATCACGACGGTCGCGACCGTGCGGTGGACCGCCGACCAGGTGCTGCGGCGGATGATCCCGCGCGGCGCGGAGTCGGAGTACACCGACGCCTCCGGGCGCGTGCACCTGTGCGAGATGGACACCCACCCGGACTGGGTGGGCCGCTCGGTGCGCGACCTGCAGCGGGCGACGCTCGCACGGGTCGCGTTCCTCACCCGCTTCGGCGAGGGCCACGTCCCCACGCCGGACGAGCTGCTGCAGGAGGGTGACGTCGTGCACGTGCTCGTGACGACCGAGCGGATCAACGACGTGCAGCGCGTGCTCGCCGTGCCGCCGCGGACGGACGAGCCGTGAGGGTCGTCATCGCCGGCGCCGGCAGCGTGGGGCGCTCGATCGCGCGCGAGCTGCTCAACCACGGCCACGACGTCACGCTCATCGACAAGGAGCCCGGCGCGATGCGGGTGTCCTCGGTCGCGGAGGCGGAGTGGCTGCTGGCGGACGCGTGCGAGATCTCGACGCTGGACGACGCCCGCCTCGACACGTGCGACGTCGTCGTCGCCGCGACCGGCGACGACAAGGCGAACCTCGTCGTGTCGTTCCTGGCGAAGACCGAGTACGCGGTCCCCCGCACGGTCGCGCGCGTCAACAACCCCAAGAACGAGTGGATGTTCGACGACGCCTGGGGCGTCGACGTGCCGGTGTCGACGCCGCGCATCATGACGTCGCTCGTCGAGGAGGCGGTCAGCGTCGGCGACCTGGTGCGGATCTTCACGTTCCACCAGTCCGGCGCGAGCATGTACGAGATCACGCTCGCCGCGGACGCCCCGGTGGTCGGGATGCAGGTCTCGGCGGTCGAGTGGCCCGCGCATGCCGTGCTCGCGGCGATCATCCGCGGCGACCGGCCGATCCCGCCGTCGCCCGACGACACGCTCGAGAGCGGCGACGAGCTGCTGCTGATCAGCTCGTCGGACGATCCGGCCGACCTCGCCGGTCTGCAGGAGCTCCTCGGGGGTTCACCAGCACCCACGTCACCCACAGGACCAGAGCCCACAGCGGAAGCCCCATGACGAGCCGTGCGGCTCCCAGCCAGCCGGCCTCCGCGTTGAGGTAGAGCGGCACCTGCACCGCGAGCCGCGCGACGAACGCGCCCACCCACAGCCACGAGGCCAGGGCGTAGCGGGAGCGCTGCTCGGGGTCCTGCCGCCAGTCGTGCGAGCGTCCGAGCAGGGTGGCGACGACGACGCCGACGATCGGCCACCCGAGGAGGATCGAGGTCGTGACGCCGACCGCGAACGCCGCGTTCGTCAGCAGCCCCCACGCGAAGAAGTTCTCCGCGGCGCCGCTGCGCCAGGCCCAGACGGCGCCGATCCCGATGCCGAGCAGGCCACCGACCGCCTGCGTCACCGGCGTGCGCTGCACGAGCCGCGCGGCGGTGGCGACGACCGCGACCGCGACCGCGGCCACGACCGCGGGCATGATCTGCCGGGTCGCGACGAACACGACGACGAACACCAGACCGGGCGCGACCGACTCGACCATCCCGCGCCAGCCGCCGATGGCCTCCAGGCCGTCGAACTCGCCCGACGCGAGCTGCCGCACGCCACGGGCGGGGGCGTCGGCCGTCTCGACCGCGTCGGGCCCGGTGGGCTGGGTGGGCTGGGTGGGCTGGGTGGGCTCATCGGGCCCGGTGGGCTCGGCGGCCTCGGTGGGCTCGGCGGGACGGGCCGGCTGGTCGGGCAGCCGCTCGGGCGTGCCGGCGCCGGTCACGAGGGCCCTGCGCCGGGCAGCAGCCGGTACGCCGGGTTGTACAGCACCGGGCGCGGGCCGTCGCCGGCGGCGACGCGCCCGGTGACGACGAGCCGACGCCCTGGCTCGATGCCGGCGATCTCGCGGCGACCGAGCCACACGAGGTCGACCGACCCCGACCCGTCGTAGAGCTCGGCGACCAGCTCCGGGCGCGCACCGCGCGGCACGTAGGTGACCGATCGCAGCACGCCGGAGAGCGTCCGGCGCTCGCGCGGGCGGCACCCGGCCGCCAGGTCGGTGCCGTGCAGGGTCGCCTCGACGATCTCCTCGCCGGCCTCGAGCTCGGCGGTCGAGGCGAGGTACCGGTGCAGCCGGTCGCGCAGCGCGACCACTAGCGGACCTCGGTGATCTCGGGCCCCCGGGGCGACGCGAGGTCGATCGTCGGACGCGCGGCGCCCGTGGGCACCTCCTGGCCGGGCTTGCCCGGCAGGTGCAGCCCGAGGAGGTCGCGCGGCGCCCGGGCCTCGTGCCCACGCACGACGACGACATCGGCGAGCACCGCCTCCAGCTCCGCCGCGACGGCGGGGTCGCTGGCCTGCTCGCCGCTCAGCACGCCGCGCAGGAACCAGCGGGGCCCGTCCACGCCGATGAAGCGCGCCGCTCGGGTGGCCGTGCGGCCGTCGGGGGTGCGGGCCGGCAGCCGGGCGAGCAGCTCCGTCCCGAACGGCCCCTCCTGCTCCTCGACGCTGCCGGCCTGCTTCGTGATCGACGCCGAGAGCTCCGCGCGCAGCTCGTCCCACAGCCCCGCGCTGCGCGGGGCCGCGAACGCCTGCAGCTGCAGCGTCGTGCGGCCGAGCACGACGTTGACGGCGACGATGCGTCGGCTCTTGCGCTCCAGCTCCATCGTGATCTGCATGCCGCGACGCACCGGCACCCGCAGCGAGCCGAGGTCGACGCGCTGGCCGAGGTCGGGGACCTCCTCGACGTCCCAGGGACCGGTGCCCTCGGGCTCCTCGAGGCTCTCCTCGGTCTCGAGGGTCTCGACGGCGTCCTCGGCCGGGCGGTCGGTCCGGGCCTTGCGGCGGAACCAGCTCATGCGCGCACCTCCGCGACGGCGAAGCCCCCGGTCGACCCGAAGCCCGCCTCGCCCCGGTCGCTGCCGGGCAGCCGGGTCACCTCGACGAGGTCGGCGCGCGCGACGCGCTGCACGACCAGCTGGGCGACGCGGTCGCCACGACGGATCGTGAACGGCTCGTCGGGGTCGGTGTTGAGCAGGATCACCTGGATCTCGCCGCGGTAGCCGGCGTCGACCGTGCCCGGGGCGTTGAGCACCGTGATGCCGTGCTTGCGGGCGAGGCCCGAGCGCGGGTGGACGAGACCGACGAAGCCGTCCGGCAGCGCGATCGCGACCCCGGTGGGCACGGTCGCGCGCCGCAGCGGCGGCAGCGTCACGTCCTCGCGCGCGAGGAGGTCGAGCCCTGCGTCGCCCGGGTGCGCGTAGCCGGGGACCGGGAGGTCGGGGTCCAGCCGGTGCACGAGCACCTCGACTGCTTCGGGTTCCATGGCGTCGATCACTCCTGCGATCCTAGGCCGCGTCGTCGGTGCCCGTGGATCCTGGCAGTCTTGACCTCGTGAGCACCTACCTCGAGCGCCTGCGTCCGTCGGCGCCCTTCTGGCTGCTGGCGCCGGTCGCCGCGGTCGTCGCGACGGTGAGCACGGTGCCGTTCGGCGCCGCCGTCGCGGTCGCCGCCGGCGTGGTCGTGGGGCTGGCGGTCGTGGCGCTGCTGCTGGCGCGGGTGCCGGAGCTGCGTGTCGACACCGCGGGCCTGCGTGCCGGGCCCGCCTTCCTGGAGGCGGAGCACCTCGGCGAGATCGAGGCGCTCGACGCCATCGCGACCCAGCGGGCCCTGGGGCCGCAGCTGCGTGCCGACGCGTACGTCGTGCACCGTCCGTGGGTGCGGACCGCCGTGCGCGTGGGCGTGGCCGACGAGGCCGACCCCACGCCGTACTGGCTGGTGTCGTCCCGCCGCCCCGAAGAGCTGGCACGCGCGCTGCTGGCGTGCCGCGAGGCGGCGGGTCGCGAGGGTGGTCAGGCGGCGCACTCCGAGCAGACCGGCTGACCCTTGTCCTCGTAGGCCAGCTGGCTGCGGTGGTGCACCAGGAAGCAGCGGGAGCAGGTGAACTCGTCGGCCTGACGGGGCAGCACCCGGACGCTCAGCTCCTCGCCCGAGAGGTCGGCACCGGGGAGCTCGAACCCCTCGGCGGCCTCGGCCTCGTCCTCGTCGACCGCACCCGAGTTCTTCTCGGCACGGCGCGCCTTGAGCTCCTCCAGCGAGTCCTCGCTGAGCTCCTCGTCGGTCTTGCGCGGTGCGTCGTAGTCGGTCGCCATAACGTTCTCTTACGTCCTTCGTCGTCGTCTTCAGGTCGTGGTTCGGCACCCGTCGGGAGGAGCCGTACGCGGGTACAACGCACCGCGAGCCGGATTGTTCCCGCACGCGGGCGAAGGGATTGTGCACCATCGGGCGGCACTTTGCACACCCGGCCCGGCACATCCGTGACCTGGCCCACCGATCCCCGCCACACCGGGCCCAATCGGCGGATACCGACCCCCGCCGTGGCACGCTCGTCCCAGCGGTATGTCCTGGGAGGTGTCATGGCCGAGCTCGAGCTCGTGGGGATCCACGCCGACGGTGAGCACATCGTGCTGGTGGACGAGGAGGGGCAGCGGCACCGGCTGCTGATCGACGACGCGCTCCGCGCCGCCGTCCGCCGCGACCGACCCCAGCTCGAGCAGATCCGCTCCGAGGGTCTGCGACCGCGCGAGATCCAGGCGCTCGTGCGCGCCGGTGCCTCCGCCGAGGAGATCGCCGCCGAGGCCGGTGTGCCGGTCGAGCAGGTCCGCCGCTACGAGGGGCCCGCGCTGGCGGAGCGTGCGCACGTCGCGCAGCGCGCGCAGGCGCTCTCGATCGGCCGCGACGCCGGTTCCCCCACGCTCGGCGACCTCGTCGTCGACCGTCTCGCCTCCCGCGGCGTCGACACGATCACGTGGGACGCCCGCCGACGCGGCTCCGAGCCCTGGGAGGTCGTGGCGCGGTTCGTCGCGGGCGACCGGGAGCGCGAGGCCACCTGGCAGGTCGACCTCGGGGCCGGCACCCTCACCGCGATCGACGACGAGAGCCGCTGGCTGTCCGAGACCGACCTCGGCACCGGTGCGCCGCGACGCCACCTCACCGCGGTCCGGGGCGCGCGCCTGTACGACGTCGAGACCGACGCCGACGTCGCACCCGCGCTGGCCGCGGTCGACGCGGTCATCCGCGACCCCCGTCCGCGCGAGCTGCGGGTCGCCTCCGCCGACGAGCCCGGCTCCGCATGGAGCAGCCCGAGCGGCCCGAGCGCCGCGAGCTCCCCGAGCGCGCCGTCGGCGGCGGACCCGGCGGGACCGGAGGACGAGCCGGAGGCCCACGACACCGAGTCCCTGCTGGAGGAGCTGAGCGCCGCGCGCGGCGTCCGGCAGCGTGTCGAGGTCGACGACGAGGCGCTCGCGGAGGAGGTCGAGGCCCACACGCCCGCGCTGTGGGAGGACAAGCCCACGGGCGCCCACCCCGCGCCGTCGCACCCGGAGGAGGCGACCGACGCGACCGTCATCCCGGCTCGCCGCGGCCGTCGTTCCGCCCGCAACCGCCGCACGAGCGTCCCCAGCTGGGACGAGATCGTCTTCGGCGCCCGCAGCGACCAGTAGGTCGCGCGGGGCGGGCCCTCCGCCCCGCCGCTGCTCAGACCGGTCGGTGCCAGACCAGGTCGCGCCCGTGCGGGTGGGCATCGCCCAGCACCGCGTCGTCGAGGGTCAGCAGGAACCTGCCGGGCAGGTCCGGCGGCGCCGGGACGCCCAGGTCCGCGCTGACCTGGCTACCCTCGAGCCCGACCCGGTGCACCCCGAGGTCGCGGCACAGCACCGCGAACGTTGCTCGCTGCTCGGGCGAGAGGTAGGCCGCGGTCGCGCTGTGCACTACGACCGGCGTCGCGTCCGGCGCGGCCTCGCGCAGGCGGGCCACCGCGCCCGCGACGTCGTCCGGGGCCAGCCCCGTGAGCACGGTCGGCGGGTCGGCCGCCGCCGCCCGCAGCGCGGCGTCGAGGCGGCCGGCGCGGTCGGTGTGCTCCGGCCAGACCAGGCACCGCAGCCACTGCGCGGTGCCGGCGTCGGTGGGGTCCAGCGGGTGCGCGTCGAGCCCCAGCCGCGCGGCGAGAACGGGCACGCGGTCCGGCAGCGGCACGTCGGTGACCGCGCAGTCGAGCACGACGTCGCCGGCGCCGACCGTCACCTCCGCCGCGCCCGTGTCCGCCCGGTAGCGGTACCGATAGGCGTCGTAGCGCAGGCACAGCCCCGCCGAGGCACCGACCTCCAGCAGCGCCAACGGCTCCGGCAGCGTCGCGAGCGCCGGCAGCAGCACGGCGCACCGGGCGGGCTCGTTCGTCTGCGTCGCGTGCGAGAGGACGATCGCCCGCACGTCCTCGGCACGGTCGGTCGCCAGCCGGAGGGCGGCGTCCGGGTCGCTGACGTCGGCATCCAGCAGCCGCAGCGCGCCCAGCAGCAGGTTCGGCTGCCGCTTGCCGCGCGGCAGCCCCGCGAGCAGCGCGAGCACGCCCGGGTGCTCGGCGACGGCGAGGCAGAGACGCTCGTACGTCGGCGAGGAGCCGCGCGCCTCGATCGCGGCGAACCGGCGGTACAGACCGGCGACGTCCTCGGCGTCGACCTCCATCGTTGCCTCCCTCAGATCGGTGGCCAGGGGATCGCGGGCATCTCGCCCTCCGGCCCCGGGAACCGCTGCTCGGCGAGCAGCCGGTCGCAGCGCCGCACGCACGCGTCGACCTCGTCGTCGGCGAGCAGCGTGCGCAGCCGCTCCCCCAGCGCGCCGTCGAGCGCCTCGCGCACGCGCGCGACGCCCGCGACCTCGTCGTCGGTGAGCGGCTCACCCACCCAGCCCCACAGGATCGTGCGCAGGTGCGGCTCGGTGTGGAACGTCAGTCCGTGGTCGACTCCGCGCCGGTGCCCGTCGGCGCTCTCGAGCACGTGCCCACCCTTGCGGTCGGCGTTGTTGGTGACGACGTCGAGCAGCGCCAGCCGCCGCATCGCCGGGCTGTCCTCGTGGAGCAGCGCGACCGGGGCGCCCTGCTCGTCGACGCCGTCGAGCACGTGGCACCAGCCGCTCGCCGGGATCGCGTCGGCGGGCACGAGCGCGACCGCCGAGCCCGCCGCGTCGTCGGGCTCCTGCCAGCGCTGCAGCATGCCGGGACCGAACGGCCCCTCCCCCAGCCACGTCGGCGGCACCAGGTCCCAGCCGAGCGTCTCGGACACCGCGTAGGCGGCGACCTCGCGCGCCGCGAGCGTGCCGTCGGGGAAGTCCCACAGCGGGCGCTCGCCCGCGACCGGCTTGTAGACGACCGCGACGCCGTCGATCGTCGCGAGGAACGTCGCGTTGGACGCGGTCGTGATCCGGCCGACCAGCTCGGGCTCGCCCCGCAGCTCCCCCGCGCTCACGCGAGGTCGTCGGGGACCGCGCAGGTGTGACCGTCGGGGTCCATCGGCTCCTCGCAGATCGGGCAGATCGGGCGCCCCTGCGCGACGACGGACCGGGTGCGCGCCGCGAACGCGCGCGCCGCGCCGACCGGGAGCCGGACGACGAGCACCTCCTCCGGCTCGGCGTCGACGACCTCGCCGTCCTCGTCGAGCGGCAGCGGCAGCGCCTCGATGACCACCTGCGAGGTCGTGGCGTCCCAGCCCAGGCGCATCTCGCCGACCCGGAACCGCTCCTCGACCGGCTCGGCGAGCGGGTCGTCGTCCTCCAGCCCCTCCGGCGCCGACTCCGGGATGCCGAACGGGTTGCCGTCCTCGGCCATCAGGCGGTCGAGGACCGCGTCGACACCGTCGGCCAGCGCGGCGGACTGCTGCTTCTCGAGAGCGACGCTGAGCAGCCGCTTGCCCTCCTGCGCCTGCAGGTAGAACGTGCGCGAACCGGGTTCGCCCAGCGTCCCCGTGACGAAGCGGTCGGGCCAGTCGAAGCCGTGCACCGTGGGAGCCATCGGCACCATGCTAGTCACCGCTGTCGCGGTCGGTGACGGCCGGTCACGCCGTCGAGGCGTCGGCCTCCCGGCCCGTCGCGCCGCCGACGGTGGCGTCCGACGGCGCGCGACGCAGCCACCCGAGATCGCCGGCCAGCGTGTTGACGCCGAGCACGAGCGGGCGCTCGCCACCGCGCACCACCACCGAGACCGACGCCGGGTGGACGTCGAGCCGCTGGAAGTCGTCGAGCGCCATCCCGAGGGCGTCGGCGAGCAGCGCCTTGACGACGTCGCCGTGGCTGACCGCGAGCCAGACCGCGTCGGGGCCGTGCCGGCGGGCGACCTCGGCGTCGTGACGGCGCACCGCCTCGACCGCGCGCGCCGCCATGGCCACCATCGACTCGCCGCCGGGGAACGTCACCTCGGACGGCCGCTGCTGCACCGTGCGCCACAGCGGCTCCTGCGCGAGCTCGGCGAGCGGGCGCCCCTGCCAGGCGCCGTAGTCGCACTCGGTGAGCGCGTCGTCGACGACGAGACCGGGGCGGGGCTCGGGCTGGCGGGCCAGCACGTGCTCCGCCGTCTGCACGCACCGCGTCAGCGGGCTGGTGACGACCGCCGCCAGCGGGAGCGACGCCAGGCGCGAGGAGGCGTCGTCGGCCTGCGCGCGACCGGTCTCGTCGAGCTCGACGCCGTCCGCGCGGCCGGCGAGCACGCCCGCGGTGTTCGCGGTGCTGCGGCCGTGCCGCAGCAGCAGGAGGGTCGGCACGTCAGAGCCCGACCGCGGCCATCAGCCGACCCAGCTCGGTGCCCTCGACCACCCGCGTGCGGCCCGGCCGGAGGTGGCCGAGCCGCACCGGTCCGACCGCGGTCCGCACCAGCCGCGTGACCGGGTGCCCGACCTCGGCGAGCAGCCGGCGCACGATGTGGTTGCGACCCTCGTGGATCGTCAGCTCGACGATCGAGGACCGCGGCATCGCCTCGACGATGGTGAACCTGTCGACGCGGACCGGGCCGTCCTCGAGCTCGACGCCGTCGGCGAGGGTGCGGCCGAGGCCGCGGGCGACGCGTCCCTCGACGGTCGCGACGTAGGTCTTCGGCACCTCGTAGGAGGGGTGCATCAGCCGGTGGGCGAGCTCGCCGTCGTTGGTGAGGAGCAGCAGCCCCTCGGTCTCGGCGTCGAGCCGGCCGACGTGGTAGAGCCGCTCGGTGCGGTCGGCCACGAACGCCGACAGGTCCGGCCGCCCCTGCGGGTCCGACATCGTCGAGTGCACGCCCGCCGGCTTGTGCAGCGCGAGCGTGACGACCGCGTCGTCCAGCTGCACCCGCAGGCCGTCGACGTGGATGACGGCGGAGCGCGGGTCGACCCGTACGCCCAGCTCGCGGACCTGCTCGCCGTCGACCGTCACGCGGCCCGCCGCGATGATCTGCTCGCAGGCGCGCCGCGACCCGTAGCCCGCCTGGGCGAGGACCTTCTGCAGCCGCACCCCGGCGGGGTCGTGGGCGCTCACAGGCCCTCCCCGATGCTCGTCCCGCGGTCCACGCGCTCGATCACGTCCTCCAGCTCGTCCATGTCCGGCAGGTACGGCGCGAGCGGCGGCAGCTCGTCGAGCGACCGCAGCCCGAGCCGCTCCAGGAAGTACGACGTCGTCCGGTACAGGATCGCACCGCCGTCGGGGTCCTGCCCGGCCTCCTCGACCAGACCGCGCGACAGCAGGGTCCGCACGACCGAGTCGACGTTGACGCCGCGGATCGCCGCGATGCGGCCGCGCGAGATCGGCTGCCGGTAGGCGATGACCGCCAGCGTCTCCAGCGAGGCCTGGGTGAGCCGCGCCGTCTGGCCGTCGAGCACGAACGCGTCGACCACCGGCGCGAACACCGGGTTGGAGTAGTAGCGCCAGCCGCCACCCTGCTCGCGCAGCACGAAGCCGCGGTGGCTGCGCTCGTAGTCGGCCGCGAGCCCGGCGAGCGCGTCGGCGACCTCCGCCTCCGGGCGTGCGAGCACGGTGGCGAGCTGCGTCGTCGGGATCGGGGTGTCGGCGACCATGAGGATCGCCTCGAGCGCGGCCGGCAGCCCGCCCGGCTCGTCGAGCACGCGCGCCGCGGCCGCGAGGTCGGTCTCGCGCTCGGGCGCCTGGCGGTCGTCGACGGGCCGCGTGTCGGCCGGCTCGGGCGCCGAGGCGCCGTCGGCCGGCGGCTCGTCGAGCGTCTCGGGCGCCGGGGCGCCGTCGATCGGCGGCTCGTCCGCCGTCCCGGGCACCGGGGCGCCGGCCACCGGTGGCGCGTCGGCCGTCCCGGGCGCCGGGGCGCCGTCGAGCGCGGCGTCGCTCCCGCTCGGCTGCGGCTGCGGGTCCTCGGTCACTGTGGCTCCTCCTGCTGCGGCGCCTCGTCGGCGTCGTCGTACTCGTCGGCGACCTCGACGTCGCCCGTCGTGCTGCCGGTCCACCGGATGGTCAGCTCGCCCAGCGCGCGTGCCTGGTCGAAGGCGACGACGCCCTCGCGGTAGAGCTCCAGCAGCGCGAGGAACCGCGCGACGACGACGTTGAGCGAGCCGGCGTCGGAGGTCAGCGCGCGGAACGTCGCGGCGTGGCCGCGGCGCAACCGGTCGACGAGCACGGCCGCCTGGTCGCGCACGCTCACGACCGGCGCGTGCAGGTGCGAGATGTCGACGCCCTCGGGCTCGGGCTTGCGGTTCAGAGCCCCGGCGGCCAGCCGGGCGAGGTCCTCGGGCCCGATCGTCATGACCAGCTCGGGCAGCAGCGCCGCGAACCGGGGCTCGAGCGACACCGAGCGCGGGTGCGCGCGCCCGTGCCGCTCCCACTCGGCACCCAGGTGCGCGGCGACCTCCTTGAACGCGCGGTACTGCAGCAGCCGCGCGAAGAGCAGGTCGCGGGCCTCGAGGAGCTCGAGGTCCTCGAGCTCCTCGGACCGCTCGCCGGGCAGCAGCCGCGCGGCCTTGAGGTCGAGCAGCGTCGCGGCGATGACGAGGAACTCGCTGGCCTGCGACAGGTCCCAGTCCTGCTGGCCGCGGATGTAGGCGATGAACTCGTCGGTGACGACCGCCAGCGCCACCTCGGTGACGTCGAGCTGGTGCTTGGCGATCAGCGAGAGCAGCAGGTCGAAGGGGCCGGAGAAGTTCTCCAGGGTGACCTCGAACCGGCCGCTGCTCGCTGGTCGCGCCTCGGCGGCGTCAGGCGGCTGCACCGCGGGCGACGAGCTCGCGTGCGAGCTTCTTGTAGGCGTAGGCACCGGCGTGGTTCGGGGCGTAGGTGAGGATCGACTCGGTGGCGACCGAGGCGTCGGGGAACTTCACGGTGCGCCCGATGACGGTCGAGAACACCGTGGCGCCGAACGCCTCGCGCACGCGCGCCAGCACCTCGCGCGAGTGCAGCGTGCGGCTGTCGTACATCGTCGCGAGGATGCCGTCGGTCTGCAGCCGCGGGTTGAGGCGGTCGCGGACCTTGTCGATGGTCTCGATGAGCAGCGCGACGCCGCGCAGCGCGAAGAACTCGGTCTCCAGCGGGATGATGACGCCGTGCGCGGCGGTCAGCGCGTTGACCGTGAGCAGGCCGAGCGAGGGCTGGCAGTCGATGAGGATGACGTCGTAGTCGTCGGCGACGGTGCGCAGCACCCGGGCGAGCACCTGCTCGCGAGCCACCTCGTTGACGAGCTGCACCTCGGCTGCGGAGAGGTCGATGTTCGCCGGCGCGAGGTCGAGCCCGGGCACGGTGGTCTCGACGATGATCTCGCGGATGTCGGGCCGCGCCCGCATCAGCTCGGTGTAGATCGTGGCGTCCAGCTCGTGGGCGTTCACGCCGAGCCCCGCGGACGCGGCGCCCTGCGGGTCGAAGTCGACCAGCAGCACCTTGCGCCCGTACTGCGCGAGCGCCGCACCGAGGTTGATCGTCGTCGTCGTCTTGCCGACCCCGCCCTTCTGGTTGCACATCGCGATGATGCGCGCAGGGCCGTGCGACGACAGCGGTGGCGGCTCCGGGAAGTCGCGTGCGACGTCCGGGTCCTCGTCGTCGGTGCTCATCGCGCCCAACCTAGTTGGTCGGCGCCGTCCCGCCCAAGCACAACACGGTCGTCGTGGCCTCGGTCACGCTCCCAGCCCCCACCCTCGCCCGCCCCGGCAGCCCACCGCCCGTCTGCCACCCCTCCCCGCCCCGCCCTCCACCCCTCGCCGAGCTCGCACCGTGCAGCCGAACTCGCACCGTGCACGGTGCGAGCTCGGTGGCGGGGTGCGAGCTCGGCGTGTGCGAGGACCGGGGTGCGTGCAGCCGGGTGCGGTGTCGCTCAGCCGAGGGCGCGGGGGTGGCTGGCGGCGTAGACCTCGCGAAGGGTGTCGGGCGTGACGAGCGTGTAGATCTGGGTGGTCGTCACCGAGGCGTGGCCGAGCAGCTCCTGCACCACGCGGACGTCGGCGCCGCCCGCGAGCAGGTGGGTCGCGTAGGAGTGCCGCAGCGTGTGCGGCGAGATGTGGGCGGTCACGCCCGCGCGCTCGGCTGCGGCCTGCAGCACCGCCCACGCGCTCTGCCGCGACAACGGGTTGCCGCGCTGGTTGAGGAACAGGGTCGGGGTGCCGCGGCCCTGGCCGGCGAGCACCGGCCGGCCGCGCACGAGGTACGCCTCCAGCGCCTCGACGGCGTACCCACCGATCGGCACGACGCGCTCCTTGCGTCCCTTGCCGAACAGGCGGACCGACGGCGCGCCCCGGTCGAGGTCGACGTCGTCGACCGCGAGCCCGACCGCCTCGCTGATGCGGGCGCCGGTCCCGTAGAGGACCTCGACGAGGGCACGGTCGCGCAGCCCGAGCACGCCCTCGGCAGCCGACGCCCCCTCCAGCAGCCGCTCGACGTCCTCGAGCGCGATCGCCTTGGGCAGTCGCTTGACGCCGCCGGGAGGCCGCACCCCGGCTGCCGGGTCGGTCGGGCACCTGCCCTCGCGCACCTCGAAGCGGTGCCAGCCCCGCACCGCGACCACGGCGCGGTTGGTCGACGACGCCGAGAGCGCCGAGCCGCCGTCGGAGCCGGTGCGCAGCGCCTCGACGTAGTCGGTGACGTCGCGCTCGACGACCTGGTCGAGCGCGGTGATGCCGCGCGAGGAGAGGAAGCCGACGTAGCGCTCGAGGTCGCGCCGGTAGGCGGCGAGGGTGTGCTCGGACAGGCCGCGCTCGACACCCAGGTGGGCGAGGTACTCCGACAGCGCGTCCTGCGGGCTCACCTGCGCGATCCCGACCTCAGAACGGCAGCAGCGGGTCGATCGCCAGCGCGACGAACACGATCGTCAGGTAGGTGATCGACCCGTGGAAGACCGACATCGCCTCGATCTTGCGCACCCCGGACGCCGCGCGCCGCTGCAGTCGGATGCTCACCACCATGAACCACGCACCGGCCGCGACGGCGACCGCGGCGTAGAACCAGCCGAGACCGCCGACCGGGACCAGGGCGAGCGAGCACGCGACCATCGCCGCCGCGTAGAGCACGATCTGCCGCGCGACCGTGGTGTTGTCGGCGACGACCGGCAGCATCGGGACGCCCGCGGCCGCGTAGTCGTCCTTGAACTTCATCGACAGCGGCCAGTAGTGCGGCGGCGTCCAGAAGAAGATCATGCCGAACAGCAGCACCGGCGTCCAGTCGAGCCCGCCGGTGACGGCGGCCCACCCGATGAGCACCGGCATGCAGCCCGCGGCGCCGCCCCACACGATGTTCTGCGACGTGTGCCGCTTGAGCAGCATCGTGTACCCGACCGAGTACATGACGTTCGCCGCCAGCGCGAGCCACGCGGCGACCCAGTTGACCAGCAGCCCCAGCCAGAGCACCGAGGCGACGGCGAGCACCGACGCGAACACGACGGCCTGCACGGGCGTGACATCACCGGTGACGAGCGGTCGCTTGCGGGTGCGCTTCATGACCGCGTCGATGTCGCGGTCCCACCACATGTTGTAGGCGTTGGCGCTGCCTGCGGCGAGGGCGCCGCCGACGACGGTCGCGAGGACCAGCCACAGCCCCGGCCAGCCGTCGGCCGCCACCATCATCGTCGGGACGGTCGTGATGAGCAGCAGCTCGATGATGCGCGGCTTGGTGAGGGCGACGAAGGCGCCGACCTTGCGGCGCCAGCCGATCGGCGCGCCGGCCGGACGGTTCCCGGGGGCTCGGACCGGTGCCGTCGGCCCGGTATGCGCCTCGGTCTGTGCCACGGCTCCCACTTCGCTCGTCGACCCGGCTGCAGCGCACCGGGGTCTCGCGCGGACTCGCGGGGGCACCGGGGCGGCCGGAGGATGCTTGCAGTCTAGGCGGTACCCCCGCCGTCGGGCGACGTGCACGCGCGTGGGCGCGCTCACGCCCGTGAGACGACTGGGCCACGACGGCCGCGGGACGACTAACCTCGAGCCAGTGCCGGCCGTCGTGCCGGCGGGCCCGAGGCCGGTGTGGGCCGGCGCGAGCGAACGAGAGCCCGACAGGGCGGGAAGAGGCACCGTGACCGAATTCGGACGTCATGCACAGGCCGCAGTCGCGACGGAGGTCGGCTGGACCGACCTCGACCTCAAGGCGGTGGACACCGCGCGCGTGCTGGCCGCCGACGCCGTCGAGAAGGTGGGCAACGGCCACCCGGGCACCGCGATCAGCCTGGCGCCGCTGGCCTACCTGCTCTACCAGAACGAGATGCGGGTCGACCCCTCCGACACCCGCTGGCTGGGCCGCGACCGGTTCGTCCTCTCGGCCGGTCACGCGTGCCTGCTGCAGTACGTCCAGCTCTACCTCGGCGGGTTCGGTCTCGAGCTCTCCGACATCCAGGCGCTGCGCACGTGGGGCTCGCTGACCCCCGGCCACCCGGAGTTCCACCACACCGACGGCGTCGAGGCCACGACGGGTCCGCTGGGCCAGGGCGTCGCGATGGCCGTCGGCATGGCGATGGCGCAGCGGCGCGTCCGCGGTCTCCTCGACCCCGACGCCGCGCCCGGCACCTCGCCGTTCGACCACCACGTCTACGCGATCGTCGGCGAGGGCTGCCTGCAGGAGGGCGTCTCGTCGGAGACGGCGTCGCTCGCCGGCACCCAGCAGCTCGGCAACCTCGTGGTCATCTGGGACGACAACCGGATCACGATCGAGGGCCACACGAGCATCGCGTTCACCGAGGACGTCGTCGCGCGCTACGAGGCCTACGGCTGGCACACCCAGACGGTCGACTGGATCGGCGAGGACGGCTACCAGGAGAACGTCGACGCGCTGCACGCGGCGCTGCAGGCCGCCCGCGAGGTCACCGACCGGCCGAGCTTCATCCGGCTGCGCACGATCATCGCGTGGCCCTCCCCCACGCTGCAGGACAGCCACAACGCCCACGGCAACAAGCTGGGCGAGGACGAGGTCCGCGGCCTCAAGGAGGCGCTCGGCTTCGACCCCGACAAGACGTTCGACGTCGACCCGGCCGTGCTGGCGCGCAGCCGCGAGCTCGTCGAGCGCGGCCGCAAGGCGCACGAGGCGTGGGACGCCGAGCTCGCCGCGTGGGCCGAGCGCGAGCCGGAGCGCGCCGCGCTGCTGCGCCGGCTGCAGGCCGGCGAGCTGCCCGACGGCTGGGCCGACGCGATCCCGACCTTCGAGGCCGGCAAGGACCTGGCGACGCGTGCGGCGTCGGGCAACGTGCTGACGGCGCTCGCGCCGGCGCTGCCCGAGCTGTGGGGCGGCTCGGCCGACCTCGCCGGCTCGAACAACACCACGATGAAGGGCGAGCCGTCCTTCCTGCCGGCCGAGCACTCCAGCGAGGAGTTCTCCGGCAACGTCTACGGCCGCACGCTGCACTTCGGCATCCGCGAGTTCGGCATGGGCTCGATCCTCAACGGCATCGCGCTCTCGGGCCTGACCCGGCCCTACGGCGGCACGTTCTTCACGTTCAGCGACTACATGCGGCCCGCGGTCCGGCTCGCCGCCCTCATGGGCGTCTCGCCGATCTTCGTGTGGACGCACGACTCGATCGGTCTCGGGGAGGACGGTCCCACCCACCAGCCCGTCGAGCACCTCGCGGCCTGCCGGGCGATCCCGGGGCTCGCGGTGGTGCGGCCCGCCGACGCCAACGAGACCGCCGCCGCCTGGCGCGCGGCGCTCGAGCGCACCGACGGCCCGATCGGGCTGGTGCTGACCCGGCAGGCGGTGCCGACCTTCCCGCGCGGCACCGACGGGTTCGCACCGGCCGACGGGCTGGCGCGCGGCGCGTACGTGCTGCTGGAGTCCTCCACGCCGACCCCGGACGTCATCCTCATCGCGACCGGTTCGGAGGTGCAGTACGCGGTCGCGGCACGTGAGCAGCTCGAGGCCGAGGGCATCGGCACCCGCGTCGTCTCGGCGCCGTGCCTGGAGTGGTTCGACGAGCAGGACGACGACTACCGCGAGTCGGTGCTGCCGGCCGCGGTCTGCGCCCGCGTGAGCGTCGAGGCCGGGATCGCGATGCCGTGGTTCCGCTACCTCGGCGACGCCGGTCGGGCGATCTCGCTCGAGCACTACGGCGCCTCCGCGGACGCCAAGACGCTGTTCCGGGAGTTCGGGTTCACGCCCGAGGCGGTCGTCGCCGCCGCGCGCGAGTCGCTCGCCGCCGCAGGCGCCGCCACCCCCGGCCACGGCCCGACCGAGAGCGACTCCGGGACCGGGGACCAGCAGGCCTGAGAGGAGACGACCGATGACCGAGAGCACCACGGCGGGCGACGCGCTCGCCCGGATCAGCGCTGCGGGCGTGTCGGTCTGGCTGGACGACCTGTCCCGTGACGCGCTGCAGGACGGCACGCTCGCCGACCTCGTCGCGACCAGGCACGTCGTCGGTGTCACGACCAACCCGACGATCTTCGCGACCGCGGTCGCCGACGGGCACGCCTACGACGAGCAGCTCCGTGCGCTCGGCGCCGCAGGTACCTCGGTCGAGGACGCCGTCACGACGATCACGACCGACGACGTGCGGGCCGCGTGCGACCTGTTCAGCGCCGTCTACGAGGCGACCGGCGGTCGCGACGGCCGGGTGTCGATCGAGGTCGACCCGCGGCTGGCGCACGACACCGAGGCCACCGTCGCGGCGGCCAGCGCGCTGTGGCGGACCGTCGACCGGCCCAACGTGATGATCAAGATCCCCGCGACGGTCGAGGGGCTGCCCGCGATCACGGCGGCGATCAGCGCGGGGATCAGCGTCAACGTCACGCTGATCTTCAGCCTCGACAGGTACCGCGCGGTCGCGCAGGCCTACGTCGACGGTCTGGAGCAGGCCGAGGCCGCCGGCATCGACCTGTCCTCGATCCGCTCGGTGGCCTCGTTGTTCCTCTCCCGGATCGACACCCAGGTGGACGCCGCGCTCGACGAGATCGGCACCCCCGAGGCGGCCGATCTGCGCGGCGCGGCGGCGGTCGCCAACGCGCGTCTCGCCTACGAGATCTACGAGGAGATCTTCAGCACGCCGCGCTTCGCGGCGCTGACCGGGGCGCACCCGCAGCGCCCGCTGTGGGCGTCGACCGGCACCAAGGACCCGTCGTACCCGGACACGAAGTACGTCGACGAGCTGGTCACCTCCGACGTCGTCAGCACGATGCCGCGCGCCACCCTCGAGGCCGTCGCCGACCACGGCGCCGCGACCGGCGAGGACGTGGTGCGGGGCACCTACGACGCCGCCCGGGAGACGCTCGACGCGATCGCCCGGCTCGGGGTGCCGTTCGAGTCGATCCTCACCGACCTCGAGAGCGCGGGCGTCGCGTCGTTCGAGAAGAGCTGGGCGCAGCTCCTCGACACCGTCGCCACCGGGCTCGGCACCGCCGACCAGCAGGTGGAGGGCTGATGCCGGCACGGATCGCCCCCGGGGTCAACCCGCTGCGGCTGCCGTCGGACCGCCGGCTGCCCCGCATCGCCGGGCCGTGCGGCCTGGTGATCTTCGGCGTCACCGGCGACCTGGCGCGACGCAAGCTGATGCCCGCGGTGTACGACCTGTCGAACCGCGGCCTGCTGCCGCCCGGCTTCGCGCTGGTCGGGTTCGCTCGCCGCGACTGGGAGGACCAGGACTTCCGCTCGATCGTCCACAAGGCGATCAAGGAGAACGCGCGGACGCCGTACGACGAGCGGGTCTGGGAGCAGCTGTCCCAGGGCGTGCGCTTCGTCTCGGGCGAGTTCGGTGACGACAAGGCGTTCAAGCGGCTGGCCCGCACGGTCGAGCGCCTCGACGCCGAGCGCGGCACGGGCGGCAACCACGCCTTCTACCTGTCGGTGCCGCCGAGCCAGTTCCCGGTCGTGTGCGAGCAGCTCGCCGAGGTCGGGCTCTCGACGCCGAAGGAGGGCAGCTGGCGCCGCGTCGTCATCGAGAAGCCCTTCGGCGACGACCTCGCCTCCGCGCAGGAGCTCGACCGGGTCGTCTCCGAGGTGTTCCCGCCCGACGCCGTCTTCCGGATCGACCACTACCTCGGCAAGGAGACGGTCCAGAACCTGCTGGCGCTGCGGTTCGCGAACCAGATGTTCGAGCCGATCTGGAACGCCAACTACGTCGACCACGTGCAGATCACGATGGCCGAGGACATCGGCATCGGGTCGCGCGCGGGCTACTACGACGGCATCGGCGCGGCGCGCGACGTCATCCAGAACCACCTGCTGCAGCTGCTCGCGCTCACCGCGATGGAGGAGCCTGCCTCGTTCGAGGCCGACGAGCTGCGGGCCGAGAAGGAGAAGGTGCTGTCCTCGGTGCGGCTGCCGCGCGACCTCGGCCGCCACACCGCGCGCGGTCAGTACCTGGCCGGCTGGCAGGGCGGGCAGCAGGTCGTGGGATTCCTCGAGGAGGAGGGCATGGACCCCGACTCCCGCACCGAGTCCTACGCCGCGATCCGCCTCGACATCGACAACCGCCGCTGGGCCGGGGTGCCGTTCTACCTGCGCACCGGCAAGCGGCTCGGGCGCCGCGTCACCGAGATCGCTGTCGTGTTCAAGCGGGCGCCGCACCTGCCGTTCGACCAGCAGGCGACCCAGGAGCTCGGGCACAACGCGATCGTCATCCGGGTGCAGCCCGACGAGGGCGTCACGATCCGGTTCGGGTCGAAGGTGCCGGGCACCCAGATGGAGGTCCGCGACGTCACGATGGACTTCGGCTACGGGCACGCCTTCACCGAGTCCTCGCCCGAGGCCTACGAGCGCCTCATCCTCGACGTGCTGCTCGGCGACCCGCCGCTGTTCCCGCGCCAGCGCGAGGTCGAGCTGTCCTGGCAGATCCTCGACCCCGTGCTCGACTACTGGGAGTCGCACGGGCGGCCCGACACCTACCGGCCTGGCACGTGGGGCCCGGCCTCGGCCGACGAGATGCTCGCGCGCGACGGGCGGGTCTGGAGGCGACCGTGAAGATCAGGCTGGAGGACACCACGTCGTCGGCGATCGCCAACCGGCTCGTCGACCTGCGCGAGGAAGGTGGCGCCGTCGCGCTCGGCCGCGTGCTGACGCTCGTCATCGTCGCCGACGGCGCCGACGTCGAGACCGCGGTCGACGCCGCCAACGCGGCGAGCCGCGAGCACCCGTGCCGCGTCATCGTCGTCGCGCCAGGCGACGGCCGCCGCACCGCGGGGCTCGACGCCGAGATCCGCGTGGGCGCCGACGCCGGCGCGAGCGACGTCATCATCCTGGAGCCGCGCGGGCCCGGGCGCGACGAGGTCGACACGCTGGTGACGCCGTTGCTGCTGCCCGACGCCCCGATCGTCGTGTGGTGGCCGAAGCACCCGCCCGAGGTGATGTCGGCCGACCTGCTCGGCACGATGGCCCAGCGCCGGATCTCCGACGTCGGCGAGTGCTCGGACCCGATCGGGCTGCTGCACCGGATGGCCGAGACCTACGCGCCCGGCGACACCGACCTCAGCTGGGCGCGCACCACGCTGTGGCGCGGCGTCGTCGCGGCCGCGCTCGACGAGCCGCCCTACGAGCCGGTCAAGGAGGTGCGGGTCTACGGCAGCACGCAGCGGCCGTCGTCGTACCTGTTCTCCGGGTGGCTCGCGTACGCGCTGCGGCTGCCGGTGACGCTCGAGCACGTACCGAGCTCGACCGCGGTCGACGGCATCGACATCGTCCGCCGCAGCGGCACCATCTCGATGCGCCGCCCCGTGGGCAGCGCGGTCGTGACGATCACGCACCCCGACCAGCCCGAGCGTCGCGTCGCGATGGCGAAGCGGCCGCTGCAGGACTGCCTCATGGAGGACCTGCGCCGGCTCGACCCCGACGAGGTCTACCACGCGGTGCTGGTCAAGGGCCTGCCGAAGGTCACGGTGGCATCATGAGCGACCCCCGGCCCCACGACGAGCGCGCGGTCGTCGTGCACCCCGACGGCGACGCCGTCGCCCGTGCGACCGCCGCTCGGCTGCTGCTGGCGCTCCTGGACGCCCAGGCGCTCCGCCGCCCCGTGCACGTCGCGGTCACCGGTGGCACCGTCGGCACGAAGGTGCTGGCCGAGACCGCCCGCTCGGAGCTGCGCGACCTCGTCGACTGGACCGGCGTCCACGTCTGGTGGGGCGACGAGCGCTACGTGGCCCCCGACAGCGACGACCGCAACGAGAAGCAGGCGCGCGAGGCGCTCCTGGACGCCCTGCCGCTGCCGGCCGAGAACATCCACCCCTTCCCCGCCGACGACGGCACCAGGTCGCTCGAGGAGGCCGCCGCGGCGTTCGCCGACGAGCTTGCCGCGCACGCGCCCGACGGCGCCCGCTGGCCGGTCCTCGACGTCACCCTTCTCGGAGTCGGGCCGGACGGGCACGTCGCGTCGCTGTTCCCCGGCAAGGAGAGCCTCGGGGTGACCGACCGCGCGGTCGTCGCGGAGCCGGACTCCCCCAAGCCGCCGCCGGCCCGGCTGTCGCTCACGCTGCCGGTGCTCGACGACTCCCGCCAGGTGTGGTTCGTCGTCGCCGGCGCCGACAAGGCCGAGGCGGTGACGACGGCGCTCGCCGGCGGCGACCTGCCCGCCGCCCGGGTGCGTGGCCAGGACGTGACGCTCTGGCTGCTCGACGCCGCCGCAGCGGGCGCGGACGCGGGCTGACCACCGCGCGCCGGCGGACCGACGCACCGCTCCGGCGGTCAGGCCGGCGGCACGAGGTGCATCGAGAGGCCGGTGAGCCGACCCTGCTCGTCGCAGGTGCCGGTCACGCGTGAGCCGCGGGCGTCGGCGATCTCCACGGTGGTCGCGTCCTGCCGGACGCCCAGCCCGGTGTGCCTGGCCAGCCCCAGGAGGCTCGCGCGCAGGTCGGTGCTGGAGGCCTCCATGAGCGCCGAGCCGATCCCGGCGCCGTCGAGCCCGAGGTCGAACGGTCGCAGCGGCACACCCTCGAGCAGGTACACCATGACCGAGCCGCCGCCGATCGGCGCCACGTAGTACGGCGTGAGACCCGTCGCCTCGACGGCCGCGGCCGCGACCACGTGCGCGGCGTCCATCACCTCGGTGCCGAGCTCCGGGCCGGTGGCGGTCGTGTCGAACGGCACCTCTGGCACGGTGAGCTCGCCGATGCCGTGCTGCTCCCCCAGCTGCCGCAGCCTCTGCGCGGCCGTGCCCGTGCCCTGCGGGTGCGCCCAGCCCCACAGCAGCGACCGCGGCCCCGGCGCGAGGCTCGCGACCAGGTGCGGCCGGGTGTCGACGCGGCGCTCCGGGTCGGTCGTCGAGGCGAACCACAGCCGGCCCGCGGACGGGTCGCCGCCGAGGGTGAACTCCCCCAGCGCGGCCTGCAGGTGCTCCTCGAGGCGTCGCTGCCCCAGCAGGGCGTGCAGGGCGCCGTGGTCGGCGACCGCCTGCACCCCCGGCAGCGGGATCATGCCGGCCTGCTCAGCCGCCCCGGCGGGCCCGCAGCGCGGCGAGGGCCTCCTCGAGGAGGGCGGCGCCGTCCTCGTCGGAACGACGCTCCTTCACGTACGCCAGGTGCGTCTTGTAGGGCTCGTTCTTCGGGGGCTCGGGCGGGTTGTCCTTGTCCTGGCCCGCCGGCAGGCCGCAGCGCGGGCAGTCCCACTGCTCCGGCACCACCATGCCCGGCTCCTCGGCGAAGCTCGGCCGGGTCTCGTGACCCTGCGAGCACCAGTACGAGACCCAGACGCGCGGGGCGGCCTCGCCCCGCTCGGCCTCACCCATCGGGCCCGCGCCCACGCGCGAACCCCGGATCGCACTCCCACCAGCCACGCTGTTACCGCTCCTTCTCGCCCTACAGGCTCACACGCTGGACAAGACCCAGCAGCACGATCACGACGAACCAGACGAGCGCCGTCCCGACCGTGATCCGGTTCAGGTTGCGCTCCGCGACCCCCGAGCTGCCGATGCTGGAGGAGATGCCGCCGCCGAACATGTCGGACAGCCCGCCTCCCTTGCCCTTGTGCATGAGGATCGTCAGGGTCAGCAGCAGGCTGGTGAGCACCAGCAGCACCTGCAGAACGATGGTCAGCGCGCCCACGCGCAACTCCTCACTACGGACCCGGGGACCGGACGAGTCTAACCTGCGCACGCCCCCGGCCCGGTCACCCCGGGCCGAGGGCGTGCGTGCGGTCGGCTAGAGACCGACCTGGTGCGACTGGTAACGGACGATCGAGGCGAACTCCTCGGCGTCGAGGCTCGCGCCGCCGACGAGCGCGCCGTCGACGTCGGGCTGCGCCATGATCGAGGCGACGTTGCCGGACTTCACCGAGCCCCCGTAGAGCACGCGCACGCGGTCGGCGACGCTCGCGTCGTAGAGCCGGCCGAGCTGCTCGCGGATCGCCCCGCAGACCTCCTGCGCGTCCTCGGGCGTGGCGACCTCACCGGTGCCGATCGCCCAGACGGGCTCGTAGGCGACGACGCAGCGCGCAGCAGCCTCGGCGTCGATCCCGGCGAACGCGCCCTCGACCTGCGCGAGCGTGTAGGAGACCTGCTCCCCCGCCTTGCGCACGTCCAGGCCCTCGCCGACGCAGATGATCGGCGCCATGTCCGCGCCGAGCGTCGCCTTCGCCTTCGCGCTCACCAGCGCGTCGTCCTCGCCGTGGTACTGACGACGCTCCGAGTGCCCGACGACGACGTAGCGGACGCCGAGCTTGGCGAGCATCGTCGCCGAGATCTCGCCCGTGTAGGCGCCGCTGGCGTGCGCCGACACGTCCTGCGCGCCGTAGCCGATCTCGAGCTTGTCGGCGTCGACGAGCGTCTGCACCGACCGCAGGTCGGTGAACGGCGGCACGACGACGACCTCGACCGAGGAGAAGTCGTGCTTGGCGTCCTTGAGCGCCCACGCGAGCTTCTGCACGAGGTGCGTCGCCTGCAGGTGGTCGAGGTTCATCTTCCAGTTGCCCGCCATGAGGGGCGTCCGTGCAGCTGCCATGAGTGGTCAGTCCTCCAGAACCGAGATGCCAGGGAGGTCCTTGCCCTCCAGGAGCTCCAGCGACGCCCCGCCGCCGGTCGAGATGTGGCTGAAGCCGGACTCGTCGAAGTCCAGCGCGCGCACGGCGGCGGCGGAGTCGCCACCGCCGACGATGCTGAAGGCACCGGACGCCGTCGCGTCGACGATGCCCTGCGCGACCGCCCGGGTGCCCGCCGCGAACGCCGGGAACTCGAACACGCCCATCGGGCCGTTCCACACGATCGTCCTCGCGTCGGCCAGCGCGGCGGCGAACGCCTGCTGGGACGCGGGGCCGATGTCGAGACCGATCTGGTCGTCGGGGATCGCGTCGACGCCCACCACGGTGGCGGGCGCGTCGGCTGCGAACTCCGGCGCCACGACGACGTCGGTCGGCAGCACGATCTCCACGCCGCGCTCGGCAGCGGTGGCGAGGTAGCCCTTGACGGTGTCGATCTGGTCGGCCTCGAGCAGCGACTTGCCGACGCCGTGGCCCTGCGCGGCGAGGAAGGTGAACACCATGCCGCCGCCGATGAGCAGCCGGTCCGCCTTGCTCAGCAGGTTCTCGATGACGCCGAGCTTGTCGGAGACCTTCGCACCGCCGAGCACGACGGCGTAGGGCCGGGCCGGATCGTCGGTCGCACGGCGCAGCGCCTCGATCTCGCGCTGCACGAGACCGCCGACGGCGTGCGGCAGCTTGGTCGCGACGTCGTAGACGCTGGCCTGCTTGCGGTGCACGACCCCGAAGCCGTCGGAGACGTAGACGTCGGCGAGCGAGGCGAGCTCGGTCGCGAGCGCGTCGCGCTCCGCGGCGTCCTTGCTGGTCTCGCGGCTGTCGAAGCGCACGTTCTCCAGCAGCGCGACCTCGCCGTCGGCCAGCGCGTCGACCGTCTCGCGGGCCGAGTCGCCGACCAGGTCAGAGGCGAGCGCGACCTCGCGGCCGAGCAGCTCGCCGAGACGCGCGGCGACGGGCGCGAGCGAGTACTTCTCCTCGAAGCCGGTGCCGGCGGGGCGGCCGAGGTGAGCCACGAGGACCACCCGGGCGCCGCCGTCGAGCAGGGTCGTGATCGTCGGGAGGGCGGCGCGGATGCGACCGTCGTCGGTGATGGTGGTGCCGTCCAGCGGCACGTTGAAGTCTGCCCGGACCAGCACGCGCTTGCCGCGCAGGTCGCCGAGGTCAGTGATCGTCTTCATGGCTCACTCCAGCTCGATGTGGTGGTTCGACCGCTCCGGGCCCGTGCGTGCCGACGCCCGCGCCCACGTCGCCGGGACGCGGACGCGGGCGTCGTGCCACGCGTGGGTCAGAGACGCTCGCCGACGTAGTCGGTGAGCTTGACGAGGCTCACGCTGTAGCCCCACTCGTTGTCGTACCAGGAGACGACCTTGACCTGGTCACCGATCACCTTGGTCAGGCCCGCGTCGAAGATGCTCTGGTGCGGGTTGGTGATGATGTCCGCGGACACGATCGGGTCCTCGGTGTACTGCAGGGTGCCGGCCATCGCACCCTCGGCGGCGGCCTTGACGGCGGCGTTGACCTCCTCGACCGTCACCTCGCGCGAGGCGGTGAAGGTGAGGTCGGTGGCGGAGCCGGTGATGACCGGGACGCGCAGCGCGTAGCCGTCGAGCTTGCCCTTGAGCTCGGGCAGCACGAGGGCGACCGCCTTGGCGGCGCCGGTGGTGGTCGGCACGATGTTCTGCGCGGCGGCGCGGGCGCGACGCAGGTCGCGGTGCGGGCCGTCCTGCAGGTTCTGGTCGCCGGTGTAGGCGTGGATCGTGGTCATGAGACCACGCTCGATGCCGATCGCGTCGTTGAGCGCCTTGGCCAGCGGCGCGAGGCAGTTGGTCGTGCAGGAGGCGTTCGAGATGACGTGGTGCGCGGCCGGGTCGTAGTCGGTGTGGTTGACACCGATGACGAACGTGGCGTCCTCGTTCTTCGCGGGCGCGGAGATGATGACCTTCTTGGCGCCGGCGTCGATGTGCGCCTTGGCCTTGGTCGCGTCGGTGAAGAAGCCGGTGGACTCGATGACGATGTCGGCGCCGAGCTCGCCCCACGGGAGGTTGGCCGGGTCGCGCTCCTCGAGGGCGCGGATCTTCTTGCCGTCGACGACGATGTTCTCGTCGTCGTGGCTCACCTCCGCGTCGAGCACACCGAGGACGGTGTCGTACTTGAGCAGGTGGGCGAGGGTCTTGTTGTCGGTCAGGTCGTTCACGCCGACGACCTCGATGTCGGCGCCCGTGGCGAGGATCGCCCGGTAGAAGTTCCGACCGATACGGCCGAAGCCGTTGATTCCGACGCGGATGGTCACGATGTTCCTCCTGGCGCGTCTGGCGCGCGATCTGTCGATATCGGACTTGCTTGTGCACACGGCTGCGCGGGCGTGGCCCGCGCTGCTGCGACGTACCTCTGGCTCTTCGGGGACGCCCGGCGCCCTCGGCGTCCTCGGCGTGCCTCACGTTACACCGCGCCGCAGGCCCGCGACCCGGGCCGTTGGTCCGTGAGACGCCTCACACGGCGCGGATCAGAGGCTGTCGAGCATCTCCGGCGTGAGGCTCGCCTCGGTGTCCGGGATGCCCTCGGCGTGCGCCTTCTTGTCGGCCATCGCGAGCAGCCGCCGGATGCGGCCTGCGACGGCGTCCTTGGTCAGCGGCGGGTCGGCCAGCTGGCCGAGCTCCTCGAGGCTGGCCTGCTTGTGCTCCAGCCGGAGCCGGCCCGCCTGCACGAGGTGCTCGGGCACCTCGTCGCCGAGGATCTCGAAGGCGCGCTGCACGCGCGCACCGGCCGCGACCGCCGCCTGCGCGGACCGGCGCAGGTTCGCGTCGTCGAAGTTGGCGAGCCGGTTGGCGGTGCCGCGGACCTCGCGGCGCATGCGCCGCTCCTCCCACGCGAGCACCGCGTCGTGGGCGCCCATGCGGGTGAGCATCGCGCTGATGGCGTCGCCGTCGCGGATGACGACGCGGTCGACGCCGCGCACCTCGCGCGCCTTGGCGGCGATGCCCAGCCGACGAGCGGCGCCGACGAGAGCGAGCGCGGCCTCGGGGCCCGGGCAGGTCACCTCGAGCGCGGCCGAGCGGCCTGGCTCGGTGAGCGAGCCGTGCGCGAGGAAGGCGCCGCGCCACGCGGCGACGGCGTCGTTGAGGCTGGCGGAGACGACCTGCGGCGGGAGGCCACGCACCGGGCGGCCGCGCGAGTCGAGCAGCCCTGTCTGGCGGGCGAGCGCCTCGCCGTCCTTGACGACGCGGACGACGTAGCGGTTGCCGCGGCGCAGCGCGCCGCCGGAGACGACGATCACCTCGCTGGCGTGCCCGTACACCTCGGCGATCGCCTGCCGCAGCCGGCGGGCCGCGATCCCGGTGTCGAGCTCGGCCTCGATGACGATCCGGCCCGAGATGATGTGCAGACCCCCGGCGAAGCGCAGCGTCGCCGCCACCTCCGCCTTGCGGGCGGAGACCTTGTCCACCCTGAGCCGCGCGAGCTCGTCCTTCACGTCGGCCGTCAGCGACATGAGCGACATCCTGCCATTCACCTCGTGGTCTCCCCCACGTCTCCCAAGATCCCCTCGAACGCGTCACGGTACGCGGCCGCCAGCCGCAGCGGGTCGTGCTGGGGTGTGCCGTCCCCCACACCCACCTGCCGCAGCAGCACGCGTGCCCCCAGCATCCTTGCGCATGCGACGAGGTCGTCGAGGTCCTCGATCGCCGAGGGGTCGGCGATGACGACGTCGACGCGCAGGTCGGGCGCGTACTCGCACAGGCTACGGAGGTGGTCGGCCGCCGAGTAGCCGGCGGTCTCGCCGGGCTGCGACGACAGGTTGAGCGTGAGCGCCAGCCGCGCCCGCGTGGTCCGCAGCGCCTCGGCCATGCCCGGCAGCAGCAGGTGCGGCATCACCGAGGTGAACCACGAGCCCGGCCCCAGGATCACCCAGTCGGCGTCGCGCACCGCCGCGACCGCCTCGGGGCACGCCTCGGCGTCCTCCGGCACCAGCCGCACCTTCTCGACGATCCCGGACGTCACGGCCACCCGGCTCTGCCCGCGCACCAGCAGCGGCGGCGCGTCCGGCCGGTCGCGCTGGCGGACGTCGGCCTGGATCTCCAGCGGCGTCGTCGACATCGGCAGCACGCGCCCGGCGGCGCCGAGCAGCCGGCCGATGAGGTCGAGGCCGGCGACCTCGTCGCCCAGCAGCTCCCAGATCGCGACCAGCAGCAGGTTGCCGACGGCGTGCCCGTCGAGCTCGCCGCCGGTGCGGAACCGGTGCTGCAGCACGTCGCGCCAGATCTCGCCCCACTCCGAGGACTCGCACAGCGCGCTGACCGCCATCCGCAGGTCGCCCGGCGGGAGCACCCCCATCTCGGCGCGCAGCCGACCGGAGGATCCGCCGTCGTCGGCGACCGTGACGACCGCCGTCACGTCGGTCGTCACGTGGCGCAGCGCCGCCAGGGTCGCCGACAGCCCGTGACCGCCACCCAGCGCGGTGACCCGCAGCCCCCCGCCGCGTCCCAGCCGCGCGGGCCGCGCAGTCCCCTCACTCACGCCCGAGGTCACGATGCACCGTGACGGCGTTGTGCCCGCGCTCGCGCAGACCCGCGGCGAGCGCCTCGCTCAGCGCGACCGAGCGGTGCTTGCCGCCGGTGCAGCCGATCGCGATCGTCACGTACGGCTTCTGCTCCTGCACGTACCCGGGCAGGATCGGCTCGAGCATGTCGAGGTAGCGCGTGACGAAGTCCTTCGCACCGGGCAGGCCCAGCACGTAGTCGCGCACCGGCTCGTCCTTGCCGGTGAGGTGCCGCAGCTCGGTCACCCAGTACGGGTTGCTCAGGAAGCGCGCGTCCGCGACGTGGTCGGCGTCGAGCGGCAGCCCGTACTTGAAGCCGAAGCTGACGACCGTGATGTGCAGCCCGGCGCTGCCCTCGCCGGCCACGAAGTCCCGCACGGCGCGCGCGAGGTCGTGCACCGACAGCGAGCTGGTGTCGATCGTGACGTCGGCGCGGTCGCGCAGGTGGTCGAGCAGCTGCCGCTCGCGGTGGATGCCGTCGAGCATCCGCCCGTCGCCCTGCAGCGGGTGCGGCCGCCTGACCTGCTCGAAGCGGCGCACGAGCGTCTCGTCGGATGCGTCGAGGAAGACGATCCGGTAGTCGATGCGCTGCGCACGGAGGTCGTCGAGCACCTGGACGAGGTCCGCGAAGAACTCGCGGCTGCGCACGTCGAGCACGACCGCGAGACGCTTGACGCCGCCCTCGCCCGGCCTGAGCATGCCGGCCAGCGGCAGCACCATGCGCGGCGGCAGGTTGTCGACGACGTACCAGTCGAGGTCCTCGAGCACCGCCGCGGCGCGGGTGCGCCCGGCGCCCGACATCCCGGTGACGATGATGACCTCCGGACGCGGCTCCGCCGGGACCCGCGTCTGCGCCTCCAGCAGCGGGATGCCCGCAGGCACCGTCGGCGGCAGCGTGTCGTCGAGCGGCACCTCGCCCCCGTCCCGCTCGCGCGGGTCCTCCTCCTGCCGGTCGGTGCGCCCTGGTTCAGTCATGGTCCGAGGATGGCACGGTTCCGGCGGCAGCCTCGGCCCGATCCTTCTCCGGGGCGCCGCCGAGCGCCGCGACGACGCTCTGGGCGACCTTCGGGCCGATGCCCGGCACCGCCGCGACCTCCTCGACGGTGGCGGCACGCAGGTTCCGGACCGACCCGAACGCGCGCAGCAGCGTGCTCTGCCGGCCGGGCCCGAGCCCGGGGATGCCCTCGAGCTCCGAGCGGGTCATCCGCTTCGCGCGCCGCTTGCGGTGGTGGGTGATCGCGAACCGGTGCGCCTCGTCGCGGACCCGCTGCAGCAGGTACAGGCCCTCGGACGTGCGCGGCAGCACCAGCGGGAACTCCTCGCCCGGCAGCCACACCTCCTCCAGCCGCTTGGCGAGCCCGACGATCGCGACGTCGACGACGCCGAGGTCCGACAGCGCCCGCTGGGCGGCCGCGACCTGGGGGGCGCCGCCGTCGACCACGACGAGGTTGGGCGGGTACGCGAACCGCTTGGCGCGGCCGCGCTCGTCGCGCGCCGCGTCCGCGCCGTCCGTCCCGCTCTCGCCCTCGCCGTCAGTCTCGTCCGGCGAGCCGGCCGCGTCGACGAGGTAGCGCCGGAAGCGGCGCGTGAGCACCTCGTACATCGCCTCGGTGTCGTCGCGCGCGCCCTCGCCGGTCTCGCCGCGCACGACGAAGTGGCGGTACTGGTTCTTGCGCGGCAGCCCGTCCTCGAAGACGACCATCGACGCCACCTGCTCGGTGCCACCGGTGTGCGAGACGTCGTAGCACTCGATCCGCAGCGGCGACTCCGGCAGGCCGAGCTCCTCCTGCAGCTCCTGCAGCGCGCGCGAGCGGGCGGTGAGGTCGCCCGCGCGGCGCGTCTTGTGGAGCGCGAGCGCCTGCTCGGCGTTGCGGTGCACCGTCTGGGCGAGCGCCCGCTTGTCGCCGCGCTGCGCCACCCGGATGCTCACGCGCGAGCCGCGCACCGAGCTGAGCAGCGCCTCGAGGTCGTCGACGTCCTCCGGGAGCACCGGCACGATCACCTCGCGCGGGATCGCGTCGGTGTCGCCCTGCTCGGCGTCGCCGTAGACCTGCAGCAGCAGCCGGTCGACGAGCTCGGCGTCGGAGAGCTCCTCGACCCGCTCGGTCACCCAGCCGCGCTGGCCGCGCACCCGGCCGCCTCGCACGTGGAACACCTGCACGGAGGCCTCGAGCTCGTCGGCCGCCATCGCGAACACGTCGGCGTCGGTGCGCTCCCCCAGCACGACGGCGTTGCGGTCGAGGACCTTGCGCAGCGCGCCGATGTCGTCGCGCAGCCGGGCCGCGCGCTCGAACTCCAGCTCGGCGGCCGCCTGCTTCATCTCGTTCTCCAGGCGGCGCACGTACGTCGAGGTGTCGCCCGCCATGAAGGCGCAGAAGTCCTCCGCCAGCGCGCGGTGCTGGTCGGCGTCGACGCGGCCCACGCACGGCGCGGAGCACTTCTCGATGTATCCCAGCAGGCACGGCCGGCCGGTCTGCTCCGCGCGCCGGAACACACCGGCCGAGCAGGACCGGATCGGGAACACGCGCAGCAGCAGGTCGACGGTCTCGCGGATCGCCCACGCGTGCGAGTACGGGCCGAAGTAGCGCGTGCCGGGCTTCTTCCTGCCCCGCATCACCTGCACGCGCGGGTACTCCTCGCCCATCGTGACGGCGAGGAACGGGTACGACTTGTCGTCGCGGTACTTGACGTTGAACCGCGGGTCGAACTCCTTGATCCAGGCGTACTCCAGCTGCAGCGCCTCGACCTCGTTGGAGACGACGGTCCAGTCGACGCTCGCGGCGGTCGTCACCATCTGCCGCGTGCGCGGGTGCAGCGAGCCGAGGTCGGCGAAGTACGACGACAGCCGTTGCCGCAGCGACACCGCCTTGCCGACGTAGATGACGCGGCCGTGCGAGTCGCGGAACCGGTACACGCCCGGCTGGGTGGGGATCTCGCCCGGCTTGGGCCGGTAGGTCCTCGGATCCGCCATGCCGATCAGCGTAGTTCGCTAGCGTGACGGCTATGGGTGGTGGTCTTCACAGCTTCTCCGTCAACGTCACGTGGACCGGCGCCGGTTCCGAGGGCACCACGAGCTACACCTCCTACAGCCGCGACCACGAGGTGGTGGTCGAGGGCAAGCCGCCGCTGCTCGGGTCGGCCGACGCCGCCTTCCGGGGTGACGCCTCGCGCTACTCCCCCGAGGACCTGTTCGTCGCGTCGCTCAGCCAGTGCCACATGCTGTGGGCGCTGCACATGGCCGCGCGCGCGGGCGTCGTCGTGGTCGGCTACTCCGACCGCGCGACCGGCACGATGCGCGTCGAGTCGGCGGGTGCCGGCCAGTTCATCGAGGTGACGCTGCGCCCCCAGCTGACGGTCGTGGGCGACGTCGACGAGGCCGTGGTCGCCAAGATCCACGACGACGCCCACGCCCACTGCTTCATCGCGCGCTCCGTGAACTTCCCGGTGCGTCACGTCCCGCTGGTCACCGAGGTCGTCACGCCCCGCTGACGGGCCGCGCCCGCCCGGGCCGCGTCCACCCCTGCGCTCCACGACCGCCATCAGGCGCTGCGGGCCGCCTTCGCGGCCCGCGCGGAGCGGCGCGCCGACCGCGCCTTGGGGCGTGCGAGCGGGGCCACCTGGGTGACCTGCTTGGTGGGCGCCGCCCGGCCCGGCTCGAGCACCTCGGCGATGAACCGCCCGGTGTGGCTCTCCGCGACGGTCGCGACGTGCTCGGGCGGGCCCTCGGCCACGACCGTGCCGCCCTTGTCGCCGCCCTCGGGACCCATGTCGATGATCCAGTCGGCGTTCTTGATGACGTCGAGGTTGTGCTCGATGACGATGACCGTGTTGCCCTTGTCGACCAGCCCCTGCAGGACGCCCATCAGCTTGCGGATGTCCTCGAAGTGCAGGCCGGTGGTGGGCTCGTCGAGCACGTAGACGGTGCGGCCGGTCGAGCGCTTCTGCAGCTCGCTGGCGAGCTTGACGCGCTGCGCCTCGCCTCCGGAGAGCGTCGGGGCCGGCTGCCCGAGCCGCACGTAGCCGAGGCCGACGTCGACCAGCGTCCGCAGGTGGCGCGCGATCGCCGGCACCGCGGAGAAGAACTCGGCGGCCTCCTCGATCGGCATGTCGAGGACGTCGGCGACAGTCTTGCCCTTGAAGTGCACCTCGAGCGTCTCGCGGTTGTAGCGGGCGCCGTGGCACACCTCGCACGGGACGTAGACGTCCGGGAGGAAGTTCATCTCGATCTTGATCGTGCCGTCGCCCGAGCACGCCTCGCAGCGGCCGCCCTTGACGTTGAACGAGAACCGGCCCGGGCCGTAGCCGCGCACCTTGGCCTCGGCCGTCTCCGCGAAGAGCTTGCGCATGTGGTCCCAGACGCCGGTGTAGGTCGCCGGGTTCGAGCGCGGGGTGCGGCCGATCGGGCTCTGGTCGACGTGGACGACCTTGTCGAGCTGGTCGAGCCCGTGCACCCGCTTGTGACGGCCCGGCACGTGCCGGGCGCCGTTGAGCTCGTTGGCGAGCACGTTGTAGAGGATCGTGTTGACCAGCGTGGACTTGCCGGAGCCGGAGACGCCGGTGACCGCGACGAAGCAGCCGAGCGGGAACGACACCGTGACGTCCTTGAGGTTGTGCTCGCGCGCACCCTCGACGGTGATCCAGCGGTCGGTCGCGGGGGCGCGACGCTCGGCCGGCACCGGGATCGAGCGCCGACCGGCGAGGTAGTCGCCGGTCAGCGAGCCCTCCGCCTCCAGCAGCCCGGCGTAGTCGCCCGAGTGCACGATGTGACCGCCGAGCTCGCCCGCGCCGGGGCCGATGTCGACGACCCAGTCGGCGGTGCGGATCGTGTCCTCGTCGTGCTCGACGACGATCAGCGTGTTGCCGAGGTCGCGCAGCCGCGTGAGCGTGTCGATGAGGCGGCGGTTGTCCCGCTGGTGCAGCCCGATGCTGGGCTCGTCGAGCACGTACAGCACGCCGACGAGACCGGACCCGATCTGGGTCGCGAGCCGGATCCGCTGCGCCTCGCCGCCGGACAGCGTGCCCGCGGGGCGCGACAGCGACAGGTAGTCGAGGCCGACGTCGAGCAGGAACCCGAGCCGGGCGTCGATCTCCTTGAGCACCATGCCCGCGATCGCGGCCTCGCGCGGCCCGAGCTCGAGCCCGGTGAGCACCTCGTGCGCACGCGCGATCGGGAGCGCGCAGACGTCGGCGATCGACATGCCGCCGACGGTGACCGCGAGCACCTCGGGCTTGAGCCGGGCGCCCTTGCACGCGGGGCAGGGCACCTCCCGCATGTAGCCCTCGTACTTCTCGCGCGACCACTCCGACTCGGTCTCGGCGTGCCGGCGCTCGAGGAAGGAGATCACGCCCTCGAACCCGGTCGTGTAGGCGCGCTCGCGGCCCCACCGGTTGCGGTAGCGCACGTGCACCTTGTGGTCCTTGCCGTGCAGGATCGCGTTCTTCGCACGCTCCGGCAGCGCCCGCCACGGGGTGTCGACCGAGAACTTCAGCTCCTCGCCCAGCGCCGCGAGGATGCGGTC
Organism: Actinotalea caeni; assembly: GCF_009733795.1. Lineage (GTDB taxonomy): Bacteria > Actinomycetota > Actinomycetes > Actinomycetales > Beutenbergiaceae > Pseudactinotalea > Pseudactinotalea caeni. Next base: position 78,062 of record NZ_WNXX01000001.1, read on the forward strand.
GAAGTACTGGCTGCTGCTGCCCTGCGACCACGGCGCGATCGCGCCCTCGGCGATCGACAGGTCCTCGTCGGGCACGACGAGCTCGGGGTCGACCTCCAGCCGCGTCCCGATGCCGGTGCACTCCGGGCACGCTCCGTAGGGGGCGTTGAAGGAGAACGTGCGCGGCTCGATCTCCTCCAGGCTCAGCGGGTGGTCGTTGGGGCAGGCCCGCTTCTCGGAGTAACGGCGCTCGCGCTGCGGGTCGTCCGGGTCGGCGTCGACCAGCTCGATGACGACGAGGCCCTCGGCCAGCCCGAGCGCGGTCTCGACCGAGTCGGTGAGCCGCTGCTTGATCGTGTCGCGCACGACGAGACGGTCGACGACGACCTCGATCGAGTGCTTGAGCTTCTTCTCCAGCACCGGCGGCTCGCTGAGCTGGACGACCTCGCCGTCGACCCGGGCGCGCGCGAAGCCGCGGCTCTGCAGCTCGCGGAAGAGCTCGGAGTACTCGCCCTTGCGGCCGCGCACGACAGGCGCGAGCACCTGGAAGCGGGTGCCCTCGGGCAGCTCGCGGATGCGGTCGACGATCTGCTGCGGGGTCTGCGCGGTCACGCGCTCGCCGCACACCGGGCAGTGCTGGATGCCGGCGCGCGCGAACAGCAGCCGCAGGTAGTCGTAGACCTCGGTGATCGTGCCCACGGTCGAGCGCGGGTTGCGGTTGGTCGACTTCTGGTCGATCGAGACCGCGGGCGAGAGGCCCTCGATGAAGTCGACGTCGGGCTTGTCCATCTGCCCGAGGAACTGCCGCGCGTAGGAGCTGAGCGACTCGACGTAGCGGCGCTGGCCCTCGGCGAAGATGGTGTCGAACGCCAGCGACGACTTCCCGGATCCGGACAGCCCGGTGAAGACGATCAGACGGTCCCGAGGGAGCTCGAGACCGACGTTCTTGAGGTTGTGCTCACGCGCACCACGGACGACGAGGGAATCCGACACCCGGACATGGTAGGTCGGTCGACCGACATCGCACATGTGTTCGACGGGGTGTCGGGGCGTGTCCTTGCGCACACGGGCGCAGCCCCACGGCCCGGCCGAGACCCGTGCCGACCTTCCCCGGACGGCCGAGGACGGCCCGGTGTCACTGCCGCCAGGCGCCCGTGATCGCCCCGATGATCTCGTCGTTGCGCGACGTCGGGCCGTCGAAGGAGCCGTTGTTGCGTCCGTGCCGCAGCACCTCGATGCGGTCGGCGACGGCGCGCAGGTCGTTGAGGTTGTGCCCGATGACCAGCACCGCCATGCCGAGCGAGCGCAGCCGGTCGAGGTGCGTGAGCACCTCGGCGGTCTGCACGACGCCGAGCGAGGCCATCGGCTCGTCGAGCACGACGACGCGCGGCTCGCCGAGCATCGTGCGCGCGATCGCCACGCCCTGCCGCTGGCCACCGGACAGCCGCCCCACCGGGGTGCGCAGCGACGGCACGTTGGCGCCGATCATCGACAGCACCTCGCGCGAGACCCGCTCCATGCCGCCCTGGTCGAGCAGGCCACGGTGCGTGCGCTCCTGCCCGAGGAAGACGTTGGCGGTCACGTCGAGGTTGTCGCACACGCCGAGGTCCTGGAACACCGCCGCGATGCCGTGCTGGCGCGCGGCGCCCGGGCCGGGCAGCGAGACCGGCTGGCCGTCGATCTCGAGGTAGCCGGCGTCCGGCTGCAGCACGCCCGCGATCACCTTCGCCAGCGTCGACTTGCCGGCGGCGTTGTCGCCGACCAGCGCGACGACCTCGCCCGCGTACAGGTCGAGGGAGCACTCGACGAGCGCCTCGACCGCGCCGAACCGCTTGGAGACCCCGAGCACGCTCAGCACGGGCGTGCGGGCGTCGTCGGCCACCGGGGCCGGCCCGAGGTCGTGCAGGGCCGTGGTCCCCGCGTGCATCGGCGTGTCCGTCATGTCTCGCTCCTGTGCGTGACGTCGGTCCGCTGGACGGCGAGCACGAGCGCTCCCGTGACCTCCGCCGTCGAGCCTAGCCTGCTCGGCACGACCTCGACCGGGCCGAGGAGGTGCCTGATCGTGTGCTGCGCCAGGGCCGCCCGCAGCGGCTCCAGGAACACCTCGCCGCTCTCGGCGAGCGGGCCGCCGACGACGACCATCGGCGGGTTGACCATCTGGCACACCGAGCCGACGACGCGACCGATCGTCGCGGCGGCGTCGGCGATGACGCGGCGGCAGCCGGCGTCCCCGTGGACGGCGCGGTCGACCAGGTCGCGCAGCGTCAGGTGCGGGTGCAGCGGGCGCAGCGGCGCGAGCAGCGCCTCGGCGCCCACGACCGTCTCGAGGCAGCCCCGGTTGCCGCAGCGGCAGATGGACCCGGTCGGGTCGACCTGGACGTGACCGATCTCCCCCGCCGCGCCCGCGAACCCGCGGTGCACGCGCCGCCCGAGCACGAGCCCGGCGCCCACGCCGTCGGAGACGGTGAGCCACAGGCTGTCGGCGACCTCGCGCGAGGCGCCGAGCGTGACCTCGGCGAGCGCGCCGAGGTTCGCGTCGTTGTCGACGTGCACCGCGCACCCGAGCCGCTTGGCGACCAGCTCGCCGATCTGCTCGTCCTCCCAGCCCGGCATCAGGCCGCGCACCGAGACCATGCCGGTCGCGTCCACCGGGGCCGGGCAGGCGATCCCGACGGCGAGCAGGTCCGACGTCGAGCGACCGACGCCGTCGATCATCTCCGCGAGCAGCAGCGCGATCCGGTCCAGCCCGGTGTCGGCGGGCTGGTCGAACGGCACCGGCAGCGACGTCGAGGCGAGCGTCGTGTAGGAGAAGTCCCCCAGCAGCACCCGGATCTGACGCCGCGCGACGTGCACGCCCGCGACCAGCCCCGTCTGCGGCGACAGCGTGACCATCTGCGCGCGCCGGCCGCTGCGCGACGTCGGCTGGGTGTCGACGACGCCGGAGCTCGTGAGCTCCTTGACGATCGTCGAGACGGTGGCGGCCGAGAGCCCGGTCGCGTCGATCAGCTCGACCTGCGTGAGGCCGCCGAACTCCTTGACCGTCTCGATGACGAGCGTGCGGTTCGCCTCCCGCAACGAGGACTGCGAACCCGTCGTCCGACTCACTGCCGCCTCACAGGCGCATGCTAGTGGCGGGCCGTCACACGGTCGCCGAACCGCGCCGCTTGCTGTAGACGTCGAAGCCGACCGCGACCAGCAGCACGAGGCCCTTGACCACCTGCTGCGTCGACGTCGGGACGCCCATCAGCTGCATGCCGTTGCTCATCACCGCCATGATCAGGCCGCCGACGATCGCGCCGGTGATCCGGCCGACGCCGCCGCTGACGGCGGCGCCGCCGATGAAGCAGGCGGCGATCGCGTCGAGCTCGAACATGTTGCCCGCGCCCGGCTGGGCGCCGTTGGTGCGCGAGGAGTAGATCACGCCCGCGACCGCGGCCAGCAGGCCCATGTTGACCATGATCCAGAAGTTGACGAACCGCACCCGGACGCCCGACAGCCGCGCGGCGTTGAGGTTGCCGCCGATCGCGTAGACGTGCCGCCCGAACACCGTCGACTGGGTGAGGACCGCGTAGACGAGCACCAGCACGGCGAGGATGACCAGCACCACCGGGAGCCCGCGGCTCTGCGACAGCTGCCAGCCGAACGCCATCACGACCGCCGCGACCAGCACGAGCCGGACCACGAACAGCGGCAGCGACTCGACGACCTGGTTGTAGGCGATGCGGCCCTGCCGGCGGCGCCACTGGCTGAACGCGTAGCCGGCGACACCGATGCCGAACACCACCAGCGTGAAGACGTCGAAGCCCTGGCCGCCCAGCAGGCCGTTGAGGAAGCCGTTGTTGATCTGGTAGTAGGTGCCGCCGAACGGGGACAGCGACACGTTGTTGAGCACCTGGTAGGTGAGGCCGCGGAACATCAGCATGCCCGCGAGCGTCACGATGAAGGCCGGGATGCCGACGACGGCGACCCAGAAGCCCTGCCACGCACCGACGAGCAGCCCGACGCCGAGCGCCGCGAGCACGCCCACCCACCACGGCTGCCCGTGCCGGATGACGACGACCGCGGCCACCGCGCCGGTGAGCGCAACCAGCGAGCCGACCGACAGGTCGATGTGACCGCCGATGATGACGATCATCATCCCGATCGCGAGGATGAGGATGTAGGAGTACTGCAGCACCAGGTTGGTGAGGTTGCCCGGGCTGAGGAAGTTGCTGTTGAGGAACGTGAACAGCCCGCAGATGACGACGAACGCGACGACGATGCCGCTCTGCCGGACGTTGCGCTGGGCCAGCTCCCACACGGAGGCGACGGCGTTCATCGGACGACCTCCGGCTGCAGGGTCTCGTCGGTCACGTTTCTCTCCAGGGTCATGAGTCGCATGAGGTTCTCCTGCGTCGCCTCGGCGGTGGGCACCTCGCCCGTCACCCGGCCGAACGCGACGGTGTAGATGCGGTCGCAGGTCCCGAGCAGCTCCTGCAGCTCGGAGGAGATGACGACGACGGCCTTGCCCGCGGCGACCATGCGGTTGATGAGGCCGTAGATCTCGTACTTGGCGCCGACGTCGATGCCGCGCGTGGGCTCGTCGAGGATCAGCACCTCGGGCTCGGTGTACAGCCACTTCCCCAGCACGACCTTCTGCTGGTTGCCGCCCGAGAGCTGCCCGACGAGCGAGAGCACGCTGGGCGCCTTGATGCCGAGGTCGGAGCGGAAGGTCTCCGCGACGGCGATCTCGGCGTTGGCGTCGACCAGCCCGCCGCGCGACAGCCTGCTCAGGCCGGCGGCGGAGATGTTGTGGCGGATGTCGTCGATGAGGTTCAGACCGTAGCCCTTGCGGTCCTCGGTCACGTAGGCGATGCCGTGCCGGATGCAGTCGGCGACGGTGCTGGTGTCGACGGGGACGCCGTGCAGGTAGACCTGGCCGCCGACGTGCCGGCCGTAGGAGCGCCCGAAGATGCTCATCGCGAGCTCGGTGCGGCCGGCGCCCATGAGTCCCGCGATGCCGACGACCTCGCCCGCGCGCACCGACAGCGTCGCGTGGTCGACGACGACGCGCCCCGGCTGCGTCGGGTGCATGACCGTCCAGTCCTCGACGCGGAAGACCTCCTCGCCGATCGTGGACTCGCGCTCGGGGTAGAACGTCTCGAGGTCGCGGCCGACCATGCCCCGGATGATCCGTTCCTGCAGGCCAGGGCTGCCGTCCATCTCGATCGTCTCGACGGTGCGACCGTCGCGGATGATCGTCGTGCGGTCGGCGATGCTGGCGACCTCGTTGAGCTTGTGGGAGATGATGATCGAGGTGATGCCCTCGTCCCGCAGCCGCCGCAGCAGGTCGAGCAGGTGCTCGGAGTCGGTGTCGTTGAGCGCCGACGTCGGCTCGTCGAGGATGAGCAGCCGCACGTTCTTCGACAGCGCCTTGGCGATCTCGACCAGCTGCTGCTTGCCGACGCCGAGGTGCCCCACCGGGGTGGTCGGGTTCTCGTCGAGGCCGACCTGCGCGAGCAGCTCGGCGGCCTCGTGGTTGGTGCGGTTCCAGTCCAGGAAGCCGGCGCGGTCGCGGCGCTCGTTGCCGAGGAAGATGTTCTCGGACACCGAGAGGTAGCGGATGAGCGCGAGCTCCTGGTGGATGATGACGATCCCCAGCCGCTCGCTGTCGTTGATCGACCCGAACGCGACCGGGCTGCCGTCGTAGACGATCTCGCCCTCGAAGCTGCCGTGCGGGTAGACGCCGGACAGCACCTTCATGAGGGTGGACTTGCCCGCGCCGTTCTCGCCGCAGATCGCGTGGATCTCGCCGCGCGTGACGGTGAGGTTGACGTCCTCGAGCGCGGTGACGCCCGGGAACTTCTTCGTGATGCCGCGCATCTCGAGGATGGTGTCGGCCATGGTTCTCCTCGTCGAGACTTGGCGACGCTCGCCGGTGGGACGCGCGAGGCGCCCCACCGGCGAGCGGTCGGCGGGTCAGTCGGCCTGGCCGGCCTCGATCTCCTCCTGGGTCCAGTAGCCGGTCTCGACGAGCGCGGGCTCGACGTTGTCGGCGACCACGATCACCGACTCGAGCAGGTACGAGGGCACGACCTTGATGCCGTTGTCGTACGTCTCGGTGTCGTTCGCCTCGGGCTCGCCGCCGTTGACGTAGGCCTCGGTGGCGATGACCGCCTGCTCGGCGAGCAGCCGGGTGTCCTTGAAGATCGTGGCGAACTGGACGCCGTCGACGATGAGCTTGACCGACGCGATCTCGGCGTCCTGGCCGGTGACGACCGGCAGCCCGTCGGCGAGCGACGGGCCCATGCCGGCGCCCTGGAGCGCGGTGATGATGCCGCGCGAGAGGCCGTCGTAGGGCGAGAGGACGCCGTGCAGCTCGGTGCCGTCGGAGTAGGTCGAGGTCAGCAGGTCCTCCATGCGGCGCTGCGCGGTCTCCTGCTGCCAGCGCAGGATCGCGGCCTGCTCGAAGTCGGTCTGACCGCTGGGCACGGTGAGCACGCCCGAGTCGAGGTAGGGCTGCAGCGTCTCCATCGCGCCGTTCCAGAAGAACGTGGCGTTGTTGTCGTCCGGCGAGCCGGCGAACAGCTCGATGTTGAACGGGCCCTCCTCGCCGGTCTCGTTGCGGTCGGCGTCGAGGATGCCGAGGCCCTGCAGCAGCGAGGTGGCCTGCTGGACGCCGACGTCGTAGTTGTCGAACGTCACGTAGAAGTCGACGTTCTCGTTGTCGCGGATCAGCCGGTCGTAGGAGATCACCGGGATGCCCGCGGCCGCGGCGGCGTCGAGCTGGGAGCCCAGCGCGGTGCCGTCGATGGCGGCGATGATGAGCACGTCCGCGCCGTTGGTGATCATCTGGTCGATCTGCTGCGACTGCGTGGGGATGTCGTCGTTGGCGAACTGCAGGTCGACGTCGTAGCCGAGCTCCTCGAGCCCGGCCTCGACGGCCTCGCCGTCGGCGATCCACCGCTCCGAGGTCTGCGTCGGCATCGAGACACCGACGAGGACGTCCTCGGGCGCGAGGGTCTCGCCGCCTTCCACCCCGCCGCCGCCGGCGCCCTCGCCGGCGCAGGCACCGAGTGCCAACACCGCCGCTGCGCCGAAGGCGACCGCTGCGAGCTTGCGCATGTTCCAACTCCTTCGTCCGGGAACTCCTGCGACCGAGCGCGGTCGCGCCGAGGCACGAGCACTCTCGGCGACCTCGCCGCAACTCGTGACGGCGCCTACCCTGCTGGCTTCGACTTCCGAAGTCAAGAGGCGTGAAGCGAGCCGAGGTCACAGTAGGGTAACGAGGTAACGACGGAACGCGCTGTCCGTAGACTTCTCAACGGGTGAGAGCGCGCCCACCTGGGCCGCTCGCGGTGCTTGCCTGGCTTTGGGCGCCGAACCCAAGCGCTCAGGGGGTGCTCCGCCGACTACGGTGGCTGCCATGGGACTCGCTCACGTCGAACCCCACGGCGACGGTGTCGAGGTCGGCGACGACGGGCTCGCGGTCCTCAAGGTCAGCGTGTCCGACATGGACAACAACGCCTACCTGCTCACCGACGCCGCCACCGGGACGCAGCTGCTGGTCGACGCGGCCGACTCCGCGCCGCGGCTGCTGCGGCTCGTCGCCGAGCGGGGTGATGGTCGGCTGTCGGCCGTGCTGACCACGCACCGGCATGCCGACCACCACCGGGCGCTCGCCGAGGTCGTCGCCGCCACCGGTGCCACCGTGCTCGCGGGTGCCGCCGACGCCGACGCCCTGCCCGTGCCGGTCGACGTGCGCCTGCGCCACGGCGACACGGTCCGGGTCGGTGAGCACGTCCTCGACGTCGTCGCGCTGCGCGGTCACACGCCCGGCTCGGTGGCACTCGTCGTCCGCACCGGCGCGCGGACGCTGCTCCTCACCGGCGACTCGCTCTTCCCCGGCGGGGTCGGCAAGACCACCTCGCCCGCCGACTTCACCAGCCTCCTGGACGACGTCGAGCAGCGACTCTTTGCGGTGCTCCCCGACGAGACCGTCGTGCACCCGGGGCACGGCGACAGCACGACGCTCGGCGCCGAGCGGCCGCACCTGCCCGCGTGGCGCGCACGCGGCTGGTAGGTCAGCGGCGCTCGTCGTCGGGGACGGCACCCCTCGGGGTGCTCTCCCCCGCCGGGTCGGACGAGGCGTCGTGCACGGCGTCGTCCTGACCGCTCGCGCCGCCACCGGCGGCCGTCGCGCCCGCGGTGGTCGCCGGCTCCTCGCGGCGCGCCCCGATCGTCAGCGACGTCACGGTCGTGATCGTCAGCACGACGACGATGACCACCAGCGAGAGCCACGACGGCACCTCGGGCACGACCGTGATGTGCTCGCCGCCGTTGAGCCACGACAGCTCGTTGGTGTGCATCGCGTGGATGAGCAGCTTGACGCCGATGAACGCGAGGATCGCGGCGAGCCCGTAGTTGAGGTAGACCAGCTTGTCGAGCAGGCCGTCGACGAGGAAGAACAGCTGCCGCAGGCCGAGCAGCGAGAACGCGTTCGCGGCGAAGATGATATACACCTGCGAGGCACCGCTCAGCTGCTCGGTGACGCCGAAGATCGCCGGGATCGAGTCGACCGCGAACAGCAGGTCGGCCGAGCCGATCGCGAGCATCACCACGAGCATCGGCGTCACGTGCAGGCGGCCGCTGCGGCGCACGAGCATGCGGTCGCCCTCGTAGCCGTCGGTGGTCGGGAACAGCCGGCGCACCCCGCGCAGCGCGATGTTCTCCGTGAACTCCTCGTCCTCGTCGTCGTCCTGCCGCAGCTGCGACCACGCCGTCCAGAGCAGGAAGCCGCCGAAGATCCAGAACACCCACGAGAAGTTCTCGACGATGGCGACGCCGGCGACGATGAAGACCGTGCGCATGACCAGCGCGATCACGATGCCGATGAGCAGCACCTTCTGCTGGTACTCCCGTGGCACCCGGAAGCTGGCCATGATCAGCACGAACACGAACAGGTTGTCGAGGCTGAGCGACTTCTCGAGCAGGTAGCCGGAGAAGTAGGCGACCCCGTGCGTGTGGTCCCACAGGAACCACACGAGCGCGCCGAAGACGAGCGCGATCGCCACGTACGCGGCCGACCAGGCACCCGCCTCCTTGAGCGAGGGCGCGTGCGGGGTGCGCACGTGGCCGACGAAGTCGACCGTCAGCATGACGACGATGAGACCGACCGTGGCGAACCACAGCCAGAGGGGGACGTCCAACGAAACCTCCGGTGTCGACAGCACAGCACCGGAGGTCTCCCCCACCGCGGTCTGCGACCGTGGCCGCTGGAACCGAGCCTGATCCGTCTCAGGGCCGTGATGACGACGCCAGCGCTTGTGGGGTACTCCCCTCCAACCGGGTCAGCGTACGACACCGCGACCGACGACCGCACCAGGCGCGGCGGGCGTCGCGGCATCCGGACGCCCGACGACGTCGGGCCGATCGACGGTGGCCGCGCCCTGGCTAGGGCCGAGCAGGCTGCGGGGCCTGCGGCCGCACCTCCTGGACGGGCACGACCGCGGGCTCGGCCGGCGAGTCCCCGGCGACGTCGGGCAGCACGGTCGTGCCGGCGTCGTGCGCCGCCGCCGCGGCGTCGGCGATCATCCGCCGGGAGCGGACGAGCAGCGCGACCGCCACGGCCAGCGCGACGACGGCGATCGCGAACGGGAGGTGGACGCTCACCGCGGCACCGACCACCCCCGCGACCAGCGGTGCGAGCGAGCCTCCGAAGAAGCGGACGAAGCTGTAGGCCGCCGAGGCGACCGGGCGCTCGACCGGCGCGACCTCCATGACGGCCTCGGTCACCAGCGCGTTGTTCAGCCCCGAGCAGGCACCCGAGACGATCACGGTCACCACGAGCACCCCGGGCACCTCGGTCCACACCGCCATCGCCGCGAGGTCGAGCGCGAGCACCACGAACGTGACGACGAGCACGGGCACCAGGCCGAACCGGCGCTCGAGCCGCGGGGCCACGACGACGGCGAAGACGGCGACCAGCACGCCCCAGCCGAAGAAGACGGCGCCGAGCTGCAGCGCGCCGAAGCCGAGCAGCAGCGGCGCGTAGGCCAGCACGGTGAAGAAGGCCCAGTTGTAGAGGAACGCGACCAGGCTGAGCAGCAGCAGGCCGGGGTGACGCAGCGCGCGCACGGGCGCCGAGAGCGGCAGCGGCCGGGCGGAGGTGGGGACGTTCGGCACGAACAGCAGCGTGCCGACCAGCCCGACGAGCATGAGCACGGCCACACCGAAGAAGGGCCACCGCCAGCTGACGGCTCCGAGGAGACCGCCCAGCACCGGGCCGACGGCGATGCCGACGCCCATCGCGGCCTCGTAGATCGCGATCGCGCCACCGATGCCGCCGCTCGCGGAGCCGACGATCACCGCGAGGCTCGTCGCGATGAACAGGGCGTTGCCCAGCCCCCAGCCGGCGCGGAAGCCGACGAGCGCACCGATCGAGGGTGACAGCCCCGAGAGCGCGGCGAACACCACGACGACGACGAGCCCGGCCACGAGGGTCCGCTTGCCGCCGATGCGGCTCGACACCCACCCGGTGACGAGCATCGCCAGCCCCGTCACGAGGAGGTAGCTGGTGAACAGCAGCTCGACCTGGGCGTGGCTGGCGTCCATCTGCTCGCCGATCGCAGGCAGGATGGGGTCGACGAAGCCGATCCCCATGAAGGAGATCACGCAGGCGAAGGCGACCGCCCAGACAGCCTTCGGCTGCTGGGTGCGTCGGACGGCGGTGGGCACGGGACAGGACCTCCTCGGGTCGGGAGCCGGCTGGGCAGGCAGATGGGCTCGGGTCAGGCGCGGGTCAGGCTCGGCCGGGATCGGCGTCGCCGAGGGCGACGAGGCCCTCGAGCGCGGGCACGGCGGCGGCGATCGCGTCGCGCTGGTCGCGCGGCAGACGACCCAGCAGCGTCGCGAGGACCTCGCCGCGGGCTGCGCGCCGGGCGAGGCTCAGGTCGCGACCGGCGTCGGTGGCGGAGACGATGACGACGCGGCCGTCGTCGGGGTCGGCCCCGCGCGCGACGAGGCCGGCCGCCTCGAGACGCGCGACGAGCTGGGTCATGGCCGGCTGCGAGACGTGCTCGGCCGCGGCCAGCGCGGTCAGCCGCGCGGGGCCGGTCGTGACCAGCGTGTACAGCGTGGACGCGGCGGCCGGGCTGAGGTCCCCCGGCAGCGACGACCGCCGCAGCAGGCGCGTGAGGCGGTCGAGCGCCGAGCCGAGGCGAGCGACGTCGAGCGACGGCTGACTTTCCATAGGTGCACTATATATTGTCCTTATTGATGTGCGCGAGGCCTGGTCGGAGCCGCTGCACCCGGGCGTCGTCGGCTGGGTGCTCCTCGCAGGGGCAGGCAGCGGCGGGTGCCGCGCGGCATGCTGGAGGACGTGACGACGACGAGGCACGGCGCGTCCGACGAGCTGGGCGCGTTCCTGCGCAGCCGGCGCGAACGGCTCTCCCCCGAGCACGCCGGCGTGGCCACGGACGGGAGGGCACGACGGGTCCGGGGGCTGCGGCGCGAGGAGCTCGCGGATCTCGCGGGCGTGAGCGTCGGGTACTACACGCGCCTGGAGCAGGGCGCCGGGCACGCGGTCTCCCCCGCCGTCCTCGACGCGCTCGCACGCGCGCTGCAGCTCGACGACACCGAGCACCAGCACCTGCGCACGCTCGCGACGCCGCCCCGCAGAGATCGCCGCCGTGCGCGGCGGACGGTGCTGCGACCCGCCGTGCGCGACCTGACGTTCGAGGACGTGGCCGCCGTCGTCGTCGACCACCGCGACGACGTGCTCGGCTGGAACCCGCTCGGGCACGCCCTGCTCGCCGGTCACCTCGACCCCGCGGCTCCGGATTGCCGCGAGCGGCCGAACGTCGCGCGCATGCTGTTCCTCGACCCCGACCACCGTGCCCTGTACCGCGACTGGCGGTCCAAGGCCGCCACGACCGTGTCGGCGCTGCACCAGGAGCAGGCGCGCCGCCCGGACGACGACGCGCTCGGGGGTCTGGTCGACGAGCTCTGCTCCGCGAGCGAGGAGTTCGTCGCGATGTGGTCGCAGCGGCCGGTCCGCGTCTGCGCGTCGGGCGCGCGGGACCTCGACCACCCGGAGGTCGGCCGGCTGCGGGTGACCAACGAGACGCTCACGCTCCCCGACGACGACCAGCAGCTGGGGCTGTTCCACGCGCGGCGCGGGACGCCCGACCACGCGGCGCTCGCGCGGTTGGCGTCGCGCGAGCGGCGGCGCGCCGTCGTGGCCGGCGTCCGGACGGACGTGAGCGCATGAGGGTCCTCGTCGTCGGCGGCGAGGCCACGATCGGTCGCCACGTGAGCGCCGAGCTGCGGCGCCGTGGGCACGTCGTCGTGACGGCCGGGCGGAGCTCGGGCGACGTCCGCGTCGACGTGCGGCACCGCGACTCCGTCGCGGACATGTACCGCGAGATCGGCGGCGTGGACGCCGTCGTCGCGCCCGCGGCCCACGGCACGACCGACCGGCTGCAGACGCTGAGCCGCGACGAGCTCCTCCAGAACATGCAGGGCAAGCTCCTCGGCCAGGTCGACCTCGTCCTGCTGGGCCAGCACCACGCGGCCGCCGGGGCGTCGTTCACGCTGACGTCCGGGATCTTCGCGGACGAGCCGTGGCCGGGCGTCACGGGCGGAGCGATGATCAACGCGGCCCTGCACGCGTTCGTCCGTTCGGCTGCCCTCGAGCTGCCCCGCGGCATGCGGGTCAACGTCGTGAGCCCGACGATGGTCGGCGACTCCGTCGACAGCTTCTCATCCACGTTCCCCGGGATGCGACCGGTGCCGATGGACGCCCTGGTGACCGGCTACCTGTCGGTGATCGAGGGCGAGCGCACCGGCGAGGTCGTGCGCGCCTACGGCTGACCGGCCGGGGCGGCCGGCCTGCGGCTGGTCGGTGACACGCCGACGGCGGTGCCCCTCCCCTGCGGGTGAGGCACCGCCGTCGAGCAGCGGCAGGAGCCGCGACTACTTCATCGTCCCCTGCGATACCGACCCCTGCAGCTGGCGCTGGAACAGCACGTAGCCGACGAGCACCGGCACGATCGTGATGACCACGCCCGCGAACAGCAGCCCGTACTGCGACTGGTAGCCGGCGCCCGAGACGAACGAGGCCACCGCCTGCGACAGCACCCAGTTGTTCCGCTTGGTGTTGAGGGCCACCGGCAGCAGGTACTGGTTCCACAACCCGAGGAAGTTGAAGATCGCCACCGACGCCATGCCGCTGGTCGCCATCGGCAGCATCACCTGGAAGAAGGTGCGCCACTTGCCGGCGCCGTCGATCGCCGCCGCCTCCGAGATCTCCCCGGGCAGGCCCTGGAAGAACGCGTAGAGGAAGAAGACCGTGAACGGCAGCGCGAACGCGACGTAGGTCAGGATCAGCCCGTGCAGCGTGTTCAGCACGCCCATCGTCTGCAGGACGAAGAACAGCGGCACGATCGCGAGGAACACCGGGAAGGTGAGCCCCGCGAGCATCAGGTAGTAGATCGCCCGCCGGCCGAAGAACTCGAACCGGGCGAGCACGTAGGCGCACATCGCGCCGAGCAGCATGACGAGCACGAGCGCGCAGCCGACGACGATGACCGTGTTGAGCATCGCCTGGCCGAGCTTCTCGTCGACCCACGCCAGCACGAAGTTGTCGAACGACCAGCTGCTCGGCAGCGCGAGCGGCGAGCCCGAGATGATCTCGCGGTTCGACTTGAACGCCGACAGGAACACCCACAGCAGCGGGAGCACCACCACGAGCGACCAGATCCCGAGCACGACGTGCGAGGTGACGGTGACCGCACGGTCGCCGCCGGAGCCGGGTCCGGTGCTGCCGCGACCGGCACGGCCTGCCCGCGGCTCGACTCGGTCTTCCACCATGTTCGACCCTGCCATCAGCTGCTCCTCGTGGTTCCGCCGGTGAGGCGGTTGATCGTGAACACCAGGCCCGCGAAGACCAGGGTCACCACGGCCATCGCGACGCCGACCGCGCTGGCGTACCCGAACTGGTTCTGGCTGAACGCCAGCCGGAACAGGTACTGCGGCATCACGAGGGTCGAGTTGTCGGGGCCGCCGGAGTTGTTCAGCACGTGCATGTACACGAACGCGTCCAGCGCGGCGATCCCGAGGTAGATCCAGGCCGTCTGGATGTTCTCCCGGATGCTCGGGATCGTGATCGACCACATGGTGCGCATCCGGCCGGCGCCGTCGAGGCGCGCGGCCTCGAACGTCTCCGCCGGGATCGCCTTGATCGCGGCGATGAAGAGCAGCATGTAGAAGCCGACCGCGCCCCAGATGATGACGAACATCGACGACGGCAGCGCGGTGCTCACCTGCCCGAGCCAGTTCTGCCGCAGGCCCTCGGGCAGCAACCCGTTGAGCAGACCGTTCGAGGGGTCGAACACCTTGGAGAAGATCACGCCGGAGACGACGGCGGGGATGACGTAGGGGAAGAAGGAGACCACCCGGTAGAAACCGGAGTTCTTCACACCGATCGTCTGCCCGATGCCGCGGCCACCGACGGTGACCAGCGTGGCGAAGATCATCGCGATCACGATGACGACGAGCGGCACCACGATCGCGAGCTTGATGTTGTTCCCGAGCGCGGTCTTGAACGTGGCGTCGTTCACGAGCCGCTGGTAGTTGGCGAGCCCGATGATGTCGAAGTCCTGCGAGAACCCGCCCCAGTTGGTGAACGAGTAGAACACCGCCTGGACGAACGGCCAGATCACCAGCAGCAGGAACAGCGCCAGAGGCAGCCCGAGGAACACCAGGAAGAAGCTGATGCTGTCGAAGGTCCAACGCGCCTTGCGGCGCGCCCGCCCTCCGCGACGGAGGGCGGGCGCGCCGGCGCCGGTGACTGGTGTGGTCACGAGACCGGGATGACTTCCTGGGTGTTGCGGGCCTCGTCGGTGATCGCCTGGAGGTCGCTGGTGAGCTCCTCCACGCTCTTGGAACCGTCGAGGAACGCGTTCCAGACGACCAGCTGGGCCTGGTTCAGGCCGTACAGACCCACGAACTTGTGGGTGAACGTGTCCGAACCGGCGGCGGCCAGCATCTCGACCTGGGACACCAGCGCGGTCGAGCCGAAGCCGTCCTCGGGGACGGTGTCGGCGATGACGGTCGGGGCCAGCTTCGTCTTGGCGAAGTTGGTCGCGGCCTCCTTCGACAGCATGATCCGCAGGATCTCCTTGCCGCCCGCGACGTTGGCCGCGTCGCTCGGGACGATGAACGGCTCACCCGCCTCGGAGTGCAGCGCGGTCGCCGGCAGCGCCGAGGAGTCGTCCACGACGAACGCCGGAACGCCCATCATCTGGAAGTCGTCCGCGGTGTTGTCCTTCATCTCGTTCTCGATCCACGAGCCCGAGGGGTAGAGCAGCGCGTCCTGGTCGAGCGACCACTGCGCCTGCGCGTCGGTGAAGAAGGTGCCGGAGCCGCCGGGCTTGACGTAGCCGGCGTCGACGATCTCCTTCATCGCCGAGAACACGGCCTGCACGGCGTCGAGCGACCAGCAGCCCTCCTCGAGGTTCTCGAGCGCGAGCCGCACCTCGTCGCCGCCCTGCTTGATCGCGGAGTCGATGGCGAGGGTCTGGTAGTAGGTGGCGGCCTCCTTGCCCCACGCGAACAGGTACTTGCCCTGCTCCTTGGCGGCGGCACCGAGCTCGAGGGCCTCGGCCCACGTGGTCGGCGCGGTCCAGCCGTTGGCGTCGAAGAGGCTCTTCGAGTACCAGACGCCGTAGACCGTGAGGACGTAGTTGATCGCGGCGAGCTTGCCGTCGTAGACACCGGAGTCGAGGACGTTCGGCGCGATCAGGGTGTCGCGGATCGGGGTGCCCTCGAGGTTCGGGGCGTCGACGACGTCGGTGAGGTCCTCGAGCTGGTCGAGGATCGCGCCGAAGCCCATCGACTGGGCACCGGAGTTGTCGACGAGGTCCGGCGGGTCGCCCGCGACGAACCGCGGCTGCAGCGCCGCGGTGATCTCGGTGGTGGGCTCGACCGTGGCCTCGCCGCCCCACATCTCGTTGAAGATCTCAGCGGCGAACTCGACGTAGTCGACGCCGTAGCCACCGTTGAAGATGACGGTCTCGACGCTCGAGCCCTCCTCGATGCCGAAGGGGTTGGAGGCGTCGGCCGGCTCGGTGGCATCGCCGCCACCGTCGGTCGTGGGGTCGTCGTCGCCGCCGCCACCACCGGTGGCGCAGGACGCGAGCGTGACCCCGAAGGGCACGGCGGCCGCCGTGAAGAGCGCGCCACGCAGCACGCTCCGGCGGGTGATGGTGGACCTGGAGTCCGTCATGGTGGTGGTGCTTCCTTTCAGGAGGGTGGGACGGTGCTGGCTGCTGGCCGCCCCGGAGGGGGTGCTAGATGGACTGGATGCGGCCGCCGTAGCGTGCCGTGAGCTTGTCGTTGTGCTCGTCGCCGCCGGGCACGTTGGCGGAGACGTACACGGGCGGGGTCTCGCCGTCGGCGAGCATCCGGGTGACCACGCCGACGGTGAGCGCCTGCGCGATGTAGGCGGCGGTGATCGACGACACCGCGCCCACCTTGATACCCTCGCCGACGGTGACGGTCGCGTCGCCGTAGGGCGCGAGGGTGTCGATGACGACGTCGGCGACCTCGGCGAGGCGCTTGCCGCTGGGGTGCTTGGGGGTGACGGCGTTGGTGTGCTCGAGGCTCGTCACGGCCACGACCTTGTGGCCGCGCTCCTTGGCGGCCAGCGCCATGCCGACGATCGAGGAGTTGACGCCGGAGTTGCTGGCGATGAGGAACACGTCGGCCGGGTGCAGCTCGGTGAGCGCGAGGAGCTCGTCGACGACGGAGCCGTCGCGCTCGAGGTCCGGGCCGGTCAGCGCCTCGACGTCACGGCTGCCGCGCAGCACGACGTTGCGCAGCGCGATCCGGTGCGCCGGGATCAGCCCGCCCGCGCGGCCGGCGATCTCCATGGCGAACGCCTCGGAGTGGCCGGTGCCGAACGCCTGCAGGACGCCGCCCTCACGGATCGAGGCGACCAGCAGGTCGATCGCGGGGTCGAGCCCGCCCTCACGGACGTGCTCCGCGAGCCGGTCGAGACGCGACCGGATCTCGTGGGCGAGCTGCTCCTGCGGCTGGGTGGTGCTCAAGCGATGGCCTCCTGGGTAGTGGTGTCGGCGTCGGTCACTCGGTGTCCCGCCACGGCAGCGGCGGAGACGTCGAGCTTGGCCACGGCCCCTGCGTAGTCCTCCTGGATGACGAGCATGTAAATGAAGTCCAGGACGAGGAGCTGTGCGTGCTTGGTGCTGAGGTCGGCCGGGTGCAGGTACTGGTTCGGCACGGTGGCGATCAGGCACTCGTCGGCGACGCCCTCCAGCGGGGTGCCGCGCCGGCTGGTCACCGCGACGGCCAGCGCGCCCGACTGACGCGCCCGCGCGAGCATCTCGACGGTCTCGGAGGTCGCGCCGCTGTTGGAGATGCCGATCGCGACGTCGGAGGGGCCGAGCATCGAGGCGCTCGCCAGCCCGGTGTGAGGGTCGGCCCACGCGTGCGTGTTGACGCCGATGCGGTAGAACCGGTGCTCCATCTCGGCCGCGACGGCGGCGGAGCCGCCGGCGCCGTAGAGGTCGACCTGCCCGCAGTGCGCGATCGCGTGCGCGACGCGCGCGCACGCCTCGAGGTCGACGTTGGCGGCGGTGGTCTGCAGCGAGCTCACGTGGCCGCTGAGCAGGGTCCGCAGCACGTCGCGCGGCTCGTCGGTCGGGTGGAACGCGGTGCCGATCTCGATGCGCGTGGGCGCCCGCCCGACGTCGGTCGCGACCGCGACACGGAACTGCACGTAGCCGTCGTAGCCGAGCATCCGGCAGAAGCGCGTGACGGTCGCGGGCGAGGCACCCGCGCGGTCGGCGAGCTCGGTGATCGACATGCGCAGGGGCGCTGTCGGGTCGCTGAGCAGGACCTGCCCGATCTTGCGCATAGCCTCGCTCATGCCGGACAGCGCAGCCTCGACCTGCTGCGACACCTGGAGCGTGGTGCCCATCTCGGTCGAGCCTGCGATCACCTGAAAATCCCTCTCACATCGTTGGGGGGTTGGGTGAAAGATATTCTCATACGATGCTCGATGTCGAGCATCTAGGACACAGAATGATCACAATGCTGCATCTTCTTGGTATCGACGCTGGTGGCACGTCCACCCGCGCCATGGTCGTGCGTGCGGACGGGCAGTGCCTGGGCGTCGGTCGCGGCGGACGGGGCAACCCGGTCTCCGACGGCGTGGAGGCCGCGGCGGCCTCGATCGGCCAGGCGGTCGCGGGTGCTCTCGAGCGCTGGGGCGGCGCGGAGCCGATCAGCGGCGTCGCGCTGGCGATCGCGGGCGGCTCGGTGGCGGGCGGCCCGAGCTGGCTCTCCCCCACCCTCGCCGCGCTCGGCGTCGACGCCGAGATCAGGGTCGAGCCCGACCTGCTGGCGATGTTCGCCTCCGGCACCCACGAGCCCGACGGCTACGGCCTCGTCGCCGGCACCGGGGCGACCGCCGTGCGCGTGCGCGACGGCGAGGTCGACGCCACCGCCGACGGTCTCGGCTGGTTGATCGGCGACTCGGGCTCCGGCTTCTGGATCGGGCACCAGGTCGCGCGCGCCGTCGCCGCCGACCTCGACGGCCGCGGGCCGTCGACGTCGCTGACGCCGGCGGTGCTCGACGCGCTCGGCATCACCGTCGAGGGTCCGCTGGTGCAGGGCCGGGTGCCGGCCCTCGCGCGCCTCGTGAGCGCGGTCTACGGCGCCTCGCCGCTGCGGCTGGCCGCGCTCGCCCCGCTCGCCTTCGCCGACCCCGCGGACGAGGTGGCCGACGCGATCGTGACGGCCGCCGAGGAGGCGCTGGCGCAGGCGGTGCTCGACGTCGCCGAGCCCGGGCTGCGCGGGCCGCTGGTGATCGGCGGCGGCGTCGCCACCCAGGCGCGGATCCGCGAGGCGGTCACGACGCGCGTGCGCGCAGGCGGCGTCGACGGCGAGATCCACCTCGTCGACGACGGCCTGGTGGGCGCCGGCGTGCTGGCGCTGCGCCGCGCCGGCGTCGCACCGGACGCCGAGACGTTCGCGCGGCTGCGCGACACCACCGCCGCGGCGCGGCAGCTGGGCTAGGCGGTCGCGCTCGACATCTGCCGCAGCTCCTTCTTGAGGTCGCGGATCTCGTCGCGCAGGCGCGCCGCGACCTCGAACTGGAGCTCCTCGGCGGCGGCGTGCATCTGCTCGGACAGCTGCTGGATGAGGTCGGCCAGGTCGCTGGCCGCGGCGCCCTCGGGACGGGCCGTGGCCGCCGCGCCACCGGCGGGCACCGGGGCCTTGCGGCCCTTGCCCTGCTGCCGGTAGCCGCCCTTGAGCAGCTCGGCGGTGTCGACGTCCTCGCGCGCGAGCATGTCGGTGATGTCGTTGATCCGCTTGCGCAGCGGCGTCGGATCGATGCCGTGCTCGAGGTTGTAGGCGACCTGGATATCGCGCCGGCGGTTGGTCTCCTCGATCGCGGCCGCCATCGACGGCGTCACGGTGTCGGCGTACATGTGCACCTCGCCGGAGACGTTGCGCGCGGCACGCCCGATCGTCTGGATGAGCGAGGTCCCCGAGCGCAGGAAGCCCTCCTTGTCGGCGTCGAGGATCGCCACGAGCGACACCTCGGGCAGGTCGAGGCCCTCGCGCAGCAGGTTGATGCCGACGAGCACGTCGAAGACGCCGCTGCGCAGCTCGCGCAGCAGCTCGACGCGGCGCAGCGTGTCGACCTCGGAGTGCAGGTAGCGCACCCGGACGTCGCGCTCGAGGAAGTAGTCGGTGAGGTCCTCGGCCATCTTCTTCGTGAGCGTCGTGACCAGCACCCGCTCGTCGCGCTTCACCCGCTCCCCGATCTCGTGGAGGAGGTCGTCGATCTGGCCCTTGGTCGGCTTGACGACGACCTTGGGGTCGACGAGGCCGGTCGGCCGGATGATCTGCTCGACCACGCCGTCGGAGACCGAGAGCTCGTACGGCCCCGGCGTCGCCGACAGGTAGACCGTCTGCCCGATCCGGTCGAGGAACTCCTCCCACTTCAGCGGCCGGTTGTCGACCGCCGACGGCAGCCGGAACCCGTGCTCGACCAGCACGCGCTTGCGGGAGTAGTCGCCCTCGAACATGCCGCCGATCTGCGGCACCGTCACGTGCGACTCGTCGATGACGAGGAGGAAGTCCTCGGGGAAGTAGTCGAGCAGCGTGTGCGGCGCGGACCCGGGCTCCCGGCCGTCGATGTGCATCGAGTAGTTCTCGATGCCCGAGCAGGTGCCGATCTGGCGCATCATCTCGATGTCGTAGGTCGTGCGCATGCGCAGCCGCTGCGCCTCGAGGAGCTTGCCCTGCTTCTCGAGCTCGGCGAGGCGGTCGGCCAGCTCGGCCTCGATGCCGGCGATCGCACGCTCCATGCGCTCGGGGCCGGCCACGTAGTGCGTCGCCGGGAACAGGTACATCTCCTGCTCGGGGCGGATGACGTCGCCGGTGATCGGGTGCAGCGTCGCGATCGCCTCGATCTCGTCGCCGAACATCTCGATCCGGATCGCGAGCTCCTCGTAGACCGGGATGATCTCGATCGTGTCGCCGCGCACCCGGAAGGTGCCGCGCGTGAACGACATGTCGTTGCGCACGTACTGCATCTGCACGAAGCGGCGCAGCAGGTCGTCGCGGTCGATCTGCTGACCGACCCGCAGCCGCACCATGCGGTCGACGTACTCCTGCGGCGTGCCCAGGCCGTAGATGCACGACACCGACGCCACGACGACGACGTCGCGCCGCGTCAGCAGCGAGTTGGTCGCCGAGTGCCGCAGCCGCTCGACCTCGTCGTTGATCGAGGAGTCCTTCTCGATGTAGGTGTCGGTCGAGGGGACGTACGCCTCGGGCTGGTAGTAGTCGTAGTAGGAGACGAAGTACTCGACCGCGTTGTTCGGGAGCAGCTCGCGGAACTCGGTGGCCAGCTGCGCGGCGAGCGTCTTGTTGGGCGCCATCACGAGCGTGGGGCGCTGCACCTGCTCGATCAGCCACGCGGTCGTGGCCGACTTGCCGGTGCCGGTCGCGCCCAGCAGCACGACGTCCTTCTCGCCCGCCTGCAGGCGTCGCGTCAGCTCGGCGATGGCGGCGGGCTGGTCGCCGGAGGGGCTGTACTCGGAGACCACCTCGAACGGGGCGACCGTGCGCTGGAGATCGGTGACGGGACGCATGCCACCACGCTACGTCCACCCACCGACACCAGCGGCTGCCACGGTGCAGGTTTCACGCACGGGAGAATGCCCGCATGACCGACGACGGCGCCCGCCAGGGAGCCCACCACCCGCCCCGACCGGAACGCCCGCGGCCGCCGCACGTGCCGCGCACCCTGCCGATCGACGACGCCGCCACCTGGTGGTCGGTGCCCGCGGCCGCGCTGGCCGAGGCGCTCACGACGCGGCCGTTGGTCGTGCTGCTGCACGGCCTCGGCGCCGACGAGCGCGACCTCGCAGGCCTGGTGCCCGCGCTGCCGGACCGGTTCGTCTACGCCTCGGTCCGCGCGCCGCTGCCGATCGCCGGGATGCCGGGTTACGCGTGGTTCCCGCCGCTGCTGGCGGAGGGCATCACGGCCGACCCCGCCTACGTCGACGCCGCCGCGCGCGGGTTGCTCGTGTGGCTGGAGCGGGCGCAGGCACGGGCGCGCAGCCACGCCCGGCCCGCGCTGGTCGGGTTCTCGCAGGGTGGCGCGATGGCCGTGCAGCTGCTGCGTCACGCGCCCGAGGCGTTCGCGGGCGCGGCGACGCTGTCCGGCTTCGTCGCGCCCGGGCTCCTCGCCGGGGACGAGGCGCTCGCGCAGATCCGGCCGCGGGTGCTGTGGGGCTACGACCCGGCGGACCCGGTGGTGACGACACCCGCGATCGAGCGCCTGCGCGCCTTCCTGGTCGCGCACACCGACCTCGACGAGCGGACCTACCCGGGCACCGGGCACGGGATCGCGACGACCGAGGCCGCCGATCTCGCCGCGTTCCTGACGTCGGTGCTCGACGGCGAGGCCTGAGCGCCGCGCGTCACGGCGCCGTCGGGCACCGACCGGCCGCCGACCGCGCCCGTCCGGCTGACCTCTCCCCCGTGGTCCGGCAGGATGGTCGGACCAGATCGTCGACGAGAGGAGCAGACATGGCAGCCGTGTCCCAGGCGACCACGACGTGGAACGGTGACCTCCCCAGCGGGTCGGGCTCGACCGCCCTGGAGACCTCGGGGGTGGGCACCTACGAGGTGTCGTGGAAGGCCCGCACCGAGCCCGGCGGCGGCACCACGAACCCCGAGGAGCTGCTGGCCGCCGCGCACGCGTCCTGCTTCTCGATGGCGCTCGCGCACGGCCTCGGCGAGCGAGGCACGCCACCGACCTCGATCTCGACGACGGCGAAGGTCTCGTTCGTGCCCGGCACCGGGATCACCGGCATCGAGCTGAGCACGACGGCGTCCGTCGAGGGCATCTCGGAGGCGGACTTCCAGGAGGTCGCGGAGGCGACGAAGACCGGGTGCCCGGTGTCGGCCGCGCTCGCCGCCGTGCCGATCACGCTGACCGCGACGCTCGCCTGACCCTCAGTCCCCGCCGGGCTCGAGCGCGAGCTCGGCGGGGCGGCCGGGGTCGGCGCTCGCGAACCGGCCCGGACCGGTCGGCACGAACCCGGCGTCGTGGGCGGCGCGCTCCCCCAGCCGGCCGACGCCGTGCAGGACGAACGGCGTCGACCGCCCGGCCGGGGGGTCGTAGCGCAGCTGCGCGAGGTCGTCGCCCGCGACGTGCCGCAGCCGCGCCACCAGGCGCTCCACCTGCTGCTGGGGCGTGCCGTGCCCCGCGGCCGGCACGGGCAGCGGCGTCGACGCCGCCGGTGTCCCCGACCGCAGGTTGTCGGCGAACGGTCGCAGGCGCGCCCGCCACACGGTCGCGACGGCGTCCCGCAGCGCGTCCTCGTCGCCCTCGTTGGGCAGCCAGACGTCGGCGACCGCGTGCCGGGCGTCGTCGTCGGCCTGAGCGGCGATGCGGGCCGCGGCGGCGTCCTCGTCGAGACCGCGCGCGACCGCGCGCCGCAGCCGCAGCTCCGCAGGCGCCGCGACGACCACGACGAGGTGGAACTGCGGCGCCATCCCGTTCTCGACGATCAGCGGCACGTCGTGGACGACGACGGCGTCGTCGGGCAGCTCCGCGACCCGCGCGGCCGACGCCTCCCGCACGAGCGGGTGCACGATCCCGTTGAGCACCGCCCGCGCCGCGTCGTCGCCGAACACGCGCCGGCCCAGCGCCGGGCGGTCGAGCGACCCGTCCGGCAGCAGCACGTCCTCGCCGAACGCCGCCACGACCGCCCGCAGACCCGGGGTGCCCGGCTCGACCACCTCGCGCGCGAGCCGGTCGGCGTCGACGACGACCCCTCCGTGGCCCGCCAGCAGGGCGGCCACGGTCGACTTCCCCGACGCGAGACCTCCGGTCAGCCCGACGTGCAGCATCCGGCTACTCGACCTCGAGGACCGCGCGGGCGGCGTCACGGGCGGCGACCGGGTCGCTGGTGGCGAGCACCGCGGTCGCGGCCTGCCGGCACTGCTCGAGCGTGTGGCGCGACAGCCGGGCACCGACGGCGGGCAGCGCGGCCGCGGCCGCGGACAGCGACGTCACGCCGAGACCGACGAGCACGGCGGCCAGCACGGGATCGGCAGCGGCCTCGCCGCAGACGCCGACCGGCTTGCCGAGCCGCTGCCCGGCCTCGGCGGTCATCCCGACCAGCCGCAGCACCGCTGGCTGCCAGGGGTCGCTCAGCGACGCCAGCGAGGGCGAGAGCCGGTCCGCGGCCATCGTGTACTGGGTGAGGTCGTTGGTGCCGATCGAGACGAAGTCGACCTCGGCGAGCAGCGCGTCCGCGAGCAGGGCCGCGGCGGGCACCTCGACCATGATGCCGGGGGTCAGCCCGCGCGCCCGCACACGCTCGGCGAAGAACGCGGCCTCGGCGACGGTCGCGACCATCGGGGCCATCACCCACACCTCGGCGCTGGTCGCGCCCGCGGCCGCGGCGATCGCGTCGAGCTGACGGTCGAGGATGCCCGGGTCGTCCATCGCGATGCGCAGCCCGCGCACGCCGAGCGCCGGGTTGGCCTCCTCGTCGAGCCCGGCGTACACCAGCGGCTTGTCGGAACCGGCGTCCAGCGTGCGGACGACGACCTTGCGGCCTGGGAAGGCCTCGAGGACCTCGGCGTAGATCGCCGTCTGCTGCTCGACGCTCGGCTCGGTGGCGGCGGACAGGAAGCACAGCTCGGTCCGGAACAGGCCGACGCCCTGGGCGACGCCCTGGGCCGCCTCGCGGGCCGCGGCGCCGTCGGCCACGTTGGCGAGGATGTCGACGGCGTGACCGTCGCTGGTGCGGCCCTCGCCCCGCCACTGCGCCGCCTCGCGCGCGAGCTCGCGGGCCGCCCGCACGCGCGTCTCGGCCTCCTCCTCCTCGGGGGCGACGACGACCTCGCCGGTGCCGCCGTCGACGAGCAGCGGGGTGCCGGAGGCGACGTCGCCGAGGTCGGGCACGGCGACGACGCACGGGATGCCGAGCTGGCGCGCGATGATCGCCGTGTGGCTCGTCGGCCCGCCGAGCCGGGTGGCGAGCGCGACGACGAGCGCCGGGTCGAGCAGCGCGGCGTCGGCGGGCGCGAGGTCGTCCGCGACCAGCACCGACGGCTCGTCCGGGTGCGGGACGCCGGGCTCCGGGTGCCCGAGCAGCTCGGCGACGACGCGGTCGCGGATGTCCTCCAGGTCCGTGACGCGCTCGGCCATGAGGCCGCCGGCCGCGCTGAACATCGCGGTGAACTCGGCGGTCGCCGACGCGACCGCCTGCACCGCGGGGACGCCGTCGGCGATGGCCTTCTCGACCCCGGCCGCGAGCGTGGGGTCGGCCGCCATGGTGGCCGTGGTCGCGAGCACCTCGGCCGCCTGCCCGGTCGCACGGGCGGCGCGCTGCTCCAGGCGCTCGGCGACCGCGGCGACGGCGGCGCGGAACCTCTCCCGCTCGGCCTCGCGGGCCGGCTCGGGAAGCTCCGAGGCGACCGGGGGGATCGCCGGCCGTGGCGCCGCCCGCAGCGCCGGTCCGTACCCGGTGCCGGGCACCACCGGTGTCCCGTGAAGCCTCGCTCCGGTCGTCATCGCAGTGCCTCCCGCCGGGGTCCGTGTGCTCGTCCCACAGTAGGGAGCGGCGCCCACCCCGAACCCGGGATCCCGGGGTACGTGCGTGTGAAACGAGGCACACCCTGAGACGACGACGGCGGCCCGCCACCCCCGAGAGGGTGACGGGCCGCCGTCGTGATGGCTCAGTTGCCGGTGAGCTTCTCGCGGAGCGCCGCGAGCGCCTCGTCCGAGGCGAGCGTGCCGGTCGTCTCCGGGGCCGCGGAGGTGTAGCTGGCGGTGTCGGCGCTGCCGCCACCCACCTCGCTGTCCGCCTCCTGCGCCGCGGCGACCTGCTTCTTGTGGGCCTCCCAGCGGGCGTGGGCGGCCGCGTACTGCGCCTCCCAGGCCTCGCGCTGGGCCTCGTAGCCCTCGAGCCACTCGTTGGTCTCGGGGTCGAAGCCCTCGGGGTACTTGTAGTTGCCCTGCTCGTCGTACTCGGCGGCCATGCCGTACAGCGACGGGTCGAAGTCGTCGCTGTTGGGGTCGACGCCCTCGTTGGCCTGCTTGAGCGACAGCGAGATGCGACGACGCTCGAGGTCGATGTCGATGACCTTGACGAACACCTCGTCGTCGACCTTCGCGACCTGCTCGGGCACCTCGACGTGACGCTGCGCGAGCTCCGAGATGTGCACGAGGCCCTCGATGCCGTCCTCGACACGGACGAACGCACCGAACGGCACGAGCTTGGTGACCTTGCCCGGCACGACCTGACCGATCGCGTGGGTCCGGGCGAACGCCTGCCACGGGTCCTCCTGCGTCGCCTTGAGCGACAGCGAGACACGCTCGCGGTCGAAGTCGACGTCGAGCACCTCGACCGTGACCTCCTGGCCGACCTCGACGACCTCGTTCGGGTGGTCGATGTGCTTCCAGGACAGCTCCGAGACGTGCACGAGGCCGTCGACGCCGCCGAGGTCCACGAACGCACCGAAGTTGACGATCGAGGAGACCACACCGGTGCGGACCTGACCCTTGGCCAGCGTCTGCAGGAAGGTGGAGCGCACCTCCGACTGGGTCTGCTCGAGCCACGCACGACGCGAGAGCACGACGTTGTTGCGGTTCTTGTCGAGCTCGATGATCTTGGCCTCGAGCTGCTGACCGATGTAGGGCTGCAGGTCGCGCACGCGACGCATCTCCACCAGCGACGCCGGCAGGAAGCCGCGCAGGCCGATGTCGAGGATCAGGCCGCCCTTGACGACCTCGATGACGGTGCCGGTGACGACGCCGTCCTCCTCCTTGATCTTCTCGATCGTGCCCCAGGCGCGCTCGTACTGGGCGCGCTTCTTGGACAGCAGCAGACGACCCTCCTTGTCCTCCTTCTGGAGGACAAGGGCCTCGACGCGCTCGCCCACCTCGACGACCTCGGTCGGGTCGACGTCGTGCTTGATGGACAGCTCGCGGGAGAGGATGACGCCTTCGGTCTTGTAGCCGATGTCGAGGAGAACCTCGTCGCGGTCGACCTTGACGATGGTGCCTTCGACGATGTCGCCGTCGTTGAAGTACTTGATGGTCGCGTCGACGGCTGCGAGGAAGTCCTCTTCCGAGCCGATGTCGTTGACGGCGACCTGCGGTGCGGCGGTGGTCGAAGGGGCGGTGATAGTCAAGAGATGAGCTCCGATGCGGACAGGGATAGTCGGGACAGATGACGTGGCGACCGACGGCCTGACGGTCCTCGGTGCCGTAGCGTTCGAGACGGCCTCAGCAGCTCCCGCACCTGTTCTCCAGGGCACGACCACCAAGCGCGCACGATGCGCCAACGGATCATCCTACCAGCGCTGCGTCAGAGCAGGAACCGGCGCACGACCTCGCCGAACACCTCCGGCCGCTCGGAGTGCACCCAGTGGCCGGCGCCCTTGACGACCACGTGACGCGTCGCCGGGAACAGCCGCCGCATCGCGGTCTCCTCGTCGGGCCCGGTGTAGTCGGAGCGCTCACCGGTGACCCAGAGCACCGGGCCGTCGTGCCGCGCGTCTCCGACGTCCGGGAAGCCGCCGATGACGTCGAGCGAGCGGCGCAGCAGCGCGAGGTTGGCGCGCCACGCCCAGCCGTCGTCGTCGCGGTGCAGGTTCTGCAGCAGGAACGCGCGCACGGTCTCGTTCGGGATCTGCTCGCGCAGCGCCTCGTCGGCGTCGCCGCGGCGCTCCAGCGTCGTGAGGTCGAGCGTCGCCAGCGCGCCGAGCAGGTGCTCGAACTCCCCGACCGAGCGGCTCGCGGTCGGCGCGATGTCGACGACGACGAGCCGGTCCAGCAGCTCGGGGTGCCGCAGCGCGACCAGCATCGCGACCTTGCCGCCCAGCGAGTGCCCGACGAGGTGGACCGGTGCGTCCGCGCCCGCCCGCACCCGCTCCGCGACGGCGTCGGCCATCGCCGCGAGGTCGACGGTCTCGGTCCACGCCGAGCGGCCGTGGTTCGGCAGGTCGACGAGCACGCTGCGCGCGTCGGGCAGCAGCCCCTTGGCGATCGTCGAGAAGTTGCGCCCCTGCCCGAAGAGACCGTGCAGGAACACGACGGTCGGGACGTCGTCGGGCAGCTCGTCGCCGACGGTGAGGACGTG
The DNA here is from genome assembly GCF_009733795.1 of Actinotalea caeni. Classification (GTDB taxonomy): domain Bacteria; phylum Actinomycetota; class Actinomycetes; order Actinomycetales; family Beutenbergiaceae; genus Pseudactinotalea; species Pseudactinotalea caeni. The sequence goes on from NZ_WNXX01000001.1 coordinate 105,730, forward strand.
GAGCACGCACGCCACGCTACCGGGGTGCTGGGATGCTGACGCCATGAGCGACGAGCACCCCGCGATGGCGCGCGCGGGCTACACCGACGTCGACGGCGCCGCGGCCGCCCGGGCGACGGCGCGCTGGTGGAGCGCCGAGGCGTCCGACTACCTCGCCGAGCACGGCGCGTTCCTGGGCGACGCGGACTTCTGCTGGTGCCCCGAGGGGCTGCGCGAGGCCGACGCGGCGCTGCTGGGCCCGTTGCCGGGCCTGCGCGGCCGCCGCGTGCTCGAGGTCGGTGCCGGGGCCGCGCAGTGCTCGCGCTGGCTCGCGGCCCGGGGCGTCGACGCGGTCGCGACCGACGTCGCGCCCGGCATGGTCGAGGCCGCCGCCGCGCTCGACGCCCGCACCGGGATCACGGTGCCGGCCCGGGTCGCCGACGCGCGCGAGCTGCCGTTCGAGGACGCGACGTTCGACGTCGCGTTCACGGCGTTCGGCGCGATCCCGTTCGTCCCCGACGCCGACCGCGTCCACCGCGAGGTCGCGCGCGTGCTGCGGCCGGGCGGGCTGTGGGTGTTCTCGGTGACGCACCCGCTGCGATGGGCGTTCCCGGACGACCCGACCGCGGCCGGCCTGACCGTGGTGCGCTCGTACTTCGACCGCACCCCCTACGTCGAGGAGGACGCCGCGGGCGAGCCGGTGTACGCGGAGTTCCACCGCACGTTCGGCGACCACGTGCGCGACGTCGTCGGTGCGGGCCTGGTGCTGCTCGATGTCGTCGAGCCGGAGTGGCCCGACGACCTCGAGGAGGTGTGGGGCGGCTGGGGCCCCGAACGCGGCCGGCTGCTGCCCGGCACCGCGATCTTCCGCACCCGGAAGCCGCCTGCGTGACTCCGTGAGCGTCAGGGCCCGAGCCGACGCGGGCCTCGGCCGTCTCAGTGCCCGGCGGCCTGCCACGACGGTCCGGTCCCGACGCTGACGTCGAGCGGGACCGAGAGCGCGGTCGCCGAGCCCATCTGCTCACGCAGCACCAGCTCGGCCGCGGCCTCCTCGCCCGGTGCCACCTCGAGCACGAGCTCGTCGTGCACCTGCAGCAGCAGCCTGGTCGCCATCCCCTGCGCGCGCAGCTCGCGGTCGACGTTGATCATCGCGACCTTGATGATGTCGGCGGCGCTGCCCTGGATCGGGGCGTTGAGCGCCATCCGCTCCGCCATCTCGCGGCGCTGGCGGTTGTCGCTGACGAGGTCCGGCAGGTAGCGGCGGCGGCCGAGGATCGTCTCGGTGTAGCCCACGCCGCGCGCCTCCGCGACGATGTCGTCGAGGTAGGCGCGCACCGCGCCGAAGCGCTCGAAGTACTCCTCCATGAGCTCCTTGGCCTCGGCCGTGGAGATCTTCAGCTGGTTCGACAGGCCGAACGCGCTCAGGCCGTAGGCGAGGCCGTAGCTCATCGCCTTGATCTTGCTCCGCTGCGCGGGCGTGACCTCCTCCGGCGGGACGCCGAACACGCGGGACCCGACGAAGCTGTGCAGGTCCTCCCCCGAGCGGAACGCCTCGATCAGCCCGGCGTCACCCGAGAGGTGGGCCATGATCCTCATCTCGATCTGGCTGTAGTCGGCCGTCATGAGGGTCGCGTAGCCCTCGCCGACGACGAAGGCCGCCCGGATCCGGTTGCCCTCCTCGGTGCGGATCGGGATGTTCTGCAGGTTCGGGTCGGAGGAGGACAGCCGGCCGGTGGCGGCGATCGTCTGGCTGTAGGTGGTGTGGATACGGCCGTCGGGCGCCACGGTGCGCAGCAGACCCTCGACCGTCTGCCGCAGCCGGATCGCGTCGCGGTGGGCGAGCAGGTGCTGCAGGAACGGGTGCTCGGTCTTGGCGTACAGGTCGGCCAGCGCGTCGGCGTCGGTCGTGTAGCCGGTCTTCGTCTTGCGCGTCTTCGGCATCCCCAGCTGGTCGAAGAGGATCTCCTGCAGCTGCTTGGGCGAGGACAGGTTCACCTCGCGGCCGATGACCGCGTACGCCTCCGACGCCGCGTCGTCGACCGCGGCACCGAAGTGCTTCTCGAGGTCGCGCAGGTAGTCGACGTCGGCCGCGATGCCGGCCTTCTCCATGCGCGCGAGCACCCCGGCGACCGGCAGCTCGACGTCGGCGAGCAGCCGGGTGCCGCCGCGCTGCTGGAGATCGGCTCCGATGACGTCGACGAGCTCGCGCACCGCCGCGGCGCGCACGGCGCCCAGCTCGTCCTCGGCGGGACCGTCGAGGCTGAGCATCTGCTGCCCGCCCGCGTCGGTCCCGGTGCCGCCGATCTCCTTGTGGAGCCGGCGCACCGCGAGGTCGTCGAGGGCGAACAGCCGCTGGTCGGGGTGGCACAGGTACTCGGCGATCGCGGTGTCGAAGGTGACGCCCGCGAGCGTCAGCCCGCGGCTGTCGAGCGCGTGCCACGCCGTCTTGGCGTCGTGGAGCGCCTTGGGCTGCGACTCGTCGGCGAGCCACGCCGCGAGGGCGCCCTCGTCGGCGGGGTCGATGTCGGTGAGGTCGAGCACGAGCGCGGCACCCGCGGCGTCGGCGACGGCGATCCCCCAGGCGTCGCCGCTGCCGTGCGCGACGCTGCCGCGCACGTCGACGCCGAGCAGCTGACCGGCACGGGCGGCGAACCAGTCGGCGGCGCCGCTGCGGGAGATCTCCACCTCGAACGGCTGCGCCTCGACCGTCTCGGCGTCGGTCGGGGTCATCGCGAACAGGCGGTCGCGCAGGATCCGGAACTCCAGCGCGTCGAAGACCTGGTGCACCTGCTCGCGCGAGAACGGGCGACGCTCGAGGTCCTCGACGCCGACCGGCAGCGCGACGTCGGTGAGCAGCCGGTTGACCTGGCGGTTGACGATCACCTGGTCGAGGTGCGCGCGCAGGTTCTCGCCCGCCACTCCCTTGATGGCGCCCGCGTTGCCGATGACGCCGTCGAGCCCTCCGTAGGTGAGGATCCACTTGGCGGCGGTCTTCGGCCCCACCTTCGGCACGCCCGGGAGGTTGTCGCTGGACTCCCCCACCAGCGCCGCGAGGTCGCTGTAGCTCGACGGCGGTACGCCGTAGCGCTCCTCGACCGCGGCGGCGTCCATCCGGGCCAGGTCGGAGACGCCCTTGCGCGGGTAGAGCACGAGCACGCGCTCGTCGATCAGCTGGAACGTGTCGCGGTCGCCGGAGCAGATCAGCACGTCCATGCCGGCGGCGCGGCCCTGGTCCGCCAGGGTCGCGAGCACGTCGTCGGCCTCGTAGCCCTCGATGCCCAGCCGCGGGATCGACAGCGCGTCCAGCACCTGCTCGATCAGCGGGATCTGCCCGCGGAACTCCTCGGGCGAGCTCGTGCGGTTGGCCTTGTAGTCGGCGTACGCCTCGGTACGGAACGCCGCACCGCTGACGTCGAAGGCGACGGCGACGTGGGTCGGCTCCTCGTCGCGCAACAGGTTGATGAGCATCGACGTGAACCCGTACACCGCGTTGGTGTGCTGGCCTGTCGTGGTGGAGAAGTTCTCCACCGGCAGGGCGAAGAACGCCCGGTATGCCATCGAGTGGCCGTCGATGAGCAGGAGCCTCGGTCGCGCAGGTGCCGTCACAGGTGCCAGCCTAGGTGCCATGACCGACACCGATGGCTCCGCCGCCGGCCCCGCCGCGGCCACGCCGGGCACCGCCGCCGCGGGGCGCTTCCGCGACGTCTCGGGCACGCTGCTGGAGCGCATGGGCATCGAGCTGACCGAGATCGGCGCCGAGCGGACCGCGGGCACGATGCCGGTCGCGGGCAACACCCAGCCGGCGGGGCTGCTGCACGGCGGCGCCTCGGCGGTGCTGGCGGAGAGCCTGGGGTCGATCGCGGCGACGCTGCACGCCGGGCCGGGGCGGGCCGCCGTCGGCATCGAGATCAGCGCGACGCACCACCGCGCGGTGCGCGAGGGCGTCGTCTCGGGCGTCGCGACGCCGCTGCACCTGGGCCGCACGGTCGCCACCTACGAGATCGTCATCACCGACGAGCGGGACCGCCGCGTCTGCACGTCGCGGCTCACCTGCATGCTGGTCGACGCGCGGGACTGAGCCGCGCACACGGGTCGAGGCGGCGCACCCCTGCCCGGAGCAGGACGAGGGGCGGGCGTACGACGAGGGCCGGGCACCTGCGCGGTGCCCGGCCCTGCGTGCCGGTCGCTGCCGGCCGTGACGGCTCGGCGAGCCGTGTCAGCCCTCGACCGAGCCCACGACGTCGTCGTGCTGCTCGAGCCACGCGGCGACACCGGCCGCCGGGTCGTCGGGGTTGTCGTTGACGACAGAGCTCTCGAGCGCGCCGTACTGCTCGTCGTCGAGGTGGATGCCGCCGATCCACTCGGCGACCTCCGGGAACTCCTCGGCGAAGCCGTCGGTCGCGAGGAAGTGCAGGCCCTCGGCCTCGCCCAGCGCGCCCTCCGGGTCCTCCAGGTCGCGCACCGGGTAGGTGGCGTTCGCCCAGAACGGCCGCCACAGCGTGACGACGATCTCCTCCTCGGCCGAGACCGCGCTCTCCAGCTCGGCGAGCATCGCCTGGGTCGACGACGTCGCGAGCGTGAAGCCGGCCTCGTCGAGACCGTAGGTCGGGATGACGCTCTCCTGCGTCACCTCGGTCAGACCGGCGCCGGGCTCGATGCCGACGATCCGGCCGCCGAGCTCGTCGACGTGGTCGGGGAGCTCGGCGATCGAGGTGATCTCGCTGTACTCCGGCACCGCGAAGGTCAGCTTCGCGTTGTCGTAGTAGGTGGCGAGGTCCTCGATCTGGTCCCCGTACTCCTCCATGTAGGAGGCGTGGGTGACCTCCGGCCACGCCGACGGGTAGATGTCGACGTCACCCTGCGCGAGGGCCGTGTACAGCACACCGGCCTCGGTGAGCTCCTGGTGCTCGACCGTGTAGCCGGCCTCCTCGAGCTTGGCCTCGAGCAGGTAGGCGGTGCTCAGGCCGTCGGTCCACGACGGGATGTAGCCGAGCGTGATCGTGCCCTTGTCGCCACCGCCCTCGGCGGCGGAGGTCTCGTCGGTGCCGTCGCCGTCGGCGGACGGGTTGTCGGGGTTGCACGCGGCGAGCGTGAGCCCGAGCGCGGCGGCCGCGCCCAGCGCGACCACCTGACGGCGGCCGAACATCCTGCGGGACATGGGTACTCCTTCTCTCCAGGCGGTGCCTGGTTCGACGGTGGGTGGTCTGGTCAGTGGACGGGCTCGGGCGCGCCGGTGGCCTCCGGCTCCGCGGTGCCCGTCCGCTGCGGTGCGTCGGTGACGGCGCCGCCTGCGGTGCTGCCCGCACCGGCCGTGCTGCTCGCCTCGGCCGCGACGGCGGCCTGCGCGGCACGCCGGCGACGACCGCGCAGGCGCGAGGCGAGCGAGTGCGGCGTCGGCTGCCCGACGGCGCCGGTCAGCCGGTCGAGGACGATCGCCAGGATGACGATCGAGAGCCCGGCCTCGAAGCCCTGCGCGACGTCGACGCGGCTGAAGGCGCTGGTCACCGACTGGCCGAGGCCCGGTGCGCCGACGAAGCCGGCGATGACGACCATCGACAGCGCGAGCATGATCACCTGGTTGACGCCGGCCATGATCGTCGGCAGCCCCAGCGGCAGCTGGATGCCGCGCAGGATCTGCCACGGTGTGCCGCCGAACGCCTCGCCCGCCTCGACGGTCTCGGCGTCGACCTGGCGGATGGCCAGCTCGGTGAGCCGGATGCCCGGTGCGATCGCGAACACCACGGTCGCGACGATCCCCGGTGCGTAGCCGATGCTGAAGAAGATGACGACCGGCACGAGGTAGACCAGAGACGGGATCGTCTGCAGGAAGTCGAGCACCGGCCGCAGCACCACGCTCACGGCCGAGCTCTTGGCGGCGAGGATGCCGAGCGGGATCCCGATGACGAGCGCGACGAGGGTCGCGACGAGCACCATCGACAGCGTCTGGACCGTCTGGGTCCACAGGCCCATGCTCATCGTCAGCACGAGCCCGACGAGCGCGAACGCGGCGAACCACAGCGAGCGCACCCAGGCGGCCAGCAGCGCGACGAGCAGGGCCACGAGCAGCGGGTGGAGCAGCAGCACGACGTCGGTGATCGTCGTCGCGGCGGTGTTGAACGTGCTCTGGATGCCCGCGAGCAGGCCGGGCAGGTGAGCCTTGATCCAGGCCACGAGCGCCGCGGCGCCGGACCCGAGCGGGATCTGCGGGAGCCAGCTCATCGGGCACCTCCCTGGGTGTCGGTGGCGGCGTCGGGCTCGGGTGCGTCGGTCTCGTGCCCGGAGCCGTTCGGGTCGGCGAGGGCGCTGAGCAGCGTCACACGCGGGATCAGCCCGACGAGCACACCGGCGTCGTCGACGACGGCGAGCGGCGACCGGGTGGCGGCCGCGTCGGCGAGCAGGTCGGCGAGCTGGGTGTCGGGCCCGACCGTGGTCACCTCACGTGCCGACAGCCGCGGCAGCGCCTCGGCGCCGCGCCGGATGGCCTCGGCGACGTCGTCCTCGTGGACGACGCCCAGGACCCGCCGGTCGCGGCTCACGACCAGCAGCGACGACGTCTGGTGCTCCCGCATCAGGCGGTGCGCCGTGCGCGGCCCGGCCTCGGGGCCGATGACGGCGACCGGGCGCTCCATGACCGAGCTCGCGGTCAGCACCCGGGCGCGGTCGACCTCGGCGACGAACTGGGCGACGTAGTCGTTCGCGGGGTCGGTGAGAATGTCCTCGGGGGTGCCGACCTGCACGATCCGACCGGCGCGCATCATCGCGATGCGGTCGCCCAGGCGCATCGCCTCGTTGAGGTCGTGCGTGATGAAGACGATCGTCATGCCGAGCTTGGACTGCAGCTCGAGCAGCTGGTCCTGCATCTCCTTGCGGATCAGCGGGTCGAGCGCGCTGAACGCCTCGTCCATGAGCAGGATGTCGGTGCCTGCGGCGAGCGCACGGGCCAGCCCGACGCGCTGCCGCATGCCGCCCGACAGCTCCGAGGGCAGCGAGGCACCCCAGCCGGCGAGCCCGACCATGCCGAGGGCCTCCTCGGCACGCTGCAGCCGCTCGGCCTTGCGGACGCCGCGCAGCTCCAGGGCGTAGGCGGCGTTCTCGAGCACCGTGCGGTGCGGCAGCAGCGCGAAGTGCTGGAACACCATCGAGACCCGGGAGCGGCGCACCTCGCGCAGCTGCGCGGCCGAGGCACCGGAGACCAGCGCGTCGCCGATCTCGACGGTGCCCGCGGTGGGCTCCAGCAGGCCGTTGAGGGTGCGGATCAGGGTCGACTTCCCCGACCCCGACAGCCCCATGACGACGAAGATCTCGCCGGGGTGCACCTCGAAGCTGGCATCGATGACTGCTGCGGTCGTCCCCTGCGGGAGGTCGTCGCGCGAGGCGCCCTCCTGCAGGCGGCGCACCGCCTCGGGAGCCCCCCGCCCGAAGACCTTGTACAGGCCCTCGACGCGCAGCGCGTGGGTGGCTGGAGCCTCGGACGGCTCGGCCACGGTTCGGATGGTCTCGGTCACGTGTCCTGTGCCTCGCGGCACCTGTGCGTGCACGGCGAGGTCTTTGGGTTACGGTCCGGGCCACCGGGGCGGGTCGTGCCGAGCGCCACGCCTTGGGCGCCACCCCGGGTGCCGTACGCCCGCCATCCCCCCGGTGGCGGCCGCGGCCTGGGCTTGACGTCCCCGTTGCCAGCAGGCGTCCAGGGACCGTCAAGCACCGTAGCAAGGTACAACGGTGGGCGCACCCGCCCGATCCGTGGGCCAACCTCCGAGGATCCGCATGCTGGTGCGGATCGTGCGCGGTCCTCGCCGAGAGCGAACGTTAGCGAATCGTGACCCAGCACTCACCGAGCGATGGCTCGGCCGTGAGGTGGTTGTGACCTAGGTCTCGGCGGAGGTGCGCTCGACGAAGGTCGTACCGCGACCGGTGCGGGCGCCCAACGAGATCCCGCTCGGCGGCGTCGGAGGCAGCCCGCGGGAGCGGCGCCGGCGCGCGATCAGCTCGTCGATGCCCCGCGTGCGGCGCGGGCTGGCGAGCGCGTCGAGGCGGCGCTGGAGCATGGGCGTCTCGACGATGCGGCGCGTCGCCGCCGGCGAGAACCCCAGGCCCGACAGGAAACGCTGCTCGGAGCGGTTGCCGCTCAGCGGCTGCGTGACGACGTGGCTGCCACCGCTCTCGGCGGCGACGTGGGCGACCAGGGACATCAGCGAGCGGCCGACGCCGCGGCGCCGGTGGGCCGGGTCGACGAACAGCGCCTCCAGCTGGAGGTAGGCGACGTCGGCGAACAGGTTGACGTCGACGTGCTGCGTGAGGGCCACGCCCACGACGTCGTCGGCGACCTCGGCGACGAGCAGGGCGGCGCCCGGCATCGTGCACCACACGGTCACCTGCTCCCCCAGCGAGGAGGAGTCGGGGCTGCACAGCTGGGGCCCGAGCGGTGAGTCCGCACGGGCCATCCGAAGAAGCTCCACGACCCGTGGCAGGTCGTCGGGGCGGGCAAGCCTGGCTGTCGCGCCGTGCCGCACGCGTCGCTCCCTTCCGGTCTCGGTCCAGCGTGGTCCCTGGGACACCTTACGCATGGAAACCGTGTCGCGTACGGTTCTCAGCCCTCGCTGCGACCGACCTGGTCGATGACGGCGTCGGCGACCTCGCGCATCGTGAGGCGGCGGTCCATCGACGTCTTCTGGATCCAGCGGAACGCCTCGGGCTCGGTCAGGCCCATGCGGGTCATGAGCAGTCCCTTGGCGCGGTCGACGCGCTTGCGGGTCTCGAAGCGGTCGGTGAGGTCGGCGACCTCGGCCTCGAGCGCGACGATCTCGCGGTGGCGGTGCAGCGCGATCTCGAGCGCCGGCAGCAGGTCGGCGGGCGTGAACGGCTTGACGACGTAGGCCATCGCGCCGGCGTCGCGCGCCCGCTCGACGAGCTCGGTCTGGGAGAAGGCGGTGAGCAGCACGACCGGGGCGATCCGGGCCTTGGTGATGCGCTCGGCGGCGGTGATGCCGTCGAGGACGGGCATCTTGACGTCCATGACGACGACGTCGGGCTCGAGGTCGGTGGCGAGCTTGACGGCGGTCTCGCCGTCGCCGGCCTCGCCGATGACGTCGTAGCCGGCCTCGTTGAGGGTCTCGACGACGTCCATCCGGATGAGGGGCTCGTCCTCGGCGACGACCACGGTGCGGCGCTCGCCGGCGCCGGTGGGCGCGGGCGCGTCCTCGGCCTGGCGGGCGTGGTCGAGGTCGAGGACCACGTCGTCGGCGGGCGTCCTGGGCTGCTTACCGTTCGCTTCTGTCACGGGGGTAGCGTAGTGCTCCGTCGCGTCGACGCAGGTGAGACCGACGTCACTGTGCCCCGATAGCCCAACCGGCAGAGGCAATCGGCTCAAACCCGATCCAGTGTGGGTTCGAATCCCACTCGGGGCACCGAGCGCCAGCGAGGTGCCCCGAGCGGGATGACGGGAGCCGGAACGGCGTGCGAGGAACGAGCACGACGAGACGGCGGCTCCCACTCGGGGCACCGAGCGCCAGCGAGGTGCCCCGAGCGGGATGACGGGAGCCGGAACGGCGTGCGAGGAACGAGCACGACGAGACGGCGGCTCCCACTCGGGGCAGCAGCCGACCAGTGCGCCAGCGAGGAGCCCCGCGCGGGATGACGGGAGCCAGCGCCGCGTGCGAGGAACGAGCACGACGAGACGGCGGCTCCCACTCGGGGCAGCAGCCGACCAGTGCGCCAGCGAGGAGCCCCGCGCGGGATGACGGGAGCCAGCGCCGCGTGCGAGAACGAGCACGACGAGACGCCGGCTCCCACTCGGGGCGCGCGCTCCTGCCGACCCGCCGGTGACGCGCCCCGGAGCGAGGACGGCCCCCACGCGCGCACCAGGCCGCGCTCGCTAGCGGCGCGCCTCGTCCTCGACGGTCTCCGACGCCTCGTCGGCCGTGGTCTTCGTCACGTCACCGTCCGCCGCGTCCGCCGCGTCCGACCCGTCCGCCGCGTCGGTCGCGTCGCCGCTGGCCTCCGCCTCGGCCGGCTCGGTGGCCGCCGCGGGCTCCTGCACGAGCGCGCTGAGGGCGGCACCGGAGACCCCGCCGCCGATCGTCGCGAGCATCTGCCGCACGTTGGACAGCTGCGCGGTGATCGCCTCGCGCTGGCTGGCGGCGGCGGCGAGCTCGCGGTCGGACTCGCGCTTGATCTTCTCGGCCGTCTCGCGGGCCTCGCGGACGAGCCGCTCGGCCTCGGCGCGTGCGCCGTCGAGCAGCTGCTGCGCCTCGCGCTCGGAGTCGGCCTTGCGCTCCTCGGCCTCCTTCTCGATCGCGGCGAGCCGCTCCTCGGCCGCCGCGAGCTTCTGGTCGTGCTGAGCGAGCGCGCGGGCGAACTCGGCGGACGCCTGCTCGCGCCGCTCGGCGAGCGTGGTCTCGAACTCGGTCGCGGCGGCCGCGGCCTTGGCGCGCTGCCGCTCGAACACGGCCTCCGCCTCCTCGCGGCGCGCGGCGGCCTCGCGGTCGGCGACGTCGAGGATCTCGTCGGCGCGGCGCTGCGCGTCCGCGAGCCGCTTCGCGACCTCGGCGTCGGTGCGCGAGATCGACTCGTCGGCGTGCGCACGCGCCTGCGCGACCTGACGCTCGGCCTTCTCCTGCGCGTCGCGCAGCAGGGCGTCGGCGTCGGCCTGGGCGCTGCTGCGCAGCTCCTCGGCCTCCTCCTGCGCGAGGCTGAGGATCCGGCCGATCCGTTCCCCCAGGTCGGCGTAGGAGGGCGCGCTGGCCGTCTGCTCCTCGGCGGTCGCCTCGAGCTCGGCGACGCGGGCCTGCAGCCGCTCGAGCTCCTGGGCGGTCTGGCCGCGCTGGGCGCGCTCGCGCTCCAGCTCCACGGTCCGCTCGGCCACCGCCTGCCGGGCGGCCTCGGCCGCCTCCTTCAGAGAGGTGACGTACCGGTCCACCTCGGTCGGCTCGTAGCCGCGCAGAACGGTGCGGAACGTGGCGTCAGACATTCGTTGCTCCTCGGGAGGACGGGTCCGCCGTTTCGGGGACGGACAGGGCTTCGATCACGCCGGCGAGCTCTCCGAGCTCCTCGGCGATGGCTTCACGACGGCGGCGCAGCTCGGCGACCTCGGCACGGGCCTCCTCGAGGATGCGGGTGGCCTCCTCGCGCATCTGCTGGGCGTCTTGCCGTGCGGTGTCGAGCAGCTCGACGGCCTCGGCGCGCGCACGCGCGGTCTCGGCATAGGTCTGCTGCTGCAGCGCCTCCAGGTCGGCGGCGGCGCGCTCGCGCACCATGCGCGCGCCGTCGGCGGCGTCGGCGAGCCGCTGCTCGGCGCGGCGCACCTGGGCGTCGGCCTCGGCCTGCGCCCGGGCGAGCACCGCCTCGGCCTCCTGCTCGGCGCGCTCCCGGGTGGCGGCAGCGTCCTCATCGGCGACCCGCACCAGGGCGAGCGCCCGTGCCTCGGCGTCCTCGGCCGCGGCCCGCGTCTCGGTGAGCTGCTGCCGCATGCGGTGCGAGGAGCGCGCGAGGATGACCGACAGACGGGTGCGGACCCGGCGCGCGTGCGCGGCGAGGTCGGCGGCGGAGCGGCGCCGCATGGCATCGACCTCGGCGTGCGCACCGGCGAGCAGGCCGGCGACCGTGCTCTGCGCCCACGCGAGGTGCTGCTCGGCCTCCGCGATCGTCGTGCGGGCCTCCTCGCGCGCCTGCGCCAGCAGCTCGTCCCGCTCCTGGGTGGCGTCGGCGAGCAGCTGTTCCGCACGCTCCGTGTGCTCGGCCAGCACGGCCTCGGCGGCGGTGACGAGCTTCTCGCGGGTCGCCTCGGCCTCGCCCCGGATCAGGGCCGCCTCGGCCTCGGCCTCCTCGCGGCGGTGCTGCACGCTGCTGACGGTCGCCTGCGCCCAGGCCTCCACCTCGGCGCGGTAGCGCGCGATCTCCTCGTCGTTGTCCCGTACCTGCTGCGCGAGCCGCTGCTCGGTCTCGGCGCGCAGCCGGTCGCGCTCGCCCTCGGCCTGCGTGAGCAGCTGCTCCGCGCGCGCACGGGCGTCCTCGACCAGCCGCGCGGCCTCCTCGCGGGCGGCGGTCACCGCAGCCGCGGCGGTCCGCTCCGCCGTCGCGGTCACGACGGCTGCCTGGTCGGCGGCGTCGTTCAGCGCCTGCCCGGCGTCCTCGCGGGCGGCCGCGAGCTCGCGCGCCGCGGCCTGCCGGTCCTGCTCGGCCTCGCGCCGCGCGGTCTCGATCGCCTGTGTGGCCTCCTGCTGCGCCTGCCGCTCGGCGGCGAGCCGCTCGGCGTGCGCGCGCGCCTCCGCCTCCGCCTCGGCGCGCAGCCTGTCGGCGTGCTCCTGGGCCGTGCGGAGGATCTCGACGGTGTGACGGTGGACGTCACCGACGTCCCCCGAGCCCGCGGATGGCACCACCACGCCCGCCATCGTAGTCGCGGGCTCCTCCGGTGCCCACCGCCCGGTGGTCGTCGCTCATGGCTCAGATCTGACCGACGGGCTCGCGCTTCTCCGCCTGGAACTGGTCCTCCACGCGACCGCGGGCCCAGTAGGCCGAGATCGAGAGCCTGCCGCGGTCGATGCAGCGCTCGTCGGTCAGGTGGCGACGCAGCAGCTTGACCGCGCCGCGCTCCCCGTGGACGAACGCCTGGACGTCGCCGCCGCGCCAGGGCAGGGCCCGCACCGCCTCGACGAGCGCCTCCTCGTCCGCGCCGTGCACCCAGGTGACCTCGAGACCGTCGGGCCGGGCGAGGTCCACGACGTCGGACGGGCTCTCGACCTGCACCACCGCGTGCCCGACGGCGTCGGCCGGCAACGCCTCGAGGGCGGCCGCGATCGCCGGCAGCGCGGCGAGGTCGCCGACGAGCAGGTGCCAGTCCGCGGTGGGGTCGGGGGCGTACGCCCCGCCCGGGCCGCTGAGGACCAGCCGGTCGCCGGGCCGCGCACGGTCGGCCCACGGGCCCGCGAGACCGTCGTCGCCGTGCAGCACGAAGTCGATGGCGAGCTGCTGCGCGGCCTCGTCGACCCAGCGCACCGTGTAGGTGCGTGGCCGCGGCAGCGCCTCGGGACGGTCGCGGCGCAGCGCCTCCAGGTCGTACGGCGGCTCGAGCCCGGCGGCGGGATCGGCGAACAACAGCTTCACGTAGCGGTCGGTGAACGCGTTGTTCTGGAAGGACGCGAAGCCCGGGCCGCCCGCGACGACGCGCACGAGGTGCGGGCCGAGACGCTCGGTGCGGAGCACCTCGAGCACCGTCTGCGGACGGCGTCCCCGCCCGCGCGCTGGCTGCGTCATGTCCCCTCCGATCGGGTCAGCAGCCTAGCCGCCGTCGCGCGGCCGACCGAGCCGCGGCCAGAGTCCGGACGCTGGTCAGCCGACGGCGAGGCTCGCCACGAGGTCGTCGCAGCCGCGCTCGATCACCTCGCGGTCACCGTCCGGCGTCCACTGGCAGTACAGGTGCAGCAGCTGGTCGGAGCTGAACAGCCACCAGCCGGCATAGGAGTAGCGGTCGAGACCGATGTCCTGCCGGATGGCGGGGTGCCCGGCCAGCTCGGTCGTGCGCGCCTCCGACAGCGGTTCGGCGCCGATCTGCTCGCGGTAGCGCGCGAGCTTCTCCTCGACGGCGGCGATTGGCACCCGCCCGCACTCGTCGGCGAGGTCGCCCCAGTCGATGTCGACGTAGACGACGACCTGCACGACGTTGAGCGAGGGCAGCACCGGGTCGGTGGGCACCGCGTACCAGGTCGAGTGGATCCGCTCGACCGGGTTGTCCTCGACGTAGGACGTCGAGACCTCGAAGCCGGGCGGCGTCGCCCACGTCGCCGTCGTCAGGTCGAGGTCCGCGAGCTGCAGCTCCTGGTCCTTGCCGTCGTCGGCGCCGCACTCGAGCAGCCACGAGGGGATCTCGGTGGGTGTCGAGCCCGTGCCGGGGGCCGACGTCGACGCCGTCGGGTCGGATCCCGGTCCGGCGCCCGGGTCGGCGCCGGGCACGCAGCCGGCCAGCGCGGCCGCGAGCAGCAGCGCGCCGCTCGCGACGCGAGCGGCCTCACGCACCAGGCACCTGCACCGACGCCACGAGCTCGTCGCACCCGCTCGTGATCGTCGCCCGGTAGGAGTCGGAGGTCCACTGGCAGTACACGTGCAGCAGCTGGTCGGAGCTGAACAGCCAGTAGCCGACGTAGTCGTAGGAGGCGAGCCCCACCTCCTGGGTGACCGCAGGCAGGCCCGACACCTCGGTCATCGTCGCCTCGCCCATCGGGGTGGCGCCGATCTGGTCGCGGTAGCGCGCGAGCTTCTCCTCGACCGCCGCGAGCGGCACCCGGCCGCACCCGTCGGCCAGGTCGCCCCAGTCGACGTCGGTGTAGAGCACGACGTTGACGACGTTGAGGCTCGGCAGCGGCGGGTCGGCCGGCTCCGCCACCCAGATGCTGTGCAGCGTCTCGACCGGGTTGTCCTCGACGTAACCGCTCGCGCGCTGGAAGCCGGCGGGCATCGCCCAGGTCGCCTGCGTGAGGTCGAGGGTGCTCAGCTGCAGCTCGTCGCGCTCGTCGTCCGAGGAGCCGCACTCCAGCAGCCACGACGGGATCTCGCTCGGCATGGTCGCGGGCTCGCCGGGCGACGACGTCGCGACGTCGTCGGGCTCCTCGTCCCCGGTGCCCGGCAGCATCCCGCAGCCCGCGAGCAGCACAGCGAGCACCGCGCACGCGAGCAGCCGGGCGCTACGCACCCGGCGCCTCGAACGAGGCCAGCAGCTCCTCGCAGCCGGCGAGCACGCGCTCCTGCTCCGCCTCCGAGGTCCACTGGCAGTACAGGTGGACCATCTGGTCGCGCCCGAACACCCAGTAGCCGCGGTAGGAGTAGTCGGGCAGCTCCAGGTCCTGGCGCAGCGCCGGCAGGCCCGCGAGCTCGACCTGCTCCACCTCGGTGAGCGGCTGCGCACCGTTGACCTCGTGGTAGCCGGCGAGCCGCTCGTCGACCGCGCTGATCGGCACCCGGCCGCACTCGTCCGCGTCGCCGCTCCAGTCCATCCGCCCGTACACCACGACCGTGAGGACGTTCAGCGGCACCGGGTCCTCCTCGGGCTCGGCGGCCCAGAACGACTCGATGTGCTCGACCGGCAGGTCCTCGCTGTAGGCGAAGGTCTCGACGAACCCCGACGGCATCTCCCAGGTGACCTGGGTCAGGTCGACCTCGGAGAGCTGCAGCGTCGGGTCGGCGCCGGCGGGGTCGCCGCACTCCAGCAGCGCCGCGTCGATCGGCGTCGGCCGCTCCGCGGCGCTGCCGGAGCCGTCGGCCCCCTCACCGCCGCCGGTCGCGTCGCCGTCGCTGCTGCACCCGGCCAGCGCCAGGACCAGCCCGGCAGCGGCCAGCGCCGTCGCCCGTCGTCTCCCCATGCGCAGAGTTCTAACACAGCCCGGCGGGCGCCCCGCGGCGCGCCGATGGGCAGGAGGACCCGTCAGGAGTGGACGATCTGGTCCCCGATGGCGTGCAGCCGGATCGAGTTCGTGCTGCCCGCGACGCCCGGCGGCAGGCCCGCCACGACGACGACCGGGTCGCCGACGTCGGCCAGCCCGCTGGTCTGCAGCACCTGGTCCATCTGGGCGATCATGTCGTCGGTGTGCTTGACCTGCTCGACGATGAACGCCTGCACGCCCCACGTGAGCGCGAGCTGGTTGCGCACCGCCTCCAGGGGCGTGAACGCCAGCAGCGGGATCGCCGAGCGCAGCCGCGCCATGCGGCGCGCGCTGTCGCCCGACTGCGTGAAGCACGCGACGTAACGGACCTCGAGCGACTCCGCGATCTGCTTGGCCGCGCGGGTCATGACACCGCCACGGGTGTGCGGCGGCGCCGTCACGCGCGTCACCCGCTCCAGGCCGTGCTCCTCGGTGTTCTCGATGATCCGCGCCATCGTGCGGACGCACTCGACCGGGTAGTCGCCCACGCTGGTCTCGCCCGAGAGCATGACCGCGTCGGCGCCGTCGAGGACGGCGTTGGCGCAGTCGGACGCCTCGGCGCGCGTCGGGCGCGGCGCCGAGATCATCGACTCGAGCACCTGGGTGGCGACGATGACCGGCTTGGCGTTGCGCTGCGCGAGCTCGATCGCGGTCTTCTGGACCAGCGGCACCTCCTCGAGCGGCAGCTCGACGCCGAGGTCGCCGCGGGCGACCATGATGCCGTCGAAGGCGTCGATGATCTCCGAGAGGTTCTCGACGGCCTGCGGCTTCTCGATCTTGGCGATGACCGGGACGGTCACGCCCTCCTCGTCCATGATCGCCGCGACGTCGTCGTAGTCGCGCGCCGATCGCACGAACGACAGCGCGATGAAGTCGACCCCGAGCCGCAGCGCCCAGCGCAGGTCCTCGGCGTCCTTCTCGCTCAGCGCCGGCACGTTCACCGCGACACCGGGCAGGTTGAGGCCCTTGTTGTTCGACACCGGGCCGGGGACCTCGACGCGCGTGACCACGCGCGGGCCCTCGACCGAGACCACCCGCACCGCGACGCGACCGTCGTCGATGAGGATGACGTCGCCGGGGTTGACGTCGTCCGGCAGCCCCTTGAACGTCGTCGACACCAGCTCCTTGGTGCCAGGGACGTCCTCGGTGGTGATCGTGAAGGTGTCGCCCTCGGCGAGCTCGTGACGGCCCTCGACGAATCGACCGAGGCGGATCTTCGGGCCCTGGAGGTCGACGAGCACGGCGACCGCACGGCCGGAGGCGGCCGCCGCCGCCCGCACGCGCTCGATGACGACGGCGTGCTGGTCCGCGTCACCGTGGCTGCGGTTGATCCGCGCCACATCCATGCCGGCGTCCACGAGAGCCTGGATCATCTCCGTGCTCTCGGTCGCCGGGCCCAGCGTGCAGACGATCTTGGCTCTACGCATGCATCAACCCTAAGAGAAAGTAGGTAACGAGGAAGTCGGTGGAACTGGTGCCTCAGACGGCCATCTGGACCGTCGTCGGCTCGATCGGGGCCGGCAGCTCGGTGTAGCCCCGCAGGTAGGTGTCGACCGCGGCGGCCGCGGCCCTCCCCTCGGCGATGGCCCACACGATGAGGCTCTGGCCGCGACCGGCGTCGCCGGCGACGAACACGCCGGGCACGCTGGTGGCGAAGTGCTTGTCGCGCACGATGCGACCGCGCGGGTCGACCTCGAGGCCGAGCTGCGACACCACGCCGTCGGTCTCCACACCCGTGAAGCCCATCGCGAGCAGCACCAGCTGCGCCGGGATCGTCCGCTCGGTGCCCTCGACGGGGGTGGGCCGGCCGTCGACGAGCTGGACCTCGTGCACGCGCAGCGCCTGCACGTTGCCGTCCTCGTCGCCCACGAACTCGGCCGTCGAGGTCGCGTACACGCGCTCGCCGCCCTCCTCGTGGGCGCTGGCGACCCGGTAGATCATCGGGTAGGTCGGCCACGGCTGGTGCGGCGGCCGCTCCTCGGAGGGCCGCGGCATGATCTCGAGCTGGGTGACGCTGCGCGCCCCCTGCCGCAGCGCGGTGCCGAGGCAGTCGGCGCCGGTGTCGCCGCCGCCGATGATGATCACGTCCTTGCCCTCGGCGGTGATCTGGTTCTCGACGTGCTGGCCGAGCGCCGCCCGGTTGCCCTGCGGCAGGTACTCCATCGCCTGGTGGATGCCGCCGAGCTCGCGGCCCGGCACCGGCAGGTCCCGGCGCACGGTGGCGCCCGTCGCGAGGACGACCGCGTCGTAGCGCTCCAGCAGGTCCTGCCCGGTGGTGCCCTCGTCGAAGCCGACGCGGACACCCGGGCGGAACCGGGTGCCCTCCTCGGCCATCTGCTCCAGGCGCCGGTCGAGGACGGCCTTCTCCATCTTGAACTCGGGGATGCCGTAGCGCAGCAGCCCGCCGATGGCGTCGTCGCGCTCGTACACCGCCACCGTGTGACCGATCCGGGTCAGCTGCTGGGCCGCCGCGAGACCGGCCGGACCGGAGCCGATGACGGCGACCGTCGAGCCGGTGAGGCGACCGGGCACCTGGGGCGTGACCAGCCCGTCCTCGAACGCCTTGTCGATGATCGACTGCTCGATGAGCTTGATCGTCACCGGCTGCTGGTTGATGCCGAGCACGCAGGAGGTCTCGCACGGCGCGGGGCACAGCCGCCCGGTGAACTCCGGGAAGTTGTTGGTCGCGTGCAGCCGCTCGATCGCGTCCTCCCAGCGCCCCTGGCGGGTGAGGTCGTTCCACTCGGGGATGAGGTTCCCGAGCGGGCAGCCGTTGTGGCAGAACGGGATGCCGCAGTCCATGCAGCGACCGGCCTGCCGCGTCAGCGCCGGGCCGTCCTCGGGACGCTTCTCGTAGACCTCGCGCCAGTCCTGGAGCCGGATCGGCACCGGACGGCGAGCGGGCAGCTCACGCTCCCTCCACTTGAGGAAGCCCTTCGGGTCAGCCATGGGTCGCCTCCAGGACGCGGTTCCAGACGGTGGGCTCGCTGACGTCGACGCCGTCGGCGTCGGCGCGTGCCAGCACCTCGGTCACGCGTGCGTACGCAGGCGGCAGCACGCGCGTGAAGCGCTCGCGGATCGCGTCACGGTCACCCTGCAGCTCGGCCGCGATGCGGGAGTCGGTGTGACGGTGGTGCTCCGCGAGCAGGCGGGCGATGATCGAGACGTCCTCCTCGTCGGGCGCGGACAGGCTGAGCTCGCCGGAGGCGAGCGCCGGGCCGTTGACGAGGGCGGGGTCCAGGTCGAGCACGTAGGCGGTGCCCCCCGACATGCCGGCGCCGAAGTTGCGCCCGGTCGGGCCGAGCACGAGCACGGTGCCGCCGGTCATGTACTCGCAGCCGTGGTCGCCCACGCCCTCGACGACCAGCGTCGCGCCGGAGTTGCGCACCGAGAACCGCTCCCCCACGACGCCGCGCAGGTAGATCTCCCCGGAGGTGGCGCCGTAGGCGATGACGTTGCCGGCGATGACGTTCTCACCGGGCGCGAACACCGCGGACCGCTCCGGGCGCACGATGATCCGCCCGCCCGAGAGGCCCTTGCCGACGTAGTCGTTGGCGTCGCCGAACAGCCGCAGCGTGATCCCCGGCGGCAGGAACGCCCCCAGCGACTGCCCGGCGGAGCCGGTCAGCGTGATGTCGATCGTGCCGTCGGGCAGGCCGGCGGCCTGGTACCGCTTGGTCACCTCGGAGCCGAGCATCGTGCCGACGGTGCGGTTGACGTTGCGCACCCGCGCGCTGATCTGCACCGGCTGCCCGGTCTCGAGCGCGGGCCGGGCCTGCTCGAGCAGCTCGTTGTCGAGCGCGCGGTCGAGGCCGTGGTCCTGCGCCCGGGTCCGGTGCAGCGTCGAGCCGGCCGGCGGCTCGACCTTGGTGAGGATCGGCCGCAGGTCGAGACCGGAGGCCTTCCAGTGCTCGACGGCGGCGCTGGTGTCGAGCATCTCGACGGCGCCGACCGCCTCGTCGATCGAGCGGAACCCGAGCTGGGCGAGGTAGCCGCGGACCTCCTCGGCGATGTACTCGAAGAACGTCACGACGAACTCGGGCTTGCCCGAGAACCGCGCCCGCAGCTCCGGGTTCTGGGTCGCGATGCCCACCGGGCAGGTGTCGAGGTGGCAGACGCGCATCATGATGCAGCCGGACACCACGAGCGGCGCGGTCGCGAACCCGAACTCCTCGGCGCCGAGCAGCGCCGCGATGACGACGTCGCGCCCGGTCTTCAGCTGGCCGTCGGCCTGCACGACGATGCGGTCGCGCAGGTTGTTGAGGACCAGCGTCTGCTGGGTCTCGGCGAGGCCGATCTCCCAGGGCGCGCCCGCGTGCTTGAGCGACGTGAGCGGGCTCGCGCCGGTGCCGCCGTCGTGCCCGGAGATCAGCACGACGTCGGAGTGCGCCTTGGAGACGCCCGCCGCGACCGTGCCGACCCCGACCTCGGAGACCAGCTTGACGTGCACCCGCGCCTGCGGGTTCGCGTTCTTGAGGTCGTGGATCAGCTGGGCGATGTCCTCGATCGAGTAGATGTCGTGGTGCGGCGGCGGCGAGATCAGGCCGACACCAGGCGTGGCGTGCCGGGTCTTGGCGACCCAGGGGTACACCTTGCCGCCGGGCAGCTGGCCGCCCTCACCGGGCTTGGCGCCCTGCGCCATCTTGATCTGCAGGTCGTCGGCGTTGACCAGGTAGTCGGAGGTGACACCGAACCGGCCCGACGCGACCTGCTTGATCGCGCTGCGACGGCGCGGGTCGTGCAGCCGGTCGACGTCCTCACCGCCCTCGCCCGTGTTGGACTTCGCGCCGAGCTGGTTCATCGCGATCGCGAGCGTCTCGTGCGCCTCCTGCGAGATCGAGCCGTAGCTCATCGCACCGGTCGAGAAGCGCTTGACGATCTCCGAGACCGGCTCGACCTCCTCGATCGGCACCGGCTCGCGCACGCCCTCCTTGAACCGGAACAGGCCGCGCAGCGTCATCAGCCGCTCCGACTGCTCGTCGACGCGGCGGGTGTAGTCGCGGAACACGTCGAACCGGCGGTTGCGGGTCGAGTGCTGCAGCCGGAACACCGTCTCGGGGTCGAACAGGTGCGGGTCGCCCTCGCGGCGCCACTGGTACTCGCCGCCGACCTCCAGGCGCCGGTGCGGCGCCGGGTTGCCGCTGCGCGGGTAGGCGGTGGCGTGGCGCGCCGCGACCTCGGCCGCGATGACGTCCAGCCCGACGCCGCCGAGCGGGGTGGGGGTGGCGGTGAAGTACTTGTCGACGAGCTCCTGCGAGAGCCCGACGGCCTGGAACACCTGCGCGCCGCGGTAGGACGCGACGGTCGAGATGCCCATCTTGCTCATCACCTTGAGCACGCCCTTGCCGAGCGCCTTGATGAGGTGCTTGACCGCCTGCTCGGGGGTGACGCCCTCGACGACGCCGGAGTGCACGAGCTCCTCGACGCTCTCCATCGCGAGGTACGGGTTGACGCACGCCGCGCCGTAGCCGATCAGCAGCGCGACGTGGTGCACCTCGCGCACGTCGCCGGCCTCGACCAGCAGCGAGATCCGCGTGCGGGTCTGGCGCCGCAGCGTGTGGTGGTGCACCGCGGAGGTGAGCAGCAGCGACGGGATCGGGGCCCACTCGTGGTCGGACTCGCGGTCGGAGAGCACGATGAAGCTGACGCCGCGCTCCACGGCCTCGTCGACCTCGCGGAAGATCTCCTCGAGTCGCTCCTCGAGCGCCTGGGCACCGCCCGCGACCCGGTACAGACCGCGGATCGTGATCGCGCTGAAGTCCTTGCCCGGCCCGCGGGTGCGGTGGATGTGCTTGATCTTCGCGAGCTGGTCGTTGTCGATCGTCGGGAACGGGATCAGCAGCTTGCGCGCGTGCGCCTCGTCGTCGACGAGCAGGTTCGGCTCCGGGCCGATCGCCCCGCCCAGCGAGGTGACGAGCTCCTCACGGATCGCGTCCAGCGGCGGGTTCGTCACCTGCGCGAACAGCTGCGTGAAGTAGTCGAACAGCAGCCGCGGCCGCGACGACAGCACCGCGACCGGCGTGTCGGTGCCCATCGAGCCGAGCGCCTCGACGCCCTGCTGCGCCATCGGTCGCAGCAGGATCCGCAGCTCCTCCTCGGTGTAGCCGAAGGTCTGCTGGCGGCGCAGCACCGAGCTGCGCGAGTGCGCGACGTGCTCGCGCTCCGGCAGGTCCTCCAGCCGCACGAGGTTGTCCTCGAGCATGCGGGCGTAGGGCAGCCGTGCCGCGAGCTCGGACTTGATCGCGGCGTCCTCCAGGACCCGCCCGACGCCGGTGTCGACGAGGAACATCTTCCCGGGCGCCAGCCGACCCTTGCGGGCGATCTTGTCGGCGGGGATGTCGAGCACGCCGGACTCCGACGCGAGCACGACCAGGCCGTCCTCGGTGATCCAGAACCGGCCGGGGCGCAGCCCGTTGCGGTCGAGCACGGCGCCGATGTAGCGGCCGTCGGTGAAGCACATGGCCGCCGGGCCGTCCCAGGGCTCCATGATCGTGGAGTTGTACTCGTAGAACGCGCGCCGCTCGGGCGACATCGTCTCGTGGTTCTCCCACGCCTCCGGGATCATCATCAGCACCGCGTGCGGCAGCGACCGGCCGCCGAGGTGCAGCAGCTCGAGGACCTCGTCGAAGCTCGCCGAGTCCGACTCCTCCTCGCTGCAGATCGGCAGCAGGTCCTGCACGTCGCCCAGCAGCTCCGAGGCGAGCGTGCCCTGGCGGGCCGCCATCCAGTTGCGGTTGCCGCGCACGGTGTTGATCTCGCCGTTGTGGGCGATCAGCCGGAACGGGTGCGCCAGCGGCCACGACGGGAACGTGTTGGTCGAGAACCGCGAGTGCACGAGCGCGATCTCGGTCGCGAACCGCGGGTCGGACAGGTCCGGGAAGAACGGCTCGAGCTGCGACGTCGTCAGCATGCCCTTGTAGACGAGGGTGCGCGAGGACAGCGACGCGAAGTACACGCCCTGGTCGTGCTCGGCGCGCTTGCGCAGCCGGTAGGTCTTGCGGTCGAGCTCGACGCCGTGCAGCTGCCAGCCCTTGGCCGCGACCACGAGCTGCTTGAACGTCGGCATGCAGGCACGCGCCGTCGGGCCGACGAGCGAGGCGTCGACCGGGACGTCGCGCCACGCGAGGACCTCGAGGCCCTCCTCCGCGGCGATCTCGCCGATGCGGCGCATCGCGACCTCGAGCGCGTCCGCCTCCTGCGGCAGGAAGCACAGGCCGATCGCGTAGTGGCCGGGCGCCGGCAGCTCGGCGGCGACGACGTCGCGCACGAACGCGTCCGGCACCTGGGTGAGGATGCCGGCGCCGTCGCCCGAGTTCTCCTCGGCGCCGACGGCGCCGCGGTGGTCGAGGTTCGCCAGCGCGGTCAGGCCGGCGTCGACGATGTCGCGGCCGGGCGTGCCGCGCAGGGTGGCCACGAAGGCCACGCCGCACGAGTCCTTCTCGGCGGCGGGGTCGTACAGGCCCTGCTTGGGCGGCAGGGCGGAGAAGGCCTGAAAGGCGCTGGGGCTCGCGTGACCGGTAGCCGCACGGGTGCCACGCTGGTCGGAGCTGCGCCCACCGTGTCTGGTGCTCATCGGGTCGTCCTCTCGCCGCGGCGAGTCGCCGCGGCCGTAGTGCTGGCGAGGGACATCGTCGGCCCGGGTGCGGGTCAGGATAGCGACCCGTGCGTCCGAGCCTCGTGATCAGTCCGTGGAGCGGGACTCCTCGGTCGAGGAGCCCGCGGGGGAAGACGTCTCACGCTCGGTCGTTCCGTCGGGGTGAGCCGGGTGGTCGTCCGGCTCCGCATCCTCCAGCGACTCCTCGGCGGAACCGCCGTCCTCGTCCTGCTCGTCCTCACCGGCCGGTTCGCGGCCGGGCAGCCAGATCGGGTCGTCGCGGTGCTTGGTGCGGCGGCCGACGACGACGAACGCGGCGAGCGCGAGCAGCAGCACGATGATCGACGTCCAGACGTTCAGACGCAAGCCGAGCACCATCTCGGCCTCGTCGATGCGCAGCATCTCGATCCACACGCGACCCAGCGTGTAGAGCGCCACGTAGAGCCAGAACACGCGTCCGTGACGCAGCTTCAGGCGCCGGTCGAGGTAGACCAGCAGCGCGGCCATCGCGAGGTTCCACACGAGCTCGTAGAGGAAGGTCGGGTGGAACAGCGTGCCGTCGGGGTAGTCGAGCCCCTGGCTGCGCAGGTGGGCCTGGTCGATCTGCAGGCCCCACGGGAGGGTCGTCGGGGAGCCGAAGAGCTCCTGGTTGAAGTAGTTGCCGAGCCGCCCGATCGCCTGCGCGACCAGCAGCGCGGGCGCCAGCGCGTCGGCGAACGGGGCCATCCGGACACCCGCGCGACGCAACGCGATCCAGGCGCCGAGCGCGCCGGCGGGGATCGCGCCCCAGATGCCGAGGCCGCCCTCCCAGATCCGCAGCGCGTAGACGATGTTGCCGTCCGGGCCGAAGTAGCGGTCGGGAGAGGACAGCACGTGGTAGATCCGCGCACCGACGATGCCGAACGGGACCGCCCACATGACGGCGTCGAGCACGACGCCCTCAGGACCGCCGCGTGCGCGGTAGCGACGGATCGAGATCCAGGCGGCGACGACGATGCCGGCGAGGATCGCGAACGCGTACGCGCGGATGGGCAGCGGCCCCAGGTACCAGGTGCCGACCGGCGGGCTCGGGATCCCGCCCGCCGTGGTCATGCCGCACCCGCTCTCTCGACGCCGGCGCGCAGCCGGCCCACCAGCTCCCCGAGCGCCGCGAGGCCGTCGGGGCCGGGGGCGCTGCCCAGCGCGCGCACCGCGGCGGAGCCGACGATGACGCCGTCGGCGTAGCCGGCCACCTCGGTCGCGTGCTCGGCGGTCGAGACGCCGATGCCCACGCACACGCGCTCGGCTCCCGCGGCGCGCGTGCGCGCCACGAGCTCCGCGGCGCGCTCGCCGACCGTGGCGCGCTCCCCCGTGACGCCCATCGTCGAGGCGGCGTAGACGAACCCGCGGCTCGCGGCCGCGGTCAGCTCCAGCCGCTCGGGTGTCGAGCTCGGAGCGACGAGGAAGACCTTGTCGAGCCCGTGCGCGTCGGCGGCGGCGACCCACTCGCCGGCCTCGTCGGGGATGAGGTCCGGCGTGATCAGGCCCGCTCCCCCGGCAGCCGCGAGGTCGCGCGCGAAGGTCTCGACGCCGTAGCGCAGCACCGGGTTGTAGTAGGTCATGACGAGCGTCGCGGCACCGGTCGCGGCGACCTGCTCGACGGCGTGCAGCACGTCTGCGGTGCGGACGCCGCCGTCGAGCGCCGCCTGGGCGGCGGCCGCGACGACCGGCCCGTCCATGCCCGGGTCGGAGTACGGCAGGCCGAGCTCGACGACGTCGGCACCCGCGGCGACGGCGGTGCGGGCCGCCTCGATCGACGTAGCGACATCGGGGTAGCCGACCGGCAGGTAGACGACGAGAGCCGCGCGGCCCTGCGCGCGGGCGTCGTCGATCGCGGCACCCGAGGTGCGGGTCATCGGTCGGCCTCCTCGTCGGCGCCGCGCAGGCCGGGGCCGCCGCCCTCGGTGAGGCCGAACCACTCGATCGCGGTCTCCACGTCCTTGTCGCCACGCCCCGACAGGCTGACGAGCAGTGTCACGTCCTCCGGTCGGGCACCGCCCTCGACCAGCTCGCGACCGAGCGCGAGCGCGCCGGCCAGGGCGTGCGAGGACTCGATCGCCGGGATGATGCCCTCGGTGCGCGACAGCAGGGCGAACGCCTCCATCGCCTCCGCGTCGGAGATGCCGCGGTAGCTGGCGCGGCCGATGCTCGCGAGCCAGGAGTGCTCGGGCCCGACCCCCGGGTAGTCCAGACCGGCGGAGATCGAGTGCGACTCGATCGTCTGGCCGTCCTCGTCCTGCAGCAGATAGCTCTTCGCGCCGTGCAGCACGCCGGGGGTGCCCTTGCTGATCGTGGCGGCGTGCCGGTCGGTGTCGATGCCGTCGCCGGCCGCCTCGCAGCCCACCAGCGCGACGTCGGGGTCGTCGAGGAAGGCGTGGAAGATCCCGATGGCGTTCGAGCCGCCGCCGACGCACGCGACGACCGCCGTCGGCAGCGTGCCGTAGCGGTCGAGCACCTGCTGCCGCGCCTCCTCGCCGATGATCTTCTGCAGGTCGCGCACCAGCGTCGGGAACGGGTGCGGGCCCGCGACGGTCCCGAACACGTAGCTCGTGGTCTCGACGTTGGTGACCCAGTCCCTGAACGCCTCGTTGATCGCGTCCTTGAGCGTGCGGGAGCCGGCGGTCACCGGCACCACCTCGGCCCCGAGCAGACGCATCCGGGCGACGTTGAGCGCCTGCCGGCGGGTGTCCTCCTCGCCCATGTAGATCGTGCACTCCAGCCCCATGAGGGCGGCGGCGGTGGCGGTCGCGACACCGTGCTGGCCCGCGCCGGTCTCGGCGATGACGCGGGTCTTGCCGATACGGCGAGTGAGCAGCGCCTGGCCGAGCACGTTGTTGATCTTGTGCGAGCCGGTGTGGTTGAGGTCCTCGCGCTTGAGCAGCACCCGCACACCGCCCGCGCTGCGGGCGAACCGCGGCGCCTCGGTGATCGGCGAGGGCCGACCGGTGTAGTCGCGCAGCAGCCCGGACAGCTCCAGGCCGAACGTCGGGTCCTCGCGCGCCTTGTCCCATGCGATCGACAGGTCGTCGAGCGCCGCGATCAGCGCCTCCGGGACGAACCGGCCGCCGAAGTCGCCGAAGTAGGGGCCCTGGGCAGCGCGCAGCCCGGTCACCGGGCTCTCCTCGCTCACGGCCGCACGGCCCGCAGCGCCGGGTGCGCACCGGCGGCCACCATGTCGGCGGTCGCCGAGCGCGGGTCGCCGGTGGTCACCAGCGCCTCGCCGACCAGGACGGCGTGCGCGCCCCAGCGCGCGTAGTCGAGCACGTCGTGCGGACCTCGCACGCCGGACTCCGCGACGATCACGACGCCCGGCGGCACCCGCGGCGCGAGCACCGCGAACGTCTCGCGGTCGACCTCGAGGGTGTGCAGGTTGCGGGCGTTGATGCCGATGACGGTGGCGCCGGCGTCGACGGCGCGGTCCAGCTCCTCGTCGGTGTGCACCTCGACGAGCGGCGTCATGCCGAGCGACTGCACGCGGTCCAGCAGCCCGGTCAGCACCGGCTGCTCGAGCGCGGCGACGATGAGCAGCACGATGTCCGCGCCGTGCGCGCGCGCCTCCCACACCTGGTACGGCGTGACGACGAAGTCCTTGCGGAGCACCGGCACGTCGACGACGGCGCGCACCGCGTCGAGGTCGGCCAGCGAGCCGCCGAAGCGGCGCTCCTCGGTGAGGACGCTGACGGCGGAGGCCCCGCCGTCGGCGTAGGCGCGCGCGAGCGCGGCCGGGTCGTCGATGTCGGCGAGCGCCCCCTTCGACGGGCTCGAGCGCTTGACCTCCGCGATCACGGTCACCGCCTCGTCGCTGCGCAGCGCCGACACCGCGTCCTTCGCGGGCGGCCGGTCCGCCGCCATGGCCCGCAGATCGGCCAGCGGGAGCGCCGCCTCGCGAGCGGCGAGGTCCTCGCGCACTCCGACGAGGATGTCCTCGAGCACCGTCATCGAACAGCTTCCGTCAGGTCCGCCACGCCAGACATGCTAGACGGCCGGGCCGAGCACTCCGTACAGGGCCGGGATGTTGCGCAGCACGGTGAACACCACGACGACGACGGCGAGCGCGACCCACACCCCGACCGGCACCTGCCGCGCGGGTCGGCCGGTCGCGGCGCGCACCAGCCACACCACCCACAGCACGGCGGCGACCGGCATGGCGACGGTCAGCAGCGGGTTCATCGCCCAGGCGCCGGCGAGATCGCCGGTCGCGAGGTCGTGGGCGGCCCGCAGGCCGCCGCAGCCGGCGCACGGCATCCCGGTCAGCGCCAGCACGGGGCACAGCGGGTAGCCGCCCTCGTGCGGGTCGCGGAGGGCGACGAGGAGGGTCGCAGCGGCGACCACCGCACCCAGGACGACGGGCGTGCGCACGTCGCGGCGGGTCCGGGTCGCGGCGGTCATCCCGTGAGGATCGAGGAGAGGTAGCCCAGCGTGCTCAGCGAGCTGAGGGCTGCCCCGACCGCGCCGAGCACGATCCCCGCGGTCGCGACCCCGCGGTTGTCGGCGGTGCCGGCGTCGGCCGCCTTGCGGCCCTGCACGCCCATGAGGATCGCGCCGACGCCCAGGGCGAGCGACAGCAGCGAGCCCACGCAGAAGACGATGCTGAGGATGCCCATGACGAGAGCACCCGTGCCCTTGCCGTTGTCACGGCTGCTGTACCCCCAGCCCGCGTAGCCGGGGGCGCCCGGGTAGCCGCCGGTGGACGCGTAGGGGCCGTAGCCCGCGGGCGGTCCTGCCGTCCCGGCAGGCCCCGCGGGTCCGCCGTAGCTCGAGCCGGGCGGGCCGTAGACCGGTGACGCGGCCGGGCCCGTGGGGGCGGGCGGCGTGCCGTAGGCCGGGCGGTCCTGGGGCGGGGTGCCGTAGGACGGCGTCTGCCACGGCTGCCCGGCTGCGGGCGCCGGGGGCACCGGCGGGACCGCGGGCTGCTCCGGCTCCGGCTCGTCCCCGTAGGGGTTCACGCCGCTGCTGGGCGGCGGGGCGGGCGGGTAGGACACGGCTTCCTCAGGCGACGACGTCGCCGTTCTTCGTGACCCGGGGCTGGCCGTGGCCCATCGCGCGCAGGATCGCACCGAGCGCGAGGCCGAGCACGGTCACCACGACACCGGCGACGATCACGGGCGTGCTCGGGATGATCATGCCGATGGCGACGATCGTCGCGCCCAGCGCGCAGACGTACATGAGGGTCCAGCCGGCCACCGTCTTGCCCTCGTTCGCGTGCGGGGCCGCGTCCGGAAGCACGACCGGCTCCTCGACGGGCTCCGACCCCACCTGACGCACGATGATGCTCTGCTGCTCCACGGCCACAGCCTAGGGCACGCGCGGCGCCGGGCGCGTCATGACGCCGACGGGTCGTCGCCGCGCGACAGCGCGTCCCAGTCGTCCATCGCGCGGGTGCGCGGCGTCCCCGCGGTGGTGGCGTCGGGGCTGGTCGACGGCGCCGCGGCGGCGGTCTCGTACCGGCGCCCCACGCGCTGCCACGACCCCGCGAGCCACGGCAGCGCTGCGCCGACGAGCACGGCGAGGACCGCGACGGCGAGCGCGAGCGTGGGCCACGCCGTCACCTGTGGCTCACCGACCAGCTCGGTCGCGCCGCTCACGGCGCCCGCGGCCTGCCGCAGCGCGGGCTCGGGGTCGGCGAGGAACGCGGCCGCGGAGGCCGCCGCGAGCGCGCCGCCCAGCACGACCCCGAGCACCGCGAGCACGCGCGTGACACGCCCGGACAGCGCGAGCACGAGCCCCGCGACGAGCACGACGAGCGCCGCGCTCGCCACGCCCGGCGCGGCGTCGGCACCGTTGACGGCGACGGCGGCGCTCCCGACGGTCGTCGGCGTCTCGGCCCTCGCCCAGGCCGGCAGCGCGGTGCCGAACAGCGCCAGCCCGAGCACGGCCACGAGGGCGACGGCCGCGCCTCGACCCAGCCGACCCCGCCGACGGGCGCTCATCGTCGCGCTGCCGCGGGGTCGGTGAGGGTGGCGGCGACCTGGATCGCCCGGACGACCGCGGCCGCCTTGTTGCGGGTCTCGACGTACTCGGTCTCGGGGTCGGAGTCGGCGACGAGGCCCGCGCCGGCCTGCACGGTCGCGCGGCCGTCCGCGACGACCGCGGTGCGGATCGCGATCGCGGTGTCCATGTCGCCCGCCAGGTCGAAGTAGCCGACGACACCGCCGTAGACGCCGCGCCGGGCGGGCTCCAGCTCGTCGATCAGCGCGATCGCGCGCGGCTTGGGCGCGCCCGAGAGCGTGCCCGCGGGGAAGGTCGACGTCAGCACCTGCAACGCGGTCGCGTCGGGCCGCAGCTCGCCGGCGACGGTCGAGGACATGTGCATGATGTGGCTGAACCGCTTGATCTCCATGAACTCGACGACCGCCACGGTGCCGGGCACGCACACGCGGCCCAGGTCGTTGCGCGCGAGGTCGACGAGCATGAGGTGCTCGGCGCGCTCCTTGGGGTCGGCGAGCAGCTCCTCGGCGAGCTCCTTGTCGTGCGCCGGGGTGTCGCCTCGTGGGCGCGAGCCCGCGATCGGGAAGCTCGTCACCTGCCGGCCCGCGACCTTGACGAGGGTCTCCGGGCTGGAGCCGACGACGTGGAACTCACCGCGCTCCCCCGGCTCCCCCGGCCGCTCGTGCCGCTCGTGGCCGGGCAGGTGCAGCAGGTACATGTAGGGGCTGGGGTTGATCGTGCGGAGCACCCGGTAGACGTCCAGCGGGTCGGCCGGGCAGTCGAGGTCGAGCCGCTGGCTGAGCACGACCTGGAACACCTCGCCGTCGACGATCGCCTGCTTGGCGGCGCGCACCGCGTCGGTGAACTCCAGGTGCGCGGTGCGCTGCTTGACGTCGGGTGCGGGCGCGCCGCCGTCGAGCGCACCGAGCGTCGGCGGCTCGGGGCGGACGAGCCGCTCGACCATCGCGTCGAGGCGCGCGACGGCGTCCGCGTGCGCCTCGTCGACGCCGTCGTCGGTGTCGTTGCCGTTGATCGCGTTGGCGATCAGCCAGATCGACCCGTCGCGGTGGTCGACGGCGACCATGTCGCCGATCAGCACGAGGCTGACGTCGGGCTGGTCGTGCTCGGCAGGCGCCCGGCGCGGCAGCGTCGGCTCCCAGTGGTGGATGACGTCCCAGCCGAGCGAGCCGACGAAGCCGCTGGTCAGCGGGGGCAGCCCGGGGACCGGCTCGGTGTGCAGCGCCGCGAGCGAGGCACCCAGGACCTCGAGCACGTCGCCCTCGCGCGGCAGCGACACCGGCACGTCGCCCCACCAGGAGGCCGAGCCGTCGGGCGCCGACGTCAGCGCCGCCCGCGCCGAGACGCCGACGAAGGACCACTGGCCCCAGGTGCCGTCGGACTCGGCCGACTCCAGCACGAACGTGCCCAGCCGCCCCTGCGCGAGACGCCGGTACAGACCGACAGGGGTGACGTCGTCGGCCAGCAGCCGGCGCACGACCGGGACGACGCGCCGCTCGCGCGCCAGCGCGCGGAACGTGGGCAGGTCGGGCCAGGTCGCGCCCCACTCCGGGCGCACCGGGGCGGTCACGACGCCTGCCCGCTCACGACCGCGGGCAGCGGGCCGCCCGCGTCGAAGCACGAGCGGGTGCCGGTGTGGCACGCCGGCCCGACCTGCTCGACGCGCACGAGCAGCGCGTCGCCGTCGCAGTCGAGCTCGACGCCGCGCACCAGCTGGATGTGCCCGGAGGTGTCGCCCTTGCGCCAGTACTCCTGGCGCGAGCGCGACCAGAAGGTCACGCGGCCGGTCGTCAGCGTGCGGTGCAGGGCCTCGTCGTCCATCCAGCCCACCATGAGCACCCGGTCGTCGCGGTCGTCCTGGACGACGGCGCAGACCAGGCCGGCGGCGTCGCGGCGGAGGCGGTCGGCGATCGCGGGGTCGAGCGGCACGCGGACGATCCTGCCACGACCGGCGCACCCTCAGCCGCTCTGCACCACCCAGGAGGCGTGCAGCCGCGCGTACCGACCGCCGGCCGCCACCAGCTCGGCGTGCGACCCGACCTCGACCACCCGACCGGCGTCGACGACGACGACCATGTCGGCGGCCTCCGCCGTCGAGAGCCGGTGCGCGATGGCGATCGACGTCCGGCCCTCGGTGAGCCCGGTCAGGGCCCGGTTGATCCGCGACTCGGTCGCGGGGTCGACGGCGGAGGTGGCCTCGTCGAGGACGAGCACGTCGGCGTTCGCCAGGTAGGCGCGCACGATCGCGACCAGCTGCCGCTCCCCCGCCGACAGCGACTCGCCGCGCTGCCCGACGTCGGTGTCCATGCCCTCGGGCAGCGTCGCGAGCCAGTCGAGCAGGCCGAGCTCGGCGAACGCCTGCTCGACCCGCTCGCGCGGGTGGGGGTGGCGGCCGTAGGCGACGTTCGAGGCGATCGTCCCGGTGAACAGGAAGCCCTCCTGCGGGACGACGACGACGCGCTCGCGCAGGTCCTCCAGGGCGGCCTCGCGCACGTCGACGCCGTTGATGCGCACGGTGCCGCGGACGGGGTCGGCGAACCGCGTCACCAGGCGCGCGAGCGTCGTCTTGCCGGAGCCGGTCTCGCCGACGATCGCGACCCGGCAGCCGGCCGGCACGTCGAGCGTGACGTCGGTGAGCACGGGCGGGCCGCCCGGGTAGGCGAAGTGCACGTGCTCGAGCGCGATCGACGCCGGGCCGCGAGGGCCGAGGTCGCGCGGCTCGGCCGGGTCGGCGATGTCGACCGGCGTGTGCACGACCGAGATCACCCGCCGCCAGCCGGCGATCGCGTTCTGCATCTCGTTGAGCACCTCGGTCGCCGCCTGCACCGGTCCGGTGAACAGCTGCACGAGGAAGATGAACGCGAGGAGCCCGCCGACCGAGATCTGCCCGGCGAGCCCCAGGAAGGTGCCGACCGTGATGACCGCGGCGAGCGCGGTGCCGGCGAGCAGCACACCGGTCGCGAACGCGGCCGAGGCGAGCGTCTGGGCGCGCACGCCGGCGTCGCGGTGCTCACGGATCGCGGTGTGGATGCGCCGCAGCACGCGCTGCCCGGAGCCGTAGGCGCGGATGGTCTGCGCGCCGACGACCGCCTCGGAGATCGCCGCGAGCATCGCACCGACGCGGGCGCGCACCTCCCCGTAGGCGCCGTTGAGCATGCGCTGGATGCGCGGTGCCAGCACCATCATCGGCGCGAGCACGACCCAGACGACGAGCGTGAGCTGCCAGGAGTAGAACAGCATCGCGACCGTGGCGCCGAGGATCTGCAGCGTCGACAGGATCAGCATGATCCCGCCCCACTGCACGAACATCGAGATCGTGTCGACGTCGCTGGTCACGCGCGAGACGAGCGACCCGCGGCGCTCGGTGTTCTGGGTGAGCACCGACAGGTCGTGCACGTGCCGGAAGGCGCGGATGCGCAGCTGCGCGAGACCGGCCTCGGTCGCGCTGAACAGTCGCACGTTGACCCACGCGCTGGCGACCGACGTCACCAGCAGCACGCCGGCGGCGATGCCGCACATCCGGACGACGAGGTCGATGTCGACGCCGCCCACGAGCCCGCGGTCGGTCGCCTGCTGCACGGTGAACGGGACGACGAGCCGTCCGAGGGTCGCGACCACGGCCAGCGCGAGCGTGACGCCGAAGCCGCGCCGGATCGCCGGCGACAGCCGCAGCCCCTCCCGCAGCGTGCCGAGGACGCCGAGGTCGGAGGTGGACTCGATGCGCGCGCTCATCGGGCCACCCCGCCGCGGTCGGCGTCGCGCTCGTCCCGCTCGGCACGGTCGCGCGCGTAGGCGGTGACGATGCGGGCGTAGCCGGGGTCGCGCGCGAGCAGCTCCTCGTGGGCGCCGACGTCGACGACTCGGCCCGCCTCCAGGTGCAGCACGCGGTCGGCGAGCGCGATCGTCGCGGTCCGGTAGGCGACGACGACGACCGTGCACTCCTGCCGCCGCAGGTTGGCGAGGATCGCCTGCTCGACCTCGGGGTCGACGGCGGAGGTCGCGTCGTCGAGGACGAGCAGCCGCGGCCGCCGCACGAGCGCGCGGGCGATCGCGATGCGCTGGCGCTGCCCGCCGGACAGCGACGTGCCGCGCTCGCCGACGACGGTGTCCAGGCCGTCGGGCAGCGCGCGCACGAAGTCGTCGGCGCGCGCGAGCCGCAGCGCGTCCCACACCTGCTCGTCGGTGATCGGCGACTCGCTCGGCTCGGCGAGCGTGATGTTGGCGCGCACGGTGTCCTCGAAGACGAACGCCTGCTGGGCGACGAGTGCCGCCGCGCCGGTGCGGGCCTCGTCCGACAGCGCGCGGACGTCGACGCCGTCGTAGCGCACGACGCCGTCGTCGGGGTCGGTCAGCCGCATGAGGACGTCGACGAGGGTCGACTTGCCGGCACCTGTCGAGCCGACGACGGCGAGCGTGCGACCCGGCGCGACGACGAGGTTGACGTCGTCGAGCAGCCGCCGCCGGTCGCGGCCGCGGCCGACGCCGAGCTCGACGTGCTCGACCTCCAGGTGGAGGCCGCCGCCGCCCTGGAGCGGCAGCCGCCCGGGCTCGAGGTAGCCGCGCGCGTCGACGACGCGCGCGACCCGCTCGTGCCCGACGAGCGAGCGCGGCAGGTCGCCGAGCACGAACCCGATCGCGCGGACCGGGAACGTGAGGATCGTCAGCAGGTAGGAGGCGGTCACGACGTCGCCGGTCGCGATGTCGCCGGAGGCGACGCGGTGCGCGCCGACGACGAGCACGGCGAGCGTCGCGAGCGCGGGCAGCAGGTCGATGACGGGGTCGAAGACCGAGCGCACCTTGCCGACCGTGACGTTGGCGCGCCGCAGCCTGTGCGTCGCCTCGGCGAAGCGCTCCTCCTCGAGCGTCTCGGTGCCGAGCGACTTGACGACCGTCGCGGCCTCGAAGCTCTCGTGGGCGACGTCGGAGACCGCGGCGCGCTCCGCCTGCACACGGGTGACCGCGGGCGTCATCCAGCGCCGGTAGACGGCGTTGACGGCCAGCACGAGCGGCAGCACGGTGACGCCGATGAGGCCGAGCACGACGTCGGCCGCGAGCATCGCCGCGGCGGCGCCGATGATCATGACGACGACGCCGAGCGCGAACGGCAGCGGCACGAACACGTAGCCGGCGCTCTCGGCGTCGGAGTTGGCGTTGGAGAGCAGCTGCCCGGTCGGGTGCGCGCGGTGCCACGACATCGGCAGCCGCAGGTACTGCTCGGTGACGCGGCGCCGGTGGCCGGCCTGCACGTCGAGCGCGGCCATGCCGGCCCAGATGCGCCGGCCCGCGACCGAGACCGCCGTGAGCACCGCCAGCGCGAGCAGCAGCAGCCCGGCCCGCAGCACGTCACCGGTGCCGACGTCGGAGTCGGCGCCACCGGTGAGCGCGGGCACGACGACGGTGTCGGTCAGCCGGCCGAGCAGCCAGCCGACACCCACGAACGCGGCGCCCCAGACGGCGCTGGAGCCGATCGCCAGGGCGAACGTGCGCGGCTCCGACCTGATGCCCCGGCCGATGAGGAGCAGGGAGCGGCGCACAGCGCCGCCGGGCAGGGCGTACACGACGGTCGATCGTAGTCGGCGTCGGGAGCGGCTCGACATAGGCTGACGGTCATGGCGAGGTGGGACGAGGTCGAGCGGCAGGCACTGGTGGACGCGCTCCGGGCGGCGTCCCCCGACGCCCCGACGCTGTGCGAGGGCTGGCAGGCGAGGCACCTCGCGACGCACCTGTTCCTGCGTCGGCACGAGCCGTGGCGCGCGTTCCGCGAGCAGGAGGGCAGCCGCTTCGCCGAGCTGGCCGAGCAGGCGGCCGACCCCAGCGTCTACGCCGACGTCGTCGAGCGGTTCGCCGCACCCCCGGCACCGCTCAGCCCGCTCGCGCTGACCGACGGGCCGCTCGGGATGGTCACGAACTTCGCCGAGTACGTCATCCACCACGAGGACCTGCGCCGGGGCGCCGGCGCGGTGCCGCCACGGTCGCTGCCGGCCGAGGAGTCCGACGCGCTGTTCGACGCGCTCGGGCTGATGGCGCGCGCCGGGCTGCGCTCGGTCGCCGTGGGCGTGGTTCTCGTGGTGCCGGGCGGTCGGCGCCGGGTCGTGCGCAAGCGACCGGACTCCGTGGCGGTCGTCGGCGCGCCCGTGGAGCTGGCGCTCGCCGTCAGCGGTCGGCGCGGGGCCGCCGACGTCGAGGTGGTCGGCGAGCCCGAGGCGGTCGCGGCGTTCGAGGCCGCGCTCGCCTGACCCGGCGCGCCGGGCTAGCGGACCTCGAGACCGGCCGCGCGCAGCGCGTCCTTGACCTCGCCGATGCGCATCCACCCGTAGTGGAAGACGCTCGCGGCGAGCACGGCGTCGGCTCCTGCGCGGACCGCCTCGACGAAGTGCTCGGCGTTGCCCGCGCCGCCGCTGGCGATGAGCGGCACGTCGACGGCGGCCCGCACCGCCGCGATGAGGTCGAGGTCGAACCCGCTCTTCGTGCCGTCGGTGTCGATCGAGTTGAGCAGCACCTCGCCCGCGCCGGCCTCGGCCGCGTGCCGCACCCACGCGACGGCGTCGCGGCCGGTGCCGCGGCGACCGCCGTGCGTCGTGACCTCGAACCCCGACGGCGTCGGCGGGTCGCCCGGGCGCACGCGGCGCGCGTCGACCGACAGCACCAGCACCTGGGACCCGAACCGGCGGCTGATCTCCTCGATGAGCGCGGGCCGCTCGACCGCGGCGGTGTTGACGCCGACCTTGTCGGCGCCCGCGCGGAGCAGCCGGGCGACGTCGTCGGCCGAGCGCACGCCGCCGCCGACCGTCAGCGGCACGAACACCTCCTCGGCCGTGCGGCCCACGACCTCCAGCGTCGTGGCGCGGCCGTCGGCGGAGGCGCTGATGTCGAGGAACGTCAGCTCGTCGGCGCCCTCGGCGTCGTAGACGCGCGCCATCTCGACAGGGTCGCCGACGTCGGCGAGGTCGACGAAGTTGACGCCCTTGACCACGCGGCCGGCGTCGACGTCGAGGCACGGGATGACCCGGACCGCCACGCTCATGCTGCACCCATCCCGTCGCTCACCCGGTCCCTTCACCGCTGCCGTCGGCCAGCTGCGTCACCGCCAGCACGTCGACGACGAACACCATCGTGTCCGTGCCGTCGGCCTGCGCCGGCGGCACCACGAGCATCACCTGCGACCCGACCGTGGTGTCGACCAGGCCGTCCTGCAGCCCGGGGATCCGGTCGACCAGCGGGATCGTCATCGGCAGCGCCCCCTCGCCCCACGTGGTGTCGAGGACCTCGCCGGTGCTCCAGGCGACCTGCACGTAGCGCACGGTCACCGACTCCCCCGCCTGCACCTGCGGACCCTCGCCGCGGATGAGCGGCGCGATCGCCAGCGACGTGGGCGGGTCGGCCTCGGGCAGCGTGACGACCGGCGCGCCGTCCTCGTCGCGCTCGACCTGCGGCAGCGACGACGGCACCTCGAGCTCCTCGCCGTACGCCGCGGTGCGCAGGATGTCGTAGACGAGCACGACCGGGTCGGGCCGGGTCATGGAGCCAGGCTCCAGCCGCAGCAGCCGGCTGCCCTCGGTACGGCCGACCAGCTCGTCGTACAGCGGCCCCGCCTCGTCCTCGGTGAGCGGCAGGATCCGCGGCTGCCGACCGTAGGAGTCCTCGACGACCTCGCCGGTGGTCGCGTCGATCGCGAGGTAGGCCAGCATGACGGCGTCGCCGTCGGCCAGCTCGGTGCCGTCGCCGGTGACGAGCTGCTCGGTGACGACATCGGTCACCTGGACCGGCGTGCTCACCTGCACGACCGGTCGGCGACCGACCTCGCCCGCGACCTCGATCTGTGCGAGCGGGTCGTCGGGCTGCTCGGGACGGCAGGCTCCCAGCGCGACCACGAGGGCACCGCCGAGCAGCGTCAGCAGCACGCGGCGGATGATGAGACGGACCCCGGGCACGAGCGAGGAGTCTACGTCGCGCACATGACGGCCGGTCGCCCCGGCCACGGATCAGGGTCCCAGGACCGTGCTCGCACCGAGCGGCTCGGGGCCGTCGAGCGCGGCGATCAGCCGGTCCACGCGCGGGTCGGAGCTGCGGAACGGGTCCTTGCACAGGACCGTGCGGCCCGCCTGGTCGTTGATCTTCAGGTGCACCCAGTCCACCGTGAAGTCCCGACGGCGAGCGGTCGCCGCCCGCACGAAGTCGCCACGGAGCTTGGCGCGGGTGGTCTGCGGCGGGGAGTCGACCGCCTCGGCGATCGCGGCGTCGTCGACGACCGTGGCCGCGAGGCCCCGCGCGACGAGCCGGCTGAACAGCCCGTCGGTCTGTGAGATGTCGTGGTAGGCGAGGTCGAGCCGCCGCACCCGGGGGTCGGACAGCGGCACGTCGTGCGCCGCGCGATAGCGGTCGACCAGCCGCTTCTTGATCACCCAGTCCAGCTCGGTCTCGACACCGGAGAGGTCGCCGCTGGCCAGCGCCGCCAGACCGCGCTGCCACAGGTCGAGCACCCAGGCGTCGTGCGGGCCGCGCTCGTCGGAGCGGTCGACGAAGTCGCGCGCGCGCTCGAGGTAGCTCTCCTGCATCTGCAGCGCGGTCATGCGCCCGCCGCGCGCGAGCGGCACCTCCTTCGTCGCCGTGAGGTCGTGGCTGATCTCCCGGATCGCGCGCACCGGGTTCTCGAGCGTGAAGTCGCGGAACGACAGCCCGGCCTCCAGCATGCGCAGCAGCAGGTCGGTCATGCCGACCTTGAGCATCGTCGTGGCCTGCGACATCGACGAGTCCCCGGAGATCACGTGCAGCCGGCGGTACTCCTCGGCGTCGGCGTGCGGCTCGTCACGGGTGTTGATGATCGGCCGGGACCGTGTGGTCGCGGAGCTGGTGGCCTCCCAGAGGTGGTCGGCGCGCTGGGAGAACGTGTAGAGCGGTCCGCGCGAGGTCACGAGCACGTGTCCCGACCCGGTGAGGATCTGCCGGGTGATGAGGAACGGCACCAGCACCTCGGCGGTGCGCGCGAAGTCGGCCCGGCGTCGGATCAGGTAGTTCTCGTGGCAGCCGTAGGAGTTGCCCGCCGAGTCGAGGTTGTTCTTGAACAGGTGGATGCGCCCCTCGACGCCGTCGGCCTCCAGCCGCGCCTGCGCGTCCTCGGCGAGCCCGACGAGGATGCGCTCGCCCGCCTTGTCGTGCGCGACGAGCTGCGCGAGGTCGTCGCACTCCGCGGTCGCGTACTCCGGGTGCGACCCCACGTCGAGGTAGAGCCGGGACCCGTTGGCGAGGAAGACGTTGCTGGAGCGCCCCCAGGCGACGACCTTGCGGAACAGGTAGCGCGCCACCTCCTCCGCGGAGAGGCCGCGCCCCTCGGGCGCGGCGCAGGTGACCCCGAACTCGGTCTCGAGCCCGAAGATCCGCCGGATCACGACGCGGGGCCGCTGTCGTCGCCGGCGTCCGCGCCGGCGTCGGTCTCGGTGCCGGCGCTCCCGTCGTCGCCCTGGTCGTCGTCCTCGTCGTCGGTCGCGAGCAGCTCGGCGAGCGCCTCGGCGTCGAGACGGCGGAACGCGCGCCGGGTCCGCGTGCGATCGAGCACGGCGGCCTCCAGCGCGGCCGGGTCGATCGCCCGCACGGTGCCGTCCTCCGCGGTGCCGAGCACCGTGACGGCGAGCCGCACCGCCTCCGGCAGCGACAGCCCGGGCCGCCAGGCGTCGGCGGCCAGCCGGCCGAGCCGCTCGGCGTCGCCGCCCATGACGACGTGCCCCGGCTCGTCGGTGACCGAGCCGTCGTAGGCGAGCCGGTAGATCTGGTCGCCGTCCTGGCTGACGCCCACCTCGGTGACGGCGATCTCGACCTCCAGCGGCTTCGACTCGGTCGTGAACACCGCGCCGAGCGTCTGGGCGTAGGCGTTGGCGAGACCGCGCGCCGTCACGTCGGCGCGGTCGTAGGAGTACCCGCGCAGGTCGGCGTAGCGCACCCCCGCGACACGGAGGTTCTCGAACTCGTTGTACTTGCCGACGGCGGCGAAGGCGATCCGGTCGTAGATCTCGCTGATCTTGTGGAGCGCGCGCGAGGGGTTCTCGGTCGCGAACACCAGCCCGCCGTCGTAGCCGAGGACGACGACCGAGCGGCCGCGGGCGATGCCCTTGCGTGCGAAGTCCGCCCGGTCCTTCATCAGCTGCTCGGGCGAGACGTAGAACGGCTGGCTCACGAGGCTCCTCCGCGCTCGGGCCGCGCGGCGCGCTGCGCGGCGATCGCCTCGGTGTGACGGGCGAGCTCGGCCGTGGTGACCTGCTCGTACCCGGCGGCGCTCACCTTGGCGACGATCGGGTAGATGCCGCGGATCGCGTCCGGACCCGCGGTGGCGGCGTCCTCGTCGGCGGCGTCGACCAGCGCGTGCAGGGCGACCTCGATCGCGCGGTCGGCGTCGAGCCCGTGGCTCCACAGCTTCTTGAGCGAGCCGCGCGCGAACACCGAGCCGGAGCCGACGCTGTGGTGGTCCTGCTCCTCGTAGCGGCCGCCGACGACGTCGTAGGAGAAGATCCGGCCGATCCGCCGCTGCAGGTCGTAGCCGCCGAACAGCGGCACCGCTGCGAGCCCCTGGATGGCCAGCCCGAGGTTCGAGCGCACCATGGTGGCGAGCCGGTTGGCCTTGCCCTCCAGCGACAGCCGGGAGCCCTCGATCTTCTCGAAGTGCTCGAGCTCGAGCTGGAACAGCCGCACCAGCTCGACGGCGAGGCCGGCCGTGCCGGCGATCCCGATCGCGGAGAAGTCGTCGGCCGGGAACACCTTCTCGATCTGGCGGTGCGCGATCGTCGTGCCCATGGTGGCGCGCCGGTCGCCCGCCATGATCACGCCGTCGGCGTAGGTGAGCGCGACGATCGTGGTGGCGTGCGCGCCGGCGGTGCCGGCGTCGGGGGCGACGAGCCCCTCGTGGCGGCGCCCGGGCAGCAGCTCGGGCGCGTAGGAGGCGAGGAACTCGGTGAACGAGGCGCTGCCGGGCGTGGTGAAGGCCGGCGGCAGCCGGTCGCCGCGGTCGATGCTCACTGCCCGCCCTTCTGCACGAATCCGCGCACGAACGTCTCGGCGTTGGTCTCCAGCACGTCGTCGATCTCCGCGAGCAGGGAGTCGACCTCGGTGTCGCTGCCGGCAGCGGGCGCGGGGGGCGCGGGCGGGGCCTCGTCCTCCGGCGGCTCGGGCTCGCGACGGTTCTCGAACTGCTGCGACGACACGCTGCTCCTCCTGGTTTCGGACCCGGGTCGATCCTACGTGGCCGACCCCGCCAGCGCGCTCAGCAGCGACCCCGCGTCCGCGTGCGTGCGCAGCAGCTCGCCGACGTGCTCGGCGGTGCCGCGGTACGGGTCGGGCATCGGGACCCGCTGCAGGTTGCGCTCACCGGCGACGTCGAACACGACCGCGTCCCAGCTGGCCGAGCTCACCTCGTCGGGGAACCGTCGGATGCACTCGCCGCGGAAGTAGGCGCGGGTGTCGGTCGGCGCGTGCGCGATCGCGTGCTCGACCTCCTCCTCGGTCACCAGCAGCTCGACGGCGCCGGCCGCGGCGAGCCTGCGGTAGACGCTGCGCTCGGGCCGCAGGTCCGACCACTGCAGGTCGAGGGCCGCGAGCCGGGGGTGGTCCCAGTCGATGCCGTCGCGCCTGCGCATGCCCTCGAGCACCCGCAGCTTGGCCAGCCACTCGACCTCGCGCGCGCAGGAGGCGGGGTCGGTGGCGAGCCGGTCGAGGAGGTCGAGCCAGCGGCGCACGACGTCGGCGGTGATCTCGTCGGGCTGCCCCTGCTGCTCGAGCGCGGCGGCGACGGTCTCGGCGTACACGCGCTGGATCTGCAGGGCCGTCATCGTGCGCCCGTCGGCGAGGTCGAGCGGCTGGCTCAGGTCGAGGTCGTGGCTGACCTGGTGCGCCGCGCGCACCGGGTCGGCCAGGGCGAGCGAGGCGATGTCGACGGGGACGCCGACCTGCTCGAGCAGCCACAGCACCAGCGACGTGGTGCCGAGCTTGAGGTAGGCCGACACCTCCAGCAGG
The DNA here is from genome assembly GCF_009733795.1 of Actinotalea caeni. Taxonomy (GTDB): domain Bacteria; phylum Actinomycetota; class Actinomycetes; order Actinomycetales; family Beutenbergiaceae; genus Pseudactinotalea; species Pseudactinotalea caeni. Next base: position 146,692 of record NZ_WNXX01000001.1, read on the forward strand.
TTGGCGTCGCCGACGATGACGTGCAGCCGGCGGAACCGCTCGGAGTCGGCGTGCGGCTCGTCGCGGGTGTTGACGATCGGGCGTCGCAGCGTCGTCTCCAGCCCGACCTCGGCCTCGAGGAAGTCGGCGCGCTGGGTGAGCTGGAAGCCCGGCCGCTCGCCACGCTGCCCGAGCCCGACCCGCCCGGCGCCGGTGATCACCGGACGGGTGACGAGGAACGACGTCAGCATCGCGACGACGTCGCCGAACGGCACGTCGCGGCTCATGAGGTAGTTCTCGTGGGTGCCGTAGCTGGCGCCCTTGCCGTCGGTGTTGTTCTTGTAGAGCGCGACCTCCGGCATCCCGGGGATCTGCGCCAGCAGCCGCGAGGAGCGCAGCAGGATCTCGTCGCCGGCGCGGTCCCAGACGACGGCGTCGCGGGGGTTGGTGACCTCCGGGCCGGAGTACTCCGGGTGGGCGTGGTCGACGTAGAAGCGCGCCCCGTTGGGGAGGATGACGTTGGAGACCGTGCCCTGCTCGGGGGTGGGAGCGGGCCGCCGCCGCTGGGTGATGCCCCAGCCGTCGGCCTCGGCGAGCTCCTGCTCCCACTCGTCGGTGAGCTGGCTGGGGTGGGCGGCGCCGCGATCGAGCCGCCAGCCGCGCGCGTCGCACAGCGGGTCCTCGTCGGAGTAGTCCCACCGGGCGCGGGCGCCGCCCGCGAGACCCTCGGCGGCGTAGGCGGTGACCACCTGCGCGCTCAGCAGCATCGGGTTGGCGGCGGGGTCGTGCACGGCGAGGATGCCGTACTCGGTCTCGATCCCCATGATCCGTCGGACGCTCACGGATCCACCCTAGAGCGGGCCTCGCCGTCGGGTCCTCGGGGTCAGCGCCCCCGCATCAGCGAGATCCGCATCGGTCCCAGGTCGCCGGCGACCGTGCCGGTCGCCATCGCCGGGTCGGCCCCATGATCGCGTGCGCCGTCGGGCCGCCCGCTACAGGTACTGCCCGGTCGGGTTGAGGTTCTCGATCGTGCGACCGGCCTCGGGCGCGCCGCCCTTGTGCTGGACGATCGTGCGGATGAACACGATCCGCTCGCCCTTCTTGCCCGAGACGCGCGCCCAGTCGTCGGGGTTGGTCGTGTTGGGCAGGTCCTCGTTCTCGTGGAACTCCGCGAGGCAGGCGTCGAGCAGGTGCTCGACCCGGATGCCGCGCACCCCGGTGGCCAGCAGGTCCTTGATCGCGTTCTTCTTCGCGCGGTCCACGATGTTGGCGATCATCGCGCCGGAGGCGAAGTCCTTGAAGTACAGGACCTCCTTGTCGCCCGAGGCGTAGGTGACCTCGAGGAACTGGTTCTCGGCGTCCTCGGCGTACATGCGCCCGACGACCCGCTCGATCATCGCGTCGACGGCGGCCTGCGGGTCGCCGCCGTGCTCGGCGAGGTCGTCCGGGTGGATCGGCAGGTCGGCCGTGAGGTACTTCGCGAAGATGTCCCGCGCCGCCTCGGCGTCGGGCCGCTCGATCTTGATCTTCACGTCGAGGCGGCCGGGCCGCAGGATCGCCGGGTCGATCATGTCCTCGCGGTTCGAGGCGCCGATGACGATGACGTTCTCGAGGCGCTCGACGCCGTCGATCTCGCTGAGCAGCTGCGGCACGATCGTCGTCTCGACGTCGGAGCTGACGCCGGTGCCGCGGGTGCGGAACAGCGACTCCATCTCGTCGAAGAACACGACGACCGGGATCCCCTGCGACGCCTTCTCGCGGGCGCGCGCGAAGATCAGCCGGATGTGCCGCTCGGTCTCGCCGACGAACTTGTTGAGCAGCTCGGGGCCCTTGACGTTGAGGAAGTACGACCGCGGCTTGTGCGGCGTGGCCTCCTCGCCCGACGACGGCTGGGCCGCGCGGGCGGCGGTGGCGGCGAGCGAGGTCGCGACCGCCTTGGCGATCAGCGTCTTGCCGCACCCGGGCGGGCCGTAGAGCAGCAGCCCCTTGGGCGGCTTGAGCCCGTGCTCGCGGAACAGGTCGGGGTGCAGGAAGGGCAGCTCGACGGCGTCGCGGATCTGCTCGATCTGCGCGGCGAGGCCACCGATGTCGGAGTAGTCGACGTCGGGCACCTCCTCGAGCATGAGATCCTCGACGTCGGAGCGCGGGATCCGCTCGAACGTGAAACCGGTGCGGGTGTCGACCGTCAGCGCGTCACCGACGCGCACCGGGGTGTCGGCCAGCCGGCCGGACAGCCGCAGCACGCGCTCCTCGTCGGCGCGGCCGACGGCGAGCACGCGGTCGTCGTCGAGCACCTCCTTGACGGTGACGATCTCGCCGACGGGCTCGTAGCCGCCGACGTCGACGACGGTCATCGCCTCGTTGAGCTGGACCTCCTGCCCGGGGCGCAGCGCGCCGACGTCGACGCTCGGCGCCGTCGCGACCCGCAGCTTGCGCCCGGAGGACATGACGTCGATCGAGCCGTCCGGGTGCGCCTTGACGAACAGCGCGTACGACGCCGGCGGCTTCGACATCTCCTCCAGCTGCGCGCGCAGCTCGACCAGCTGGGTGCGCGCGGCGGTGAGCGCCTGCACGAGCCGCTCGTTCTTCGCCGCGAGGTCGATGAGGCGCTGCTCGGCGTCCCGGGCGCTGCCGCCCGTCGATCCGCCCAGCCTGCCCGGCACCTGCTCCGTCATGCCGTCAACGATAGGTCAGTCGGCCGACGACGGCGGAGGCGTCTCGCCGTCGGCGGCGAGGACGCCCGCACCGCCCTGCGGGTCGCCCTCACGGGCGGCGCGCCGCTCCCGCTCGGCCTCCTGCGAGCGGAGCACGCGGCGGATCTTCTTGGCGGAGACCTCCCGCTCCCCCACGTCGGCCGCCAGCTCGGCGACCTCGAAGTCGTTGACGGGCTCGCTGTAGGCGCCCGGTGCCGGGCGCCGGCGGCGGATCGGGGCGGTGACGCCCGGCGCCATCCGGCGGGTGGTGACGAGGAAGCCGGTGTGCGCGACCATCCGGTGGTCGGGGCGCACCGAGAGGCCCTCGAGGTGCCAGCTGCGCACGAGCGACTCCCACGCGCTGGGCTCGGTCCAGCAGCCCTGGTCCTTGGCGTCCTCGGCGAACCGCGACAGCTGCGTCGTCGTGGCGACGTAGGCCAGCAGCACGCCACCGGGCGCGAGGGCCTGCGCGGCGGCGTCGAGGCACTCCCAGGGCGCGAGCATGTCGAGCACGAGCCGGTCGAGCGTGCCGGGCTCGACGGCGGTGGGCAGCACCTCCTGGAGGTCGCCGACCTCGAGCCGCCAGGCGGGGTGCGGGCCGCCGAAGAAGGTCTCGACGTTGCCGCGGGCGATCGCGGCGAAGTCCTCGCGCCGCTCGATGCTCAGCAGCGAGCCGCTGTCGCCGACGGCGCGCAGCAGCGACAGCGTGAGCGCACCCGACCCCACGCCGGCCTCGGCGACGCGGGCACCCGGGTAGATGTCGGCCATCGTGACGATCTGGGCCGCGTCCTTGGGGTAGATGACGGCGGCGCCGCGCGGCATCGACAGCACGTGGTCGGACAGCAGCGGCCGCAGCGCGAGGTAGGGGACGCCCCCGGTGGTCTCGACGACCGTGCCCTCGGGAGCGCCGATGAGGGCGTCGTGGCCGAAGGAGCCCTTGTGCGTGTGGAACATCGCGCCGGCGCGCAGCGTCAGCGTGGTCGGCCGGCCCTTGGGGTCGGTCAGCTGCACGCGGTCGCCCTCGCGGAAGGGGCCGCGGCGCATCTCCGCTCCGGTGGCGGCGGGCCTGGCGTCCGTGGGCGGCTGGGCTGAGGTCACGGGAGGCCAGCGTAGTGGCGCGCCCCGTGGCCCCCGACCGCGTGGGCGGCGGTCCGCTAGCGCGGCAGCCGGCGGACGGCGTCGGCGACGTCGACCGCGCCCAGCAGGCGGCCGCCGGGCTCGACCAGCACGACGAAGCGGGCACCGGCGCGCGCTGCCCGCGCGAGCCGGGCGACGGCGTCGGGACCGCGGTGGCCGACGACGACCGCCTCGGGAGGCAGGTGCTGGCCGAGGGCCGACAGCGGCGTCGTGCCGCGCACCGCCTCGGGGACCGCCGCGACCGAGTCGGGCTGCACCCAGGCGACCGGGCGCCCGACCTGGTCGCCGAGCACGACGACGGCGCCGGGCGCCGTCCCGGCGAGCCTGCCGGGGAGGGCCGCCACCGGTGCCCGCTCGGGCACCAGCAGCACCGGCACGACCCACTGCGACAGGTCGACGTCGCGGGTGCCGCGGCGGGCGCGCGCGAGCCGCGCGGCCGCGCTCGCTCCCTGCCAGAGCATCGAGGCGATGAGGACGCCCCAGATCACGGTCACCCAGTCCGGCCGGCCGCGGCCGGCACCGAGGTAGAGCGACACGAGGCCGACGAGCACCGCGACCACCTGCCCGACGCGCGCCGCGACGAGCGTGCCGAGGTCGCGGTCGCCGCGTACCCGCCACACGAGCGCCTCGAGCAGCCGGCCGCCGTCCATCGGCAGCGCGGGCAGCGCGTTGAAGACCGCGACGAAGACGTTGGTGAAGGCGACGGCCGCGAGCACGAGCCGTGCGGCGGGCGAGGCGACCGCCTCGCTGGCCCACCAGAACACGGCGGCGAGCACACCGTTGGTCGCCGGGCCGACGACCGCGACCAGCGCGGACGCGCCGGGCCGGTCGATCGCGCTGTGGAACGCGGTGTGCCCGCCCCACAGCGACAGCACGTACTCGCGCACCGTGACGCCCAGCCGCTGCGCGGTGAGCCCGTGCGCGAGCTCGTGGAGCAGCACGCTGAGCGCGAGCAGCAGCGGCACGCCGGCGGCGACGACCGCGGCCGGCACGAGGCCGAGCCCGAGCACGCGCTGCACGGTCGGTGCGAACAGCACCACGAGCACGAGCGCGATGACCGCCCACCCCGAGGTGAGGTAGACGGGGACGCCCCGGATCGAGCCGAGGCGCAGGCCGTTGCTACGCACCGACCACGTCGACGACGGCGCCGCCAGCGATCGCGTCGAGGTCGGCGACACCGACGCCCGCGAGCGTCGTCAGGCGGCTGCGGCCGGGCGCTGCCGGCAGCGGCACGTGCGCCTCGACGGCGAGCACCCGGGCGCCGGAGGCCTCGGCGGAGGCGAGCCCGGGGAGCGAGTCCTCGATCGCCACCGCGCGGGCGATGTCGACGCCGAGCTCGTCGGCCGCGGTCAGGTACGGCTCCGGGTGGGGCTTGCCGCGCGCGACCCGGTCGCCGGTGACGACCGCGCCGAAGGCGCCCTCCGGCAGCTGCTCGAGCACGACGTCGACCATCCGCTGCCAGGACATCGTCACCAGCGCGCACGGCACACCGGCCTCGCCGAGCGCCAGCAGCAGCTCACGGGCGCCGGGCCGCCACGGCACGCCGTCGCGCGCCATCCGGTCGAGGACGCCGTCGATGAGGGTGTCGACGATGACCTGCGGCTCGAGGTCGAGCGCGAACCACTCCCGCAGCAGGTTCGCGCTGCGCATCAGCGCGCTGCCGATCATGTGCGGCAGGATCTCCGGGTTCCACGTGGCGCCCGCGGCCTCGACGAGATCGCGCTCCGCCGCGAGCCAGTAGGGCTCGGAGTCGACGAGGGTGCCGTCCATGTCCCACAGCACGGCCGTGAGCGTGTGGGCTGCTGCAGGCTTCTCACCTGCGGAAACGCTGTGATCGGAGAGGTTCAACGAGACTCCAGGTCTGGCGGACGGCAATGCAGTCGAGGCTAGTCGCATCGGGCGCCGTCCGGCTCGCACGGCTCAACAGGTGGCGATGTCGCACCTTCGTCGTCAGCCCTGACCGCCCAGAGCAGGTGCCAGCGTCGCCCCCACCACTCCCCTCCGCACGGGTCTGGATGATTGCTTCGCATCACGGCCTGCCCGCGCTGCCGGCACTCGCCGCTCTCGGCAGCGCGCTCGCCGAACCGAGCCGACGTCGGAGCCGCTGTGTGTCACTTCCCCCGGGCCGCGGTGGCGATCGCGCCCGAGACCTGGTGCAGCACGTCGTGCACCAGTGACGCAGCGGGGTCGAGGCGCCCGACGTGCGCGAGCAGCATCCCGCGGCCTCGCCACCGCGGGTCCTCCACCGCCACCGCCACCACGCCTGCCGGGAGCGCATCGACGGCCAGGCCGGGCACCGTCGTGATGCCCAGCCCAGCGGCGACATACCCGAAGCGCGACGACCACTCGGAGAGCTCGGCCCCGATGACCGGGCGGGGCAGCGTCGGCCACGCACCGAACTGCGGCTCCCCCCGCACGCCGCGCCCGGCGATCCACACCTCGTCCTCCAGCTCCGCGACCTCGACCCGCCCGGCGCGGGCGAACCGGTGCCCCGCCGCGACGGCGACCATCAGCGGGGCGGACGGCAGTTCCTCGGTCTCGACGCCGGTCAGGTCCCAGTCGGGCAGGCCCTCACCCGCCGCGACGACGGCGAGGTCGAGGCGGCCCGCACGCAGTCGCCGCAGCTGCACCGGCGTGGAGGACTCCACGTAGTCGACCTGCACCGACGGGTGCTCGGCGCGGAGCCGCGCCAACGCGCGCGGGACCAGGACCATCGCCGTCGTCGGGAAGCCGCCGAGAGCGACGCGTCCGCCGACGGGGGCCGGGACTGCGTCGAGCTCGCGGCGGGCGGCGTCGAGCTGATCGATCACCGCTGCTGCCCGACCCGCGAGTCGCAGTCCGGCCGCCGTGGGCTCGATGCCGCGCGAACCCCGGCGGAACAGCTGGACGCCGGCGGCCGACTCCAGCGCGGCGACCTGCTTCGACACCGCTGACTGCGTGAACCCGAGCCGCTCGGACGCGCCGGTGAACGAGCCGGTCTCGATCACCGCCCGCAGCGTGCGCAGGAGCTGGGGGTGGACGTCGAGGCTCATCGCTGACCCTCAGGAACACCTGGCGCGGACGGTGGACACCGATCCATCATGCCCGAGCGGAATGTCGGATGTGCTGAACAGTCGCTGGTGGCATGTGCGTTCCTCTCGGACGATGGAGCCGATCGAGAGGAGATCGACACATGAGCAAGGTGTGGTTCATCACCGGGACCTCGAGCGGCTTCGGCCGACTCTGGGCCGAGGCGGCCCTCGAGCGTGGCGACCGGGTGGTCGCGACGGCGCGCGACGCGGGTGCGCTGGACGACGTGGTCGCGCGGTTCGGCGACTCGGTGCTGCCGCTCGCGCTCGACGTCACGGACCGCGAGCGGGTGTTCGAGAGCATCGACCTGGCGGTGCGGCGGTTCGGCCGCATCGACGTCGTCGTGAACAATGCCGGCTACGGGCACTTCGGCATGGTCGAGGAGCTGACCGAGCGGGAGCTGCGCGACCAGCTGGAGACGAACTTCTTCGGCACCGTGTGGGTGACGCAGGCGGTGCTGCCGGTGCTGCGCGGTCAGGGTGGCGGCCACCTGCTGCAGGTCACCAGCGAGGGCGGCGTACGTGCCTATCCCGGTATCGGCGCCTACCACGCGTCGAAGTGGGCCGTGGAGGCCATCAGCGACTCGCTCGCGCAGGAGGTCGCCGGGTTCGGCATCCATGTCACGTGCGTGGAGCCCGGACCGTACGCCACCGACTGGCTCCCCCGCGGTGCGCGGCGCAGTGCGGAGCTGCCGGCCTACGCGGCCACCCGCGCGGTCGACGCCCCCGAGCTCGTGGTCGGCGACCCCGTCGCCACCACGCCCGCGATCCTCGCGGTCGTCGACGCCGAGCAGCCGCCGCGCCGCATCATCCTGGGACGGGTGCTCCCGGAGATCGAGGAGATCTACGCCGAGCGGCTGCGCGGCTGGAGGGAGTGGCAGCCCGTGTCGCTCGCCGCCTTCGGCACCTCGGCAGCCTGACGTCCCTGACGCACAGCGATCCGGCGGGATCCCTCGACCGGGGTCCGCTGGCTCTCGTGACAACCGCCAGGACCGGCAGCGCAGTCACTGAACCGAGCCGAGGTCGTCACCGCCTCGAGCGACGGCGGCGCGTGAGCGGGAGGCGCTCGCGATCGTGCTGCCGTGGTCGCGGCGCTGCTGGGCCCCGGGGTCACGGGCTCGACGTCGACACCTGGCTGAGCGTCGGCGTGCTGGCGAACCCTGGCGTCCTGTCCGTCGCGCAGCTGGGCTGGCCGGTCGGCCTGGTCCGAGCCGCGCGTCCCACGACGACCGCCGGTCAGTCCACCAGCACCCGCTCCTCGAGCCGTGGCACCACGGCGACGCACCCGATCTCGCCGCGGATGCGCTCGGCCAGCGACTCGGCGGCGCCAGGCTCCCCGTGCACGACGTAGACGGTCTCCGGCGGCTCGGGCATCTGGCGCAGCCACGCCACGAGCTCGCTCGCGTCGGCGTGGACGGAGAACTCCTCGTCCTCGACGACCTCGGCCCGGACCGGGACGTACCTGCCCATCATCTTCAGCTCGCGCGCGCCGTCGAGGAGCGCCCGTCCCCGCGTGCCCACCGCCTGGTAGCCGGTGAGGACCACGCAGTGGCGGCGGTCGGGCAGCAGGTGCCGCAGGTGGTGGACCACGCGCCCGCCCGACGCCATCCCCGAGGCCGAGACGATGATGCAGGGGCGCTCCGGGGAGTTGAGCGCCATCGACTCCTCCGGCGTCCTCGCGGCGTGCAGCGACGGCAGGTCCACCCGCAGCGGGGTGTCCGCACGCATCTCGCCGGCCGCGGCCGGTCCGCGGTAGACGTCGAGCGCAGCGAGCGCCATCGGGCTGTCCACGAAGACGGGCACGACCGGGATCTCACCCGCCCGCATCATCGTGGAGAGCGCGTGCAGCACCAGCTCGGTGCGGTCGACCGCGAACGCCGGCACCAGCACGGAGCCGCCGCGGTCGACGGTGCGCCGGACGGCGTCGGCGAAGGCCGCGTGCGGACGGGAGGTCACGGGGTGCTCGCGGTCGCCGTAGGTGGACTCGATCACGACCGTACGCGCGGCGGGCGGTGCAGGGCGCGGACGCAGCACCGGGTGGTGCGGGCGGCCGAGGTCGCCGGAGAACAGGACGCGGCTCGTGCCGGCGGTCACGAGCACGCTCGCCGACCCCAGGACGTGACCGGCCCGCACCAGCCTGATCGCGACGTCGTCCCCGAGGTCGACATCGGCGTCGAAGCCGACGGGCATGAACCGCTCGACGGCTCGCTCGGCGTCGGCCACGGTGTACAGCGGCAGCGGCGGGTCGTGGCGCGACCACCCCGCGGTCCGGGCGACCTCGGCGTCGCGCTCGTGCAGGTGGCCGCTGTCGCGCAGCACGATGCCGGCGAGCGCAGCGGTGCCCGCGCTCAGCCGCACCGGGCCGTCGAAGCCGTCCCGCACCAGCACCGGCAGGTACCCGCAGTGGTCGAGGTGGCAGTGGCTGAGGACGACGTCGTCGATCGTCTCCGGCGGCACCGGGAACGGAGCCCAGTTGCGTCGTCGCCACGCCCTCCCGCCCTGGTAGAGGCCGCAGTCGACCAGCAGCCGCCGGCTCGCCCTCTCGACGAGGAACCGGCTCCCGGTCACGGTGCCGGCGGCACCCAGGAAGGTGAGTGCGACCGGTATCTGCTCGCCCATCGTCGTCTCCTTCGGCTGCCGTCGGAGCGGACCTCCCCCACGAGTCTGCGCCGTGCGCGGGGCGCTCGACAGGCCCGAAGGACCTAGGACCACCGGCCCTGGTCGGGCTGCCGCGCTCACGACATGCTTGGTCGGTGGAGCTCCTCAGACGCACACGCGCCTACCCCGCGGTCCTCGTGACGCTGGCGGTCGGGACCGTCGCGGGTGTGCTGGAGCTCGCGGGTCATGCGGCACCCGCGCGGGTGCTGGTGTCGGCCTTCGCCGCCCTGGTCATGGTGCGGCAGGCCCGGCACATGGTGCAGACGCTGCGGAAGGGGTCCTACGGCGTCGACGTCCTCGCAGCCACCGCCATCGCGGCCACCGTCCTCGTCGGCGAGCACTGGGCGGCGCTCGTGGTGTGCCTGATGCTCGCCGGCGGCGAGGCCCTCGAGGACTACGCGACGAACCGTGCGGCCCGGGAGCTGGGCGCCCTGCTCGAGCGCGCGCCGCGTCTGGCCCACCTCGCACGGCCCGACGGCAGTGTCGTCGACGTCCCGGTCGACGAGATCCGCGCCGGGGACCGGTTCTGGGTCAAGCCCGGCGAGGTCGTGCCCGTCGACGGCGTCCTGCTCACCGACGACGCGGCGTTCGACGAGGCCTCCCTCACCGGTGAGCCGCTGCCCGTCGAGCGCCGTCGCGGCGACGCCGTGATGTCGGGATCGATCGACACCACGGTTCCCGCGCTCGTCCGCGCGACGACGACGGCCGCCGGGTCGCAGTACCAGGCGATCATCGCGCTGGTCGCGCAGGCGCGGACCTCGAAGGCGCCGTTCGTCCGGCTCGCCGACAGGGTCGCGCTGCCGTTCAGCGTGCTCGCGTACACGATCGGCGCCACGGCCTGGGCTCTCACCGGCGACCCCGTCCGGTTCGCCGAGGTGCTCGTCGTCGCGACCCCCTGCCCGCTCATCATCGCCGCCCCCGTCGCGTTCATGGCGGGCACGTCGCGCGCCGCGCGGTCGGGCATCATCTGCAAGTCGGCGTCGATCCTGGAGCGTCTCGCCCACGTCCGCACGGTCGCCCTCGACAAGACCGGCACGTTGACGCGCGGCCGACCGGAGGTCGTCGAGGTCCGCGCCACGGACCCGTTCGAGCCGAGCGAGGTCCTCCGGCTCGCCGCCGCGGTGGAGCGGTACTCCACCCACCCGCTCGCTGCGGCGATCGTCGCGGCCGCCGAGGGGTCGCCGGTCCCCGCCGCGCACGACGTCGAGGAGCGCACGGCGCACGGCGTCACAGCGACGGTGGACGGGCGTCGCGTCGTGGTGGGCAAGCGCAGCTTCGTGTCGGACGCCGTGGGCGGGGCGGAGCTGGCGCACCCGTCCCCCGGACGCACCGGTGTGCACGTCGCCGTCGACGGCCGCGACGCCGGGGTCATCGGTCTCGCGGACCCCGTGCGCGGCGAGGCCGCGGCGACCGTGGCCGCGCTGCGTGCGACCGGGGTGCGCTCCGTCCTCGTCGTCACCGGCGACACCGGCGACACGGCACGGCACGTCGCCGCCGAGGTCGGCATCGACGACGTCCGCGCCGAGCTGCTGCCGCGGGACAAGGTCGACATCGTCGGGTCGGTGCCCGACCGCCCGGTCATGATGATCGGGGACGGGATCAACGACGCCCCGGTCCTGGCCGTCGCCGACATCGGTGTGGCGATGGGCGCCAAGGGGTCGACGGCGGCCAGCGAGTCGGCCGACGTCGTCGTGATGCTCGACGACCTCTCGCGGACCGTGCAGGCGGTCCGGATCGGGCGACGCACGATGCGGGTGGCGTGGCAGGCCATCGTCATCGGCGTCGGGCTGTCGGTCGTGCTGATGCTGGTCGCCGCCGCCGGCGCGCTCCCGGCGATCGTCGGCGCGTGGCTGCAGGAGGCGGTCGACCTCACGTGCACGCTGTGGGCGCTGCTGGCAGCCCGGCCGGGCGCCGCGGAGCGTGGGGCGCCCACCGCCGGCGAGGGTCCCGGCGCCGCCGCCAGCGCAGCGTCGGCCGTCCTCCCGGCCCGTGTCGTTCACGACCGGACGGACGGCCCCTGACGCTCAAGGCGTCGCGGGGGCCGCCGCTGCGCGCACGAGGGCGGCACCCCAGGAGCGCGCGCGTGCCAGCTCGCCCTTCTGCAGGGGCCCGTCGATGTCCACGACCACGAACCCCTCGGGTTCGACGGCGAGCGCGAAGCCGTGGGCGCGCAGCGCCCTGGCGACGCCTCGGGCGGCACCGCCGGCCATCGCGAACGGCAGCCGGGTGTCGAACGCCGCCGCGCGCTGCCCCGCCCCGGACGCCGGCACGCCGTGCAGCCACTCGCGGACGCCGTCGCCGACGTCACCGTGCGTGCCCACCGTCTGCGGGTGCGCCCAGCCGCGTGTCCGCGGGCGGCTCATGCCCTCCGCGTGCGTCGGTGCCCCGACGACCAGGAGGTCGGCGCCGGCCACCAGGTCGGGCGAGGCGGCGTCGACGGTGACGACGCTCACCGCCGCACCGGCGCTGCGCGCCCCCTCCGCGACCTCGAGGGCGACAGCCCGCGTCTGCCCGAAATGCGTCTCGTACACGACGACGACGTCCATGGCGCTCTGCCTCCAGTCGGCCACGCGGCGGTGGTCAGGCCACCAGTCTGCGCGGCTCCTCGGCGGCGCGGCAGGGTCCTTGGTCCCCGTCGTGCCGCCGGGCAGGTCCGGCGCCGCCGACGACGGCGTCGCGACCCTCCGCCGAGGGCGAACCTCGCAGGGGGTGCCGGGCGCCGCGCGATTAGGCTGGCGTCGTGAGCACTCCCAGGCACGCAGCGGACCGGCCCGAGGTCCCCCCGGCGATCATGATCGCCGCGTTCGAGGGCTGGAACGACGCGGGCTCGGCGGCCTCGGCGGCGGTCGCGACCCTCGCGGAGGCGTGGCGCGCGCGCGAGGTGCGCACGCTCGACCCCGAGCCGTACCACGACTTCCAGGTCAACCGCCCGATGGTCAGCCGCGACGCGGACGGCACCCGCTCGATCCAGTGGCCGGTGACCACGGTCTCGATCGCGCTCAGCCCGGGCCTGGGCCGCAGCGTCGTGCTCGTACAGGGCACCGAGCCGTCGATGCGCTGGCGCACCTACTGCAACGAGCTCCTCGACGCCGCCGAGGAGCTGCGGGTCGGCACCGTCGTCACGGTCGGGGCGTTGCTCGCCGACGCGCCCCACACCCGACCGATCCCGGTGCAGACCTCCTCCGACGACCCGCAGGTGCAGGCGCTGCTGGGCGTCGAGGCCAGCGAGTACGAGGGCCCGACCGGCATCGTCGGCGTGCTCGGTCACATGGCGGCCGAGCGCGGCATGCACACGCTCTCGATCTGGGCCGCCGTGCCGCACTACGTGTCGCAGCCGCCCTCCCCCAAGGCGACGCTCGCACTGCTGTCCGCGCTCGAGGAGGTCCTCGCGGAGCCGATCCCCACCGGCGAGCTGAGCGAGGACGCAGCCGCCTGGCAGCGGGGCGTCGACGAGCTGGCCGCCGAGGACCCCGAGGTCGCCGAGTACGTGCGGCAGCTCGAGGAGGCCAAGGACACCGTCGACCTGCCCGAGGCCAGCGGCGAGGCGATCGCCCGCGAGTTCGAGCGCTACCTGCGCCGCCGCGGCGGCGGGGGCGACGCGGGCTGACCGACCGGCCGGACGGCGTCGGCCGGCTCAGCCGATCTCGACGCCGAGCAGCGCCGCGACCGCCGGCACGATGCCGCGTCCACGGCCCGGGCGGCGGGACCACTCGTCGACGACCGCCAGCGCGGTCGGGGTGTCCAGGTCGTCGGCGACCGCCTCGCGCAGCCGCGCGACCGCGGCCGACTCGTCGGCGTCGCCCGCGAGGTGGGCGGCGTCGCGCCACCGCTGCCAGCGCTGCGCCGCGTCGAACAGCAGGTCGGTCGTGTACTCCCAGTCCGTGCGGTAGTGCTGCCCGAGCAGCACGAGCCGTACGACGTCGGCCGGGACGCCGTCGCCGAGCAGCTCGCTCACGAACACGAGGTTGCCGAGCGACTTGCTCATCTTGTGGCCCTGGTAGCCGACCAGCCCCGTGTGCACGAAGGCGTCGGCCGGGTGGGTGACGCCGGTGCACTCGCGCAGGTGCGCCGTCGACATCTCGTGGTGCGGGTACACCAGGTCGTAGCCGCCGCCCTGCACCGTGAACGGGATCTCCAGCCCGTCACGCGCGATGACGGCGCACTCGATGTGCCAGCCGGGGCGCCCCTCGCCGAGGTCGCCGCCGGGCCAGGAGGGCTCCCCCGGTCGTGCGCCGCGCCACAGCAGCGGGTCGCGCGGGTGCCGCTTGCCCGGGGTGTCCGGGTCGCCGCCGCGCTCGGCGAACAGCGCGTCCATCTCGGCGTCGTCGAGGTGGCTGACCGACCCGACGAGCGGGTCGGAGGCCAGGTCGGCGTAGACGTCGTCGCCGACGACGTAGGCGCTGCCCTGGTGGAGCATGTCCGAGACCGCCGCGGCGACCTTGTCGACCGACTCGACGACGCCGACGTACCGGGTCGGCGGGATGACGCGCAGCGCCTCCATGTCGGAGCGGAAGCGCGCGATCTCGGTCTCGGCCAGCTCGCGCCAGTCCACACCGGTCTCCTCCGCACGCTCGAGCAGCGGGTCGTCGACGTCGGTGACGTTCTGCACGTACGTGACGTTGCGGCCGGCGTCGAGCCACGCCCGCACGAGGGTGTCGAACGCGACGTAGGTGGCCGCGTGGCCCAGGTGGGTGGAGTCGTACGGCGTGATGCCGCAGACGTAGAGGCCGACCCGCCCGCCGGCACCGCTCAGCTCACGGCGCTCGCCCGAGGCGGTGTCGTGGAGCCGTGGGACCGGCCCCTGTCCCTCGACGTCGGGGATCTCGGGGTCGCTCCAGCTCTGCACGGTGCCGAGCCTATCCGGCGGGCAGGGGGTCGACGACACCGGCGACGAGGAGCAGCACGACCACGGCCGCCAGCCCGATCCGGTAGTAGACGAAGCCCCGGTAGGAGTAGGTGGAGACGATCTTCAGGAAGGCGATGATCACGAGATAGCCGACGACGAAGGCCACCAGCGTCGCGACGATCGTCGCCACCGTGCCGGCGTCGCCGCCGGTCCCGCCGCTCTTGACCACCTGGTAGAGGCCGGACCCCATGACGGCGGGGATGGCGAGCAGGAACGAGTAGCGCGCGGCGGCCTCGCGCGTGTAGCCCAGCAGCAACCCGGCGGTGATCGTGCCGCCCGAGCGCGACACGCCCGGCACGAGCGCGAGCGCCTGCGCGAGACCGAAGAGGATGCCGTCGCGCAACGTCAGCTCGCGCAGCGTCTTGGTCTTGGCGCCCACGTGGTCGGCCCAGCCGAGGATGATCGCGAACCCCGCGAGCACCGCCGCGGTGATCCAGAGGTTGCGCAGGGCGTGCTCGATCGCGTCCTGGAACAGCAGCCCGAGCACGACGATCGGGATCGACCCCAGGATGACGTACCAGCCCATCCGCGCGTCCGGGTCGTCGGACGGCACCTGCCGCGCCCACGGACCGACGGGCAGCGACTTGACCCAGCGGCTGACGATGCGGGCGATGTCGCGCCGGAAGTAGAGCAGCACCGCCGCCTCGGTGCCGATCTGCGTGATCGCGCTGAACGCCGCCCCCGGGTCGGCGCCGAGCAGGTCCCCGACGATCCGCAGGTGCGCGCTCGAGGAGATCGGCAGGAACTCCGTCAGGCCCTGGACGAGACCGAGGATCACCGCTTCGAAGAAGGACACGAGGCGCAAGAGTAGTTGGGCGCTGCCGGACCACTAACCTGCCTGCATGGAGTGGCGGCGGTTGGGGCGCACGGGTCTGCGGACCTCGTCGGTGGGGCTCGGCACGATGACGTGGGGGCGCGACACCGACGAGCACGAGGCCGCCGAGCAGCTCAAGGTCTTCCTCGACGCCGGCGGCAGCCTGCTCGACACCGCGGCGACCTACTCCGACGGCGGGGCGCTCGACATCATCGGCGGGCTGCTCCGAGAGGAGGTCGACCGCGACGAGCTCGTGATCGCGGCGCGCTCCGGCGTCGCGCACGGACGGGTCGACGCCTCGCGGGGCGCGCTGCTGCGCTCGCTCGACGAGACGCTGCGGCGCCTCGGCACCGACCACGTCGACGTGTGGCTCGTGCAGGCGCCGGACCCCGGCACGCCCGCGCACGAGACCGCGAGCACGCTCGCCCACGCGGTGCGGTCCGGCCGCGCCCGGTACGTCGGGCTGGCGAACCACCCGGCCTGGCAGGTGGCGCGGCTGGCGACGCTGCTGGAGGGCGACCCGGGTCTGGCGTGCGTGCAGACCGAGATGTCGCTGCTCAACCGCTCTGCCGAGGCCGAGCTGCTGCCGGCCGCCGAGGCGCTGGGCGTCGGCCTGATCGCCTGGTCGCCCCTCGGCCGCGGTGTGCTGTCGGCGAAGTACCGGCACTCGGTGCCCGCCGACTCGCGCGCCGCGTCGCCGCACCTGCGCGGGTTCGTCGAGCCCTACCTGACGGCGGAGGCGCGCCGTGTCGTCGAGGCGGTCGCCACCGCCGCCGACGGGCTGGGGCGTGCGCCCGTGGAGGTCGCGCTCGCCTGGGCGCGCGACGCGCCCGGCGTGAGCAGCGTCGTCGTCGGTGCTCGGACTCCCGCACAGCTGCGCGGCTCGCTCGCCGCCGTCGACCTGGAGCTGCCGGACGAGATCCGCGACGTGCTCGACGAGATCACCACGCCCACGCCGCGCTGAGCCGCGCCGGGCGCTCAGCGCTCGTCGTCGTCCTCGTCCTCGTCGAGGTCGTCGTCCTCGTCGTCGGCGTCCTCGTCGTCGTCCGCGTCGTCGTCATCCTCGTCCGCGTCCTCGTCGTCGAGGTCGTCGAGGTCCTCCAGGTCGTCGTCCTCCTCGTCCGCGTCGTCGTCCTCGTCGTCGTCGTCGAGGTCGTCGTCGTCCAGGTAGAACGGGGTGTCGACGCCGGTGGCGTCGTAGAGCGCCTCGTCGTAGGCGTCGAAGGCGTCGGCCAGGGCCGACGCGGCGTCCAGGACCGCGTCCTCCTCGGGGTCCTGGGCGGTCGTCGCAGCCTCCAGGTGGGCGTGGAGCGCGGCGACGAGTCGGTCGAGAGCTGCACGCGGATCGGTGGCCATAGGCGCAAACGTAGCGGTCCGCGCCGTACCGCGCACAGCGCTATACAGTGATGCGCATGCCGCGTACGAGCGGGTCGCGACCCGCACCCTCCTACGAGGTCAAGGTGCTCACGCTCCCGCGCACCGCGTCACGAGGCGAGGTGCGCCGCATGCTCACCGAGGAGGCGGAGTACGGCAAGTGGGAGCTGGCCCGGCTGCGCCTCTACGTGGGCGGGCACCGCAAGGTGTGGCTGCGGCGTCGGATCATCCGCGTGAGCTCCACGCTCTGACGCGGCCGACCGCACCCACCGGCGGGCCTCAGCAGGTCTGCAGGAACCGCCGCAGCACCCGCACCCCGAACTCCACCGACTCCACGGGCACGCGCTCGTCGACGCCGTGGAACATGCCGGCGAAGTCGAGCTCGGGAGGCAGCCGCAGCGGCGCGAACCCGTAGCCGGTGATGCCGAGCCGCGCGAGCGACTTGTTGTCCGTGCCGCCCGAGAGCATGTAGGGCAGCACCTGGGCGCCCGGGTCCTCGGCGTCGAGCGAGGCGACCATGGCGTCGACGAGGTCGCCCGAGAACGGCACCTCGAGCGCGATGTCGCGGTGGATGTCCTCGACCCGCACACCCTCCCCCGCGAGCTCGCGCACGGTCGCGAGCACGTCCTCCTCGTGACCCGGCAGGAACCGGACGTCGACGGCGGCGCTCGCCTGCCCCGGGACGACGTTGGCCTTGTAGCCGGCGTCGAGCTGGGTCGGGTTGGCGTAGTCGGCCGTGGTGGAGCCGACGAACTTGCTCATCGGGCCGAGCGATGCGACCAGGTCCTCGATGCTCGCGGGGTCCTCGGCGTCGAACCGCTTGCCGAGCAGGTCGGCGACACCGCGCAGGAACGCCGTCACGGTCGGGCCGAGGGTCGTGTCGAACCGGTGCCGCCCGATGCGGGCGACGGCCTCGGCGAGGCGCGTCACCGCGTTGTCGACGTTGACCTGCGAGCCGTGCCCCGCGGTGCCGTCGGCGACCAGCCGCAACCACGCGATGCCCTTCTCCGCGGTCTGCAGCAGGTAGGTGCGGCGCCCGTCGAGCTCGATGCTGAAGCCGCCGACCTCGCTGATCGCCTCGGTGGCGCCCTCGAACCACTCCGGGTGGTTGTCGACGACCCAGCTGGCGCCGAGCTTGCCGCCCGCCTCCTCGTCGGCGAAGAACGCGACGACGAGGTCCCGGGCGGGCTGCCACCCGGTGCGGCGCATGTCGCGCAGGACGGCGAGGATCATCGCGTCCATGTCCTTCATGTCGACGGCGCCACGGCCCCAGATCATGCCGTCCATCTCGTCGCCGCCGAACGGGTCCATCTTCCAGTCCGACGCCTGCGCGGGCACGACGTCGGTGTGGCCGTGCACGACGAGCGCCGGGCGGGTGGGGTCCTGACCCGGGATGCGCAGCAGCACGGTGCCGCGGCGCGGGCGGGACTCCACGTAGGTGGGGTCGTAGCCCACCTCGGTCAGCAGCTCGACGACCTTCTCGGCGACCTCGCGCTCCCCGGGTCCGGAGTCGTCACCGTAGTTGGAGGAGTCGATCCGGATCAGCTCGCGGCAGATCCGGACGGCGTCGACGCCCGGGTCGATCGGGGCGGTGGTCATCGGGAGGTCTCCATCGTGGTCGGGTGCGTGAGGTGGCCGTGGCGCAGCATCGACTCGACGTACTTGGCGAGCACGTCGACCTCGACGTTGACCTCGTCGCCGGGGCGGCGCACGCCCAGCGTGGTCAGCTGCAGGGTGGTCGGGACGAGGCTGACCGCGAACGTGGTGTCGTCGCGCGCCGAGACGGTGAGCGAGACGCCGTCGAGCGCGATCGAGCCCTTGTGCACGACGTAGGGGCGCAGCTGCTCGGGCAGCGCGAGCGTGACGACCTCCCACGCCTCCCCGGGCTCGCGTGCGAGCACGGTCGTCGTGGCGTCGACGTGGCCCTGCACGACGTGGCCGCCGAAGCGGCCGTCGGCGCGCATCGCGCGCTCGAGGTTCACGGGGTCGCCGGTGCGCAGCCGACCGAGCGTCGAGCGTGCGAGCGTCTCGGCCATGACGTCGGCGGTGAAGCCGGAGCCGGTCGCCGAGGTGACCGTGAGGCAGACGCCGTCGACCGCGACCGAGTCGCCGTGCCGCAGGTCGGTCGCGACCGTCGAGGCGTGGACCTCGATCACGCTCGACTCGGCGCCGTCGGTGCGCGCCGCCAGGGTGCCGAGCTCCTCGATGATGCCGGTGAACACGCTCAGCCCTCCCCGGTGAGCCGACGACGGCGCAGCAGCGGCCCGATGTCGGCGTCGCGACCGCGCAGCTCGCGGTAGGAGGCGAGCGGGTCGCGCGAGTGGCCGCGCGCGAGCAGCGCGTCGCGGAAGCGGTCGCCGGCCTGCCGGTTGAGCCCGCCGTCGTCGCCCTGCGCGGCCTCGGTGCGGAACCACTCGACGGTGTCGGCGTCGAGCACCTCGCTCCAGATGTAGGAGTAGTAGCCGGCGTCGTAACCGCCACCGAAGGCGTGGTTGAAGTACGTGGTGCGGTAGCGCGGCGGCACGGTCTCCATCGCCACGCCGGCCTCGGCGAGGGCCCGGGCCTCGAACGCCTCGACGTCGGCGACGTCGGTGGGCACCTCGTCGGGGGCGAGGGTGTGCCAGGCCTGGTCGAGCAGCGCGGCCGCGAGGAACTCGGTGGTGCGGAACCCCTCGCCGCAGGCCTGCGACTCGCGCAGCGCGTCGAGGAGGTGCGCGGGCATGGGCTCGCCGGTCTCGTGGTGGCGCGCGTAGCTGGCGAGGATCTCGGGGTGCCACGCCCACATCTCGTTGACCTGCGAGGGGTACTCGACGAAGTCGCGCGGCACCGCGGTGCCGGACAGCGACGGGTAGTGGACGTCGCTGAGCAGCGCGTGCAGCGCGTGGCCGAACTCGTGGAACGCCGTCGTGACCTCGTCCCAGGTGAGCAGCGTGGGCTCGCCCGGCGCGGGCCGGGTGACGTTGAGGTTGTTGACGACGACGGGCAGCTCGCCGGTCAGCCGTGACGGCTCGGTGAGCTGGTGCATCCAGGCGCCGCCGCGCTTGCCCTCGCGGGCGTAGTAGTCGGCGACGAACAGACCGCCGCGGCTGCCGTCGGGGCGGGTGACCTCGAAGACGCGGACACCGTCGGCGTAGCCGGGCAGGTCGGGTCGCTCGGCGAAGGTGAGCCCGTAGAGCCGCTCGGCGGCGAGGAAGACGCCGCCGAGCAGCACGTTGTCGAGCTCGAGGTAGGGGCGCAGCGCGGCCTCGTCGACCTGGTAGGTCTCCGACCGGACGCGGTCGGCGTAGTAGCCCCAGTCCCAGGGCTGCAGCGTCGCGTCCGGATCGTCGCGTGTCAGCGCTTGCTGCAGCTCGTCGGCCTCGGCGTGCGCGTTGCGCACGGCGGGCCCCGCGAGCTGCGCGAGCATGCCGGCGACGGCGTCGGTCGAACGGGCCGTGCCGCCGGCGGCGACGTACGCCGCGTGGTGGGGGTGGCCGAGCATGACGGCACGTTCGGCGCGCAGACGCGCGAGGCGGAGCACGAGCTCGCGGGTGTCGCTCGCGGGGTCGACGCCGGAGCCGCGCGCCACCGAGGCGCGGTGCACGCGCTCGCGCAGCTCACGGCTCGGGCTCTGCGTGACGATCGGCTGCGCCGTCGGGAGGATGAAGGTGACGAGGGCGCCGTCGGTTCCGCGGTCGGCGGCGGAGCGCCGCAGCCCGGACACGGTCTCGGCGGGCAGCCCGGCGAGCAGGCGCTCGTCCTCGACGTGCACCGCGGCCGCCGCCATGCCCGCGGCTGCGCGCTGCGCGAACTCGGTCTGGGCGGCGCTGATGGCGGTGTTGAGCTCGCGCAGCCGGGCCGCCTCGGCGTCGTCGAGCGCGATGCCGGCGCGCTCGAAGTCCTCGAGGTAGCGGTGCAGCAGCCAGGCCACCTCGGGGTCCGGGTCGACGAGGCCGTCGCGCAGCGTGCGCAGCCGCTCGTAGAGACGCTTGTCGAGGTAGAACGCGTCGCGATGGGCGGCCATCACCGGGGCGAGCTCGCTCTCGGCGGCGCGGGTGGCGTCGTCGGCCGCCGAGCCGGCGAGCGTGTACAGCGCCCAGAAGGCGTGCCGCACGTCGGCGCGGGCCGCCTCGATCCTGTCGAGGGTGTTCGCGACCGTCGGCGGCTCCGGGTCGGTTGCCACCTCGTCCCAGACGGCCCGCTGCGCCGCGGTCGCGGCGAGCACGGCGTCGCGCAGCCGCTCGGGCGTGAGCGCGGGGAAGTCGGGGAGGCCGGCGTCCAGCAGCGGGATCGCCGCCGCTCCCGGGTCCGTCGTCGGGGTGGGCGAGCCGGCCGTCGAGGTCTCCATGCCAGGCATTGTCGCCGATGCCCGGTGCGCATGCGCCCGTGCACCCTGGGCCGGCGGAGGGCCCCGCGCTAGCATGACAGCGGCCGAGAACCCTTCCCGTCCCCCTCGGGAGCTTGAGCACTCGGCCTGCCGCGACCGGTCGTCGGCCCCCCTCCGCACGACCGTCGCGCAGTCGGCCCCGACGCTTCCCGGCGTCGGGGCCGACGTCGTTCGTGGGCACCGATTTTGTGATCGTGTTCACATGATCGTCACATCTCGCCTACATTCTTTTCTCGGAGCGCCTGTCGACGACGCGTGCGCCACCCCCGCGAGATGAGGAGACCCCTTCATGAGTCGACCACTGCAGCGCCGCAGGACGAGACGCGGCGCCATCACCGTCGGGAGCGCGGCCGCGCTGCTGGCAGCCACCATGGTGCCGATCTCCGGTGCCACCGCCGACCCGGCGGACGTCACCGACCTCGGCAGCGCCGACGAGCTGGGGGCCAGCGCGGTCACCGACGCGTTCATGCCGTCGGCCTCCTCCCCCACGGGCGCGTGGTTCGTCCAGCTCGAGGGCGAGCCGACGACGCAGGGCGGCAACGAGGCCGCGATCGCCAGCAGCCAGGAGCAGCTGGAGCAGGAGGCCGAGGAGCTCGACGTGGAGCTCGAGGTCCGGCAGGTGTTCACCGACCTGTGGAACGGCATCGCGATCGACGCGACCGACGAGGACGCAGCGGTGCTCGCGACGGCGAGCAACGTCGTCGCCGTCTACCCGGTGCTCGAGATCGAGGCGCCGACCACGCCGTCGCCGACGGTCCCGGAGATGGTCAGCGCGCTGACGATGACCGGCGCCGACATCGCCCAGAGCGAGCTCGGCTTCACCGGTGCCGGTGTGCGCGTCGGTGTCATCGACACCGGGGTCGACTACGACCACCCCGACCTGGGTGGCTCGGGCGTGGACGACCCGTCGAACTTCCCGAACGAGCGTGTCGTCGCCGGGTGGGACTTCGTGGGCGACGACTTCAACGCCGACGACAGCTCGCCGTCCTATCAGCCGGTGCCGCACCCCGACGCCGACCCGGACGACTGCGAGGGTCACGGCACCCACGTGGCCGGTATCGTCGGCGCCAGCGGCGACCCCGCCGAGGGCGGCGTGCGCGGTGTGGCCCCGGACGCCGAGATCGGCGCCTACCGGGTGTTCGGCTGCGACGGCTCGACGACGGCGGACATCATGCTCGCCGCGATGGAGCGGGCGCTCAACGACGGCATGGACGTCGTCAACCAGTCGATCGGCTCGGCGTTCGCGTCGTGGCCGCAGTACCCGACGGCGGTCGGCAGCGACAACCTGGTCGACGCGGGCGTCGTCATGGTCGCCTCGATCGGCAACTCGGGCGACCTCGGTCTGTTCGCCGCGGGCGCCCCGGGCGTCGGCGAGAAGGTCATCGGCGTCGCCTCGTTCGACAACCTCGAGATCACGGCGAACGCGATCGAGGTCGACGGCGAGCTGATCGTCTACATGCCCGCCAGCGCCTCCCCGGAGGCCCCGACGTCGGGGACGCTGCCGGTGAGCGTGGCGGGCGAGCCGGGCACCGACGCGGGTCGCTCCTGCGGCGGCATCGACGCCGACCTGACGGGCACGATCGCGCTGGTCCAGCGCGGCGCCTGCCCCGACGGCGTCGTGGGCACCAGCTTCTACGAGAAGGCGCTCAACGCCCAGGAGGCCGGCGCGGCCGCGGCGATCATCTACAACAACGCCCCTGGCCTGGTGAACCCCACCGTCGAGGGCGAGGTCGAGATCACGATCCCGGTGATCTTCGTCGGGCTCGACGACGGCCTGGCGATCTACGCCACGGCGACCGACGACGACGGTGCCGAGGTGACCTGGACGGACGAGACCGCGCAGGCGCCGAACCCGACCGGTGGTCTGGTGTCCGACTTCAGCTCGTTCGGCCTCGCCGCCGACCTGTCGCTGAAGCCGGACCTCGGTGCCCCGGGTGGCTCGATCTGGTCGACGCTCCCGCTCGAGGGTGGCGCGTACGGATCGAACTCGGGCACGTCCATGGCCTCGCCGCACGTGGCGGGCGCGGCGGCGCTGTATCTGCAGGCCCATCCGGACGCCGAGCCGCTGCAGGTGCGGGACGCGTTCCAGAACACGGCCGACCCGGCGGTGTGGTCGCTCAACCCGAGCCTCGGCATCCTGGAGCCGACCAACCACCAGGGTGCGGGCCTGCTCGACGTCGACGACGCGATCCTGTCGACGACGACCGTCTCCCCCGGCAAGCTGTCGCTCGGCGAGAGCGAGGGCGGCCCGGTCACGCGGGAGATCACGGTGCGCAACGGCGGCACCGCTCCGGTGACGTACGAGATCTCCTTCGAGGACACGCTGGCGCTGGGCCAGAACGCGGAGTGGGGCGACTCGGCCGACGTGCCGGGCTTCTACTTCGCACCCTCGACGGTGGACCACCCGGCGTCGGTGACGGTCAAGCCGGGCAAGTCGGTCACCTTCGAGGTGACGATCAGCCCGGAGCCGGAGTTCGACCAGGTCCAGTACGGCGGCTTCATCTACCTGATGAACGGCGACGAGCAGATCTCGGTCCCGTACGCGGGCTTCGCCGGTGACTACCAGTCGCTGCCGATGCTCACGCCGGGCGACTACGGGTTCCCGCTGCTCGCCGAGCTGACGGGCTGCGACCGCCTCATCGGTGTCGACTGCACGATGAACGGCGTCTGGGACCTCGTCGAGGGCTCGGGCCACGTGTACTCGATGGCCGACGGCGACGTGCCGACGATCCTCGCCCACCTGGACGCCCCGGTGGACAACCTGCGGATCGACGTCTACAAGGCGAACCCGGACGGCACCCGGGGCGACCCGGTGCACCCGCGGTTCTTCAACTACCTCGATGTCGACCACCTCGGTCGAACGGGTGGCGGGCCGAACGTGTTCATGCCCTACACCTGGGACGGCACCCGGTCGCACAACGACCGGGAGCGCGAGGTGCCGGACGGCGACTACGTGCTCGTGCTGTCGGTGGTGAACGCGCTGGGCGACCGCGCCAACCCCGACGACGTCGAGACCTACGAGACGCCGGCGTTCACGATCGACCGCGACGGCGACGGCAACCCGCCGCCCCCGTCTCCGGGCGACCTGCTCAAGGAGCTGATCAAGCAGCTGGGCAAGCTGCTCGCGAAGATCGTCTGCAAGCTCCTCGGGATCTGCTGACCCGATCCCCACGATGACGACGAGGGCTCGTCCGGCACCGCCGGGCGGGCCCTCGTCGCGTGCGGGAGGCCCCGCAGATCGTGATATCTTTTCCGGCGTTGCCCAGCGGGTCTTGGACCCGCACGGCGCATCCACTCGTCCGGGTGGCGGAATTGGCAGACGCGCTAGCTTGAGGTGCTAGTGCCCGTATAGGGCGTGGGGGTTCAAGTCCCCCCTCGGACACCAGACGACGATGACGTCGAGTCGCATCGAGTGACGTGGAATGGCACGATTTCGCGGTTTCTGGCCGGCAGTCATGACCTGAGGCCGGCATCCAGATGCACGCATCAGCGGCTCTGTTTGGAGCCACAGATGGAGCCACAGGCCCGTACCCGCTCGCGACCGCACATACCGACACCAGGAGCGCGCGTGGCCAGCAAGACCCTGATCGAGCTCATCGACGACCTCGACGGATCCCCCGCCACCCAGACCGTGACGTTCGCCACCGACGGCGTCACCTACGAGATCGACCTCAACGACCCCAACGCCGCACAGCTGCGCGAGGACATCAACCGCTGGACCGAGCACGGCCGCCGCGTCGGCGGGCGCCGCGCACGCCCCGCCAAGACCACCACCACCAGCGCCACGGCCACGACGAGCAGCCGCAAGCGCGACCTGGGCGCCGTGCGCGAGTGGGCCAACGCCAACGGCCACAAGGTCAGCGACCGCGGCCGCGTCCCCCAGCCGGTCCTCGACGCCTACGACGCCGCCCACTGACCGGCCCACCCCAGGGGCGCGACCCACAGAGACCCCCGGCAGGCACCCCAGCCCCGGACGGTCAGCGGCCCGACTGCACCTTCAGCGCATGCGCCGCCGCCGCCGCGCCCTTCAGCACCGGGCCCGGGGCGTCCCGGCCATCCCGCTCACCCCAGCCGCCCTCCGACTCCAGCCGCGACCGCGGCCGGTCACCGTCGGCGAACTCGTCCTCGCCCAGGCGCGGCACCACCCGCTCAACCTGCGCGGCTGTCGGCTCCGGCCGTGTCGTGCACCGCACCCCCAGATCCCGCAGGTGACGGTCGAAGTCGGCGTCCGGCGCGAAGTACGACTTGAACACCACCGGCGCCTGACCCTCGAACTCCGCCACCCCCACACCCCGGGACGCCTTCTCGTCCTCGGCGATGTACTCCGGCACCTCCGGCGCCTTCTCCGGGTTCGCGAACGCGTGCCCGCGCTGCTGCTTCGACGGATTCGCCCCCAGCAGCACACGATTCGGGATGTTCAGCTTGATCGCCGGCGGGATACCCGTGGGTCTGCTGCACGGATAGGTGACATCTGAACTGTGGCGCTGTGAGGCGTCGCTGGAGGATGTGCACCGTGCCCAAGCCGTTCTCCAAGGAGTTCCGCGACGACGTCGTCCGAGTGGCCCGCGACCGTGAGCCGGGACAGACGATCAAGCAGATCGCGGCCGACTTCGGCATCGCCGAGTCGTGTCTGCGCAACTGGCTGCGTCAGGCCGATGTCGAGGAGGGGGGTACGCCGAGCTGCGCGAGGCGAAGAAGCGGACAGGTACGCTGCCGCCCGGAGCAGCACCCTCGTTCTCCTCTTCCAGCAACCGGATCCGCAGGCCAATCTGCCGGGAAATGATGTCAAGCCCGGCACCACGGCGGCGCAGAACGACGGGGTCCCCGCTGATCGGTCACCTTCGGGCCCTGCTCGCGCACGACGTCGGAGATCGCGCTCTCCGCCTGCGTCACCTTGTCCTTGACGGCCGGGAGCTCGAGCGCCGACTTCGCGCTGGCCATGATCTTCTCGAACTGCTCCCGGCCTGCACGGGTGCCGAGCATGTATCCGACGGCGGCGCCGAGGATGAAAGGACGGCCTTGCCCTTCATGGTGAATCTCCCGGTTGTGGGTCCGGCTCCCAGTCGTGCACCCGCTCCGACCGCCGGCGGTGGCAGCGGTCCCCATCGGTTCTCAGCCGGCCTGGCGCACCGCCCGAGCAGCGCTCACCATGTTCTGCAGGCTCGCGATGGTCTCGGGGTAGCCGCGGGTCTTGAGGCCGCAGTCGGGGTTGACCCAGAGCTTGCGCCCGCCGATCGAGGCGCGGGCGGCGGTGAGCAGCTCGGCGATCTCCTGCTCGCTCGGCACGCGCGGGGAGTGGATGTCGTACACGCCCGGGCCGATGCCGCGCTCGAAGCCGGCCTCGGCCACCGCGGGCAGGATCTCCATCCGGGAGCGGGCCGCCTCGATCGAGGTGACGTCCGCGTCGAGGCCGTCGATCGCGCCGATCACCTCGCCGAACTCCGAGTAGCACAGGTGGGTGTGCACCTGGGTGGCGTCGGCCGCACCGCCGGTCGCGACCCTGAACGCGCGCACGGACCAGTCCAGGTACGCGGGCTGCTGGTCGCGGCGCAGCGGCAGCAGCTCGCGCAGCGCGGGCTCGTCGACCTGGATGATCCCGATGCCGGCGGCCTCCAGGTCGGTGATCTCGTCGCGCAGCGCGAGCGCCACCTGGTTCGCGGTCTCGGCGAGCGGGACGTCGTCGCGCACGAACGACCACGCAAGGATCGTCACCGGTCCGGTGAGCATGCCCTTGACCGGCTTGTCGGTCAGCGAGGCTGCGTACCTGGACCAGTCCACCGTGATCGGCGCCGGGCGGGACACGTCGCCCCACAGGATCGACGGTCGCGTGCACCGCGACCCGTAGGACTGCACCCACCCGTTCTGGGTGGTCGCGAACCCGTCGAGGTGCTCGGCGAAGTACTGCACCATGTCGTTGCGCTCCGGCTCGCCGTGCACGAGCACGTCCAGCCCGAGCCGCTCCTGCAGGCCGATCACCTCGCGGATCTCGGCGCGCATCGCCTCGGTGTAGGCGGCGTCGTCGATCTCGCCCTTGCGCAGCCGGGCGCGCGCCTGCCGCAGCTCGGTGGTCTGCGGGAACGACCCGATCGTGGTGGTCGGCAGCGCCGGCAGGTCGAGCACCGCGTCCTGCGCGGCCACCCGGGTGGCGTAGTCGCTGCGGGTCGCGTCGGCGTCGGTCAGTGCCGCCGTGCGCTCGCGCACGCTCGGCACGAGAACGCCGACGGCGTCCCTTCGGCTGGTCACGGCCGTCCGGTTGGTCTGGAACGCCTCGGGTGCCGCCGCCTCGCCGGCGGCGAGCGCCAGCACCTCGCCGACCTTCTCGTCGGCGAACGCGAGCCAGGAGCGCAGGTCGGCGGGCAGGTCGGGCTCGTCGGCGGTGGTGTGCGGCACGTGCAGCAGCGAGGTGGAGGTGGACACCGTGACGCGCGCGGCCCCGACGCTCGACAGCGCCGCCACCTTCGCGGCCGCCGCGTCCAGGTCGGTGCGCCAGATGTTGTGGCCGTCCACGACACCGGCGACCAGCGTCACGTTCTCGATTCCGGCGACGTCCTGCTCCGGTGCCTCGCCCTTGACCAGGTCGACGCCCACCGCCTCGACACCGCTCGCGGCCAGGTCCCGGATCGCACAGCCGAGCCGGTTGTACGGTGCGGCGACGAACAGAGCCGGCCGGCCGCCGTCGGGAATCGAGGCAGCGGTGAGCGCCGAGTAGGCGCGGCGCACGGCCGCCTTGACCTGCTCGCGCGGGGTGTCCCAGGTGTCGGAGACCAGGGCGGGCTCGTCGAGCTGCACCCAGGTGGCTCCGGCCTGCGCGAACGCGGCGAGGAGCTCGGCGTAGACGGCGACCACGTCGTCGAGGCGAGACAGCGGGTCGAAGCCGGCCGGGGCGCCGTCGGCGGCCTTGGACAGCAGCAGGAAGGTGACCGGACCCACGAGCACGGGTCGGGTCAGCACGCCCTCGGCCAGCGCCTCGGCGAAGTGGGTCACGCTCGCGGTCTCGACGAGTCGGAACTCGGTGTCCGGCCCGATCTCGGGCACGAGGTAGTGGTAGTTGGAGTCGAACCACTTGGTCATCTCCAGCGGCGCGAGGTCGCCCTCGCCGCGGGCGACCGTGAAGTGGCCGGCGAGGTCCAGGGCGCCGGTGGCGTCGCGCAGGTGGTCGAACCGGGTCGGGATCGCGCCGATCTGGGCGGCCACCGACCACACCTGGTCGTAGAACGCGAAGTCGGAGGGGATCGAGGCGTCGTCGGGGCGCAGCCCGAGCTCGGCGAGCCTGGTCCGGGTGCGGGCGCGCAGCTCGCGCGCCGTGCTCAGCAGCGTGTCGGCGTCGCTCCTGCCCGACCAGAACGACTCGACCGCGCGCTTGAGCTCGCGGCGCGGGCCGATGCGGGGGTAGCCGAGGATCGTGGCGGCAGGGAAGGGTGCAGGCATGGCTCACTCCAGGTAGGTGGGTACGGCGAACGAAGGCAGGGACCCCGAGGGGTCAGAACGTGGTCGGGACCGCTGCGGGTCAGGAAGTGGTGCGGGCCGGGCAGAGTCCGGCGGCGGCCAGGGTGTCCAGTGCGGGACCGGCAGCGTTGAACGTGTAGACGTGCAGCCCAGGGGCGCCCGCATCGAGGACGCCCCCGATCAGCTCGGCGCCGGCGGCCAGGCCGTGGCGGTACCGCTCCTGCGGGTTGTCGGCGGACTGAAGCAGCTCAAGCAGCGCTGGCGGCACCGGCACCCCGGTCAGCGTCTCCAGGCGGCGCAGCGGGGTGGAGTCGGTGAGCGGGATGATGCCGGGCACGATCGGCAGGTGGATGCCGGCCTCGCGGGCGGTGCGCACGAACGCGGCGTAGCTGTTCGGGTCGAAGAAGACCTGGGTGATCGCGTAGTCGGCGCCCGCATGCTGCTTGGCGCGCAGCGCGGCGATGGCGAGCTCGCGCTGCTCGACCCGACGCAGCAGCCGCACAAGCTCGCTCGCGGTCGTGTAGCCGCGGGGGTGCGGGCGCCAGTCGGGCTCGCCCTCGGGCGGGTCGCCGCGCAGGGCGAGCACGTCGCGCACACCGAGCCTGATCAGCCCGGTGACGATGTCGTCCAGCTCCTCCTCCGAGGCACCCACGCAGGTGAGATGGGCGATCGGGGCGACGTCGGTGTGCTCGACGATGTGGGCGAGCAGCGCGCCGGAGGTCTCGCGGGTGCGGCCGCTGGCGCCGTAGGTGACCGAGAAGAACTGCGGTCCGATCGAGGCGAGCTCTCGGCGACGGTCGCGGGCAGCTTCTCCGCACCCTTCGGGGTGCGCGGCGGGTACAGCTCGAACGAGATCGTCGGGCTCGTGGCGGGCACGGAAAACAGGCTAGCCGTGCTCATCGGGCACGCTCACGAGCAAGACAGAAGGTGGCCATGGAGGACTCCATCGATCCTGGCTTTAGCACCCTTCCCTCGGCAGGCCTGCCACTGGGGGTTGCTGCGGCGTCGACGAGCCAGGACTCTCGGCCGCTCTGGATGGGATGTGGCAACCATACGGGCTGCCCGCAGGCTGGTCACGCCCTCTCACCGTGTGGACCACATGCTGGGACGCGCGATCGGGCGGCGTGCTTGACTGCGGCGATGGAAGACCGTCTCGACGCGGCCTTCGCCGCCGCCCCGCGCGCATGGTTCCTGCCCCGGCGCGCCCGCTGCCGCGCGGCTTCGACGGGCCCATCCACATCGGTCACGAGCAGACCTGCTCCCAGCCGAGCACGGTGCGCGACATGCTCACCCTGCTCGACGTCCGCACCGGTCAGCACGTCCTCGACATCGGCTCCGGGTCGGGATGGGCGACGGCGTTGCTCGCCGCGCTCGTCGGCCCCACCGGGCGGGTGCGTGGGGTGGAGATCATGCCCGAGCCGGTCGAGCAGGGCGCGACCAACCTCGCCCAGGCACCCTGGACCTGGGCGAGCATCGAGCAGGCTCGACCGCACGCCGTCGGGCTCGGCAAGCACGCTCCCTACGACCGGTTCGGCCGCTGCGGTGACGATCTCGTAGAGGACGCGGTAGTCGCCGCGGCGTAGCGCGGTGGAATGCGCTCCACGGGTCACGAGCCGCGCTCGAACAGACCGATCCGCTTCCGGATCGCCTGTCCGTGTGCACGATGCAGCCGACCACGTCACCGCGCCTGGCGACGGCGTGTTGAGCGCCGCGTCTGCCAATCGGGACTTCATCCGCAAGTCGATGCAGTAGCCCACGATCCGGTTGGAGTAGACGTCCTTGAATGCGCCGACATAGAGCTTGCCTTCGCCGATGCGGTGCTCTGTGATGTCGCCGATCCACAGCTCTTTCGGCCTATCGGCTGTGAACTCGTTCCGGATGACGCCGTGCTTGTCGACCACGGCGCATAGGTCGTCGTGGACTGGCGGCCCGGGCTTCTTCGCCTTGCCGCGCTTCGGCTTGCCGAGCGCCGACCACCAGCGGTTGGACGAGCAGTTCCGTCACGCTGTCCGCTCCGCCATCGGCTTACCCGCGTCATGGGCCTCGTCGAGGAGGAAGCGGCAGCCGAACTCGGGGGCGTCGGTGTGGACATCGAACAGCGCGTTCGCGCGGCACGGCTCCTTGAGTTCGGCGTCGGTGACCGGCGCAGCCAGCCAGCGGTAGTAGGGCTGGCGGGCGAGTTTGAGAACCCGGCACGTCACCGTGACGGGGATCCAGTCAGCGGCGACCTCCTTCACGAGCGGGTAGAGCTGAATCGCACCGGGTTTCGTGGAGGCTCGGTTACTTGGTTCCGGCCTCGGTGAGGACCTGGTGCTTACGGTAGTGCTGGTCGGGGTGGGATGCCCAGTGCTGGGCCTCGAACTCGGCTGGTGGGACGAGCCCGATCTCGCCGTGAAGGCGCCTGTGGTTGAACCAGTCGACGTAGGTGGCGACAGCGATCTCGACGTCGCTGACGCTCTTCCAGCCGCCCTTGGGCCGCATGACCGGGTTGCGGATGCACTCAGCCTTGAACAGCGAATTGAGCGCCTCGGCCATGGCGTTGATACTCCTATAGCTGTCAAGCGGCGGCCTGCAGGGGTGGGCGGGCCTGGCGGATGGGTCGCATCGCGGCCCAGAGTTCGCGGGCGAGGAGTCGCTTCAAGCAGCGGATGATTTCAGCCTTGGTCTTGCCCTCGGCGGTGCGTCTGGCGACGTAGGCCTTGGTGGGCTCGTGGTGCTGCATGCGGACGATGACGACGCGGTAGAGCGCGGCGTTGGCTTGCCGGTGACCGCCTCGGTTGAGGCGATGTCGTGTCGTCATTCCCGAGGAAGCCGGGATCGGAGCGACCCCGCACAGCCTGGCGAACGCGGCCTCGGACCTGATGCGTTCGGGGTTGTCGCCGACGACAATGAGCATCTCGGCTGCGGTGTCCGGGCCGACCGCGAACGCAGTCGCCAGGTCTGGCGCGGCAGCGGCGGTTAACTCGGCGAGCAACTTCTCGTGGCCGTTGATCTCGGCGTTGAGTTGCTGCCACCGTCGGGCGATCGCGCAGCGTGTGCTTGGTCGAGGCCTCGATGGTCTTTACCGGTCCTGGACGCAACGAAGCACACCGGTTGATCAGGGCCATCTTCGACAGCGGCTGCAGCTGTTGACGCAGCTCATCGGGAGCGTTGACCAGCACTTGCTTCAGGCTGATCATCGCCGAGGTTCTGGCCTTGACCGCGACGTCCTTGGCGACCTTGATCTGGCGGATCATCTCCACCGAACCGTCCGCGCTCTTGGGGACTGCGGTCGCCAACCCGGCCAGCACGGCCCGGGCGGCGTTCTCGGCATCGAGGGTGTCGGACTTGCCACGTAGACGCCGATCGCGTCGGTCAGTGCGGATCACCTCGACCGCGCCGATGCCGCGGCGGCGGACCGCTGGTCAACCCCACACCGTAGGAGCCGGTGCCCTCGATCCCGAAACTCAGTCGGCCGCCGAAGCTGGTGGCCCAGTCGATTTGAATCGGCCTGACTTTCGTTCCGTTCTTCAAGCAAGGATGGAACACGATGAACAGGAAGTATTCGCCGGAGATGCGTGAGCGGGCGTTGCGGATGCTCGCGGAGACGCGGCCGTCGCACCCGACGATGATGAGCGCGGTCCGGTATGTGGCGGGGTTGCTCGGGATGAGTCCGGAGACGCTGCGGCTCTGGCAGCGTCGCTACGAGGTCGACGCGGGCGTGAAGCCGGGGCTGACGACCGATGCGGCGGCGGAGATCAAGCGGCTGCAGAAGGAGAACGCCGAGCTGCGGAAGGCGAATGAGATCCTCAAGGCTGCGAGCGTGTTTTTCGCGAAGGAGCTCGACCGCCCCTGACCGAGATGATCCGGTTCATCAACGAGCACCGGGATCGTTTCGGGGTCGAGCTCATCTGCCGGGTCCTCCGACCGGCAGTCCAGGGCTTCCTCACCGCGCGGGGCTACCGCGCCGCAGTCGGGCGTGCGCCATCGGCCAGGCAGCTGAAGGACGATCTCCTCGTCCCCGAGGTCGTGCGCCTGCATGCGGAGAACTACGGCGTCTACGGGCGTCGGAAGATGCACGCCCTGATGCGCCGGCAAGGCTGGGAGATCGGGCGGGACCAGACCGAGCGCCTGATGCGTCTGGCCGGGGTCCGCGGCGTGCGCAAGTCGAAGCGGGTCTTCCCACGCGTTCCGACAAGACCACGGCTTTACCCGCGGATCTCGTGAACCGTCGCTTCACCGCGCCGGCGCCGAGGAGACTCTGGGTCTGCGACGTGACCTACGTCGCGACGTGGACCGGGTTTGCCTACGTCGCGTTCGTCACCGACGTCTACTCGAGACGCATCGTGGGCTGGAACGTCGCTTCGACGCTGCGATCGGAGATCCTGCCGATGCAGGCGCTGGATATGGCCGCCTGGGGCGCCGGTGGGCGACTCGACGGGCTGATCCATCACGCCGACCACGGGTCGAACTACACCGCGATGGTCTACACCGAGCGGATCGTCGAACTCGGCGCCGTCCCCTCCACGGGAACGGTCGGCGACAGCTTCGATAATGCGATGGCCGAGGCCGTGAACAACCTTTACAAGACCGAGCTGATCCGCCAACGCGGCCCCTGGCGCACCGTCGAACAGGTCGAACTCGCGACCCTCGAATAGGTCTGGTGGTGGAACAACTCCCGCCTCCACGGCGAGCTCGACATGCGCACCCCCATCGAAGTCGAAAACGCGTACTACGCTGACCTCGAATCAGCCCAACCGGCGTCTGCCAGACAAGGCTCCCGATAGGAACGAAAGTCAGGCCGATTCAGATTCTTGCGGTAGCCGGCCTTGGTGGAGGCGGCGACGCGGTGCCCTTCGACCCACTCGGTCAGGTAGGCGGCGAGGCTGCCGGCGTGCTGGGGGTCGCGGGTGGGCAGGCCGGCCTTGAGCTGGGTGCGGATCTCGGCGGCGCGGTCGCGCGCGGACTGGCGGTCCGGGAAGCCGCGCTCGAGTCGGCGGACCTTCGGGCTGTCGGGATCGTCGGGGTCGCTCGGTTCGTACCAGGAGACCCGGTAGAGGGTCTTGCCGGTGCGGGTGGTGTATTCGTTGACCCCGCCGTCGCCGTGCTCACGGCGCTTGCTCATGCTGCGTTGGCGTCGTCGCCGTGGGTGGTGTCGTCGGCGTCGTCGAGGTGGAGCATCTTGACGATGACCGCCTTCGGGATGAGGCGGAGGCGGCCGACCTTGATCGCCTCGATCTGGCCGTCGTCGATGGCGCCGTAGACGGTGCGCAGGTCGACTCCGAGGACGGCTGCGACCTCCTTCGGCAGGAGGGTGCCCTTGGGTGAGGCGAGCAGGTCGGACACGGACTGGATGGTGGCCTTCATGGTCATGCCCCTGGTGTGTGCGGGTGCTGCGCTGGATGACATGGCATGCCGATAGATGCGGGGGTGCCTGCCCGTGGGGCGTTTGGAGCCACGAATGGAGCCACAGGCCGGTTTCGGCGCGCGTGGATCGCCCGAGATCGTTGGGTTTCTGCGGGTTCAGGGTGCTGTGGGGCGTGGGGGTTCAAGTCCCCCCTCGGACACCGGTGGCACGAGGCCGTCGAGCCGCGGAGACGCGCTCGGCGGCCTTTGTCCTTCGACGCGCACGCACCCGGACCCGGGCCGGCGCCCGCCGACCACCGGGAGCACACCGCACCGCTCCGCGTTGCCCGTCGAGGGACCAGGTGCCACGATGGCACCGACGTGACGACGCCACACGAAGGCAGGCATGCAGGTCAGAGCACGACGGGTCCACGTCGGGCTCCCCGCAGGACGGACCGCGTGAGCACCCAGCGGCCGCTGTCGGCGCACGAGCGGCGCAGGCTGATGCTCGTCAGCCGGCGCTACTACCTCGACGGCAGGTCGAAGGTGCAGATCGCCGCCGAGCTGGGGCTGTCGCGGTTCCAGGTCGCCCGCGCCCTCGCCAAGGCGCGCGAGGTCGGGATCGTCACGATCAGCCTGAGCAGCGGTGTCCCCATGGAGGAGCTGTCCGAGCGGCTCCGGCAGCACCTGCTGCTGCGCCGTGCCCACGTCGTCGAGGCGTACGGCGACGAGAACAGCCTGCGGACCGCCGTCGGGCAGGCCGCCGGGGCCGTGCTCGCCGACGGGCTGACCGACGGCGAGGTGCTCGGCCTCGGGTGGGGTCGCACCCTCAACGCGATGATGGACCGGCTCGACCACCTGCCCGCCGTCGAGGTGCTCCAGCTCTCCGGCCGGTTCGGGGCCGACATCCGCAACGCCGCCGCCGAGCTGACCCGCCGCACGATCGCCCTGACCGGCGGCGCCGCCCACGCGATCCCGGCACCGTTCTTCGTCGACGACGCACGCGCCGTCAACGCGCTGCGACGCCGGAAGGAGGTCGCGTCCGTCGTCGCGGGCTTCGCCCGGATCACGACGGC
Source organism: Actinotalea caeni (assembly GCF_009733795.1). Taxonomy (GTDB): domain Bacteria; phylum Actinomycetota; class Actinomycetes; order Actinomycetales; family Beutenbergiaceae; genus Pseudactinotalea; species Pseudactinotalea caeni. Next base: position 181,534 of record NZ_WNXX01000001.1, read on the forward strand.
GGTCGTGGCCGTGGGGGCGGTCCGGCCCCGACCGATCTCGATCGCCTACTCGGGGATCCCGGAGAGGTTCACCGAGCAGGTGCTGCGGTCGGGAGGCGTCGGCGAGGTCTGCGGCAACCTCTTCGCCGAGGACGGCAGCGTCATCGACTCCTCGCTCTGGCGGCACACGCTCGCCATCACCGCCGAGCAGCTGCGCAGGGTGCCGCGCGTCGTGGCCGCGGCCGGTCACCCGGTCAAGGCCGACGCGGTCCGCGCCGTGTGCGCCGCCGGCCTGCCCACGGACCTGGTCGTCGACGTGGAGCTCGCCAACGCGCTGCTGCGGATGCCACCCGTCCTGGAGCACCCCCGCAGCACGCCGACGCCGTCGGCCTCCTGAGCGAGCTCGTGACCGTTTTGTGATCGCTCATATGAGCGATCCGGGCCCCTGGCGCCCGGTGACGTCGCCGGTTCGTGCCAGGGTGGTCACCGCTGCTGCTGAGCACCCAGACCCGAGGTGACCGACCAACGAGGGCGGTCGACGGGCCGTGCCGGCACGATCCCTCGCGCCGCGATGCGGCGTGCCCAGGAACCGACACGCACGAAGGACAACGTTGAGCGTCGCCATCACCGTCAAGGACGTCGTCAAGCGCTACGGCGAGACGACGGTCATCCCCGGTCTCACGACCCACATCGGGCGCGGTGAGTTCTTCACCCTGCTCGGGCCGTCGGGATGCGGGAAGACCACGCTGCTGCGCATGCTCGCTGGCTTCAACACCGTCGAGTCCGGCGACATCTTCTTCAACGACGTGCGCATCAACGACGTCGAGCCGTCGAAGCGGCGGATCGGCATGGTGTTCCAGAATTACGCGATCTTCCCCCACCTCAGCGTGCGCAAGAACGTCGAGTTCGGGCTGCGGAACATGGACGTGCCGCGCAAGGAGGTCCGCTCCCGCGCCGAGGAGTACATCGAGCTCGTCCAGATCGAGCGCTGGGCGGACCAGATGCCCGACCGGCTCTCCGGCGGCCAGCAGCAGCGCGTCGCGCTCGCGCGGGCGCTGGTCACCTCCCCCGAGGTGCTGCTCATGGACGAGCCGCTGTCCAACCTCGACGCCAAGCTCCGCGTCGAGATGCGTGAGGTGGTCCGCGAGATCCAGAAGCGCGTCGGCATCACCACGGTGTACGTCACGCACGACCAGGAGGAGGCGATGGCGGTCTCCGACCGGATCGCCGTCATGAAGGACGGCGTCATCCAGCAGCTGGGGACGCCGCGCGAGCTCTACCACCGACCGGCCAACTTGTTCGTCGGCGGGTTCATCGGACGCACGAACGTCCTCGACGGGCAGCTGCACGTCGAGAACGGCCAGACGCTGGTGACCGTCGCCGGTGCGACCCTGGTCGTGCCCGGCCTCCCCGGCGCCGCCGACGCGGTCGGCCCGGTCAAGGTCGCGGTCCGCCCCGAGGAGTTCGTGCTCGACTCGTCCGCGACCACGGGCATCCCCGCGGTCGTCGACCACGGCGTGTTCCTCGGCATCAACACGCACTACTTCCTGACCCTGCGCGACGGCACCGCGGTCGAGGTGATCCAGGAGTCGGAGTTCGACGAGGTCCTCGAGCCCGGGGCCGAGGTGTTCCTCGACGTCAAGCGGCACAAGATCAACGTCTTCGACCGCGACGGCGCGACCAACCTGCGCACGGGCTCGACGGCGGCACAGCAGCAGGTGCCCGCATGACGACGATCCTGACCACCCCGGAGACGAAGGCACGCCGGTCCCGCCCGCTCGGGCTCGACGTCTGGACCACGGTCTCGCTGGCGCTGCTGCTGCTGTTCGGGCTGTTCCTGCTGTACCCGATGTTCGGCGTCCTCAAGGAGTCGGTCGTCGACCCCGACGGCGGCCTGACCCTCTCCCACTTCGTCCGCTTCCTCGCCAACGACTACTACGTCGGCACGGTGCGGAACAGCTTCGTCGTCAGCATCGCCGTCACGGTCGTGTCGCTCGCCATCGGCGTGCCGTTCTCGTACTTCTACACGTACTACCGGCTGCGCGGCGCGAAGCTGCTGTTCGTCGGCGCCGTGCTGTCCTGCATGTCGGCGCCCTTCATCGGTGCCTACGCGTGGATCCTGCTGCTCGGCAGGAACGGGGTCGCGACCCAGCTGCTGGAGTCCGTGCTCCCGTTCAAGATCGGCAGCATCTACGGGTTCGGCGGCATCGTGCTGGTGCTGAGCCTCAAGCTCTTCCCGCTCGTGTCCGTCTACATGAACGCCGCGTTCCGGAGCATCGACGGCTCGCTGCTCGAGGCCGCCTCCCTCATGGGCAGCACCGGCCTGCGTCGGGTCTGGCAGGTGATGATCCGGCTGACCGTGCCCACCCTGCTTGCGGCGTCGCTGCTGGTCTTCATGCGCGCCTTCGCCGACTTCGGGACGCCGATGCTGATCGGCGAGGGCTACCGGACCTTCACCGTCGAGATCTACAACCAGTACCTCGGCGAGGTCGGCCAGAACCACAACTTCGCGGCTGCGATCGGGATCATCGGCGTCATCGTCACGGCCGCGGTGTTCCTGTTCCAGAAGTTCGCCGCCAACCGCTTCAGCTTCTCGCTCAAGGCCGGCAGCCCGGTCCAGAAGCGCCGCCCGCGCGGCATCGGCGGCGCGCTGATCTACGCCTACATGTACGTGCTGATCGCGCTGGCGATGCTGCCGCAGCTCTACATCGTCTACCTGTCGTTCCGGAACAACAACCAGGTGGTGTTCCTGCCCGGCTACTCCCTCGACAACTACCGGATGGCGATGGGCCGGCTGCTCGGCCGGTCGGTCTACAACACGATCATGTTCGCGGTGGTCGCGCTGGCGATCATCGTGCTGGTCTCGGTGCTGCTGGCCTACCTCGTGGTGCGGCGCGCCAACCCCGTCAACAACTTCGTCGACACGGTGTCGATGCTGCCCTACATCATGCCGGGCGCCGTCATCGGCATCGGGCTCGTCATCGCGTTCAACTCCCCGCCGCTCGCGCTGACCGGCACCGCCGTGGTCATGATCGTCATGCTCGTGATCAGACGGATGCCGTACACGATCCGGTCGGCCACGGCGACGCTCATGCACCTGCCGATGTCGATCGAGGAGGCCGCGCGCAGCCTCGGCGCCTCGAAGCTCAAGGCCTTCTGGCGGATCACGGTGCCGATGATGGGCGCGGGCGTCGCCTCCGGGGCCGTGCTGAGCTTCGTCGCGATCGTCACCGAGATGTCCGCCGGGATCATCCTCTACAACAACCGGACGATCACGCTGACGATGTCCGCCTACGTCGCGATCACCCGGGGCAGCTACGGCCTGGCGTGCGCGTTCTCCGCGATCCTCACCGTCCTCACCGCGGTGCTGCTCGCCATCTACCTCAGGTTCACCCGCGAGGAGGACGTGCGGATGTAGCTGCCGCCGTCCACCTCCACCTCTCCCCCACCCGATCCCCGATGTTGAGGAGCACCCCATGAACCGCAGAACGATCCTGGCCGCGGGTGGCGCCCTCGCCGCCTCCGCGCTGACGCTCGCCGCCTGCAGCGGCGGCGGTGGAGGCAGCGGCGACAGCAACCACCTCGTCCTCTACTCGAGCATGACCGACAACGACCTCAACGTGTTCACCGAGATCGTCACCGAGCAGTTCCCCGACATCGACATCGAGATCGTCAACGGCAGCGCGGGCGAGCTCACCACCCGGATCCAGTCCGAGTCCGGCAACCCGCAGGGCGACATGATGTGGGGCGGTCTGGACACCGCAGACGGCGACCGCTACGCCGACGTCTTCGAGCACTGGCTCTCCGAGCACGAGGAGGACCTGCTGCCCGAGTACCGCTCGCCCAACGGGTTCTACAACGTCGACCACCTGTCGACGGTCGCGTTCGCGGTGAACACCGACATCGAGGCCGAGCTCGGGATCGAGATCAACGGCTACGAGGACCTGCTCGACCCGCGCCTCGAGGGCCGGATCGCCATGGCCGACCCGACGTCGTCGTCCTCGGCCTGGAACAACATCAGCAACATCATGGCCGTCTACGGCTACGACAGCCCCGAGGCGTGGGACTACCTGGAGGCGCTGCTCGACAACGGGCTGGTGATCGTGTCCTCCTCGTCGATCCCGTTCGCCGGCACCGAGGACGGCGAGTACGCCGTCGGCCTCACCTACGAGGACGGCATCGCCGCGCTGCTCAAGAGCGGGGCGTCCCACATCCGGCTCGTCTACCCCGAGGAGGGGACGAGCGCGTCGGCGTTCGGCACCGCTGTCATCGCGGGGGCACCCAACGCCGACCTCGCCAAGGACGTCATCACCTACCTCATGAGCCCCGAGGGCCAGGCGGCCTACGCCGAGCGCAGCGGCACGGTGCGGATGACCACGAGCGCCGACTACACCCTCGAGTACCTGCCGCCCCGGGAGGAGATCACCTGGGTGGAGCGCGACGTCGAGTGGCTCACCGAGAACCGCGAGGCGATCGTCGAGAAGTGGACCGAGCTCTACACCAGCAGGAACGGCGGATGAGCTGATCAGACGTCCGTCCCGGGTCCTCGACCCGGGACGGACCGGCGGCGCCGGCCCTCCCTGGCCGGCACCGCCTCCGGCAAGTCACCAACCGAACGGCATGCGCGACCGACGCCACGCCGGTCGTCGGCGTGCCTGGACAGGAGGCAAAGATGCACACGGACACAGGCGGACGACGGCGGGTGACCGCGGTCGTCGCGGGGGTGGCGATGGCCGCAGCCGGACTGGCGTCGACGTTGCCGGCCGCCGCCGACCCGTCGGCGACCGACCAGGTGATCTTCGAGGAGGACTTCTCCGCGGGTGAGCTGCCGGACGGCTTCGACGCCGTGCTCGGCGACTGGCAGGTCCTCGACGGCCGGCTGGTCTCGACCAGCGGCGAGGAGGCCGCACGGCTCGGGTTCGGTCCGCAGGCGCCGGAGAACTTCCGGCTCGAGGTGACCGCGGAGTTCGTCGAGGTCGAGAACGCCGCGCGCTGGCTCAGCCTCGGGGTCGACTACCACGCCGATGAGCACTGGGGGGCGTGGGTGGGGCTGCGGAGCGAGACGACCGCCGCGAACGGTGTCGAGTTCGTGCAGCGGCCGCGATCCGGCTCCAACGCGCTGAGCGCCTACCCCGGCCCGCTGGACATGGGGGTCGGTGAGCCGCACCGGCTCGTCGTCGAGGTGCGTGGCACCTCGCTCACGCTCACGATCGACGACCAGCTCGCGCTCAGCACCGACGAGCTCACCCGGACCGACGGCGGCTTCGGGTTCCGCTACAGCCGCGCGACGGTCGCGTTCGACGACATCCGGATCACCGAGCTGGCGCCCGGGGCCACCGCGCCCAGCGCGCCGCAGAACGTGCACCTCCAGGAGTCCGGCGACACGGCCACGATCACATGGGACGCCCCGGCCGATCCTGGCCTGGACCACGCCGGCGAGGTCGCGACGATCACCGGTTACGAGGTCGCGGCCGCACCCGTGGGCACGCCCGCGGACCAGCTGGCCTGGGCACCGGCGGCCGACGACGGCGCACACACCTTCACCGGGCTGCCCGGCGACGCCGAGCAGCTCCTCCACGTGCGAGCGACGAACAGTGCCGGGCTGACCGGTCGGGCGGCATCGGTGATCACGCTGCGTGGCGCCGAGACGGTGGCGGGGCTCAAGCTCCGGCTCGAGAACGGGCCGTGGCCGACCTCGCACGTGCAGGGCATCGCCGTCGACACCGAGAAGGGTTTCGTCTACTACTCGTTCACCACGCTGCTGGTGAAGACCGACCTCGCCGGCAACATCGTCGGCACGGTCGGTGGGTTCACCGGGCACCTGGGAGACCTCGACCTCAACACCGAGGACGGTCGCGTCTACGGGTCGCTGGAGTACAAGGACGCCGAGGCCTTCTACATCGCGATCTTCGACGTCGACGAGATCGACGAGGTCGGCATGGACGCGCAGAACTCCGACGTCGTCTCGACCGTCTACCTCGAAGAGGTCGTCGAGGACTACACAGCGGACATGGACGGCGACGGCGTCTTCGACGGCAACACCGGCGACACCGCCGACCACCGCTACGGCTGCAGCGGGATCGACGGCGTGGCCTTCGGCCCGGCGTTCGGCGGGGTCGACGGTCCGCAGTACCTCACGGTCGCCTACGGGATCTACAGCAACACCGAGCGCACGGACAACGACCACCAGGTGCTGCTGCAGTACGACATCAGCGACTGGCCGGCCCTCGAGCGGCCGCTCACCGAGGAGGACCCGCACCACGTCGGTCCCGACGAGGTCGACGGCAAGTACTTCGTCTTCACGGGCAACACGACCTACGGGGTGCAGAACCTTGAGTTCGACCCATGGCTCGACCGGTGGTTCATGGGTGTCTACGTCGGCAAGAAGGCGCAGTTCCCGAACTTCCAGCTGTTCGCCGTCGACGCCGAGACCGCACCGGTGCAGCAGCCGCTCGTCGGTCTCGACGGCGAGGAGGGCCTGCTCATCGAGCTGGCCGAGGACGGTCTGGTCGACGAGACCACCGGGATCCGCGGCTGGTGGCGCGACGCCTCGGTCGGCATCCAGTCGCTCGGAGACGGGCTCTACTACCTGAGCACGCAGACGAGCGCCGGTGGCCAGGGCGCGGTTCTCACCCTGGAGACCTGGACGGGTCGCACGAGCGAGCCGTTCGTGCCCGTCACCGGTGACTTCCAGCCGGTGCCGCGGTGGAGCGCCGACGCGACGTACACCGCCGGGGACATGGTGATGGCCGACCGCACCTGGTGGCTGGCGACGTGGTGGACGCGCGACCAGGAGCCGGGCGACCCGTACGGGCCGTGGCAGGAGATCCGCACCACCGACGACGGCGCCGCCGTGTGGACGCCGTCGCGGATCTTCGAGGCCGGCGACGTCGTCGAGCACGACGGCGTCCGGTACGAGGCCCGCTGGTGGACCCGCAACCAGGAGCCCGGCACGGACGCCCACGGACCGTGGGAGGAGCTGGGCTGATCGGAGTGCCCGGGTCGCCGGCACGCCGTCGGCGACCCGGGCACCTGCCCCGCAGGAGATGAACCGCATGACCACGACCCCGCCGCCGCCCGAGCGGCTCTACGACGCGTACCTGTTCGACCTCGACGGGACGATCTACCTCGGCGAGGAGCTGCTGCCCGGCGCCCGCGAGGTGCTGACGGAGCTGCGGGAGCGCGACATCCCGGTGCGCTTCCTGTCCAACAACCCGACGAAGAGCGCGCACGAGTACTCGGACAAGCTCACCCGGCTCGGGATCCCCACGCCGGTCACGGAGATCACCAGCACGGTGGGCGCCACCACGCGCTGGCTGCTCACCCACCACCCGGGCGCCACCGTGTTCCCCATCGCGGAGCAGCCCCTGATCGACGCGTTCGCGGCGGCGGGCATCGCGACGAGCGAGGACCCCGAGCGGATCGACGTCGTCGTGGCCTCCTACGACCGTGGGTTCGACTACCGCAAGCTCCAGATCGCCTTCGACGCGATCTGGTACCACCGCAGGGCCGTGCTGGTGGCCACCAACCCGGACCGGTACTGCCCCTACCCCGGCGGCCGCGGCGAGCCCGACTGCGCGGCGGTCGTCGCCGCGATCGAGGCCAGCACCGGTGTGCGGTGCAGCCAGGTGATCGGCAAGCCGGACCCGGCGATCGCCGCGCTGGCGCTCGACGGTCTCGACGTCGACCCCGCGCGGTGCGCCATGGTGGGCGACCGGCTCGCCACCGACGTCGCGCTCGGTCGTCGTGCCGGGATGGTGTCGGTCCTCGTGCTCACGGGCGACTCCGACGCCGACGACGTCCGCGCGGCGGCGCCCGAGCAGCGCCCCACCCATGTGGTCGACGGACTCGGCCAGCTGATCCCATCCGGGGTCGGCCACGACCGCATCGGGGCGCTGTGACCCCCGACCCCGTGACGACAGACCGCCCCGCGAGCCGTATCGAGCGTGCGCTGCGCACCGCCGACGAGACCAGGGTCATCGAGTTGGGCAGCGGTGCCATCCGACGCACCGGTCGCGTGTTCGCCGACCTCTTCGACAGCAGCCCCGCCCTGGTGGTCGCCGACGAGAACACCTTCGCCCGCGCAGGCGAGGCGGTGCTCGCGTCGTTGCGTGAGGCGGGCGTCCCGCTGGCCGCCGACCCGCTGGTGCTCCCGGGCCGGCCCACCCTGTACGGCGACTACACCAACGTCACGATCGTGCGGGAACGACTCGCGGCGCTGCCCGGCGCCGTGGCGTGCTCGATCGCGGCCGGCACCCTCAACGACATCACGAAGCTGGCCTCGGGCGAGCTCGGCCGGCCCTACCTGAACGTGTGCACGGCTCCCTCGGTCGACGGCTACAGCGCCTTCGGCGCCGCGATCGCGATCGACGGCTTCAAGATCACCCGGTCCTGCCCGGCCCCCGAGGGTCTGGTCGCCGACCTCGACCTGCTGCGGACCGCGCCGCAGCGACTGACGGCGACCGGGTTCGGCGACCTGTCCGAGAAGATCCCGGCGGGCGCGGACTGGATCCTGGCCGACGAGCTCGGGGTCGAGCCGATCGACCCGGTGGCGTGGTCGCTGGTGCAGGACTCCGCACGCGAGGTACTGCTGCGACCGGAGGCGGTCGCCGCCGCCGACCCGGACGCGATCGAGGCTCTCTCGGAGGCGCTGCTGCTGTCCGGGCTCGCGATGCAGGCGACGAAGTCCTCGCGGCCTGCCTCGGGCGCGGGGCACCAGTTCTCCCACCTGTGGGAGATGGAGGGGCACGGGCTCGATCTCGAGCCGCCGCTGTCCCACGGGTTCAAGGTCGGCATCGGGTCGATCGCGTCCTGCGCCCTCTGGGAGGTGGCCCTGGCTCTCGACGTCGCGGCGATCGACGCCGACGAGGTGGTCTCGCGCGCTCCTGCGCCTGCCGAGCTCGAGCGCAGGGTCCGGCGGGCCGTCTCCCCCGCGTTCGCGGACGAGGCCGTCGTGGCCTCGGAGCGCAAGCAGCTGCGCGGGACGGCGTTGCGGGAGCGTCTCGAGAGGATCCGCCGGGCCTGGCCGACGATCGTCGCCCGGGCCCGCGAGCAGCTGGTCGGACCGGCGCGGATGATGGAGCTGCTGCGCGCCGCCGGCACCCCGCACCACCCGGTGCTGATCGGGATCGACATGGAGCGGTTCCGCGCCTCCCACCACGCCGCGCGCATGATCCGCACGCGCTACACGATCCTCGACGTGCTCGCCGACCTCGGGGCGCTGGACGACGCGATCGACCGCCTGTTCGCACCCGACGGCTTCTGGGGACGGCACCCGGAGCCGTAGCCCTGCCTCGAGCGCCCCGTCCGCGCCCGGGAGGAGGTCAGTCCTTGATCGCGCCGGCCGTCAGCCCGCGCTCGAAGTGGCGCTGGAACGCCACGTAGGTGACCACGATGGGTAGGCACATCAGCGTCAGCGCGGCGAAGATCTTCGGTACGTCGGAGCCGTAGGTGCTCGTGAAGTAGGTCGGGATCTGCGTGACGGCCTGCATGCCCGGATCGGTGAGGAACAGCAGCGGGAGGAAGAACTCGTTCCACGCGTTCAGGAAGGACCAGACGATCACGACCGCCACGATCGCCCTCGACAAGGGCACGACCACGCGGACGAGCGTCGTGAAGCTCGTGGCGCCGTCGATCTTGGCGGCGTCGAGGAGCTCGTCGGGCACGTTGCGCATGTAGTTCCGGGTCAGCAGCACCGTCATCGGGAGGATGATCGCCGACAGCGGCCCGATGACGGCGACGTAGTTGTTGAACAGGCCCAGCTCGCGGATGATGAGGAACATGGGCACCGTCAGCGCGATGCCTGGCAGCATGAGCCCCGCCACGACGGCCATGAACAGCAGCTGCTTGCCCGGCATCTCGAGCTTCGACAGGGCGAAGCCCGCGAGCAGGGTGCACAGCGTGACGGTCACCACCGTGCCGGCCGAGATGATCAGGCTGTTGGTGATGAACTGCAGGAACGGCGTCTGTGTGAAGACCGCTGCGTAGTTGGCGCGCGCACCCTGCCCCTGGAAGCTGACGAGCACGACCCAGAGCAGCGGGAAGGCGAACGGGAGCACGAGGACGGTCGCGAGGACCTGGTAGAGGATGCGTGCGCGGATGGTTGCTCGCCCGAACATCAGCTCTCCCGATCGAGTCGGTACAGGCGCATCTGGACCGCGGTGAGGAGCAGCGCCAGCGCGAGCACGATCATCGAGAGCGCTGCGCCGTAGCCGACGTTGAACTGCATGATCGCCTCCTTGTAGATGTACGTCGTGAGGAACTCGGTGCTCCGCGCCGGACCGCCACCGGTGATCAGGAAGACGATGTCGAAGGTCTTCAGCGACCCGATGACCCCGGTGAGTGCGAGCGTCACGTGCGTCATGCGCAGCTGCGGGACGACGATGCTGCGCACGGTGCGGACCGTTCCGGCGCCGTCGATCTGAGCGGCCTCCAGCTGCGAGGCCTCCACCTGCGAGAGCGCGGCCTGGTACAGCAGGAAGCTGAACCCCGTCCACGAGAAGACGTTGACCGCCATCAGAGCCAGCAGCGCCACCTGGGGGTCTGCGACCCACGCGCGCTGGAGCGCGTCGAGCCCGACAGCGTCCAGCAGCGCGTTGAGCTGCCCGTCCGGGCGGAAGAACTGGCGGAACGCAGCCGAGATCGCAGCCGGCGCGAGCACGACCGGGACGAAGACCACCGCACGGTAGACGCCGCGGCCGTACACCGGGCCGCTGAGCACCAGTGCGATGAGCAGCCCGAGCCCCATCTGGACAAGGATCGTGACGACCCCGAACAGTGCGACGTTCCTCAGGGCCGTCCAGAAGATCGGGTCGGCAAGGAGCCGAGCGTAGTTGCCGCCTCCTACCTGCGTCGGCTCGGGATCCAGGCCGTTCCAGTCGAGCGTGGAGACCCAGCTGTTGTAGACGACGCCGACGTAGATGATGCCGACGATGAGCATCAGGGCGGGGATGACGTAGAGATAGGCCGTCAGGCGAGCGCGTCGGCTGCGGAGCCTGGACCTGCCTGCCGCGGCCGTCGTGGCTGTCGTGGCGGTCATGGTTGTCCAATCCCGGGACGGTGCCGCTGCGGACGGCACCGTCCCAGCCGTCGGATCACTGGAGGGATGCGTCGATGGCCGCCTGCACGGCGGCGGCAGCGTCCTCGGGCGACTGCTGGCCCGAGGCGACCGCCGCCAGCGCGTCGCCGAGAGCCGTCCGCACGTCGGCGCTGTCGATCTCGCGCTGCCCGACCAGGTTCTCGAGCGCGGGGGCCTGCGCCTCCAGTGCCTCCTCCTGCTCCGGTGTCATCACGTCGGACAGGTCCAGCGGCACGCTCACCAGTGCCGGCTGCTGGACGGTCGTCGCCATCAGCTCCTGGCCCTCCTGGCTCGCGGTCAGCCAGAGGACGAGCTCTGCGGCCTCGTCCTTGTGGTTGCTCGACGAGGCGACGGCGAACCCCACGTCCGGGCCGCCGAACATCAGACCGGTCTGACCGCCGGGGACCACCTGCGGGAAGAAGTACGGCATGAACACCGTGCTGGTGTCGAAGGCGTCGCCGTAGGTCTCGGCATACGCCTCCATCGAGGTGGTTGTCGTGTCCGCGTTCTGCCACGAGCCGAAGGCGATCAGTACCGCCTCGCCTCTCCGGAACGCGTCGTTCGCGTCCGGGTACGCAGTGAGCCCCAGAGCGCCCTCGTCGACGATCCCCTCGGTGAAGAACGACTGCCACACCTCGAACGCCTGCACGAACGCCGGCGCGTCGAACGGGGTCTCGCCGGCGAGAGCCGCGTAGAGCTCGCCGGGAGCGATCTGGTTGACGATCGCCTGGTAGACGTCGATGTTGTGCCAGGCGTCCTTGCCGCCGTGCGCCATGCACGTCAGACCCTCCGCACGGACGGCAGCGCAGAACTGGGTCAGCTCCGCGAACGTCGTCGGCACGGTCAGCCCGAGCTCGTCCACGAGGGTCTGGTTTGCCCAGACCAGGCCTCCCCCGGTCACCATCCAGGGCAGTGCGACCTGCTTTTCGTCAGCGCGCAGCTGCGCAGATGACGGCAGCTGGTCAGGCCAGTCCGCGCCGAGAGCCTCCTCGGCGTAGAGCGTGAGGTCCTCCGCGAGCGGCGCGAACTGCGTCGTCAGCGCCCCGACCTGGAGCCCGAAGACGTCCGGCCCCGAGCCCGACTGCAGCGCCAGCTGCGTGGTGTTCACGTAGTCGGAGTACTGGATGAAGCGGTGCTCGACCGTGATGCCCTCGTGCTGCGCCTCGAAGGCGTCGATGTACGTCGCAGCGTTGTCCGCGCTCGGGTTCCACGACCAGAACGTGAGGGTGACGGGACCGTCGCCGCTGTCGGCCTGGTCGCCGTCACCTCCGCATGCTGCGAGAGTGACGGCCGCTGCGGCGGCCAGGGAGAGCAAGGCCGCAGCTCTGCGGCGTGCGTGGTCATTCATGGGTCGTACTCCTTCCGGACGGTGCATCGTGGGCGTGGGTGGTGTCAGCGCCGGCTGGAGGCCCACGGGAAGCCGGTGCGGGAGACGTCGTGCTGGTAATGGTGGAGCCGCCCAGGGCCGGACACGGCCAGGTGCAGCTCGGGAGCGGGGTGCGTGCCGTCGTGCGCCATCTTCACGAGGAGCTCGTTCCAGCCCTCGACGAGCGTGACGGCGGCACCGATGCCGTCGGCAGCCTTCTGGTTGGGGCGGATCCGACGGAACTGGTCGTTGCGCCCGGTCTCGACCCCGTTCAGCCAGTACCGGATCGGCATGCTGGGGTCGACGACCAGGAAGACGTCACGTGCTGTGGGCGAGTGCAGGAAGGCCTGGAGGTAGACGACGCCCCGGCCGCCGTCGAACGCGGACCCGATGTCCTGGCCGTGGCCGTCGGAGTAGATCTCGCGCCAGGCACCCGGCCGGGCGTCGGGAGTCCGACCGTCCCCGCGCTCCGGCTCCAGCTCGATGTCGAGCCACGCGCGCGCATCGCTCCCGTCCACCGCGTACACAGCGGTGAGCCGTGCGGCATGGGCGCCGACCAGGACGACGGGAACCGCGGGCGGAGCTGGGTAGCCGTCAGGCCGGAGCTCGAGAAGCAGCCGGTTCGACGGGAGCACCTGCGCCGTGTCGAGCACGGGCAGCTCCCAGACGAGCTCGACCTCGCGCCCCGGCTGCAGCGTGACCTGCTGGTCGGGCAGCGCAGCCCAGTCGCGAGGCACGTGGAGGGAGGCCGTCACCCTCATCGGGTCGCGTCTCCGGCTGCGCAGGGTGGCGCGCAACGTCCGCGAGCGTCCAGGCCTGACCACCGGGCTGTCTCCGTAGTCCACGGTGACGTCGATGTCGTCGCCGCGGAAGGGCACGTGCATCGGGTCGTGCGCGTGGAGAGCGCGGATGCCGTCGTCGGCGTAGAGGTCTGCGACCGTGCCCGTCACGCGCATGTCGTCGCCGAGCGCGCCGTAGTGACGCAGGACCGACGGGCTGACCCGTCGGATCCGAGCGACGAGGTCTCCCAGGTCGGTGGGGACCGGGTTCTGGCCGTCGGTCATGTGGCGCACCCCGCCCCAGCCCTCGTTGGTGGCGATCCCGTTGCCGAGCGGAGCCACCCAACGCTCGGGAAGCCGGTCGGAGCCGTGGAGGATGCCCAGGTAGCTCCCGATGGCCGCACCGGAGGAGTCGGTGTCGTAGCCGCAGTTCACGGTGATGCACAGCCCGGTCCCGAAGTCCTCGCCGTAGAGCAGGCCGATCACCTGGAAAGCCGTGTTGATCGGGGCGTACTGCGCGTTGTAGTGCGGTGTCGCGGCGAGCACGGCCTTGCGCGCCTCCTGCCACGTGAGGCCGCGTGCGTGGGCGTCGAGAGCCGTCGCGACCGCGACGCGGACCTTGCTCGTCGGGGACACGTACGACAGCGCGATGTCGATGAGCGGCAGCGGGTCCTGCACGACGAACGCCGCGGACTCCAGCGCTGCGTTGAAGAGCTCGCCGTCGACCCCCTCTCCCCCCGCGTGGTCGCAGATGGCGTCCTGGTAGGCGAGCCGTGCCGCGACACGCGGAGCCCCGGGCGCCACGCACGCCCAGATCTCCGACCGGATCGGAGACCCCATGCAGTCGATGAACCAGTTGCTGTGGTGGCCGCTGACCGGGGGCTCCAGACCGAGCCGCAGGTTGAGCTTCGACAGCCCGTACTCGTCGAAGTTGTAGCCGATGTGGTCGAGCCAGTAGCGGGACAGGTCACGCGCGGTCAGACCCGGGCCGATCTCTTCGAGCGCCTTGAGCCAGACGAGCTGCATCTCGAAGTCGTCGTTGGGCAGCCCGCCCTCCTGCAGCTCGGGATACCACCAGACGTCGAAGGGCTCCTCCTGTCCCCAGGCCGTCTCCAGCGGCGTCCCGAGCGTGCCTCCGGCGTTCTTGCCCTTCCAGCAGCCCAGTACCCGGTCGAGGTAGTCGTGGCTGTCGAGGTCGAGCGAGTAGGCCTGGTCGGTCGTGGTCATGCCTGTCCTTCGTCGTCGGTGGTGGGTGGGGATGCTCAGGCGGGTGACGCGCAGGACGCGCGCACGACCAGCTGGCTCTCGAGGCGAACCTCTGTCGGTTCGTCGGCTGCGGTACCGGCGAGCCGCTCGAAGAGCAGCCGGACGGCCTCGGCGCCGAGCTGGGCGATCGGCTGCTTCACCGTCGTCAGGGGGGGAGCCGAGTGCGCGGCGAGGTCGACGTCGTCGTAACCGATCACGGAGAGCTCGTCGGGCACACGCACGCCCTGCTGATGCGCCGCCTGGAGGACCCCGAGCGCGGTCGCGTCGTTGACGGCGAAGATCGCCGTGGGCCGGTCCCGTCGCGCGAGCAGCTCCGTCGTGGCGGTGAAGCCGAACTCCCTGGTGAGCGGGCCGTCCTCGACCAGCGACGTCTGCACCTCGACGCCGGACTCCCCGAGGGCGTCGCGGTAGCCGCGGTAACGGCCGCTGGCCATCGTCGGGCTGCCGAGGAACGCGATGTCGCGATGTCCGAGCCGCAGCAGGTAGTCGACCGCCGTCCTGGCACCCGTGTAGGTGTCGACGGTCACGAGGTCGATCACCATCGGGTCGGTACGCAGGCCGATGCTGACGACCGGGACGTGCTGAAGAGTGGCCCGGATCGCCCGCTCGAGGTCCGGGCTCTCGGGCGGTGTGACGATGATCCCGTCGACGTGGTGGCCACGGAGAAGCTCGATGGCCTCGACGGCGACCTCGGCATCGCCCATGGAGTCCGACAGCACGACGCCGTAGCCGCGCGCCCGCGCGTGCTCGCCGATCGCGGCGGCGACCTCGGCAGTGAAAGGGTTGCGGAGGTCGGAGAGGACGAAGCCGATCAGGCCCGTCTTCTTCGTCTTCAGGCTCGCGGCCGCCCGGTTGTGGACGTATCCCAGCTCGGCCACCGCCGCTGCGATGCGCCGCCTGCTCTCGGCACCGACGTAGCCGTTGCCGGTGAGATAGCGCGAGACGGTGCCGATCGACACCTGCGCCCGCGCTGCGACGTCCTTGGCGGTGACCACTGCTCTCCCTCGAGACTTGTGTTACCGGTTACATATGGAACCGGTTACACCGTAAGACGCACTCCGGGATCCGTCAACCGCACTCGACGGCGGACAGGGTTGACGCGCTCCCCTCGAGCCGGATGCGCGAGACCATGCACACGCTGCACCGGCGACGTCTGCATCAGGCGCCGGCGGTGCCGACACCGGCGCTCAGAGCGGGCCGAGCACCTCCGCGACGTCGGCGTCGAGGTCGAGCGTGGCGAGCACGTCGAGCAGCTGTCGCTCCTCGTAGCGGAAGTGGCTCGCCATGACGGCGCCGACGCCGTCGAGGTGCTGCAGCAGCTCGTCCGGGCCGGCGGCGCGCGCCACCGCCGCCTGCAGCTCGGTGAGGAGGTGCGCGATCATCGAGTGGTCCTGCCGCAGGTACGCCAGGGTCTCCCGGAGCTCGGGGTGCGCGGCGGCCAGCGCCGGGAACAGCGTGCGGTCCTCCCCCTCGTGGTGCCCGGCGAGCGCGGCGCAGAAGCCGTGGCAGAACAGCAGCAGATCGGCGCCGACGGCCCGTGTCGCGTCGCCCGCCACCGCCTGCTCCCGCGTTACCTCCAGGGCCTCTCGCAGCCGCTCGTGGACGGCGCGGAGCTCATCGGCCCAGGCCCGCACCCGGATCGTCTCGGCGTCGGTCACCCGGCGGGCTCCCGGACCTCCGCGATCTCGCCCTTCTCGTCGACGACGACCTCCTCGATGAGGTCGAGGAACGCCTGCACGCCCGGGGTGTCGCCGCCGCGGGCACGAGAGGCCGCGAGGTCGGCGCTGCTGCGCCACTCCACGAGGTCGAGCCAGTCGTCCGCGCCCATCCGGACCAGCCGTGCCCCGAGGAACCCGGGCCGGTGCGCGCGGAACTCCTCCACCATCGCAGCGCGTGCCGCCAGCAACGCCTCGGTGCGCTCGGCGGCCACGCGGAACCTCACGAGCTCGAGCGTCGCCACATCGGTACGATACTCGTCATCAATCTTGATCGTCAATGATCATGACTAGATGGAGCTCCCGTGCGACGCAGCGAGCGCAAGACGACGGACCCCGACCTCGGTGTGCTGACGAGCACGACGCTGTTCGCGCTCCAGAAGGAGCTCTTCCGCACGCTGGCCGAGCAGGGCCACCCCGAGCTGCGGCCGCGGCACGGTGCCGTGCTGGACTACCTCGACGAGGACGGCACGCGCGCGACCGAGCTCGCGGCGCTCTCCGGCCGGCACAAGCAGGTCATCGGCACGCTGGTCGACGAGCTGGTCGACCTGGGCTACGTCGAGCGGCGTCCGGACCCCACCGACCGGCGCGCGAAGCTCGTGGTGCCGACGGCGCGCGGGCGCGACCAGATGGCCCGGTCCGACGCGATCGTCGCCGCGATCGAGCGACGCTGCGCCGATCGGGTCGGCGAGGACGACTACGCGGTGTTCCGACGGGTGTTCCGCGCCGTCGCCGCCACGCTCGCGGCGACGACGTCCGAGCCGGTGGCGTCGTCGCCCGCCAGGCGCTCGGCCAGCCCGACGAGGATGCCCTCCGGCCCGCGGACGTAGCAGAGCCGGTAGACGTCCTCGTACTGCACGACCTCGTCGCTGACGAGCTCGGCGCCGTGCCGGACGATGCGCGCCAGGGTGTCGTCGATGTCGTCGACCTGGAACATCACCCGCAGGTAGCCGAGCGCGTTGACCGGCGCGCGCCGATGGTCGGCCACGACCTCGGGCTGCAGGAACCTCGACAGCTCGACCCGCGAGTGGCCGTCGCGCGTGCGCATCATCGCGACCTCCACGCGCTGCTCGCCGAGCCCCGTGACCTGCCCGGCCCACTCCCCCTCCACCATCGCTCGCCCCTCCAGCTCGAGCCCGAGCTCGGTGAAGAACTCGACGACCGGGGTCAGGTCCTCGACGACGATGCCGACGTTGTCCATCGTGGTGGCCATGGCTCAGCCCTCGCGCGACGTGCTCGACGGCGTCTCGCGGACGGGATACCGCAGGTGCAGCACGCCCCGCCCCTGCACGACGACGTCGGGGTCGCCCAGCAGCACCTGGTCGTCGGTGCAGGCACCGAAGTACCGCTTGCCGCGGCCGAGCACGACGGGGACGTCGTCGATCGCGACGTGGTCGACGAGGCCGAGCTGCAAGGCCTGGCCACCGACCCCGCCGGCGCCGATCCCGATGTCGCCGTCACCCGCGAGCCGGTGGGCCAGCTCGACGGCCTCCGAGACGGAGCCGACGAAGTGGAAGGGTGCCTCGGGGTGCCACCCCTCGGGCTTGGGGCGGTGGGAGACCACGACGACCTGGTCGCTGGCAGCAGGGTGCCCGTCCCAGCCGTTGGTGAGGTCGAACTGGTGATGCCCGATGATCAGCACCGACTGCCCCTCCCACATGCCGCGGACGTATGCCGCCGAGGCCGCAGACACCCGGAACGGGCTGCCGCCGTGGGAGTCGGCGTGGTCGTCGGGCACGATCGGGTGGTCGCCGTCGAAGTACCAGTCGTGCAGCGGGCCGACGTCGTCGTCCTCCCGGGCGATGAAGCCGTCCAGCGAGGCGACCGCGTGCAGGTAGGTGGTGGCCATGGTCCACACCACCACAGCGCGAGCGCCTGCGCGTCGCGCTCCGGGCGGAGATGTGGCTCGGACCGAGGGCAGACTCCGTCGCGCGTTCGCCACCTCGCACCGCCTCCGACACCTCAGCCCCGGTCGCGCCCACCCGGCGCCGGCTCTCGCCACATCGGCAGCAGCGTCGGGCCGCCGTCGGGCAGCGTCCACCCGGGCGCGGTCGGTACGAAGCCGTGACGCTCGTACAGGCGGGCGGTGCGCGGCGTGCTCGCCTCGAGGTGCACACCGAGCCCGGCGCGATCGGCGCGGCGCGTGCCGTGGGTGAGCAGCCGGGTGCCGATCCCCCCGCCCCGGGCGGCGGGGTGCACGGCCAGCAGCTCGAGAACCAGGTGGTCGCGGCCCGCAGGGCGCCGGTCCGCCAGCAACGTGGCATACGCCTGGACCCGTGACGGCGCTCCGCGATCGGGCGGCGCAGGCGTGCCGTCGCCCTCCACTCAGGACCAGACGGCGGCCCCGTGAGGCGTCACGTCGAGCAGACCGGCACGAGATGCCTCGAGCACGACCGGCCGGAACAGCTGCGCCGGCGACAGGGCGAGCCATCGGATCAGCGGGTCGTGCGCCATGCCGGCCACCAGCAGCGAGAGGGCATCGACCTGCGCCTCAGCGGGCATCCTCGGCCTCCGCGTACGCGGCGGCGACGCGCTGCGCCTCCGCGAGCATCCGGTCCAGCTCGGCGCGGTCGAGCAGCCGGCCCCGGCCGACGACGGCACGTACCCGTCGGGTGTGGCGGATGTCGAGGGTGGGGTCGGCGTCCAGGACGACGAGGTCGGCGTCGTACCCGGGCAGCACGGCTCCCACCCTGTGGTCGATGCCGAGGAAGCGCGCCGGCTCGCGCGTGGCCGCCAGCAGCGCCTCGGACGGCGTGAGGCCGGCGTCGACGAGGAGCGCCAGCTCCTCGTGGAGGCTGACGCCGGGTACCAGGCCTGGCGCCGGCGCGTCGGTCCCGGCGAGCAGCCGCACACCCGCGTCGTGCAGGGCACCGACGAGAGCGAGCCGCAGCCCGTACAGGTGACGGTGCCGCGCGGCCTGCGCAGCCGTCCTGCCACCACCGGCGAAGACCTCGTCGCGGACGAGCTCCCACACCGCGGGCGTGTCGGGCGTGAGGTAGTGCAGCCCGTCGCCGTCCAGCCTGATCGTTCCCGGCAGGTCCACCACCCGGTGCATCGCCAGCGTCGGCGTGACCGCCACGTCGTGCTCCACCATCGCCGCCACGACCTCGGCCCCGCCGTCGAGGTCGCGGACGGCCTCCCACTCGACGTCGGTCACCTCGCGGAACCACTGCGCGTACCGGAACCCCGCACCGTCCAGGCGCATCGCCGCCGGGGCCCGCTCATGACGGTCGGCCTCGCGCGCCAGCGCCGGCCACAGGCCGTAGAGGTGCTCGAACGACCGCTGCCCGGCACGGATCTGCTCGAGCAGCGGCACCGCGTCGCTGCGGTGCCCGACGACCTCCAGGCCGCGGTGGCCGGCCTCATCCAGCACCGCCAGGTACGGCTCGCGCTGCAGCCGCGAGTAGACCTTGACGAAGTCGGCGTCGGAGTCGGCGATCTCCGCCACGACCCGGCGCGCCTGCGCCGGTGTCGTGGCCGAGAGGATCGGGCCGTCGACCGGCAGGTCCGACCACAGCGCCGGCTCGCCGTCGACAAGTGGGCTGCCGACCGTGGACCGCGGCCCGAGCGCTGACCCCGACGCGACCCGCTCGCGTCGTTCGTACAGGGCCGCGCGGCCCCACATCTCGCGCACCCGCGTGATGCCGGCGGCCAGCAGGACGGCGGGGACGTGCCGCTCGTCCGTCGCGGAGTCGCTGTGCACGTGCATGTCGACGAGCCCGGGGATCACGAATCGTCCCGTGAGGTCGACGACGCGGATGCCGTCCGGCGGCCGCACGAGCGCCGCCGGTCCGACCATCGTGATCACACCGTCGTCGGCGAGGACCGTCTGGTCCGAGGCGGGCGGTGCACCGGTGCCGTCGACGACAGCACATCCGGAGAGAGCGAGCCGATCGTGGGAGAGAGACATGCGTACAACGTACGAACGGCGGCCATCACCACCAGGCTCGGGTCGTACAGCCGTGAACGTCGGAGCTAAAACCGTCTCACTGACGGGCGTCACGTCGTGGCCGTTCTAGTACGGCGCTCGCGTGGAGCAGCACGGGCAGGACGGGCGGCGTGGCGGGGCAGCACGCGTCGCAGCGATCCTGCGCGACGACATCGCCTACCGGCGGCTGCGCCCGGGCGACAGGCTGCCGTCGACGCGCCAGCTGGTCCACGCGCACGGTGTCGCGATGGCGACGGCGAGCCGGGCGGTCGCGATGCTGCGCGACGAGGGGCTGGTCGTCACGCGTCCCGGTTCGGGCACGACCGTGCGTCCGCTCCCGACCCGGCCCGCGACCGCGCGGCCCTCGCGCGGCAACGCTCGCGCGGAGGTCGTCGAGCGGGCGGTCGCGATCGCCGATCGCGAGGGCCTGCACGCGGTGACGATGCGCCGGCTCGCGGGCGAGCTCGGCATGGCCCCGATGTCGCTGTACCGCCACGTGGCCGGCCGCGAGGACCTCGAGCGGCTCATGCTGCGGGCGGTCTTCGTCGCCTCGCCGCTGCCCTCTCCCCCGCCGGAGTCGCCCCGCGAACGGCTGCTCGGCGTCTACCGCCTGCAGTGGCGGCTCTACCGTCGGCACCGCTGGCTCGCCACGCTCACGGGTGTCACGCGGCCGCCGCTGGTGCCCGAGGCGATGAGCCACACCGAGCGTGCGCTCGGTGCCCTCGCCGACCTCGGCCTGCCCCTCGCCGAGCGAGGCGGGGTCGCGATCGCGCTGACCGCGCTCGTCCGCGGGCTCGCGCTGAGCGTCGCCGAGGAGGTCGAGGCCGAGCACGAGTCGCGCCAGCGGAACGGGCAGTGGTGGAGCCTCGTCGACCCCGAGATCACCGCACTCCTGGCCACGGGCCGGTTCCCACAGCTCGCCGCCCTGGCCGGTGCGGTTCCCACGACCGACGCCGACTACCTCGACGACGTCGTCGAGTCCGCGCTCACGACGCTGGTCGACGGCCTGGCGGGTACGTACCCGCACCCCGAGCCGTCCGCCCCCTGAGGTCGGCGCTCAGGCGGGCGGCCCCGCCGTCTCCCCCGGCTCGAGCTCGACCGGCAGCACCGTCCGCGGCGGCACGTCCTCGCCCCGCAGCAGCGCGGTGACCAGCTCGCCCGCACGTCGGCCGCGCTCCTGCAGCGGCTGCCGGACCGTCGTGAGCCGGCGCCCGAGCCACGGGGCGTCGACGCCGTCGAACCCGGTCACGGTGAGGTCGCCCGGGACCCGCAGGCCAGTCTCGGCCGCCGCGGCCAGCGCGCCGGCGGCGAGCTGGTCGTTCTGCGCGAGCAGCGCCGTCGGTCGGTCCGGCAGCGCCAGCAGCACCCGGGCGGCGGCCGCGCCCGCCTCGGCGTCCCGGCCGCCGGCCTCGACGCGCACCGCGTCGGGGAACACGCCGCGCACGGCCTCGAGGCGGCCGCGGATCGTGCGGTTGGCGATCGTCTCGAGCCCTTCCCCGATCGGCTGGACCGGGCCAGGGGCGCGGGTCCGCCCCGGCCGCGTGGTGCGCATGAGCACACCGACGCGACGGTGCCCGAGCGCCGCGACGTGGCGCGCCATCGCCGCCATGCCGCCGACGTCGTCGACCTCGACCAGCGTCACGCCCTCGGCGTGCGGACCCTCGATCCCGACGACCGGCACCCCGCGGGTGCGCACCAGCGGCAGCAGCTCGTCGAACTCCTCGCCCCGGGTCGCGAACACGACGGCGTCGACCGGCAGCATCCGCAGCGCCTCGGGGCGCTCGTCGCGCGGCTCCGCCCGGCCGGGCAGCAGCAGCTGGCCGAAGCCCTCGCGGTCGAGCACGTCCGACAGGCCGTCCATCGTCGCGACCGCCACCGGGTTCTGGAACGCCTGCCGCACGCGCTCCGCGATCACGATGCCGACGATGCCGCTGCGGCCGCTGCGCAGCGAGCTGGCCACCGGGTGCGGGCCCTCGTAGCCCAGCTCGGCCGCCGCGGCGAGGATCCGGTCGCGGGTGCCGGGCGAGACCCGCTCGCGGCGACGGAACACCAGCGACGCCGTCGACGTGGAGACCCCGGCCGCCGCGGCCACGTCGGCGATCGTGGCGCGACCGTGCCGACCGCGACCCGTCATGGAGCCAGTCCCCTCTCGTCGCGCTCACCGTAGCGTCGATCGCAACGATGCGATACGGTCGACGCCGTCTTCGATCGCAACGTTGCGATGTTTCCTCGCGGCTCGAGGTCCCGTCGTCCGACGTTCACGCGATCGACACCCCGGCAGCCTTCCATGACGTCGGTGCGGCACGCCGTGCCGGACCCCGCGGATCGATCGAAGGGAACCCCCACCGTGGCCACGAAGCGACTCTCAGCGGGACTGGTCGGCGTCGCCGCCCTCGCGCTCGCGACGGCGTGCGGCCCCGTCGCCTCCGGCGGCTCCTCCGCCGACACCGGCGGCTCGGACGACGGCGCCGGCGGCTCCCGTCTCACCGTCTTCATCTCGGGCGACACGAACCTGCAGGACCTGTGGGAGCAAGGCCTCATCCCCGCCTACGAGGAGGCCAACCCCGGCGTGCAGGTCGACGTCGTGCTCGACCTGCACGGCGAGCACGACCAGCAGACCGTCGCCAAGCTCGTCACCTCCACCGAGGCGGGTGACGACCCGGGCTTCGACCTCGTCGACGCCGGCTTCGTCGTCGCCAGCGCGGCCGAGGCGGGTGTGCTGCACGAGGTCGGCCCGGACGTCGTCTCCGGGCTGGCGGACGTGCACGACACGATCCTCACCGCGGGCAAGGGCGTCGGCATCCCCTACCGCGCCTCCTCGGTGCTGCTCGCCTACGACAGCACCGTGGTGGCGGAACCGCCGCAGACGCTCGACGACCTGCTCACCTGGATCGAGGAGAACCCGGGCCAGTTCGCCTACAACTCCCCCGCCACCGGCGGCTCCGGCGGCGCGTTCGTCACGACGGTCCTCGACAGCTACCTCTCGCCCGAGGACCAGGAGGCGCTGCGCACGCGCTACGCCGAGGACGTGCAGGAGGGCTGGCAGCCAGGCTTCGAGCGGCTCGCCGAGCTCGGCCCGTCGATGTACCAGGGCGGCGTCTACCCGAACGGCAACTCGCAGGTCCTCGAGCTGCTGGGGTCGGGCTCGATCGCGATGGCGCCGGTGTGGAGCGACCAGTTCATCACCGCCGTCGAGAACGGGCTGATCTCCGAGGACGTGCACTACACGCAGATCACCGACCCGAGCTTCACCGGCAACGCCTCCTACCTGGGCATCCCGCGCACGAGCGACAACACCGAGGGCGCGATCGACCTCGCGAACTTCGTGCTCAGCCCCGAGGGGCAGACGATCATCGCCGAGCAGATCGCCGGCTACCCGGTGATCCCGCTGGAGATGCTGCCCGAGGGGATCGCGGAGACCTTCGCCGACGCCGACCCCACCGCGCTGCGGCCGTCGTACTTCAGCGAGAACACCGACGACATGAACAACATGTGGGACCAGCTCGTCCCGTGACCGCGCTCGACCACTCCGCCGAGACGGCCCGGCGCCCGCGTGAGGCCCGTCGTCCCGCCCGCCCCGGCGGCGCGGGTCGCCGGGCCGAGCGGCGCCGGGCGGCCGTCGGGTTCTCGATGGCGCTGCCGCCGGTGCTCGTGATCTCGCTGTTCGTGGGGCTGCCGGTGGTGCTGGCGGTCGCGTTCAGCCTCGGCGTGACCGGTGGCCTCAACCGCACCGCCGCCGTCATCGGGCAGGACGTGCACTCCACCGACGGCCTGCTCACCACGGCCGCCTACGAGCAGCTGTTCGCCGACCCCCGGTTCCCTCGCGACCTGGCCGCCACCGTGCTCGTCACGGTCGTCACCACGCTCGTCGTGCTCGGGCTCGCGATCGGCATCGCGGTGCTGCTGCGGCTGCGCGGCGGCTGGGCGGCCACGCTGCTGTCCGGGCTGGCGGTCGTGCCGCTGTTCATCCCGGTCGTCATCGCCTCCTGGGCGATCCTCACCTTCTACTCGGCCGACGGCTTCCTGCGCAGCCTGTTCGCGCAGGTCGGCCTGCAGGCCCCGGTGCTGGGGTTCACGGTGACCGGCGTCATCATCGCCTCGGTCTGGGTCAACCTGCCGTTCGCGCTGCTGATGGCGGCGTCGGGCATGCAGGCGATCCCCGACGCGCTCATCGACGCCGCCCGCGACGCCGGCGCCGGCACGCTGCGGATCGTCACCCGCGTCCTGGTGCCCCTCGCGGGGATCCCGCTGGTCATCGCCGGCACGTTCACCGCAATCGGCGTCCTCGGGCAGTTCACCGTGCCGTACTTCACCGGCCCGAACGCGCCGCAGCAGCTCGGCGTCGACATCAGCAAGTACTTCCAGTCGTTCAACCAGCCGCAGCAGGCGGCCGCGATCGCCGTCGTCGTGTTCGTCATCGCGTCGGGGGTCGCCGCCACCTACGTGTGGGCGAACTTCCGTTCCGCCAAGCAGGAGGGACGCGTCTGATGGCCGCCGGGACCACCCGCCGCAGCACGGGCGGCACGATCCTGCTCACGGTGCTCGTGCTGCTCGTCGCGGTCTTCATCCTGGGACCGCTGCTGTGGCTCGCCGTGCACGCCTTCGCGACCCGCTGGCGCTACCCCAACCTGCTGCCGGACGGCCTCACGCTCGACTGGTGGCGCGTGGTCTTCGCCGAGCCCGAGCTGTTCGGCGCGATGCAGAACACGCTGTTCTTCGCACCGGTGACCGTGCTGCTCTCGGCCGTCATCTGCCTGCCCGCGGCGTACGTTCTCCCGGTTCTCCTTCCCGGGACGGCGGCTCTTCCTCATCGGGCTGTTCGCCACCAACGCGTTCCCCAAGATGGGGCTGTTCGTCGCGATGGCGACCGTGTTCTACGGGCTGCGGCTCATGGAGACCGCGCTGGGCATCGTCATCGTGCACGTCATCGGCACCGTCGTGTTCATGACGTGGATCCCCGCCGCGGCGTTCTCCTCGGTGCCCCGCTCGCTGGAGGAGGCGGCGCGCGACGCCGGTGCCGGACGGCTGCGCGTGTTCCTCACCGTGACGCTGCCGCTCGCGCTCCCCGGCATCCTCGTCGCCGCGGTGATGTCGTTCCTCGCGTCGTTCGACGAGGCCCAGGGCACCTACCTGGTGGGGGCGCCGTCGTACATGACGATGCCGACCGAGATGTACTCGCTCGTCCTCAACTACCCCAAGCAGGTCGCGGCCGTGTTCGCGATCCTGCTGTCCATCCCGTCCGTCGTCCTCCTGCTGCTGACCCGCCGCTACATCATGGGCGGGCACCTGGCGGAGGGCTTCCAGATCCGTTAGGACAGACGTGGCACGCACCTCCACCACCCCGCCCGCGACGGCGGCGGAGCCGGGCACGACGCCCGGGCTGCGGCTCGCCGGGCTCACCAAGGTGCTCGGTGGCCGCACGATCGTCGACGACCTCACGCTCGACATCGCGCCCGGCGAGATGGTCTCCCTGCTCGGGCCCTCCGGCTGCGGCAAGACGACGACGCTGCGCCTCATCGCCGGCTTCCTGCACCCGGACGCCGGGCGGGTCGAGGTCGACGGCGCGGACATCACCGACCTCGGTCCCGAGCGGCGCCCCAGCGCGATGGTGTTCCAGAACTACGCGCTGTGGCCGCACATGACGATCTCCAAGAACGTCGCGTTCCCGCTCAAGGTGGCGAAGGTGCCGCGCGCCGAGATCGCCCGGCGGGTCGCCGAGGTGCTCGAGCTCGTGGGGCTCTCGCACCACGCCGGCTCCCGGCCCGCCCACATCTCCGGCGGCGAGCAGCAGCGCGCCGCGCTCGCACGGGCACTGGTGCAGCGGCCGAAGCTCCTGCTGCTCGACGAGCCGCTCTCCAACCTCGACGCGAAGCTGCGGGTGCGGGTGCGCGAGGAGATCCGCGACATCCAGCAGCGGCTCGGCATCACCACCGTGCTGGTGACGCACGACCAGGAGGAGGCGCTGTCGGTGTCGGACCGGGTCGCCGTCATGAACGAGGGCCGCATCGAGCAGGTCTCGACGCCGGCCGAGCTGTACCGGGCGCCCGCGACCTCGTTCGTGGCGGGCTTCATCGGCTCCAGCAACACCCTCGCCGCCCTCGACCTCGGCGAGGGCGAGCCGGGCGTCACCTGGGTGGTGCGGCCCGAGGACGTCCGGATCGACCCGAGCGGCATGCCCGGCGTGGTGCGCCGTGTGCTGCCGCACGGCCACTACGCCGAGGTGTCGATCACCGTCCGCGACACCGACCTGCGCGCGTTCGTCACCGGCGCCGCGCCCGAGCCCGGCGAGGAGGTGGGCGTGCGGATCGTCAGGGCGCTGCGCTACCGCGACGGCCGCCTCGAGGACGCCCACGTCGAGGTGCCGGCATGAGCGACGGGCTTCCCCGCGTCGTCGCCCACCGCGGTGTGCACGGCGAGCCGGACGGGCCGCGCGAGAACACGCTCGCCGCGGTCCGTGCCGCGCTGGACGCCGGGATCGAGTGGATCGAGATCGACGTCCGCGTGTGCCGCGACGGCGCCGTGGTGCTGCTGCACGACCCGACGCTGGCACGGCTGTGGGGCGACCCGCGAGCCGTCGTGGACGTCCCGTGGGAGGAGGTGCGCACGCTGGGCGGCGGCGACCGGCGCGTGCCGCTGCTGAGGGAGGCGCTCGACCTGGTCGCGGGCACCGGCGCGACGCTCCTCGTCGACGTCGACGACCCCGAGGTGGCGCTTCCTGCCGCCCACGTCGTCGCGCAGGGCCCGGCGGACGCGCGCACGGCCTGGTGCGGTCACCCGGAGTCGATGCGACGCGTCCGGGAGGTCGTCCCGGACGCCGCGATCTGGACGCCCTGGTACGCCGTCGAGCCGCCGACCCCCGAGGAGCTCGACGGCGTCGCGCTCGTCAACGCCCAGCACCTGCTGGTCGGTGAGGCGTTCGTGGCCGCCGTGCACGCGGCGGGCGCGGAGGTCGCGGTGTGGACTGTCGACGACGCCGCGCAGGCGGCACACCTGGCGCGGATCGGCGTCGACTCGATCACGACCAACGACGTGGTGACCGTGCGCCGGGCGCTGCAGGAGGGCACGGTCGACGAGCGCGCTCGGCAGGCGGCCGTCGCGTTCGAGCTCGCCCAGCACGCCGCGGAGGCCACCGCCGCGGCCCGCCGCGACGGCGTGCGCACGGTGGAGACGAAGAGCGGACCGGCCGACCACGTCACCGAGGTCGACCGCGACATCGAGCACTGGGTGCGCGCCGTGCTGACGGCGCAGTTCCCCGACCACGACGTCGTCGGCGAGGAGTTCGGCGGGACCGGCAGCGGCGAGCGGCCGTGCTGGTACCTCGACCCGATCGACGGCACCGCGAACCTGGCGAACGGGTTCCCGTGGACGAGCTTCTCGCTCGCGCTGGTCGAGGGCGGGCGCCCCGTCGTCGGTGTCGTGCTCGACCCGGTCGCCGACGGCGACGCCGGCCCGGTCCCGGTGCTCGCTGTGGCGGGGCGGGGCGTCACACGTGCCGGCCAACCGGTCAGCGCGCCGCCGTCCACCGGCCCGGACCCGCTCGCGGGTGCGATGGCCGTGACCGAGCTGGACGGTGCACGAGCGTGGCAGGGCCTGCACGAGCTGCTCGACGCGCTCGGCCGTCGGCACTGCACGCTGCGCATCCCGGGCTCGGGCACGGCGTCGCTGGCCGGTGTGGCGCTGGGCCGCGGGGTGGCGGCGATCGTGCACCGGTACAGCCCGCTCGACCACGGCGCGGCGGCGCTGGTCGTGGCGGAGGCCGGTGGCACCGTGCTCGACGGCACCGGCCGGCCGAGCCTGCACCCGGTCGGCGGCCCGATCGTCGTCGGTGCGGACGAGCGTGCGGCGCGCGCGCTCTGGCGGGAGTGGTACGAGGCCCGCGCCCTCACGCTCGGCCTGTGAGCCTCAGCGCTGCCCGGCAGGACGCACGACGACCTCGTTGACGTCGACGTCGGCCGGCTGGTCGATCGCGAAGGCGACCGCTCGCGCGACCGCGTCGGCCGGGATCGCGCGACGGCGGTACTCGACCATGAACGCGGCGGCGTCGGGGTCGGTGATGTGGTCGGCCAGCTCCGACTCGGTGACGCCCGGCGAGACGGTCGTGACCCGGATCGAGGGGTCGGACTCCTGTCGCAGCCCCTCCGCGACCGCCCAGGCGGCGAACTTGGTCGCGGAGTAGATCGCCGAGGTGGGCACGACCTCGTGCGCACCGACCGACGCGACGCTCACGAGGTGCCCGCCGCCCTGCGCGCGGAAGTGCGGCAGCGCGGCGGCGACCGCGTGGTAGAGCCCGCGCACGTTGACGTCGAGCATCCGGTCCCACTCCTCCAGCAGCAGCGCGTCCAGCCGGGACAGCAGCATCACGCCCGCGTTGGCGACGACGACGTCGAGCCGGCCGTGCTCGGCGACGACCGCGTCGACCACAGCACCCACGTCCTCCCGACGCGTCACGTCGAGCGTGCGTGCCTCCGCGCCGTGGCCCGCGGCCCGCAGCTCGGCGACGACGGCGTCGAGCCGGTCGGTGCGCCGGGCCGCGAGCACGACGTGGTGGCCCTGCGCGGCGAGCCGGCGCGCGGTGGCCTCGCCGATCCCGCTCGAGGCGCCGGTGACGAGAACGATCTTCCGGGTGGTGTCGGTGTCCATGCCTCGACGCTCCCCCGCACGACCGGCGCCAGGAAGGCCGCGCCGAGCCTGGGTGCGACACACCCTCCCTCGCCGAGGACGCCGTCGTTATCGTCGGTGCGATGACCGAGAACCTGCTCGGGGACTACCTGCGGGCCCGCCGTGCGCGGGTCTCCCCGCAGCAGGCCGGGCTGACGACGCTCGGTCACCGGCGGGTGCCCGGGCTCCGTCGCGAGGAGGTGGCCACGGTCGCCGGCGTCAGCGTCGACTACTACGTCCGCCTCGAGCAGGGCCGCGAGCGCCACCCGTCTCCGCAGGTGCTGGAGGCGCTCGCCCGCGCGCTGCGGCTCGACGCCGACGCCCGCGCGCACCTGTTCCGCCTCGCCGGGATCGGCCCCGCGCCCGCGACCGCCGGCGAGCACGCCGACCCCGAGCTGCTGCGGCTGCTCGAGCAGTGGCCCGAAACCCCGGCGCTCGTGCTGGGCCGTGCGTACGACGTGCTCGCGGCCAACCGCCTCGCCGACGCGCTGTTCGACGGTCTGGCACCGGGGAGCAACCTCATGCACCGGGTCTTCCTCGACCCGCGGGCCCGCTCCTTCTACCTCGACTGGGAGGCCGCCGCCGAGAACGCCGTCGCGGGGTTCCGGGTGCTCCACGGCTCGGCGCCGCGGGACCCGCGCGTGCTCGCCGTGCTGGAGGAGCTGCTCACGGGCAGCCCAGCGTTCGCCCGGCTGTGGGAGCGGCACGACGCGTGGGGCAAGCGCGCCGAGACCAAAGGCTTCCGGCACCCGCAGGTCGGCGAGATCGTGCTGCGCATGACCTCCTTCGACGTGCGGTCCGCGCCCGGTCAGGAGCTCGTCGTCTACCACGCGGAGCCGGGCTCGGAGAGCGCGGACGCGCTGCGTCTGCTCGGCTCCCTCGCGGCGACCCGCCGGGCGGAGCGCGCCGACGACGCGACCAGCGCGGGGAGCTGACCGCACCGGCCCGGCGCCGGCCGCACGGGGCGCGGGCCCCGGTACGGTGGCGCGCGTGCTCGTCACGGTCGTCCTCGTCGCGCTCGCGGCGGCCGTGCTCGCCCGCCGACCCGCGTGGGTGCGGGACCGGATGCCACCACCGGCGTCGACCTCGCTGCTGGCGTGCGGCGGCGTCGTCGCCCTGCTCGTGCTGGCCGACCAGCCGGAGGGGTGGCGACGCAACGTCCTCGCCGCGCTGCTGACCCTGGTGCTGGGCGCGGTCCTCGTGCTGCTGGCGGGGCTGGTCGTGACCCGTGTGCTGCGGCCGCTGCACGCGCGTGCGGTCGAGCGCTACGACCCGTCGCTGCGCGATCGCGTGGTGGCGCGCGCCGACGCGGCGACGCTGCGGGTGCGCGGGTGGAACCTCGCCGCGGTCGGTGTGCGGTCGGTGCTGCGCGCCTCCGACGTCCGCGTCACCGGCCTGGCGGCCGAGATGAGCTACTACGCGCTGATCTCGATCGTGCCGATCGCGACCGCGCTCGGGTCGAGCCTGGGGTTCCTGCGCCGGCTCCTGGGCGACGAGCAGGTCGAGCAGGTGCGGACCTCGATCGTCGAGGCGCTGACGACGATCTTCGCCCAGCAGGTCGCCAGCGACATCCTCGCGCCCCTGGTCGACGGCCTGCTCGACGAGGGGCGCGCCTCGGTCGCGATCGGTGCCGTGCTGGTCACCCTCTACCTCGCGAGCCGGCTGTTCCGCGCCGCGGTGCGCGCGCTCGACGACGCCTACCGCGTGACGGCGCGCCGGCACGTCGTCGCGCAGTACCTGCTCGGGCTGGCGTTCACGGTGGCCGCGCTCGTCACGGTCGTCACGGTCGCGATGCTGGTCGTCGTCGGCCCGCTGCTGGGCGGTGGCGAGGCGCTCGTGGAGTCGCTGGGCGTGAGCGAGGCGGTGCGGGTCGCGTGGGAGGTGCTGCGCTGGCCGGTGGCGTTCGGTCTGGGGCTGACCTTCCTCGTGCTGCTGTACCGCTACGCACCGAACGTGCGCACGCACTGGCGCCGCTGCGTGCCGGGCGCCGTCGTGGGGTCGCTCGGGGTGCTGCTCGTCTCGGGCGGCTTCGCGCTGTACGTGCGGGTGTTCGCGCCGCGCGCCCTCGAGGCCGATGCGAGCAACGCCGCGGTGGTGCAGGCGGCGGCGCAGATGCTGAGCCTGGTGCTCGCCGGGGTGCTGTGGCTGTGGCTCGCCAGCATCGCGGTGCTGCTGGGCGGGATCGTCAACGCCGAGCTGCACGACGAGCGCAGCCAGGGCGTCGGCGGCACCCCCTAGGTTGGCTCCGTGCTCACCACCCTGGCCGTCGCCGGCTACCGGTCGCTGCGCGACGTCGTCGTCGGGCTCGATCGCGTCACGGTCGTGACGGGCGCCAACGGCACCGGCAAGTCGAGCCTGTACCGGGCGCTGCGGCTGCTGGCGGAGTCCGCGCGCGGCGGCGTCGTCGCGGCGCTCGCACGCGAGGGCGGGCTGCCCTCGGCGACGTGGGCAGGGCCCGAGACGATCTCGGGGTCGATGCGCCGCGGCGAGCAGCCCGTGCAGGGCACGCGGCGCACCGGCCCGGTCCGGCTGCAGGTGGGGTTCGCCTCCGACGACCTCGGGTACGCGATGGACCTCGGGCTGCCCAAGCCCGACATGCCCACGGTGTTCGACCTCGACCCGGAGATCAAGGCCGAGCACGTCTGGTCCGGTCCGGCGCCCCGGCCGGCGGCGATGCTGACCCAGCGGCACGGCGCAGTCGCGACCTCGCGGGGCGACGCCGGGTGGCAGGAGCTCAGCCGCACGCTGCGGCCGTACGAGTCGATGCTCGCCGAGACCGGCGACGCCGTCCTCTCCCCCGAGCTCCTCGACCTGCGCGAGCGGATGCGGGGCTGGCGCTTCTACGACCACCTGCGCACCGACGCGCACGCACCCGCGCGCGCCGCCGCCGTCGGGACCCGGACCCCCGTGCTCGCGGGCGACGGCGCCGACCTGGCGGCCGCGATCGCCACCATCCAGGAGATCGGGCGCGCCGACGCGCTGGCCGCCGCGGTCGACGGCGCCTTCGAGGGCTCCACCGTCGGGGTCGACGTCGCCGCGGGCCGCTTCACCCTGTGGTTGCGGCAGCCGGGCATGCTGCGACCGCTGCGCGCCGAGGAGCTCTCCGACGGCACGCTGCGGTTCCTGCTGCTCGCCGCCGCGCTGCTGAGCCCACGACCGCCCGAGCTGTTCGTCCTCAACGAGCCCGAGACCTCGCTGCACCCCGACATGCTCGCGCCGCTGGCGGGCATGATCGCCGCCGCGGCCGAGCACACCCAGATCATCCTCGTCACGCACTCGGCGACCCTGGCCGGTGCCCTGGGCGACGACGTCGCTCGCGTCGAGCTCGTCAAGGAGCTCGGCGAGACCCGTGTCGCCGACCAGGGCGTGCTCGACCGTCCGTCGTGGTCGTGGCCGAAGCGCTGAGGAGCTGAGGAGCCCGCATGTTCCACGTCGTCTTCTACGAGCCGAGGATCCCGCCGAACACCGGCAACGCGATCCGGATGACCGCGACGACCGGGTGCACGCTGCACCTCGTCGAGCCGCTCGGCTTCGACCTCTCCGACGCCAAGCTGCGCCGGGCGGGGCTGGACTACCACGACCTGGCGAACGTCGTCGTGCACCCCGACTGGGAGGCGACCCTGCGGCACCTGCGCGAGCGCGGGACCGGCCGCGTGCACGCGTTCACCGGCCGCGCCACGACCCACTTCCACGAGGTGGCGTACCAGCCCGGTGACGCGTTGCTGTTCGGGCCCGAGCCGGACGGGCTGCCCCCGCACGTGCTCGACGACGAACGGCTCACGGGCCTCGTCCGCATCCCGATGCTGCCGGGCATCCGCTCGCTCAACCTGTCGAACTCGGCGGCCGTCGCGGTGTACGAGGCGTGGCGCCAGCACGGGTACGCCGGGTTAGCCTGACGCGCGTGCAGACGCCCGACGCAGCACCACCGCAGCCGCCGCTGACGTCGCCGTTCCCGGTCCCGCACGCGCTCACCGGGCCAGGTGGCGCCGGGTCGACACCGGCGGGAGCCGCCTGGGTCGCGACGCTCCCGCAGCTCGTCGACCGCGCCGTGCAGCGATGGGGGCTGCGGCTGGGCGCACCCTTCGGCGTGGGCACCGCGTCGTGGACGGCGCCGGGTGTGCTGCCCGACGGCACCCCGGTCGTGCTGAAGATCAGCTTCCCGCACGACGAGGCCCGCTTCGAGGCCGTGGCGCTGGCCGTGTGGCGCGGGTCGGCCGCCGTCGAGCTGCTCGACCACGACGCGCAGGACTGGGCGCTGCTGCTGCGCCGCGCCCACCCCGGCACCCCGCTGCTGGCCTCACCGCTCGGGCCGGAGGAGCGCATCGACGCCTGCACCGGGGTGCTCGCGAACCTGCACCTCGCACCCGAGGCCGACCTCGGCGTCCCGCTCCTGCGCGAGGTGTGCGCCCGCTGGGTGGCGACGGCGTCGGACCGCGCGGCGCGGTGGGCGCCGGTGCTCGGCGACGCCGGCCCGCTCGTCCGTCGCGGCATCGACCAGCTCGCGGCCTTCGCGGCGGACTCCGCGGCCCCGGCGGTGCTGCTGCACGGCGACCTCAACCCGGGCAACCTCATCCTCGACGACCCCGGCACGCCGCACTGGCTCGCGATCGACCCGAAGCCGATGGTCGGCGACCCCGCCTACGAGCTGTGGCCGGTGCTCAGCCAGGTGGACGACCCCTTCGCCCGCGCCGACCCGCTGCCTGTGCTGCTGCCGCGGCTGGAGCGCGCGTGCGCGACGTTGCGGCTGGAGCCGCGGCGGGTCGCGGCGTGGGCGCTCGCGCGGACGGTGGAGTCGGTGCTGTGGCGGCTGGACACCTGGCCGGGCGAGGACACCCGGCCGCAGGCGCTGGCCGGGCTGCGCGAGGCGGCGGTGTGGGCCGCCGTCGCCGAGGGCGGCTGAGGCGCGTCCCGACCCGTCACGGCCCTCACAGGGGGCAGACTGACAGCATGAAGCTGCCGACGATCCTGCGGCGAGCATCGCGCGCGACGCCCAGCACGACCGCGGCACCGCAGCCGCGGCCGCGCCCGGTGGAGCGACCGCGCGCCGCGCTGCGGTCGCCGTCGCGCGGCCCGGTCCACAAGGTGCAGCGGCTCCCGGAGAACCACCTCCGCAAGGACGACAGCGGCGACGACGCACCCCGCTGGATGCGTCGCGCCGCCGGCATCTCGTGGCGGCTGCTGGTCATCCTGGCGGTCGTCGTCGTGCTGGTCTACGCGACCGCGCGGATCCAGCTGGTGTTCGTCGCGGTGTTCCTCGCGCTGGTGTTCACCTCGGTGCTGCGCCCGCTCGTCAACCTGCTCGACCGCTGGATCCCGCGAGGGCTCGCCGTGCTGGCGTCGCTGCTCGCGGCCATCCTGGTCATGGGCGGCATCGTCACGTTCGTCGTGCAGTCGGTGCGCGGCCAGTGGGAGGACCTCTCCGAGGAGTTCAGCGCCGGCATCCAGGACCTGCTGAGCCAGCTCGAGCACCTGCCGTTCGGGCTGTCGGTCACGACCGAGCAGATCCAGGAGTGGATCGCGCAGGGCGAGGAGTGGATCCGCGAGAACCAGGACCGCATCATCGACCAGGCCGCCACCGGCGCCGCGGAGGGAGCCGGCTCCCTGTTCCAGGGGTTCGCCATCCTCGCGCTGGCGACCTTCTGCACGGTGTTCTTCCTGGCGCGCGGCTCCCAGATGTGGGAGTGGTTCGTCAACCAGCTGCCGGCACGGGTGCGCGAGAAGTGGGTCGTCGGCGGCGAGGTCGCCTGGTACACGTTCTCGGGCTTCGCCCGCGGCACCGTGCTGGTCGCGCTCGCCGACGGCATCCTCGCCGCGATCATCCTCACCGTGCTCGGAGTGCCGCTCGCGGCGCCGCTGGCCGTGCTGGTGTTCATCGGCGCCTTCATCCCGCTGGTCGGTGCGCCGGCCGCGATGGTGATCGCGATGATCGTCGCGCTCGCCACGCAGGGTCCGCTCATCGCGATCGTCGTCGGCATCGGGATCGCCCTGATCGGGCAGTTCGAGGGCCACGTGCTGACGCCGCTGATCATGGGCAAGCAGGTCTCGCTGCACCCTGTGGTCGTGGCGCTCTCGGTCACCTCGGGCACGCTGGTCGCGGGCATCCTGGGCGCAGTCATCATCATCCCGATCGTCGCGGTGATCTGGGCGGTCTACGCCAAGCTCCGCAACGTCGACCCCCCGATGAGCACCGACGAGATGTCGGCGATCAAGGCGAAGGTCATCGCCGCACGCGACCACGCGACCGGCAAGGACCGGCCCGCGTGACGACCGTCGCGCACGCGACCTCCCCGCGCGGCGAGGTCGCGCTCACGACCAGGGACGACGGCGCCGTGCTCGAGCTGCGCGTCAACGGCACCTTCGTCATGGACACACACGAGACCTCGAGCGAGCGTGCGCTCGCGCGCGCGGCGCTGGCCGCGGTCGCCGACCCGGCGCGCGTGCTGATCGGTGGTCTCGGGCTGGGCTTCACGACGGCCGAGGTGCTCGCCGACCCGCGCGTGCGCGCCGTCGACGTCGTCGAGATCGAGGAGGCGGTCGTCGGCTGGATGCGCGACGGCACGGTCCCGCACGGGCCCGAGCTGCTGGCCGACCCCCGGGTCACGGTCCACGTGGCCGACGTCCTCGCCCGCCTCGCCTCGGTCCCGCCGGCGGGCTACGACGTCGTGCTCCTCGACGTCGACAACGGCCCCGACCAGCTGGTGCACCTGCGCAACCGCTCGCTGTACGAGCGTGGCGGGCTCGCGCTCGCCCGCCGTGCGCTCGCGACAGGGGGCGCCCTGGTCGTGTGGAGCGCCCACCCGTCACCGGGGTTGGAGACCGAGCTGCGCACGACGGTGGGGTCGGTGCGGGTGCAGCGGGTGCCGGTCGTTCTCGCGGGGCGAGACACCGAGTACTGGGTCTACGCCGCCGTGCGGTAGCCTCGCCGCGTGATCATCCGTCGTTCGTGGCGCTATCGCGTGGTGGCTCTGGAGGGGCCCCTCGCGAGCTGAGCGTCGCGCACGACCCCATCGGAGCCACCGGGCAGGGACCACACGGTCTCTGCCCGTCGCCATGTCAGGCGGGCTCTGAGCGGTCCGCCGGGAAGGACCGTCATGACCGTCACCCCTCTCGTGGAGGGCCGCAGCCGCACCTCCGACGTGCACGTCGTCGAGGTCGAGCCGCTGCCCAGCCCGCGCGAGCTGCTCACCGAGCTGCCCGCCGGCGAGGCGGCGCTCGCCCACGTCGAGCGCTCGCGCGACGCGGTGCGCGCCGCGCTGCTCGGCGTCGACGACCGGCTCGTGGTCGTCGTCGGCCCCTGCTCGATCCACGACCCCGGGGCGGGCCTGGAGTACGCGCACCGGCTCGCCGGTGTCGCGGAGCGGCTGCAGGACCGGCTGCTGGTCGTCATGCGGACCTACTTCGAGAAGCCGCGCACGACCGTCGGCTGGAAGGGGCTCATCAACGACCCGCACCTCGACGGCAGCCACGACATCGCGACCGGGCTGCGGCGCGCGCGCCGGTTCCTGCTCGACGTCGTCGGTACCGGGCTGGCGACCGCGACCGAGTTCCTCGAGCCGGTCAGCCCGCAGTACCTCGCCGACCTCGTCGCCTGGGGCGCGATCGGGGCCCGGACGGCGGAGAGCCAGATCCACCGCCAGCTCGCCTCGGGGCTGTCGATGCCGATCGGGTTCAAGAACGGCACCGACGGCAGCCTCGACGTCGCGATCGACGGCACCGTGGCCGCGGCGTCGGCGCAGTCGTTCCTCGGGATCGACCCCGACGGCCGCGCGGCACTCGTGCGCACCTCGGGCAACCCGGACGCGCACGTCATCCTGCGTGGCAGCAGCAGCGGCCCGAACCACGGGCCGGAGCACGTGCGCCAGGCGGCGGACCGGCTGCGGGCCGCGGGTCTGCCGGCGCGGCTGATGATCGACGCCTCGCACGGCAACAGCGGCAAGGACCACGTGCGGCAGCGCTCGGTCGCGCTGGAGATCGCGGCGCAGGTGCGCGAGCAGCGCGCGCACGGCGAGCCGACGATCGCCGGTGTCATGCTGGAGAGCTTCCTCGTGGGCGGCGCGCAGAAGCTGGACCCGCGGCCCGGGCACCCGGAGCTCACCTACGGTCAGAGCGTCACCGACGCCTGCATGCCCTGGGAGACGACCGAGGAGGTGCTGGAGCACCTGGCGGAGGCCGTCGCGCTCACCTGAAGTCCCGGGACCGGCTGGGCACCCGCAGGCTGAGGGCGTCCAGCCGCTCGGCCATGAGGTTCGTGACGCCGTCGGCGTGCTCGACGGTGCCGCGGACGACGAGCGCCGCGCTCGTGCGCGCGACCTTGCGGTGCCGCGCCCACACCTCGGCGCTGCAGATGACGTTGAGCAGACCGGTCTCGTCCTCCAGCGACAGGAAGGTCACCCCGCGTGCCGTGGCGGGGCGCTGCCGGTGGGTGACGACACCGGCCACCCGCACCCGGCTGCCCGAGCCCGCCCCCGGCACCTGCGCGATCGTCAGCACGCCGTCGGCGGTCAGCTCCTCGCGGCGGAACTGGGTCGGGAAGGAGTCGGTCGACAGGCCGGTGGCCCACACGTCGGCGACCGCGCGCGTGACGTCGTCCATCTCCGGCAGGTCGGGGACGTCGAGCCCGGTCGCGGTGAACGGCAGCGGCTCCTGCACGTAGCCGCGGTGCCGCTGCCCGCTCTCCCCCGCGAGCGCCCCGGCGAGCCACAGCGACTCGCGACGCGACCGGTCGAAGCTCGCCAGCGCCCCCGCGGTGGCGAGCGCCTCGAGCTGGGCGGCCGACAGCCCCACCCGGCGCGAGAGGTCCGCGACGTCGGCGAACGGCGCCCGCTCGCGCGCGGCGACGATCCGCTCGGCGGCCTTCTCCCCGATCGTGCGCACGGGTGCCAGGCCCAGGCGGACCGCGAGGTCGCCGTCGGGCATCCGCTCCACGCACGCCTGCACCTGGGAGGAGGCGACGTCCGCGCGCTCGACGCGCACCCCGTGGCGGGTGGCGTCGGCGACGAGCGACGCGGGCGAGTAGAAGCCCATCGGCTGCGCCGCGAGCAGCCCGGCGTAGAACGCCTCCGGGTGGTGCACCTTGAGCCAGGAGCTGGCGTAGACGAGGTAGGCGAAGGAGAACGCGTGCGACTCGGGGAACCCGAAGTCGGCGAACGCCTTGAGCTTGTCGTAGATCTGCTCGCCGATCTCCGGGCCGATGCCGCGCTCGGCCATGCCGTCGAGCAGCCGCTGGTGCAGAGCCTCCATCCGCTCCGCCGACCGCTTGGAGCCCATCGCCCGGCGCAGCTGGTCGGCCTCGCCGGGGCTGAAGCCCGCGACGTCGATCGCGATCTGCATGAGCTGCTCCTGGAACAGCGGCACGCCGAGGGTCTTCTCCAGCGCGGGCTCGAGCAGCGGGTGCAGGTAGGTGACGGGCTCGCGGCCGTTCTTGCGGTTGATGAACGGGTGCACGCTCTGGCCCTGGATCGGCCCGGGCCGGATGAGCGCGACCTCGACGACGATGTCGTAGAAGCAGCGCGGCCGCAGCCGCGGCAGGGTCGCCATCTGGGCGCGCGACTCCACCTGGAACACGCCGACGGTGTCGGCGGCGCACAGCAGGTCGTAGACCGCCGGGTCCTCCTGCGGGATCGAGTGCAGCCCGACGTCGACGCCCTCGATCTCGTTGACCCACGTGAACGCGAGCCGCAGCGCGGTGAGCATGCCGAGCCCCAGCAGGTCGAACTTCACCAGGCCCGCGTCGGCGCAGTCGTCCTTGTCCCACTGCAGCACGGTGCGGCCGGGCATCGTGGCCCACTCGACGGGGCAGACGTCGATGACGGGACCCGCGCACAGCACCATGCCGCCGGAGTGGATGCCGAGGTGGCGCGGCAGCCGCAGCATCTGCTCGGCCATGTCGACGACGTGGGCGGGGATGTCGTCGGTGTCGCCGTCGGCGGCGGCGTCGACCTCGGCGCTGGGCGTCCAGGGCCCGTCGCGGCGCAGCCGCTCCTGCTCGCTGAGCCGCTCGGTGGCGGGTGGCCGCGGGGTCCGGGTGGGGCGCAGGCTCCCCCACCGCTCGATGCCCTTGGACCAGGCGTCCTGCTGGCCGGTGTCGTACCCGAAGGCCTTGGCGGCGTCCCGGACGGCGGAGCGGGGCCGGTAGGAGATGACGTTGGCGACCTGGGCGGCGTGGCTGCGGCCGTACCGGTCGTAGACGAACTGGATGACCTCCTCCCGACGGCGTGACTCGATGTCGATGTCGATGTCCGGGTAGCCGGCGCGCCCCTCGGAGAGGAACCGCTCGAACAGCAGCCGGTGCTGCACGGCGTCGACGGCGGTGATGCCGAGCGCGTAGCAGACCGCGGAGTTCGCGGCGCTGCCGCGGCCCTGGCAGAGGATGCCGCTGCGGCGGCAGAAGTCGACGATCTCGTGGACGATGAGGAAGTAACCGGGGAAGCCGAGCCGTTCGATGACGCCCAGCTCGTGCTCGATCATCGCGTAGGCGCCGGGGACCCGCTCGGCCTCGCGCGGCCCGTAGCGCTCGCGCGCGCCGACCTCGGTGAGGTGCCGCAGCCAGCTGGCCTCGGTGTGCCCCTCGGGGATCGGGTGCGGCGGCAGGTCGGGCGCGACGAGCTGCAGGTCGAAGGCGCACTCCTGGGCGATCTCCACGCTGGTGGTCAGCGCGTGCGGGTGGCGCCGGTGCACGTGCGCCATCTCCAGCGGCGAGCGGATGTGCGCGGCGACGGGTGGCAGCCAGCCGTCGAGCTCGTCGAGGCTGCTGCGGGCGCGGACCGCCGCGAGGGTGTCGGCGAGCGGCTGGTGACGCGGTGCCGCGCAGTGGACGTTGCCGGTGGCGACCACCCGCACCCGGGCCGCGTGGGCGAGGTCGACGAGCACCTCGCAGCGGGCGGCGTCGAGCGGGGCACCACGGTCGGTGATCTCGACCGCCACGTTGCGGCGACCGAACATCTCGACCAGTCGCTCCAGCTCGGCCCGCGCGGCGGGGACGTCCCACGCGCCCGGCGTCGGCTCCAGCGCGCGCCGGACGGCGCCCTTGCGACACCCGGTGAGGATCGTCCAGTGGTCGCCACCGGGTCCGCCGGCGTGCTCGGCGAGCTCCTCGAGCCGGTAGTCCGCCTCGCCCTTGCGCCCGGTCGCGAGGTGCGCGGTGGCGATCGCGCGCGAGAGGCGCTTGTACCCCTCGGCCCCGCGGGCGAGCACGAGCAGGTGCTCGCCCGCAGGGTCGGGCATCCCGGTGGGCCGCATCGGGGAGTCGAGGCTGAGCTCGGCGCCGAACACGCTCGGCAGCCCCAGGCCGCGTGCCGCCTCGGCGAAGCGCACGACGCCGTAGAGCCCGTCGTGGTCGGTGAGCGCGAGCCCGGACAGACCCCGGCCGACCGCCTCCACCACGAGCTCCTCGGGCTGGCTGGCGCCGTCGAGGAAGCTGAACGCCGAGTGCGCGTGCAGCTCGGCGTACCCGGGGGTGGTCATGCCGCCCGCCAGCGGGAGAGCACCTCGGCGAGCACGGCCTCCGACGGCGAGGGCTCGGGGTCGGGGGCGGCTCGCAGGTGCAGCCCCACCGCGGGTCTGTCCCCCGCACCCGGGCCCGGCGCCCCTCGCGCGAGCCGACCGCCCGGCAGAGCGGGCGCGTCGCCGACGTAGCGGTGACCGGTGGGGGTCCGGGTGACCACCCGGTGCGTCGCGCCCGGGCCCGTCTGCGCCGCGGCCGACCACCCGGGCGCCTGCTTGGCGTAGTTGTGCGCCTCGCACAGCGCCTGCAGGTTGTCGTGACGGGTGGCACCGCCCTCGGCGACCGCGGTGACGTGGTCGACGTGCCGTGCCGGGGCGTCGCACCACGGCATCCGGCACGAACCGCCGTCGCGCAGGCGGACCAGGTCGGCCAGCCCGGGCGGCACCGCTCGCGAGCGCGCGTCCATCCCGACCAGCGCCCCGCTGCGCGGAGCCCGGTACAGACGTCGTACGAACGCTCCCGCCGCGCCTCCGTCACCCTCTGCACCTGGCCCGCGTCGCCCGCCGGCCTCGCTGCCCGCACGTGCGGCGGCGTCGGCGACGATCCGTCGTGCGACATCGGCCGGGACCGGCCCGTACCCGGGCAGCCACCCGGGCTCGTCGCCGCCGTGGAACAGGGTCGTGTCGGTCATGACGAGATCGACGAGCACGCCGGGCGGGGCACCCTCCTCGGCGCCGGTGACACGCGCGACCAGCGCATCGGCCATCACCTGGCCGCGCGAGCGCTCGTCACCAGCCGCGCGTGCGGCGGCGGCCCGCTCGGTGAGCGCGCGGTAGGCGGCCACGCCCTCGGCGACCGGCAGCAGCGCCGTCAGGTAGGCCATCGCATCGGGCGCGGGCCGCAGCGTCACCCGACGCTCCTGCGCCGCGCGCCCCTGGCGCCGCACCACGGCGGCCGGGTCCTCGCGACTCGCCCACGCGCGGGCAGCCGCCCCCACGGCGCGGTCGCCGAGCCCGCTCAGCACCGCGGGGTCGCCGCAGAGGTCCGCATCGAGCCGGCGCCGGTCGGCACCCTCGAGGCAGTCGGACTCCTTGACCAGCAGCATCGCCCGCCACGGCGTCAGCCGGCCCGCGGCCAGCCCGGCGAGCGTGTGCGGCATCTGCGTGCACAGCGCACGTGCGAACCCCAGGAAGGCGCGACCGCGGTAGGCGGACTCCTGGCGCGCCAGGCCCACCTCGGCACCGACGCCGCGCCCGCGACGCTGCGCGGGCACCCCCGCAGCGGCCTCCTGCGCGCGCCGGACACGGTCCAGCTGCACGGCCGCACGCGCCGACACCGCCTCGGCGGCCGCCACCAGTGCGGCGGCCGCGCTCATCAGCTCGACGAGCGAGGTCCCGGGGTCGGCGTCGCCTGCCACCAGCGTGCTCGTGGCCGCGCGACCGAGCACGGACGCCTGCTGGCGCATCCCCGCCACCAGCTCCTCCGGCGTGGGCACGGACGCGCCGAGCACGGTTGCCGCCGCACCCCCACCAGACGCTCGTTCGAACATGTGTACGAGGATAAACCTCGCCACCGACATCCGTCACGGTGACAGGCACAGGGCAGGCACAGGGCAGCGCCGTCCGGCAGCGCCGTCCGCCGTGACGGCGAGAGGCCGCCGCGCGCGGCGGGGGCTCGATTGGGGGCGGGCACGACGGGCGGGTGGCCTCGACGGGGCTCAGCGGGCGCTGTGGGCGCTGCGGGCGCTGCGGGCGCTGCGGGCGCTGTGGGCGCTGCGGGCGCTGTGGGCGCTGTGGGCGCTGTGGGCGCGATACCACCGCCGGCTCAGGACGCCGCCCCGGACTCCGGCGCGCGGTGGGCGCGGCGGTAGGCCAGGGGCGACAGGCCGACCTTGGCGTAGAAGTGCTTGCGCAGCGCGACAGGGTCGCCGAAGCCGCAGGCGGTGGCGACGCGCGCGACGGGCAGCTCGGTGGTCTCCAGGAGCAGGCGCGCGTGCGCGAGCCGCTGCTGCGCCAACCACTTCTGCGGGCTGCTGCCGACCTCGCTGCGGAAGCGGCGCGTGAACGTGCGCACGCTCATGTGCGCGCGCCTCGC
Organism: Actinotalea caeni; assembly: GCF_009733795.1. Lineage (GTDB taxonomy): Bacteria > Actinomycetota > Actinomycetes > Actinomycetales > Beutenbergiaceae > Pseudactinotalea > Pseudactinotalea caeni. The sequence goes on from NZ_WNXX01000001.1 coordinate 223,839, forward strand.
CATGTCCTCCAGCGTGATCGGCTGGGCCAGGTTGTCCAGCACCCACTGCCGCGTGGCCGACGTCGAGCGGTCGGTGTCCTGCGGCACCGGGTGCTCGATGAACTGTGCCTGCCCGCCCTCGCGCCACGGCGCGACGACGCACCGACGTGCTGCCGCCGCGGCGACGGCCGCCCCATGGTCCAGGCGAACCAGGTGCAGACACAGGTCGATGCCGGCCGCGCCGCCGGCGGAGGTGAGGATGCGGCCGTTGTCGACGAACAGCACGTTGGGGTCGACCTCGACCTGGGGGAAGAGCCGCGCCAGCCTGTCGCACAGCGCCCAGTGGGTGGTGGCCCGCCGGCCGTCCAGCAGTCCCGCGGCGGCGAGCAGGAAGGCTGAGGTGCACAGGCTGACGATGCGGGCCTGCGGACCGATGCGGTCGAGCGCGGCTGCGACGTCGTCGGGCAGGTCGCCGGTCGCGAGCAGCTGCTCGCTGGGCTCCTGGGTGGCGATCACGACCGTGTCGGCGCTCTCCAGCAGCGACTCGTCGTGGTCGACGACGATCGCGTAGTCCTCGTGGGTGCGCACCGGCCTCCCGCCGATCGAGCAGGTGGCGACCGAGTACAGACGGGTGCCGTCGGGCTCGCAGGCCTCGTTGAGCACGCGGGCCGGGATGCCCAGGTCCAGCGGCAGCACGCCGTCGAGCGCGAGGACGGCGACGCGATGCACCATGGCCGGAATTGTACGGTAGCTGACCCTCCGGCCACTCACTCCGCCACCCGGTTCTCGGCCACTCTCTCGTGCAGCCGGGGACGACGACCCCGGCACCGAACGTGAAGGAGGACATGATGCGAGCCGTCACGATCAGGGAGCTCGGCGGCCCCGAGGTGCTGACCGTGGAGGACGTGGACCGCCCGGAGCCGCTGCCGACCGAGGTCCTGGTGCGCGTGCACGCGGCCGGGGTCAACCCGGTGGACTGGAAGACCCGGGCGGGTCAGGGCATGGCCGCCCTGCAGACCCTCCCGCTGGTCCTCGGCTGGGACGTCTCGGGCGTCGTGGAGAAGGTCGGCTTCGGCGTGCACACGCTCGAGCCCGGCGACGAGGTCTACGGCATGCCGTGGTTCCCCCGCGCGGCCGGCGCGTACGCCGAGTACGTGACGGCGCCGAGCCGCCAGTGGGCCCGCAAGCCGGCCACGCTCGACCACGTGCACGCGGCCGCCGTGCCGCTGGCCGCGCTCACCGCCTGGCAGATCCTGACCGACACCGCCCACGTGCAGGAGGGTCAGCGCGTGCTGGTGCACGCCGCTGCCGGCGGGGTGGGCCACCTCGCCGTCCAGCTCGCCCGCCACCTCGGCGCCCACGTGATCGGCACGGCCCGCGCCGAGCGCCACACCTGGCTGAAGGAGCTCGGCGCCGAGGAGACGATCGACTACACGACCACCCGGTTCGAGGACGTCGTCGACGGCGTGGACGTCGTCGTCGACCTGGTCGGCGACGGTCGGGACCGGACGAGCACACGCTCGCTGCAGACGCTGCGCCCCGGCGGTCTCCTGGTGGCCGTGCCCGGCGGCGTCTCCCCCGAGCTCGCCGAGGCGGCCCGTGACGCCGGGGTGCGCACCAGCGCGTTCCTGGTCGAGCCGGACGGCCCGGCGCTCGCCACGATCGCCGGCCTCGTCGACGCAGGCCACGTCCGGGTCGAGGTGGAGGAGACGTTCCCGCTGGAGCAAGCCGCCGCGGCGCACGAGCGCGGCGAGACCGGCCGCACCCGCGGCAAGCTCGTCCTCACCGTGGACTGACGCGAGCGCGCGCCGCGCACGGGACCGAGCCTCGGTCCCGTGCCGGCCGTCTCACGAACGATCGGCCGCGCGCGGCCTCGTGAGCACTGTCGCCTGCTACTCCTCCACGCCCGCCGCGAGCCGCTCGGCGAGCGCGAGGTCGCCGCCCTCCGGGCTGACGCCGACGCGCCAGGAACCTCCGGCGTAGCGACCCGGCTTCCAGCTCAAACCCGCCCAGCTCATGACGAACTGTGACGTGATCGTGCCGACCTTGGCGTTGAACCAGCGGTTGTACTCGGCCCACATGCTCCCTGGCCGGTAGGCCGCCGCCACGGTCATGCTGCCGTCGGTGGCGACGATGTAGCGGCCGAGGCCCCCGGCGCTCGTCCCCGGTGCGCGGTCGGGGTCGACGTCGTCGCCGACCTGCGGCAGCGCTGTGCCGAGGCTCCACCCGCCCTCCATGACGACGCCGGAGAGCTCGTCGGCGACCTCCCACGCCATCGTCGTGTCGAACCAGTCGGCCGCGAGCGCGAACGTCCAGTCGGCCGTGACCGGTTCGCCCCCGAACGGGATGTCGTGCAGCGTGACCTCACCGCGACGCCGGTCGAGGGTGATGCGCCTGGCCGCACCCGCGCGCGGCGAGTCGCCGTAGCCGCCGACGGCGAGGTACGGGCGGGTGCCGCGGAAGCCGTCGTCGACGAGGTTGGGACCCCCCGGAGTACGCAGCGCGACGACACCGCACCACGGCGAGGCCTGCACGTCGAGCTCGTACGACGGCCCCGCGGCACGGACGCCGGTCCGGGTCTCGGTCGCGTCGAGGTCGAGCTCGGCGAGGTACAGGCCGTTCTGCCCGACGCCGCTGTGCGTCACCCACCAGCGTCCGTCGTGGCGGACGACCTCGGGCGCGTGCACCCGGATCCGCCCCACCCGGTCGTCGCGATCGAAGCGGAACGGGTCGTCGCTCCGGATGACATCGGTGCTGCTGTAGCTGTGGTACCCGCCCTCGTACCCGCCGGTCGGGCCGACGAACAGGTAGTAGGCGCCGTCGTGCTCGACGACGAACGGCGACTCCGTGTCGCCGGCGACGTCACCGTACTGCGGCGCCTCGTAGACGATCCGGCGCTCGCCCCAGCTGCGCAGGTCGGCGCTCGTCCGGCACGCCACGACACGTCGGCTGAACCGCTGGTTCTCGGTGGCGCAGTAGTACATCACCCACTCGTCGCCGACGCGCAGCACCATCGGGTCGCGCGCCTCCCAGCCGTCGGCGAACAACGCGCCGTCGGGATCGCGCTCCCAGTGCCACAGGTCGGTCGAGGTCGCCACGCACATGATCGCGTTGGCGTCGTCCGGTCCGCCGCCCGCGTAGAACATGTACCAGGTGCCCTCGTGCTCGACGACGTGCGGCGCCCACAGGTGGGTCTCGCCGTAGTCGGGGTCGGCGCTGAGGACCGGGGCCTCGGTGACGAACGGTCCGTGCAGCGACGGCGCGGTGGCGTGGCTGAGGAACTGCTCGCCCGTGTGGCCGCTCTCGGGGAAGGCGATGCCGAACATGTGCCAGGTGCCGTCCGGCCCCTCGACGAGAGCGTGGTCGTTGACGTGCCAGGCGACGTGCTGCCCCTGCGCCGCGTCGTAGACGCGCTCGAACCGCCCCGTCCTCACGGTCCGCACCCGCTCCCGGTACTGGGTGACCTCGACGTCGTCGTACTCGAAGCCCTGCCCGGTCGGTAGCCGGGTGGCGACCTCCTCGCGCGGGGCGGCCGCAGCCGTGGACGTCACCGAGGCCGCCGAGGCGGCACCGGCGATCGTGAGGACACGGCGCCGGGTGACGCCGGTCGGTGTCTGCTGCTCGGGCGTCGTCATCGATGCTCCTCGCCTCTCGGCTCGCGGGTCGTCGATCGGGCGCGGCGTCGGCGCCGTCGCCAGTAATCGTTTTCTCGACCCTACGGAGCGTGACGGCGCCGGTCACCACCCGGGCCGAGGCGTGAGCGCCGCTCCGGCGACCTGCACCACCCGCACGGTGTCGCACCGCACCGCACTCCGCGGCCAGGCAGGACCCGACCGCAGCGTTCAGCCGCGCACGGCCTCCGTCAGCACCGAGCCGTCGTCGGCGAGGAACGCCAGCCGGTCGCCGTCGACGACGAGCCAGGCGGCCTGGGCGAGCGCGGCGGCGAGGCTCTCGCCGTCGCACGCCATCAGCGTCTGCATCCCGGTCGTCGCGAGCACGCTGCCGTCGCCCGCGAGCGCCCAGCGGCCCGCGGTGCCGTTGCAGCCGTCGGAGCCGGTGTAGGTCCCGTCGTCGGCGAGCTCGAGGAACGGCTCGGTCTCGTAGGTGGTCGCCGGCACCCAGCGGCCGAGGACCCCGTCGTAGGAGGCGGGTGCGAGGTCGGCCGGCGGCGTCGGCACGGCGTCGAGCTGGGCCACCTGCTCGTCGTCGAGCGCGGGCTGCTGCCGGTAGGCGTCGTCGACGTCGTCCCGGGCAGCGGGCTCGCCGTCGACCGTGAGGGTCACGTGCTCGATCCCGTCGGCGTCGATCAGCGCGATCCCGTCGCCCGCGGGCCCGTAGGCGACCGAGGCCTCGAGCCAGGCGGCCGCGTCCGCGCCGTCGCACGAGCCGGACCACCCGTCCACGGTGGCGAGCAGCGCGCCCGCGCGCGCCGTCCAGGTGCCGTGCAGCACGCCGCAGCCGGCCCACACGGTGACCTCGCCGGGCGAGAACGGCGAGCCGATCTGGACCCAGGTGTCCTCGGTCGGCGCGCCGTCCCCGGTCACCCGCCACAGGCCGACCAGCTCCGACGGCGCGGGCACCTCGGCCGGCATGATGCCGCCCGCCGCCCCGCCGCCCGCTGCACCGCCGCCCGCGCCGTCGTCCGCCACGGCTCCGTCCGCACCGTCGCCCACGCCGTCGTCTCCCCCGCTGCCCGCCGGCGCACCCGCGCACGCAGCGAGCACCGCGACGCTCGCCACCGAGGCGAGGAGTCCGACCGTCCTGGTTCCACGTCTGCTCATGTCCCCTCCATGTGGCGTCCAGGCCCGTCGTTGCGCAGGTCCGCGAGCGCGGCGCAGCGTTCGCCCGCGACGAACACCCGTGCGCCGACGACGTCCGCCGCCTAGGTTGCCGACATGGCGGAGGTGATCCGGTTCCCCGGGACGCGCGAGGTCGTCGCGCCGCGGCGGCTGCTGTGGCGCGAGGCGATCGGTCACGAGCTGCGCCGCGAGAGGCACGCCCAGGAGCGCACGCAGGGCGACGTCGCGGACGCGGCCGGCATCTCGACGCAGTACCTGTCCGAGCTGGAGCGCGGACGCAAGGAACCGTCCTCGGAGATCCTCGAGGCCGCCGCCGGCGCGCTCGGGCTCGACGTCGGCGCGCTCGCCCGTCGTGCCGCCGACGTGATCGCCCCGGTCGTCGACCTCACCGAGGCCGCGGCGCACCGCGCCGCCGGCGACGACGCCGCGCCGGCGGCCCGGCCCGACGGCCCGGTGCTCCTCGCCGCCTGAGCCGGAGTCAGGCGGCGGGCAGCAGCTTGCGGCTCTCGATGACCTCGTCGACGACGCCGTAGGCCTGCGCGGCGTCCGCCGGCAGCACGAGGTCGCGCGCGGTGTCGGCCGCGACCTGCTCGACGTCGCGGCCCGTGTGCCGCGCGAGGATCGTGTCGAGCTGCTCGCGCGTGCGCGCTACCTCCCGCGCCGCCAGCATCAGGTCGGGCAGCGTGCCGCGGCCACCGGACTCCGGCGGGTGCAGCAGCACCCGCGCGTGCGGCAGCATCCCGCGCCGGCCCGGCGCGCCCGCGGCGAGCAGCAGCGCCGCGGTCGAGGCCGCCTGCCCGACGCATATCGTCGAGATCGGCGCGCGCACGAACTGCATGGTGTCGTAGATGGCGAGGCTCGCGGTCACCGAGCCGCCCGGGGAGTTGAGGTAGAGCGCGATCTCGCGGTCCGGGTCGGCGGACTCCAGGTGGATCAGCTGGGCGATGACCGTGTTGGCCACGCCGTCGTCGATCTCGGTGCCGAGGAACACGATGCGGTCGCTCAGCAGCCGCGAGTACACGTCCGCCGCACGCTGACCGGTCGGGGTCGTCTCGACGACGCTCGGGATCGTGTAGGAGCTCATGCGAGCACCCCCGCCCGGCGCCGTGCGCCCAGCCGCAGCACGTCCGGGCCGTCGACGATCGCGTCGACGAACCCGTAGGCGAGCGCCTCCTCGGCGGTGAACCAGCGGTCGCGGTCGGAGTCGCGGCGGATCCGCTCGACCTCCTGGCCGGTGTGCTGTGCCGTCAGCTCGGTCATCACCTTGTTGACGTGCTCGAGGTTCTCCGCCTGGATCGCGATGTCGATCGGCGACCCCTGCAGCCCCGCCGAGCCCTGGTGCATGAGGATCCGCGCGTGCGGCTGGGCGTAGCGCTTGCCCGGTGTGCCGGCCGAGAGCAGGAACTGCCCCATGCTCGCCGCCAGCCCGGTCGCGACCGTGACGACGTCGTTGCCGATCATCTGCATGGTGTCGAAGATGCCCAGCCCGGCCGAGACCGACCCGCCCGGGGAGTTGATGAGCAGCGTGATGTCGGCTCGCGGGTCCTCCGCCGCGAGCAGCAGCAGCTGGCTCGTCAGCCGCCGCCCGATCTCGTCGTCGACCTCCTGCGCCAGCACCAGGATCCGGTGCTGCATGAGGTTCTCGATCAGTCTGTCGTCCAGGTTCGGCACGGTGCCCTCCTCGTCGTCGGGTCACCACCGTGCCCCGCCCGACGGCGTCGGTCACCGGGTCTCTGCCGGGGGCAGATCTGCTGTGGGCAGCACGGCTGCCCCACGAGGGTCGACGAAACGCCGAAGGAGCTGGACGAGCCGAGTCAGCTCTCGGGTCGGCCGGCCCGCCAGTAACCCATGAAGGCGACCGAGCGGCGGTCGACGCCGTGCTCGCGCACGAGCGCGCGGCGCAGCCGCGTCACGACGCCGGCCTCACCGGCGAGCCAGGCGTAGAAGTCGCCCCGCACCGGCTCGGCCGGCACGTCCCACACGATCCCGTCGGGGTCGACGGAGTCGGCGTCGCCGGCCTGCTCCGCGGGCTGCGCCGGGTCGGCACCGAGCCACTGGTCGAGCAGGCCGCGCACGGCGGGCTCGACGAGGCTGCCGTGCGGGAGCCCGTCGCGGCCGAACCAGCGCACCTGCACGCCGGCGGGAGCGGCCACCTCGAGAGCGTCGGCGGCGTGGGGCACCTCGAGCAGCACCGCACCGGTCGCGGTCGCGGGCAGCCCTTCGAGGATCGCCAGCGCCGCGGGGACCGCGGTCTCGTCGGCCACCAGCAGGAACCGGTCGGTGCCCGGCGCGGGACGGAAGCCGGTGCCGCCGTAGGGGCCGCCGTGCACGAGGTTGGGCCCGCACAGCTTGACGCGGTCGCCGATCGAGGCCTGCGCGGCCCAGCGCGAGGCGGGCCCCTCGTCGCCGTGCAGCACGAAGTCGACGTCGAGCTCGCCCTCGTAGGCACGGACCCGCCGCGACGTGTAGGTGCGGACCGGGTTGCGGCGCGCCTCCTCGCGGGCCAGGAGGTCCTGGTACCAGCTGAGCCCGTCGGAGTCGCCGACGTCGAGCGAGCCGTCCGGGGCGGGCAGGATCAGCTTGACGCGCTGGTCGTCGCGGTCGTCGCCGAGGTCGGTGAGGTCCGGCCCGCCGAACGTGACGCGCAGGAAGCTCGGCGACAGCCGTTGCGTGCGGAGGACGGTCGCGTCGAAGAGCCGCCAGGCCTGCACGCTCGGACGCGTCGCTAGCTGAGTCATCGCCAATAAGGTTAGCCGTACCTCACCTAAAGGCGAAACCCGCTCCGCCTACGCTGTCGATGTGACGACGACCACGGGCGCCGTACCCCGATCGATGTGGCTGCTGTCCGACAACCGCCGCTCGACGCTTGCCCTGCTGGCGTGCCTGCCGCTGGCCGCGGGTGCGATCTGGTGGTTGCTCTCCTCGGACGTGCTGGGCGCGGCCGAGGCGAGCGTCGACGGCGTCACGCTGCTCACGGGCGTCACGGCCTGGACCGCGTTCGCGCTCGTGCACGCGCTGCTCACGATCGCGGCGTTCCGCGGTCTGCGCGGCGCCGCGCTGCACCGCGCCCTCACCGTCGACCCGCAGTGGCGGGCGCGCGGGCGAGGCGGGCGGCAGCGGCTGGTGCGGTGGCTGATGGGCACCGGGCCCTGGTCGTGGTCGGTGACGATGTCGCTGTTCGCCCTGGTCGTGGTCGTCGCGATGCTGCTCCAGCCGACGCTGCGCGCCACGACGGTCGCGCCGCTGCTCGCGGTCGCGATGGTCGCGCTGGCCTGGGTCGACGTGGCCCTCACCTACGCCGTCCACCACGCCCGGCTGAACACGACCGGCGAGGTGTACCGCTTCCCCGGCGAGCCGCCGGCCACGCTGCTCGACTACGTCTACATGGCGGTGGCGGTGCAGACGACGTTCGGCACCACCGACGTGCAGGTGATGCACCCGCGCGGCCGCCGGGCGGTCGTCAGCCAGGGCGTGCTCGCGTTCGGCTTCAACACCGTCATCATCGGCCTCGTCATCGCGCTGCTCGTGGGACTGACGTGACGGCACGGCCCTACACGCTCGACCAGCTGCGGCGGCTGACCCTGGCGCGACAGCTGCCGCGCGTGCGCGGTCGTGGCGTCGACGCCGTCGTCGAGACGTTCCGCGCCGTCGGGCCGATGCAGACGCAGACGGCGCGATCGACGTTCCTGGGGCTGGCGGCACGGCTGCCCGGGGTCACCCACGCCACGATCTCCGAGGCCTTCGAGCCGCACGCGCTCGTGCGCGGCAGCACCCTGCGCGGCACGGTGCACACCGCGACACCCGAGCAGCACGTGTGGTTGGACCGCACCACCCGGGTGGGCCAGCGCGCGCACTGGACGCGCGTCCTCGAGCTCGACGGCGTGCCCGTCGAGGACGTCTGGACGGGCATCGAGGCGTTCGCCACACCGTCCTGGCGCTCCGTCGACGAGCTCGCCGAGCACCTGCGCGGCTGGCTCCTCGAGCACGGCGTGCAGCCGACCGACCGGCTCGGGCAGCCGCTGGGCCGCTACCTCGCCTTCGGCCACGGCGGCCTCGTCCGACGGCCGCTCAGCGGCGGCTGGGAGGGTCAGGGCAAGGCTGCCTACCGCTCCGTCGCGGCGGCGCTCGACGACGTCGGTCACCCCGACGCCGCGCGGCTCGCCGCCCTGCGGGCGTCCAGCCACGAGGACGCGATGGACGCCGTCGTGCTGCTCCACCTGCGCAGCCACGGCCCCGCGACACGGCACGACGTGGCGTGGTGGTCCGGCCTGGGTCTGCGCGAGGTCGACGCCGCGCTGGCGCGGCTGGGCGAGAGAGTCACCGCTCGGGGCGGCCCGGACGACCTCACCTACTGGGACGTGGCCGACGGCGTGCCCCGCCCGGTCCGTGACGTCGGTACCCGCCTGCTGGCGGAGTTCGACGCTCTCATGTGCGGCTACGACCCGAAGGGGCGGGGGCGCTTCCTGACGCCGGAGCAGCACGCCACGCTGTGGAACCAGAAGAACGGGCTGGTCAGGCCACCGCTGCTGCACGCCGGTCGCATCGCTGGCTGGTGGCAGGCCGAGGGCAGCGGCCGGCGCCGTCGCCTCGTCGTCACGCCGTTCCCGGACGCACCGGCGCCGACCGAGGCCGACCTCGCCCCCGCCGTGGAGGCGGTCGCGGCGGCGATGGCGTGGGAGGTCACCGAGGTCGAGGTGGCCGACCCGACCCGCGATGTCGGCGCTCGGCCCTAGCCTCGGCGCACGCGAGCCGGAGGAGCAGGGGTGACGGGCACGGACACGAACGACGCGGCCGACGACGCGGCCGGGCCCTGGGTGTGGCCCGCGGAGCCGAAGCTCTCGAACGCCTCGGAGCGGCAGGTCTGGCAGGACCTGGTCGCACAGCTGCCGTCCGGCGCGTTCCTGCTCGGCAACCTGCGGCTGAGCGACCGCAACAAGAACCACGAGATCGACGCGCTCGTGCTGCTGCCGGGGCGCGGCGCCGTCGTGCTCGAGGTCAAAGGCAGCGGCGTCGCGTGGGGCCCGGACGGCTGGACCGTCATGCGTGCCCAGCACCAGGTGCGCGCCGACCCGGTCGACCAGGCCCGCACCGCGATGTACGCGCTGCGCAACCTCGTCGAGCACGACGCGCGGTGGGGCGGCCGGGAGCGGATCCGCTGGGCGCACGCCGTCGTCACGCCGTTCACACGGTTCGGGCCGGACTTCGCGCTGCCGGACCTGCCGCGCTGGATGCTGCACGACAAGGACGACCAGCGGTCCCTGGCGCAGCGGCTCGCCGAGCAGCTCGACCGCACCGAGCACGCCGACGCCCGGCGCCCGCACGAGGGCGACCTGGAGTTGGTCGTGGAGATCCTCACGCGACCCCGCGGGATGGCGGTCGACCGGCTCGCGGAGTCCGACGAGCGCGCTGCGGTCGCCGACCAGCTGACGATGGAGCAGGCCGTGCTGCTCGGCGCGACGCGGCTGCTGCGCCGGGTCGAGGTGCGCGGCGGGGCCGGCAGCGGCAAGACCGTGCTGGCGCTGCAGCAGGCCAAGGACCTCAGCCGCGGCGGCGCGGGCCGCTCGCGCGAGCGCGTGGCGCTGCTGTGCTACTCGATCGGGCTCGCCGAGCACCTCACGCGCGTGGTCTCGACGTGGGGGTGGAAGGAGCGGCCGGCGTTCGTCGGCACCTTCCACGACTTCGGCAGGCAGTGGGGTGCGCCGACCGGCTCCCGCACCGACAGCGCGTTCTGGGAGGAGCGGCTGCCCGCCGAGATGGCGCGGCTGGCCGCGCAGCTCCCGGACGCGCAGCGGTACGACTCGATCATCGTCGACGAGGCGCAGGACTTCGCCGACTCGTGGTGGCAGCCCGTGCTGAACGCGCTGCGCGACGAGCAGACCAGCGGGCTGTACGTCTACAGCGACGAGAACCAGCGACTGTTCGCCCGGTACGGCGAGCCCCCGGTGCCGCTGGTCCCGCTCGTCCTCGACCACAACCTGCGCAACACGCGGCAGATCCTCGACGCGTTCGCACCGCTGGCGCCGTCACGGATGCGACCCCGCGGCAGCGACGGCCCGGACGTGCGGTTCGTGCCCGCCGCGATCGACGACGCCCTCGAGGCCGCCGACGACGCCGTCGAGCGACTGCTCGACGAGGGCTGGCCGCAGCAGCACGTGTGCCTGCTGACGACGGGCAAGCGGCACCCGGTCCAGGTCGAGCGCGCGGCGGGCGACGACCAGGAGGCCTACTGGCGCACGTTCTGGGAGACCGATGACGTCTTCTACGGCCACGTGCTGGGCTGCAAGGGCCTGGAGCGCCGCGTCGTCGTGCTGTGCGTCAACGACGACGGCGCGCGCGAACGCGCCCGGGAGCGCCTCTACGTCGGGATGTCCCGAGCGACCGACGTGCTGGTCGTCGTCGGCGACCCGGAGGTGATCCGGGCGGTGGGCGGCCCGGAGGTCGCCCACCGCCTCGGGATCAGGGAGTCGTCGCGTCCGGACGCAGGTCCAGCCGACGCAGGAGCTGCGCGTTGAGCGCGACGACGATCGTCGACAACGACATGAGGACCGCGCCGGCCGACATCGGCATGACGAACCCGACCGGGGCGAGCACGCCGGCGGCGAGCGGGACCGCGGCGAGGTTGTACCCGGCGGCCCACCACAGGTTCTGCTTCATCTTCCGGTAGGACGCCCGCGAGAGGTCGACGACGGAGAGCACCGATCGCGGGTCGTCGCTGGCCAGGATGACGCCTGCGGAGCCGATCGCGACGTCGGTGCCCGCGCCGATCGCGATCCCGACGTCGGCCTGCGCGAGCGCCGGGGCGTCGTTGACGCCGTCACCGACCATCGCGACCCGGCGGCCCTCCCGCTGCAGCTCGGCGACGCTCGCGGCCTTGTCCTCGGGCCGGACGCCGGCGAAGTACCGATCGATGCCGAGCTCGCCCGCGACCGAGGCCGCCACCGACTCGGCGTCGCCGGTGATCATGACGACCTGGACGCCACGCCCGGCCAGCGCCGCGACGGCGGCCCGGGACTCGGGGCGGATCTCGTCGGCCAGTCGCAGCGCACCGACGACCGCGCCGTCGACGAGGACGTGCAGCACGGTCGCACCCTCGGCGCGCCAGGGCTCGGTCGCGGTGAGCGCGGCGACCCCCACCTGCTCCAGCAGGCGCGGCCCGCCGACCTGCACGGTGCGCTCCCCCACCCGTGCCCGGACGCCGAGGCCGGGCGCGGAGTCGAACCCCTGCGCGGGCTCGACCGTGAGACCGCGCTCACGGGCGGTGCGCACGATCGCCGCGGCGAGCGGGTGCTCGGAGTCGGCCTCCGCGGCCGCCGCGAGAGCGAGCACCGTGTCGGCGTCCTGGCCCTCGGCGGGCTCGACCGCGGTGACCGCCGGGGCGCCCTTGGTGAGCGTGCCGGTCTTGTCGAAGAGCACGGTGTCGACCGTGCGCATGCTCTCGAGCGCGAGCCGGTCCTTGACGAGGACGCCGCCGCGGGCCGCACGCTCGGTCGCGATCGACACGACGAGCGGGATCGCGAGGCCGAGGGCGTGGGGGCAGGCGATCACCAGGACGGTGACGGTCCGGACCACGGCCTGCTCCGGTGCACCCACCACCGACCACACGACGGCGGTGATCGCGGCCGCGCCCAGCGCGAACCAGAAGAGCAGCGCCGCCGCGCGGTCGGCCAGCCGCTGCGCGCGCGAGGACGACGCCTGCGCCTCGGCGACGAGCCGCTGGATCCCGGCCAGCGCGGTGTCACCACCCACCGCGGTCACCTCGACGCGCAGCCCCGAGTCGGTGGCGACGGTGCCGGCGACGACCTGGTCCCCGACCTGTCTGCGCACCGGCTTCGACTCGCCCGTGAGCATCGACTCGTCGACGTGCGCGCCGCCCTGCACGACCCGGCCGTCGGCGGGAACACGTCCACCCGGCCGCACCACGACGACGTCCCCCACGACGAGGTCGCCGGGCGCCACCGTGACGGTCTCCTCGCGCTCGACGCGCTCGGCCTCGTCGGGCAGCAGGGCCGCCAGCGAGTCGAGCGCCGAGGTCGTCTGCTCCAGCGACCGCATCTCCAGCCAGTGGCCGAGCAGCATGATGACGACGAGCAGCGCCAGCTCCCACCAGAACTCGAGCTGCTCGGCGAGCAGCCCGAGGCCGGCTCCCCACGACGCGACGAACGCGACCGTGATCGCGAGACCGATCAGCAGCATCATCCCGGGCTTGCGGGACCGCAGCTCGGACACCGCACCGGTGAGGAACGGGGCACCGCCCCAGGCGTACACGACCGTGCCGAGCACGCGCGGCACCCAGGTGGTGCCCTCGGGCACCGTGTAGCCGATCACCGCTGCGAACATCGGCGACAGCGCGACCACGGGCACCGCGAGCACGAGCATGATCCAGAACAGCCGCCGGAACCGCTCGACACCGCCGTGACCGGCGTGGTCGTGGCCCGCGTGGCCGCCGTGGTCCCCGTGGTCAGGATGATCCGCGTGGTCGTGGCCCGCGTGGCCGCCGTGGTCCGCGTGGTCCGGGTGCGACGAGTCGTCCGCGTGGCCGGTGTGCGCGTGGCTCTCCTCCGACCCGTGCCCGGGCTCGTGCGCACCCTGTGGCCCGTGGCCGGGGTGCCCACGGTGGTCTTGAGGCCCCTGCGACGCGTGCGCGGCGTGAGCATCGTGCTCGGGGTCGACCTGCGGCCCGTGGTCGCCATGAGCGGCGTGGTCGTCACCGGTCTGCGGCCCGTGGTGAGGCTCGTGGGCCCGGTCTGCCTGGTCTGCCCCGTCGGCCTGGGCGGCGTGCGCTGCGTGGGCTGCGTCAGCGCCTGCGCGCTGCCCGTCCTCCGCGACTTGGCCGGTGGCCTCGTGGTCGTGATCGTGGCCGTGTCGCGCGTGCTCGTCGTGCTCGTGGGTCGCGGGCTCGCTCACGTCGCCGCCTCTCTCGCCGCCTGTCGGTGTGGCACCCCGGGTCAACCGTATACCCCCTAGGGGTATTCCAGTGCGGAATCCTGGTCTCGCTGTAGCGTCGAGCCATGGAGCTGGTGGCCGGCGGGCGGGACGCGGACGTCTACCGGCACGGACCCGACCACGTGCTGCGGCGGTACCGCGACGGCCGCTCGGCCGAGGCGGAGGCCGCCCTCCAGCGCGATCTCGCCGGGCTCGGGTTCCCGGTGCCCGCGGTGGTCGCGGCGGACGGGGCCGATCTCGTCATGGAGCGGGTCGATGGGGAGCCGATGGCGACGGCGCTGCTCGGCGGCCGTCTCGACCCGGTGGCCGCGGGGTCCGTGCTGGCGGACCTGCACGCACGCCTGCACGGCCTGGTCTGGCCGGGCGGTCAGCCGTTGCTGCACCTCGACCTGCACCCGTTCAACGTCCTCATGGCCCCCCACGGACCCGTGGTCATCGACTGGTCCAACGCTCGCCCGGGCCCGGCCGGTCTCGACCTCGCGACCACGGCCGTGATCCTCGCCCAGGTCGCCGGCTCCCCCACGATCCTCCTCGAGCACCCCGACGTCGCCCGCTCACCTCTCGGCCACGACGCTGCCGACCTGGCCGCTCGGCTGCGGGCGCTGCTCGCCGCCTTCCTCGCCGCGACCGACGCCGCGTCGCTGGCCGACCACCTCGAGGAGGCGGTCGCCCGCCGTCGTGCGGACCGCTACCAGACGGCGGCCGAGCGCACCCGTCTCGACGGCGCGGCCGCGCTGGCGCGGGAGCTGCTCGCTCAGTCGTAGACGCCCTCCACCCACCACGAGTCCCCCTCGCCGGCGAGGAGCAGCGCGATCTCGCCGCACACGACCTGCACGTAGGTACGCGGACGGCCTCCCGCCCACCACCGCTCGTGCACCGGCCACGGCCCGGCCCACCCGGTGACCTCGTAGCGGCGTCGGTGCACCTCGACGCGGGCGGGCATGCCGTGCAGCACGCCGCGATCGGCGACCACGACCGGCGTGCCGTCGTCGTCGAGCACGCGGGCCGGCACCGGCGTCGCGGGCACGGTGGCCGGCAGCGGCGAGGGGATCTGACCGGGCCACGGGGCCCGGGGGTCGCGCAGCGCGACGGGCTCGTCACCCCAGGCCACCAGCCGCACCCGGTCGCGAGGCGAGCGGCCGCCCTGCAGCACGGGCGCGAGCACGGCGTCGGCGCCGATGAGTCCCTGCACCCGCAGCGCCGCACGACCCGCCTGCGCCTGACCCCGGCCGTGCCGGCCCCACAGCCCGTCGGAGACCGCTGCGGCCGGGCTGACCTCCTCGGCCGCCAGCTCGAGGAAGGTCAGCGGGGCGCTCGGCCGCTGCCCGTTGCGCCCGGACAGCCACCCCTCCAGCTGCCAGCGCACCCGGTCGGTGAGCTCGGCCGCGGTCAGCGCACCGCCGTCGAGGCGCCAGCTGCGCTCGAGCGAGCCGCCGTCCTCGGTGCGAGCGTGCACCCGCAGCCGGGCGCACACGACACCCCGACGCAGCATCGACGTCTGCAGCTCCTCCGCCAGCCGGCGGGCCGCGAACGCGGCCGCGTCGACGCGGTGGGCGGGCGGGTCGAGATCGGCCTGCACCGTGATGTCGGGCTCGGCACGCCGCACCTGCGGCGGCTGCGCGTCCAACCCCTGCGCCAGCCGGTGCGCCTGCAGCCCCAGCGCACCGAATCGCGGCCCCACGTGCGCCGGGCGCAGCCGGGCCACGTCGCCCAGGGTGGCGAGCCCGAGCCGGCGGAACAGGTCGACCAGCTCCACGAGCCGGGCGCGCGAGTCGCGCGTCGTCGTCACGTGCACGAGGTCGCGCACGTCGCGGCGCGCGAGAAACTCCGCCGAGCGCCCCGGTGGCACGTGCACCTGCTCGCGGGCCGCCAGCATCGCCGCCAGCACGCCGTCGGCGAGGCCGACCTGTGCCTCCGCGCCCACCTCGGCGGCCGCGCCCACCAGCGACTCCGCCAGCGCCGCCTCCGAGCCCAGGTAGCGCACCGGGCCCCGCGCCGGCAGCACGGCCACCCCGGGCCGCAGCAGCAGCACGTCCGGGGCGACCTCCTCCAGCGCCTGCATCACCGGCTCGAACGCCCGCACGTCGCGCCCCTCGTCGGCCGCGACCAGCACGAGCTCGGGGCACACGCCCTGCGCGGTGCGACGCCGCATGCCGCGGCGCACGCCCTCCGCCCGCGCCTGCGCCGAGACCGCGACCAGCCCGCGGCCGTCGTGGAGCGCGACCGGCAGGTGCGCCTCGGCGAGCCCCTCGGACACCGCGGCCACGACCGGCCAGTCCGGCACCCAGAGCACCGCCAGCCGGGTGGCCTGCTCCGCCGTCCGCCCCCGCTCCTGCGGCGCCACGGGCGGCATCGAGGTGACGGCGCTCATCAGCCCGCCCTCGCCCAGTCGACCTCGAGGCCCGCGTCCTCCGCGGGCTCGACGGCCCCGCCGGGCACAGCGGGCGCCGGCCGCTCGGCCGGGGCCGGCACCACACCGCCGCCCGCCACCATCCTGACCCGTGCGCTGCGCTGGGTCGCGAGCCCGCGCGCGTAGGAGGTGACGGTCATCTCGCGGCCGGTGAGCACGCCGTGCCCCGCCCCGACCCCGAACCACGACCGCTCGCCGACCTCCAGCACCACCTGCGCCCCCGGCCAGGTGTCGCAGGTGAGCAGCACGGCCTCGCGCGTGCGCAGCCGGGAGGTGGCGGTGCGGCGGTCGGCCACGCTCAGGGCGGCGCACCGGCCGAGCACCACGACATCGAACCCGTCGACGACGGCACCCAGCACCGCCGCCGCCCCGGGACCCGGGCTCGGCACCACCACGGTGCGCTCCAGGTCGAGCCCGGCCTCGGCCGCGGCGGCCAGCCCGACGTCCGGCATCGCCACCACCGCGCACCAGGTGTCCTGCTCACGGCCCCCCGCGGCCGCCGCGGCCAGCGCGAGCAGCAGCGAAGTGGAGCCCGAGACCTGCACCGCGGTGCCGCGGCGCAGCCCGCCCGCGGGGAACAGCCGCTCCAGCCCGGGCGGCACCGGCAGCAGCAGCTCTGCGGGGACGGCGGTCGACGGCGTCGCCTCCGCCCCCACCTCGCCCCCGTCGCCCTCGCCGGACGCCGCGACACGGCCAGAGCCCGAGGCGGTCAGCGTGGTGACCCCCGTGAGGCGCTGCCGCAGACCCGCGCTCGCCTCGGCGGTGGCCAGAGCGCGCTGGGCCGCCGCCAGTCGCGCTGCCCGGCTCTCCTCCCGCACGTCCACCACCTCCCTGCTCCGCTGCCGGTGACGCTAGGAGCGACCACCGACACGACGTCCCCTGTCGCTGTCCCCTGCCGCTCGGACCGTCCTCGAACGGATGTTCTATTGAACTCCGCGGCACCGACGCTGTCAACGCGGCCCGCCCTCACCGGCGCCGCTGCCCCGGTTCGCCTCGGGAGCCAGGGCGAAGGTCCCGACGACGCCGTCGGGGACGCCGTTACGGTGCGCTTCATGACCGTGCCGATCCTGTCGACCTTCCCCGCAGCGACCCCGGTCGCCACCGCGGCGACGTGGCTGTGGCTGGGCATGGTGCTGGCGATCTCGTTCCTCGAGGCACCGCTGAAGTTCCGCGCCCCTGGCATCACGCTGCCGCTCGGTCTCGGCATCGGGCGGCTGGTGTTCCGGGCGCTCAACGCCGTCGAGACGGTGCTCGCCGTCGCGCTGGTCGTCTGCGTGCTGCTCGGCCCCGCCCCGGGCGAGGTCGGCGCTGCCGTCGCGGTGCTGGCCCTGCTCGTGCAGCTGGTCGCGATCCGCCCCCGGCTGACCCGGCGCACCGATGCCGTCCTCGCCGGCGGCCCGACCGACCGGCGCTCCCACGCCCATGTGGCCTACGTCGTCGTCGAGGTCGTCAAGGTGGTCGGGCTCGTCGCGACCGGTGTCGTGCTGCTGCCCTGATATCCGGTGTATCCCGTGCCGCCGCGGGCGCACCGCGTGCGAGGGTGGTCGCATGCCGTTCCCGACCCAGGCCGCCCCGCCGCCCGCACGGCTGGTCGCCGACACCCTGCTGCTGCGCCCGATCGCCGACGCCGACGCCGAGATCGACCACGACGCGCTCATGGAGACCCGCGACTTCCTACGGGTCTGGGAGCAGACCGGCTGGCCCGCGGACGACTTCTCGGTCGAGGACAACCGCGCCGACCTGGCCACGCTCGAGCAGCGGCACGCCGACGGCGTCGCCTACACCTACACGGTGCTCGACCCCACCGGGACCCGCTGCCTGGGCTGCGTGTACGTGATGCCCCGCGACGCGCGGTTCCTCGCGCTCTCGACGATCACGCCGCTCGCCGAGCACCGCTGGGACGACGTCGAGGCGGCCGTCTACCTGTGGGTGCGCGCCTCGGAGCAGGAGCGCGGCACCGACCGGACGCTGCTCGAGCACCTGCGGACGTGGTTCGCGATGGCGTGGGGCCTGCGCCGCGTCGTCCACGTCACCCACGAGGACCTGGCCCAGCAGGTGGCGCTGCTCGCCGACGCCGGCCTGGCGCCGCAGTTCGCGATCGAGGAGCCCGGCAAGCAGGGTCGCTACCTGGCCTACGGCTGACGGCGCTGGGCACCCCTCGCGGGTGCCCTACCGTGGCGACCATGCGACTCGGAACCCTCGACTGGAGCCCCGCGCTCGACCACGTCGACCTGCTGGCCACGCCCGTCGTCGCCCGGCTGCGCGACGCCGTCGAGCAGGGTGGTGAGCACGCGCAGGCGGCCCACGCCGTCCTCGCGACGCCGATCGACCCCGACCTCGCCGACACCGCCGCGATGACCGAGGCCTACGAGCTGCCGCTGGAGATCTCCGGCAACTGCGTGCTCGTCGCGGGCAGCCGGGCCGGCGAGGAACGCGTGGCCGCGTGCGTCGTGCGGGCGACGACGCGCGCCGACGTCAACACGACGGTGCGCAAGCGGCTCGACGTCCGCAAGGCGTCGTTCCTGCCGATGGAGACCGCGGTCGCCGACTCCGGCATGGCCTACGGCGGCATCACGCCGATCGGGCTGCCGGCGCGGTACCGGGTGATGGTCGACGCGAGCCTGGTCGACGCCGAGCACGTGATCATCGGGTCCGGCACCCGCGGCTCGAAGCTCGTGCTGCCGGGGTCGGCCCTCGTGCTGCTCACCGACGCCGAGGTGGTCGAGGGCCTGGGGCGCTGAGCGCTAGACCCGCTCGACCGGCTGCCGCAGGATCGTGCGCAGCTTCTCGGGCGCGGTGCGACGCGCGTCGCTGAGGTAGATCTCGTGGTGCCGGCCGCGCAGGCGCAGCCCCTGCGACGGCACGAACCGCTCGTGGATCTCCGCCAGCACCGGACCCTCCTCGTCGTAGGGACCGATGTGCAGGGTCTGCACGCACAGCCCCTCGTCGAGCTCCTCGAGCCGCACCTGGTCGAGCAGCGGCGCGTCCTTCCCGGCGGCGGCCTCCCGGGCCGCCTCGACGTGCGCCGCGTCGAGCCAGTCGGGGACGACGAGCATGACGGTCCAGTCCCACTGCGTCTTGTCGCGCGCCGTGGTGAACGTCGCCAGGTCCTCGGCCCACCACAGCGCCTCGAGCGGCCCGACGACGTAGTCGCGGTCGAGCTCGCGCCTGCTCAGGAGCTTCAGCGTGTAGGCGAGGGGGTAGATCGAGGCCAGCGCGTCGGCGTAGGCCTGCGAGGTGTTGGGGTCGCCGTGGCCGTCGAGCGCGAGGTAGCGGCGCGGCGGGATGTCGACCAGCGCGAGCTCGCCGCGCCTCGCGGTGTACCCCGCGAGCTCCTTCTTGAGATCGACCTTCACCGCGTGAGCGCCTCCAGCACGCGCCGCACCGAGCTGTCCAGGCCCCAGCGGTCCACCAGCTCCACGAGCGACTCGGGGGCGCGCGGCAGCGGGTGCTCGTCGTCGCCACCGGGCACGACGAGGTCGGTCGTCGTGACGCCGAGGTCGAGGTCGCGGCGCACCGCGACCACCCGCGGCGCGACGTCGAGGTAGTCGGCGGCCGCCTTGATCTTGGCGCGCAGGCCGGCCGCCATCGGCACCGTGGGATCGGCCGCGGCCGCCCGGATCCCGGCCAGGTCGCCGTAGGAGGTCAGCAGCGACGCCGCGGTCTTCTCGCCCACGCCGGCGACGCCCGGCAGGCCGTCGGAGGCGTCGCCGCGCAGCGTCGCGAAGTCGGCGTACTGGCTGCCTGCGACCCCGTACTTGGTACGGACGACGGCGTCGGTCACCTGCTCGTGCTTGCCCACCCCGCGCGCGGTGTAGAGCACCCGGATCTCGAGGTCGTCGTCGACGAGCTGGAACAGGTCGCGGTCGCCGGTGACGACGTCGACCGGCATCCCGGCGTCGGTCGCGAGGGTCCCGATGACGTCGTCGGCCTCCGCGGCGGGCGCGCCGACGACCGCGATGCCGAGGGCCTCGAGGAGCGCGCGGATCACCGGGATCTGGACCTCGAGCGGGTCGGGCACCTCCTCGACGTCGGGCGCGCCCGGCACGACCTCCTCGACGCGGTGCGCCTTGTAGGAGGGCAGCAGGTCGACCCGCCACTGCGGGCGCCAGTCGTCGTCCCAGCAGCACACCAGGTGCGTCGGCCGGTACTCCCCGGTGAGCCGGGCGATGAAGTCGAGCAGCCCGCGCACCGCGTTCACGGGTGTGCCGTCGGGTGCCGTGATCGAGTCCGGGACGCCGAAGAACGCTCGGAAGTACAGGCTCGCGGTGTCGAGCAGCATCAACCGCTGCGGCGCAGGTGAGGTCACGCGCTCACGCTAGCGGGCGGCACCGACGGCTCAGGTGCCGAACGCCGTGATCAGCGCGTCGCCCAGAACGCGACCGCGGCCGCAGCGGCGACGTTGAGCGAGTCGACGCCGCCGGCCATCGGGATCCGCACCACGAGGTCGGCCGCCTCGACCGCGCCACGGGTGAGGCCGTCGCCCTCGGTGCCGAGGACCCAGGCGAGCCGCTCCGGCGGGTCGGCGGCGACGTCGTCGAGCGTGACGGCGTGGTCGGCGAGGGCGAGCGCCGCGACCGTGAAGCCGGCGTCCCGGAGCGTCTCGACGCCGCCGGGCCAGGGGTCGATGCGGGTCCAGGGCACCTGGAACACCGTGCCCATCGACACCCGCACGCTGCGCCGGTAGAGGGGGTCGGCGCAGCGCGGCGTCACCAGCACCGCGTCGACGCCGAGCGCGGCCGCGCTGCGGAAGGCGGCTCCCACGTTGGTGTGGTCGACGACGTCCTCGAGGATCGCGACCCGGCGCGCTCCCGCGACGAGGTCGGCCACCGGCGCCAGCGGCGGCCGGTGCATGGCCGCGAGCGCACCACGGTGCAGGTGGAAGCCCGTGAGGCGCTCGAGCACCTCCTCGTCGGCCACGTAGACCGGCACGTCGCCGTGCTCCCCCGCCCCGACCTCGAGCAGCACGTCGGCCATGCTCTCCAGCCACCGCGGCGCCATGAGGAACGACCGCGGGCGGTGCCCGGCCGCGACCGCCCGCCGGATCACGGTCGAGGACTCCGCGATGTAGAGGCCCTTGCTGGGCTCGTGCCGCGACCGCAGCGCGACGTCGGTCAGCCTCGTGTAGTCGGCGACGGCGGGGTCGTCGGGGTCGGTCAGCGTCACCAGGGGCACCGGGTCACGGTAGCCGCTGCGACGCACCGCCTCAGCGCGTCAGCAGCCGGCGTCGCGGCGCGAGGGTGCCCGCGACGACGTCGCCCGCCGCGAACTCGATCGCGTTGCGGTAGTGCATGGTGATCTGCTCGTTGACGGCGTCCCAGGTGCAGCCCTCGGTCGAGGCGCGCGCGGCGTCGCCCATCTGGCGGCGCAGCCCCGCGTCCTCGACGAGCTGCGCGACGTGACGGCGCATCGCCTGCAGGTCGCCCGGCGCGTAGAGGAAGCCGGTGACGCCGTGCTCCACGAGGTCGATCGGGCCGCCGCGCGCGGGGGCGACCACCGGCACGCCGCTGGCCTTGGCCTCCTGGATCGTCTGGGCGAACGTGTCCATCTCGCCGGTGTGGACGAACACGTCGAGGCTCGCGAGCAGCCGGGTGAGGTCGCTGCCGGCGAGGTGCCCGGTGAAGGTCGCCCTCGGCAGCGCCTTCGCGATGTGCTCGCGCCGGGGCCCGTCGCCCGCGACGATCAGCCGCACCCCCGGCAGCGACTGCAGCCCCGCCAGGTCCTCGACCTGCTTCTCGCGCGCCAGCCGGCCGACGTAGCCCACCAGCACCTCGTCGGGCCCGGCCACCGTCATGCGCAGCGCCTCGTCGCGGTGGCACGGCGAGAAGGCGTCCCGGTCGACGCCGTGCGGCCACACCGCCACCCGGTGCACGCCGCGGTCGATCAGCTGGCGACAGGCGTACGTGCTCGGCGCGAGCGACAGCGTGGCGCGGCGGTGGATGTCGGTCACGCGCTTCCACAGCAGCGGCTCGAGCTGCTTGACCTTGTACCGGCGCGCGTAGGTGGGCGCCTCGGTCTGGTAGACGGCGACGCTCGGCAGCCCCAGCGTCTGCGCGGCGCCGATGGCCTGCCAGCCGAGCACGAACGGGGCCGCCAGGTGCACGACGTCGGGCGAGAAGTAGCGCAGGTGCTCCTCGAGGGTGCGCACCCGCGGGGTCGACAGCCGCATCTCGGCGTACCCGGGCAGCGGCACCGCGCGGAAGCGCCGCACCTCGGCGCCGGCGTAGGAGTCGACCGCGCTCGTGCGGCGCCCCGGCGCCGGTGCGAGCACCAGCACCTCGTCGCCGCGCTCGGCGAGGAAGTCGAGCAGCCGCAGCAGGGTGACGGTGACACCGTTGGCCTGCGGCAGGAACGACTCGGCGACGACCGCGATCCGCACGGCCTCACTCTAGCCGCGCGGGCCCGCGACCACCTGTCGGTCCGCGGGCCCGGGCGGTACGGGCTCAGCCCTGCTGGGGGTCCTGCCAGGGCTGCTGCGCCGGCGGCGGCGGGGTCGGCTGGCCCTCGGGCCGCTGCCCGGCCTCGGCCGCACGCGAGAACGGCATGCCCGACGCGTCGCCCGCGCTGCCGGCCTCGGCCTGCGCCTCGTCGACCTGGCCCCGCGCCTCGCGCAGCGCCTCGGCCGGGTCCTGCAGCGCCGTCTCCGGCAGGTCGATGTCGAGCCCCTCGACCCGCTCCGCCGTCGACTCGCGCTCGCCGGTCGACGGCGAGAAGGCCGGCGAGGGCACCTCGCCGCCGAACGCTCCCGCGATCGACCCGAGCGCCGCGGTGAACTCGGTCGGGATGACCCACAGCTTCGAGGCCGAGCCGTTCGCGATCTGCGGCAGCATCTGCAGGTACTGGTAGGCCAGCAGCTTCGGGTCGGCGTCGCCACGGTGGATCGCGTCGAAGACCTGGAGGATGGCGCGCGACTCACCCTGCGCCTTGAGGATCGCGGCCTGCGCCTGGCCCTCGGCCCGCAGGATCGCCGACTGCTTCTCACCCTCGGCGGTGAGGATCTGCGACTGCTTGACACCCTCGGCCGTGAGGATCGCCGCACGGCGGTCCCGCTCGGCGCGCATCTGCTGCTCCATCGAGCCCTGCACGCTCGCGGGCGGGTCGATCGCCTTGAGCTCGACACGGTTGACGCGGATGCCCCAGCGCCCGGTCGCCTCGTCGAGGACGCCGCGCAGCTGGCCGTTGATCTGGTCGCGGCTGGTCAGCGTCTGCTCCAGGTCCATCGACCCGATGACGTTACGGAGCGTGGTGACCGTCAGCTGCTCGATACCGGTGATGTAGTTCGCGATCTCGTACGTCGCGGCCTTCGGGTCGGTCACCTGGAAGTAGATGACGGTGTCGATGCTCACCACGAGGTTGTCGGAGGTGATCACCGGCTGCGGCGCGAACGAGACGACCTGCTCACGGAGGTCGACGCCGGCCCGGACCCGGTCGATGAACGGGATGAGGAAGTGCAGACCCGCGTAGAGCGTGGTCTGGTAGCGCCCCAGCCGCTCGACGATGAGCGCCACCGCCTGCGGCACGATGCGGACCGCCCGCCGGATCGCGACGACCGCGAAGATGGCGATGAGGATGAGGACGAGAAGGCCGATGACCTGGCCTGGTTCCATGCGAGATCTCCTGAGCTGTGCGTCGTGCGGTCGGTCGGTCCGTCGGTGTGGTCAGGCGGTCGGCGGCACGCCGCCGGCTCGGGGCCGGCGGCCTGTCTCAGTAGCCGGGGCCGGGCTGGCCGTAAGGCTGCTGCGGGGTCTCCTGCGTCTGCGGCGCGACGACGGCGGTCGCGCCCTCGATCCTGGTGACGACGACGGTGGTCCCGGTCGCGAGCACCACGCCCGGGCTCTCGGTGCGCGCCGACCAGACCTCGCCGGCCAGCTTCACGCGGCCCGCGCGCTCGGTGACGTCGGCGACGACGGTCGCGGGGCGACCGACGTGCGCGCGGACGTTGGTCACGGCCTCGGGCGTGCTCCGCTTGAGCTTGTCGACCGCCATCGGGCGCACCAGCACCAGCAGCAGCACCGCCACGACCACCCCGATGACGATCTGCAGCCAGAAGGGCGCGCCGAGCGCACCCGCGAGGCCACCGGCGGCCGCGCCGCCCGCGAGCATGAGGAAGGTCAGGTCGACCGTCAGCAGCTCGATGACGCCGAGCACGAGCGCCAGCCCCAGCCACCACAACCAGCCCATGGGACCCTCCTTCACCTCGTCGTCGTCGACACCAGTGTAATGGTCGCAGGGCTGTAAAGACTCTCTAAAGTCTCCGGGCGTGCGCGCGAGCGGCGTATCGACCCTGCTGACGGGACACGATGAGGTCGAGCCCGAACGTCGCCGAGAGGTTCTGCGGGGTCATCACCCGCTCGAGCTCGCCGGCGGCCACCACCTGCCCCTCACGCAGCAGCAGCGCGTCCGTGAAGCCCGGCGGCACCTCCTCGACGTGATGCGTGATCAGCACCAGCACCGGGGCCTTGGGGTAGTTCGCGAGCTCCGACAGCGCGGCGACCAGCTCCTCGCGACCGCCGAGGTCGAGGCCGGCGGCCGGCTCGTCGAGGATCAGCAGCTCGGGGTCGGTCATGAGCGCCCGCGCGATCTGGACGCGCTTGCGCTCCCCCTCCGACAGGGTGCCGAACATCCGCTCGGCGAACCGCTCCACGCCGAACGCGGCGAGCAGGTCGCGTGCCCGGCTCTCGTCGACCGGGTCGTAGTCCTCGCGCCAGCGGCCGGTGACGCCGTAGGAGGCGGTCAGCACGACGTCGAGCACCCGCTCGCCCCCGGGGATGCGGTCGGCCAGCGCGGCGCTGGCGAGCCCGATCCGCGGGCGCAGCTCGAAGACGTCGACCTTGCCGAGCCGCTCGCCGAGCACGTCGACGGTGCCCGACGTCGGGTGCATGCGCGCCGCCGCCAGCTGCATGAGCGTCGTCTTGCCGGCCCCGTTGGGCCCCAGGACGACCCAGCGCTCGCCCTCCTCGACCGACCAGGACACCTTGTCCAGGATCACCGTCGACCCCCGACGGACGGTCACCTCGGTCATGTCCAGCACGTCGCCCATGAGGGTCAAAACTAGTCGCTCCGACGGCTAGCCTGAGACCCGGTGAGCGTGTCCCTGCCTCGGAGCGTCGTTGCGGCCCTGTGGGTCGGCTCCGCCGACGACGGCGAGAGCTGGCTCACCGATGCCGTCGCGGCGGTCACCGGTACCGACGAGCCGCACCGGACCGACGACGACGCCCCGCTCGCGCTGCTGCTCAGCCGGCTCGCCGAGCACCGCCGTCCGCGTGCGGCGACCTTCGCCGCGCTGCCGGTGCCGCACGAGCCCGTGGGGCTCGCGGGCGCCGCGGGGGTGGCCGCGATGGACGCCGGCGAGTGCGTGGTCGTCGACGGCGGCGTGCTCGGGCAGGCGCTGGTCGCGGTGCCCGACGTGGTGGCGTTCGGGTCGGCCCTGGAGCCCGGCGCGATGGTGCGCTGGCAGCTGCACAGCACGCAGGTGTCGGCGGTGCCGGTCAACCTGGGCGAGGCGCGCCGCATGCTGGCCGAGGCGCTGGTCGTCGCGGTCGACACGCTCGAGGCGATGGACGTCGCCCGGTGGCGGCCGGACGCGGCCGAGGAGATCGCGGAGCTGGCCTCGGCGGTCGTGCCCGAGCAGGTGGCGCGCACGCTGCCGCCCGACCTCGACCCGCGCCGCAGCGACCTGCTGGTGCGGGGCGCACGCCTGGAGGCGATCGCCGAGCTCGCGATGGCCGACGACGGCGCGGCCGTCACGATGTGGGCCGCCGACCAGCGGCACGCCGCGCTGCGGCACGTCGCCACGGCCGCGCGTCACGCGATGTCGGCCGCCAGCACGTTCGTGCGGCAGTGACCCGCCGCTACAACACCCCGCGGTAGACGTCGAGGGTCCGCTCGGCGATCGACTCCCAGGAGAAGTGCTCCTCGGCGCGACGGCGGCCGGCGGCCCCCATCTCCGCGGCGCGGGCCGGGTCGCCGGTCACCCGGGTGAGCGCGTCGGCGAGGTCGGCGACGAACCGCTCGGGGTGCACGGGCGTGCCGGTGCCGTCGTCGACCTGCTCGATCGGGACCAGCAGCCCCGTGACGCCGTCGTCGATCACCTCCGGGATGCCGCCGGTCGCCGAGCCCACCACCGGCACCCCGACCGCCATCGCCTCGAGGTTGACGATGCCCAGCGGCTCGTAGACGCTCGGGCACACGAACACCGTCGACGCCGCGAGCAGCGCGACCACCTGCTCGCGCGGCAGCATCTCCTCGATCCAGATCACCCCGGTGCGCTGCTCGCGCAGGCCGAGGAACGCCGTCGACACCTCGCGCGCGATCTCGGGCGTGTCGGGCGCCCCGGCGCACATGACGAGCTGGACGTCCGCGGGCAGCCGCTGCGCGGCCTGCAGCAGGTACGGAAGGCCCTTCTGCCGGGTGATGCGACCGACGAAGATCACCGTCGGGCGGCTGCGGTCGACGCCGAACCGCTCGGCGACGGCGTCGATCGCCTCCTCGCTCGGCCGCGTCCAGCCCGCGAGGTCGATGCCGTTGTGGACGACGACGACGTCGTCGGGGTCGAGCGAGGGATAGGCGCGCAGGATGTCGGTCCGCATGCCGGCGCTGACCGCGATGACGCGCGCCGCACCCTCGTAGGCGGTGCGCTCGGCCCACGACGAGAGCGCGTAGCCGCCGCCGAGCTGCTCGGCCTTCCAGGGCCGCAACGGCTCCAGGCTGTGCGCGGTGACCACGTGCGGCACGTCGTGCAGCAGGCCGCCGAGGTGGCCCGCCATGTTCGCGTACCAGGTGTGGGAGTGCACGACGTCGGCGCCCTCGACGTCGGCCGCCATCGCGAGGTCGACCCCGAGGGTGCGCAGCGCGGCGTTGGCGTGCGCCAGCCCGGCCGGCTCGTCGTAGCCCTGCACACCGGGCTCGGCGTCGGGACGAGGTCCCTCGAAGCACCGCACCCGGACGTCCGCGTGCGGCCGCAGCACCCGCGCCAGCTCGGCCACGTGCACCCCCGCGCCGCCGTAGACGTGCGGCGGGTACTCGCGGGTGAGCAGGTCGACACGCATCGGTGAACCTCCGTGGTCGTGGTGGCGTTTCCGTGGCTGTTCGCCGTCCAGGCAGCCTAGGGTTGCGCACATGGCCGCACCACGTGTTCTGGCGATCGTCCTGGCGGGCGGCGAGGGCAAGCGACTGATGCCGCTGACGACCGACCGCGCGAAGCCCGCCGTGCCCTTCGGCGGCATCTACCGGCTCGTGGACTTCGCGCTGTCCAACGTGGTCAACGCCGGCTACCTGCGGGTCGTGGTGCTCACGCAGTACAAGTCCCACTCGTTGGACCGGCACATCGCGAAGACGTGGCAGATGTCGCGGATGCTCGGCAACTACGTCGCCCCGGTGCCGGCGCAGCAGCGGGTCGGGAAGAACTGGTTCCTCGGCAGCGCCGACGCGATCTACCAGTCGCTCAACATCCTCCACGACGAGCGGCCCGACATCGTCGTCGTGGTCGGCGCCGACCACGTCTACCGGATGGACTTCTCCCAGATGGTCGAGGCGCACATCGCCTCCGGCGCGGAGATGACGGTCGCGGGCATCCGGCAGCCGATCTCGCTGGCGGACCAGTTCGGCGTCATCGCCGCCCACCCGGACGACCCGACGCGGATCGCGGACTTCCTCGAGAAGCCGAGCGACCCGCAGGGGCTGGCCGACTCCCCCGGCGAGGTGCTCGCCTCGATGGGCAACTACGTCATGAACGCCGACGCGATGATCGACGCCGTCACGCAGGACTCCAGGAACCCGGCGTCCAAGCACGACATGGGCGGCGACATCGTGCCGTTCTTCGTCGCCAAGGGGCAGGCCGGGCTGTACGACTTCATCCACAACGACGTGCCGGGGTCGACCGACCGGGACCGCGACTACTGGCGCGACGTCGGGACGCTGGACTCCTACTACGACGCCAACATGGACCTCATCGCGGTGGAGCCGGTCTTCAACCTCTACAACGACTCCTGGCCGGTGCACACCGGGTACACGGGGCTGCCGCCGGCGAAGTTCGTCCACTCGGTCGGCGACCGCGTGGGGCACGCGACCGACTCGATCATCTCGCCCGGCGTGGTCGTCTCCGGCGGCGAGGTGCGCACGTCGGTGCTCTCCCCCGGTGTGCGCGTGAACTCGTGGGCCGACGTCGAGGGCTCGGTGCTCATGGACGGCACCGAGGTGCACCGGCACGCCCAGGTGCGCAAGGCGATCCTCGACAAGCTGGTCGTCGTCGAGGAGGGTGCGACCGTCGGCGTCGACCGCGAGCTGGACCGCTCGCGCGGGTTCGTCGTCACCGACGGCGGCGTCACGGTCGTCCCCAAGGGCGCGAGGGTCACCAAGGCGTGAGCACGAACGATCGCCGGCGTCTGCTCGTCATGGACGTCGACTCCACCTTCATCACGGCCGAGCAGATCGAGCTGCTCGCCGCCCACGCCGGCACCGAGCAGCTCGTCGCCGCGGTCACCGAGCGCGCGATGCGCGGCGAGCTCGACTTCGCCGCCTCGCTGCACGAGCGGGTCGCGACGCTCGCCGGGCTGCCGGTCGAGACGCTCGACGCCGTCCGCGACGAGATCAGCCTGACCCCGGGCGCCCGCGAGCTCGTCGAGGCGTGCGCCGAGCGAGACTGGCCGGTCGGGCTGGTCTCGGGGGGCTTCCACGAGATCATCGACCCCCTCGTGGCCGAGCTGCCGATCGCGCGCGTGCAGGCCAACCGTCTCGAGGTGGTCGACGGCGAGCTCACCGGGCGGGTGAGCGGCGCCGTCGTCGACCGCGCGGCGAAGGCCGCGTTCCTGCGGTCCTTCGCCGACGAGGCCGGCGTGCCCCTCGCCGACTGCGTCGCGATCGGCGACGGCGCCAACGATCTCGACATGATCGCCGCCGCCGGCCTCGGGGTCGCGTTCGCGGCCTACCCGGTCGTGGCCGCGCAGGCCGACCTCGCGCTCCCCGGGCCGCGGCTCGACGAGGTGCTCGCGCACCTCTGAGGGGTCAGAGTGCGGCGCCGAGCCGCTCGGAGAACTCCACCAGCCGGTGGGAGAAGCCCCACTCGTTGTCGTACCAGCCGTGCACCTTGACGTGCCGGCCGACCGCCTGCGTGAGCGGTGCGTCGAAGATCGACGAGTGCGGGTTGCCGACGATGTCGGCCGAGACCAGCGGCGCCTCCGAGTACTGCAGGTAGCGCTGCAGGCGACCCGACGCGGCCTCGCGGAACGCGGCGTTGACCTCCTCGACGGTCACCTCGCGCGCGAGCACGGCGGTGAGGTCGGTGATCGAGCCCACGGGCACGGGGACCCGCATCGCGGCGCCCGTGAGACGCCCGTCGAGCTCGGGCAGCACCTTGCCGATCGCGCGCGCAGCGCCCGAGGACGCCGGGATGATCGACATCGCAGCGGCGCGGGCGCGCCGCATGTCCGAGTGCGGCGCGTCGTGCAGCCGCTGGTCGGCCGTGTAGGCGTGCACGGTCGTCATCAGCCCGGACTCGACGCCGAACGCCTCGTGCAGCACCGCGACGAGCGGAGCCAGCGAGTTCGTCGTGCACGAGCCGTTGGAGAAGACGTCGTGCGCGCCGGGATCGAGCCGGTCGTCGTTGACGCCGAGCACGAACGTCGGCACGTCGCCCTTCGCGGGTGCCGAGACGACGACCTTCCTGGCGCCGCCGCGCAGGTGCGCCGCCGCGGCCTCGCCGTCGGTGAACCGCCCGGTCGACTCGATGACGACGTCGGCCCCGACCTCGCCCCACGGGATGCTCCCGGGCTCGCGCTCGGCGAGCACGGCGATGCGGCGGTCGCCCACCTGGAGCGCGCCGTCGACCTCCGTGACGCCGTCGAGGTGACCGTTGATCGAGTCCCACTCCAGCAACGTGGCCAGCGTGTGCACGTCGGCGATGTCGTTGACCGCCACCACCTCGACGTCGGCCCCGCTCGCGAGCGCGGCACGCAGGTAGCTGCGCCCGATGCGGCCGAAGCCGTTGATGCCGATGCGAACCGTCATGGTCGTTCCCTCTCCTCGGTGTTCCTGCCAGGTCCGTGGGGCCGCGACGGTGCGGCGGCCCGCAGCAGCGCGAGCGCACCGCTGCAGGCGTCGTCGAAGGGGCGCTGGTCCTGCTGGGCGATCGCGAGCACGTAGCCGCCCTGCAGCACCGCCATCAGCGTCCGCGCAAGCTGCTCGGGGTCGAGGTCGTCACGGAGCTCGCCGGCGGCCACGGCCGCCCGCAGCGCGCGGGCCCAGGCGCCGTGCACCTGCTGGAACGCCCGCGCCACGGGCGCCAGCAGCACCGGGTCCTCGCGCACCTGCGGGTCCTGCGTCATCCGGCCGACCTTGCAGCCCTTGAGCGCGTCGCGCGGACGCATGAGGTAGGCCTCGATCCGGGCCATCGGGCTGCCGGGGCCGTCGAGCTCGGCCGCGGCCGGCAGCAGGTCCACGACGTTGCGCTCGAGCGCGGCCAGGGCGAGGTCCCGCTTGCTCGGGAAGTGGTGGTACATGCTGCCCTGCCCCACGCCCGCGCGCTCCCGCACCTCACGCGGGCTGGTGTCGGCGTAGCCGCGCTCCCACATCAGCTCCGACATCGTCGTGACGAGGCGTTCGCGGGAGTCCATGGCACGAGTGTACATACCTGTAGGTACAGAATGCGCCGACCTTCGCTGCCGCCCGCGGGCGGCGGGTCGCGGGCGGCCTCTCAGACCCCGGGGCTGAGCACCTCGACCAGGCGCGCGGAGCCCGGTGCGAGATCGGCCCAGCCGCCGTCGACCTCGAGCAGCGACAGGCCTGCGGTCGGCACCCCGACCCGCACCTGCGCGAGCGCCGCCGGGTCGGAGCCGGGGCCGGCGAGTCGTGCGGCGGTCTGCGACATCGTCGGCTCGTGCCCGACGACCAGCAGGTCGCCGACCTCGTCGTGGACCTCGGCGACCGCCGCGAGCACGTCGGAGACGTCGGCGAGGTACAGCGCGTCGAGGTAGACCACCTCGGGCTGTCCCTCCCCCAGCGCGTCGGCGACCAGCTGCCACGTCTGCCGGGTGCGGGCCGCGGTCGAGCACAGCACGAGCTGCGGCAGCCGCCCGTGGTCGCGCAGCTGCTCCGCGACGACGGGCGCCTGTCGGCGGCCGCGCGCCGCCAGCACGCGTTCGTGGTCGGGCGAGCCGTCCTGGTCGGACTTGGCGTGCCGCAGCAGCGTCAACCTGCGCGGCTCGGTCCCGGCCATGCCCGGGCCGCCTACTGCCCCATCGCGTGCACGCCGCCGTCGACGTGCACGACCTCACCGGTCGTGGCGGGGAACCAGTCGCTCAGCAGCGCCACGACCGCGCGGGCGCTGGGCTCGGGGTCGTTGACGTCCCAGCCCAGCGGTGCGCGCTCGCTCCACACGCTCTCCATCGTCTCGAAGCCGGGGATCGACTTCGCGGCGGTGCTGCGCACCGGTCCGGCGGAGACGAGGTTGCAGCGGATGCCCTCGGGCCCGAGGTCGCGCGCCAGGTAGCGGCTTGTCGCCTCGAACGCGGCCTTGGCCACGCCCATCCAGTCGTACACCGGCCACGCGTACCGGGCGTCGAAGGTCAGCCCGACGATCGAGGAGCCCTGGCCCATGAGCGGCTTGGCCGCGACCGCGAGCGCCTTGAGCGAGTAGGCGGAGGTCTGCAGCGCGACCGCGACGTCCTCCCACTGCCCGGCGAGGAAGTTGCCACCCATGACGCTCTGCGGTGCGAACCCGATCGAGTGGACGACGCCGTCGAGGCCGCCGACGTGCTCGGAGACCCGCTCGGCGAGCGCGTCCAGGTCCTCGGTCGAGTTGACGTCGAGGTGCACCACGGGCGCCTCGGCCGGCAGCCGGCGCGAGATCACCTGGGTGAGCCGGTACGCCTTGCCGAAGCTGGTGAGCACCACGGTGGCGCCCTCCTGCTGGGCCAGCCTGGCGACGTGGAACGCGAACGAGCTCTCCACGAGCACGCCGGTCACCAGGATGCGCTTGCCTTCGAGCAGCCCCACTCCGGGCTCCTTCCGTTGTTCGTCGGTTCGGTCAGTGCCCCATGCCGAGGCCGCCGTCGACCGGGATGACGGCGCCGCTGATGTAGGCGGCGTCGTCGGACGCGACGAACTCGACGGCTGCCGCGACCTCCTCCGGCTGCGCGAAGCGACCCGCGGGGATGGCGGCGCGGTACTTCTCCTGCGTGGCCTCGGGCAGCGCCTGCGTCATCGCGGTGTCGATGTAGCCGGGCGCGACGACGTTGCACGTGATGCCACGCCCGCCGAGCTCACGGGTGACCGAGCGGGCCATGCCGACCAGCGCCGCCTTCGACGAGGCGTAGTTGACCTGGCCGGGCGAGCCGTACAGCCCGACGACCGAGGAGATGAGCACGATGCGACCGTAGCGGCCGCGCACCATGTTCTTCGTCACCCGACGCACGCACCGGAACGTCCCGGTGAGGTTGACGTCGAGGACGTCGGCGAAGTCCTCGTCCGACATCCGCATGAGCAGCGTGTCCTTGGTGACACCGGCGTTGGCGACCAGCACCTGCACCGGGCCCAGCTCGGCCTCGATCGAGGCGAACGCCGTGTCGACCGCGGCGCTGTCGCGCATGTCGGCGACGGCGCCGAAGACGCCCTCGGGCAGGTCGCCGCTGCGGTAGATCGTCGCGACCTTCTCGCCGGCGGCCACGAAGCGCTCCGCGATCGCGCGCCCGATGCCCCGGTTGGCCCCCGTCACGACGACGACCCGCTGGTCCCGCCCGTTGTCTGCGGCACCGCTCACGTCGGCCCCTTCCCTCGTCGAGTCTCGGCCCGGGCACGCGGCGTCGTCCGCCCCTGCCCGCAGGCCAGGATAGGGGC
This sequence comes from Actinotalea caeni, assembly GCF_009733795.1. Lineage (GTDB taxonomy): Bacteria > Actinomycetota > Actinomycetes > Actinomycetales > Beutenbergiaceae > Pseudactinotalea > Pseudactinotalea caeni. The sequence goes on from NZ_WNXX01000001.1 coordinate 256,800, forward strand.
CCGGACGAGGCGTAGTGTGGACCAGGTGACGGACGTCCACGCGATCACCTCGGCGGGCCGCAGCCAGAGCGACCAGCTGCACGATCGCACGCGCAACTACCTCATCTCGATGAGCATCCGCGCGGCGGCCTTCGTGGCGGCGTTCCTCACCGACGGCTGGGTGCGCTGGGCGTGCGTGCTGCTGGCGTTCGTGCTGCCGGTCGTCGCGGTCATCTTCGCGAACTCCGGGACCGAGCGTCGCAGCGTGCCGAGCAGCTACGTCGACGCGCGGGCGCTGCCGCCGGGCGAGGAGAAGCAGCGGTGAACGAGCTGGTCTGCAGCGCGAAGGGCTGCCGGGAGAACGCGGTCTGGGCGCTGCGGTGGAACAACCCGAAGCTGCACGACGCCGAGCGCCGCAAGACGTGGCTCGCGTGCCCCGACCACCGCCAGCACCTCGAGCACTTCCTCACCGCGCGCTCGTTCCTGCGCGAGACGATCCCGGTCGCGGAGCTGCCCACGGCATGACGGCGCGCTACGCCTTCCTCCGGTCACGACGCTGGGTGGGGATCGCCGTCCTCACGGTGCTCGTCGCGGCCGTGTGCGGCCTGCTCGGGTCCTGGCAGCTGGCCCGGCACGAGTACCGAGCCGAGGCGATCGCGCGGGTCGAGGCCAACCGCGACCAGCCGGCGGTGCCGCTCGCGCAGCTGCTCCCCGACCCAACGACCGAGGTCGGCGACGACCTCGAGTGGCGCACCGTGACCACCACCGGGCGCTACGTCGGCGACCCGGTGGCGCTGCCGCAGCGCGGCGTCGAGGGCGGGCCGGCCGACCACGCGCTGGCGGTGCTCGAGGTGCCCGGCCCGGACGGCGAGCGGTGGCTGCTGGCCGTCGACCGCGGCTGGTACCCGACGGACGCCTTCACCGACCCGACCGACCGCCTCGCGCTGCCCGACGGCGACCTGCAGCTGGTGCTGCGGCTGCGCCCCGCGGAGGAGCCCAGCGACCGCCAGCAGGTGCCCGGCCAGGTGCACCGGATCGCGCCCGAGCAGGTGCTCGCCGCGGCGGGCGCGACCGCCGGGCCCGGCACTCTCGTCACCACCGCCTACGCGTGGGTGGTCGAGGAGACGCCGACGACGGCGAACCCGCCGACGCCGATGACGGTGCCGTCCCCGAACTACCGCTCCAACCTGTCCTACGCGCTGCAGTGGTGGACGTTCGGGCTGCTGGCGTTCCTCGGCTACGCCGTGCTCGCACGCCGCGAGCGTGCGGCGATGGATCGCGACGAGGGCGTGGCACCCGCGCCGCCGCGGCCGCGGTCACGCCGTCGCACCGACGCCGAGATCGAGGACGCCGAGATCGAGGCTCAGGCGAGCGAGACCAGCTCGGCGTAGGAGTCGTTCCAGAGGTCCTCGTCGCCGTCCGGCAGCAGCAGCACGCGCTCCGGCTGCAGGGCCTCGACAGCACCCTCGTCGTGCGTGACGAGCACGACCGCGCCCGTGAACCCGCGCAGCGCGGCCAGGATCTCCTCGCGGCTCGCGGGGTCGAGGTTGTTGGTCGGCTCGTCGAGCAGCAGCACGTTCGCCGCCGAGACGACCAGCACCGCGAGCGCCAGCCGGGTCTTCTCGCCGCCGGAGAGCACCCGCGCGGGCTTCTCGGCGTCGTCGCCCGAGAACAGGAACGACCCGAGCACGCCACGCACCTGGGTGTCGGTGAGGTCGGGGGCGGCGCTGCGCAGGTTCTCCAGGACCGTACGCCCCATGTCGAGCGTCTCGTGCTCCTGGGCGTAGTAGCCGATCTTCAGCCCGTGGCCCGGCAGCACCTCGCCGGTGTCCGGCCGCTCGATGCCCGCGAGGATCCGCAGCAGCGTGGTCTTGCCGGCGCCGTTGAGCCCGAGCACCACGACCTTGCTGCCGCGGTCGATCGCGAGGTCGACGTCGGTGAACACCTCCTGCGAGCCGTAGGACTTGCTCAGCCCCTCGGCGCGCAGCGGCGTGCGCCCGCACGGCGCCGGGTCCGGGAACCGGAGCTTCGCGACGCGGTCGGCCACGCGCACCTCGTCGAGGTCGGTCAGCATCCGCTCGGCGCGCCGCAGCATGTTCTGGGCGGCGACGGCCTTGGTGGCCTTGGCGCGCATCTTCTCCGCCTGGGCCATCAGTGCGGACGCCTTCTTCTCGGCGTTCGCGCGCTCGCGCCGGCGCCGCCGCTCGTCGGTCTCGCGCTGCTGCAGGTAGGCGTCCCAGCCGAGGTTGTAGACGTCGAGCTCGGCGCGGGTCGCGTCCAGGTGGAAGACCGTGTTGACGGTCGCCCGCAGCAGCTCGGTGTCGTGGCTGATGACGACGAACCCGCCCGGGTAGGAGGCGAGGTAGTCGCGCAGCCACAGGATCGAGTCGGCGTCGAGGTGGTTGGTCGGCTCGTCGAGCAGCAGCGTCTCGGCGCCGCTGAAGAGGATGCGCGCGAGCTCGATCCGGCGGCGCTGACCGCCGGAGAGCGTGCGCAGCGGCTGGTCCAGGACCCGCGTGGGCAGCCCGAGGTTGGAGGTGATGCGCGCGGCCTCGCTCTCGGCGGCCCAGCCGCCCTGGGCGGTGAACTCGGCGTCGAGCCGGGCGTAGCGCTCCATCGCCCGGGTGCGCACGGCCTCGTCCTCGCTGGCCATCTGCTGCTCGGCGGTACGGATGCGGCGCATCACCTCGTCGAGCGAGCGGGCGGACAGCACGCGGTCGCGTGCCAGCACGTCGAGGTCGCCGGTGCGGGGGTCCTGCGGCAGGTACCCGACCGACCCGGTGCGGGTGATGGTGCCGCCAGTGGGCTGCGCCTCGCCGGCGAGCGCCTTGGTCAGCGTCGTCTTGCCCGCCCCGTTGCGCCCCACGAGCCCGATCCGCATGCCCGCGTCGATCCGGAACGTCGAGGGCTGCAGCAGCTGTCGGGCGCCGACGCGCAGCTCGACGTCACGGGCGGTGATCACGTGGCACGAGTCTAGGTAGCCACCGTCGCACCGACCCACGTGATAACGCTCGGGTGAGGCATCTCACGCGGCTATCGTGCCCGCATGACGTTCAACGACGACGCCAGGCTCGACGCCAGCCGGGTCCGGCGTGGTGGGCGCGGCGGCACCGGCATCGCCGTCGGCGGCGGCGCCGCGCTCGTGCTGTTCCTGCTGTCGCAGCTGCTCGGTGTCGACCTCACAGGGCTGGCCCCGACGACCGGCGAGCCCGTCGAGCAGGGCACCGACACCAGCCTCGCGGAGGAGTGCCGCACGGGCGCGGACGCGAACGAGAACGTCGACTGCCGGATGGTCGGCGCGTACAACTCGCTGGACGACTACTGGGCGACGGCGTTCCCGCGTCTGGGCGGGCAGTACGTCTCCCCCGGCATGTACCTGGAGAGCGGCCAGTGGCAGACCGGCTGCGGCACCGCGTCGAGCGCGATGGGGCCGTTCTACTGCCCGCCCGACCAGAGCATCTACCTGGACACGGCCTTCTTCGACGTGCTCACCAGCCAGCTCGGCGCCGAGGGCGGCCCGCTGGCCGAGATGTACGTCATCGCCCACGAGTGGGGCCACCACGTCCAGAACCTCTCCGGCACGATGGACAGGCTCGACCGCAGCGAGACCGGGCCGACGTCGGACGGCGTGCGGCTGGAGCTGCAGGCGGACTGCTTCGCCGGTGCGTGGGCGCAGAACGCGCAGGGCACCGAGGACGCCGCCGGCGTGACGCTGCTGGAGGAGTTCACGCAGGCGCAGCTCGCGAGCGCGATGGACGCCGCGGCGGCTGTCGGCGACGACCACATCCAGAGCTCGCAGGGCGGTCGCGTGAACCCCGAGCAGTGGACGCACGGCTCCTCCGAGCAGCGGCAGCGGTGGTTCTGGCAGGGCTACACCGACGGCCCGAGCGCGTGCGACACCTTCGGGGTCCCCGGTGGGGACCTCTGACATCCGCCCCACCTGACGCGCCCCAGGGGCTGCGTGACATGATCGACGCATGACGAACGTGCCGCAGGAGCCCGACGAGTTCCAGACCCGGATGCGCACCCCGCAGCCCGACGACACCCTGGACACCCACCGCGCAGCGGCGAACCGGGGCGCGGGCGAGCAGCCGACGGGCGGGCAGCCCTCGCCGTTCGCGCCGCCGCCGTTCGGCTCGGCCTCGCAGCCTCGTCCCGCTGCCCCGCCGCCGGGGTACGGCCCGTCGGCGCCGCCGCCGCAGCCCGGTCAGGCGCCTGGTCAGGCGCAGCAGCAGTCCTACGGGCAACCGCCGCAGGGCTTCGGCCAGCACAGCCAGCCCGCGTTCGGACAGGGCGCCCAGGGTTACGGCCAGCCCAATCAGCCCGGTCAGCAGCCGGGGTTCGACCAGCAGCCCGGCTTCGGGCAGCAGCCCGGCTACCCGCAGCAGGCGCCGCAGGGCTGGGGGCCGCCGCAGCAGCAGCCGCGCGACCCGAACCCGCTCAAGGCGGCCTTCGACCTCTCGTTCCGCGACTACGCCACGCCCGGCATCGTCAAGGTGCTGTACGTGCTGGGCATCGTGATGGCGGGCCTGTGGTACCTCGGCACGGTCATCGGGGCGTTCGCGGCGTTCGCACCGAGCCGCGACATCGGTTTCGGCGTCGAGGTCCCCGGCACCCCGGTCCCCGGCATCCTGGCGCTGCTGCTGGCCTGGATCCCCGCCGCGTTCTTCGTGCTGCTGCTGCGGATGGCGCTGGAGATGGTGCTCTCGAGCGTGCGCACCGCTGCCGACGTGCGGGTGCTGCGCGAGCGCAGCGACGCCGACGCCGCCGACGACTGACTGTCGGCGGGCGCGGCGCGCTCAGCGGCTCGGCTCAGACGTTGAAGCCGAGCGCGCGCAGCTGCTGGCGGCCGTCCTCGGTGATCTTGTCCGGGCCCCACGGCGGCATCCACACCCAGTTGATGCGCTGACCGTTCGTGATGCCGTCGAGCGCCTGCGCGGCCTGGTCCTCGATGACGTCGGTGAGCGGGCACGCGGCCGACGTGAGGGTCATGTCGATGACCGCCTCGCCGTCGGGCTCCATGTGCACGCCGTAGACGAGGCCGAGGTCGACGACGTTGATGCCCAGCTCTGGGTCGATGACGTCGCGCAACGCCTCCTCGACGTCGGCGACGTCGGCCACGGCGGTCGCGCCCTCCGGGGTGCCCGCAGCCTCGACCGGGGTCGGGGTGGGTTCGGTGCTCTCGGTCATGACCTCATTCTCCCTTGCTCGCCTTGATCAACGCATCCCGCAGCGCCATCCATCCCAGCAGCGCGCACTTGACGCGGGCCGGGTACTTCGACACCCCCGCGAAGGCGGCGGCGTCGCCGAGCCGCTCCTCGGTGGCGGGGTCGAGCGCGGCGCCGCGGCTGTGCATGAGGTCGTCGAACGCCGCGGCGAACGACTCGACGTCCGCGACCCCCGCACCGGTGACGACGTCGGAGAGCACCGACGTCGACGCCTGCGAGATCGAGCAGCCCACGCCCTCCCAGGACACGTCCGCGACCCGCGTGCCGTCGTCGCTCAGCCGCACCCGCAGCCGCACCTCGTCGCCGCACGTCGGGTTGACCTGGAACGACTCCCCCGCGCCCGGCCCGGACGCGTCGCCGCGCAGCCCGTGGCCGTGCCGCTCGCGCGCGTGGTCGAGGATGAGCTGCTGGTAGAGCTGCTCCATGCTCATCGGGCGCCCGCCCCGAAGAACGTCCGCACCCGGCCCAGCGCCTCGACGAAGGCGTCGACGTCGGCCTCGGAGGTGTACACGCCGGCCGACGCGCGCGCCGATGCGGCCACGCCCAGCCGGCGGTGCAGCGGCTGCGCGCAGTGGTGGCCCACCCGGACCGCGACCCCGGCGTCGTCGAGCAGCTGCCCGACGTCGTGCGGGTGCACGCCGTCGACGGCGAACGCGACCGTCGCCAGCCGGTCCTCGGCGGTGCTCGGCCCGAGCACCCGGACCCCCGGGACCTGGGCGACGCCGTCGAGCAGCCGCTGCGCGAGCGCCGCCTCGTGCGCGGCGACCGCGTCCATGCCCAGCTCGCCGAGGTACTCCACGGCGGCGCGCAGCCCGACGGTCTGCGCGACCATCTGGGTGCCGGCCTCGAAGCGCTGCGGCGGCGGCGCGTAGGTGGTCTCGGTCATCGTGACGACCTCGACCATCGAGCCGCCGGTGAGCACGGGGGGCATCGCCTCGAGCAGCTCGCGACGACCGTAGAGCGCCCCCACGCCGGTGGGGCCGAGCATCTTGTGGCCCGAGAAGGCGGCGAAGTCGACGTCGAGCGCGTGCAGGTCGACCGGCAGGTGCGGCACGCTCTGGCAGGCGTCGAGCACCACCAGCGCGCCGACCGCGTGCGCGGCGGCCACGACCTCGGCGACCGGGCTGATCGCGCCCGTGACGTTCGAGGCGTGCGTGAGCGCGACCACGCGCGTGCGCTCGCCGATGACGTCGAGCGTCCCGAGGTCCAGCCGGCCCTCGTCGGTCAGCCCCAGCCAGCGCAGCGTCGCCCCGGTGCGCGCGCACAGCTCCTGCCACGGCACGAGGTTCGCGTGGTGCTCGGCCTCGGTGACGACGACCTCGTCACCCGGGCCGAGCCGGAACCGGCGCGCGGCGTCGCCGCCACGCCCCGCGGTGGCGTTGGAGAACGCGTACGCGACGAGGTTGATCGCCTCGGTGGCGTTCTTCGTCCACACCAGCTCACCGGGTGCGACCCCGACGAAGCCGGCGACGGCGGCCCGGGCGGCCTCGTAGGCCTCGGTCGCCTCCTCCGCGAGCGCGTGCGCGCCGCGGTGCACCGCGGCGTTGCGCCGCTCGTAGAAGTCCTGCTCGGCGTCGAGGACGCACTGGGGCTTCTGCGACGTCGCCGCGGTGTCCAGGTAGACGAGCGGACGGCCGTCGCGCACGGTGCGCGCCAGCAGCGGGAAGTCCGCCCTGACGGCGCTCAGCTCGGCGGCCGTCAGCACGTCAGGCCTTCGCGAGGAACCGGTCGTAGCCCTCGGCCTCGAGCTGCTCGGCGAGCTCGGGACCGCCCTGCTCGGCGACCTTGCCGTCGACGAACACGTGCACGTGGTCGGGCTTGATGTACTGCAGGATCCGCGTGTAGTGCGTGATCAGGAGGACGCCGACATCGGTCGTGCTGCGGGCCTTGTTGACGCCCTCGGACACGATGCGCAGCGCGTCGACGTCGAGGCCGGAGTCGGTCTCGTCGAGGATCGCGAAGCGCGGCTTGAGCAGCTGCATCTGCAGGATCTCGTGGCGCTTCTTCTCACCGCCGGAGAAGCCCTCGTTGACGCTGCGCTCGGCGAACGCCGGGTCGATGCGCAGGTCGTCCATCGCCTCGCGGACCTCGCCGACCCACTGCCGCAGCGCGGGGGCCTTGCCGTCGATGGCGGTGCGCGCGGTGCGCAGGAAGTTCGAGACGCTCACACCCGGCACCTCGACCGGGTACTGCATCGCGAGGAACAGGCCCGCCCGAGCGCGCTCGTCGACGCTCATCTCGAGCACCTCCTCGCCGTCGAGCAGCACCGAGCCCTGGGTCACCTGGTACTTCGGGTGGCCGGCGATCGAGTACGCCAGCGTCGACTTGCCCGAGCCGTTGGGCCCCATGATCGCGTGGGTCTCGCCGCTGTTGATCGTCAGGTCGACACCGCGCAGGATCTGCTTGGGACCCTCCGGGGTCTCCACGGTGACGTGCAGGTCGGAAATCGTCAGGTTCGACATCTGTCGGTTCTTTTCTCTCAGTTCAGGGTCGCGTTGATCTGGACGTCGACGTCGACGAGCACGTCGTCGCCGTCGTACGTGACGGGGTAGGTCGGCACCGGCCGGGTCGCCGGCAGCCCGGTCGGCCGGCCGGTGCGCAGGTCGAAGGTCGAGCCGTGCAGCCAGCACTCGAGCGTGGTGCCCTCGACCTCCCCCTCCGACAGCGAGACCTGACCGTGGGAGCACACGTCGTTGATCGCGTAGTACTCGCCGTCCTCGGCGCGCACGAGCGCCACCTCCACGAGCGAGCCGTCGGGACCGTCGAGCTCCAGCCGCAGGGTCTCGCCGGGCTCGAGGTCCTCGCGCGAGGCGACGACCTGGGCCGTCATGCGTCGACCTCGGCCCCGGCCGTCTGCATGGCGATCTCGAGCTCGGCCTCGATCGCGGCGAGCATGCGCTCACCGACGACGTCGACGCCGATCCGCCCGATCATCTCGGCGAAGAAGCCGCGGAGCACCAGCCGGCGCGCGGCCTCCTCAGGGATGCCGCGAGCGCGCAGGTAGAACAGCTGCTCGTCGTCGAAGCGACCCGTCGCCGAGGCGTGCCCGGCGCCCTCGATCTCACCGGTCTCGATCTCGAGGTTCGGCACCGAGTCCGCGCGGGCGCCGTCGGTCAGCACCAGGTTGCGGTTGAGCTCGTAGGTGTCGATGCCCTCGGCCTCGGGCCGGATGAGGACGTTGCCGATCCACACGCTGTGCGCGCCGTCGCCCTGCAGCGCGCCCTTGTAGAGCACGTCGCTGCGGGTCTTGGGCTCGTTGTGGTCGACGAACAGGCGGTGCTCGATGTGCTGCCCGGCGTCGGCGAAGTAGAGGCCGAGCAGCTCGGCCGACCCGCCGGGGCCGTCGTAGACCGCGGTGGTGTCGTGGCGCACCAGGTCGCCGCCGAAGGACACCGAGACGTGCTTGAGCTCGGCGTCGCGACCGACGACGGCGTGCGCGTTGCTGTGGTGCACCGCGTCGGGCTGCCAGTCCTGGTACGAGACGAACGTCAGCGCCGCACCGTCGCCCAGCACGATCTCGACGTTCTCGGCGTAGGTGGCGCTGCCCTCGAAGAACACGACGACGCTCGCGCGGGCGTTCGCGCCGACGGTCACCAGCAGGTGACCCGCGACCGCCTCGCTGCCGCCGTCACCGGTGAGGGTGACGACCAGCGGCTCGGCGACCTCGGTGCCCGCGGGCACGTCGATCGTCATGACCTTCTCGGTCGCGGCCCAGGCGCGGGCGCTCACGCGGTCGATCGGCACGTAGCCCGACAGCCCGCGACGCGACTCGGCGACCGGCACGATCTGGACCGTCACGCCGTCGACGCCCCTGACGTCGGCGGTCACGCCCTCGCCGCGCAGCGGCGCGTCCTGCAGCAGGCCGCGCAGGCGGCGCAGCGGGGTGAACCGCCACTCCTCCTCGCGCCCGGTCGGCACCTCGAACGCCTCGGGGTCCGTCGAGGCGAACCGGTCGGCGTAGCTGGTGCCCGGCGACGTGCGCACGCCGTGGCTGTGGGCGGCGTCGGCGGACGCGCGCGAGTGATCGGTGGACAGTCCGGTGGTCTCGACCGGGCTGTCCGTGGTGTCGGTGGTCATCAGCCGACGGCCCCTTCCATCTGCAGCTCGATGAGGCGGTTGAGCTCGAGGGCGTACTCCATGGGCAGCTCGCGCGCGATGGGCTCGACGAACCCGCGCACGATCATGGCCATCGCCTCGGTCTCCTCCATGCCTCGGGACATGAGGTAGAACAGCTGGTCCTCGCTCACCTTCGAGACGGTCGCCTCGTGACCCATCTCGACGTCGTCCTCGCGGACGTCGACGTAGGGGTAGGTGTCGGACCGGGAGATCGTGTCCACGAGCAGCGCGTCGCAGAGCACGTTCGACTTGCTCGCCTCGGCGCCCTCGAGCACCTGCACGAGGCCGCGGTAGGAGGCGCGACCACCGCCGCGGGCCACCGACTTCGACACGATCGAGCTCGACGTGCGCGGCGCCATGTGCACCATCTTCGAGCCGGTGTCCTGGTGCTGCCCCTCGCCGGCGAAGGCGATCGAGAGCGTCTCGCCACGGGCGTGCTCGCCCATGAGGTAGACCGCCGGGTACTTCATCGTCACCTTGGAGCCGATGTTGCCGTCGATCCACTCCATGGTGCCGCCCTCGGCGACGGTGGAGCGCTTGGTCACCAGGTTGTAGACGTTGTTCGACCAGTTCTGGATGGTCGTGTAGCGCACGCGGGCGTTCTTCTTCACGACGATCTCGACGACGGCCGAGTGCAGCGAGTCGCTCGAGTAGATCGGCGCCGTGCAGCCCTCGACGTAGTGCACGTAGGAGCCCTCGTCGGCGATGATCAGCGTCCGCTCGAACTGGCCCATGTTCTCGGTGTTGATCCGGAAGTAGGCCTGGAGCGGGATCTCGACGTGCACGCCCGGCGGCACGTAGACGAACGAGCCGCCCGACCACACCGCGGTGTTGAGCGCAGCGAACTTATTGTCGCCCGCCGGGATCACCGAGCCGAAGTACTCCTCGAAGATCTCCGGGTGCTCGCGCAGGCCGGTGTCGGTGTCCATGAAGATGACACCCTGCCGCTCGAGCTCTTCGTTGATCTGGTGGTACACCACCTCGGACTCGTACTGGGCCGCGACGCCGGCCACGAGGCGCTGCTTCTCCGCCTCCGGGATGCCGAGCCTGTCGTAGGTGTTCTTGATGTCCTCCGGAAGCTCCTCCCAGCTGGTGGCCTGCTTCTCGGTGGTGCGGACGAAGTACTTGATCTGATCGAAGTCGATGCCGGAGAGGTCGGCGCCCCAGGTCGGCATCGGCTTGCGCTCGAACATCCGCAGACCCTTGAGGCGCTGGTTGAGCATCCACTCCGACTCGTTCTTGAGCGCGGAGATGTTGCGCACGACCTGCTCGGACAGACCGCGCTCGGCGCTGGCGCCGTAGACGTCGGGGTCGTGCCAGCCGAACGTGTAGTTGCCGATCGAGGCGATCGTCTCGTCCTGCGTCAGCGGCCGGTCGACCGGCTCCGCCGCGGTGGCGGCCTGTGGCTCGACAGTCATTCAGCTGTCCTTCCGGGTCGGGATCTTCAGAGGGATGTGGGTCGTGCAGACGTGCCCGCCGGTGGCCAGGGTGGCCAGCCGTTGGACGTGCACGCCGAGCAGGTCGGAGAAGGCGCGGGTCTCCGCCTCGCACAGCTCGTTGTAGGCCTCGGCGACGTCGAGCACCGGGCAGTGGCCCTGGCACACCTGCACCGCGATGCCACCCGGCATCGGACGCGCGGTGGCAGCGTAGCCGTCCTCGGCGAGCAGTCGCGCCAGCGTCTGGGCACGCGCGGCGAAGTCGTCCCCGGCGGCCTCGATCGCGGGGGCGTAGCGGGCGCGCATCTCCTCCGAGCGCGCCTGCGCGAAGGCGGTGATGCCCTCGGGCCCCAGCGCCTGCTTGATCTGCGCGAGCGCCGCCAGCGCGGCCTGCGCGTAGGCAGTGCCGAGGTGGGAGTGCGCGGAGGCGGCCGCGACGTACTTGCGCGCGGGGCGGCCGCGGCCACGCTTGGTGACCGGGACGTCGTCGCGCGCCTCGACCTGCCCCTCGGTCTCCAGCGTGATGAGGTGGCGACGGACGGCGGCGGAGGTCAGCGTGAGGCGGCGCGCCAGCTCGGCGGCGCTGATCGGGCCGAGCTCGACGATCAGCCGCAGCACCCGGTCGCGCGTGGTCGCCTCGTCGTGGCTCTCGACGCTCTCGGCCGGTGCACGGCCGGTGGCGAGCGCGTCCTCGGTGGCGGTCGGGTTCGGGGCAGCGGTTGGCATCGTCAAGCGCACTCCCTCCTCACGGCTCAGGGGTGGCGACCGACCGGCCGCGACGAGCCCCTGATTTAGACAACATTCTCCGTTGTCTAAATGGTTCCCGCAAGCAAGGCGACCCTAAGTGAGACGCGTCACGCGGCCGCTCGCGCGGCGGCTGCAGGCCGTCGCGCGGGCTACCGTAGGGGGGTGTCGGACGCCCTGCTCCGGCGCCTCACCGGCGCCGCCGTGATCGCCAACCTGGTCGGCCAGGTCCTCATCGTCGTCACAGGCGGTGCCGTGCGGCTGACCGGCTCGGGGCTGGGTTGCTCGACGTGGCCGCAGTGCGAGCCCGGCAGCTTCACGCCGGTGTTCCACGAGGCGATGGGGATGCACGTCTTCGTCGAGTTCGGCAACCGGATGATCGGCGTGCTGCTGGGCCTGGTGGGGATCGCGCTGGCGGTGCTCACGACGCTCGCCGTGCGTCGGCTGGGTCGCTCCGAGGACGTGAGCTGGCTCGCCTACGGCGTGCTGGTCGGTGTCGTGCTGCAGGGCGTCGTCGGCGGCGTCTCGGTGCGGCTGGACCTGCACCCCGGCATCGTCGGCTCGCACTTCCTGCTCTCGGGCGCGCTGCTGGTGCTGTCCACGCTGCTCGCCGTGCGGTGGTTCGAGGGCGACGGCGCCCGTCGGCTGCTCGGCGGTCGCACGCTGCGCTCGGTGGCCGCGGTCGTCGCCCTGCTGGCCGTCCTGGTCGTCGTGCTCGGCGTCGTCGTCACCGGCGCGGGGCCGCACTCGGGCGACGACGAGGTGGGCTACCGGTTCGCCGTCGACCCCTACCTGGTGGCGCGCATGCACGCCGCGGCGGTGTGGCTGCTCCTCGTGACGCAGGTGGCGCTGCTCGTGGCCGCCGCCCGCACCCGCCCGGTGCTGCCGGCGCTGCGCCGCTGGAGCCTGGTGCTGCTCGCGGTCACGCTCGCCCAGGGCCTGATCGGGTACGTGCAGTTCTTCACCGGGCTGCCGGAGCTGCTCGTCGGCGCCCACATGCTCGGCGCGGCCCTCCTCATCGTCGCCACCACCCGCACGGTGCTCACGCTGCGCACGCGCGAGCCGGAGGTCGTCGAGCAGCCGCGCCGGCCGGCGGCCGCGACGGCGGACTGAGCCGGGCGCCGTCGGGTCGGGCTAGCGCACCCAGGCGGCGTCGGCGGGCCGCAGCGGGGCCCAGCCCTGCGCCTGCGCCGCCTGCGCGGCGAGCAGCCCGGCGACCGCGCTCGGGTTGTGCACCGCGCCGCCCAGCACCAGCTGCACCGCGTCGCGCAGCGGCACCCACGCGGTCCGCATGCCCAGCTCCTCCTCCGACCTCGTGTGCCGCGCGTCCTCGGGGACATCGGCGAGGTCGCGCGCGAGGAACACGCGCAGCGCCTCGTCGGAGCCGCCCGGCGAGGTGTAGTAGTCGACGAGGGTGTCCCAGCGCCCCGCGGTGAGGTCGGCCTCCTCGGCGAGCTCGCGGCGAGCAGCGTCGACGAGCGGCTCACCCGGCACGTCGAGCAGCCCGGCGGGCACCTCCCACAGGTAGGCGCGCACGGGGTGGCGGTACTGCCGCAGCAGCAGCACGCGCCCCTGCTCGTCGAGCGCGACGACGGCGACCGCGCCGGGGTGCCGGACGAACTCGCGCGTCACGCGGCCGCCCTCGCCGAGGTCGACCGTCTCGCTCACGAGGTCGAGCACGCGCCCCTCGTGGAGCACGCGGGACTCCGAGACCGGCAGCGCGACCGGCTCGTCGGCGACCGGGGGCTCCCCCGCCGTCACTGCTCGACGGCGTGCGCCGCCGGCGGCACCTCGAGCAGCCGGGACTCGCGCTGGCGCGCGAGCGCCGCGGCGACCAGCCCGTCGAAGAGCGGGTGGGCCCGCGTCGGGCGCGACTTGAACTCCGGGTGCGCCTGCGTGGCGATGTAGTACGGGTGCTGCTCGCGGTCGAGCTCGACGAACTCCACGAGCGAGGAGTCGGGCGAGCGCCCGGAGATCAGCAGCCCGGCCTCGGCGAGCGAGTCGCGATAGGCGTTGTTCACCTCGTAGCGGTGACGGTGCCGCTCGCTGACCTTCTCGGTGCCGTACACCTCGGCCGCGAGCGAGCCCGGCTCGAGGACGGCCTCGTAGCGGCCCAGCCGCATGGTGCCGCCCAGGTCGCCGTCGCCGCCGACGATCGCGAGCTGCTCGGCCATCGTCGCGACCACTGGGTCCGGCGTGTCCGGGTCGAACTCGGTCGAGGACGCCTTCTCCATGCCGAGCACGTTCCGGGCGAACTCGATGACCATGCACTGCAGCCCGAGGCAGATGCCGAGCGTCGGCACCTGCTGCTCGCGCGCCCAGCGCAGCGCGCCCAGCTTGCCCTCGATGCCGCGGACGCCGAAGCCGCCGGGCACCAGCACGCCGTCGACGCCGGCGAGCGCCTTGCGCGCACCCGCCTCGGTGTCGCAGTCGTCGGAGGTCACCCACCGGATCCGCACCCGGGTGTTATTGGCGAAGCCGCCCGCACGCAGGGCCTCGGTCACCGACAGGTAGGCGTCCGGCAGGTCGATGTACTTGCCGACCAGGGCGATCTCCACCTCGTCGGCGGGGTGGTGCACGCGCTCGAGCAGCGTGTGCCAGGTGTCCCACTCGACGTCGCGGAACGGCAGGTCGAGCCGCCGGATCACGTAGGCGTCGAGCCCCTCGGCGTGCAGCACCTTGGGGATCTCGTAGATGCTCGGCGCGTCGACGCAGGTGATGACCGCCTCGCGGTCGACGTCGCACATCGCCGCGATCTTGCCCTTGACGGGCTCGGGGATGTCCCGGTCGGCGCGGCACACGATCGCGTCGGGCTGGATACCGATGCTGCGCAGCGCGGCCACCGAGTGCTGGGTGGGCTTGGTCTTCAGCTCACCGCTCGGGCCCAGGTACGGCACGAGCGAGACGTGCACGAAGAAGACGTTGTCGCGGCCGATGTCCTGGCGCACCTGGCGCGCCGCCTCGAGGAACGGCTGGCTCTCGATGTCGCCGACCGTGCCGCCGATCTCGGTGATGATGACGTCCGGCGCCGGCCCGTTCGCCGGGTTCGCCTGGGCGCGCATGCGCGCCTTGATCTCGTCCGTGATGTGCGGGATCACCTGGACCGTGTCGCCCAGGTACTCGCCGCGGCGCTCCTTGGCGATGACGGTCGAGTACACGACGCCGGTCGTCACGTTCGCGCTCGCGTCGAGGTCGACGTCGAGGAAACGCTCGTAGTGGCCGATGTCGAGGTCGGTCTCGGCGCCGTCCTCGGTGACGAACACCTCACCGTGCTGGAACGGGTTCATCGTCCCGGGGTCGACGTTGAGGTACGGGTCGAGCTTCTGCATCGTGACCCGAAGCCCTCGAGCACGCAGCAGGTGCCCGAGGCTGGAGGCGGTGAGGCCCTTCCCGAGAGACGAGGCGACACCACCCGTCACGAAGATGTGCCGAGGGGAGTGACGGCCGGAACGCCGCTCAGAGGAGGTCACCACGGATTTTCACCCTATCACCGAGCGGTAGACGTCAAGGACCTGGGCCAGTGCGTCGTGCGCGCGCGGCAGCTCGGCGGCGCGCGCCCGGGCCGCCGCCCGCAGCCCCTCGGCGACCGCGGGCTCCCGCAGCACCGAGACGATCTGGGAGCACAGGCGGTCGGGATCGCCGTAGGGCACCAGCCGCGCCGCCGGGCCCGTCACCTCGCGGGTCCCGCCCACGTCGGTGGCGACGACTGCCGCGCCCGCGTGCAGCGCCTCCTGCAGCCACAGCGGCTGGCCCTCCCACTCGGCGGTGCTGACGACGACGTCGGCGCCGGCGAGCAGGTCGGGCACGTCGTCGCGGCGTCCGAGCAGCCGCACCGGGAGCGCCTCGTCGGCCACGGCCCTCTCCAGCTCGGCGCGGCGAGGGCCGTCGCCCGCGACGAGCCACACCGCGTCCGGGACCCGGTCGGCGAGCAGCGCCGCGGTGTCCAGCAGCAGGTCGAGCCCCTTCTGGGGCGCGAGCCGGGCGAGCGTGAGCACCAGCGGCGCGGTGCCGACGTCGAGCGCGTCACGGTCCAGCGGCCCCGGTGCCCGCACCGGCGCGGGCACCAGCGCCCGTGCCACGTGCGCGGCACCCATCCCCCGCATCCGGTCGACGATGTCGCCCGAGACGCCGAGCACCGCGTCCGCACGCGCGGCGACCACCCGCTCCAGCCCGGCGGCCACCGCCTGCACCGCCGGGCCGCCGACCGGGAGGTTGTGCAGCGTCACGACCAGCGGGACCGGCAGCCCGGTGAGGGCGAGCGCGGCGAGCGCGCCGGCGCGCAGCCCGTGGGCGTGCACGACGTCCGCGCGGCGCGCCAGCCCGCGCAGCGCACCGATCACGGCGGCGTCCTGGGCGCGCGGGCGGTCGGTGATGTCGACCACGTGCGAGCGGGCGCCGTGGACCCCGGGGACCACGACCTGCTCGGGACCGGCGAGGATGACGCGGTGGTCGACGGCGAGGCCCGCCGCGAGCTCACGGACGTGCCCGCGCGTGCCGCCGGTCGCCGAGCCGGCGACCTGCAGGACACGCAGCTCGGACGCCGCGGCGGCGTCAGCCATGCGCGCTCCTCATGCTGGCCAGGATCGCACGGTCGAACGTGCGCACCGCAACGAACGTCGTCAGCAGCACGACGAGAGCGCCGAGCGCGGCGGCCATCACCGTCGCGAGCATCGAGCCCTCGCCGAGCGACAGGACCGCGTCGACGCCGAGCCGGCCCACGACGCCGCCGACCGCGGCGCTGCCGGCACCGACGACGAGCGTGCGGAGGAGGCCGCGCGTGAACCCGCTGGGCATGATGCTCCGCAGCACGAGCACGACGACGACGCCGCCGACGGTCATGCCGATCGTGTGCGCGGCGCCGAGGCCGACGAGGGTCGCGACGCCGTCGCCGCCGTCGGGCGCCAGCAGCGCGACCGCGACGACGGCCGCCACGGCGGTCACCAGCCAGGCACCCGCGGTGGCGGCGACCGCGGCGCGGCTGCGGTCGAGCGCGAGCAGCATCCGGCCCGCGTGCAGCAGCAGGCCGAGCCCGACGACGCCGGGCGCCATCCAGGTGAGCGCCTCGGTCATGCCCGGGACGGGGTCGCTGCCCCCGTCGCCGGTCGCGAGCGCCCCGAACGTGGCGTGCGCGGCCGGCGCGAGGGCCACCAGCAGGCCGGCCCCCAGCAGCCCCACCGCGATCACGGTCCGGCTGGAGCGCTCGGCGAGACGCGCGAGCGCGCCCCCGACGCCGTCGGCGGACAGCTCGGCCAGGCGCGGCTGGAAGACCGTGACGAGCGGCACGGCCAGCACCGCGTACGGCAGCAGGTAGACCGCCTGCGCGTACTGGAAGACGTTGAACGTGCCCGCGACACCGCCGGACCGGGCCTGCACCATGACGACGAGCACCGCGACCTGCTGCGCGAGCACGCCGCCGACGCCTGCGGCGGCGAGGTGCCCGAGCCGGCGCGCGACCCCGGGCGGGAACGACAGCCGCGGCCGCAGCCGCACGCCGCACCGCAGCACCGGCACCAGCAGCGGCAGGCTCAGCGCGACGACACCCGCGGTCGTGCCCCACGCCAGCACCGCGAGCGCGGGGTCGGACAGCCCCGCCGGGTCGTTCTGCAGACCCTGCGCCAGCCGGCCGAACACCAGGTAGCTCGCGACCACGACGAGCGTCGAGGCGATCGGGACGATCGCCGGCGCCATGAAGCGCCGGTGCGCCTGCAGCACCCCCGTGAGCACGATGCCGACGCCGTACAGCGGCACCTGCGGCGAGAACACGACGAGGAAGTACGTCGTCAGGTCCTCGACGGCCGCCTGGTCGGCACCGGTCGGGACCGGCAGCAGACCGGCGATCGGGCGCGCCAGCAGCGCGACGGCCAGGCCGAGGGGCACCAGGACCACGAGCACCCACGTGAGCAGCGCCGAGGCGACGTCGTCGACCTCCTCGCGCAGCCGCTTGGCGACGGGCGCCGCGAGCAGCGGCACGACGACGCCTGCGAGCGCACCGCCCGCGACGACCTCGTACAGCACGTTCGGCAGCAGGTTCGCCGCCGCGTAGGCGTCGCCCGTCGCCGTGGGTCCGACGGTCGCCGACTGCACCATCCAGCGCCCGAAGCCGAGCACCCGGGATGCCACCGTGAGCACCGCGATGGCACCCGCCGCCCCGGCGACGCCGCCGAGCAGGCGCCGCAGCCGCGACCCGCTCACCCGATCCGTGCCCAGGCGTCGAGCTCGCGCAGCCCCGGGGTGGTGGCGATGACGCGGGAGAAGCTCACCTTCTCGCTCAGCAGCACGAGACCGACCGCGGTGCCGGTCGCGACCGCACGCGCGCGTGCCGAGCCGAGCAGCGCGAGGGCGGTGCCGGTGAGCGCGCCGAGCGCGTTGGCGCCGGCGTCGCCGAGCATCGTCTCCTCGCCGAGGTCGCCCTCCCACGACGCGACGACGGCGCCCAGCGCGGCGCCCGCGACGCGGCCGCTCGGCCCGGGAGCGGCCGCCGCCAGCGGCGCGCAGACGAGCCCGACGAGCTTGAGCGCGCGACCCGGGCGCAGGTCGAAGAGGTTGACGAGGTTCGCGGTCGCGGCGATCAGCACGCCCGAGCCGGCGACGTCGACGGCTCGCTCGGCCCAGCCCGGCACCGCCTCGGCAGGGGCGCCGCGCCGGCCGAACCCGGTCGCGACCGCGCTCGCCACCAGCGCGGCCGAGGAGATGCCGACCAGCTTGACGAGCCCGGTCGTGACCCGACCCTGCTGCAGTGCGCTCAGGTGCCCGCGCAGGCCCTTGGACGTCGAGTCGACGTCGGCGTCGTCGATCGCACCGAGGAGCCCCGCGGTGGTCGTGACGACCGTCGCCCCCGCGCCCGCGGCGCCGCCGCACGCCAGCGCGCCGGTCGCAGCACCCGCGGCGGTCGCGACCCCGCCGAGCAGGTCGACCTCGCGACCGCGATAGTTCGTGCGCCGCCAGCGCCACGACCCGCCGGGCTGCCGCGCCCGCAGCACCGCAGCCGCACCCGCCGTGGTCGCGGCCGCCAGCAGCGCCGTCGCGAGGCGGTTCACGACGTCGCCCCGGCGCTCGCCTCGGCGTCGTCGGGCGCCTGCGTCCCGTCGGCGTCGTCCGTGCCGCTGCTCTCGTCGCCGTCGGTGCCGTCGGTGCCGGGCTCGTCGCTCTCCTCGCCCGACGGGTCCTCCGGCGGCGGCGGGAGCGCCGGCAGCACGGCCGCCGCGCCGGGCTCGAGCCCGTAGTGGTCGACGCCGACGCCGCGCGCCGTGGCGGCGAGCACCAGCGGAGCGATCACCTGGCCGGTGACGACCTCGATCGAGTCCACGGTCGAGACCGCCTCGGCGGCGTCGGCGTCCGCGCGGACGGCGTCGACCAGGTCGGACGGGAGCGCGTCGGTGCCGGCCAGCACGGCGTTGCGGCCGGCGAACCCGGTGATCGTGTCGACCTCGAGCGCCACGACCGCCGCGACGGCGTCCGCCTCCCCCTCGGCGGGCTCGCTGGAGGCGGGCGCGACGAGCAGCACGACGTCCGCGGGCACCGAGAGCGCCTCGACCTCCTCGACGAGCTGCTCCTCGAGCAGCGTCTCGTAGATCGTGCGGGCCGACGTCGTGAACGAGGAGGAGCTCAGCGGGTCGCGCTCGGTCAGCGAGATCGCGAGCCCCTGCCCGAGCACCTGGGAGGGCGGGGTGTCGTCGGCCGGCGGGATCAGCATCTGCTCGCCGACCGCGACGGCGACCTCGTCCCGCGGGGCGGACTCCGCGGCGTCGGTCCATCGCGGCATCATGCGCACGTGCCCGACCAGCGTGCCGCCGGCCTGCGAGACCCTCTCCAGCAGCGCCTCGACCTGGGAGCCCTGCGCGCCCGGCAGCTCGACGACCGCGACGCCGGTCTCGGCCAGGGCGTCCTGCAGCAGCGTGGGCGCCGCGGCGTCGACGAACTCCACCATGTCCTCGTTGGCGGCGGCCGCCGCCTCGAGCTCGACCCGCAGCGCCTCCTTCTCCTCGCGCAGGGTCTCGATCTGGGCGGTCAGCTGCTCGCCGAGCGAGCCGCGCAGCGGCCCGGCACCCAGCACGACGCCGACGGCGAGCGCCAGGAACACCGCGATGAGCGAGACGATGTGGTAGCGGAAGTCGATCATGGGTCCTCGTACGTGACGGGCGCGGGGGCCGCGCTAGAAGATCGCGTCGAACAGGATGCGGAACCAGGACAGGATGTCGTCGATGCGCGCCAGCACGACGGCGAAGAAGGCGCGTCCCACCGGGGTGACCGCGAGCGCCGCCATCAGGGCCGCCAGCCCCGCGAGGATCAGCAGCGCGACCTGCCGGTTGGAGACGCGGTGCCGGTACAGCCGGGAGACGCCCTTGGCGTCGATGAGCTTGCCGCCCACCCGCAGCCGGGTGAGGAAGGTCGAGGCCATGCCGCTGCGGCCCTTGTCGAGGAACTCCACCAGCGTCTCGTGGGTGCCGACCGCGACGATCAGCTCCGCGCCCTTGTCGTCGGCGAGGAGCATCGCGACGTCCTCGCTGGTACCGGTGGCCGGGAACACCACGTGCGGGACGCCCAGCCGCTCCACGCGGTCCCGCCCGGGCGCGCGCCCGTCGCGGTAGCCGTGCACGACGATCTCGGCGCCCGAGGTCAGCGCCTTGTCGGAGACGGAGTCCATGTCGCCGACGATCATGTCGAGCCGCAGCCCGGCCTCGAGGATCGCGTCGGCGCCGCCGTCGACACCGATGAGCAGCGGCCGGTACTCGCGGATGTACGGCCGCAGCATCGCCAGGTCCTCCTTGTAGGAGTACCCGCGCACGACGATGAGCACGTGCCGGCCGGACATGTCCGTCGTCACGTCCGGGACGCCGATGCCGTCGAGCAGCAGCTCGCGCTCGCGCCGGATGTAGTCCATCGTGTTGGTCGCGAACGCCTCGATCTGCTCCGACAACCCGGCGCGCGCGGCCTCCATCGCCTCGGCGACGGTCTCCGGCGTCTGCCGCGTGCCCTCGGCGATCACCTCGCCGTCGGGCCCCTGCACGACGCCGCCGTCGATGCGCACGCGCGCACCCTCGGTCAGCTCCATGATCGCCGGACCGAGGTCGTCGATGAGCGGGATGCCCGCCTCGACGAGGATCTGCGGACCCACGTTCGGGTAGCGCCCCGACGTCGAGCGGGCGGCGTTGAGCACGGCGGAGGGTCCGATCGAGGCGAGCGCCTCGGCGGAGACTCGGTCGATGTCGACGTGGTCGATCACCGCCACCTCGCCCGGCTGCAGACGCTTCGTCAGCGTCTTGGTCGAGGCGTCGACACGCACGCGCCCGAGCGGGGAGTCCTCCGGCTCGCGGACGCGCTGACGTCTGTTCAGCAGCGGGGCCATCGTCGCTATCGTCGCACGTCGGCGCGTTCCGGCCGCTCGAGCAGCTCGGCCGCGTGCCGGAGCGCGGTCTCGGAGTCCTCGCCCGAGAGCATGCGCGCGAGCTCCCGCTCGCGGTCCTCGCCGGTGACGGCGTGCACGGTGGTCGTGACGCCGTCGTCGTCCGACGAGCGGCTCACGACGAGGTGGGTGTCCGCGAACGCGGCGACCTGCGCGAGATGGGTGACGACGACGACCTGGGTGTGCCGGGCGAGCTCGGCGAGCCGCCGGCCGACCTCGGTCGCGGCGCGGCCACCGATGCCGGCGTCGACCTCGTCGAACACGAAGACGGGCAGCGCGCCGTCGGCGGCGCGCCGGTCGGCCAGCGCGACCTCGAGCGCGAGCATGATGCGCGACAGCTCGCCGCCGGAGGCACCACGGGCGATCGGGCGGGGCGGCACGTCCGGGTGCGGGCTCAGCTGCAGCTCGACGTCCTCGGCGCCGTGCGGGCCGATCTCGGCGCGCGGCGTGAGCTCGACGTGCAGGTGCGCGCCGCGCATCGACAGCCCCTCGAGCTCGGCGTCCACCTGCGCCGACAGCCCCTCCGCCGCGCGGCGGCGGTTCTCGGTGACCTCGGCCGCGGCGACCTGCTCGTCGGCGACCGCCTGCGCGAGCCGCTCCTCGATCGCCTCGCGGCCGCCGCCCGGGGCCGTGAGCTCCCCCACACGGGCCCGGGCACGCTCGGCGAACGCGAGCACACCCGCCAGCGGGTCGGGGTCGTCGGCGGCGGCCTCGGCCCCGAGACCGCGCACGAGGTCGGTCAGCGCGGCGCGGCGCTCGTGCAGCGCCTCGAGCCGCGCGGGGTCGGCCTCCAGCGACGCGGCGTACGAACCGGTCTCGGTGACGACGTCGTTGACGACGTGGATCGCCTCGGTCAGCCGCTCCGCCCACGCTCCCAGCCGGGAGTCGTGGACCGCGCCGCTCTCGAGCGCCCGCCGCGCGGCCTCGAGCGCGGTGAGCGCACCCGGCACGCCGCCCTCGTCGTCGCCGTCGAGCGCGGCGCGCGCGCTGGCCGCTGCGCCGAGCAGCAGCTCGACGTTGCCGAGCCGCTCCGTCTCCTCGCGCAGCGCGTCGATCTCCCCCAGCCGGGGCTCGAGGGCGTCGATGCGCTCCAGGGCGCGCTCCAGCCGGTCGAGCTCGTCGGCACGGGAGCTGGTCTCGGCGTCCCAGCGCTCGAGCTCGGCCGCGAGCTCCCGACGGCGAAGGTGGGCCGCGGCGAGCGCGGCGAGAGCCTCCTGCTGGGCCGGTCCGGCGTAGGCGTCGAGGGCCGCGCGCTGCTCCGCCGGCGCGCGCAGCCGGATCTGGTCGGACTGCCCGTGCACGGCGACGAGCTCCGACCCCATCTCGGCGAGCACGCCGACCGGCACCGAGCGCCCGCCCAGGTGCGCACGGGAGCGCCCCTCGGCGGCGACCGTCCGGACGACGACGAGCTCGCCGTCGTCGAGCATCGCACCGGCGTCCTCGGCGATCCGCAGCGCCTCGCCGTGCACGACCAGGCGGCCCTCGACGGCGGCCTGCCGCGCGCCGGCGCGCACGGCCGAGGAGTCCGCCCGGCCACCCAGCAGGAGGCCGAGCCCGGTGAGCAGCATCGTCTTGCCGGCCCCGGTCTCACCGGTGATCGCCGTCAGACCCTCGCCGAGCTCGATCGTCGCGTCCGCGATCACCCCGAGGTCGAGCAGCCGCAGCTCGCGGATCACGAGTCACCTCGCCAGCCGGAGACGGGCAGGTCGAACTTGCGCACCAGGCGGTCGGTGAACGGCGCGGTGTGCAGGCGGGCGAGCCGGACCGGCTCGGCGCCGCGCACGACCTCGATGTGCGAGCCGGGCGGGGCGTCGATCCGCCGGCGGCCGTCGCACCAGACCTGGGCACCCGAGAAGCTGCGCGCCAGCACCTCGACCGCCATGGTCGACGTCGGCGCGACCACGAGCGGGCGCGCGAACAGCGCGTGAGCGCTCGTCGGCACGAGCAGCATCGCCTCCACGTCGGGCCACACGACCGGCCCGC
The DNA here is from genome assembly GCF_009733795.1 of Actinotalea caeni. Classification (GTDB taxonomy): domain Bacteria; phylum Actinomycetota; class Actinomycetes; order Actinomycetales; family Beutenbergiaceae; genus Pseudactinotalea; species Pseudactinotalea caeni. Next base: position 279,689 of record NZ_WNXX01000001.1, read on the forward strand.
CCGCGGAGAACGCGTACGCCGTCGAGCCGGTCGGGGTGGCGAGCACGACGCCGTCGCAGCCGAACGTCGACAACCCGCGCCCGTCGATGCCGATCGCGACCTCGATCATGCGGGCGCGCTCGTCCTTCTCGACGCTGGCCTCGTTGATCGCCCAGCTGCGCTCGACCGTGCCGTCGGGGCGCGACACCGTCACGTCGAGGGTCATCCGCTCCTCGACGACGTAGTCCCGCTCGACCGCGCGCCGCACGACGTCGGCGACCTCCTCGACCTCGGACTCCGCCAGGAAGCCGATGTGGCCGAGGTTGACCCCGACGAGCGGTGTGCGGCGCTCGCGCGTCACCTCGGCGGCGCGCAGGATCGTGCCGTCGCCGCCGAGCACGATCGCCAGCTCGACGTCGTGATCGGCGAGGTCGTCCTCGTGGACGGGGGCGATGCCCTGGCGGCGCAGCTCGTTCGCGACGAGCTCGGCGGCCTGCTGGGCCTCGGGGCGGGTCGGGTGCACCTGCAGGAGGATGCTGCGGCTCACGACGCCACTCCTTCCTGGGCCGGTCCGGTCTCGACGGCGTGCCGGACCACCTGGGCGGGGTCCTCGACGCCGGGCCCGCGGCGCAGGTGCACGAAGTACTCGACGTTGCCGCTCGGCCCCGGCAGCGGGCTGGCGACGGCGGCCCGCAGGCCGAGCCCCAGCGCCGCGGCGGCCTCGACGACGCCGAGCACGGCGTCGACGTGCAGCGTGGGGTCGCGCACCACGCCGCCGGCGCCGAGCCGCTCCTTGCCGACCTCGAACTGCGGCTTCACCATGAGCAGCAGGTCGGCGTCGGGGGTCGTGACGGCGGACAGCGCCGGCAGCACCAGCGTGAGCGAGATGAAGGACAGGTCGCCGACGACCAGCTCGACCGGCGGGTCGATCGTCGCCGGGTCGAGGGTGCGGATGTTGGTGCGGTCCATGACGGTGACGCGCGGGTCGTTCTGCAGCGACCACACCAGCTGGCCGTACCCGACGTCGACCGCGACGACGTGGGCGGCGCCGCGGCGCAGCAGCACGTCGGTGAAGCCGCCGGTCGAGGCTCCGGCGTCCAGCGCCCGGCGGCCCGCCACCTGCGGCGCGGCGTCGCCGAGCGCGTCGAGGGCGCCGGCGAGCTTGTGCCCGCCGCGGCTGGCGTACTCCGGGCCCGCCGGGTCGGCCTGCACCTCGACGGGCTGCGCGGGGTCGACCTGGGTGGCGGGCTTGGTCGCCGTCGTCCCGGAGACGGTCACGCGACCGGCCGCGATGAGGTCGGCGGCGTGCTGGCGCGACCGAGCCATCCCGCGACGGACCAGCTCGGCGTCCAGGCGGATTCGTCGTGCCACGCGGCTGTCTCCCCCGCCCCTAGGTGGTCTCGCCCAGCCGTCGCTGCAGCAGCTCGTGCAGGTGCTCGAACGCCGCGACGTGCTCGGTCAGCGGGGCGCCCTCGAGGTTCTCGGCAGCCGTGAGCGCAGCCTCGAGCTCGTCGGGCCGCTCGGGCTGCCGGGTGTCGGTGCTGGTCTCGACGTCCACGTCGCTCACGCTATCGCGCCGACATCCTCCGGGCGGGTGCGCACGCTGATGTCCACACCCGCGTCCGCCAGGGTGGTGGGCAGGCCGGCCTCGTCGCTCGCGGCCCACGCGGCCGCGCACGCGGCGCGCAGCTCGTCGAGGTCGAGCACGACCTCACCCTGCACCCGCCGCTCGCCGTCGCCGGTGCGGAGCACGACGACCGCTTCCCCGGGGGCTCCCTCGACCCAGGCGACGGCGTCCGCGCAGACCCACCGGTCGCCGTCGCGACGCACGGGCGGGTGCGGCACCAGCAGGCCCCGGAGGTCGAGCGCGAGCAGGCTCGGACGCCGCGCCGGCGCGCAGCGGAGCAGCTCCGCGGGGCCGTCGACGCCCGTGAGGACGTGCAGCCCTGGGTACCCGGCCGCGCGGGCGCCCTCGAGGTCGGTGTCGAGCCGGTCGCCGACGACCAGCGGACGCCGGGCACCGGCACGCTGCGCGGCCTGGTGGAAGATCGCGGGCTGCGGCTTGCCGGTGCTGCGCGGGTGCCGCCCGGTGGCGTTGACGAGCGCGGCGACGAGCGAGCCGTTGCCGATGGCGATCCCACGCTCCAGCGGGATGGTGGCGTCGAGGTTGCTCGCGATGTGCTCGGCGCCGCGGTCGATCGCGAGCAGCGCCTCGGAGAGCTGCTGCCAGCCGACGTCGGGCGCGAAGCCCTGCACGACGACCGCCGGGTCGTCGTCGGCGGACTCGACGACCGTCATCCCGACCTCGGTCAGTGCCTCCCGCAGGCCGACGCCGCCGACGACCAGCACCCGGGTGCCTGCCGGGTGCTCGTCGGCGACGAGCCCGGCCGCCGCCTGGGCGGCCGTCGTCACCTCGTGCGGCTCGGTCGGGATGCCGAGCTCGGTGAGGTGGTCGGAGACGGTGGCCGGGGGCCTGCTGGCGTTGTTCGTGACGTACATGACGCCGACGCCGCGCTGCCGCAGCGCCGCGATCGCCTCGGGCGCGTGCGGCACGGCGTGGGCGCCGCGGTACACGACGCCGTCCAGGTCGAGCAGCACCGTGTCGTGCTGGTCGACCAGCGGTTCCGTGCTGCCGGGCTGCTCGGTCACTCCCCCTCCAGGGTGTCCTCGACGGCGACGATGTCGGCGTCGTCGGTGCCGTCGCTCTCGACGGAGGCGTCGGCGGCGGGCTCCTCGCGCGGGGCCGCGCGGCCGAGTCGCACCAGCACCTCGTGCCGCGCCTCCGCGAGCCGCGCGGCGGTGTCGGCGTCCAGGCGTGACTGCTCGGCTCGCTCGAGGACCGACAGGGCGGCCTCCGGCTCGTCGAGGTCCAGCCGCGCGCCGGAGGCGACGATGGCGAGCTCGGCGCGCTCGGAGGCGCTCAGCGTCGCCGGTGCCTCGGCGATGATCGCGAGGGCGCGGTCGGGACGCCCGAGACCGCGCTCGCAGTCGGCCTCGACGGCTCGGTGAGCGTCGACGCCCGAGAGCCGGCGGACGGTCCGCAGCTCGCGCAGCGCCTCGGCGTAGCGGCCGGTGGCGTAGGCGGTGAGCGCGGCGGCCTCGCGCACGACGTCGACACGCCCAGCGCGGCGCACGGCCGCCTGGGCGTGCTCGTAGGCCTGCTCCGGGTCGCCCTCGAGCAGCCGTCCCGCCATGACGAGGTGCTGCGCGACGCGCTCGGCGTTCGGCTTCGACAGGGTGCGCAGCCGGGACCGTGCTGCCCGGTCGAGCTCTGCGGGCTCCACGCCCTCGGGGATCTCCGGCTCCGGGGGCCGGTCGGGACGAGGCGGACGCGGGTGCGCGCCGTCGCGATCGTCCCGTCGCGGCCCGCGATCGCCGTGCCCGAGACCGCCGCCGGCGCGGACGTCACGCGTACGATCGCCACGGGAGCGGTCGTCACCGCGGGGTCCGCGGTCGCCGCCGGGACGCCCACCGCTCGGCCGGTCGTCACGACGGGGACCGCTACGGCGCCCGTCGCTGTCGCTCCCCCGCCGCTCGTCACGATCGCCGGCCCGCGCGGACCCACGGTCGAGTCCCCCGCGGCCCCGGCTGGCACGCTCCCGCTCGGCGCGGCCCTGACCGCGACCGCGCCCACCGGGCTCGTCGTCGCGTTGACGGGCGTCGCGGGAGCGGCCGGTGCCGGCGCCGCGCGAGCGCTCACCGCCACCTGGCGCGTCGCCGCCCTCCCGGTCGCGCCCGCCGCGGGACCGGTCCTCGCGGTCCGGGCTCGGCCGCTGTCCCGAGCGCTGCGACCGTCCACCGGCGGGGCGGCCACGCCCGGCCGCCGGGCGGGAGCTGGGTCCGGGCGCGTCGCCGTCACGGCGGCTCTGCTGCGAGCCGCTGCGGCCGCCGATCTCCTCGTGCGGGGCCGGCGCGCCCGATGCGTCGTGCTGCTCGGGTTCCGACGTCATGTGTGCACTCCTCGTTCGGCGGCGCGGTCGCGCCGGCAAGACAGCCTAGACATACAACAAGGGCCGCCCCGGAACGGGGCGGCCCTTGTCGAAAGGATGTCCGGCGGTGACCTACTCTCCCACGCAGTCTCCCACGCAGTACCATCGGCGCTGAGGGGCTTAGCTTCCGGGTTCGGAATGGATCCGGGCGTTTCCCCCTCGCTATGGCCGCCGTAACTCTATGGAGATGTCAATCGGTGTTCCCGACCGTATCTCGGGAACCGCACAGTGGACGCGTAGCATACATATGAAGTGTGTATGTGGTAAGTCATCGGCATATTAGTACCGGTCAGCTTCACGAGTCTTTCGTCCTCGCTTCCACATCCGGCCTATCAACCCAGTCGTCTACTGGGAGCCTCTCGGGGCAAGCCCCATGGAGATCTCATCTTGAAGCGAGCTTCCCGCTTAGATGCTTTCAGCGGTTATCCCTTCCCAACGTAGCCAACCAGCCGTGCTCTTGGCAGAACAACTGGCACACCAGAGGTTAGTCCGTCCCGGTCCTCTCGTACTAGGGACAGCCCTTCTCAAATCTCCAACGCGCGCAGCGGATAGGGACCGAACTGTCTCACGACGTTCTAAACCCAGCTCGCGTACCGCTTTAATGGGCGAACAGCCCAACCCTTGGGACCAACTCCAGCCCCAGGATGCGACGAGCCGACATCGAGGTGCCAAACCATGCCGTCGATATGGACTCTTGGGCAAGATCAGCCTGTTATCCCCGGGGTACCTTTTATCCGTTGAGCGACGGCGCTTCCACAAGCCACCGTCGGGTCACTAGTTCCGACTTTCGTCCCTGCTTGACTTGTCAGTCTCACAGTCAAGCTCCCTTGTGCACTTACACTCGAAATCTGATTGCCAACCAGATTGAGGGAACCTTTGAGCGCCTCCGTTACATTTTAGGAGGCAACCGCCCCAGTTAAACTACCCACCAGGCAATGTCCCTGATCCGGATTACGGACCGAGGTTAGATGTCCAGAACGACCAGAGTGGTATTTCAACGATGACTCCACAGACACTGGCGTGCCCGCTTCACAGTCTCCCACCTATCCTACACAAGCCGTACCGAACACCAATACCAAGCTATAGTAAAGGTCCCGGGGTCTTTCCGTCCTGCTGCGCGTAACGAGCATCTTTACTCGTAGTGCAATTTCGCCGAGTTCGCGGTTGAGACAGCGGAGAAGTCGTTACGCCATTCGTGCAGGTCGGAACTTACCCGACAAGGAATTTCGCTACCTTAGGATGGTTATAGTTACCACCGCCGTTTACTGGGGCTTAAATTCTGAGCTTCGCCTCTTACGAGGCTGACCCGTCCTCTTAACCTTCCAGCACTGGGCAGGCGTCAGTCCGTATACATCGTCTTGCGACTTCGCACGGACCTGTGTTTTTAGTAAACAGTCGCTTCTCCCTGGTCTCTGCGGCCCTCAAACGCTCCCACAGCAAGTGTGTTCACGCCTCAGGCCCCCCTTCTCCCGAAGTTACGGGGGCATTTTGCCGAGTTCCTTAACCACGATTCTCTCGATCGCCTTGGTATTCTCTACCTGACCACCTGAGTCGGTTTAGGGTACGGGCGGCTAGAACCTCGCGCCGAGGCTTTTCTTGGCAGCATAGGATCACCCAATCATCCAGCATTCGCTGTCACCATCAGTTCTCAGGCTTCATGAGGTGCGGATTTGCCTACACCTCGCCCTACGACCTTGGACGTGCCAAGCCATAAGACACGCTGGGCTACCTTCTTGCGTCACCCCTGTTAATACGCTTACCTACTACCGGTTCGGGTCGCGCGCTCCACTCTCGGTGGTCTCCGAAGAGACCGGTGAGAGCTTCGGGCGCTTAGCATCACCGGATTCGGTATGGGCGGTTCTTCGCCGGTACGGGAATATCAACCCGTTGTCCATCGACTACGCCTGTCGGCCTCGCCTTAGGTCCCGACTTACCCAGGGCGGATTAACCTGGCCCTGGAACCCTTGGTCATTCGGCGGACGGGTTTCTCACCCGTCATTCGCTACTCATGCCTGCATTCTCACTCGTGTGGCGTCCACGGCTGGATCACTCCGCCGCTTCACTCGCCACACGACGCTCCCCTACCCATCCACACGCCTGGATCGCTGGCTCGAGAGCCGGCGACCGAGCAACAGTGTGAATGCCACAACTTCGGCGGTATGCTTGAGCCCCGTTACATTGTCGGCGCAGAATCACTTGACCAGTGAGCTATTACGCACTCTTTCAAGGGTGGCTGCTTCTAAGCCAACCTCCTGGTTGTCTGTGCAACTCCACATCCTTTCCCACTTAGCATACGCTTTGGGGCCTTAGTTGGTGGTCTGGGCTGTTTCCCTCTCGACTACGAAGCTTATCCCCCGCAGTCTCACTGCCACGCTCTCACTTACCGGCATTCGGAGTTTGGTTGACGTCAGTAACCTTGTGGGGCCCATCGGCCATCCAGTAGCTCTACCTCCGGCAAGAAACGCGTGACGCTGCACCTAAATGCATTTCGGGGAGAACCAGCTATCACGGAGTTTGATTGGCCTTTCACCCCTATCCACAGCTCATCCGCCCAGTTTTCAACCTAGGTCGGTTCGGTCCTCCACGCGGTCTTACCCGCGCTTCAACCTGGCCATGGATAGATCACTCCGCTTCGGGTCTAGGGCACGCGACTGTGTCGCCCTGTTCGGACTCGCTTTCGCTACGGCTTCCCCACACGGGTTAACCTCGCCACGTACCGCTAACTCGCAGGCTCATTCTTCAAAAGGCACGCCGTCACCCCTGCTATGGAGGCTCCGACGGATTGTAAGCAATCGGTTTCAGGTACTATTTCACTCCCCTCCCGGGGTACTTTTCACCTTTCCCTCACGGTACTTGTCCGCTATCGGTCATCAGGTAGTATTTAGGCTTACCAAGTGGTCTTGGCAGATTCACACGGGATTTCTCGGGCCCCGTGCTACTTGGGATCCTCATCGAGAGGTCACGCGATTTCGTCTACGGGAGTGGCACCCTCTGTGCTTGGCCTTTCAATGCCATTCGACTATCACGAGACTTTGTAACTCTCTGCATCCGCGGCAGCAGATGCTGATGAGTCCCTCAACCCCACATGCGCAACGCCTGCCGGCTTTGGCACGCACATGGTTTGGCCTGTTCCGCTTTCGCTCGCCACTACTCACGGAATATCTCTTCCTGTGGGTACTGAGATGTTTCACTTCCCCACGTTCCCTCCGCTCGCCCTATGTGTTCAGGCGAGGGTGACTGGAAATGACTCCAGCCGGGTTTCCCCATTCGGAAATCCTCGGATCACGGTCCGCTTGCCGACTCCCCGAGGCTTATCGCAGGCTGCTACGTCCTTCTTCGGCTCCTGATGCCAAGGCATCCACCGATTGCTCTTAATAACTTGACCACAAAAATCAAAGATGCTCGCGTCCACTGTGCAGTTCTCAAGCTACGGGCGGTTCCGTGCGTACCAGCGCCTGCCCCGTCCGGAGCGGTTCGACTGGTCGTGACGGACCGACAGTCCGAGGTTGCCGAGCGTGTGCCCGTTCCCTCAGGACCCAACAGTGTGTCAGGCGATGCTCCCGGCTTCGGCTGTTCCAGACCCCGAAGGGTCGTACTGAGCCGGCGCCGTGGTGCGCCGCCAACTAATCGATGTTCCACCCATGAGCTCCACCGCAGGTCGTTCGCCTGCGTTGTGGGCCTGGACGCTCGAGCGAGCCCGAGCGCCAGATGCTCCTTAGAAAGGAGGTGATCCAGCCGCACCTTCCGGTACGGCTACCTTGTTACGACTTCGTCCCAATCGCCAGTCCCACCTTCGACAGCTCCCTCCCACAAGGGGTTGGGCCACTGGCTTCGGGTGTTACCGACTTTCATGACGTGACGGGCGGTGTGTACAAGGCCCGAGAACGTATTCACCGCAGCGTTGCTGATCTGCGATTACTAGCGACTCCGACTTCATGGGGTCGAGTTGCAGACCCCAATCCGAACTGAGACCGGCTTTTTGGGATTCGCTCCACCTTGCGGTATCGCAGCCCTTTGTACCGGCCATTGTAGCATGCTTGAAGCCCAAGACATAAGGGGCATGATGATTTGACCTCATCCCCACCTTCCTCCGAGTTGACCCCGGCAGTCTCCTATGAGTCCCCGCCATAACGCGCTGGCAACATAGGACGAGGGTTGCGCTCGTTGCGGGACTTAACCCAACATCTCACGACACGAGCTGACGACAACCATGCACCACCTGTATACCGCCCTTGCGGACCCCATGTCTCCATGAGTTTTCGGTATATGTCAAGCCTTGGTAAGGTTCTTCGCGTTGCATCGAATTAATCAGCATGCTCCGCCGCTTGTGCGGGCCCCCGTCAATTCCTTTGAGTTTTAGCCTTGCGGCCGTACTCCCCAGGCGGGGCACTTAATGCGTTTGCTGCGGCACGGAACTCGTGGAACGAGCCCCACACCTAGTGCCCAACGTTTACGGCATGGACTACCAGGGTATCTAATCCTGTTCGCTCCCCATGCTTTCGCTCCTCAGCGTCAGTAGTGGCCCAGAGACCTGCCTTCGCCATCGGTGTTCCTCCTGATATCTGCGCATTCCACCGCTACACCAGGAATTCCAGTCTCCCCTACCACACTCTAGTCTGCCCGTACCCACTGCAGGCCCGAGGTTGAGCCTCGGGATTTCACAGCAGACGCGACAAACCGCCTACGAGCTCTTTACGCCCAATAATTCCGGACAACGCTTGCACCCTACGTATTACCGCGGCTGCTGGCACGTAGTTAGCCGGTGCTTCTTCTGCAGGTACCGTCACTTTCGCTTCTTCCCTGCTGAAAGAGGTTTACAACCCGAAGGCCGTCATCCCTCACGCGGCGTCGCTGCATCAGGCTTGCGCCCATTGTGCAATATTCCCAACTGCTGCCTCCCGTAGGAGTCTGGGCCGTGTCTCAGTCCCAGTGTGGCCGGTCACCCTCTCAGGCCGGCTACCCGTCGTCGCCTTGGTAGGCCGTTACCCCACCAACAAGCTGATAGGCCGCGAGTCCATCCTGGACCGATAAATCTTTCCAGACGCTACAGATGCCTGTGCGTCTCGTATCCGGTATTAGCCTCGGTTTCCCGAGGTTATTCCAGAGTCCAGGGCAGGTTACTCACGTGTTACTCACCCGTTCGCCACTGATCCGCTCAGAGCAAGCTCCGAGCTTCACCGTTCGACTTGCATGTTTTAAGCACGCCGCCAGCGTTCGTCCTGAGCCAGGATCAAACTCTCCGTTGATGTCTTACGAGGCCACCGAGGCGGCTTCGACATTACGAAGCGGCTCCGAGGAGCCGTATCGATCTTGGCAGAACGGAAACTTGGCGTTTCCATTCGTCCAAAAGGAATCCTTCAGGGTCTGACACCGTTCAGCTGATGCTGCGCCGGATGCCATACCCATCGGGGTATTATTTGGCATCGATTTTTGACACACTGTTGAGTTCTCAAGGAGCGGACGCGCACCACCGCCGGCCGCTAGGCCGTTGTCTGGGGCAACCTCTCTACCTTAGATCTTGCTCGCCCGGCTCGTCAACTCGGCGGGATGCGGTCCCGGTCACACCGGGCGCTCCGCCTCGTCCGCTAGCCTGACGGTCAAGCTCTGAGGCTGGATCCTCTGATCCTGGTCGCGCCTCATCGGCGTGATCCTGGACCTTCTGGATCCGATCGCTGCTCCGCTTCGGGGACCGGCCGTGTCCTCGAGATCGAGGCCGTCCGTTCCTCCCCCGTGGGGCGCAACGAGAAGAACATTACGGGGGTCGGGCCGCAGGGTCAAATCGCCCTGCATCTCGGGCGTGTCGCGCCGGGCGCCGCAGTCCAGCCAGCAGCGCCGCAGGCCTCTGACCTGGGCAAATGCCCGATCGGGCCAGGTGGCGTCCTCTCCGGCTTCGGGGCCGTCGGTGCGGCATGGAGGCCGGTGAGCCGCGCAACCCCTGGTGAGACCTGGGTCACTCCCGCACGACGTCTGCCGGTCGTGCCGGTCCCCACCCGCAGCCGGCTCCGTGCCGCGACGGAACAGCACGACGCTCTCCGGTTCTGCGCGACACGCGTTCCGGCTCGGCGTCCATCCGATGCTGCAGTCCTGCGCACGGGTTCGACGAGCCGGCGCCCGCGCCCGCGCCACCGGCCGCAGCCCCGGCCGGCCTCGCTGCTCTCTCGGCGTCGAGCCCGTGCCCTGGCAGGTGCGGGCTGCAGCGGGCGACCTCGACGCCGCGGTGCGAGGCCGACGCTGGTGCAGCACGGGGGTCCGGCGGCACGTAGCGCGGCCGCTCCGGGGCAGGAGCCGTGATCGTCAGGGCGGCGATCGCTACGTACGGCGACGCAGGAGTGCCGGACGGGAGGAGCGAGCGACAGGCGAGCGCGCACCGGGCGGCCCCGCGTACGCGACCGCCGAGGGCAGGACCTGGTGCGCGGGCGCAGGACGACCGAGCGGCAGGGACGGTCTCGCGTACGCCACCAGCCGGGACCAGAGCCGGTGCCCACGAGGCGTCGAGCGACAGGGTGGCCCCACGTGCACCAGCGGTCGAGCGCGCGACGGGCGCGTGACGAACCGCCAGCGACCGAGCCCGAGCCCACACGCTGCCGTCGAGTTCGGACCGTGCCGTCGAGCTCGCACCGTGCACCGTCCGAACTCGGCGCGGCGGCACGAACTCGGCGGGAGGGGGCCCCACGCGCACAGGGACAACACCCACCGGCGACCGTCGTGGACGGCCACCGGCAGGCGCGCGACTCAGCCCTGCGTCGTCGCGACGGCGAGGTTGCGGCGGCCGCGGCGCACGAGGGCGACACCGCCGGCGAGGAGGTCCTCGGCACCGATCACGCGGTCGGGGTCGGTGATCTTCTCGTTGTTGAGGTAGGCGCCGCCGTCGCCGACGGTGCGGCGGGCCTCGCTGCGGCTGCTGGACAGACCGGTGGCGACCAGAGCGTCGACGATCGTCGTCTCGCCGGCGGTCACCCGCCCGCGCGGGACCTCGGCGACCGCGTCGGCCAGCGTGCCCTCGTCGAGCGTGCGGAGGTCACCCCGTCCGAACAGCGCGGCGGAGGCGGCCTCGACGCGCTCGCACGCGTCGGCGCCGTGCACGAGCGTCGTCACCTCGCGGGCGAGGACGCGCTGCGCCTCGCGCGCCTGCGGCCGCTCGGCGACCGCCGCCTCCAGCTCGCCGATCCGCTCGCGGTCGAGGAACGTGAACACCTTGAGGTAGCCCACGACGTCGGCGTCGGCCGTGTTCAGCCAGAACTGGAAGAACGCGTAGGGGCTCATCATGTCCGGCGCGAGCCAGACGGCGCCGCCCTCGGTCTTGCCGAACTTGGTGCCGTCGGCCTTGGTGATGAGCGGCGTCGTCATCGCGTGCACGCGCGCGCCCTCGGCCTTGTGGACGAGGTCGACGCCGGAGAGCAGGTTCCCCCACTGGTCGTTGCCGCCGGTCTGCAGCGTGCAGCCGTACCGCCGGAACAGCTCGCGGAAGTCGTTGCCCTGCAGGATCTGGTAGCTGAACTCGGTGAAAGAGATGCCCTCCTCGGACGCCAGCCGCCGTGCGACGGTCTCCTTGGCGAGCATCGTGCCGAGCCGGTAGTGCTTGCCGATGTCGCGGAGGAAGTCGATCGCCGACAGCTCGGCGGTCCAGTCGAGGTTGTTGACCATCCGGGCTGCGTTGTCGCCCGAGAAGTCGAGGAACCGCTCGATCTGGGCGCGCAGCCGGTCGGTCCAGGCGGCGACGGTCTCCTTGTCGTTGAGCACCCGCTCCCCCGACATGCGGGGGTCGCCGATCATGCCGGTCGCACCACCGACGAGCGCGAGCGGCCGGTGCCCGGCCCTCTGCAGGTGCCGCATGAGCACCAGCTGCACGAGGTGGCCGTGGTGCAGGCTCGGCGCGGTCGGGTCGAAGCCGCAGTAGTACGTGACCGGTCCCGCGGCCAGCGCCTCGGCGAGCGCCTCGGCGTCGGTGGTCTGCGCGATGAGCCCGCGCCAGCGGAGCTCGGACAGGATGTCGGTCACGAGTCGGTCTTCCCTTGCGTCACGGGCGGCAGGCCCGTCGGGCTCCTTGCCCTCGGCGAGCCTAACGAGTCGCGGACACGTGCCGGTCACCGGCGACCCAGAACCGCCACGGCCACGACGCCGCCTCCGCGCCTGCACCGGCGATGCCGACCCGCGGCCCGGTCGCGATCGCGGTGCCCGACGGCGCAGCCTCGATCGTCACGAGCCCGTCGCCACCGGTGCCGACCGCCAGCCCGTCGTGCTCGCGGGTCAGGCCCAGCACGACGGCGAGCCGGGCCGGGCCGCGCGCGAGGTCACGCTCGTGGCGGCACACGCCCGAGGCCAGCCGTCGGCGCCAGGCGACGTCGGCGCCGTCGACCACCTCCGCCGCCCGCAGCAGCACGGCGGACGCCGTGCCCTCGGTGCCGACGACGAGGTTCGCGCAGTGGTGCAGCCCCATGTGCCGGTACACGTACAGGTGCCCGGCCGGCCCGAACATCACCCGGTTGCGGGGCCGCTCGCCCCGGTAGGCGTGCGAGGCCGGGTCGTCGGTGCCCTCGTACGCCTCGACCTCGACGAGCCGGACCGTCACCTGCTCGCCGCCGACCCGCGAGGTCAGGTGCGCGCCGAGCAGCTCGGGTGCCACCTGCAGCGCGCGACGCGTCAGGTCGATCACGACGTCGCCACCAGCCGCCCGGCACCGTCGACGGCGACGTCGGCCCGCGCCCGCGTGCCGACCTCGGCGAACAGCTCGGCCTCCTCGACCATCCAGCGCCGCCAGTGCGGCTCGGCCGCCGCGCCGTCGCGCGCGAGCCCGCGCCGCACCCGCTCCTCGGCATCCGGCTCCTCGACCCAGACGAGCACGCTGACGCAGTCCAGGTGCTCGGTGCGGGCGCTGCCGACGCCCTCGACGACGAGCAGCGCGACCGGCGGCACCGGCACGGTCTCGGCGTAGCGGTCGGCGACCCAGTCGTAGCGGCGGTAGCCCGCCGGGGCGCCGGCGGCGAGGTCGCGCAGCAGCGCCGTCAGCGCCGCGCCGCCCTCGCGCAGCCCCTGCCAGCCCGCGTAGAGGTCGTCCATGTGCACGACCGTGCACCCGGTGCCGCGCTCCCCCGCCGCGTCCTCGAGCGCGGCCGCGAGCGTCGTCTTGCCCGACCCGGCCGGTCCGTCGACGAGCACGACCGTGACGTCGCCGCAGCGCGGGCCGCGCCGGGCGGCGAGGTCCAGCACGGCCTGCGCGGGCGTCATCGCGTCGCGGCGAGCCCCGCGCGCCGCGCCTCGGCCTGCGCGCGCGCCTCGGCCAGCTGCTCGGCCACGCGTGCGGGCGCGGTGCCGCCGACGGCGTCGCGGGAGGCGAGCGACCCGGCGACCGTGAGCACCTCGCGCACCGCGGGCGTCAGGGCCGGGTGGATGGCGGCGAGCTCGTCGTCGCTCAGCTCGTGGAGCTCGATCGGCGGGTCGTGCCGCTCGCACGCCTGCACGCACGCGCCGGCGGCCTCGTGCGCGACCCGGAACGGCACGCCCTGGCGCACCAGCCACTCGGCGACGTCGGTCGCGAGCGAGAACCCCTGCGGCGCCAGCTCGGCCAGCCGGTCGGTGTCGAACCGCAGCGTCGCGACCATGCCGGCCATCGCCGGCAGCACCAGCGAGAGGGTGTCGACGGCGTCGAACACCGGCTCCTTGTCCTCCTGCAGGTCGCGGTTGTAGGCCAGCGGCAGCCCCTTCAGCGTCGCGAGCAGGCCGGCGAGGTCGCCGATCAGGCGACCCGCCTTGCCGCGCGCGAGCTCGGCGACGTCGGGGTTCTTCTTCTGCGGCATGATGCTCGACCCTGTCGAGTAGGCGTCGTCGAGCGTGACGAACGAGAACTCCTTCGTCGCCCAGATCACGACGTCCTCCGCCAGCCGCGACAGGTCGACGCCGATCATCGCCGCCACGAACGCGAACTCGGCGACGACGTCGCGCGCCGCGGTCCCGTCCAGGGAGTTCTGCACCGGGCCGTCGAAGCCCAGCTCGTCCGCGACGGCGGCCGGGTCGAGACCGAGCGAGGAGCCGGCGAGCGCGCCCGACCCGTACGGCGAGCGCGCGGCGCGGACGTCCCAGTCCCGCAGCCGGTCGACGTCGCGCAGCAGCGGCCACGCGTGCGCGAGCAGGGTGTGCGCGAGCAGCACCGGCTGGGCGTGCTGCATGTGGGTGCGGCCCGGCATCGGCGCGTCCGGGTGCGCGGCGGCCTGCTCGCACAGGGCGTCGACGACGTCGAGCACGAGACCGGAGAGCCGGCGCGCCTCCTCGCGCAGGTACATCCGCACGAGGGTGGCGATCTGGTCGTTGCGCGAGCGGCCTGCACGGAGCTTGCCGCCGAGCTCGGGACCGGCGCGCTCGATGAGCCCGCGCTCGAGCGCGGTGTGCACGTCCTCGTCGTCGGGCGCGGGGCCGAAGGCGCCCGAGGCGACGTCGGCGTCGAGCCGGTCGAGCGCGGCGAGCATGCCGTCGAGCTCCTCGTCGCTCAGCAGCCCGGCGCGGTGCAGCACCCGGGCGTGCGCGCGGGATCCCGTGATGTCGTGGCGGGCGAGCCGCCAGTCGAAGTGCGTCGAGACGCTCAGCGCGGCCAGCGCGTCGGCGGGGCCGCCGGCGAACCGGCCGCCCCACAGGCTGACCCGCCCCTGCTCGTTCCCGCTCATGCCTGCTCCCCGTCCTGCCGTCCGTCCTGGTCGCGCTCGCCCTCGGCGAGCGCGAGGAATCGCGCCGCGGTCGCGGCTCCGCCGTCGGGATCGGTCGTGATCACGAGCACGGTGTCGTCGCCCGCGATCGAGCCGAGCACCTGCGGCATCACCGACTCGTCGATCGCCGAGGCGAGGAACTGCGCGGCACCCGGCGGCGTGCGCAGCACGACCATGTTGCCCGACGCCGCCGCGCTCACCAGCAGCTCGGCGCACAGCCGGCCGAGCCGGGCGGCGAGCTGCTCGGCGCCCGGGCTGCTCGCGGGCGCCGTCGTGCCCTCCGCGGGCAGCGCGTACTGGAGCGACCCGTCGGCGGTGCGGACCTTGTGGGCGCGCAGCTCCTCGAGGTCGCGCGACAGCGTCGCCTGCGTGACGGCGACGCCCTCCTGCGCGAGCGCGTCGAGCAGCTCGGCCTGGCTGTGCACCGCGCGGCTGCTGACGACGCGGCGGATGAGTGCGTGCCGCGCCGGCTTGGTCGCGGGCGCGCTCATCGGCGGGTGAGCAGCCACGTGAGGATCGCCTTCTGCGCGTGCAGCCGGTTCTCGGCCTCGTCCCACACGACCGACCGCGGCCCGTCGAGGACCTCGGCGGTGATCTCCTTGCCGCGGTAGGCCGGCAGGCAGTGCAGCACGACCGCCTCGGGTGCGGCGTGCGCGAGCAGGTCGGCGTCGAGCCGGTACGGCAGGAACGGGGTCTCGCGCTCGGCGGCCTGCTCCTCGTGCCCCATCGACACCCAGGTGTCGGTGACGACGGCGGTCACGCCCTGCACGGCCTCCTGGGCGGAACCGGTGATCGTCACACGGCCGCCGGTGCCGGCGGCGATCTCCTCGGCGCGCGCCACGATCCCCGGGGCGGGCCGGTAGCCGTCCGGCGCACCGACGCGGACGTCCATGCCCGCACGCGCGCCCGCGAGCAGGTAGGTGTGGGCCATGTTGTTGGCGCCGTCGCCCACGTAGGCCAGCGAGCGCCCGGCGAGCGCGGGGCCCGACGGCGCGAGCCCGCCGGTGTGCTCGGCGATCGTCAGCAGGTCGGCGAGCCCCTGGCACGGGTGGTAGTCGTCGGTGAGCGCGTTGACGACCGGCACGCCCGCGTGCTCGGCCATCTCCTCGATCCGGCTCTGCTCGTAGGTGCGCCACACGATCGCGGCGACCTGCCGGCCGAGGACGCGGGCGACGTCGGGCACCGACTCGCGCACGCCGATGCGGGCGAGCCCGCCGTCGACGAGCATCGGGTAGCCGCCGAGCTCGCTGATGCCCGCGGTGAAGGACACCTGGGTGCGCAGCGTCGGCTTGTCGAAGATGATCGCGACCGAGCGCGGCCCCGCGAGCGGGCGCTCGGCGAACCGGTCGGCCTTGAGCCGCAGCGCGAGCTCGAGCACCTCGCGCTGCTCGTCGGTGCTCAGGTCGTCGTCGGCGAGGAAGTGGCGGACGGTGCTCATGAGGACCTCACGGAGTCGAGGACGGCGGGCAGGTCGGCGAGGAAGTCCGCGGCCTGCGCCTGGCTGAGGACGTAGGGCGGTGCGAGCCGGATCGCGGTCGGCGCGACCGCGTTGACGACGTAGCCGGCGTCGAGCGCCGCCCGCGCCACGTCGGGGGCCACGGGTGCGGTGAGCTCGATCGCGAGCAGCAGGCCGACGCCCCGGGCGCCCGCCACCAGCGGGTGGTCGAGCGCCTCGACGCCGGTGCGCAGCTGCTCGCCGCGCTCGGTGACCGCGTCCAGCAGGCCGTCGCGCTCGATGACGTGGATCGTGGCCAGGCCCGCGGCGGCGGCCACCGGGTTGCCGCCGAACGTCGTCCCGTGCGTGCCGGGGGTCAGCACGCTCGCGGGCCCCTCGCCGAGGGCGACGAGCGCCCCGACGGGGAAGCCGCCGCCCAGCCCCTTGGCCAGCGCGACGACGTCGGGCACCGCACCGCCGCCGATCTCGGGGTGGTGGTGGGCCATCCAGGCGCCCGTGCGCCCCATGCCGGACTGCACCTCGTCGAGCACGAGCAGCGCACCGTGCTCGCGGGTGAGCTCGCGCGCCCGCACCAGGTAGCCGGGCGGCAGCGGCCGCACGCCGGCCTCGCCCTGCACCGGCTCGACGACCAGGGCCGCGATGCCGACGTCGCCCGCGAACGCCTCCTCGAGCGCGGCGACGTCGCCGAACGGCAGGTGCACGACGTCGACCGGCATCGCCCCGAAGGGCTCCTTGTAGGCGGCCTTGTGCGTGAGGGACAGCGCGCCCAGCGAGCGCCCGTGGAAGCCGCCCTCGAGCGCGAGCAGCCGGGGCCGCTCGGTGCCGCCGTGCTTGCGCGCGAGCTTGACGGCGGCCTCCATCGCCTCGGTGCCCGAGTTGGTGAAGAACACCCGCGACCCCTCGGGCGCGCCGCCGGGCACGACGAGCTGCAGCAGCCGCTCGGCGAGCGCGATCTGCGTCGGCGAGGCGAAGAAGTTCGAGATGTGGCCCAGCGTGTTCAGCTGCGCGCCGATCGCACCGGTGAGCGTCGGGTGGGCGTGGCCGAGCGCGTTGACGGCGATGCCCGCGAGCAGGTCGAGGTAGCGCGTGCCCTCGGAGTCCCACACGTAGCAGCCCTCGCCGCGGACCAGCACCCGCTGCGGCGGCCCGAAGGTGTTCATGAGCGCGCTGCCGTAGCGGCGCTGCCACTCGACCTCGCCGGCCTGCGCGGTGACGCCGAGCACCTCGCTCACGACTCGCTCCCTTCCGGCCCCTCGGGGCTGACCATCGTGCCGATGCCCTCGGCGGTGAAGATCTCCAGCAGCAGCGAGTGCGGACGACGCCCGTCGACGATGTGCGCGCGGTGCACGCCGCCGCGCACCGCGCGCAGGCACGCCTCGACCTTGGGCACCATGCCGGCCTGCAGCGACGGCAGCAGCGCCTCGAGGTCGGACGCGACGATCCGGCGCACGAGCGAGGAGGTGTCGGGCCAGTCGAGGTAGAGCCCCTCGACGTCGGTGAGCACGACGAGCTTGCGGGCGCGCAGCGCGACCGCGATCGCGGCGGCGGCGGTGTCGGCGTTGACGTTGAGGACGTCGCCGGGGTTGTCGACGTCGGGGGCGATCGTCGAGACCACCGGGATGCGGCCGGCGTCGAGGATGCCCTTGAGGATGTGGGCGTTGACGCGCACGACGTCGCCGACCAGGCCGACGTCGACCTCCTCGCCGTCGACGACGGCGGTGCGCCGCCGGGCGCCGAGCAGCCCGGCGTCCTCCCCCGACATCCCGACCGCGAGCGCCTCGTTGACGTTGAGCATGTTGACGAGCTTGCGCTGCACCTGCCCGGTGAGGACCATCCGGACGACGTCCATCGCCTCGGGCGTGGTCACGCGCAGCCCGCCGCGGAACTCGCTGGCGATCTCCAGCCGCTCCAGCATCGCGCTGATCTGCGGTCCGCCGCCGTGCACGACGACGGGCTGCAGGCCGACGTAGCGGAAGAACCGGATGTCCTCGGCGAACGCCCGCTCGAGGTCGGCGTCGACCATCGCGTTGCCGCCGAACTTGATGACGACGACCGCGCCGGCGAAGCGCTCCAGCCAGGGCAGCGCCTGGATGAGCACCTCGGCCTTCTGGTCCGGCAGAAGATCGGTGGCGGGGTCGAAGGTGGTCGCCGGGTCGCTGCCCGGGGGCTGGTCGCTCATGTGGAGTAGGCGCTGTTCTCGTGGACGTAGGCGTGCGTGAGGTCGTTGGTCCAGACGGTGGCGGCGTGGTCGCCGGCGTGCAGGTCGATCAGGATGTGCACCTCTCGTGCGCTCGCGAGGTCGACGGCGTCACGCGGCTCGTGCGCCCCGCCGGCCCGGCAGACCATCACGCCGTTGATCGACACGTCGATCGCGTCGGGCTCGAAGGCGGCGACCGTCTCCGGCACGGTACCGACCTGGGCGAGGATGCGCCCCCAGTTGGGGTCGTTGCCGAAGATCGCGGTCTTGACGAGGTTGGAGCGGGTGACCGCGCGCGCGACGGCGACGGCGGCCTCCTCGCTGTCGGCACCGACCACCTCCACGGCGACGTCGTGAGAGGCGCCCTCGGCGTCGGCGAGGAGCGCCCGGGCCAGCGTCGCGCACACCTCGGTGACGGCGGCGGTGAGCTCGTCGCGGTCGGGCGCGACACCGCTCGCACCGGAGGCGAGCAGCACGACGGTGTCCGACGTCGACATCGCGCCGTCGGAGTCGATCCGGTCGAACGTGGTGCGGGTCGCCGCGCGCAGCGCGGCCTCGGCGTCGGCGGCGTCCACGACGGCGTCGGTCGTCAGCACGACCAGCATCGTCGCGAGCGCGGGCGCGAGCATGCCTGCACCCTTGGCGATGCCGCCCACGGTCCAGCCCTCGCGCTCGGCCGCGGCCTGCTTCGGCACGGTGTCGGTGGTCATGATCGCCTCGGCGGCACGCGGGCCGCCGTCGTCGGAGAGGTCGGCGACCAGCGGGTCGATGCCGGCGAGGAGCCGGTCGATCGGCAGCCGCTCGCCGATGAGCCCGGTCGAGGCGACGAGCACGTCGGCGGCGGAGACGCCGAGCGCGGCCGCGACCGTCTCGGCGGTGCGGTGGGTGTCGAGGAACCCCTCGGGCCCGGTGCACACGTTCGCCCCGCCGGAGTTGAGCACGACGGCGTGCGCCACGCCGTCGGACACCGCCTGCCGCGACCACGTGACCGGGTGGCCGACCACCCGGTTGGACGTGAACACGGCCGCGGCGACGTGCTCGGGCCCGTCGTTGACGACGAGCGCCAGGTCGGGACGGCCCGACGCCTTGAGACCGGCGGTGACGCCGGCGGCGCGGAAGCCCTTCGGGCTGGTGACGGTCACGCGTCCTCCGATCAGGGGGCGACGGCGGTCGTCGGCAGACCGAGCGTCTCGGGCAGGCCCAGCGCCAGGTTCATCGACTGCACCGCGCCGCCCGCGGTGCCCTTGACGAGGTTGTCGATCGCGCAGACCGTGACGACGCGGCCCGCCTTGGCGTCGACGGCGACCTGCACGAGCGCGGTGTTCGCGCCCGTGGTCGCGCCGCTGGTCGGCCACTGCCCCTCCGGCAGCAGCCGCACGAACGGCTCGTCGGCGTAGTACGCCTCCCACGCGGCGCGCACCGAGGCGGCGGAGACGCCGGCGGCCAGCGGCGCCGTCGTCGTCGCGAGGATGCCGCGCGCCATCGGGACGAGCACGGGGGTGAAGGAGATCCGGACCTCGCCCGCGCCGGCGGCGCCGAGGTTCTGCACGATCTCGGGGATGTGCCGGTGGCTGCCGCCGACCGCGTACGGCACCGCGCTGCCCAGGCCCTCGGACGCGAGCAGGTGGGTCTTGGCAGCCTTGCCGGCCCCGGAGTACCCGACCGCGAGCACCGCGACGACGTCGGTGGTGTCGACGAGACCGGTCGCGACCCCGGGCTGCAGCCCGAGCGTGACCGCGGTGACGTTGCACCCGGGGACGGCGACCCGGGTCGTGCCGGGCAGCACCTCGCGCTGGCGGGTCAGCCGGGAGTCGCCCTCGGCCGCGAGGATCAGCTCCGGGAGCCCGTACGTCCAGGTGCCGGCGTGCTCGGAGCCGTAGTACTCGCGCCAGGCTGCGGCGTCGACGAGGCGGTGGTCGGCACCGCAGTCGAGGATCAGCGGGCCGGCACCGGGCGCGCTGAGCGCCTCGAGCTCGGCGGCGACCCTGCCGGAGGCGCCGTGCGGCAGCGCGAGCACGACGACGTCGTGCCCGGCGAGGTTCTGCGCCGTGGTCTCGGCGAACGTGCGGCCGGCGAGCGCCGGGTGCGCCGCGAGGTGCGGGTGCGCGGAGAGGACGGGCTCACCCGCGTTCGAGTGCGCCGTCAGGGCGCCGATCTCGATCTCGGGGTGGTCGAGGAGCAGTCGGAGCACCTCGCCGCCGGCGTAGCCGGAGGCCCCGGCGATCGCAAGACTTGCAGTCACTCGCATAAGTATACATCCGAGCCTCGTTCACCACGCTACGCCATGCGCTGGACTTAGCACTCGATGCACTCGAGTGCTAATCTTGAGATGCCCCTCGGGGCACTGCCTCGCAGGGGCGACGACGCCACGACACGCCGGGACGCCGCAGGGTGCGGCGCCCGCCGGATCTGCAAGGAGGTGGTGGTTGTGGCACTGACCTTCGACCCCTTCCGTGAGATGGACCGGCTGACGGCCCGGCTGCTCACCGGTGACGGCGTCACTCGCGCCGCCAGCTGGATGCCGATGGACCTGTACCGGGTGGACGACCACTACGTCGTCAACGTCGACCTGCCCGGCGTCGACCCGGGCTCGATCGACCTCGACGTGGACGGCAGCACCCTGACGATCGCGGCCGAGCGCACGATCGGCGCGGCGGAGGGTGCCCGCTGGCTGGCCCAGGAGCGCCCGGCCGGTCGCTTCACGCGTCAGCTCGCCCTGGGTCGTGACATCGACATGGACGCGATCCACGCGACCTACGAGAACGGCGTGCTGTCGCTGAGCATCCCGATCGCGGACCGCGCGAAGCCGCGCAAGATCGCCGTCGAGCACAGCGCCGGCCCGCGCGAGATCACGCACGAGGAGGCTCCCGCGACCGTCGAGTCGAGCAGCTGAGCCGACGCCGTCCTGCTGCCCCGGGTCCGCCCCGGCGCCGGTCGGGCCCGCGGGGCTCACCGGGGCAGCAGGCCCGCTCCCTCGCGGTGGTCGAACACCAGGTGGGTCTCGGTCTGACGTACGACGCGGTGCGTCGTGATGTGGTTGAGCACCAGGTCCCGCAGCGCGAGCGCGTCGGCCGCCGCGACGTGCAGGTAGAAGTCGTCGGCACCGGCGACGTGGAAGACCTGCAGCGCGCCCGGCACCGCCGCCAGCGCGTCGTAGAGGGTGTTGACGTGCTCGTGGCTGTGGCTGCCGAGGCGCACCTTGATCATCGCCTGCACGGGGCTGCCGAGGGCGGCCGGGTCCAGGCGCACCGTCGCGCCCCGGATCACGCCGCGGCGTCGCAGCGCGCGCACCCGGTAGGCGCACGTCGACTCGGCGACGCCGAGCCGGCGCGCGAGCGCCTTGTTGGTGGTGCTCGCGTCCTCGACCAGGGCCAGCAGGATGGCCCGGTCCAGCGGGTCGAGCCCGGTCTCCGCCTGCGTTCCGGCCAATGCCGCCGCCTCCCCCGCTCCATCGGTTGCGCGATCCACGCATCATCGCAGCCCGTGCTGCACGACGTGCAACCGAGGTGGCTGCGGGTTGCGCGCTCGCCCATGCTGGCGCCATGACGCTGCGCCCCGAGACCCTGGCCGTGCACGCGGGCCGCGACGACCTCGCAGCCCTGGGTGTGCACGCGCCGCCGATCGACCTGTCCTCGACCTATCCGCTGCTCGACGTCGAGCACGGCGGCGACTCGTACGAGTCGATGGCGCTCGGCGGCGAGCCGCTGGCGGCGGGCGGCATGGTCTACCAGCGCCTGTGGAACCCGACGGTCGCGCGCTTCGAGGGCGCGCTGGCGGCGCTCGAGGGTGCCGAGGCGGCGGTCGCCTTCGCCTCCGGCATGGCCGCGGTCACGGCGGCCGTGCTCGCCTCCACGACCGCCGTCGGGCGGCGCCACGTCGTCGCCGTCCGTCCGCTCTACGGCGGCACCGACCACCTGCTCGCGAGCGGCCTGCTCGGCACCGAGACGACGTTCTGCGCACCGGGGTCGGTGCGGTCCGCCCTCCGGCCCGACACCGGTCTGGTGGTGCTCGAGACGCCCGCGAACCCGACCCTGGACCTCGTCGACGTCGCGGCGGTCGCCGAGCAGGCGGGCGACGTGCCGGTGCTCGTCGACAACACGTTCGCGACGCCGGTGCTGCAGCAGCCGCTGCGCTGGGGCGCCCGGATGTCGCTGCACAGCGCGACCAAGTACCTCGGCGGCCACGGCGACGTGGTGGGCGGCGTCGTGGCGTGCGACCGCGAGACGGCGGCCGCGCTGCGCCGGGTCCGCGCGGTCACGGGCGGGCTGATGCACCCGCTCGCCGGCTACCTGCTGCACCGCGGCCTGGCGACGCTGCCGACGCGCGTCCGGGCCCAGGAGGCCTCGGCGCGGACGCTCGCGACGTGGCTGACCGAGCACCCCGCCGTCGAGCGCGTGCACCACCCCGCGCTCGCCGAGGACCCCGACGGCGTCGTCGGCCGGCAGCTGCTCGGCACCGGCGCGATGGTCACGATCGAGGTGCGCGGCGGCTACGAGGCCGCGCGCGCCACGATCGAGGCGCTGCGCGTGTTCACGCACGCGGTCTCGCTCGGCGGGGTGGACTCCCTCGCCCAGCACCCGGCGGCGCTGACGCACCGCCCGGTCGCGCCCGACGCCCGACCGGCCGCGAACGTCGTGCGGCTCTCGGTCGGGCTCGAGGCCGTCGAGGACCTGCAGGCCGACCTCGACCAGGCGCTGCGGGCGGCGGCACGGACGGTCGGGGTGAGCGCCCTGGCGGGCTGAGCACCCCGCGCGACCTGGAAGACTGCTCCCATGCGAACGTTCGTCCAGGGTGTCGAGGTCTCCGACTACCCCGAGGTGCCGCCGGAGACCCTGCGCGGCAAGGTGCTGCGCGTGACCGAGGTCGGCGAGGAGGTGCTGCACCGGCGCAACGCCGACGTCCCCGAGGAGATGTTCGGGACCGACGAGCTGCGCACGCTCGTCGACGACATGTTCACGACGATGGCGGTCGCCGAGGGCGTCGGGCTGGCGGCGAACCAGGTCGGTGTCGACCTGCGGCTGTTCGTCTACGACCTGCCCGACACCGACGACGACGCCCGGCACGTCGGCCACATCTGCAACCCGGTCGTCGAGGTGGACCCCTCGGCCGGCACCAACGAGCACGAGGAGGGCTGCCTGTCGGTGCCCGGGCCGGGCGCGGACCTGTTCCGGCCCAGCCGCGTCGTCGTCACCGGCACCGACATCGAGGGCGCGCCGCTGCGGATCGAGGGCACCGGCTACTTCGCCCGCTGCCTGCAGCACGAGACCGACCACACCAACGGGCGCCTCTACATCGACCTGCTCGCCAAGCGCGAGCGCAAGCGCGTGCTCGCCGACATGCTCGAGCTGCGCGACCGGGTCATCGAGCGGCGCACCCGGCTCGCGCGCGAGCTGGACCGCGAGCCCGCCGAGTACCCCGCGCAGCCGCCCAGCGCGGGCTGAGCCGCCCGCCCCTCAGCGGGGCGGCAGGGTCGGCAGGTCGAGCGCACGCAGCGCGGCGAACGTCGGGGCGAGCGCGTCGTAGAGGCCGTCGAGCACGGGCCGCAGCCGCGCGTAGGTCTCGACGTGCGCGGGCACCGGCTCGACCGTCCGCACCACGCGCACGGCGGCCGCGGTCGCCTCGAGGGAGTCGACGATCCCCAGCGCCCTCATGCCCAGGATCGCGGCGCCGTAGCCCGACCCCTGCTGGCCGTCCAGCAGGTCGAGCGGCATCGCGAAGGCGTCGGCGAGCAGCTGCTGCCACAGCGCGCTGCGCATGACGCCGCCCGTGCCGCGCACCGAGTCGACCGCGATCCCGGCGGCGCGCATCGAGTCCAGCACGAGCGCGAGCTGCAGCGCGACGCCCTCGATCGCGGCGCGCACCATGTGCGGGCGGCCGTGCTCGCGCGTGAGCCCGACGAAGGCGCCCCGCCCCAGCGAGGTCCACCGCGGGGCGCGCTCGCTCATGAGGTACGGCGCCATCAGCAGGCCGCCGCTGCCGGGCGGTGCCTGCGCCGCCAGGGCCAGCAGCGCCTCCTCGGCGCCCGGGCCCAGGTCCGGGGCGAGCGCCTCGAGCGCCCACCGCATGACGATCCCGCCGTTGGTGACCGCTCCCCCGACGACCCACAGCCCCGGCGCGAGCGCGTAGCAGAACACCCGGCCGGCGGGGTCGACGACCGGACGGTCGACGACGACGCGCAGCGCCCCGGACGTGCCGAGCGAGCACGCCGCCATGCCGGGGCGGACGGCACCGACGCCGAGGTTCGCGAGCGGCCCGTCGCCGCCGCCGACGACGACCGGCGTGCCCGTCGGCAGCCCGACCCGTGCGGCGGGGGCGGCGGCGAGCGGCAGCGCCTGGGTGGTCGGCA
Source organism: Actinotalea caeni (assembly GCF_009733795.1). GTDB lineage: Bacteria > Actinomycetota > Actinomycetes > Actinomycetales > Beutenbergiaceae > Pseudactinotalea > Pseudactinotalea caeni. The sequence goes on from NZ_WNXX01000001.1 coordinate 304,350, forward strand.
CGAGCTCGGGCAGCTGCTCGGCCGTCACGCCGGCGAGCGCGAGCGCCTCGGCGTCCCAGCGCAGCGACGCGAGGTCGAGCAGCCCGGAGGCCGAGGCGAGCGAGTGGTCGACGACCAGCCGGCCGGTGAGGTGCAGCAGCAGGTACTCCTTGACGCCGCACCACCAGCGCGCCCGGTCGCACAGCTGCGGCGCGTGCCGCGCGAACCAGCGCAGCCGCACCAGCGGCGACATCGGGTGCACGGGGGTGCCGGTGCGACGGTGCAGCGCGAGACCCGGCCCCGCCCGGAGCTCGTCGGCCTCGGCCTGGGCGCGCGTGTCGGCCCACGAGGTCAGCGCGGTGAGCGGGCGCCCGTCGCCGTCGAGCGCCATCAGCGTGTGCATCGCCGAGCTCAGCGCGACGCCCGCGACCCGGCCGGGACCGACGGCCGCGACCACCTCGGCGAGCAGCGACTCCACGGTCGCGCGGATCTGCTCGGGGTCCTGCTCGGCGTGGCCGGGGTGCGGCGCGTGCAGCGGGTAGCCGCGCTCGGCCTCGGCGACCGCCCGGCCGCTGGGCTCGTAGGCGACGACCTTGGTGGCGGTGGTCCCGACGTCGACGGCGATGACGAGCGGTCCGGGCACGTGCCCGACCGTAGCGGACACGCGTCGGTAGGTTGGACACGTGCGAGCGATCGAGGCAGCGACGAGCGGTGGTCCCGAGGTTCTCGAGCAGGTGGAGGTCCCCGACCCCGTGCCCGGTCCCGGCCAGCTGCTGGTGCGGACCGAGGCGATCGGGCTGAACTTCATCGACACCTACCAGCGCAGCGGCACCTACCAGGTCGAGCACCCGTTCCGTCCAGGTGGCGAGGGCACCGGCACCGTCGTCGCGGTCGGCGACGGCGTGGACTCGCCGGCGGTGGGCGACGCCGTCGCGTGGGCGGTCTCGGTCACGGGCTCCTACGCCGAGCTCGTCGTGGTCGACGCCGACCACGCCCTCCCGGTGCCCGACGGCCTCGACCTGCGCACGGCCGCGGCGCTGCCGCTGCAGGGGCTCACCGTGAGCATGCTGGTCGACGGCGCCTTCCACCTGCGGGAGGGCCACGACGTGCTGCTGACCGCGGGCGCGGGCGGCGTCGGGCTGCTGCTCACCCAGGTCGCCGCGCACCTCGGCGCGCGCGTGCTCACGACGACCTCGACCGACGAGAAGGAACGCCTCTCGCGCGAGGCGGGCGCCGCCGAGGTGATCCGCTACGACCGGATGGACGACCTCGCCACCGAGCTCCCGGCCGCGGTGCGCGAGCTCACCGGCGGCGCGGGCGTGCACGTCGTCTACGACGGCGTCGGGCGCGCCACGTTCGACGGCTCTCTCGGCTCGCTGCGTCGCCGCGGCACGCTGGTGCTGTTCGGCGCCGCGAGCGGTCCGGTGCCGCCGTTCGACCCGCAACGCCTCAACCGTGCCGGCTCGCTGTTCCTCACGCGGCCGACGATGATGCACTACATCGCCGACGTCGACGAGCGGGCGCGTCGCTGGCAGCAGGTGTCGGGCTGGGTGACCGACGGCGTCGTCGACCTCCGGGTCGGCGCGACGTTCCCGCTGGTTGACGCCGCGGCGGCGCACACGGCGCTCGAGGGGCGTCAGACCACGGGCAAGGTGCTGCTGCTGCCCTGAGCCTGCACGGCGAGCCGGCACGCCACCGCCTGCGCCCAGGCGCGCACCATCTCCGGGTCGCGGCGGTCGCGGTCGGCGGCCCCCACGGCGCCGATGAGCGCACGCTCGGCCGCGCTGAGCCGCCGGGTGTCGACGACGCCGCCGAACACCGGGTAGCGGGCACCGCGGTAGCCGTCGCTCGCGGGTGCCGTGACGGCGGGGCGCAGCGGGTCGGCGGTCGGGCTCTTGATCCCGACGGCGAAGACCCACACCGGCCCGGCGAGCGTGCGCGTGAGCCGCTCGGCCACGGCCTTGCCCTGCGCCAGCACGCGCGCGCCGTACACGGGGCTGCCGACCACGGCGGCGTCGACGTCGGTCAGCTCGTCGACGACGTCGGCGAGCTCCAGGAGCACCGCGGCGTCGGCGGTGCGGACCTCGTGGCCGGCGAGCCGCAGCTCGTCGGCGACGAGCGCGCCGACCTCGTGGGTGCTGCCGTGCTTGGACGCTGTGGCGACGAGAACTCTCATGGGCTCAGCATCGGGCCGGCCCACGGACCGGGTCTGGGACCCAGGTCCCGGGTGGTGGCGCTACTGGATGCCCTGCGCCATCAGCCGGTCGATCGCCGCCAGCGCCGTCTCGGTGCCGGTGACGGCGACGCCGCCCTCCTCGGGCCGGCGCACCCACGCCCACCGGGCGAGCTGCTCGACCGGGCCGCTCACGCGCGCGGTGGGCTCGCCGTCGTGCAGCCGGACGGCGCGTGGCTCGTCGAACTCCTTGCCGGACTTCGGGCCTCGTAGGTCTGCATCCGGCGCGTGAAGCCGGCGGTCTGGTCGGCGTCCCACCAGGTCCAGCGCGGCACCTCGTCGTCGAGCGCACCCAGCTGCTCGAGCAGCGCCGCGGTGGCGGCCTCGCGCACCGGCAGCAGCTCGGCGACCGTCGCGGGGCGCGCGGGCTTGTCCTCCTCGATCGCCTCGACGGCCGCGTCGTCGCGAGGGTCGCGGGCGAGCACGGCGGACCAGAAGGTGTGCACCTCGGTGAGGTGGTAGAGCAGGTCGGCGAGGTCCCACCCCGGGCACGTCGGCACGGGGGCCTGCGGGTCGGCCTGCGCCACCACCTCGGCGAGCCGTCGCAACTCGGTCTCGATCACGGCGTGCCTGACGTGCTTGGCGAGCGTGTCCATCGATCGACGGTAGCCCGCAGGGCCGACAGCCGTCAGGTGTCCGGGTCGTCGAGCCAGGCGATGACGGCGAGCACGCGCCGGTGGTCGTCGGGCGACGGCGGCAGGTCGAGCTTGTCGAGGATCGACGACACGTGCTTCTCGACCGATTTCGGCGTGATGAACAGCATCCGCGCGATCGCGGTGTTGGTGCGGCCCTGGGCCATGAGCGAGAGCACCTCGCGCTCGCGCTCGGTCAGCCGCTGCAGCGGCCGGGCGCGGCGGCCGGCGAACAGCTGCGCGACCACGGTCGGGTCGAGCACGGTGCCGCCCTCGACGAGCCGGCGCAGCGCGTCGGTGAGCTCCTCGAGCGCCGCGACCCGGTCCTTGAGCAGGTAGCCGACCCCGGCGCCGGTCGCCAGCAGGTCGGCCGCGTAGGACTGCTCGACGTACTGCGAGAGCACGAGCACCGCCGTCCCGGGCACCTCGGACCGGATCCGCACCGCGGCGCGGAGCCCCTCGTCGGTGAACGACGGCGGCATCCGCACGTCGAGCACCGCGACGTCGGGGTGGTGCTCGACCACGGCGGCGACCGCGGCGTCGCCGTCGTCGACGGCGGCGACGACCTCGCAGCCCGCCTCGTCGAGCAGGCGGACGAGACCCTCCCGCAGCAGCAGGGAGTCCTCGGCGAGCACGGCACGCATCGAGACCCGAGCCTAGGTCACGGGGCGGGGATCGTCGCGAGCACCGTGGTGCCGCCGTCCTCGGGGCTGACGACCTCCAGCCGCCCGTCGACCCCGCCCAGCCGGTCGGCGAGCCCGGCGAGCCCGTGCCCCTTGGCGGGGTGCGCGCCGCCGCGCCCGTCGTCGGTCACGCGCACGCGCAGCGTGCCCGCGGCGGTCTCGTCGACCTGCACCTGGACGATCGTGGCGTCGCTGTGCTTGGCGGCGTTGGCGAGCGCCTCGGACACGACGAAGTAGGCGGCGGTCTGCTGCTGGAACCCGTGCCGGTGGTCCTCGGGCAGCCTGACCTCGACCTGCACCCGCAGCGGGCTCTGGCCCGCCAGCGAGGTGATCGCGGCCGCCAGCCCCCGGTCGGCCAGCACCGGCGGCGCGATCCCGCGCGACATCGTGCGCAGCTCGCCGAGGCCGGCCTGCACCTGCTCGAGGGCCGACGCGAGCGGCTCGCGCGCGGCCTCGGGGTCGCCGGCGTCGAGTCGCCGCAGCGCCGCCTGGACGTCCATCGTGGTCCGCACGAGCCGCTGCTGCGGGCCGTCGTGCAGGTCCCGCTCGATCCGACGCAGCGCCTGCGACTCTGCGTCGACGACGGCCGCCCGGCTGGCGGTGAGGTCGTCGATCCGGGCGCGCAGCCGCGCGGGGCGGCTGGCGAGCAGCGCGAACCGCTCCAGCCCGACGTGCGCCATCACCAACGCCCGCACGACCCACGGCGCGGTGAGCAGCAGCAGAGCGCCGGCAGCGAGCTGGACGAGCCACTCCGGCACGAGCCCGTCGAGGCCCAGCAGCCAGGCGAGCCCGCGGGAGTCCTCGTCGACGGGGAGGAACCGGCCCCAGAACCAGTAGAGCAGACCGGCCGCGCCCGCGACCCACCACGTGACCGTGACCACGAAGGTGGTGATCGAGAGCGGGAAGTCGAGCAGCGCGCGGAAGACGTCCATCCAGCTCTGCCCGTGCCGCATCCGCGCGAGCGATCGGCGCCACACGGTGCGCCGCTCCGGCCGCGGCGGGCGCGTGCCCTGCTCGAGCCGGTGCCCGTGCGCCCGCAGCCTGTCCCGGGTCAGCTCGCCGATGCCGTTGACCGCGGTGAGCAGGCCGCCGAGGACGACGACACCGATCCCCAGCACCAGCAGCGGCACCCCGAGCGAGGGCACGAGCACCATCAGCACGAAACCGGCGATCGCCAGCGGCAGCTGCGCGAGCAGGAACCCGGTGTCGTGCGCCGCGCGCGCGTACCGACCGGGACGGGGCGCGGTGGGGGCTGCCATCACGCCACCATGCCCGTTCGACGGCCCGGTGCGCCAGCCGGGTGCGCGCCGAGCAGCAGCGCTCCCGCGACCAGCGCCCAGGTCGCCACGAGCGGTCCGTGCAGGGCCGGCAGCCGCGCCGGGTCGAACCCCGAGACGGTCAGCGCCAGCACGCCGAGCACGACCAGCGCGGCACCACCGACCAGCCGGCGGCCCGTCACACCGGCGCCGCGCAGCGCGAACCGGCGCGTCGCGGCGACGCTCAGGGCCAGCACGGCACCCGAGCCGAGCAGCCACACCGGCACCATCAGCCACCAGCCGGCGCTGCCCACCGGGTGCCCCTCGACACCGAGCGCCACCATCCCGGTCGCGACCACCACCGCGGCGGGCGTGTGCCACAGGTACACCGCCATCGTGTGCGGCACCCAGCGGTCGACGGCGGCCGCGACCACGGGACGCTCGACCAGCCGGGTCAGCGGTCCCCGCAGGGCGTGCAGCAGCCCGACCTGCCCGACGGCGAGCGCGAGCAGCGCGGCCGAGGGCGGGTTCATGTTCGACACGGTCGTGCCCGGCAGCCCGATCATCGCGGCCGGGTAGGGGCCGAGCACGACGAGCAGCCCGAGGGCCGCGACGCCGGCGAGACCCACGAGCGCCGCAAACCGGCCGTGCAGCCGACCGAGCCTGCCGCGGGCCGCGTGCATGCCGAGAGCGTGCACGGCCGCCCAGACGAGCACGGCGTTGACGTAGCCGGCCTCCTCCCAGCCGAGCCCGAACCGCAGCACGTCGACGCCGACCGCCGCGGCCGCGAGGACGCCGATCTCGACGCCGCGGCACCGGTCGACCACCCGCAGCAGCACAGGCGTGAGCACGGTGAGGAGCACGAGCACGACGAGGAACCACAGCAGCCCGCCGATCATGCGGCCGCCGACGCTCACCAGCTCGGGGTCGAGCCCGGCGGCCAGCAGCACCGGGGGCAGCGGCAGCCAGACGGCGGCCAGCACGACGAGACCGCCGACGAGCCGCACGAGCCGGCGCGACACCCACGCGCCGTCGGGCACCGCTCGGCCGCGCAGGCTGAGCACGGTCGCGGCGCCGGAGGTGAAGAACACCAGCGGCATCACCTGCGTGACCCAGGTGGCGGGCCACAGGTGGGCGAGCACGTCGGCGCGCTCGGGCACGACGGCCGCGCCGTCGAGCACGAGCATCGGCAGCAACCAGTGCTGGGCGACGACGAGCACCATCGCAGCGAGCCGGACGAGGTCGAGGAACCGGTCGCGCGCGCCGGCGGATGGTGGCGTCACGGCGGGACGAGCGGGAGCAGCCGTGGTCATGCGACCAGCCTCGCGACCGCGACGGGCCGCTCCCAGGGTGCCCGCCGGTCGAGGCGGGGTGGGGCGCTCCCTACCCCGCGGCGGCGGCGGACCCCCGGCTCAGGCGCGCAGCGTCGCCCCGAACCGCTCCCCCGCGGCCCGCACGACGGCGTCCCGCACCGCGGCGGTCTCCTCGCCGGTGAGCGTGCGGTCGCCGCGCAGCCGAAGCGCGAACGCGAGCGACTTCGTTCCCTCCGGGAGGTTGGCACCGGTGTAGACGTCGAAGAGGCGGACCTCCTCGGCGACCTCGCCCGCGGCGGCGGTCACGACGTCGAGCACCTCGCCGGCCGGCACGTCGGCAGGCACCACGAGCGCGATGTCCTCCTTCGCGAGCGGGAAGGTCGACAGCCCGCGCACCTGGCGCGGCCGGTCCGGCGCGGCGTCGAGCAGCAGGCCGAGGTCGATCTCGAGCGCGACCGCGCGCGGCGGCAGCCCGAGCTCGGCGACCACGCGCGGGGCGAGCTCGCCCGCGTGCCCGACGAGGGCGCCGTCGGCGGTCGTCACGCGCGCGCACCGCCCGGGGTGCCACGGGGCGTGGTCGGGGTCGTTGGCGACGTGCACGGCCGCACCGAGCTCGCGGGCGACGTCGCGGACGAGCGCGACCGCGTCGGCGGCGTCGTAGGCACGGGCCTCGGTCCCCGGACCGGCGGGTACCGCCTCGCCGACGAGCACCGCGGCGAGACGCAGCGGCTGCGGCGGCACGGCGGCCCGCACGGCCTCGAGGTCGGCGGGCTCCGGGAGCCGGCCGGGAGGCGGCAGCGGCGAGGACGACAGCGGCCCGGTGGGCCGGGTGACCGAGCCGATCTCGTAGATCGCGAGGTCGGTGCTGCCCCGGCCGACGTTGCGGACCGCGGCCTCGAGCAGCGTGTCGAGCAGCGAGGTCCGCATGAGCGGCGCGTCCTGCGCGAGCGGGTTGCGCAGCCGCACCGCCCGGCGGCGGGGGTCGTCGGCCGGCAGCCCGAGGGCGTCGTGCCGCGACGCGCCGACGAACGGGTAGGTGAGCACCTGCACGAGACCGGCGTCGGCGAGCAGGTCCGCGACGCGACGACGCCGGCGTTGCCGCAGCGTCAGCCCCGTGCCGGCGGGGGCCTGCGGGAGCACCGAGGGCACCTGGTCGTAGCCGCGCAGCCGCACGACCTCCTCGACGAGGTCGGTGGGCTCCACGAGGTCGGGGCGCCAGGACGGCGGCGTCACCAGGACCCGCGAGACGCGCGCGGCGTGACGACCGCTCGGGGCGTCGTCGGTCGGCACGTCGGAGACCTCGGCGCCCACGCTGCGCAGGGTCTCCACGACCTGCTCGTCGGTGTAGTCGACGCCGACGAGCCGGCTCGCGAGCTGGGTGTCGAGCTCGATCGGCGCGGGCGGGGTGGTCCGGTCGACGTCGGTGACGGCCTCGTCGTCGGCGACCCCGCCGCCGAGCTCGACGAGCAGCTCGACGGCGCGCTGCGCGGCCGCGGCCTGCAGCCGCGGGTCGACGCCGCGCTCGAACCGCTTGGACGCCTCGCTCGGCAGCCGGTGCCGGCGCGCCGTGCGCGCGATCGACACCGGGTCGAAGTGCGCGGCCTCGATCAGCACGTCGGTGGTGCCGCTGCCGACCTCGGTCTCGGCGCCACCCATGACGCCGGCGACGCCGATCGGGCGGGAGCCCGGGCCGTCCGGGGAGTCGGTGATGAGGAGGTCCTCGGCGTCGAGCGCGCGGTCGACGTCGTCGAGCGTCGTCATGCGCTCGCCGGGGCGGGCGCGCCGGACGACGATCGGCGCGTGCAGCGTGGCGAGGTCGTAGGCGTGCAGCGGCTGCCCGAGGTCGAGCATGACGTAGTTCGTCACGTCGACGGCGAGCGAGATCGGCCGCATGCCGGCCTGCCGCAACCGGGTGCTCATCCAGGCGGGCGTGGGCGCGTTCGGGTCGACGCCGCGCACGACGCGAGCGACGAACCGGTCGCAGCCGGGCGCGCCGTGGATCGGCGCGTCGTCGGCGAGCTCGACGCCGAACCCGCCCGCGGTGGCGCCGGGTGCTCGCGCCGCGAGCTCGAGCGCGCGGTCGGTGAAGGCGGCCCCGGTCGAGTGGGAGTACTCGCGGGCGACGCCGCGCATCGAGAAGCAGTACCCGCGGTCGGGGGTGACGTTGATCTCGAGGACCTCCTCCCCCAGCCCCAGCAGCCCGATCGCGTCGGTGCCGGGGGCGGGCGGGTCCTCGAGCACCATGATCCCGCCGTGGTCCTCGCCGAGCCCCAGCTCGCGCTCGCTGCAGATCATGCCGTCGCTGATGTGGCCGTAGGTCTTGCGCGAGGCGATCGCGAAGTCGCCGGGCAGCACCGCGCCCGGCAGCGCCACCACCACCGCGTCGCCGACGCCGAAGTTGTGCGCGCCGCACACGATGCCGCGGCCCGGGCCCTCGCCGTCGACGTCGTCGGCGTTGTGCTCCGGCCCGACGTCGACGCGGCACCAGTTGATCGTCTTGCCGTTCTTCTGCTCCTCGGGCACGACCGAGAGCACGCGGCCGACCACCAGCGGGCCGGTGACCGCCGCGGGGACGATCGCCTCCTCCTCCAGGCCGACGCGCACGAGGTCGGCGGCCAGCCCGGCCGCGGTGGTGCCGGCGGGCACCTCGACGTGGTCACGGAGCCACTCGATCGGGACGTACGGCACTACAGCTGCCCTCCTGCCAGGCCGAGCGAGAACCGGACGTCGGCCTCGACCATGTCGTGCATGTCCTCGATGCCGTGCTGCAGCATCAGGGTGCGCTCGATCCCCATGCCGAACGCGAAGCCCGAGTAGACCTCGGGGTCGATGCCGCAGGCGCGCAGCACGTTGGGGTTGACCATGCCGCAGCCGCCCCACTCGATCCAGCCCGGGCCGCCCTTCTTCTGGGGGAACCACAGGTCCATCTCGGCGCTGGGCTCGGTGAAGGGGAAGAAGCTGGGGCGCAGCCGGGTGCGGGCCTCGGGACCGAACATCGCGCGCGCGAAGTGGTCGAGCGTGCCGGTGAGGTGCGCCATCGTCAGGCCCTTGTCGACCGCGAGCCCCTCGACCTGGTGGAACACCGGGGTGTGGGTCGCGTCGAGCTCGTCGGTGCGGAACACCTTCCCCGGGCAGGCGACGTAGACCGGCACGCCGCGGTCCAGCAGCGTGCGGGCCTGCACCGGCGAGGTGTGCGTGCGCAGCACCAGGTGCGGGTCCTCGCCCCCCTCGCCCTCGACGTAGAAGGTGTCCTGCATCTGCCGCGCCGGGTGGTCGGGCTTGAAGTTGAGCGCGTCGAAGTTGAACCACTCGTGCTCGACCTCGGGGCCCTCGGCGATCTCCCAGCCCATCGAGGTGAAGAAGTCGGCGACGCGGTCCATGAGGGTGTCGAGGGGGTGACGCGCGCCCGCGCGGGCACGCTGCACCGGCACGGTCAGGTCGACGGCCTCGGTGCGCAGCACCGCGGCGTCGCGCTCGGCCTCCAGCTCCTCCTGGCGCTGCTTCAGCGCCGCACCGAGCCGCCCGCGGGCCTGGCCCACGAGCTTGCCTGCCGCGGCCTTGTCGGCCGGGTCGAGCCCGCCGATCGCGCGGTTGGCGAGCGCCAGCGGGCTCTTCTCGCCGGAGTGCGCGATCCGCACCTGCTTGAGGGCGTCGAGGTCGGCGGCCGCGGCGACGGCCGCGAGGGCCTCGTCGAGGGCGCGGGCGACGCCGTCGGCGTCGAGCGGTGATGGCGCGTCGGACATGCACAACCTTCCTGGGGATCGAGCGGGACGACGGAGCCCGCCCGGGCCGGCACACGCAGCGACGGTGCCGTCAGATCAGCGCACGCGCCGGCCCGAAGCGGGCCCGGTAAATCGCGTCGCGTGCACGGGCCAAGTCTGCCAGACGCCCGCGACCGCCCGTCGACTCAGCCGAGGCGGTACCCGTACAGGTCGGTCATGGCGCCGTTGACCCAGATCGTGTCGCCGTCGGGGCAGCGCGTCAGCAGCGTGCGGTTGTAGGACTCGTCGACGACGTGGGCGTCGTCGAGCCCGGCGGCACGGAGGCGCTCGAGCAGCGCGTCGGCGTCGTCGTGCTCGAAGGTGAGCCCGACGCCGACCTCGCGCACCGAGCCCGGCGCTGCCGGAGGGTCGACGGGCGGCTCGGAGGCGAGGTCGTCGGCACCGTGCACCGCGACCAGGCCCCCGCCGTCGGGGACCTCGAGGTCGACCCAGCCGCCGCGCTCGCCGCTGATCCGGCGCGCGAGCCCCCAGGTGGCGAACCAGTCGCCCGCGGCGGGGACGTCGCGCGTGACGAGCATCGGCATCACGCGCAGCCCGGGGTCCGGCGTCGCACCGTCGGCCGGCGCGGGCGACAGCGCGCCGGCGGCCATCTCGCCGCCGAACGGCGTCGTGCCGAGCAGCAGCGGGATCGCGGCGTCCTCGACGCGCCTGGTCTCGATGCCGGCCGCACGCCAGCGGTCGGCGAGGGCGTCGAGGTCGTCGGTCTCGAACGCCAGCGTCGTGGTGCCTGCGAACGGGTCGCCCTCGGCGACCGCGTGCAGCGCCAGCCGGCCCGCGCCGGCGCCGAGGACCACCCAGTCGTCGGTGTCCAGCAGCACGACGAGCCCGAGCCTCGTGGCCCACGCGCGCATCTCGTGCAGGCGTGAGGTGTAGCGGATCGGTCGGACGACGAGCCTCATCGGTCGGCCTCCCCGGCCGCCAGGTAGGCGCGCAGCGCCTGCTCGACGAGCGTCGAGAGCGTCACGCCCTCGTCGATCGCCCGGTGCTTGACCTCCCGCACGAGGTCCGGCGGCAGGTAGACGTTGAACTGTGCTTTCGCTGTCATGCTAGCAACATAGCACTCGGGCGCACACGGGGGTTGGCCCGGCACGGCTGGCACCCGGCTCGGACCCCGGCCAGCCGCCTCGGCCGCGACGCGCTCGCCCCGTAGCGTGTGGCCTCATGCAGACGGCTGGTGCGAGCGTGTCCGGAGACTACGAGGGCTTCATCGGGTGGGTGCTGTCGCTCATCGACACGATGGGCGAGATCGGCGTCGGGCTCGCCGTCCTCATCGAGAACTTCTTCCCGCCGATCCCGTCCGAGGCGATCCTGCCCGGCGCGGGGTTCCTCGCCTACGACGGCCGGATGAGCTTCTGGTGGGCGCTGGTCGCCGCGACGCTGGGCAGCGTCGTCGGCGCCTGGGTCTGGTACGGGCTGGGCGCCGCTCTCGGCCGGCGCCGCACCCGGCGGATCTTCGAGAAGATGCCGCTCGTCGACGCCGAGGACTTCGACAAGGCCGAGGCGTTCTTCGACCGTTGGGGCGGCCTCGCCGTCCTCCTCGGCCGGTGCGTGCCGATCGTGCGCTCCTTCATCTCGGTGCCCGCGGGCATCGAGCGCATGTCGCTGGTCGTCTTCACCGCCTACACGACGCTCGGGTCGCTGGTCTGGAACGGCATCTGGATCGGCCTCGGCTTCGGCTTCGGCCCGGCGATCGAGCCGGTGCTCGAGCAGTGGAGCGGCGTGCTCTCCAAGATCGTCGTCGGCGTGATCCTCGCGCTGCTGGCGTGGTTCGTGGTCGCGCGGCTGCGTCGCAACGCCCGTCGCCGTCGCGAGGCGGACCCGCAGGGCGTCGCCTGAGCACTCCTCCCGTCGGCCCGGGTGCTGGACGTCACACACGTCGCGCTCCCCCGGTTCCCTAGGCTGAGGCCCATGGCCGCAGAACCCGCACCGATCTCGTTCGCCCGAGGCGCCCCGTCGCTGGACATCATCGACGTCGAGGGCCTCAAGGCCGCCGCCGAGCGCGCCTTCACCGAGGACCCCGCCGGGACGTTCGCCTACGGGACGTCGGTCGGGTACCTGCCGCTGCGCGCCTGGATCGCCGAGCGACACGGCGTCGCCGAGAACCAGGTGCTGGTGACGAACGGCTCGATGCAGGCCGACGCGTTCCTGTTCTCGACGCTGGTCTCCGCAGGTGACGCGGTCGTCGTCGAGCGCCCCTCCTACGACCGCACGCTCGGCTCGCTGCGCTCGCTCGGCGCCGACCTGCACGCCGTGGACATCGAGCCCGACGGCGTCTCGGTCGACGGCGTGCGGCAGCTGCTCGACTCCGGCGTCTCGCCCCGGCTGGCCCACCTCATCCCGAACTTCCACAACCCCGCGGGCTACACCCTGAGCGCCGACAAGCGCACCGCTCTGGTGGCGCTCGCGCGCGAGCACGGGTTCACGATCTTCGAGGACGACCCCTACGTCGAGCTGCGCTTCCGCGGCGAGCGGCTGCCGACGATGTTCGAGCAGTCCGACGGCGAGGTCGTGTACGCGAGCTCGTTCTCCAAGACGGTGTGCCCCGGCATCCGCGTCGGCTACCTGGTCGGCCCGGCCGACCTCATCGGCGACATCGCGAGGCTGGCGACCTCGACGTACATCTCGCCGAGCATGGTGAGCCAGTCGATCGTCAACGCGTTCGTGCGCGGCGGCTCCTACGAGGCCTCGATCGAGACCGTCAAGACCGCGCTCGCCGAGCGCGCCCGGGTGCTGTGCGAGGGCCTGCGCGCCGAGCTCCCCGAGGTCGAGTTCGTCGAGCCCGAGGGCGGCTACTTCCTGTGGCTGACGTTCCCCGAGGGCACCGACGGCGACGCGCTCTTCGACGCCTGCACCGCCCGCGGCCTGCAGGTCGTCAAGGGCTCGGACTTCCTGCTCGACGACGCCCGCCACCACCTGCGGCTGGCCTACTCCGGCGTCGGCACCGCGCAGATCGCCGAGGGCGTCACCAGGCTCGCCGAGGCCTACCGCTCGCTGGAGGCTGCTCACTAGCCTGGGGCCATGCCGAAGACCCCGCCGGCCGTCCTCGTCGTCGGCGAGCGCGAGGTGCGGGTCTCCAGCCCGGACCGCGTGATCTACGAGGCGACCGAGCGCACCCCGGAGATCACCAAGCTGCAGGTGTGCTCTTACGTCGCCGAGGTCGGCGAGGTGATGATGCGGTCGATCGGCGAGCGGCCGACTGCGATGGAGCGCTGGCCGAGCGGCTGGCGCGAGGGGATGCGGCTGGCGACCGGTCCGCAGGACCGTGACGCCGACGGCTTCTACCAGAAGCGGCTCCCCCGCGGCGCGCCCGACTACGTCGAGACCGCGACGATCACGTTCCCCAGCGGCCGCACGGCGGACGAGCTGTGCCCCACCGAGCCGGCCGTGCTCGTGTGGGCCGCGCACATGGGCACGCTCACCTTCCACCCGTGGCCGGTGCGCCGGCCCGACCTCGACCACCCCGACGAGCTGCGCCTGGACCTCGACCCGCAGCCCGGCACCGACTTCCGCGACGCCCAGCGGGTGGCGGAGGTCGCGCGCGAGCTGCTCGCCGAGCTCGGGATGCGTGGCTACCCCAAGACCAGCGGCAACCGCGGCATCCACGTCTACGTGCGGATCGAGCCGCGGTACTCCTTCGAGGACGTGCGCCACGCGGCGATCGGCTTCGGTCGCGAGCTCGAGCGCCGCGACGACGGCGTCACGGTCGCGTGGTGGAAGGAGGAGCGCGGCGAACGCATCTTCGTCGACTTCAACCAGAACAACCGCGACCGCACGATCGCGGGCGCATGGAGCCTGCGGGCACGGCCCGGAGCACCGGTGAGCACACCGCTGACGTGGGAGCAGCTCGCCGAGCTGCGCGACCCGCGCGACCTCAACATCCTCACCGTCCCGGAGCGGCTCGCCGACGGCGACCCGTGGGCCGACATGGACGACGTCGCCTACCCGCTCGAGCCGCTGCTGGAGCTGTGGGAGACGCTGCCTGGAGGCGAGCTGAGCTTCCCGCCGGACTACCCGAAGATGCCCGGCGAGCCGCCGCGCGTGCAGCCGAGCAAGAAGGTCGCGTCGCACTGGGACGCCGACGGCAACCGCGTCGAGGGCTGAGCGGGGCCGTGGACCGAGGCTGGGCGCTGGAATGCGCTGCCCCGTCGTCTCGTTGGTGCGGTCGCACCTGACCCACACCCGCTGACCGAGGAGCTGGCGTGCACGAGAACCGGCCCGACTGGCTGACCGCCGTCATCGACCGGCTGCGCACCGAGACGGGCGCGGCGCTGCTGCTCGCGACCTTCGCGGCTGTCGCGCTCGTGTGGGCGAACTCCCCCGCCTCCGGATCCTACGAGGCGCTGTGGCACACCACGCTCGGGATCCACCTCGGCGACGTCAGCATCGAGATGGACCTGCACGCGTGGGTCAACGACGGCCTGATGGTGCTGTTCTTCTTCCTCATCGGGCTCGAGGTGCGGCAGGAGCTGGCGGTGGGCTCGCTGCGGGACCGCCGGCGCGCGCTGGTGCCGCTGGTCGCCGGGCTCGTCGGCGTCGTGCTGCCTGCGCTCGTCTACCTGATGATCGCGGGCAGGGAGGCACCGGGCGGCTGGGGCGTCGTCATCGGCACCGACACCGCGTTCCTGCTCGGCGTGCTCGCGCTGGTGGGGCCGGCGATGTCCAACCAGCTGCGGGTGTTCCTGCTGACGCTCACGGTCGTCGACGACTTCCTGGCGGTCGCGGTGATCGGCGTCGTCTACACCGAGGACCTGCGGCCCTGGCCGCTGCTGGTGGCGCTCGCGATGCTGGGCCTGCTGTGGCTGCTCGGCCGCTCCAGCGTGTGGCGCAGCGCGCCCTACGTGGTCGTCGTCGCGGTGCTCTGGGGCGCGACGCTCGTCTCCGGCGTGCACCCCTCGCTCGCCGGCATGGCCGCGGGCCTGCTCGTGCCCGCGGCCACCACGCAGCGGCGGCACGTCGAGGCCGCCAAGAGGCTGTTCCGCGACTACTGGCAGTCACCCGAGGCGCGGGTGGCGCGCACGGTGCGCGCCGGGCTCGCGCGGTCGATCTCCGTGAACGACCGGCTCCACGACGTGCTGCGCAGCCCGGTGTCGCTCGTCGTCGTCCCGATCTTCGCGCTCGCCAACGCCGGTGTCGACCTGCGCGGCGGCGTCCTCGCGACCGCGCTCGCCTCGCCGATCACGTGGGGTGTCACGGCCGGCCTGGTCCTCGGCAAGCTCGTCGGCGTCTCGCTCGGCGCGTGGGCCGCCGTCCGCGCGGGTCTCGGGCGGCTGCCCGACGGCGTCGGCCCGGGCAGCGTCCTGGGCGGTGCCGCGCTGTCCGGCATCGGGTTCACGATGGCGCTGCTGATCATCAGCCTCTCGCTCGAGGGCGAGCAGGCCGACGACGCGACGATCGGGGTGCTGCTCTCGCTCGTGCTGGCGACCGCGCTCGGCGCGCTGGTGTTCCGGATCGCCCGCACCCGGTGGGGCGAGGAGACCGCCGACCTGCCGACCCGGCTGACGCCCGACGTCGACCCCGACCGCGACCACGTGCGGGGCGACCCCGAAGCCCCGCTCACGGTCGTGGAGTTCCTCGACTTCGAGTGCCCGTTCTGCGCGCGCACGACCGGCATGTGGAAGGACCTCCACGAGCACTTCGGCGACCGGGTCCGCTACGTCGCCCGGCACCTCCCGCTCGACGGGCCGCACCCGCACGCCCGCGCCGCAGCCGTCGCGGCAGAGGCGGCCGGGCGGCAGGGGAAGTTCTGGGAGATGCACGACGTGCTGTTCGCCCACCAGCAGCACCTCGAGCCCGACGACCTGCGCCGGTACGCGGCCGACCTCGGGCTCGACCTCGAACGGTTCGACGCCGACCTGCGCGACCCCGAGGTGATGGCCCTGGTCGAGCGCGACGAGCGCAGCGCGCACGACTCCGGCGCCCGCGGCACCCCGACCTTCTTCCTCAACGGCGAGCGCCACCGCGGCCCGCACGACGCGCGGACCCTGATCGCCGCGCTGGAGGCGCCCGAGAGCATGGCGGCCTCCCGGCGCCGCTCCTGACCCCGTGCCGCCGCATCGCGCGCGGGTGAACGATCCACGCAGCCTGCACGAGGAGCGGCCCCATGGACGTGACCACCTTCTACGCGCTGCTCTCGGCCACCTGCTTCACGCTGCTGGGCCTGTGGTGGGGCGTCGTGCAGCGGCAACGGCCCGCGTGGAGCAGGAGTAGCCGACCCCTCGTGGCCCTCGGCGGTGGTGATGTCGGCGAACAGGAACACTCACCTCGGTCATCGGCCGCTGCCGACCGGTGACCACCGTGACGTCGCTGACCGAGACCTGCAGGGGCGACCGGATCGATGACACAGCGTGATCGGTTCGATCCGGTCGGTGGTCGCCGCGCCCGCGAGGTCGCTCATCGAGCCTCCTGACTCAGCGGTCGAGCGTCGTGGGCACGATGCCGGGTGGCTGCGCCGGCGTAGGTTCGACCCGGCCCGGCCGGCGATCCGGCCGGTGACGAGGACGCGTCCCGGACAGGGGGAGGGCGGATGAGGCCGATCGTCGGCGGCACCGGCGTCGATCAGCAGACCCGCTGCGCTCACTGGAGCAGCGAGGTCGACGTGGTGGCGATCAGGTTCTGCTGCTGCGGAGCCTTCTACGCCTGCCACACCTGTCACCAGGAGGCCGCCGATCATCCGGCCGAGGTCTGGCCGCGAGACCGGTTCGACGAGCAGGCGATCCTGTGCGGCGTCTGCGGCAGCACACTCAGCATCGCCGACTACCTGACGGTGACCGCCTGTCCCTCCTGCGCCGCGCCCTTCAATCCGCGGTGCGCACTGCACGCTCACCTGTACTTCGAGGTGCCCACGTCCTGAGCAGGGCCGTTTCCTGCTGCACTGTCGGCTCGACGCTGTCAGGCTGTCCGGACCAACCCTGGGGACCGATCGTGGAGAGGACGAGCGTGGCCAGCACCTGGGCGTACCTGTTCGAGCATCCGGGGACCGATCCGGACGCGGACCGGACGGTGATCGATCGCGACGGGCAGCGGACGCTGCTGGTGCCGGTCCCGTCCGTCGACCAAGCCCCGGAGATCGCCCGTCGGCTGGCCGACGAGGACGGTGTCGGACTGATCGAGCTCTGTGGCGGTCTCGGTGCCACCGACGCCGGCCAGGTCCGAGCGGCGGTCCCGGACCGGGTGCCGGTCGGTCACGTCACCTTCGCCGTGGACTCGCTGCTGGCCGGGGCGGCGTACGCGCAGGCGGCCGCTGGCGAGTCGGAGCCGCAGGCTCGATCGGCGGGGGCGTGAGACCGTGACGATCCTGATGGTGCAGCAGAAGGCGCCGGACTTCGATCGGTGGCGGGAGCACTTCGACGGCCTGGCCGACCAACGCCGGGAACGCGGGCTGACCACGCTGCTGGTGGCCAGGGACGCCGGCGACGCCGAGGCGGTGGTGGTGCTGCTCGAGGTCGCCGACCCGGAGCGGATGCGTCAGCATCTCGGCTCCGCCGAGCTGTCAGGTGCGCACGAGGGTGCTGGTGTGATCCCCGGCTCGACCCGGCTGACGTTGCTGGAGCCGGACGGTCCGCTGCTCGGTACGGGCTGACCGGTCCCCGCGTGCTGAGCCTGTCGACGTAACCTCTTGCCGCCGCATCGCGCACGGGTGAACAATCCACGCAGCCTGCACGAGGAGCGGCCCCATGGACGTGACCACCTTCTACGCGCTGTTCTCGGCCACCTGCTTCACGCTGCTGGGCCTGTGGTGGGGCGTCGTGCAGCGCCACGAGGACTGGATGCGGGACGAGTCCCTGCGCGGCCTGGTCGGCGGCGTCTACGTCTCGTTCCTGCTGCCGGCCCTCATGGGCCTGTTCGCGCAGGTCGGCGGCACCGAGATGCCTGGGATCTGGCGGGTCAGCTTCGTCGTCGTCGCGGTGATCGGCGTCGTCTCGACGATCCGGCTGCTCCGTTCCCAACGGCACGCCGCCGTCGTGCAGGGTCCGCTGATGCGCCACCGGTGGCTGGTCGCGGTGATCTACCTCCTGGTCGCCGTCGTGGGCGCCGCCCCGGAGATCGCGACGCCGCTCGGCATCAGGCCGATCCAGGCCGAGGCGGTGCTGCTCATCCTGCTGATCGTGCTCGCGCACGGTCTCGTCTGGGAGTTCATGATCAGCGCCGCCAAGCGGCGCGAGGAGACGCCTGACGCCGTCGGCTCAGGACGGTCGGCCTGACCGGCGCTCGTCGATCATCGTCATCCCTCGAAGCGTCGATGCGACCATGGAGCCATGGACGCCGATCTCGTCGACGTGCTCAAGGCGCTGAGCAATCCCACCAGGTTGCAGATCATGGCGTGGTTGCGGACGCCGGAGGCGTCGTTCCAGGAGTACGAGCCGATCGCCGACCGCTCCGAGTTCGGCGTGTGCGTGACACACCTCGCGGCCAAGTCGGGGCTCGCCCAGTCGACGATCTCGACCTACATGACGACGCTCGAGCGCGCGGGGCTGGTGCGATCCACCCGCGTGGGCAAGTGGACCCACTACCGCAGGGACGACGCACGCATCGCCGCGCTCACCGAGCAGCTCAGGCTCCACATCTAGTTACATATCGCGAATTGTCGATATGATGGACGGATGTCCACTCCTCCCGACTCGCCTCCGCGCCGCGCTCTCGTCGTCCACGCCCACCCCGAGCCCGACTCGTTCAGCTCGGCCCAGGCTGCAGCCGTCACCGCCCGGCTGCGAGCCGACGGGCTGAGCGTCGACCGGATCGACCTGTACGCGGAGGCGTGGGACCCCGTCCTGACGCGGCAGCAGTTCGTCGATGTCGGCGACTACTTCAAGCCCCAGGCCGAGCAGGTCCGCGCGGTCGCAGCCGGGACGCTGACCGATCCGGTCAAGACGCATCTCGACCAGCTGCTGCGCGCCGACCTGCTCGTGCTGTCGTTCCCGCTGTGGTGGTTCTCGATGCCGGCCGTCATGAAGGGCTGGGTGGATCGGGTCTTCGCCATGGGCGCCACCTTCGGGGGCGAGCTCGGCATCTTCGCCGAGGGCGGCATGCGCGGCAAGAAGGCCGTGCTGCTCGTGACGACCGGCGGCGTCGAGAGCGCCTTCGAGGCCGGCGCCGCCGACGGCTACGGCGACATCGACACCTTCCTCTTCCACATCCACCGCGGCATGCTGGAGTTCGTCGGGTACGACGTGCTGCCCCCGATCATCACCTACGCCCCGGTGCGGCTCGACGACGGCGCACGTGCCGCCGCGCTGGCACGTGCCTGCACGCTGATCACGACCGCCGTGCAGCCGGAGCCCGCGAGTCCGCGATGACGTCGGCGTGCGGTGGCACGATGGCCGGCATGGACCTGCCCGTCATGCCGCCCGTGCTGCCGATGCTCGCGAAGACGGCGAAGACCATCCCCACCGGCGACTTCGCCTACGAGCCGAAGTGGGACGGGTTCCGCTCGATCATCTTCCGCGACGGCGACGAGGTCGAGATCGGCTCGCGCAACACCAAGCCGATGACGCGCTACTTCCCCGACGTCGTCGAGGCGGTCCTGGAGCACCTGCCGCCGCGGTGCGTCGTCGACGGCGAGATCGTCGTCGCGGTGGGCGACCGGCTGGAGTTCGAGGTGCTGCAGCAGCGCGTGCACCCGGCCGCGAGCCGGGTGCGCAAGCTCGCGGCCGAGACGCCGGCGAGCTTCGTCGCCTTCGACCTGCTGGCGCTGGGCGACGACGACGTCACCGGGCTTCCGTTCCGCGAGCGCCGCGCCCTGCTGGAGTCCGCGCTGGCCGACGTCCGGGCACCGGTGCACCTGACCCGGATCACCGACGACCCCGACCTCGCGCAGGAGTGGTTCGAGCAGTTCGAGGGTGCGGGGCTCGACGGCGTGATCGCCAAGCCGGTGGCCGGCACCTACCAGCCGGACAAGCGGACGATGGTGAAGATCAAGCACCAGCGCACCGCCGACTGCGTCGTCGCCGGTTACCGGGTGCACACCTCGGGACCGGACGCGATCGGCTCGCTGCTGCTCGGCCTCTACACCGACGAGGGCGAGCTCGCGTCGGTCGGAGTCATCGGGGCCTTCCCGGCCGCGCGCCGCAAGGAGCTGTTCGCCGAGCTGCAGCCGCTCGTGACGACGTTCGACGACCACCCGTGGGCGTGGGCGCAGCCGGAGTCCGGCACCCGCACCCCGCGCAGCAGCGAGTACAGCCGCTGGAACAGCGGCAAGGACCTGTCGTTCGTGCCGCTGCGGCCCGAGCGGGTCGTCGAGGTCCGCTACGAGCACATGCAGGGCAACCGGTTCCGCCACACCGCGCAGTTCAACCGCTGGCGCCCGGACCGGGACCCGCGCTCCTGCACCTTCGCCCAGCTCGAGGAGCCGGTGTCCTACGACCTGACCGACGTGCTCGGCTGATCCTGGTCGGCGGTCTCGACGACCGTGCAGGCGTCGAGGTCGTGCTCGGGCGCGGCCCGCGCGGCCTTGACGAGCAGCCGTCGCAGCACCGCGCGCTCGTCGGGCTCCAGCCCCGCGAGCGTCGCCTCCTCGGCGGCCGCGACCTCGGTGCACAGCGCGGCGAGCGCCTCCTCACCGCGCGGGGTCACCACGACCCTGCGCTGCCGCCGGTCGGCAGGGTCCTCCTGCCGCTGCACCAGCCCGGCGGCGACGAGGTCGTCGAGCAGGTACGTCATCACCGTGCGGTCGATGCCGAGGTGCTGGGCGAGCGCGGCCTGGCTGCGGTGCCGGCCGCTGCTCACCTCGACCAGCGTCTGGTAGCCGCGCGGCCCGTGCGGGAGGTCGGCGAGCACGGCGGCGACACGCTCGCGGTGCGCGCGCAGCAGCACCCCCAGCGTCCAGGTCAGATCGGTCTCGTCGCGCACGGGAACATTCTAGCCGCATTCCGTTGTTCAGCAGATCGTCTGTCACCTCTATGATCGAACTGACAACGGAAAGGTGAGCGATGGAACTCGGTCTCGTGCTCGACGGCTCCCGGCCGCCGTCGGAGCTGCTGGAGCTCGCGCAGGCCGCCGAGCGGCACCGGCTGGCGATGGTCGTCGTCGACCCCGACGACCTCGACGCTTGGACGCTCGCGGTCTGGATCGCGGGCAGCACCGACACGATCCCGGTGGTCGTGCCGGCGGAGCCCGACGTGGAGCCGGTCCCCACCGACCCCGCGAC
Organism: Actinotalea caeni; assembly: GCF_009733795.1. Taxonomy (GTDB): domain Bacteria; phylum Actinomycetota; class Actinomycetes; order Actinomycetales; family Beutenbergiaceae; genus Pseudactinotalea; species Pseudactinotalea caeni. Next base: position 325,371 of record NZ_WNXX01000001.1, read on the forward strand.
GCCGTACCCGCAGGTCGTCGCGCACGCCGCCCGCAGCGCCGACACGCTCGCGCCCGGTCGCCTCACGCGCACCGAGCCGTTCTGGGTGCGGGCCGAGGCCGGCGCCCCGGCCCCGGCCCTGCGCGACCTCGCGGGCGCCGACGGCACGGTCGTCGTCGAGGTGGCCGACCCCGAGGAGGTCGCGCGCCTCGCGCGCGAGCTCGGTCTCGACGAGCGGCCGGCGACCCACCGCTCCCCCGCCGTGCGGGCCCGCCGCCGTCCCGGCATCGACTACGACGGCGTCCCCGCCTCGCTCGCCGAGCGCGCCGTCGAGCCCGGCGACCCGGGCTACCAGGCCGTCTCCTCGACCTACCTGCGCGGCGGCGCCCCGGGCCTCGTGCTGCGCCCGCGCACCCCCGAGGAGGTGGCCGACGCGCTCGCGTTCGCCAGCCGTCACCGCCACCTGCCGCTGGGCGTGCGCAGCGCGGGCCACGGCATCAGCGGGCGCTCGACCAACCGGGGCGGGCTCGTCGTCGACGTGGGCGCGATGGACGAGGTCACCGTGATCGACCGGGCGTCGCGCCTCGTGCGCATCGGCCCGGGCGCAACCTGGAAGAAGGTCGCCAGGACGATCGGGCCCCGCGGCTGGGCCATCACGTCCGGCGACTACGGCGGCGTCGGCGTCGGCGGCCTCGCGACCGCCGGCGGGATCGGGCTGCTGTCGCGCGAGCAGGGCCTCACGATCGACCGCGTGCGCGCCGTCGAGCTCGTGCTCGCCGACGGGCAGCAGGTGCGGGCGAGCGCGACCGAGAACCCCGACCTGTTCTGGGCGGTGCGCGGTGCCGGTGCGAGCTTCGGCGTGGCGACCGCGTTCGAGATCGAGGCCGGGCCGGTGAGCCGCGCGGTCGGTTTCGCACAGCTCGTGCTGGTCGTCGACGACATCGCCGACGCGCTCGTGACGTTCGGCGAGGTCGCCTCGGCCGCCCCGCGCGACACCACCGTGTTCCTCGTGACGGGACGCCCGCAGGGCGGACGCTCGGTCGTCCAGCTGTTCGGCGTCGTCGACTCCGACGACGGCGAGGTCGTGGTCGAGCGGCTCAACCCGTTCGTCCGGCTGGGCCTGCTGGCCCAGCAGGACGTGCGCCTCGTGCCGTACGCCGACGCGATCGGGTGGGCGCCCGACGTCGGTCCCGAGGGCCACCACGGGTTCGGCGAGCCAGTCTCCCGCTCGGCCTTCGTCGACGCGGTCACGCCCGCGCTCGCGCGCGACGCCGCGGACCTGCTGCGCTCCGGCGCGGTGCACTTCTTCCAGCTGCGCACCATGGGCGGCGCGATCGCCGACGTCGACCCGCAGGCCACCGCCTTCGCGCACCGGCACGCGGCCTTCAACGTGGCCGCGATGGGCAGCAGCCACGACGCGCTGCGGCCCGGCTGGGAGCGCGTCCGGCAGCACGCCGACGGGCTCTACCTCAGCTTCGAGACCGACACCGACCCCGCCCGGCTGGCCGACGCGTTCCCGCCGGACACCCTCGCCCGGCTGCGCGAGCTCAAGCGTCGTTACGACCCCGAGCAGCTGCTGCGCGACAACTTCGCCATCGACCCCGCGACACCCGTCGCCGCCCAGGAGACCTTGTCATGACCCTTCCCGACTACGTCCTCGGCACCTTCGTCACCCCGTCCGCGCGCGATGCGCGGCAGGTCCTCGACCTCGTGCAGGCCGCCGACCGCGGCGGGCTCGACCTCGTGACGTTCCAGGACCACCCGTACCAGCCGGCGTTCCTCGACACCTCGACGCTGCTCGCGTTCGCCGCCGCCCGCACCGAGCGGGTGCACCTGGCCGCGAACGTCGCGAACCTGCCGCTGCGCCCGCCGGCGGTGCTGGCACGAGCCGCCGCGTCGCTAGACATCCTCAGCGGCGGCCGGTTCGAGCTCGGCATCGGCGCGGGCGGCTTCCCCGACGCGATCGCCGCGATGGGCGGGCGCCGGCTGACCCCCGGCCAGGGCGTCGAGGCGCTCCGCGAGGGCATCGGCATCATCCGGCAGGTGTGGGACACCGAGACCCGCGGCGGCATCCGCGTCGAGGGCACCTACTACCGCGCCGCCGGCATGAAGCGCGGCCCGCGCCCGGTCCACGACATCGGGATCTGGGTCGGTGCGTACAAGCCGCGCATGCTCGCGCTCACCGGTGAGCTCGGCGACGGCTGGCTGCCGTCGTGGAGCTACCTGCCGGACGGCTGGGCCAGCTACGCCGAGATGAACGCCCGTATCGACGACGCCGCCGCCGCGGCGGGTCGCCGCCCGGAGCAGGTGCGCCGCATGCTCAACGTCATGGGTGGCAGCTTTGGGCCGTCGTCCGACGAGCTGCTGAGCGGACCGCCGCGCGTGTGGGTCGAGCAGCTGCTCGAGGCGCGCCACGAGCACCGGGTCGACGGCGTGCTCCTCGCGACCGACGACCTCGCCACCACCGAGCGGTTCGCCGCCGAGGTGGCGCCGGCGGTGCGCGAGCAGCTCGCCGCCTGAGGGCGGCGCCGGCCCCGCTCAGCCGCCGAGCGGCACCTCGGCCTCGACCTCGTAGCGGGGCGCGCCGCCCCGGCCCTCCCCCAGGTGCGAGCTGAGGAGCGTGACGGTCTCGGCGCGCCAGTCCGGCCCGCGGTACACCGCGAGCGCGCGGACCACGCGCCCGAGGTCGAGCCCGCGCGACCGGCGGCCCGATCGGGCGATCGTCACGTGCGGGCGAGCGGGCCCGTCGTCGCGCTCGTCGGCGAGCACCGCCGCGGCGTCGGCCATGAGGTCCCGCAGCCGCGCGACCTCGCCGCCCACGCCGAGCCACAGCGTGCGACCGGAGAAGGCGCCCGCGCCGCTGAGGTGCAGCGTCGGCGGCGGCGTGGCCGCGACCCGGTCCGCGAGCGCGTCGACGACGTCGGGGAGCGCGCCGTCGGGCACCGGGCCGTAGAAGGCGAGCGTGATGTGCAGGTTCTCGCGCGGCACCCAGCGCAACCCCTGCAGGGCGCCGCCCCGCAGCTCGGCGGTGGCGTGCTCGACCCCGTCGAGGACCGGTGCCGGCGGCACCAGCGCGGCGAACAGCCTCAGGACCACGGCACCACGAGGTCGGCGCGGTCGCGGGTCCGGCGGATCAGCGCGGCGTTGGTCTCGTCGGAGCCGTCGGTGAACGCCCTCGCACGCTCGGGCGTCTTCCCGTTGGCGACGTGCCGCTCATAGAGCCGGCGACGACGGACCTCGGGGTCGACGTCGACGTACCAGGTCTCGTCGAGCAGCGCCGGCACGCGGTCCCAGGGTGGCGCGTCGACGAGGAGGTAGTTGCCCTCGGTGACGACCACGGGCACGTCGGGCGGCACGGGCAGCGCCGACCCCAGCGAGGACTCGAGCGCACCGCGCACGTAGACCGGCGCGTAGACGACGTCGTCGTCGGGGTCGCGCAGCCGGCGCAGCAGCGCGACGTAGCCGGCGCCGTCGAAGGTGTCGATCGCGCCCTTGCGGTCGGCGCGCCCGAGGCGCTCGAGCTCGCTGTTCGCGAGGTGGAAGCCGTCCATCGGGACGACGACGGCCCCGACGCCGGCCGCACGCAGCGCCTCGGCGAGCGCCGCCGTCAGCGTCGACTTGCCTGCTCCGGGCTCGCCGACGACGCCCACGAGCACGCGCGGCCGCCGCGCCGCCAGCGCGAGCACCCGTTCGCGCAGCGTCGCGATCGTCGCGGCCGGGACGGTCACGGCTGCGCGCGTCGGTGCGCGGACGCGGACGCATACAGGCACAAGGTGGCGGCCATCGCGAGGTTGAGGCTCTCCGCGCGACCGTGGATCGGGATGCGCACGACGGCGTCGGCAGCCTCCCGCGTGCGCCGGTCGAGGCCGTGCGCCTCGTTGCCGAACACCCACAGCGTGGGGCGGGCGAGGGGTGCGTCGTCGAGCACGACGTCGCCGGCGCCGTCGGCCGCGAGCACCTGCAGCCCGGCGGCCCGTGCCTGCTCCGCCACCTCGACGGGCTCGGGGCCGTCGACCACCGGCAGGTGGAACAGCGAGCCCGCGGTGGAGCGGACGACCTTCGGGTTGTGGACGTCGACGCTCGCCGCGGTCAGCACGACGGCGTCCGCCCCCGCGGCGTCCGCCGCCCGGATCACCGTGCCCGCGTTGCCCGGGTCACGGACCTCGGCGAGGCACGCGACGAGCCGCGCGCCGCCGAGCACGTCGACGAGAGGCGCGTCCTCGCGGTCGCGCAGCACCGCGAGCACGCCCTGCGCGTCGGGGCTCATCTCGGCGACGACCTCCGGCGCCGCGAGATGCACGTGCAGCTGCGCCGCCTCGGCGGTGTCGATGATCTCCGGGTGGCGCTGCGACGCCTCGACCGTGAGGTAGACGTCGCGCACCGCTGCCGCAGCGTGCGCGACCGCCTCCCGCACGCCCTGCGGACCCTCGACGAGGTACTGCCGCTGCCGCTGCCGCACCGACCGGCGGCCCAGCGCGCGCACCGCCCGGACCCGGTCGGCGCGGGGGTTCGTCATGATCTCCGGCACCGGGCCATTGTGCTGCACGAGCAGCCCTCCCCCACGCACGACGACGCCCCCGTCACCAGGTGACGGGGGCGTCGCAGCAGTGCGGGGCGACTCAGGCGGCCGGGGCGTTGACGTCCTCCGGGAGCGCCTTCTTCGCGACCTCGACGAGCGCCGTGAAGGCGGCCGCGTCGCTGACGGCGATCTCCGCCAGAGCGCGCCGGTCCACCTCGACACCCGCGGCCTTCAGGCCCTGGATGAGGCGGTTGTAGGTGAGGCCGTTCTGACGCGCCGCGGCGTTGATCCGCTGGATCCACAGCCGGCGGAAGTCGCCCTTGCGGGCGCGGCGGTCACGGTAGGCGTAGGTGAGCGAGTGCGTCACCTGCTCCTTGGCCTTGCGGTACAGACGCGAGCGCTGGCCGCGGTAACCGCTGGCGCGCTCGAGGGTCGTCCGGCGCTTCTTCTGGGCGTTTACTGCCCGCTTGACGCGTGCCACGTCTTACTCCTTGCTTCGTTTGGTCTCGAACCGGGCCCGGGGGCTCAGCGGCCGAGCAGCTTCTTCACGTTCTTGACGTCGGCAGGGCTGACCACGACGTCGTTCACGAGGCGGGCGGCCTGGCGGGCGCTGCGCTCCTGGAACTTGTGGACGTGGCGCGCGCGCTGGCGCATGATCTTGCCCGACCCGGTGACCCGGAAGCGCTTCTTGGCACCCGAGTTCGTCTTGTTCTTCGGCATCTCTCGTCTCTCCTGCTGTGCTGTACCGGGCTGAGGCTGTCAGCCGGCCTGCTCCGCCTGCTCGTCCGAGCGGGTCTCCTGCGCGCGCTTGCGCTGCTCTCGCTGTGCGTCGGCCTTCTTCTTGTTCGGCCCGAGCACCATGGTCATGTTGCGGCCGTCCAGCCGCGGGGTGGACTCGACGTGCCCCAGCTCGGCGACGTCCTCGGCCAGCCGCTGCAGCAGCCGCATGCCCATCTCGGGGCGGGACTGCTCGCGGCCGCGGAACATGATCATCACCTTGACCTTGTCGCCGGCCTTGAGGAAGCGCTCGACGTGGCCCTTCTTGGTGCCGTAGTCGTGCGGGTCGATCTTCAGCCGGAACCGGATCTCCTTGAGGACCGTGTTCGCCTGGTTGCGTCGCGCGTCGCGCGCCTTCATGTCGGACTCGTACTTGAACTTGCCGTAGTCCATGAGCTTGGCGACGGGCGGTCGCGCGTCGGGAGCGACCTCGACCAGGTCGAGATCTGCCTCCGCGGCCAACCTGAGCGCGTCCTCGACGCGGACGATGCCGACCTGCTCGCCGTTGGGGCCGACCAGGCGCACCTCGGCAACTCGGATGCGCTCGTTGATGCGTGGCTCGCTGATAGGTACTCCTCGTGTCGTCGTCTTCTGCCACCGCACACGAGGAAGGCCCTCGGTGCGGGTGCGCACGGAGGGCCTCGGTCACGGTCCGGAGGACGGGGCTCGCCTGCGCGCGCCACGTCTGCGGACCGGTCTACCCGGGCCCTGTCGTCTCGCTGAGCCGGAGCTCGCGAGCCTGTCGGGCCGAGGTGGGAGAGATCTCCGCTTGCACCCTGGTCCCAACACCGTGCGCACCCGAGGCATTCCTGCCGCGTGCTCGCACGCCGAACGAGACCAGTCGGTCGGGGTCCAGAGTAGCAGACGCCGGCTAGCGGCCGAGCACGGCCCGCACGGCGACGGAGTCGACGAGGTCGACCACCTCCTCGGCGGCGGCGAGCTGCTGCTGGCACGCCTGCAGGGTCGCCGTCACCGCACGCTCGTCCCACGGCTGCGGGCGTGGCTCCAGGTGCACGACCACCGTGACCTCGGTGTCCCTGCCCGGCTCGAGCGCGACGGCCTGCACCCCGGGCACCGGGGTCAGCGCGACGCGCAGCGCCTCGTGCACGACCGGGTTGCGCAGCGCCGGCAGCCAGGGCTCCCCCAGCGCGATCGCCCGCACCGCGGGCCGGGGCACGAGCACCGATGCCGTGCCCGGGTCGAGCACGAGCAGCCCGGCCGCCTCGGTGCCCGCCGCGAGCGCGGCCCGCCGGCCCTCGACCGGGACCGGCCGCGCGTCGGCGCGCCACGCGTGCATGGCGGCGACACCCGAGAACACCGGGATGACGGCGCGGCCGTCCGGGGCGGCGACCGTCACCATCGCGGTGTGGGCGCTCTTCTCCCCCGCGACCCCGTGCGCGCCGGGCTCGTCCATCTCGTCCAGCCGCGCGACCACCGGGATCAGCACCCGCTCGGTGCGCAGCGCCTCGACGACGGCCGCGAGCCGGCCGGCCGGGTCCGCCTGCGTCAGTGCCGCCGCGAGCGCGGCCGGGGCGCTGCCGTCGTCGCCCCCGAACGGCGAGGACGGCGGCAGCGCGCGACCGGTCACGGGCGGCCGGCGACGTCCAGCGCCTCGGGCAGCGTGAACGCGCCCGCGTAGAGCGCCTTGCCGACGATCGCGCCCTCGACGCCGATCTCGACCAGGCCGGTGAGCGCGCGGATGTCGTCGAGGCTCGAGATGCCGCCGGAGGCGACCACGGGCGCCGTCGTCGCCTCGCAGACCTGCCGCAGCAGGTCGAGGTTCGGGCCGCGCATGGTGCCGTCCTTGGTGACGTCGGTGACGACGTAGCGTGCGCAGCCGTCGCGGTCGAGACGCGCGAGCGTCTCCCACAGGTCGCCGCCCTCCGACGTCCAGCCGCGCGCGGCCAGCGTCGTGCCCCGCACGTCGAGCCCGACGGCGATCCGGTCGCCGTGCTCGGCGATCATCCGCGCGGTCCACGCCGGGTCCTCCAGCGCCGCGGTCCCGAGGTTGACGCGCCGGCAACCGGTCCGCAGCGCGCGGGCGAGCGACTCGTCGTCGCGGATGCCGCCCGACAGCTCGACGTCGACGTCCAGCATCCCGACGACCTCGGCGAGCAGCTCGGCGTTCGAGCCACGGCCGAAGGCGGCGTCGAGGTCGACGAGGTGGATCCACTCGGCGCCGTCGCGCTGCCACGCCAGCGCGGCCTCGACCGGCGACCCGTAGGAGGTCTCGGAGCCGGCCTCGCCCTGGACGAGTCGCACGGCCTGGCCGTCGGCGACGTCGACGGCGGGCAGCAGCTGGAGTCGTGTCACGAAGGTCCTCTCGGTCACAGGGTGGTCAGCCAGTTGCGCAGCAGCTCGGCGCCGGCGTCACCGGACTTCTCGGGATGGAACTGGGTCGCGCTGAGCGGCCCGTTCTCGACGGCGGCCGCGAACCGGGTGTCGCCGTGCGTCGCCCACGTGGTGCGCACGTACTCGGGCGTGGTCCGCGCGGCGTAGGAGTGCACGAAGTAGAACCGCTCCTCGCCGATGCCGTCGAAGAGCACGGTGTCGACCGGGGGCTCGACCCGCGCCCAGCCCATGTGCGGCACGATCGGCGCGTCGAGCCGCTCGACGGTGCCGGGCCACTGGTCCAGGCCCGCGGTGCGCTCGCCGTGCTCGACGCCCTCGGTGAACATCACCTGCATGCCGACGCAGATGCCCAGCACCGGGCGCCCGCCCGCGAGGCGTCGCTCGATCAGCCGCGGCGCGCCGACCGCCGTCAGGGCCTCCATGACATGGGCGAACGCGCCCACGCCGGGCACGACGAGGCCGTCGGCCTCGGCGACCGCGTCACGATCGGCCGTCAGCGTGACGCCGGCGCCGACGCGCTCGAGCGCGCGCACGGCGGAGCGGACGTTGCCCGAGCCGTAGTCGAGGACGACGACGGAGCGCTGCGCGGTCACGGTCGGGGCCTCCTCTGCGTCTTGCGGAACAGCCGGCGCGCCTGCCACGGCGGCAGCTTCCCGGGCGGGATCGCGCCGGGGGCGTCGTCGGGCGCGACCACGCCGAGCAGCAGCTGCTCGACGACGTCGTCCGACTGCGCGAGCACGAGCCCGGAGGCGACCTGCTCGTCGGTGCGCCGGCCGCCGTTCCACTGGCTGGCGACGATCGTGCCGACGAGCCCCTCGTCGCCCTCGCCCAGCCGGGACACGAGCAGGATCGCCCCGTACCGGCTCGTGCGCGAGAGCGCGGCGGCCATCGACGTCGCGATCTCGGGCGCCTCGCCGATCAGCTCGGCGAGGTCGTCGTCGCCGTCGCCGGCGCGCTCGATGACGCGCGCGGCGAGCGCGCCGCGCGAGGTCGGGACGACGGTCGCGTCGATGCCGGCCATCGCGCACAGCCCCGCGAGCGCAGGCGCCGAGCTCACGGGCGTGAGCACGACGGCGACGATCGCGCGCGGCCGGGTGCCGCCCGGGGTGGGCGAGCCGACCGGCGGCCGGGGCGTCTCGCCGTCGGGCGTCCGAGGTCCGAACGCCCGGGCGAACTCGGCGTCGAAGTCGAAGTCGTCGGGCAGCTCGGGCAGGCCGTCGGGCGGCTGCGTCACAACGCTCCCTTGGTCGAGGGCACGCCCGCGACCCGGGGGTCGCGCGCGACCGCGGCGCGCAGCGCACGCGCGAGCGCCTTGAACTGCGCCTCGACGATGTGGTGGGGGTCGCGGCCGGCGAGCACGCGCACGTGCAGGCAGATGCCCGCGTGGTGCGCGATCGACTCGAGCACGTGCCGGGTGAGGGAGCCGGTGAAGTGGCCGCCGATCAGGTGGTACTCCTGGCCCGCGGGCTCGCCGGAGTGCACGAGGTAGGGCCGCCCGGAGATGTCGACGACGGCCTGCGCGAGCGCCTCGTCCAGCGGCACCAGGGCGTCGCCGAAGCGGGCGATGCCGACCTTGTCCCCCAGCGCCTGCGCGAGCGCCTTGCCGAGGCAGATCGCGACGTCCTCGACCGTGTGGTGGGCGTCGACGTCGGTGTCGCCGGACGCGCGGACCGTCAGGTCGATCAGGGCGTGCTTGCCGAGCGCGGTGAGCATGTGGTCGTAGAACGGCACCGTGGTGCTGATCTCGGTCGCCCCCGTGCCGTCGAGGTCGAGCTCGACGAGCACGGTGGACTCGCTCGTGCTCCGCTCGACGCGCGCGGTGCGGTGCTGCGGGGCCTCGATCGTGCTCAGCTCCGACTCGGTCATGCGCCGGTCACCTCCGTCAACGCGTCGCGAAACGCTGCCATCTCCTCGGGCGTGCCGATGCTCACCCGCAGGTACTGCTCGGGTCCAGTCTCCCGTATCAGGACGCCCCTATCGAGCAGACCCTGCCAGACCGACCGCCGGTCGGCGAACGTGCCGAACAGCACGAAGTTGGCGTCGGAGTCGACGGCGACGAACCCGCGCTCGCGCAGCCACGCGACGCAGGCGTCGCGCTCGGTCCGGATCGCCGCGACCTGCTTCTGGAGGACGTCGGCGTGCGCGAGCGCGGCACGGGCGACCGCCTGCGTGACGGCGGAGAGGTGGTAGGGCAGCCGCACCACCCGCAGCGCGTCGACCAGCTCGGGCGCCGCGGCCAGGTAGCCGATGCGCGCGCCGGCGTAGGCGAAGGCCTTCGACATCGTGCGCGCGACCGCCAGGTGCGGGTGCTCCGGCAGCAGGGTCACCGCGCTGGGCGTGCCCTCGCGACGGAACTCCGCGTAGGCCTCGTCGACGACGAGGACGGTCGCGGCGCCGTCGGGCCCGGTGTCGCGGGTCGCCTCGGCGAGCCGGCGCGTTGTCTCGATCGGCAGCGCGGTGCCGGTCGGGTTGTTCGGGCTCGCGAGGAGGACGACGGCGGGGCGCACCCGCCGGATCTCGGCGATCGCGGCGTCGGGGTCGACTGAGAAGTCGGGCTCGCGCGGCACCACGTGCCAGCCGGTGAGGGTGTCGCGCGCGTACTCGGGGTACATCGAGTAGGTCGGGGCGAAGCTCATCGCCACGCGACCGGGACCGCCGAACGCCTGCAGCACGTGCAGCATGACCTCGTTGGACCCGTTGGCCGCCCACACGCGCGAGGCGTCCAGCCCGACGGCGCCCGACTCGGTCGCCAGGTAGCCGGCGAGCTCGGCCCGCAGGTCGAGGAAGTCCCGGTCGGGGTAGCGGTTGAGCCCGTGCGCGGCCTCCCGGACCGCCGCGACGACGGCCTCGACGACGACCTCCGGGGGCTGGTACGGGTTCTCGTTGACGTTGAGCAGCGTCGGCACGTCCAGCTGGGGCGCGCCGTAGGGCTCGAGGCCCACGAGGTCGGGGCGCAGCGGCAGGGTCACGGGCCGTGAGTCTAGTGAGCGGGCTGCGCGGAACGGGTCCGGCGTCCACGCAGGTCCGCCACGCCGGCGGCGAGCGCGAGCAGCACGAAGAACCCGACCGCGATCATGCCGCGGTCGTAGGCGGCCTGGTAGACCGTCACGGTGTCGCCGTCGGCTGGACCGGCGTAGACGGTCGAGTAGAACAGCGAGAGCCCGACGGCGGTGCCCACCGCGGTCCCGATGCGCTGCCCGAGCTGTCCCATCGAGCCGGCCAGACCGCCGTCCTGCACGGGGACCTCGGCGAGCGTCAGGGTCTGGTTCGGCGAGATGACGGCACCGCCGCCCAGGCCGCCGACGAGCAGCACGCCCGCCATGACGAACGGTGCCGCGGCGGCGTCGACCCAGTGCGCGACGGCCGCGAGGCCGAGCACGACGACCGCGACCACCGCGAGGCCGGCGACCACCAGCGGCCGGCCGAGCCGGTTGACGAGGTTGCCGCTGTACCAGGAGGTCAGCGCGCTGGCGAGCGCGAACCCGATCGAGACCATGCCGGCGTACACCGGCTGCAGGCCCAGGCCGTCCTGCAGGAACAGGGTGGTGAGCAGGAAGATCGCGGGCAGCGCGGCGAAGTATGCCGTCGCCAGCAGGGTGCCGTTGCGGAAGGAGGGGATCCGCAGCAGCCGGAACGGGATCAGCGGCACCCGTCCCGTCAGCGCGTAGTGGCGCTCCCACGCCACGAGCAGCGCGCCGAGCGCCGCGGCCGCCAGCAGCGACCACCAGCGGCGCGGGTCGTCGTCGGGGCTGCCGGTCGTGAGCAGGAACGGCGCGAGCAGCGCCAGCACCGTGAGGCCCAGCAGGACCACGCCGACCGGGTCCAGCTGCAGCGGCGCGCGCTCGCGGTCACGGCCGGCCGGGTCGCGCGGCAGCAGCCGCGCCGCCAGCAGCATCGCCAGCAGCGCGAGCGGCACGTTGAGCCAGAAGATCCACCGCCAGCCGTCCTGCTCGCCGCCGACCGCGATGAGGAACCCGCCCAGGGTGGGGCCGAACGCCGTCGACAGGCCGATGACGGCGCCGAAGATGCCGAACGCGCGACCACGCTCCGCACCGGTGAAGAGCTGCTGGACGAGGCCGAGCACCTGCGGCATCTGGATGCCCGCGGCGATACCCTGCACGAGCCGGCCGACCAGCAGCATCGTGCTGGTGGTGGCGAGCGCGCAGACGAGGCTGGTGAGCGTGAACAGCGCCAGGCCGACGAGGAACAGCGTGCGGCGCGAGCGCTGGTCGCCGAGCCGGCCCATCGGCACGAGCGTCAGCCCGAAGGTCAGCACGTAGCCGGAGACGACGAGCTGCAGCTCGGTGGACGCCGCACCGAGAGCCGTCTCGATCGAGGGCAGCGCGACGTTGACCTTCGTGAGGTCGAGGATCGTGATCGAGGCGACGGTGACGGCGACGGCGAACGCCCGCCACCGGCGCCGGTCCGGCGCCTCGGTGGCGGGCGTCCCCGTCTGCGCGGGTGTGCGAGCCGTCACTGGCCCGTGAGCCGCTCCACGCTCATCACGAGGATCACGCGGTCGGCGGCGTCCGGCGGCGGCTGGTCGCTCGGGTTGCCGTACCGGTTCTGCAGCTCGACGTAGAAGGAGCCGGTCGGGTCGTCGACGACGTCGACCAGCCTGCCCCGCACCTCCAGGTAGGAGAACGGGTTGTCGGGGTCGAGCAGCATGAACGCCATGGCCGGGTTGGCCTGCAGGTTCCGGAACTTGGCCCGGCTCTTCGTGTGCGTGAACCGGATGTTCTCGCCGTCGTAGGCGAACCACATCGGGTTCACCTGCGGCGTGCCGTCGGGGCGGACGGTCCCGAGCGATCCGTACAGGGGCATCTCGAGAAGCCGACGCTGCGCGTCGGTCGGTGTCGTGCTCATGCTCGCGGCAACCACGAGGAGCAGTGTCGCATTCCGCACCTAGGGTGGAGGCGTGACCGAGCCGGACCCGCTGGAGGTGCTGCAGCGCGTCTGGGGCTACGACGCCTTCCGCGGGCAGCAGGCCGAGGTCGTCGACACCGTGGTCGCCGGCGGGGACGCGATCGTGCTGATGCCCACCGGCGGCGGCAAGAGCCTGTGCTACCAGGTGCCCTCGCTCGTGCGGTCGGGCACCGGCGTCGTCGTCAGCCCGTTGATCGCGCTCATGCACGACCAGGTGGACGCGTTGCGCCAGCTCGGGGTGCGGGCGGGCTACCTCAACTCGACGCAGATGCCCGAGGAGCGCCGCGACGTCGAGCGCGCGCTGCTCGCGGGCGAGCTCGACCTGCTGTACCTGGCGCCGGAGCGGCTGCAGGCCGCGGCCGGGCTGCTGGACCGGGCCGAGCTCGCGCTGTTCGCGATCGACGAGGCGCACTGCGTGAGCCAGTGGGGGCACGACTTCCGGCCGGACTACCTGGCGCTGTCGGTGCTGCACGAGCGCTGGCCGCAGGTGCCGCGGGTGGCACTGACGGCGACCGCGACCGCCGACACGCGGCGCGAGATCGCCGAGCGGCTGGACCTCACCGAGGCCCGGATGTTCGTGTCGAGCTTCGACCGGCCGAACATCCAGTACCGCATCGTGCCGAAGCAGGACGCGCGGGCGGGCCTGCTGCGGCTGATCCGCGAGGAGCACCCGGGCGAGGCCGGGATCGTGTACTGCCTCAGCCGCGCGTCGGTGGAGAAGACGGCGGAGTGGCTGAGCGCCCAGGGCGTCACGGCGCTGCCCTACCACGCCGGTCTGGACGCGGGCACCCGGTCGAGGAACCAGGCGGAGTTCCTGCGGTCCGACGGCGTCGTCATGGTCGCGACGATCGCGTTCGGCATGGGGATCGACAAGCCGGACGTGCGGTTCGTCGCCCACCTGGACCTGCCGAAGTCGGTCGAGGGCTACTACCAGGAGACCGGTCGCGCGGGGCGGGACGGTCTTCCCTCGACGGCGTGGCTCGCCTACGGGCTGCAGGACGTGGTCCAGCAGCGGCGGATGATCGCCGACGGCGAGGGCGACCGGCAGCGCAAGCGCGTGCAGTCGCTGCACCTCGACGCGATGCTCGCGCTGTGCGAGACCGTGGCCTGCCGGCGCCAGCAGCTGCTCGCCTACTTCGACGAGCCCAGCGAGCCGTGCGGCAACTGCGACACCTGCCTGGCGCCTCCGGACTCCTTCGACGGCACGGTGCCGGCGCAGAAGCTGCTGTCGACGATCGTGCGGCTGCAGCGAGAGCGCAACCAGGCCTACGGCGCCGGGCACCTGATCGACATCCTGCTGGGGCGCGAGACCGAGCGGGTGCAGCGCTTCGGGCACGGCTCGCTGAGCACGTTCGGCATCGGCGAGGAGCTCTCGGAGGTGCAGTGGCGCGGCGTCGTGCGGCAGCTGCTCGCGCAGGGCTTCCTGCAGGTGCACGGCGAGTACGGGGTGCTCGCGATCACCGACGCCGCGGGCGAGGTGCTGGCCGGCCGCCGTCAGGTGATGCTGCGCGCCGAGCAGGAGCGGGTGCGCGTGCGCAGCGAGCGCCGCGCCCGCACCGCCCCCACCGAGCTCGACCCGGCGCAGCGGGACCTCTTCGAGCGGCTGCGCGCCTGGCGCGCCGAGACCGCCAAGGAGCAGGGCGTCCCCGCCTACGTGGTGTTCTCCGACGCCACCCTGGCCGGCATCGCCGCCGCCCAGCCCACGGATGCGACCGCGCTCCGCGGCGTCTCCGGCGTCGGCGACGCCAAGCTCGACCGCTACGGCGCCGCGGTCCTCGCGCTCGTGGCGCAGGGGGTCGGGTCGCAGCCGTAGGGGTGAAGGCGCGCCGGGGTGCCCCCGCTCGCGCCGAACGCTCGCCGACGGCCCGACGTCATCCGTCTCGGTTTCACCGCACCTCTTGCCGCGGGCGGGAGGGCGCTTCTCGAACACGTCTCGCCTCACGCCTCGCCTCCTGTCGCGACGACGCGTCCCCCGCAGTCGCGCCACCGTCTCGCTCAGCGCGCACGGCGGACGTCACCAGCGCCTCGGTGCGCGTGTCGAGATCTCGTGTCCGCGCACGCTTCCTTCCACCCCTGCGCTGGCCGGCGACCCACGAGCTCCGTGCGCCCCATCCCCGCTGCACGTGTCCACAGATGGCCGCTCGACCACGCTCGTCCACAGGCACGGAACGAGGGGTGGCGAGTGTCAGTGGTCGCACGTATGTTCGATGCATGACGACGGCAGCCGCTCCCCCAGCATCCGCCATGGATGCCCGGGCCGAGCTGTCTGCCGCGCGGGAGGCGCGCCGGGATGCCGATGCCGCGGAGGTGCGGGTGCTTCGGGCGGCGCTCGCATGGGCGGTCGCGAACCCGCCGATGCAGGCCGGTGACGCGGCTGTCGAGCGGGTCGCCGGCCCCACCGGGTCGCGTGCGGTCGAGGTGCCGCTGTCAGCCGCCGGTGTGCCGGAGGTGGACCGGGCCGCGGTGGCCGAGCTCGGGCTCGCGCTGGGGTGCTCGACGCAGGCGGCGCAGTGCCTCGTCGGCGACGTGCTGGAGCTCGCCCACAGGCTGCCCCTGCTGTGGGCGCGTGTGCTCGACCACGAGGTCGTGGCCTGGCGGGCCCGCCGCGTCGCGCAGGCCACCCGGCTGCTGCCCGTCGCGGGCACGGCCTACGTCGACCGCCAGGTGGCGCCCGTCGCGCACCGGCTGGGCGGCGCCCAGCTCGACCGACTGGTGGAGACCGCGCTGGCGCGGTTCGACCCGACGACGGCGCACCGGTTGGCCGAGGAACGCCGCGAGACCCGGCGCGTCGATGTCGACCTGGACAGCACCAGCCTCTCTGGGCTCACCCCGGTCACCGGCCGTATCGACCTCCCGGACGCCCTGGACCTGGAAGCCGCACTCGCCCACGCCGCCGAGCAGCTCGCCGCCTGGGGCTCCGAGGACAGCATCGACGTCCGCCGCGCCCGGGCGCTGGGTGACCTCGCCCGCGCACACCTGGCCTGGCACGGCGAGCAGACACCACCGATGCCCATCGGGACCACCACCCTCGCCCACCGTGGGGAGCCGACCCAGCCCGCTGGGTCGAGTGCTGATAGCGCCGACGCCGCAGGTGAGGGTGGTCCCCGGTGGCGGGTGCCACCGCGACGGCAGGTCGTGCTCTACGTGCACCTGGACCGGTCCGCGCTCGACCCGACCAACGCGTGCGACAGCGTGCTGCTGGGGCGGGTGGAGAACACCGGCACCCCGGTCACCGCCGACACCATCCGCGACTGGTGCGGCGAGGGCGCCACCCGCCTCTCGGTCCGCCCCGTGCTCGACCTCGACCAACCACAACGAGCCGACACCTACCACGTGCCCGACCGGATCCGCGAACAGGTCCGGCTACGCGACGGCACCTGCGTCTTCCCCGGCTGCCACGCACCAGGTCTGCGCTGCCAGCACGACCACATCGACCCCTACGACCACGACCACCCCGACACCGGCGGACAAACCCAGACCACCAACCTGGCCCTGCTCTGCCAACGCCACCACACCCTCAAGACCCACCACGGCTTCACCTACACCCTGCTCACCTCCGGCACCGTCCTGTGGCGCACACCCCACGGCCTACGCATCCACCGCCACCCCGACGGCACCACCCACATCGACGGCCTCCCCGACACCGACCCCACCCGGCTCCACGGCGCAGCCGCCGATAACCCGGGTGCCGCAACGCCCAGCACGCGCGCGAACGTCGACACGGACACGGCAGAGGTCTGCGACCCACCCGACCCCTGACCACCACGCCCCGCACCCCGGTCCCCCCCGCGACCCGGGGTCAGAGGCATGTACGGCACCAGCGCGAAGGGTCTGGGCATGGACGGTGCGCTGCGCTGCTGCTGGCGCGGTGCCCGACAGCGGCACACCGTGATGGAGCGCCTCCGACGCGCCCGCACCGCCACCAGCGAGCACACGCGGCAGCGAGCACACGCGGCAGCAGAGCTGCTGCATCGCATGGGCCGCGCCGGAAACGCATGCACGCACCGAGCACCAGCCATCGCTCACCACGCACGGCTCCCCGAGCACGAGTGGCGCGCCTACGGCCGCAGGCCTCCGCGCCAGGGTCCGGCTGCACTGCTCACCACGCACCACGCACCACTCACCGAGCACCACGCACCACGCACGACTCACCGAGCACCACGCACCACTCACCGAGCACCGCTCACCACGCACCACGCACATTCACCACGCACCACACCACCCCGGGCCCATCAGCCCGCCGCGACGGCCGGCACAGTGGTGCACTGTTCGCCCCCCTCGCCGACACCCCACCTCCGCGCGGGGGTGAGACGGTAGAGCATGGCCAACCGTCTGGCAGAGAGCCTCTCCCCCTACCTGCGGCAGCACGCCGACAACCCGGTCGACTGGTGGGAGTGGGGGCCCGAGGCGTTCGCGGAGGCGCGGCGCCGGGACGTGCCGGTCTTCCTGTCGATCGGCTACGCCGCCTGCCACTGGTGCCACGTGATGGCGCACGAGTCGTTCTCGGACCCGGAGGTCGCACGGGTCCTCAACGCCGGCTTCGTCCCCGTCAAGGTCGACCGCGAGGAGCGCCCCGACGTCGACGCCATCTACATGGACGTCACCATCGCCCTCACCGGGCAGGGCGGCTGGCCGATGTCGGTGTGGCTCACCCCGGACGGCCACGCCTTCCACGCCGGCACCTACTTCCCGCCCGCCCCGCACCCCAACCTGCCCTCCTTCACCCAGGTGCTCGACGCCGTCACCGAGGCCTGGCAGCAGCGCCGCCAGCAGGTCCTCGACGGCGCCGCCGCCATCACCGACGAGCTCGCCGCCCGCAGCGCACCCCCGGAGCCAGGCACCGTCACGGCCGCCGACGTCGACCAGGCCGTCGGCCTGCTCGTCGCCCAGGCCGACGACCGCCACGGCGGCTTCGGCACCGCCCCCAAGTTCCCGCCGTCCACCGTGATCGACGCCCTGCTGCGCCGCGCCGCCCAGGCCGACGGGCCCGTCGCCGACGAGGCCTGGCGCGTCGCCAGCCACGTCCTCGGCGCCATGGCCCGTGGCGGCATCCACGACCAGCTCGGCGGCGGCTTCGCCCGCTACTCCGTCGACGCCGGCTGGGTCGTGCCCCACTTCGAGAAGATGCTCTACGACAACGCGCTCCTGCTCGGCGGCTACGCCCGCGGCGCCGTCGAGGCCGCCCGCCGCGGCGACCACGACCTCGCCGCCCTCTGCGAGCGCGTCGTCACCGACACCGTCGGCTGGCTGCAGCGCGAGATGACCACCCCCGAGGGCGGCCTCGCCGCCTCCCTCGACGCCGACAGCCCCGACGCCACCGGCCACCCGCAGGAGGGCGCCTTCTACGTCTGGACCCCCGCCCAGCTGCGCGACGTCCTGGGCGACGACGACGGCGACCGCGCCGCCGCCCTGCTCGGCGTCACCGAGGCCGGCACCTTCGAGGGCGGCGCCTCCACCCTCCGCCTGCTCGCCGAACCCGACGACGCCGCCTGGTTCGCCGGTGTCCGCGAACGCCTCCTCGCCGCCCGTGCCCAGCGCCCCCGCCCCGCCCGCGACGACAAGGTCGTCGCGGCCTGGAACGGCTGGGCGGTCGTCTCCCTGGTCGAGGCCGCCGTGCTGCTCGACCGCCCCGCCTGGCTCGAGCCCGCCCGCCGCGCCGCGCACCTGCTGCGCACCCTGCACGTGCGCGACGGCCGCGTCGCGCGCGTCTCGCTCTCCGGCCGCCTCTCCCCCGCGCCCGGCACCGCCGACGACCACGGCGCCGTCGCGCACGCATTCCTCGCCCTCGCGGCCGTCGACGGCGACCCCAGCCTCCTGGCCGACGCCCTCGCGCTGCTGCGCACCCTCGACACCGCCTTCGTCGCCGACGCCGGCGGTCTGCACGACACCGCCGACGACGGCGAGCAGCTGGTCCGCCGCCCGCGCGACGTCGCCGAGAACGCCACCCCGAACGGCTCCAGCGCCGCGCTGCACGCCTACCGCTGGGCCTACCGGCTCACCGGCGACCACCACTGGCGCGACCGGGCCGACGCCGTCGCCCGCACCCTCGGCGCCCTCGTCACCCGCGCGCCGCGCGCCGCCGGCTGGGGACTCGCCGACGCCGTCGCCGAGGTCGGCGCCCGCCGGCCCGTCGAGGTCGCGATCGTCGGTCCCGACGGCGACGACCGGGGTGCCCTCGTGCGCACCGCCTGGCGCGAGGCACCGCCCGGTTCGGTCGTCGCGGTCGGCGACGGCGACGGCACCGACCACGGCGTGCCGCTGCTCGCGCACCGCACCACCACGCGCGGCGCCCCGAACGCGTACGTCTGCCACGACCAGGTGTGCGACCTGCCGGTCACGACCCTGGAGCTACTGCGGCAGCGCCTCGGCTGAGGCGCCCCGCGCCCCGACGTCGAGGTCGAAGATCTCGGCGAGCACGCGCGCGACCCCGTCCTCGTCGTTGCTCGGTGCCACCTCATCGGCCACCGCGAGCAGGTCCGGGTCGGCGTTCGCCATCGCGTAGCCGCGCCCGGCCCACGTGAGCATCGGGATGTCGTTGGGCATGTCGCCGAACGCGACGACCTCCTCGCGGGCCACGCCCAGCTCCTCGGCCACCCGCGCCAGCGTCGCCGCCTTGGTGATGCCCGCCGCGCTGATCTCCAGCAGTCCCGGCCCCGTCCAGGTGACGACGGCGCGGTCGCCGACCGCGTCCAGTGTCGCCTCCCGGAACCTCAAGGGGTCGACGCCGGGCGCCATCACCAGCAGCTTGACGACCGGGTCGGTCCAGATCTCGGCGAGCGGGCCACGGTGCTCCTCCGGCGCCGGGTCCCACTCGTCGACGAACCGCGGGTCGTAGCGGATGCCGTGCTCGGTCTCGAGCGCAAAGGTCGCCTCCGGCACAGCCGCCGCGATCGCCGCGGTCAGCGGCACCCCGACCGCGGCGTCCATCCCCCACAGCTGCCGCACCCGGCGACCCTCGACGTCGAACCAGATCGCGCCGTTGCTCACGATCGCCATGCCGTGACCGCCCACGAACGGCCACAGCTCCTCCATCCACCGCAGCGGCCGCGCCGTGACGAACAGCACCGGCACGTCCCGCTCGTCGAGGGCGGCGAGCACCCCGCGGGTGCGGTCGGAGACGGTGCCGTCCGAGCGCACCAGCGTGCCGTCGAGGTCGGTGGCCACCAGCCGCGGGCCCTGCACGTGCGTCCCCCTACCCCTCACGCCGTCCGCGGTCGACGTACGGCGACTCCGACGGGTCGCTCGCCGAGGCGCTCGGGTAGTGGCCGGTCGCGCCCCCGGGCGCCGGGTAGCCGGGCGAGCCCGCCGGGTCGACGGCGTACCCCGCCGACACCGCCGGGTTGCCGCCGTCGTGGGCCGGCACGCTGCGCGCCGCGACCAGCGCGGCCACCCAGCCGACGACGACACCCCAGTACGGGACACGCGTCGCGTAGCCGAGCTGCTCGAGGAAGAAGCTCGACGGGAACTGCTGGAGCACCAGGAGCAGGACCTGCCCGACGAGACCGGCGACGCCGACGGCCAGGACGACCCCCATCCAGGACGCCATGAACACGGTCCCGCGGCTCGCGCGCCCCCGGCCCGTCGCGGCGCGCACCAGCAGGTACACCCCGGCGAGCAGGACCCCGAGCGCGACCAGCAGCCCGACCAGGTCGAGCACCCGGCCGCGTGCGATCGTCTGCACCGTGAACGGGCTGCCCGGCGGCCAGAACTGCTGCAGCGGCGGGTCGATCGAGGCGCGGATCATCAGCGCCCGCACCTCGGTCGTCAGCTGCCACAGCACGACCGCGACGACGGCCGCGCGCAGCGCCGCCCGGCTCCTCTCTCGCGTCTCCATGCCGCCACCGTACGCAACGACCGCTGTCGTCGCCCGTGCGTAGGGTGTTCACGTGCCTGCGACCGCCTTCCCGGAGCACGCCTGGCTCGTCGACCTCGTCGACGACCTGCCCGGCGCCCGCGCGGCCGACCAGCCCGCCTGGGACGCCGTCGTGCTGTGGATCGGCGACAAGATGTTCGGGACGATCGGCACCGACGGCCGCGGGCGCGACCTGCTCACGCTCAAGCTGCCGCCGGAGGACGGCGAGGCGCTGCGCCAGGCGCACGCGTTCGTCGAGCCCGGGTACCACCTGAACAAGCGGCACTGGAACTCGGTCGTGCTCGCGGACCCCGGCGCCCACCGGGACCTGCTCGCCGAGCTCGTCGAGGACTCCTACCACTGCCTGCTCGCCACGCTCCCCCGCTGGCGACGACGAGAGATCGGACTCCTGGCATGACGACCGACCCCGCGGCCACACGCGCCGCACAGGCGGCCTCCTTCGACGCCGCAGCCGACGTCTACGAGCGCGCCCGCCCCGGATACCCGGACGAGGTCGTCGACTGGCTCCTCGCGTCGCGGCCGCGCGAGGTGCTCGACCTCGGTGCCGGCACCGGGAAGCTGACCCGCTCGCTCGTCGACCGCGTCGCGACCGTGCACGCCGTCGACCCCAGCCCCAACATGCTCGCCCAGCTGGGGGCCGCGCTGCCCGAGGTGCGCACCGCCGTCGGGACCGCGGAGGCGGTCCCGCTGCCCGACGCCGCCGTCGAGGCGGTGCTCGTGGCACAGGCGTGGCACTGGGTCGACCCCGAGCGCGCGCTGCCGGAGGTACGCCGGGTGCTGCGCCCCGGCGGGGTGCTCGGCCTGGTCTGGAACGTCCGCGACGAGTCGGTCCCGTGGGTGGCGCGGCTCACCGAGATCATCCACGGGTCCGCCGCCGAGCGGTTCATCGCCGAGGGGCGCGGCATGCCCGACGGCGTGGGCGACGTCGAGCGGCTCACGTGGTCGTGGCAGCGGCCCGTCGACCGGCAGGGCCTGCTCGACCTCGTCGCCTCCCGCAGCTACATGATCACCGCGCCCCCCGAGGTCCGCGCCGACGTGCTGGCGCAGGTGTCCGACCTGCTCGACACCCACCCCGACCTCGCGGGGCGCGACCGCTGGGAGCTGCCCTACCGCACCGAGGCGTTCCGGGTCGCGCTCACCTGACCCGCTGCACGCGGCCCTCGTCCCACACCGGCTCGTCGGACTCGACGACCTGGCCGTCGGCCCGCAGCACGAGGAACCGGTCGAACGAGCGGGCGAACCAGCGGTCGTGGGTGACGGCGAGCACCGTGCCCTCGAACGTGTCCAGCGCGCTCTCCAGCGCCTCGGCGGACTCCAGGTCGAGGTTGTCGGTCGGCTCGTCGAGCAGCAGCAGCGTCGCACCCGAGAGCTCGAGCAGCAGGATCTGCAGCCGCGCCTGCTGGCCGCCCGAGAGCGTGTCGAAGGTCTGCTCGGCCGACCGCGCCAGCCCATAGCGGTCGAGCACGCGCGCCGCCTCGTCGCGCGGGCGGCCGCGCCGGTGCTCGTCGCCGCGGTGGAGGATGTCGAGCAGCGTGCGCCCGGCGAGGTCGGGCCGCACGTGCGTCTGCGCGAACCACCCCGGCCGCACCCGGGAGCCGAGCCGGAGCGTCCCGGTGTGGGCGACCGGCTCGGGCAGCACGTCGCCGACCGGGCGGTGCTCGGGGTCCGGGTCGCTGCCGCCCGCGGCGAGCAGCCGCAGCAGGTGCGACTTGCCGGACCCGTTGCTGCCGAGCACCGCGACCCGCTCGCCGAACCAGACCTCGAGGTCGAACGGCTGCATCAGCCCGGTGAGCTCCAGCCGCTCGACGACCACCGCCCGCTTGGCGGTGCGACCGCCGTCGAGCCGCATCCGGATGCGCTGCGGCACCGGGACCGCCTCCGGCGGGCCGGCCTCCTCGAAGCGCGCGAGCCGCGTGCGCGCGGCCTGCAGCCGCGACGCCATGTCGGAGTTGTACGCCGCCTTCTGCTTGTACATCTGCACGAGCGCCTTGAGCTTGGCGTGCTCGGCGTCCCACCGCCGACGGCGCTCCTCGAGGTCGGCGTTGCGCGCCTCGCGCGCCTGCGCGTACGTCGTGAACGGGCCCGGGTGCACCCACAGCCGCGACCCCGCGCCGCCGGGCTCCAGGGTGGCGACGGCGGTCGCGACGCGGGCGAGCAGCTCACGGTCGTGGCTGACGAGCAGCACGGTCTTGCCCGAGGCGAGAAGCTGCTCCTCGAGCCACCGCTTGCCCGGCACGTCGAGGTAGTTGTCGGGCTCGTCGAGCAGCAGCACCTCGTCCGGGCCGCGCAGCAGCGCCTCGAGCACCAGCCGCTTCTGCTCGCCGCCCGAGAGCGTGCGCACCTCGCGCCACCGGGCGCGCTCGTACGGGACGCCGAGCGCGGCCACCGTGCAGACGTCCCACAGCGTCTCCTGCTCGTAGCCGCCGACGTCGGCCCAGTCGGCCAGCGTCTGCGCGTAGGCCATCTGCACCCGCTCGGAGTCGTCCTCCATCATCGCGAGCTCCGCGCGCTCCAGCGCGGCGGCGGCCGCGCGCACCGGCTCGGGCGCCACCCCGAGCAGCAGGTCGCGCACCGTCGTCTCGTCGCGCACCTGACCCACCAGCTGGCGCATGACGCCGAGCCCGCCCGAGCGGACCACGGTGCCCTGCTGCGGCGCGAGGTCGCCGGCGATCACGCGGGTGAGCGTCGTCTTGCCCGAGCCGTTCGGCCCGACGAGCGCGACGCGCGCGCCGTCGCCGACGCGCAGCGCGACGTCGTCCAGCAGCGGCCGCCCGTCCGGGAGCGTGACGCCGATGCCCGACAGCTCGATGTGACCCACGACCCGAGTCTCGCCCGTGCGGGTGCGTGGCGTCACGTCGATAACACCGGACGGGGCTGTGGACGTCGGCGCGCTCGCGTCGGTGCGCGTGGGTACCGTCGAGGCATGAGCGACGCCAAGCCCTCGACCAGCACCGTGGACGTCGCCGACGGCCCTGACCTGCGCGCGGAGGCCACCGCGGCGCTGCGGCGGCTCGTCGGGCGCGACGACGCCGAGCTGCGCGAGGACCAGTGGCGCGCCATCGACGCCCTCGTGAGCCACCGCCGTCGGGCGCTCGTGGTGCAGCGGACCGGGTGGGGCAAGTCGGCGGTCTACTTCGTCGCCACCGCGCTGCTGCGCGCCCGCGGCGCCGGACCGACCGTCATCGTGTCGCCGCTGCTGGCGCTCATGCGCGACCAGATCGCCGCCGCCGACCGCGCCGGCATCCGCGCGGTCACCGTCAACTCCGCCAACACCTCCGACTGGTCGGCGATCTACGAGCAGATCAACGCGGGCGAGGTCGACGTGCTGCTGTGCTCGCCCGAGCGGCTCAACAACCCCGGCTTCCGCGACGAGGTGCTGCCGCGGCTCGCCGCCGGGGCCGGCCTGGTCGTCGTCGACGAGGCGCACTGCATCTCCGACTGGGGCCACGACTTCCGGCCCGACTACCGGCGCATCCGCACGCTGCTGGAGGAGCTGCCCGAGGGCATCCCGGTGCTCGCGACGACCGCGACCGCCAACCAGCGGGTCACGCGCGACGTCGCCGAGCAGCTCGGTGCGGGCGGGCAGGTGGAGGAAGGCGAGGTGCTCGTGCTGCGGGGCGGGCTCGACCGGGCGTCGCTGCACCTCGCGGTGGTCCGGCTGCCCGACCCCTCCACCCGCCTGGCCTGGCTGGCGGAGAACCTGCGCGGCTACACCGGCTCCGGCATCGTCTACTGCCTCACCGTGGCCGCCGCCGAGCAGACCGCGAGCCGGCTCCGCGAGGCCGGCTACCCGGTCGCCTCCTACACCGGCCAGACCGAGCCCGCCGAGCGCGAGCAGCTCGAGGCCGACCTCAAGGAGAACCGCGTCAAGGCGCTGGTCGCCACCTCCGCGCTCGGCATGGGCTTCGACAAGCCCGACCTCGGCTTCGTCATCCACCTCGGCGCGCCGCCGTCACCCATCGCCTACTACCAGCAGGTCGGCCGCGCGGGGCGGGCGGTCGAGCGAGCCGACGTCGTGCTGCTCCCCGGCGAGGAGGACAAGGCGATCTGGGACTACTTCGGCTCGATGGCGTTCCCGCGGCAGGCCGACGTGCGGGCCACGCTCGACCTGCTCCCCCGGCTCGGCGAGGGCACGATGTCGGTCGCGGCGCTCGAGCCGCTGGTCGACCTGCGCCGCACCCGCCTGGAGATGATGCTCAAGGTGCTCGACGTCGACGGCGCGGTACGCCGGGTCCGCGGCGGCTGGGCGAGCACGGGTGAGCCCTGGACCTACGACGGCGAGCGCTACCAGCGCGTCGAGGAGGCCCGGCTGGCCGAGCAGGAGGCGATGCTCGCCTACGAGCGCACCGAGGGCTGCCGCATGACGTTCCTGCGGCGCTGCCTCGACGACCCCGAGCTCCAGCCCGACGAGCGCTGCGGGCGCTGCGACCGGTGCGGCGGCGTCACGCCGCCCGGGCCGCCGAGCGAGGACGCGGTCGCGGCCGCGCGGGCCGGGCTCGACCAGGTCGGCGTCGAGGTGCTGCCGCGGCGGCAGTGGCCCACCGGGATGGCGGCGCTGGGCGTCTCCCTCAGCGGGCGGCTCGCGGCCGACGAGCAGTACGAGCCCGGCCGCGCGCTCGCGCGGCTCGACGGCCTCGGCTGGTCGCAGCCGCTGCGGGACCTGTTCGCCGGTCCCGACGGCGACCTGCCGGTGCCGCTGCGCGCGCCGCTCGCCCGGCTGCTGCAGGAGTGGCGGCCGGAGGTCGACGCGATCGTCGCGATCGACTCGGCCACCCGGCCGCAGCTGTTGCGGCACCTCACCTCGGGCGTCGCACAGCTGCTCGGCGCGCCGGTGCTCGGCGCGCTGCGCCCCGACCCGGACCGGGCACCCGGGCCGCACGACGTCAACTCGGCGCAGCGGCTGGCGTCGGTCGTCGCGCGGCTGCGGCTGCCGGAGGGGCTCGCGGTCGAGGGCAGGCGGGTGCTGCTCGTCGACGACCGCACCGACTCCGGCTGGACGCTCACCCACGCCGCACGACTCCTGCGGCAGTCCGGCGCGACCGCCGTCCTGCCGCTCGTGCTCGCGCAGGGCTGACCGGCCTGGTTCAGGCGCGTCCGGAGAGGAACCGCTCCAGCGGGATCGTCCCGTCCTGCCACGGCAGCAGCAGCCACCCCACCAGGTAGGCGGCGACGCCGAAGAACGGCAGCAGGAACGCCACGAGCATGAGGACCCGCACGAGGAGCACGGGCAGCGACGTCTTCTCCGCGATGCCGCCGCAGATGCCGCCCACGAGCCGCTGCGGGCCCCGTGTGAAACCGGTCCGTCGGATGCTGTCGAAGAAGGTCTCCATGCGTCCAACCTAGGCGTGGCACACCCGCGCCACCACGGGGATGTCCCCCCTCAGCGGCGCCGGATGACCGCGGCCGTCCCGTGCGCGGGCAGGTCCTCGGCCTCGGCGAGCACGCACAGCCGGTCGGTGACCTCCTCGAGCGCCGCCGCGGTGTACTCGACCACCTGCACCGAGCGCAGGTAGGCGTGCACGTTGAGCCCGGAGGCGAACCGCGCCGTACCGCCGGTGGGCAGCACGTGGTTGGAGCCGGCGATGTAGTCGCCGAGCGGCACAGGCGTGTACGGGCCGACGAAGATCGCGCCCGCGTTGCGCACGCGCGCAGCCACGGCGGCGGCGTCGGCCGTCTGCACCTCGAGGTGCTCGGCGGCGTAGGCGTCGACGACCTGCAGGCCGTGCTCGATGTCGTCGACGAGCACCACCCCTGACTGCGGGCCGCCGAGCGCGGCCCGGATCCGCTCGCTGTGCTTGGCCTGGCGCACCTGCTCCTCGATCTGCGCCGCGACGGCGTCGGCCAGCTCGGTGGAGTCGGTCACCAGCACCGATGCGGCGGCGGGGTCGTGCTCCGCCTGCGAGATCAGGTCCGCAGCGACGAACGCCGGGTCGGCGGTCGCGTCGGCGAGGACGGCGATCTCGGTCGTGCCTGCCTCGGCGTCGATGCCGACGACGCCCATGACCGCGCGCTTGGCGGCCGCGACGTAGATGTTGCCCGGGCCGGTGACGACGTCGACCGGCTCGCACGCGTTGGCCGCGTCGTCCCCCGGCACGCCGTAGGCGAGCATGCCCACCGCCTGGGCGCCGCCGACCGCGTACACCTCGTCGACGCCGAGCAGCTCGCAGGCGGCGAGGATCGTCGGGTCGGGCCAGCCGTCGTTGTCCTTCTGCGGCGGGCTCGTGACCGCGAGGGACTCCACGCCCGCGACCTGCGCCGCCACGACGTTCATGACGACCGACGACGGGTAGGCGGCGAGCCCGCCCGGCACGTACAGCCCCACGCGCCGCACCGGCACCCAGCGCTGGTGCACGAGGCCGCCGTCGGCCATCGCGGTGGTCCGCTCGGTGGGCAGCTGCGCCTCGTGCCCGAGCCGCGCCCGCCGGATCGCCTCGACGAGAGCCTCGCGCACGTCCTCCGGCAGCGTCTCGACAGACCTGGCGAGGACCTCGCGCGGCACCCGCAGCGAGTGCGGCACCATCTGGTCGAGCTCCTCGCTCAGGCGCCGCACACCCTCGGCGCCGTCGGCCCGGACGGTCGCCAGGATCGGCGCGACCCGCTCGGTGGCGACCTCGATGTCGACCTCGGCCCGCGGCAGCCGGTCACGCAGCTCGCTCGGGCTCAGGGTGGTGCCACGCAGGTCGATCGTCCTCATGGGGAGCGAGTGTAGGCAGCACGGCGAGGCGGTCGCGCCGCCGCCCGGGACGTGGCCGCTCAGACCTGCACGAGGAAGAAGAACCCCGTCGGGCGGCAGTCGCCGGGGATGTCGGTGCGGAACCCGGACACCGGGATCTTCACCACGCGGCCGCGCAGCGCGATCGAGCGGTCCAGCGGGTAGCGGCTCCGCTCGACGAACAGCGCGTCGTTCTCCCACCGGGTGCCGAGGTCGGGGAACAGCACGATCCAGCGACGCCCGTCACGCCCGTCGAGGTAGGTGCAGCCGGCCTCGCGGCGCAGGTCCCCTCGGATCACGTCGGGCGAGCGCCCGGTCAGCGGCGGCCGGAACACAGCCACGTCCTCGGCACGACCGTGCGTCGGCTCCTGCGCCGAGACCAGCGCAGCGACCCCGGCGACCGCCAGCGCGAGCGCGGTGATCCCGATGATCACGGGAGCCCAGGCACGCAGCCACGACCGTCGCCGACGCATCGCTACACCAGGCAGTTCGGCCCGAGCAGCGCCTTGAGGTCGCCGTACAGGGCAGGCGTGCGCTGCACCCGCAACGAGTCCTGCAGCCGCAGCACCGTCGCGCGCCCCGGCGACGTCAGCCGCAGGTGCACCTCGGTGACACCGGGGTGGGTGGCGAGGATGTCGCGCAGCTGCTCGACGACCGGCGGCGTGCACCGGTTGGACGGGATGCTGAGCGTGACGGGGGCGTCGTCGACGACCGTCGTGTCCGGCACCGACATCTCCATCGCGAGCAGCGCCATCGTGTCGTCGCGGCGCCGCACCCGGCCCTTGACGACGACGACGGCGTCCTCCGCGAGCTGCGTCGAGTACGCGAGGTAGGTCTCGCCGAAGAACATCACCTCGACGCTGCCGGCCATGTCCTCGATCGTGACCGCCGCCCACGCGTTGCCCTGCTTGGACACCTTGCGCTGCAGACCCGTGATCAGACCCGCGATCGTGACCGTCGAGCCGTCGGGACGCTCGGTGTCCTCGTTGAGGGTCGCGATCGAGACGTCCGCGGCCTGCTCCAGGACGTGCTCCAGCCCCGCGAGGGGATGGTCGGAGACGTACAGCCCGAGCATCTCGCGCTCGAACGCGAGCTTCTGCTTCTTGTCCCACTCCGGCAGGTCCGGGACGGCGACCGCGAACGTCATCCCGCCCATGTCGTCGTCGCTCTCACCGCCGAGCGAGGCGAACAGGTCGAACTGGCCCTCGGCCTCCTTGCGCTTGGCGCCGATCACCGAGTCGACCGCGGCGTCGTGGATCGACAGCAGCGCCCGCCGGGTGTGGCCGAGCGAGTCGAACGCGCCCGCCTTGATCAGCGACTCGATCGTCCGCTTGTTGCAGACGACCGCGGGCACCTTGTCGAGGAAGTCGGTGAAGGAGGTGAAGTCGCCCTTCTCCTCGCGCGCCTTGACGATGGCGTCGACGACGTTGGTGCCGACGTTGCGGACCGCGCTGAGCCCGAACCGGATGTCGTCGCCGACCGGTGTGAACGTGCCCGCCGAGGCGTTGACGTCCGGCGGGAGCACCGTGATGCCCATCCGGCGGCACTCGTTGAGGTAGAGGGCCGACTTGTCCTTGTCGTCGCGCGTGCTCGTGAGCAGCGCCGCCATGTACTCGGTCGGGTAGTTGGCCTTGAGGTAGGCGGTCCAGTAGGAGACCAGGCCGTACGCCGCCGAGTGCGCCTTGTTGAACGCGTAGTCGGAGAACGGCACCAGCACGTCCCACAGCGCCTTGATGGCCTCCTCGGGGTAGCCGTTCGCGCGCATGCCGTTGCTGAAGGGGACGTACTCGGCGTCGAGCACCTCCTTCTTCTTCTTGCCCATGGCGCGGCGGAGCAGGTCCGCCTGTCCGAGCGTGTACCCGGCGAGCCGCCGGGCGATCTCCATGACCTGCTCCTGGTAGACGATCAGGCCGTAGGTCGTGGACAGGATCTCGTCGAGCGGGCCCTGCAGGGCCGGGTGCAGCGGCGTGATCGGCTGCAGGCCGTTCTTGCGCAGCGCGTAGTTCGTGTGCGAGTTCGCACCCATCGGGCCCGGGCGGTAGAGCGCGCCGACGGCGGAGATGTCCTCGAAGTTGTCCGGCCGCATCTGCCGCAGCAGCGTGCGCATGCCGCCGCCGTCCAGCTGGAACACGCCCAGGGTGTCGCCCCGGGAGAGCAGCGCGTACGTCGCGGGGTCGTCGAGCGGCAGCTCCTCCAGGACCACCGGCTCCTTGCCGTTGATCTCGATGTTCTTGACGGCGTCGTCGAGGACGGTGAGGTTGCGCAGGCCCAGGAAGTCCATCTTCACCAGGCCGAGGTCCTCGCCGGCCGGGAAGTCGATCTGGGTGATGACGGCGCCGTCCTGCTCGCGCCGCATGATCGGGATGATGTCGATCAGCGGCTCGGAGGCGATGATGACGCCCGCCGCGTGCACGCCCCACTGGCGCTTGAGGTTCTCCAGACCCTTGGCGGTCTCGAGCACCTCCTGGGCAACCGGGTCGGACTGCACGACCTGGCGGAACTCGCCGGCCTCGGCGTAGCGCTTGTCGTTCGGGTCGAACATCCCGCTCAGCGAGACGTCCTTGCCCATGACGGCGGGCGGCATCGCCTTGGTGAGCCGCTCGCCCGTCGCGAAGTCGTGGCCGAGCACGCGCGCGGCGTCCTTGAGCGCCTGCTTCGCCTTGATCGTGCCGTAGGTGACGATGTAGGCGACCTTGTCCTCGCCGTACTTCTCGCTGACGTAGCGGATCACCTCGCCGCGGCGACGCTCGTCGAAGTCGATGTCGAAGTCGGGCAGCGACATGCGCTCGGGGTTGAGGAACCGCTCGAAGATCAGCCCGTGCTTGAGCGGGTCGAGGTCGGTGATCCCCATCGCGTACGCGGCCAGCGACCCGGCGCCCGAACCACGGCCCGGTCCGACCCGGATGCCGTTGCGCTTGGCCCAGTTGATGAAGTCCGCGACCACGAGGTAGTAGCCCGCGTACCCCTTCGAGGTGATGACCTCGACCTCGTACTCGGCCTGCTTGCGCACGTCGTCCGGCACCCCGTTCGGGTAGCGGCGGTGCAGCCCGGCCTCGACCTCCTTGACGAAGTAGGAGATCTCGTCCTCGCCGTCGGGCACCGGGAAGTGCGGCATGTAGCGGCCGACCTGCTCGGTGAACTCGACCTCGCACCGCTGCGCGACCAGCAGCGTGTTGTCGCACGCCTCCGGGTGGTCGCGCCACACGTCGCGCATCTCGGCGGCGCTCTTGAGGTAGTAGCCCTCGCCCCCGAACGCGAACCGGTTGCCGCCCTGCTCGTAGGTGGGCTCGTTGAGCGTGGAGCCCGACTGCACGCACAGCAGCGCCTCGTGCGCGTGGGCGTGCTCGGCCTTGGTGTAGTGCAGGTCGTTGGTCGCCAGCAGCGGGGCCCCGAGCTCCTTGCTCAGCCGGATGAGGTCGGGCAGCGTGCGCCGCTCGATCTCCAGCCCGTGGTCCATGACCTCGATGAAGAAGTTGTCCTTGCCGAAGATGTCCTGCAGCTCGCCGGCGGCGCGGCGCGCCTCGTCGTGCTGGCCGAGCCGCAGCCGGGTCTGGATCTCGCCCGAGGCGCAGCCGCTGGTCGCGATCAGCCCCTTCGCGTAGGTCTGCATGAGCTCGCGGTCGATGCGCGGCCACTTGCCGAGCTGGCCCTCGAGCGAGGCGAGCGAGCTCATCCGGAACAGGTTGTGCATGCCGGGGGTGTCCTCGGCCAGCAGCGTCATGTGCGTGTACGCGCCGCGCGCGGACACGTCGTCGGTGCGCTGGGACTCGTCGCCCCACCGCACACGGCTCTTGTCGAACCGGCTGGTGCCCGGCGTCACGTACGCCTCGACGCCGATGATCGGCTTGACGTCGAACTGCTTGGCGGTGCGCCAGAAGTCGTAGGCGCCGAACAGGTAGCCGTGGTCGGTGGTGGCCAGCGCGGTCTGGCCGAGCCGTTGCGCCTCGGCGAACAGCTCCTTCACCCGTGCGGCGCCGTCCAGCATCGAGTACTCGGTGTGGACGTGGAGGTGGACGAAGTCGTCGGAGCTGTGAGAGCCAGGGGCGGGCATGATCCTCAGATCTTAGGTCGCCTCTCCGACGTCCGGGCGGCGACCCTCCGTCCGGTCCGCACTAGGCTCGGCGTGGTGCGCACCGGACCCTGGCAGGACGTCGCCCGAGCCGTCGGGCTGCTCGCCCCGGACGGCGGGACCCGACCCACGATCTTCGCCGAGATGTCGGCGCTCGCGCTCGCGACCGGGTCGGTGAACCTCGGGCAGGGGTTCCCCGACGAGGACGGTCCCGAGTCGGTCAAGCAGGTCGCCGCGCGGGCGCTGCTCGACGGCGTCAACCAGTACCCGCCCGGCCCCGGCGTGCCCGCGCTGCGGCAGGCGGTGGCGGCGCACCAGCAGCGGCACTACGGGATCGAGCTCGACCCCGACACCGAGGTGCTCGTGACCACCGGTGCGACCGAGGCGATCGCCGCCGCGCTGCTGGCGCTGGTCGGGCCCGGTGAGGCTGTCGTCACGCTCGAGCCGTTCTACGACGCCTACGCCGCGGTGGTCGCGCTGACCGGCGCCGAGCTCGTCACGGTGCCGCTCGTGCCCTCGGCCGAGGGCTTCCGGCCCGACCTGGCGGCCCTGCGGGCCGCGGCCGCGCGCACGGGCGCGCGGGTGCTGCTGCTCAACTCCCCGCACAACCCGACCGGGTCGGTGCTGCGGCGCGAGGAGCTCGCGGCGGTCGCGAGCGCCGCCGTCGCGCACGACCTGCTGGTCGTCACCGACGAGGTCTACGAGCGGCTCACGTTCGACGGCGCCGAGCACGTCCCGGTCGCGACGCTGCCCGGGATGCGTGAGCGCACGCTGACGATCTCCTCGGTCGGCAAGACGTTCTCGTTCACGGGCTGGAAGATCGGCTGGGTCAGCGGCCCGGCCGACCTGGTCGACGCGGTCCGCGCCGTCAAGCAGTTCCTCACCTACGTCTCCGGCGCACCGTTCCAGCCGGCGGTGGCGCACGCGCTCGACCTCGAGACGACCGACGGGCCCGACGCCGGGTTCGTCGCCGGGCTGGCGGCCTCGCTCGCCCGCCGCCGGGACCTGCTCGTCGAGGGCCTGGAAGCCGCGGGGCTGCGCACCGTGCCCGGCGAGGGCACCTACTTCGTCGTCGCCGACGCGAGCGACGTCGTCGAGGCCCACGGGCTGGCCGACGCCGACGCGCTGTGCCGGGCGCTGCCGGACCTGTGCGGCGTCGTCGCGGTACCGGTCTCGGCGTTCACGGTCGCCGGCTCCCCCACCCGCGAGGCGCTGCGGCACCACGTGCGGTTCACCTTCACGAAGTCCGAGGCGACGCTGGCGGAGGCGGTGCGCAGGCTCGCCCGGCTGGCCTCCTAGCCGACCGAGCCGTCCGGGCCGTTCGAGCCGTCCGGGCCGTCCGGGCCGTCCGATGCCGCCGTGAGCGTCTTGCTCGCGTCCCGGTGCCAGATGCGTGCGTCGAGGTAGCGCTCGCCCGAGATCGCGTAGCCGAGCGTGGTGTAGAACCCGATCGCGGTCTCCTGCGCCGACAGCTCGACGCGCACCGCACGCCCCTCGGGGCCCTCGACGGCGTGGTCGGCCAGCGCGATCCGCTCGACCTCGGCCATCAGTGCGCGCCCGACACCGGTGCCCCGGCCCGCCTGCCGCACCGCCACCCGGCCCACGTGCACGACGCCCGGGTGCTCGGGGTCGGTGAGCAGGCGCGCCGTGCCGACCGGCTCGCCGTCGGGCGCGACCGCCAGCACGTGGGTGGTCGAGGCGAGCTCGTCGAGGCCGTCGTGCTCCTCCTCGAGCGTCACGCCCTGCTCGCCGACGAACACCTCCTCGCGGATGCGCAGCGCCGCGGCCATGTCCTGCTCGTCGGTCACCCGGCGGACCGTCGTCTCCTGTGCCACGCGTCGTATCGTGCCACCGCGCTCAGCGGCGCAGCGTCTCCAGCGCGTGCCGCAGGTCCTCGGGGTAGTCGCTGGTGACCTCGGTCCAGCGCCCCGTCCGCGGGTGCTCGAAGCCGAGCCGCACCGCGTGCAGCCACTGCCGCTGCAGCCCGGTCTCGGCGGCGAGGACCGGGTCGGCTCCGTAGGTGAGGTCCCCGACGCAGGGGTGCCCGATCGCGGAGGTGTGCACGCGGATCTGGTGGGTGCGCCCGGTCTCGAGGTGGATCTCGAGGAGCGTGGCCGCGCGCAGCGCCTCGATCGTCTCGTAGTGCGTGACGCTGGGCTTGCCGTCGGAGACGACCGCCCACCGGTAGTCGTGCGTCGGGTGGCGCCCGATCGGCGCGTCGATCGTGCCGCGCGTCGGGTCGGGGTGGCCCTGCACGAGCGCGTGGTAGACCTTGCTGACCGTGCGCTCCTTGAACGCCCGCTTGAGCACCGAGTAGGCGAGCTCGCTCTTCGCGACGACCATCAGCCCGGAGGTGCCGACGTCGAGACGGTGCACGACGCCCTGCCGCTCCGCGGCCCCGGACGTCGCCACCCGGTACCCGGCGGCCGCGAGGCCGCCGACCACGGTCGGCCCGGTCCAGCCCGGGCTCGGGTGCGCGGCGACGCCCACGGGCTTGTCGACGACGACGACGTCGTCGTCCTCCAGCAGCACCCGCATCCCGGGCACGGGCTCCGGCGGCGCGGCCGGCACGGAGGGCGCGTCGGGGAGCGTGACCTCGAGCCAGGAGCCGGGCGTGAGGCGGTGGGACTTGCCGACCTGGGCGCCGTCGACGCTCACCTCGCCGGCCTCCGCCAGCTCGGCGGCGCGGGTGCGGCTCAGGCCGAGGAGGCGCGCCACGGCGGCGTCGACCCGCTCCCCCGCCAGCCCGTCCGGCACGGGCAGCGACCGTACCTGTGCCATGTCAGCCCGCCGGGTCGGGCTCGGCGCCCGCGGTGCTCGCGTCGTCGGTGCGCTCCGGCTGGGAGTCGGGGTCCTCGGCCGCACCGGTGGCCGGATCCTCGTGGTCCCCGCCGCCCTCGGCGTCCTGCTCCTGCGGGGCGTGGTGCCGGGAGCCGTCGACGCCGATCCCGAGGAACGCGAGCAGCGCCATGCCGGCGGCGCCGAGCACGATCGCGATGTCCGCGACGTTGCCGACGAACCAGCCGTTGTAGTTGAGGAAGTCGACGACGTGGCCGCGGCCGAAGCCCGGCTCACGGAACAGCCGGTCGGCGAGGTTGCCGACGTTGCCGCCCAGCAGCGCGCCGAGCGCGATCGCCCAGCCGCGCGAGCCGAGCCGGCGCGAGATGCGGACGATGACGACCGCCACCACGACGGCCACGATCGTGAACACCCACGTGGAGCCGGTCGCGAAGCTGAACGCCGCGCCGGAGTTGAACACCAGCAGCAGGCCGAACGCCTCGCCCAGCACGGGGACGTTGACACCGGGGGTCAGGCCGGCCAGCGCGATGGCCTTCGTGACCTGGTCAGCGACGAGGACGCCGACCGCCAGCAGCCACAGGGCTGCCGGCAGCCGGCGTCGTCGAACGTCGTGCGAGTCGCGGCCGACGGCCGCGGGTCCCTCGTTACGGACGGTGGATCTCGCTCTCGGGACCGGTACCGGCACCTGCGAGGGAACCGCGCCCCTCGACGTCGTTGAGCAGACCCTCGAGGTAGCTCTTGAGGCGGGTGCGGTAGTCGCGCTCGAACACGCGGAGCTCGTCGATCTTGCGCTCGAGCAGCGAGCGCTCGCCCTCGAGCTGGCCGAGCGTGCGGTTGCGCTGCTCCTCGGCCTCGCGGGCGACCCGCTCGGCCTCGGCACGGGCCTCGGCGAGGATGCGCTCGGCCTCCGCCTTGCCGTTGCTCACGTACTCGTCGTGGACGCGCTGCGCCAGCGCGATCAGGCCGGTCGCGGACTCCGGCTCGCCCTGCGCCGTCTGCGGCGCGGGAGCGGCGTAGGCGGGCACCGGGGCCGGCTGCGGCTCGGGCTCAGGCTCGGGCTCGACGGGCGACTCGGCGACCGCGGGCATCTGCTGCGTGCTCTGCTCGGCCGCCGGCGCAGCGGAGGGCGCCTCCTGCAGGCGCCGCTCGGCGGCCTCCAGCTTGGCCTTGAGCTCGCTGTTCTCGGCGTCCAGCGCGCGCAGCGTGTTGACGACCTCGTCGAGGAAGTCATCGACCTCGTCCTGGTCGTAGCCCTCGCGGAACTTGGTCGGCTGGAACTTCTTGTTGAGGACGTCGTCCGCTGTCAGCAGCGCCATGTCGTCGTCACCTCGGTCTGTCGGTCGTTCGGCAGTGTTGCCACGGATCAAACTAGCTCATGTCAGGAGAACCTGGCGATCAGGCTGCTGAGCACGGCCAGCCCGATCGAGCACGCGAACATCACGATGAGGAACGCGAGATCGAGCGCGACCCCGCCGATCCTGATCGGTCGGATCCTACGCCGCAGCCACCGCAGCGGAGGATCGGTCACGGTGTACACGGCCTCGGCCACGACGAGAGCGATCCCGCGCGGCTTCCAGTCCCGGGCGAACACCTGGACCCAGTCGAAGACGAGCCGGATCAGCATCGCGACGACGAACAGCAGCAGCAGGAGGTAGGCGATCGCGAAGAGCCACCGCATACGTCAGCGGCTCAGCTCTGGTTGAAGAAGCGTGCGTGCGTGACCTCGGGCTCCGCGGCCTCCGCCGCGATCTCCACCGAGGCAGGCGACAGCAGGAACACCTTGTTGGTGACGCGCTCGATCGCACCGCGCAGCCCGAACACGAGACCGGCGGAGAAGTCGACGAGCCGCTTCGCCTCCGCGTCGCTCATGTCGCTGAGGTTCATGATGACGGGCGTGCCGGCGCGGAACGCGTCACCGATCACCTTCGCGTCGTTGTAGGTCCGGGGGTGGACGGTGGTGATGCGGCGCAGCGGACCGGCGTCCAGCCGCGCGGCGCGGTTGATCGGTGTCACCTCGGCGGCCGGAGCCTCCTCCTCGTCCTCGTAGGCCTCGTAGCCACCCTCGTAGGTCTCCTCCTCGGCGTAGCCGTGAGGATCCTCGGTGTGCTCCTCGCGATCGGCCTCGGAGAGGCCGAGGTACAGCATCGTCTTGCGCAGCGCTCCGGCCATGCCTACTCCCGTCGAACGTTGGTGGCTGTCGTCGTGCCTCGAACGCTAGACCAGCCGCGGGATGCGACCGGGCAGCGACGGCGGCGTGTCGTCGCGGCCGCTCACTTGAGGAAGTCGGGGATGTCCAGGTCGTCGGGGGTGGGCCGACGCAGCGGCGCCTCCTCGACGATCCGGGGCACCTCGACCGTCTCGACCGGCGAGCTCTCGTTCTCGACGGCGGCGACCGGCTCGGGCGCGACCGGCTCGGCGGGCACGTCCTGGGCCGGCGGCTCGACGACCGCGGGCGTGGGCGCCGTCCGGACGGCGGCGGGGGCAGCCGCGGCGGCCGCGCTCTCCTTCGCGGCGCGGGCCGCACGGCCGGCCGGGCCGTCGTTGGAGTCGAAGCCCGCGGCGATGACGGTCACCCGCACCTCGTCGCCGAGCGCGTCGTCGATGACCGCACCGAAGATGATGTTCGCCTCCGGGTGCGCGGCCTCCTGCACGAGGCGGGCGGCCTCGTGGATCTCGAACAGGCCGAGGTCGCTGCCGCCCTGGATCGAGAGCAGCACGCCGTGCGCGCCGTCGATCGAGGCCTCGAGCAGCGGCGAGGAGATCGCGAGCTCGGAGGCCTGCACGGCACGGTCGTCGCCGCGCGCGGAGCCGATGCCCATCAGCGCCGAGCCGGCGCCCTGCATGACCGACTTGACGTCGGCGAAGTCGAGGTTGATCAGACCCGGAGTGGTGATGAGGTCGGTGATGCCCTGCACACCGGAGAGCAGCACCTGGTCGGCCGACTTGAACGCGTCGAGGACCGAGACGTTGCGGTCGCTGATGCTGAGCAGCCGGTCGTTGGGGATGACGATGAGGGTGTCGACCTCGGCGCGCAGCGCGTCGATGCCGGAGTCGGCCTGCACGCCGCGCCGGCGTCCCTCGAACGTGAACGGGCGGGTCACGACGCCGATGGTCAGGGCACCCAGCGAGCGTGCGATCTTCGCGACGACCGGCGCGCCACCGGTACCGGTGCCGCCGCCCTCGCCCGCGGTGACGAAGACCATGTCGGCGCCGCGGAGCACCTCCTCGATCTCCTCGGCGTGGTCCTCTGCCGCCTTCTTGCCGACCTCGGGGTCCGCCCCCGCCCCCAGGCCGCGCGTGAGCTCGCGGCCGACGTCGAGCTTGACGTCGGCGTCGCTCATCAGCAGCGCCTGGGCGTCGGTGTTGACGGCGATGAACTCGACGCCCTTCAGCCCGACCTCGATCATGCGGTTGACGGCGTTCACGCCGCCACCGCCGATGCCGACCACCTTGATGACCGCTAGGTAGTTCTGCGGTGCCGCCACGTCAGTCCCTCTCGCCGATGCTGCCTCGGACACTTCCCTCAACCTTCAACCTCAACCTGAGGGTGAGAGTTATGTCATTTCTGATCGCGACGACGGTAGGTCCGCGACCGGGTCCCACCAACGACATCCGTGGGCGTGTCGCAGGTCGGTGCCGGCGGCCTCAGCGCGTGATCGGGTTGAGCGGCGCCGAGACGTCGTAGACCTCCGCCGGCACCTGCAGCAGGCGCTCGAGCACCGCGGCCTTGAGCTCGCTGTCCTCCGCGCTCCCCCACACCACCCGGGCACCCGAGTCGAGCACGAGCTCGACCTCGTACGCGGTCGGCGCCGAGACGCTGACGACGCGCTGCAGCAGGGACTCCCCGAGCGCGTCCATCGCGGTCAGGACGGCCTCCAGGGCCTCCGCGGTCGTGTCGCTGCCCACCGGCACGTCGACGACGGGCACACCCTCGTGGGGCTCCTGCGTGACCGCCAGCTCGACGCCCTCGGCGTCGAGCAGCACGTAACCGTCCTCGGCGGCGACGGTCGCCACCGGCACACGCGGCACGACCGTGATCTCCAGGCCGTGCGGGAGCACGCGCCGCACGGTCGCCTCCCCCACGCCGGCGACGGCCTCCAGCTCGTCGCGCAGCCGTGGCGCGTCGAGGCGCAGCAGCGGCTCTCCCTCGTGCGGCGCGACGACCGCGAGCACGTCCTCGGAGCGCGCGATGTCGTCGGTGCCCACCACCTCGACGTCGTCGAGCCGCAGCGCCAGCAGCGAGGAGGCGAGCGCGACCCAGCCCACCCCGGCGAGCACCAGCACGCCCGCCACCACCATCGCGACCGCGCGCAGCCGCAGCCGCCGTCGGGCACGGCGGCGCTCCTCGAGCCGCTCCGTGAGCCCGTCGCTCACGCGGTCGGTGCGGGCGCTCGCGCGCTCGGCGACCGCCACCGTGGTACCCGTGCCGCCCGAGCGGGCCGTGCGCTGCCGGGAGGCCGGCGGGATCGACGGCGGGAGCGTGGGTCGGCGTGCCATCACGCCTCCTCGCGCGCCGCCAGCGCGGCGAGGATCGTCTCGCCCAGCTCGGTGACGTCGCCCGCGCCCACCGTGAGCACCAGGTCGCCGGGGCGCGCGGCCTCGGCCACCGCGGCGGCCGCCGCGAGCCGGTCGGGCACGTGCCGGCCGGACCGCATGCGGTCGGTCACCAGCGCCGAGGTGACCCCGGGCACCGGGTCCTCGCGGGCACCGTAGACGTCGGTGACGACCACCTCGTCGGCGGCGTCGAGCGCCGCGGCGAACTCGGCGGCGAACGCCTGCGTGCGCGAGTACAGGTGGGGCTGGAACAGCACGAGCACGCGACCGCCCCGCGCCGCCGCGCGCGCGGCCTTGAGGAGCTCGGCGACCTCGGTCGGGTGGTGGGCGTAGTCGTCGACGACACGGACACCGGCGACCTCGCCGCGCAGCTGGAACCGGCGCGCGGTGCCCGTGAACGCGCCGAGGGCGCGAGCCATCGCGGCGCGGTCGACGCCGAGCTCGACGCCGACGCACCAGGCGGCGGTCGCGTTGCGCAGGTTGTGCGCGCCGGGCACGCCGAGCCGCAGCTCGACGTCGTCCTCCCCCTGCTGGCGGAGCACCGCGGTGCTGCCGTCACCGCTCAGGCGCACGTCGTGCAGCAGCACGTCCGGGCGCGCCGAGGGCGGCGGCTCGGGCCACGCACCGCCCGCGACCGCGTCGGCGACGCCGTAGCGCTGC
Organism: Actinotalea caeni; assembly: GCF_009733795.1. GTDB lineage: Bacteria > Actinomycetota > Actinomycetes > Actinomycetales > Beutenbergiaceae > Pseudactinotalea > Pseudactinotalea caeni. The sequence goes on from NZ_WNXX01000001.1 coordinate 364,591, forward strand.
ACCCGCACGCCGTTGCCGGCCGCGCCGGCGGCCAGCGCCGCCGAGCCGGCGTCGTCCGCGCAGGCGACGAGCAGCCCGCCGGGCTCGACCCGGTCGACGAACCGCTCGAAGGCCTCGTGGACGGCCGCCGTCGAGCCGTACCGGTCGAGGTGGTCCGCCTCGACGTTGGTGACGACCGCGACGCGGGGACGGTAGTTGAGGAACGACAGGTCGGACTCGTCCGCCTCGGCCACGAACGCCCGGCCCGACCCCAGGTGGGCCCCGGTGCCGGAGCTCACGAGCACGCTGCCGATCGCGTACGAGGGGTCCGCGCCGACCTCGGCGAGCGCGGTGGCGAGCATGCCCGACGTCGTCGTCTTGCCGTGCGCGCCGGCGACCGCGACGAAATCGAGCCCGGCAGCGGCGCGCGCGAGCGCGACCGACCGGTGGATGATCTCGGTCCCGGCGGCGCGGGCGGCGAGCAGCTCCGGGTTGTCCTCGCGGATGGCGGTGCTCACCACCACGGTCGTCGCGCCCTCGACCGCCTCGGCGGCGTGGCCCACGCGCACGTGCGCACCCAGGCCGGCGAGCCGCTGGAGCGCGGCGGAGTCCTTGGCGTCGGACCCGCTGACGGCGTGGCCGCGCGCGAGGAACAGCTCGGCGACGACCGACATGCCGGCGCCACCGATCCCGATGAAGTGGACCCGCTCGGTCATCGGCCCTCACCGATCGCACGCGCGACGAGGTCGGCCAGCCGGGCCGCGCCGTCGCGCACACCGGCGCCTGCGGCGCGCTCCCCCATGCCGGCGAGCCGTCCCGGGTCGGCGAGCAGCGGCACCGCGGTCGCGACGACCCACGCCGGCGTGAGGTCCTCGTCGGCGACCAGCAGTCCGCCACCGGCCTCGACGACGCCCGCGGCGTTGAGCCGCTGCTCGCCGTTGCCGATCGGCAGCGGCACGTACACGGCCGGGATGCCGAGCGCCGCGAGCTCGCACACGGTGCCCGCACCCGCGCGCCCCACCACGAGGTCGGCGCACGCGAGCGCGTGCTGCATCTGCTCGAGGTAGGCGAGCACGTGGTAGTCCGGGTGGGCCTGCGCGCCCAGCGCGCGCGCGAGGTCGCGGCGGGTGTCCTCGTCCTTGCCGGCCCCGGTGAGGTGCAGGACCTGGGCGCCCGTCGCGAGCACCTCGGCCGCCGCACCGGCGACCGCGGCGTTGACGCGCGCCGCGCCCAGCGAGCCGCCGGTCACGAGCAGCACGGGCCGGGACGGGTCGAGGCCGAGCGCCTCGGCGCCCGCGCGGCGTGCGGCCGCGGCATCGTCCTCGCGTGCCGCGACCAGGTCGGCGATCGCCGGGCGCAGCGGCAGCCCCGTCACGGTCGCTCCCGGCAGCCGGGTGCCCGGGAAGGTGACCCCGACCTCCGCGGCCCGGCGCGCACCGAGCCGGTTCGCGAGCCCCGGGCGCGCGTTCTGCTCGTGCACGACGACCGGGACACCGGCCCGGCGTGCCGCGATGTAGGCCGGCGTGGCGACGTAGCCGCCGAACCCGACGACGGCGTCCGCACCGCCGTCGGCCGCGATCGCCTCGGCCGCGACGGCGACCGCCCGGCGCCACCGGCCCGGGAACCGCAGCACGTCGGCCGACGGGCGGCGTGGCAGCGGCACGCGCGGCACCGTGACGAGGTCGATGCCGGCCGCGGGCACGAGCGTGGACTCGAGGCCCTCGGCGGTGCCGAGCGCGACCAGCCGGGTGCCGGGGTCGCGGCGGCGCAGCTCGGCCGCGAGGGCCAGCAGCGGGTTGACGTGCCCGGCCGTGCCGCCGCCGGCGAGCACGACCCTGCGCTCAGCCACGGGCCGCGCTCCGGGCGGCGCCACCCCGACGCAGCCGGGGCGCGAGGACCGCGAGCGAGCGGCGCACGGAACCCCGGCGGGCCGCGAGCGCCTCGCGGGCACCGGGCTCGGTGCGCGCGAACGACAGCAGCACGCCGAGGGCGATCAGCGTCGTGATGAGGGAGGAGCCACCGGCCGACACGAGCGGCAGCGGCACGCCGATGACCGGCAGCAGCCCGATGACCACGCCGATGTTGACGAACGCCTGCCCGATCACCCAGGCGCCGATCGCCGCCGTCGTGATCTTGGCGAACGGGTCGGTGTGACGGCGCACGACACGGGTGATCCCGATGGCGAGCGCGACGAAGAGGAGGATGACGAGCAGCGTGCCGAGCAGCCCGAGCTCCTCGCCGATGATCGCGAAGATGTAGTCGTCCTGCGCCGCGGGCAGCCCGCGCCACTTGATGCGGGAGGCGCCCAGCCCGACGCCGGAGATCCCTCCGGACCCGAGCGCGTCGATCGCCAGCTGCGGCTGGAAGTCGTCGACAGCCGTCGCGGTCGAGCCGTCCGAGAGGTTGAGGAACTGCATGACGCGCGCGCGCCGGTTCTCGGAGGAGAACACGAGGAAGCCCGCCGCGGCCGCGGCGAAGGAGCCGAGCAGGACGAACAGCGAGGCCGGCACCCCCGCGACCCACAGCGCGCCCGCGACCAGCGCCATGATGATGAGCCCGGTGCCGAGGTCGTGGCCGCGCAGCACCAGCCCGAGGAAGCCGCCGGCGACCAGCACGCCCGGCACGAGCGCGTGGCGCCACTGGCGCAGCAGCTCGCCCTTGGTCGCGAGCACGGCTCCGAGCCAGACCGCCAGGCCGAGCTTGGCGAACTCCGACGGCTGGAAGGTGCCGATGCCGGGCAGCTGGACCCAGTTGGTGTTGCCGCCGACCCGGATCGCCAGCGGCGTGAACAGCAGCGCCTGCAGCGCCGCGGCGCCGGCGAGGGCGACCCACGCGAGACGCCGGTACCACTCCGGCCGGAACCGTGAGGCGACGACGGCCAGCGGCACGCCGATCGCGGCGAACGTCAGCTGGTCGAGGAAGTCGCGGAACGGCGTCGGACCGCCTGGGCTGCTCGCCGTCTTGTTGAGCGAGTCGACCATCGAGGCCGACAGCACCATCACGAGCCCGATCGCGAGCAGCAGCACCACGGCGCCGCCGACGAGGTAGTAGCTCGTGGTCGGCGACGCCCACACGGCGGTGCGCCACTGCGCGAACGCCGACGGCGCCTGCGTCCCGCGCGGGCGCGAGGTGCCACGCCGCTGCGTCGCTCGCCCCGGCCGGGCCGTGGTCCGCTTGCGCGTGGCCAGCCCGACGGCGCTCATGCCTGCGCCGCCAGCGCCCGGACGGCCTCGGCGAACGCCTCGCCGCGGTGCGCGTAGGAGTCGAACTGATCCATGGACGCGCACGCCGGTGCGAGCAGCACGACGTCGCCCGGCGTGGCCAGGCGCGCTGCTGCGGAGACGGCGGCGGTCATCACCTCATGCTCACCCGGGTCGATGCGCGTTCGCGGGATCTCGGGGGCGTGTCGGGCAAGCGCGTCCAGCACGGGCTGCTGGTCGACCCCGATGACGACGACGCCCCGCAGCCGGTCGGCCCGGTCGCGGACCAGCTCGTGCAGGCTCGCGCCCTTCGCCAGCCCGCCCGCGATCCACACCGCGCGACCGGGCGGCACCGACGCGAGCGAGGCGGCCGCCGCGTGCGCGTTGGTGGCCTTGGAGTCGTCGACGTAGTCGACGCCGTCGACGGTCGCGACGAGCTCGATGCGGTGCGGCCCGCCCCGGTAGTCGCGCAGCCCCTGCGCGACCGCCTCGGGCGCGGCACCGGCCGCGCGCGCGAGCGCCGCCGCGGCGAGCGCGTTCTCCACGAGGTGCGGCGGCACGCTGGCGCCGCTGCCCGCGGCGAGGTGCGCGAGGTCGGCCAGGTCAGCCACCACCTGGCCGTGGGTGTGCCGGTCGGTGATGAACGCCCGGTCGACGAGGTGGGACTCCACGACGCCGACCTCCGCGACGCGGGGCGCCGCCAGCGTGAACCCGACGGCCCGGGCACCCTCGACGACGTCGGCCTCCTCGACCATCCGGCGGGTCGCGCCGTCGGCCACGTTGTAGACGCACGCCACCCGGGTGTGCTCGTACACGCGAGCCTTGTCCGCCCGGTAGCCCTCGGGACCACCGTGCCAGTCGAGGTGGTCGTCGGTGATGTTGAGGCACGCGCTCGCCAGCGGCGAGGGCGAGCGGGTGAAGTGCAGCTGGAAGCTCGACAGCTCGACCGCGAGACCGTCGAGCGGGCGACCGCCGGCGCGCGCGTCGAGCACCGTCGTCGAGATCGGGGTGCCGACGTTGCCGACCGCCGGGGCGTGCCAGCCGGCCGCCGCGAGCACCGACGCCAGCATGCCGACCGTCGTCGTCTTGCCGTTGGTGCCGGTGAGCGTCAGCCAGCGCGTGCTCGGCCGGTCGATCCGCCACGCGAGCTCGACCTCGCTCCAGACGTCGACGCCGGCGCGCGCCGCGGACGCGAGCACCGGGTTCGCGGGCGGCACCCCGGGCGAGGCGACCAGCAGGCCAGGGTCGGTCGCGGCGACCAGCTCTGCCAGCCGGTGCGGGTCGCGGTCGGCGACGACCGCGACACCCGCGGGCAGGTCGGCGCGCTCGGCCTCCTCGGCGTCGGGCACCGCGACCGTGACGCGCGCACCGACCTCGTGCAGCACCGCCGTGGCGGCGCGGCCGCTCGCGCCCAGCCCGACGACGACGGCGCGCGCAGCGCGCAGCGCGTCGATGTCCTGCACCGTGCCCGCCCCGGCCACTACCGCGGGATCCACTCGGCGTAGAAGATCGCGAGGCCGGTCGCGACGAACAGCACGGCGACGATCCAGAACCGCACGACGATCGTGACCTCGCCCCACCCCATCAGCTCGAAGTGGTGGTGCAGCGGTGCCATCTTGAACACCCGCTTGCCGGTCATCTTGAACCACCCGATCTGGATGACGTCGGAGAGGATGACCAGCACGAACATCCCGCCGATGATCGCGCCGAGGATCTCGGTGCGGGTGAGGATCGTCAGCCCGGCCAGCGCGCCGCCGAGCGCGAGAGAGCCCGTGTCGCCCATGAAGATCTTGGCGGGCGAGGTGTTCCACCAGAGGAACCCGACGCAGGCGCCCACGATCGCGGCGGCGGCGATCGAGAGGTCCTGAGGGTCGCGCACCTCGTAACAGCTCGACAGCGCCTGGCTCAGCACCTGGCAGCTCTGGTTCGCCTGCCAGATCGTGAGGATGACGTAGGCGCCGAACACCAGCGCCGACAGCCCGGTGGCCAGGCCGTCCAGGCCGTCGGCGAGGTTGACGGCGTTCGACCACGCCGTGATGAGGAAGTTCGACCAGATGACGAACAGGACGAGACCGACGGTCGCGCCCGCGAACGCCAGGTCGAGCCCGAGGTCGCGGATGAACGAGATGTGGGTGCTGGCCGGGGTGCGGAACCGCTCGTTGGGGAACTGCAGAGCCAGCACCGAGAACGTGATGCCGACGGCACCCTGCCCGATGATCTTCCACATCGGCGAGAGCCCGAGCGAGCGCTGCCGGCTGATCTTCGTGAAGTCGTCGAGGAACCCGATCAGCCCCAGGCCGACCATGAGGAACAGCAGCAGCACGCCCGAGGCGTTGGGGCTGCGGCCGGCCACGACGTAGGCGACCGCGTAGCCGAGCACGGTCGCGCCGATGATGACGACACCGCCCATCGTGGGCGTGCCGCGCTTGGTGAGGTGCGCCGTCGGGCCGTCCTGCCGGATGAACTGGCCGTAGTTGCGGCGCACGAGGAACCGGATGAACAGCGGCGTGCCCAGCAGCGAGACGAGCAGCGCGACGGCGCCGGAGACGATGACGGAGATGATCATGGCGTGGCGGCTCCCAGCGCTCCCGTGGCGAGCGCGTCGCCGATCCTGGACAGGCCGACACCGTTGGAGGCCTTGACGAGCACGACGTCACCGGGCCGCAGCAGCCCGCGCAGGAGCTGCTCGGCCTCGTCGACGTCGGCGGCGTGGTGCCCGCCGCTGCCGCCCGCGACGGCGGCTGCGAGCAGCGGCGCGGTGCCCGCACCGACGGCGACGACCTCCTCGATGCCGAGCTCGGCGGCGTAGGCACCGATCTCGGCGTGCTCGCGGCCGCTGTCCGGACCGAGGTCGAGCATCTCTCCCAGCACGGCGACTGCGCGGCGCTCGCCCGCGGTCATCGCGGCGAGGGCGCGCAGCCCGGCGCGCATCGAGGTCGGGTTGGCGTTGTAGGCGTCGTCGACGACGCGGATCCCGTCGGCGCTGTCGGTCACCTGCATGCGGTGCGGGCTGATCGGGGCCGCGGCCGCGAGCTCCTCGACGACGTGGGCCAGCGGCAGCCCGAGGTGCAGCGCGACGGTGGCGGCCGCCAGTGCGTTGGTCACGTGGTGCTCGCCCGCGAGCCCGAGCCGCACCGGGAGCCGCTCCTCGCCCGCGGCCAGCACGAACCGGGCGTGGCCCTCGTCGTCGACCGTGACGTCGAGCGCACGCACGTCGGCGTCACCCGACCGGCCGAACGTCGTCACGCGCGGTGCGAGCGGCGCCATCGCGCTCACGCGCGGGTCGTCGGCGTTGAGCACCGCGACGCCGTCGCGGCGCAGCCCCTGCACCAGCTCGGCCTTGGCGCGCGCCACTCCGTCGATCGAGCCGAAGCCGCCGAGGTGGGCGTGCCCGACGATCAGCTCGACCGCGACGTCGGGCGGCGCGACCGAGGTGAGGAACGTGAGGTTGCCGGGGGCGTCGGCGCCCATCTCGAGCACCAGCACGCGGGTGCGCTCGTCGGCGCGCAGCACCGTCAGCGGCAGGCCGATCTCGTTGTTGAACGAGGCCACCGGCGCCACGACGGGGCCCAGCGGCGTGAGGAGCACCGAGAGCAGGTCCTTGGTGCTGGTCTTGCCGACCGAGCCGGTGATGCCGACCACGACGACGTCGTCGGCGGCGCGCAGGCGTGCGAGGACCTCGCGCGCGAGGTCGGCCAGGCCGGCGGCGGTGTCGGGCACCTGCACGCACGGCAGCGGCGGGTCGTCGACCTCGCGCGAGACCAGGGCGGCCACGGCGCCCGCGCGTGCGGCGGCGTCCAGGTAGTCGTGACCGTCGTGGTGCTCGCCCGGGAGCGCGACGAACAGGCAGCCGGGCGCGACCGCGCGCGAGTCGATCTCGACCGACGTCACGACGGCGGCGGAGCCCGGCTCCGCCACTCCACCGCCGAGCGTGCCTGCGGTGATCGCGGCGACCTCGGCCAGGGTGATCGGGATCATGACGTCGCGGGCGCGGCGCCTCGCTGCGCGATGCCGGCCCGCACCTCCTCACGATCGTCGAGGTGCCCCTGCACCTCCCCCGTCTGCAGCCTCGTCAGGTGGCCGCGGCCGGCGACGAGCACGGTGTCCTGGGGCGCCGCGAGCGCGACGGTGCCGCGGATCGCCGCGGCGCGCGGAGCGACCTCGCTGACCGTGGCGGCGCCGGCCTCGCGCGCGGCGGCGAGCACGTCGGCGCGGATCGCCGCGGGGTCGTCGGCGGGGCCGTGGTCGTCGTCGGTCACGACGACGACGTCGGCACCTGCGGCCGCGCGGCCGATCGCCCGACGCTCCTCGGGGGTGTGGTCGCCGCGTGCGCCGACGACGACGTAGAGGCGGCCCTTGGTCGAGCGGCGCAGCTGGGTGACCACGCGCTCCAGGCGCTGCGGCACGTAGGCGATGTCGACGATGCAGCGCGGCCGGTCCGCCACGCGCTCGACGCGGCCCGGGACCGCCGGGCGCAGACCGCGCGGCAGCACGCGCGGGATCGTCGCGCCGCTCACCCCCAGCTCCATGACCGCCACCAGCGCGAGCGCCGCGTAGCCGACCGAGAAGCGAGTCGGGATCCGCAGCGACGTCGACACGCTGCGACCGCTGCGGTGCGTCACGGTGAAGTCGATGTGGTCCGGCCGGCTCGCGTTGACGCTGGCGAGCCAGTCGGTGTCGGGCCCCCGCAGGTGGGTGCCGACGGTGATCGCGCCGGGCACGCGCGCGGCCATCTCGACGCCGCTGTGGTCGTCGGCGAGCACGAGCGCACGGTCGGCCGAGCGCAGCAGCGCCTCGGCGGCGGCCAGGCGCTCGTCGCGGTGCTCGCCCTCGATCCCCTCGTCGAGGTAGGTGAGCATCGCGACGTCGAGGTGCGGCACGTCCGTGCGCTCCAGATCGACCCAGCGCAGCTCGAGGATCGTGTCGTCGACGCCCGCCTGCTCGGCACGCGCGACCAGCGCCGCGACGTCGAGCGCGGCGGCGTCCTCGACGGGGGCGCGCTCCGCCCCGACCTTGAGCTCGACCGTGCTGTACAGCGCGGTGCTGCGACCGAGGGCGGACAGCACGTGCTCCAGCAGGTAGCACGTCGTCGCCTTGCCGGTGCTGCCGACGACGGCGTACGTGCGCCTGGAGTCCTCGGCGCCGGCCTCGATCGTCATGGTCGCGAATCTACCCGTTCAGGTCCTGGCCCCGGCGCAGCCGTGGCTCCCTCGAGCATCGGTCAGCCGTCGGCGCCCGACGGCGTCAGCGGGTACGGCGAGGCGGGCTCGTCCGACGGCCGCACCCCGAGGTCCGGCAGCGCGAACGCCGCGACGTCGCGGAACACCGGCGCCGCGACGGTGCCGCCGAAGAAGCCCGACGTCGGCTTGTAGACGACGACGGCGATCGTGAGCTCGGGGTCGTCGGCGGGCACCAGACCCACGAACGAGGCGGTCGTCGCGCTGATGCCGCCCGCGCCGTCCGCGGTCTGGGCGGTACCGGTCTTGCCGGCCACCCGGTAGCCCTCGACCGCGGCGTGGGTGCCGGTGCCGCCCTCGTCGGTCACCGACTCCAGCATCCGGATCATCTGGGCGCTGGTCTCCGGCGAGAGCACCTGGTCGGGCTCGGGTGCGGGCGCCTCCTCGAAGACGCCGTCGCACGACCAGCCGTCGACCAGGCGCGGGTCGAGGTGCATGCCCTGGTTGCCGATGGTCGAGAACACCCCGGCGTTCTGGAGCAGCGACACCGCCACGCCCTGGCCGAACATCGTCGTGTAGCGCTGGCGGCCGTCCCACGACTCGTACGGGTGCAGCTGGCCGGGCGTGTCACCGGTCAGCCCGATGCCCGACGGCCGGCCCCAGCCGAGCCGCTGCATGTAGGAGTAGCGGGTCTCGTCGGTCATCAACCTGCCGATGTTGATCGTGCCGGTGTTGGCCGACTCGGCGAGGACCCCGGTCGTCGTCAGCACCTGGTCGGGATGCTCGGAGTGGTCGTGGAAGCGCTGACCGTCGACCGTCATCGCGTAGGGGTCGTCGATCGGCGTGAGCGGCGTGACGTGCCCCTCCTCCATCGCGGCCGCGACCGTGAGCACCTTCCCCGTCGAGCCGGGCTCGTAGATCGCCTGGTACGACGGCGCGAGCACCGCGTTGCTGGACGAGTAGCGGTCGATCGGCGGCTTGTTCGGGTCGTAGCTGTTGGAGTCCGCGAGCGCCAGCACCCGGCCGGTCTTGGTCTCGATCACCGCGACCGCGCCCCACTCGGCGCCGTACTTCTTCACGGTCTCGTCGATGACCTGCTGCGTCATGTACTGGATGTCGAGGTCGAGCGTGAGCACGATGTCGCAGCCGGGCCGCGCCGGCACCTGCGACTGGCTGCCGGTGGGGATGAGCTGTCCCGCCGAGCCCAGCTCGTAGCTCTGGGCGCCGTCGGTGCCGGCCAGCAGAGCCTGGTAGGCCTCCTCGACGCCGACGATGCCCTCGCCCTTGCTGTTCACCCAGCCCAGCACGGTGCCCGCGACGTTCCCGTTGGGGTAGGTGCGGGTGTTGTTCTCCTCCACGGTGAAGCCCGGGATCCGCAGCTCGGCCACCTGCTGGCGGACCTCCGGCGTCACCTGCCGGGCGAGCACGTGGTAGCGCCGGCCGCGCGGCTCCTCGGGGTCGCCGACGAGCTCGGCGCCGAGCACGTTCGGGTCGCGGCCGAGGATCGGGGCGAGCTGCTGGGCGAGGGCGGCCGCACCGCGGCCGATCACCTCGCCGTCCTCGTCCTTGAGCGTGTAGGTCGGCACCTGCTCGAGGTCGAGGATGAGGTCGTAGGTGGTGACCGAGGTCGCGAGCACCTCGCCGTCGGCGTCGAGGATGTCGCCGCGCGGGGCGACCAGCACGCTCGTGAAGCTGCGCGCCTGCGCCGCGGCCTGCGCGATCGTCGGCCCGGCGATCGCCTGCACGTACACGAGCCGGCCGGCGAACAGCGTCGCGATCGCGCAGACGATCGCGAGCACGACCGCCTGCCGGCGCTCGGCGCGCGGCGGGGTCGGCCGTGCGGCGGGCCGCCTGCTGCGCACCGACGAGCGACCGCGCGTCGTGGTGCGCGTCCCGGTGCGCGGCGTCGCGCGCCCGGTGCCGCGGGCGGTCCCGGTCCCCCTCGTTCCCCTGCTGCTCATCGCTCCCCCGCGCTCAGCCGTCGCCCTCACCGACCAGCGCCGCCGCCGGGCCGCTGATCGTGCCGGTCTCGAGATCGATGTAGCTCAGACCCTCGGCGGGCACCATCCCCAGTCGCTGCGCCTGGTTGGCCAGCTGCGCCGGCGAGCTCAGCTGCTCGACGGTCGCGGTCAGCTGCTGCTCGCTCTCGGTGAGCCGCGCCAGCTCGACCTGGCGCTCACGCAGCACGTACGCGGTCGTCGCCATCGCGGTGTTGAGCGCGAGCGCGCCGAGCATCGCACCGCCGAGGATGCCCACGCACAGCAGCAGGAACAGCAGCCGGGACCGAGCCGGCGCGGGCGCGCGGACCAGCCGCAGCCGGGGACGCCAGCGCAGGCCGGCGTTCCCGCTCGGTCGTGGTGCGCGCAACGGCATCGCGCTCATGCGGCCTCCTCTCGGTCGCGGACGACCTCGGCGGCGCGCAGCCGGACCGAGGCGGAACGGGGGTTGGTGGCGATCTCCTCGGGCGACGCCGTCTCGGCGCCGTGGGTGAGCAGCCGCAGGTAGGGACGGTGCTCGGGCAGCTCCACCGGGATGCCGGGCGGCGTGCGCGAGGTCGCGCCCGCTGCGAGGGCGCGCTTGACGATGCGGTCCTCCAGCGACTGGTACGACATGACGACGAGACGCCCGGCGACGCTCACCGACGCGATCGCGGCAGGCACCGCGCGGGCGAGCACCTCGAGCTCGGCGTTGACGGCGATCCGCAGCGCCTGGAAGGTCCGCTTGGCCGGGTTGCCGCCACGCCGCCGCGCGGGTGCCGGGATCGCGTCGCGCACCAGCTCGGCGAGCTGGCCCGTGCGCACGACCGGGTCGGTGTCGCGGCGCGCCACGATCGCGGCCGCGATGCGGCCGGCGAACTTCTCCTCGCCGTAGCTGAGCAGGATCCGGCGCAGCTCGGCCTCGGGCGCCTCCGCGAGCAGCTCGGCCGCCGTCACGCCGGTGCTGGTGTCCATCCGCATGTCCAGCGGTCCGTCCTGCGCGTAGGCGAACCCGCGGCCGGCCTGGTCGAGCTGCATCGAGGACACGCCGAGATCCATGAGCACCGCCTGGGCGCGGCCGTCCGCGGTGTGCTCGGCGAGCACCTGCGGGATCTGGTCGTAGGTCGCGTGCACGGCGACGAACCGGTCGCCGTGGGCGGCGAGCCGGTCGCGCGAGCGGGCCAGCGCGTCGGGGTCGCGGTCGATCCCGATGACGCGGACCTCCGGCAGTCGTTCGAGCACGAGCTCGCTGTGCCCGCCCAGCCCCAGGGTCGCGTCCACCAGCACCGGGTGCGGCCGGTCGGCGTCGGCCGTCAGCGCAGGAGCGAGCAGCTCGAGGCAGCGCTCGGCCAGCACGGGCACGTGCACGGGCTGTGCCTCCTCGTGCGGCGTGGGCTGTGTCGGCACGTGTCGCTTCCTGGTGGTGACGGGTGGTGGGTGGTGGTGGGTGGAGCGGTGCGGCGGGAGCCGCCGGTGCGGTGTCTGGTTGCTGGTCGGGAGGCCCTCCACCGCCCGACCAGGACTCCCCCCGCACTGCTCTGACGCCGGGGAAGTGCGTCAGAGCCGCGGTGAGAGACCTCGCCGTACGGTGGTGCGACCGTCAGAAGCCCGGCACCACCTCCTCGGTGATCTCGGCGTAGGTGGCCTCCTGCGCCTCGAGGTAGGTGGCCCAGGCCTCGGCGTCCCAGATCTCGACCTTCGAGCCGGACCCGATGACCGCGAGGTCGCGCTCGAGGCCGGCGTAGCGGCGCAGGATCGCGGGGATCGTCACGCGCCCCTGCCGGTCCGGCACCTCGTCGGTCGCGCCGGAGAGGAACACGCGCATGTAGTCGCGCGCCTGCTTCGACGTGAGCGGGGCCTGGCGGAGCTGCTCGTGGATCTGCTCGAACTCGGCGCGCGGGAAGGCGTAGAGGCAGCGCTCCTGGCCGCGGGTCAGCACGACCCCGCCGGACATCTGCTCACGGAACTTCGCGGGCAGGATCAGCCGGCCCTTCTCGTCGAGCCTCGGCTCGTAGGTACCGAGAAACACCTGTCCCACCCCCTTCCGGCGACGTCCCGTGTCGACCAGATCGCTCCGCGTGGCCCCACATTACTCCACTTTCCTCCCCGCGGAGCGTGACACGCACGCCGATGTGCGCGCAGATGTGCCCATCTGCGCAGGTCAGAACGGGTGGTGGAAGGTGGAGGGAATCGGCCGCCGCGGCGCCGTCGCCACGGCTGCACGGCCCTCTGGCGGCGGTCCGCGCGGGTGTCCAGGCCGTTCGGCCGGTGCGACCCGGCGCACCGGGGAGGGAAGTGGAGGGGTGGGGGCTCGCGCCGGTCCCCCAACCGAGGACGAGCGCGCCGCGGGGTCCCGTACCCTTCCGTCATGACGGCGACGCGACCCTCGACGGCGTCGGCCGGCACGGCTCGCCAGCTCCTGGACAACCTGCGGCACGCCCTGCGCGGGGGCGAGCAGGCCATCCGGATGGCGGTCGCCGTCTTCCTGGCCGAGGGACACCTCCTGCTCGAGGACGTGCCGGGCGTCGGCAAGACGACGCTCGCGCGCGCGCTCGCCGCCTCGGTCGAAGGGACGGTCGGGCGCGTGCAGTTCACGCCCGACCTGCTCCCGAGCGACCTGACCGGCGTCACGATCTACCGGCAGGAGTCGGGGACCTTCGAGTTCCACCCGGGCCCGTTGTTCGCGACGATCGTCATCGCCGACGAGATCAACCGCGCCTCGCCCAAGACCCAGTCGGCGCTGCTGGAGTGCATGCAGGAGCGTCAGGTCACCGTCGACGGCACCTCGCACGCGCTGCCGGAGCCGTTCATGGTCATCGCCACCCAGAACCCTGTGGAGATGGAGGGCACCTACCCGCTGCCGGAGGCGCAGCGCGACCGCTTCATGGCGCAGGTGAGCATCGGCTACCCCGCCGAGGAGAGCGAGCTGGAGCTGCTCGCCGCCGGCGGCTGGCGGCCGGGTCAGACGACGCCGGTGCTCACGCAGGCCCAGGTGACCGACATGATCCGGCACGTCTCCGAGGTGTTCGTGTCCGACGCGGTGCGGCACTACGTGCTCGCGCTGGTGCGCGCGACGCGGCAGCACGACGCGGTCGAGCTCGGCGCCTCGCCCCGCGCGGGGCTGCAGCTGCTCGCGCTGGCGCGCTCGGTCGCCGCGCTGTCCGAGCGCGACTTCGTCATCCCGGACGACGTGCAGGAGGTGCTCGTGCCCGTGCTCGGGCACCGGCTGGCGCTGACGCGCTCGGCCCGCTCGGGGTCGACGACCGCCGCCGACGTGCTCGAGGAGATCCGCCGCACGCTGCCCGTCCCACGATGAGCGGCGCGACCGGCGTCCGTGTCACGGCCCGCGGCTGGGGCATGCTGCTGGTCGGTGCGCTGCTCGCGGCGGTCGCCGCGGCGCTGCAGTCGCTGACGACGGCGCGCATCGCCGCCGTCGTGCTGGCGATCCCCGTCGTCGCGCTGCTGTGGGCACTCGTGAGCAGCGCCTTCGCGTCGCGGCGCGGCCTACGACGCACGCTGCGGCCGCGCGGCTGGCAGGTCGACGTCGGCGGCTCGGTCGAGCTGACGCCGACCGGGGCCGCGCTGCCGCCCTGGTCCTCGCTGCGCGAGCGGGTGCCTGCGACGCTGCGCCGGCGCGGCCTCGGCCCGTACTCCTACGCGGTGCTGCCGTCCCAGCGCGGCCGCCACGTGCTGGGGCCCGCGGTGCTGGTCCGGTCCGACCCGTGGGCGATCGTGTGGTGGCGCACGCCGATCGGAGACGTCGCCGACGTGCTGGTCTGGCCCCGGACCGAGCACGTCGACGACGCGGTCGTGGCGCGCGCGCTGGAGGCGTCGGCGCCGCGCTCGCACGGTCTGCCGCAGCGCACGCTGGAGGACCTGACGGTCCGCGAGTACCGCCGGGGCGACGACCTGCACCGGGTCCACTGGCGCTCCACCGCCCGCCACGGCGAGCTGATGGTGCGGCACGACGAGCCGACGACGACACGCGTGATCGACGTCCTGCTGCTGCTCGGAGACGAGCGCGACGACGCCGCCGAGTGGGCGGTGAGCGCTGCGGCGTCGATGGCCGTGGCGCTGCTGCGGGGCGGCTACACCGTGCGTGTCGTGACCGTCGCCGACGGGCGGCTCGTCGACGTCACGACGACGACGGTCGGTGACGCGCTCGACCTCTTCGCTCTCGCCGAGCCCGCGGCCGAGCACGCCGCGGACGCGCTGCGCTCGGTGCAGCGGTCGACGTCGGCGGGCGTCGTCGCGGTGCTGGACCGTCCGGCTGCGAGCCTCGACGCCTCGATCGCCGCCGGTGGCGCGCTGCGGCAGTCGACCGCTCTGGTCGTCGACCCGGTCGACCCGGACAACGCCCTCGTCGGGCTGCTGCAGCACGGCGGCTGGGTCGTCGGCGGCTGCGAGGGCCGCGGGAGCATCGCCGAGGCGTGGCTCGCCCTGACGAGCGTGGAGGTCCGGTGAGACGGCTGCTCGCGCTCGCCACCGTCGTCGCGATGGTGGGGATCAGCGCCGTGACGCTGCAGTCGCTGGTGGTGCCCGCGCTGTGGCTGGGGCGCACGCTCGTGTGCGGCGGCGCCGCGATGCTGGTGACGACGCTGCTGCGCACGCGGACCCGGTCCGCGGGGCTGCCGTCCCTGCTGGGTCTGGTCACGGGGCTGCTCGCGATCACGGCGGTGTACTTCCCCGACGACGCGCTGCTCGGCGTGCTGCCGACGCAGTCCACGATCCGCTCGGTGGTCGAGCTGGTGCCGCCGACGCTCGAGCAGATGCGCACCTCCTACCCGCCGATCGGCACGGGCGACGGCGTGGCGCTGCTGGTGACGGCGGGCGTGCTGCTCCTGCTCGTGCTGGCGGAGATGCTCGCGATCGGCGCCTGGGCGCCGGCCTGGTCCGGCCTGCCGGTGCTCGGGCTGTGGTGCGTGCCGATCATGCTGGGCGCGCCGGTCAGCACGCCGGTGCTCGTGCTCGCGGCCGCCGCCTACGTGCTGCTCATCGCCGTCCAGGCCAGGGACGACACCCGCTACCGGCGCCGGCCGAGCGCGGCGTCGGCGGCCGCGACCGCCGCCGTCACGGTGACCGCGCTGGTGGCGGCGTTCGCCCTCGCGCCGACGCTGCTGCGGGTCCCGGTCCCGGTGCGCTGGCACCCGATCTACGAGCTCGTGGGCTCCAGCACCACGCGTCTGGATCTCGGGCTCGGCCTGCGCGACGACCTGCTGCGCTCCACCGACTCCGACCTGTTCACCTGGACCGGCGCCGAGCCGGAGCAGGTCGGCCCGCTGCACGCGTACACCGTCGACACCTTCGACGGCAGCAGCTGGTCCCGCCCGGACCGTGGCGAGCTCGTGCCGTTCGAGGGCCAGCTGCTGTGGCCGACGCCGACCGACGGGCTGCCGAGCGGCGACCCGGTCGACATCCGGATCTCGGTGCAGCACCTCGGCCAGGACCGGTTGCTGCTGCCGGGCGAGCCGCGGCTGCTCGACCTCGACACCGGTGCCGACTACCTCGCGGCCGCGGACGAGGTCGTCGCGCACGTCGGTGGCGCGATCACCTACGGGGTGCGGATCGTGCCGCGCGAGCTCGACGGCGACCGGCTGGCGTCGCTGCGCCCGCCCGACGACGTGCCGGCCGAGCTGCTCGCGCTCCCCGAGACCGGCTACGAGAGCGACATCGCCGAGGTCGCCCGCGACGTCGTGGCCGAGGCGGGCGCGGAGACGCCGTACGAGCAGCTCCTCGCGATCCAGAACTACCTGCGCGACCCTGCACGGTTCGTCTACTCGACGTCGGTCGCTGCGCCCAGCACGCCCGACGCGGTCTGGGACTTCCTCAACGACAGGCACGGGTACTGCGTGCAGTTCGCGACGGCGATGGTCGTGATGGCGCGCACGCTCGGCTTCCCGGCGCGGCTCGCGGTGGGCTTCCTGCCGGGCGAGGCCAGCAGCGACGGCGTCGTCGCCGTGACCTCCCACGACGCGCACGCGTGGCCGCAGGTGCTGTTCGACGACGTCGGCTGGGTGCGGTTCGAACCCACGCCCGGCGTGCAGGCGGGACCGCCGCCCGAGTACGCGCCCGAGCAGCCGACGGCCGCCACGACCGAGCCGACGACGTCGGCGACGAGCACGCAGCCGACCGCCGGCCGGTCGGAGGCGACGACGACCACCGGCGGGCAGACGCCCGCGACGGAGGAGACCAGCGGCGGGTCGCCGTGGCTGCTGGTGCTCGCGCTGCTGGTCCTGGCCGCGGTCGGCGCGAGCACCCTCGCGACCCGACGCGCCCGGCGCTCGCCCGACCTGCGCGAGCGGTGGGACCACGTGCTGCACCACCTCGCGCGGCTCGGTGTGGACGTCTCCCCCACCCGCACGCCGCGCGCCGTCGCGCGCGAGGCGGCCGAGCTGATCGACGACGACGGTGCGGCGGCGCTGCTACGGCTCGCCGGCGCCGTCGAGACGTTCAGCTACGCCCCGCGGGGCACCGCGCTCCCCGACGACGCCGAGCTCACCGGGTGGCTCGACGCGGCGCTGTCCTCGGCGCGCGCAGCGCACCGCGAGCAGCGGCGGGACCGCGTCGGGGTCTGACCCCTCGCGGCCCGGTGTCGCGACGCGTCAGCGGTCGTCGCGGCGGCGTCGGTCCCAGCGCTCCTCGAGGCGGTCCATGAAGGACGACCCGGTGCTGCGCTGGCGGAGCGGGCGCACGTTGTCGCCCTGCCGCGCCGGTGCGGTCGGCTCCCCCGAGGCCTGCGGCCGTCGCAGCGCCAGCAGCACGCCGGCGAACATCGCGACGAAGGCCAGCAGGCCCAGCCAGATCTGTGCGTAGAAGAGGCCCGCGAACAGCAGGCCGATCCCTGCGAGCACGACGACCCCGCCGAGCGCGACGTGGAGCGGGCGCCTCGGCACGCCACCCGAGATCGCCTTCGCGAGTCTGGGGTCGTCGGAGCGGAGCTGTTGCTCCATCTCGTCCAGCACGCGCTGCTCGTACTCGGAGAGAGGCATGTCACCTCCGGTTCTGCCCCGTTGTCCACCGGGTGCACCCTCAGGATATGTCCCCTCCGTCAGGTTCGGTAGTTGGTTGGCGCAGGAGTGACCCGGCCGTGACCGCGGCGCGTCCGAAACGGGCCTGCACCTGGTCCATCGCGCGCTCCGCGACCCGACGTTCCGGGCCGGCCGCATCCAGCGGGACCTGCACGAACGTCGTCGACGCGTCGCTGAGCGCCTCGCACCGCACGCCGAGCAGACGCACCCCGTCGCGGGGCAGCGTCACGCCCGCGAGGAGCTGCCGCGCGGCCTGGTAGATGTCGTGCGCGACGTCGGTCGGGGCGTCGAGCGTGTGGGAGCGCGTGAGCGTCGTGAAGTCGGCCATCCGGACCTTGATCGACACGCAGCCGGTGACGAGCCCACCGGCGCGCAGCCGGGCGGCGCAGCGGTGCGAGAAGTCGAGCAGCGCCGCGGTCATCTCGGCGACGTCGGTGAGGTCGGTGCCGAAGGTCTGCTCGTGCCCGATCGACTTCTCGTGCCGCACCGGCTGCACCGAGCGCGGGTCGCGCCCCCACGCGAGGTCGCGCAGCCGCTTGCTGCCGTGGCCGCCGAGCGCGCGCTCGAGCGTGCCCATCGGCGCGTGCGCGAGCTCCGCGACCGTGCGGATGCCGGCGCGCGCCAGCACCTCCTCGGTGCGCTCCCCCACGCCCCACAGCGCACCGACCGGCAGCGAGTGCAGGAACGGCACGGTCGCCTCGTGCGGCACGAGCAGCAGCCCGTCGGGCTTGGCGTGGCTGGAGGCGAGCTTGGCCACGAACTTCGTCGACGCGATCCCGACCGACGCGGTCACCTGCAGCTCGTCGGCGATCCGCTGCCGGATCAGCTCGCCGATGCGGCTGGGCGAGCCGATGCGGCGGCGGGCGCCGGAGACGTCCAGGAACGCCTCGTCGATGCTCAGCGGCTCGACGACCGGGGTGATGTCGCCCAGGATCCGCATCACCGCCGTCGAGACGTCGCGGTAGCGGTGGTGGTCGGGCGGGATGACGATCGCGTGCGGGCACAGCGCACGTGCACGCGCCATCGACATCGCCGAGCGCACGCCTGCGGCGCGGGCCTCGTAGGTGGCGGACAGCACGACGCCACGCTGCGCACCGCCGACGATCACCGGCAGCCCGCGCAGCTCGGGTCGGTCGATGAGCTCGACGGCGGCGAAGAACGCGTCCATGTCGACGTGGAGGATCGGCGTCGCGCTGTCGTCGCCACCCCAGTCCCGGCGGACGTTCTCGTTCCGCGGGGCCCTGCTCACGCCACCCCACTCATGTCGCCCAGCTCATCGCACCACGCCGCTCGCCCGCGCCTCAGGACGCGAGCGACGGCACGGCGACCGTCTCGGCCTCGCGCACGGTGGCGCGGACCTCGTCGTGGAAGTCGCGTGCCGAGTCGAGGGCGACGGCGGCGACCCGCTCGTCGAGCTCGGGGAGCCGCCCCGCCTCGATCGCGGCCCGCACGGGTGCCCCGGCCGCGAAGGTCGCGGCCCAGCGCTCCCACGCGGGGCCGGCCTCGGCGAGCTGCTCCCAGACGCTGAGCACCCGACGGCGGCGCCGCGGTGCGCCGGGCGCGATCGCGAGCACGGCCGAGGCGGTCCGGATCGCCGCCATGTGCGCGTGCAGGAACGCCGTCTGCGGGTCGGCGCTGGCATCGGCGGCGTCGAGCTCGAGCTGCGCCCGACGCAGCAGCTGGTGCGCCGCGGGGTACCCGACCGCGGTTCGCATGGTCGTGACCACCTCGGCCTCCTTCCCTCCGCTCGCCCCGCCATTCGGCGGGTGTCCATTGTCGAACATTCGTACGAATCCGTCAAGGGTCGGGGCCGGTGTGCCGCAGCCCTACCCTCGAGGCATGCCCAGGCGCCGCGCCCCCTCCCTGCTGCCCGACGAGCCGGTCATCACCTCGACCGCCACCGTAGAGCTGAGGTCCGACACCGACGGCGTGATGCTGCTGCTCGACGGCGTCGAGAGCTCGCACCTCGACCTCGACGACCCCAGCCACCTGGTCTTCGAGTACATGCAGCAGATGATGGTGGTGCTGCGGGCCACCCACGGCGACGTCGACCGGCTGCGCGCGGTCCACCTCGGCGGCGCGGGCTGCACGCTCGCGCGTGCGGTCGACGCGCGGTGGTCCGAGCCGCGCCAGCTCGCGGTCGAGATCGACGCCCAGCTCGCCGAGCGCGTGCGCGAGTGGTTCGACCTGCCGCGCTCGCCGCGGCTGCGGATCCGGGTCGGCGACGCGCGCGCCGAGCTGGCGACGCTGCCCGAGGCCGGCGCGGACGTCGTCGTCCGCGACGCCTTCGCGGGCAGGCACGTGCCCGATCACCTGCGCACGCTGGAGTTCACCGAGGAGGTGGCGCGGCGGCTGCGGCCCGACGGCCTCTACCTGGCCAACCTGGCCGACTCCCCGCCGATGAAGACCGCGCGGCGCGAGGCCGCGACCGTGCGGACGGTGTTCCCCCACGTCGTCGCGATCGGCGAGCCGAGCGTCCTCAAGGCGCGACGGTACGGCAACGTCGTGCTCGCCGCCTCGCACGCCCGTGTCGAGCGCGACGGCCTCGCCCGCGCGCTGCGCACCCTGCCGGTGCCGGCGGGTCTCGTCGGCGAGGCCGAGCTCGAGGACTTCGTCGCCGGCGCCACCCCGCTCACCGACCCGCCGCCGCCCGCGGCCGGCTGACCGCCGCCGTCGGTCCGCGCGGGGCCGAGATCGAGGTTCTGGGCCGAGATCGCGGAGAC
Source organism: Actinotalea caeni (assembly GCF_009733795.1). GTDB lineage: Bacteria > Actinomycetota > Actinomycetes > Actinomycetales > Beutenbergiaceae > Pseudactinotalea > Pseudactinotalea caeni. Next base: position 384,674 of record NZ_WNXX01000001.1, read on the forward strand.
ATCTCCTCGATCTCGACACGTCTCTTCGATCTCGGCGAGGGCGGTGGGCGGACGCGCCGCGCCGACACGCGGACGGGCCCGCACCTGGAGAGGTGCGGGCCCGTCGTCACGCGCCGGTCGGGGGCGCGTCAGGGGCGTCTCAGAGCGGACGGACGCTCTCCGCCTGCGGGCCCTTGGGGCCCTGGGTGATCTCGAACTCGACGCGCTGCGCCTCGTCCAGCGAACGGTAGCCATCGGCCTGGATCGCCGAGAAGTGGACGAAGACGTCGTCGCCGCCGCCGTCCTGGGCGATGAACCCGTAGCCCTTCTCAGCGTTGAACCACTTGACGGTTCCCTGTGCCATCTGTTGCGTGTCCTTCCGGGACTTCCATGAGCCGACCTCGGGTAGACCGGCTCGTTGTGCCGCAATGCCTCACCCACGTCGTGCTCTGGGTCATGCCCCGGAAAAACGTAGAGAAAACCTGCAACGTCGGCAGTCTTGCACGGGCCCCGCGCGGGCGCCACAGAGTAGCGCTCGCATTTCGTTCGGCGGTCGCTCAGCCGTCGGCGCCCGGCTCCTCGGCGGTGCCGTCCTTGCCGGCGAGGAACGCCTCCACCTGGGCCGCGAGCTCGTCGGCGCTCGGCAGCTCCTCGGTCTGCGCGAGCAGCGGCGCGCGGCCGCGGCTGGCGGCGTCCTCGGCGAAGCTGTCGAACTGCGTCTCGAGCGCGCGCACGACCGCGAGCACCTCCTCGGAGCCCTCGATCTGCCGCTCGATCTCGGCGAGCACGCGGGCACCCTCGGCCTCGAGGTCGCCCACCGGCAGGCTCAGGCCGGTCGCGCGGGAGACCTGCCGGATCAGCTCGGCGGCGGACTGCGGGTACTCGGTCTGCGCCAGGTAGTGCGGCACGTTCGCCGCGAAGCCCAGCGCGTCGCGCCCCTCCTCGCCCAGGCGCAGCTCGAGCAGGGCGGCGGCCGACCCCGGAACCTTGAGCGAGCCGAAGAAGCTCGGGTGGTCGGGGATCAGGTCCGCACGGGTGGCGTGCGCCGTCACGGTCGCGGGCCGCGTGTGCGGCACGCCCATCGGGATGCCGTGCACGCCGACGGTCGCGGTGACGCCGAAGTCGTCGATGATCTGCCGCACGGCGGCGACGAACGCCTCCCAGTGCAGGTCGGGCTCGAGCCCGTGGAGCAGCAGCAGCGGCACGCCCTCGTCGTCGCGGAGCAGGTCGACGACCAGGCTCGGCGCCTCGTAGTCGACCCACGAGCCGCCGTCGAAGGTCATGACGGGCCGACGCGAGCGGTAGTCGATGAGCTGGTCGACGTCGAACGTCGCCACGCGCTCGCTCGGCAGCTTGGCGGTCAGGTGCTCGGCGACGAGCCGGCCCGCGTGGCCCGCGTCGACCGATCCCGACAGGGCGTGCACGAGCACCGCCGCACGGCGCCCCTGGGCGCCTGTGGTGGTGTAGAGCTCAGCTGGGTTGCGCACCTCATCCTCCTCGCCTACGCAACACGACTCAGCACGATCGCATTCCCGCGCGAGGCCGCCGGCGCCCGCGCGAGGCCGTCCGCACCCTCGCCCGTCCGCGGGGTGGATAATGGACGGCCGCCCGTGCAGCCGCCGACCCGACAGAACCCGACCGAGGGGGACCGCTCCATCGTGCCTGATGACGTGCCTGACGACCAGGAGGCCACGTCCGCGCTCGAGCGCGCCCTCGCGCACGAGCAGCGCTACGTCGACACGGTCTACCACCGCATCGACGAGCTGCGCGACGACGCCCGCCGGCGGCTGCGGTCGGTGCAGCGCGCCGGCGCCTCCGGGACGCACCAGAACCGGTCGGAGCGCGACGCGTTCGCGACGCTGTACGCCGACCGCCTCGCGCAGCTCGACGCGGTCGAGGAGCGCCTCGTGTTCGGCCGTCTCGACCTCGACGACGGCGCCCGGCGCTACGTCGGTCGCATCGGCGTCTCCGACGCCGAGCAGGTGCCGCTGCTGACCGACTGGCGCGCGCCCGCGGCGCGGCCGTTCTACCAGGCGACCGCCGCCTCCCCCGAGGGCGTCGTGCTGCGACGGCACCTGCAGACCCGCGGCCGTCGGGTGATCTCGGTCGAGGACGACCTCCTCGACGCCGACGGTCTCGACGACGCCACGCCGCTCGCGGGCGAGGGCGCGCTCATGTCCGCGCTGCTCGCGCACCGCACCGGGCGGATGGGCGACATCGTCGCCACCATCCAGGCCGAGCAGGACGCCGTCATCCGCTCCGAGGCCGACGGCATCCTCGTCGTGCAGGGCGGGCCGGGCACCGGCAAGACCGCGGTCGCGCTGCACCGCGCCGCCTACCTGCTCTACGCCAACCGCGAGGTGCTCGAGCGCTCGGGCGTGCTGCTCATCGGGCCGAGCCGCGTGTTCCTGCGCTACATCGAGGCCGTGCTGCCCTCGCTGGGCGAGACCGGCGTCGTGTCGCTCACCCTCGCCGACCTCGTGCCCGGCGTCTCCGCGACCGGCAGCGAGCCGGACGAGGTCGCCGAGATCAAGGGCCGCGCGGTGTGGTCACGCATCATCGCCCGCGCCGTGCGCGCCAAGGAGCGGGTGCTGCCGGCGCGCGACCTCAAGGTCGGGTCGCACACCGTGCGGCTGCTGCCCAGCGACGTCCGCGAGGGCCACGCGCGTGCGCGCCGCGCCCACCGCACCCACAACGAGGGCCGCGTGACGTTCGTGCGGCACATGCTCACCGTGCTCGCCAGGCAGTACGCGGAGGCGCTCGGCGGGGTCGACCCCGACGAGCGCGCCGACCTCGTCGAGGAGCTGCGGACCGCGCGCGACGTGCGGGTCGCCCTCAACCTGTGCTGGATGCCGCTGACGGCGACCGGCCTGGTGACCGAGCTCTTCGCCAAGCCGCACCGGCTCGCCGAGGCCGCTCGCGGCGACCTCACACCTGCCGACCTGAGGCTGCTCGAGCGCCCGGCCGACGCACCGCTGACGCCGGCCGACGTGCTGCTGGTCGACGAGGCCGCCGAGCTGATCGGCCCCGAGGACGCCGCCGAGCGCAGCCGCGCCCGCCAGGAGGCCGAGGCGCAGCGGCGCTCGGAGCTCGAGTACGCCCAGCAGGTGCTCGGCGAAGGACTGGGCGGCGGTCTGGTCACCGCCGAGCAGCTGGCGGCCCGGTTCGCCGAGTCCGGCCCGCACCTGACGACCGCCGAGCGCGCGCTCGCCGACCGCGGCTGGACCTACGGGCACGTCGTCGTCGACGAGGCGCAGGAGCTGTCCGAGATGGCGTGGCGGGCGCTGCTGCGGCGCAACCCGCGCCGCTCGATGACGATCGTCGGCGACGTCGCCCAGACCTCCGCGCGCGCCGGCGTGCGGCGCTGGGAGGACGCGCTCGACGGCCCGCTGCGCGGCGACTGGCGGCTCGTCGAGCTGACGATCAACTACCGCACCCCGCGCTCGGTCATGGACCTCGCCGTGGCCGTCGCGACGGCGGCCGACCCGGACCGCCCGCCCTCGCCGGTGCGCTCGGCGCGCGACGAGCCCGACGCCGTCCGGCTGCTGCCGACCGACGACGTCGTCGCGACCGTCCGCGAGGCCGTCGAGCGCGCGCAGGCCGCGGGCGGCACCGTCGCGGTCGTCACCGCCAGGGCGTCGCGGGCCGAGATGGCGGCGGCGCTGGGCGTCGAGGGCGAGGCCGACCTCACCGCACCGCTCGTCGTGCTCGACCCCGAGCGGGTGAAGGGCCTGGAGTTCGACCACGTCGTGCTCGTCGAGCCGGCCGCGATCGCCGAGGCCGCGACCGGTGCGGGCGACCTCTACGTCGCGATGACCCGCCCGACGCGCCACCTCGACGTCGTGCACAGCCGTCCGCTGCCGGCGGGGTTCGAGCAGGCCGAGGGCTGATCGGGCGCGCACCGTCCGGCACGAGGGGCGTGACGTGCGTCCCACTGTGTGGTCCAGGGGCGTCGGTCGGCTCGGGCGCCTGAGACGATGGACGTGTGAAGGCCCTGCTGCTGGAGAACGTGCACGCACTCGCCCGCGAGACGCTCGAGAAGGCCGGAGTCGAGGTGACGACGCTGCGCGGCGCCCTCGACGAGGACGAGCTGATCAGCGCCCTCGACGGCGTCGAGCTGCTGGGGATCCGCTCCAAGACGCAGGTCACGGCGCACGTCATCGACAACGCCCCGTCGCTGCTCGCGATCGGCGCCTTCTGCATCGGCACCAACCAGATCGACCTGCGGCACGCGGCCCAGGCCGGGGTCGCGGCGTTCAACGCGCCGTTCTCCAACACCCGCTCGGTCGTCGAGCTCGCGCTCGCCGAGATCATCGCCCTGACCCGCCGGCTCACCGAGAAGGACAAGGCGCTGCACGACGGCGTCTGGGACAAGTCGGCCACCGGCGCGCACGAGGTGCGCGGCCGCACGCTGGGCATCGTCGGCTACGGCAACATCGGCACCCAGCTGTCGGTCGTCGCCGAGGCGCTCGGTCTGCGCGTCGTGTTCTACGACACCGCCGAGAAGCTCGCGCTCGGCAACGCGGTGCGGATGTCGTCGCTCGACGAGCTGCTCGAGGTCGCCGACATCGTCACGCTGCACGTCGACGGGCGCCCCGGCAACGCCGGCATGTTCGGCGCCGAGCAGTTCGCGCGCATGCGGCCGGGGTCGGTGTTCCTCAACCTCTCGCGCGGCTTCCTCGTCGACTACGGGGCGCTGCGCGAGCGGGTGCTGTCGGGCCACATCGTCGGGGCCGCCGTCGACGTCTTCCCTGAGGAGCCCAAGAACGCGGGCGACGCCTTCGACTCCGAGCTGCGCCACCTGCCCAACGTCATCCTCACGCCGCACATCGGCGGCTCGACCGAGGAGGCCCAGCAGGACATCGGGCTGTTCGTGTCGGCCAAGCTGCGCGACTACGTCGACTACGGCACGACCAGCCTCTCGGTCAACGTGCCCTCGCTGATCCTCGACCGGCCGCGCGAGGGCGGGCACCGCATCGCCCACCTGCACCGCAACGTGCCGGGCGTGCTCGCCGGGGTCAACCAGGCGCTGTCGAAGGTCGGCGTCAACGTCGAGTCGCAGGTGCTGGGCACGTGGGGCGACATCGGCTACGTGGCCACCGACGTCGACGCGCCGGTGCCCGCGGAGGCGGTCGCCGAGCTCGAGGCGATGGACCCGACGATCCGGGTCCGGGTGCTCGAGGCGACCGCCTCGCGCTAGCGGGCGGGCAGCTCTCAGCCGCCCGACTTGCGGCGGAACATCCGCCGACCGCCGGCGACCTCCGAGCCGTGCACCTGGCCGGTGTTGCGCCGGCCCTCCGCGGTGAGGTGCTCCTGCTCCTTCTTGCGCTCCAGCGCCTCGCGCATCTTCGCCTTGGCGTCGGCCAGCGGGTTGTCCTCGGTGCTCTTGTCGTCGCTCATGCGGCTCATCCTTCCCTACCCTCGTCCTGCTCCCAGCCTGCCCGACGGCGTCGGCCCGTACCAGCGGTTATCGACCGGCGTGCCGGCCGGTCACGTGGCGCAGCGCCTCGGGGAGGAGCTCGGCGAGCGGCCGGACCGAGTCGAGCACGAGCCGGTCGTCGTCCCAGGGCTCGACGACGCGCGCCTGCACCTGCGACCACGTCGGCTCGGCGAGCTCCGCGTAGCGGCTGCCGCGCTCCTCGAGGCGGGCGCGGTGCAGCATGGGGTCGGAGCACACCACCTCGATCCAGCGCAGCGCGACACCGTGCTCGCGAGCGAGCCCGCGCCAGGCGTCGCGCGCCGGCGCGACCGCGTTGACGGCGTCGACGACCACCGTGTGACCGGCGTCGAGCGCGGCGGCGGCCGCGGTGTGCACGACGGCGTAGGCGGCGAGCCCCACCCCGTCGCGCTGCGTCGCGTCGATCCCCGATCGCCACATCGCGGCCTCGGCGGCGTCGACAGCCAGCACGGGCGCGCGCAGCTCGCGCCCCAGCGCCGCCGCGACAGCACTCTTGCCTGCGCCGGGAAGACCGGCCATCGCGACGAGCACGCGCTCAGCCTGCCAGGATCGCGAGCGAGCCGAGCGCGATCATCCAGCTGACGAACGACCCGACGAGGAAGTACTCGGTCAGGCGGTGCACCTGCTCCTGCTCCTTGCGCGAGCTCAGCTCGGGGAACCGCAGCAGCCCCTTGGCAGCGACGACGATGCTCGCCGCGGTGAGGTTGCCCGCCAGCCCGAGGCCGACGATGAGCAGCCGCTCCATCGGGCCGAGCAGCCGCCCGCCCTTGAGCTCGTGCGAGGGGTCGCCCGGGTCGGCCGCGGCCTGGGTCGCGGTGCGGGCGGGGTCGACGGTCCCGGTCGCGGCCAGCGCGAGCCGGACGACGACGTTGCCGGTGCTGGGCTGCAGCAGCAGCACGCCCAGCACGAGCAGCGCACGCTCGACCGGGACGCCCTGGGCGAGCGGCCACGTCAGCCCGTGCCACCAGCCGTCGAGCGGGCCGGCCGCGGGTGCGACCAGGCCCGAGGTGACCAGCGCCAGCAGGACGCCGCCACCGAGCACGAGCAGCGGCGGCCACGCCCGGCCGCCGTCGAAGGCCCGGGCCACGGTGCGGCTCCACAGCACGACCAGGGCCGCGACCACGAGCAGCGCGAGCAGCCGCAGCCCGGTCTGGCCGGCGAGCAGCCCGAGCACGAGCGCGACGCCCGCGCCGAGCACGGGCGGCAGCCACCGCGGCGCCCGCTGCCGGTTGGCGAGGTCGACGACGCCGCAGCCCACCAGGAGCAGGGCCAGCCAGGTCATGCGACCTCCCGCAGCATCTCGTCGGCCGCGACGATGACCGCGAGCCCGTCGTTGCGCACCCGCTGCGACACCGCCGACGGCGAGATCCCCTCGTCCTCGGCCAGCTCGACCTGGGTGCGGCCCGCGAGCAGGCCGCGCAGCAGCCGCAGGGCACGCTCGTCGCCCTGCGCCAGCAGCTGGTCGCGGCACAGCAGCGCGGCGTTGACGGCGCCGGCGTCCGGGCCGTCGCTGCCGGGAGCGCGCTCGTACCGGGTCCGCACCGCGCGCGTGGCCGCCCGGCGGCTCTCGCTCTCGGCGGTCTCGATCGCCGCCCGCGCCGCCCACCAGGCGGGCCCGTCCTCGACGCGCGGCTCCTCCTCGAGCACGCGCGCCTCGCCCCACCCGATCCCGTGCCGCAGGTCGCCGAGCGGCAGCAGCTGCAGCCGCAGCCACAGCGCCGCGTGCAGCGCCTGGCCGACGGTGTCGAAGGCGCCCTGGTACTCGTCGCCGACCGTGATGCGCAGCGGCGTGCGCGGCTGCAGCTCGGCGTTGGCGCGCTCGATGGCCTCGCGGAACCGCGCGTGCAGCGCGGCGCGGTCCTTCGTGCGGCGCGAGTCGACGAGGTCCCCGAGGACAGCCGCACACATCATTCCAGCCATATGAAGATCATAACTTCTTCTTGTAGGAATGAAGCAAGATACTGAAAGCCGTCGACAGCGCCGGCTTCCCCTCCGGCGCCGCCGACGGCAGCCCTGTCAGCCTACGACCCCGTCCGGCTCCTCGTCCTGGGCTTCGTCGGCCGTGCGGCGGTCGCGGTCGTGTCGCAGCGCCGTGATCGCGGCCTCGAAGTCCTCCAGCGAGGTGAACCCCCGGTACACGCTCGCAAAGCGGAGGTAGGCGATCTCGTTGAGCTCCTGCAGCGGGCCGAGGATCGCCAGGCCCACCTCGTGCGCGTCGACCTCCGCGGCACCGGTGCTGCGGATCGACTCCTCGACCTGCTGGGCCAGCCGCGCGATGTCGTCGTCACCGACGGGCAGGCCCTGGCTCGCCTTGCGGACGCCCGCGGCGATCTTGTCGCGGCTGAACGGCTCCGCGGCGCCCGATCTCTTGACGACGACGAGGCTGGTCGTCTCCAGCGTCGTGAAGCGACGGCCGCACTCCGGGCAGTGGCGACGACGGCGGATCGACGCCCCGTCGTCGGCCGTCCGGGTCTCGACCACGCGCGAGTCGGGATGACGGCAGAACGGGCAGTGCACGCACCGGCTCCCCTCGCCACGGCCGTCCGTCGCGCCGGTGCGGCCGTAGCCGCGCCGAGCCCGAGCAGACGCTACATCTGTCAGATCACACCACTGTAAGTACTAGATGTAGGAATCTAGGTGGCCGGGCGAGGGCAGCGCAACCCGAGCCCACCGGCGGCACCCGCGCCTCAGTCGCGCGCGGGGACCACCAGCTCCGAGCCGGCCACGATCGTCGAGCCCTCGAGGTCGTTGAGGCGGGCGATCTGGGCGACGACGTCGCGCACGTCCGCACCGGGCTCGGCGACCTGGCTCGCGATGCCCCACAGGGTCTCGCCGGCAGGGACCGTGATCGTCTCCACCTCCGCGGGCGTCGCGTCCGAGGAGACCACGGCCCCGAGCACCGATCCCACCACCCCAGCCGCGACGACCAGCAGCGTCGCGAGCACGCGCCGACCGCGGACGGTGAGCCGCAGCGGCGCCTCCGCCTCGGCGACGCGCGCCGGCTGCCGGGCAGGGACCGGACGGGCCGCCGGTCGACCGACCGGCTGCGCCTGCACCGGGAACGGGATGACGTCGGCCAGCGGCGCCTCCTGCGGAGCGGGGACGAGCGCGAGGTGGCGCCGGCGCGGCAGCGGTGCGACCGAGCCGGAGAACGGTGCGGGGTGGGCCAGAGCGCTCATCGGTACTCCTCGAGGGGGAAGGGCGGGAGCCGGTGCGACGGCCGCCCGGCGAGCCTCGGGCCGCCGATCGGTCGTACGCACGTTCGTCGTACGCGTGTTCGACACTAGCACGCATGTTCGGAGCGTGTCGAGATCGACGCCGCCGGGCGTCGCCGCCGTCGTCGCCGCGGGGCGCGCAGCGGACGGCGCCGCCCCGACGTGCGCGGCGCGGCAGGGCGCGCCCGCGCCGCCGCCGACACGCGGGTCGAACGGATGTTTGTCCTGCAGGTGCCCTGCTCGTACGCTTGTTCTCACGAGGTCCACACCACCACGCACCACCGACATCCGCCCCGACGGGCCTCGGGACGCGGTCGACCCGGCACCCGGGATCGGCGAGATGTCGCGGAGAAGCCGGCGCGAGACAGGAGCCATCGATGACCCCCACCGACCCGGACGTGCGGACCGGCTCACGACTGACCGAGCGTCAGCAGCGGATCATGGAGGCCATCCGCAGCAGTCTCGCCTCGCGCGGCTACCCGCCCACGATGCGCGAGATCGGTGACGCGGTCGGGCTCGCCAGCCCGTCGTCGGTGAAGTACCAGCTCCAGGTGCTCGAGGAGAAGGGCTACCTGCGCCGCGACCCGATCTCGACCCGTGCGATCGAGATCGTCGCTCCCGACGACGACGTGGCCGTCGCCGCCGAGGGCGCGGGCCGGCACCTGACCCTGCACGACGGCGACACCACCGCGGCCGCGCCGTCCTACGTGCCGGTCGTCGGTCGCATCGCCGCCGGTGGCCCGATGCTCGCCGAGCAGGCGGTCGAGGACGTCTTCCCGCTCCCCCGTCAGCTGGTCGGTGAGGGCGAGCTCTTCCTGCTCAAGGTCGTCGGCGACTCCATGATCGAGGCGGCGATCTGCGACGGCGACTACGTCGTCATCCGGCGCCAGCAGGTCGCCGAGAACGGCGAGATCGTCGCCGCGATGATCGACGGCGAGGCCACCGTGAAGACGCTCAAGCGCGACAACGGCAAGGTCTGGCTGCTGCCCGCCAACCCGGCCTACTCCCCCATCGACGGGACCGACGGCGAGATCCTCGGCCGCGTCGTCAGCGTGCTCCGCGCCCTCTGAGGCACCCGCGCCGCGCCCGGTCCTGCGTGCTCAGGTCGGCTGCTCGTCGCGCAGCCGACGCAGCGCGGCCCGCACGACGGCGGGGTCGGTCGTCGGCCACAGCGGCGGCAGCGACCGGGTGAGGAAGCTGCCGTAGCGCGCCTTGGCGACCCGTGGGTCGAGGATCGCGACCACGCCGCGGTCCTGCACGCGCCGGATCAGGCGCCCGGCGCCCTGCGCGAGCAGCAGCGCCGCGTGGGTGGCCGAGACCGCCATGAAGCCGTTGCCGCCGCGCTGCGCGACGACCTCCGCGCGCGCGGACATCACGGGGTCGTCGGGTCGCGGGAACGGGATGCGGTCGATGAGCACGAGCTGGCACGCGTCGCCGGGGACGTCGACGCCCTGCCACAGCGACAGCGTCCCGAACAGGCAGGCGGCGGGATCGGCGGTGAACTCGCGGACGAGCGAGGCGATCGAGTCCTCGCCCTGCACGAGCACCGGCACGTCGAGCCGCTCGCGCATCGCCTCTGCGGCTGCGGTGGCGCCACGGCGCGAGGAGAACAGGCCGAGCGTGCGCCCGCCCGCGGCCTCGATCAGCTCGGCGATCTCGTCGAGCACCCGCGGGTCGGTGCCGTCGCGGCCGGGCGGCGGCAGGTGCCGCGCGACGTAGAGGATCCCCTGCTTGCCGTAGTCGAACGGCGACGGCACCTCGCTCGCGCGGTAGTCGCCGCCACCCAGCCCGACCGCCGCGGCGGTCGCGTCGAAGGTGCCGCCGAGGGTGAGCGTGGCGGAGGTGAGGACCGCGCCGCGGTCCGCCAGCAGCGCGTTCGCGATCGGGCCGGCGACGTCGAGCGGCGCGACGTTGATGCGCGTCGGCTCGCCGGGGCCGCTGCCGCGGCTGCACCAGACGACGTCCTGGCGGTTCTTCAGCCGGTTGGACAGCAGCCGGTCGGCGATCTCGAACAGCACGAGCGCCGCCGAGCGGGTCTGCACGAGCGCACCGCCGGCGTCGCCCTGCGACGCGCCCGCCTTGACGCTGTCCTGCTTGATCGCGGAGACGACCTGGCGCGCCGCGTCGCCGACCGCGCGGACGGCGCCCTCCACCTCGGGCGGCAGCGCGTCGGCCCACCGCCCCTCCGGCGTCTCGGTCAGCACCGTGCGCAGCACCGAGCCGGCGTCCTCGAGCGCCTGCGCGGCGTCGGCGGCGTGCCGCCGGGCGAGCCGGGCGACGCGCTCGACGGCGGGCGCCGTCAGGTCGACCGAGGCCTGTGCCGTCACCCGCGCGGGCAGCTCGTGCGCCTCGTCGACGACGAGCACGTCGAACTCGGGCAGCGCTCCCGGCGACCCGGAGGCGGCGATGCCGAGCATCGCGTGGTTGGTGACGACGACGTCGGCCGCCCGGGCCGCCTGCCGCGCCGCCTCGGGGAAGCACTCGCTGCGCAGCGGGCACGTGGGGCCGAGGCACTCCATCGCGGTCACGGAGACCTGGCGCCACGCGCGGTCGCTGACGCCGGGCACCATGTCGTCGCGGTCCCCGGTGGCGGTCTCCTCGGCCCATGCGCGCACCCGCACGACCTGGGCGCCGAGCGAGTCCTCGCGGCCGGCGCCGGCGGGGTGCTCCTCCGCCGCCGACGGCGCCGCAGCCGCGACGTCGAACAGGGCGGCGTCCTCCTCGGCCGGGTAGCCGCCGGCGATCTTGTGCTTGCAGACGTAGTTGTGCCAGCCCTTGAGCAGGGCGACCGAGGGCTCGCGGGGCAGCCGGTCGGCGACGACGTCGGCGACCAGCGGCAGGTCGTGCCCGATCACCTGCCGCTGCAGCGCGAGCGTCGCGGTCGAGACGACGGCGCGCTCGCCGCTGCGCACGGTGTGCAGCAGCGTCGGCACGAGGTAGGCGAGCGACTTGCCGGTACCGGTGCCGGCCTGCACCATCAGCCGCTCGCCGTGCTGCAGCGCGCTCGCGACCGCGCGCGCCATCTCGTGCTGCCCGTCGCGTCGGGCGCCGCCCATCCGGGCGACGACGGCGTCGAGCACCTCGTCGACGTCCTCGAGCTCGCCGAGCGGCAGGACGTCGTCGGGCTGGGCGACCTCGGGCGACGGCACGTCCGACATCGTCGCACCGTCGACGGCGGCCGCGGTCAGCACGCGCCGGTCCGACCGCCACCCGGCGCCGGAGCGTTGCTCAGAGGGCGACGGCGCGGTCCAGCTCGGCCGCGAGCGCGCCGTCCACCCGCGCGTGCAGCCGGGTGCCGTCGGCGGTGTGCTCCTCGCTGAGGACCTCGCCCGAGACGTGAACGCGGTGCACGAGGTCGCCCCGCTGGTAGGGCACGACGACGTCGACCTCGACGGCGGGCCGCGGCAGCAGCTCGGCGAGGCGCTCCTGCAGCTCCTCGACGCCGGCGCCGGTCTTCGCCGAGACGGCGACGGCGTCCGGCTCCCGGGTGCGCAGTCGCGCGATCGTCTCCGGCTCGGCGAGGTCGGCCTTGTTGAGCACGACGAGCTCGGGCAGCCGCGAGACGCCCTCGATGTCGCGCAGCGTGTCGCGGACCGCGGTCAGCTGGCCCTCGGGGTCGGGGTGCGAGGCGTCCACGACGTGCAGCACGACGTCGGCACCCGCCACCTCCTCGAGCGTGGACCGGAAGGCCTCGACGAGCTGGGTGGGCAGGCTGCGCACGAACCCGACCGTGTCGGCGATCGTGTAGACGCGGCCGTCCGGGGTGGCGCTGCGCCGCACGGTCGGGTCCAGCGTGGCGAAGAGCGCGTTCTGGACGAGCACGCCGGCGCCCGTGAGCCGGTTGAGCAGCGAGGACTTGCCCGCGTTGGTGTACCCGACGATCGCGACCGATGGCACGTGCCCGGCGCGGCGGGCGTGGCGCTGCGCCTCGCGCGCGGGCGCCATGTCCTTGATCTGGCGCCGCAGCCGTGCCATCCGGGTGCGGATGCGCCGTCGGTCGAGCTCGATCTTCGTCTCACCGGGTCCGCGCGAGCCCATGCCCGCACCGCCGGCGGCGACCCGGCCACCGGCCTGCCGGGACATCGACTCGCCCCATCCGCGCAGGCGCGGCAGCAGGTACTCCAGCTGCGCGAGCTCGACCTGCGCCTTGCCCTCGCGGGACTTGGCGTGCTGGGCGAAGATGTCGAGGATCAGCGCCGTCCGGTCGATGACCTTGACCTTGACGACATCCTCGAGGCCGCGCCGCTGGGACGGCGAGAGCTCGGTGTCGACGATGACGGTGTCGGCACCGGTGGCGCGCACCAGGTCGGCGAGCTCGGCAGCCTTGCCCGACCCCAGGTACGTGCCCGGGTCGGGCTGGCCACGACGCTGCAGGACGCCGTCGAGCACCTGCGAGCCCGCGGTCTCGGCGAGCGCTGCGAGCTCGCGGAGCGAGATCTCGGCGGCCTCGGCGCGGGCGGGGCCGCTGCCGCTGTAGAGGCCGACGAGCACGACCTTCTCCAGCCGCAGCTGCCGGTACTCGACCTCGGAGACGTCGCTGAGCTCGGTGGACAGGCCCTGCACGCGCTGCAGCGCGCTGCGCTCCTCGACCTCGAGCTGGTCGCCGTCGTAGTCGGTCCAGCCTGCCGTGGCGTCGTCCTGCAGCGCGGTGCCGGCTCGTGCGAGCACGCGGGCGACGACGTCCTTGGCCCGCCTGTCGATCTCGGATGCGTCAGGCCGACCCGTCGCCACGTCCGCCTCGGCGCCACTGCTTCCGGCGGGTGTCGGGTCAGCCATGGATCTCCTCGGGGGTGGGTGGGCACCGAGAGGTCTCGGTGCG